>NZ_JBXGSE010000010.1:0-90887 GCF_056790235.1 Pseudomonas sp. VMV1
TCTCCCGGCGATCGCGCTCGGCGCCCTCCTTGCTCATGGAGGGATGGAACTCATTGGGGCCCACGCTCCAGGTGCCCCACAGCTCCGGCTGCTCCTGGTCGATCGCCGCGCGCAGCTCGTTCACCCATAGGCGATCGTCCAGCACCTCGGGGCGCCCATCGTCCAGCAGCTTGAGCAGCTCCTTAGCGCCGGCCAGGGTGATGGTGACGACAGGGTCGGCTGGATCAGGGGCCCGACCCATGGCTTCGAGCATTTGCAGTATCTGGCTAGTTGGCTGCATGGCTCACCCCTTCACGCAGACGACTTGGCGCAGGGTGTGAACGATGTCCACCAGATCGCTCTGCGCCGCCATCACCGCGTCGATGTCTTTGTAGGCGGCGGGCGTCTCGCTGGGAATGATCTCGAACTGCTGGTTTTCCATGGTGGTGACTCCGTACTTTCTGGTTATGGGTGCCGCGCCTTACAGCGCGCGGCCCATGGGAATGGCGGCCGGCGCCGGCTTGGGCGGCGTCTCGCGCAGGTAGACGTGGCGATAGCGCTCGCTCACCGGCTTGAGCCCCTGGATGTCAGCAGGCGCGGCCTCGTGGCAATAGCGGAAGTAGGAGAGCAGGGGGCAATAGGTCTCCTGCACCTCATTCAACTGGTTGCAGTCCTCCTGCCAGGCCTTCGCCTTGGCCACCTCCTCGGTGGAGCAGATGGTCAGCAAGGGCGTGGCCACCTGCACGGAAGAGGCGGTACTGGCGTCGCTGGCGCTGGAATGAGTGGCGGCCAGTCCCAGGGCGCCTGCGGCGACATACAGCGGCACCAGGCTGGCGGCGCTGGAGCTGCTCGACGTGGTAGGACTGCGACGCATGGCGGGGCCAGCAGTAGAGACACGCGGCGCACTCGCCGAGGGGCGCGCTACGGGTGCGGCAGGACGGACCGAAACGACCGGCGCGCGGGCTACGACTGCCGCCTGGGCGGAGCCGGCCAGCAGCAGGGCCAGGGTGGCCAAGGTGGGGGCGTACTTCATGAGGGGAGACCTCTCGCTATGGCTTCTCGGGGGAAGGCGCACAGCAGGACGCCCTCTCGCGAAGAGCCCGGCAGACCGGGCCCCGCGCTTTACTCGTCGTCGTCCTGGAGGCTTTCGAGCAGGGTGTCCACGTCATCGCGCAGCTCTTCGAGGCCCTCACGGGTTTCGGAGCGGCTGCGGGAGGTGTCGCCGAAGAAGTCTTGGATGCTTTGCTTGACGGAGTCGAGGGTCATGGTCCACCTGGCGGGAAGTTGCTTCGCGGTTTCGAACTAGCGTGTTCGCCGGAAGCATCTTCGCATCAGGTGATACCAATCTCAATAGCAGATGCTACAAAATATAGCGAGTGAAGCGGAGTGAGAGGACGCGACTGGGCTACTTGTTCAGCCGTCTGATCATGTTGTCGGCCCAGTACAGCGGCCATTGAAAGCTGCGCTCAGCTGATCGGTTCTTAACATTCTCTTCGCTTTGATGCTTGGCAACGTGGTACTGGGTCAGGTAGCTAATGAACAGCTCTCGCTCTTCAACCAACCATGATCCAGTGACGTTTTCAGCGTGCTCACGGGACCAGTTTTCTGCCAGGGCTTTCCTGGCAATCTGGCCGAGATCGCTACCGGAAGGAAATTCGTCGGGCCATTCCACTTCGGGTAATTCCGGCTCAAACCAGCCGGGGACCTCTGGCGCATGTGCTACAAAATATTCACGCAGTGATAGCTGGCCAGGGATCACCTCGGGGACAGCTGCTTGGGATGGGTTACTGCTCATGTGTACTACTCCAACGGTTGCGGGGCATGCCCCAGTGATCACTCGGACAGTATCCCCAAATCACGCGCAGCCTGCTGCACCTGATCTCGTGCCTGAGCCAGCAAGATAGGATGGCCATCGCCCAAGACCTCCAGCAGCAGGAGCTTCTCCTGGACGTATACCCGCGCGAACTCGGGGTCGTGCTGCACGATGCTGCGGGTGTTGCTGATTAGGTCGGCCAGCTTGACCGTCTTGCAGCCTGGGGACTGCGCTGCGGTGTGCTCGCGGTCGATGGCCTTGCGGGCGCTGCGGTTGCCATCCTCGGGCCGCGAGACGTCCGTCAGGCCTGCCACCAGGTGGCGAACGGTGGCGCCGAACTCACGCTCCACGTCGGCCTCGGAGACCTGGGTATCCTCAACCACGTCATGCAGCCAGGCAGCAGCGACCAGCTCGGGATCGTCACCCGTCGCCATGGCGACCAGGCCGGCCACCTCGCGCGGGTGCTCGATGTAGGGCTCACCGGTGTACTTGCGCACCTGGCCGACCGCTGCATGGGCGGCGGTGGCGAACACACGGGCGCGGTCGCGCAGCAGCAGGCCACGCACCTCGGCGGAGGCATCAGCCATGGGCCACCTCCTGGCCTTTGCCACGCTGAGTGAGGATGCGCCGGCCAGTCTGAAGGTGCTGCACCTCGCCGCCGAACATGCGCGAGTAGTCACGCGCGGTTGGCCAGTACATGCGGCCGGAGGCGTGGCCTTCGGGGTAGACGACGCGATAGCGGCCCAGGTCGGCTTCGCGCAGGCGGGTATCGCAGTGGAAGCGATCCAGGTAGACGATCAGTGCCAGCAGCGCGGCTTGGATACGGTCGATCATGGTGATGTCCTTGCGTTCTCGTTATGGGGTGACAGCGCGGCTGGCCGGCGCCGGCGGGTTGCAGCGGAAGCAGGTGCAGCCCGCCGCTTTCGAGCCAGTGGTGCGGCAGTAGATCGGGGCGCTCATGCCTGCCTCCGGCGCTTGGCGCCTCGGTATTCGGGACAGGGGGTTGTCGCAGGTGCAGCGATCGCCGATGCAATCAGCGCCTGCCAGGTTGGGCGATCATTCGCGAGGCACACGCCCTGCTCCCTGGTGTCGTACCCGACGACGCGCGCAAGGGATCTCGCCGTCGCCAGGGGCACCGCCAGGTTGGAGCAGCCATCGTTGTAGTAGCCCAGGTGCTGCATGACCTGCTCGCGCTGGTAGATGCCAGCCCCGGACAGGCGCCAGCAGTAGCCTTTGTCGTCGGCCTGCCAGAGGGTGACAGCTCGATGCCGGCGCTGGGTGTGATTGAGGCTCAGCACAACGAAGTCGTCCGGGCCCGCCTGTTCCATCAGCGCGACCTTCTCCCGATCGATACGCGCGCTGGACGCCTGGCTCTCCACTACCCGATGGCAGCCCAGCAGGTGCGCCTGTTCGCTGGTGAGGGTGATGGACTCGCCTCGGGCAGCGGCCGTCACCAGCAGCTCCCAGGGCGAGGGAATGTTCATGGATTGGCTAGTCATCAGCAGCTCTCATCACAGGGGCGCGACCCGCAGGTCTTGCAGGCGACGGGCGAGTAGTTGCAGCCCGACTGCGCCGTACCATCCACCGTGCGCTCGCCGCACGACGGGCATTCGTCTACGAAGCCCTCGCTTTCGTCCAGGCGCCATCCATCGCAGCAGCCCATCATTGCGCCCCTTCCGGCTGGCGGAACATCGCCAGCGCGCTGGCCTGGGCACGGACGATGGCCATCGCCTCGGGCTCATAGCCCCAGATGTTCGATCCGTTCTCGCGCTCGTGGCCCAGGTAGCCGGGATGCAGCGGCTTACCGGTGCGGATGTAGTCGCGGAACAGCTCCACCAGGTTGCGCAGCGTGCCGCCGTGGGAGAAACCGTTCCAGTCGTTACCGAACGAGGCCTCGTGGGTGTAGACGCGGCGCCGGGTGTAGTGGTCTACGAACCAGACCCGTCCGCGCGCGTCCACCTCCATGCTCGCCCAGGTGTCCTGGGACTTGCAGTAGAAGAACCGGCGGCCGTAGCTCGCGATGATGCGTATCGCCTGATTGACCAGCTCGCAGCGCTGCTGCTTGTCGGCCAGCTTAGACATGGGGGCTGGCCTGGTGCTGCTCGCGCATCATGCGGAAGGCGTCACGGATGTCCTGGCAGCGCAGCTCACCCGTCACCTCAACGTGGCGCAGCGCGGTGGCCAGGAAGGCACGCATCTGGTCATCGCTCCAGCTCTCGGGATCGCCGCCGCGCTCAGCCGCCTTCTTCCAGTCGGCGTAGCGAACCCAGCCGCCCAGCTCGTGCGGCACCATGGCGGCGCCATCCGCGTGCGCATCGCTGATCGAGAGGAGGAAGCACTCAGGCTTTTCAGCCGAGGCGCTCGGCACGGCGGCCGACTCGTTCTGGGCGCTCATGCCGTGGCCTCTTCGTCTACCGGGGTGCAGTGGCTCAGCATGACGCAGCCGGACTTGTTCTCCAGCCAGACCACCGCAGAGTGCCCGCTCAGCACCTGGGCCTCGCTACGGGTCTTGGTGCGCAGGGTGGTTTCGCCACGGCCGCGCACTTCTTGGTAGTCCACCACGGTGCCGATCGCATGCTCAGCGTTCCAGGCGGCGCATACCGCCTCCAGCTGATTGGGTGTCTTGGGTCGTGCCATTTCGCCTACTCCGAAAGGAAGCAACTTCACAGCTACCAACTAGCTGGAATGTGCGAAGCATCTTCCCATCGGGTGAGGCTCATTTCAATAGCAGGTGCTACAATTTGTGGGCAAGAAAAAGCCCAGCGAACTGGGCAAGGCGGGGGTGAAAGCAGCGACATAAGAGGTATAGACCCGTTCTGTCGTTTTTTCCACGCTACATCAGGTGCTACAGCAAATCGAACTGAGCGACAGTGGGCTGCACGGGTGCCGGCACGGCCTTTTCCGGGCGGGGCAGTACCGGGCGGGCAGGTTCAGACACCGCCACCTCGGGCAACGCCTCGCCCTGGGCCACCAGATAGCGCCGCGCCAGGTGCTTGAGCTGGTTCTCACCCAGGTCGGCTCGCTCGACCAAGTGCTGGCCAGGGTTGCGCACGCCCTCGATCTGCTCACGCTTCACGCCCAGGACCTCGCACATGATCGGGTCAGTGCCGTCACTGGAGAGTGGGAAGAACGCTTGCACGGGGCGCTGCTGGCCATCGCGGTGGACGCGGCCAATGTTCTGCTCGATCACGCCCGGCGACCAGTCCAGCTCGGCATGCACAGTGGTCGCGCAGACGTGCTGTAGCCCATCGACGCCGGCGCCGGCGCGAACCGAGATCAGCATTACCCGTGCCTGGCCAGCCACGAAGGCGTCCTTGGCGGCCTGCTTCTGATTGGGCGACTCGCTGCCCGTGTAGAGCACAGGGCTGTAGGTGGCCAGCGCCTCCTGGAGGATCGAATAGACCTCCCGGTGCCACGCGAAGACCAGCACCTGCTCGCCCTGCTCAAGCAGCATGCGGGTGAACTCCGCCACGAAGGGTGCCTTCGCCACACCGGTGGCCTGGCGCATCAGCCGGTCGAACTCGCCGGCGGCCTGCATGTGCTCGCCCCGGTAGCGCTCGTTCGCATCCAGGATTGTCTTGGCCAACTCCACCGCGTCGGTCTTCACCCGGCGCAGCACGCCCTCGTCGTGCTCGATCTCGTGGGTGATCTTGGTCAGCTCCGGCAGCTCGCGACCGACCTCCTCGCGGGTGCGGCGCAGCATGATCCCCTCGCGGCGCAGGTACTCGCCGAACATTTCGGCATCAGCCAGGCGGGGCTTGTCGTCGCCATAGTCGCGCACGCACCACTCGCGCAGGAACTCGTCCCGGTCGCCCAGGCAGTCGGGCAGGATCACGTCGATGACGTTCCAGAACTCGCCGCCGTAGTTGTAGATGGGGGTTGCGGACAGGCCCATGCAGTACCGGGCGTGGGCGCGCAGGTGCTTGGCCGCCGTGTAGATCTCGGTGCCGGAGCTGCGCAGCTGCTGGCACTCTTCAAAGACCACGTACTGCACCAGCTCGGCCAGCACCTCCGCCCAGCCGCGCAGCTTGTGATAGCTGATCAGGATCACGTCAGGCAGCGTGTCCCAGAGATCCGTGCGGCGCTGGCGCGGCTGCTTGATCAGCGGGTAGGGCGAGCCCTTGTTCACGTGGTGCACGCGCAGCCCAGGGCAGAACTCCGCCAGCTTCTCCGGCCAGTGGTTCGGCAGCGAGGCAGGGTAGACCACCACAGTGGGCAGGTTGCCCGCCAGCGCCATCGCGCACATGGCGGTCACGGTCTTGCCCAGGCCGAGATCGTCGGCGACCAGCAGGCCGCCCTTGATCATCATCTGGGCGGCCGCATAGGCCTGGTACTGGCGTTCGGGCTTGGCCAGGCTGAATGCGGGCACTTCGCGCCGGCCAGCGAGGAGATCAGCCAGGTCCTGCTCGGTGCGCACGTGCTCGGCAGCCAGGCGCTCCATGCGCTCGCGGGTGGCCAGGTCCATGGTCATGGGATAGCGCTGGGTGAACCAGAGCAGCTCGCGGCTGTTCTCGGCGCTGGCCAGCAGGGGCAGGGTATTGGCGGCGTGCTGCGGCGCGCGGGGGAAGACCCGCTTGAGCCTGGCGCGAACCTGGGGGTCGGCGGAGACGATCCAGCTGCGGCCGTCGAAGGCGATCGAGCCGAAGGCGCGGACATTGAGGGCCTGGGGTAGGGCTGCGGTCATGCCAGGCTCTCCAGTAGCTCGGACGGAATGGCGACAGCGGGCCCCAGCTTGGACAGGACGATGGCGCGGCAGACGGCGATCTGTGCGGTGGTGCCTCCCTGGTTGAACGCTCGGCCGAATTTGGGCAGCCAGGCCGTCCAGCAGCCGCCGGCGTTATCCGGTGCGCGCACGCTCACCAGGTGGGCATGGATCAAGGCGCCACACTGAGTCCAGTCGATGGAGGGATGGAAAGGCTCCATGTCTCCGGTGGGTTCGCCATCGCTATGCAGAGGCTGATACCACCGGCGCCACACACCATCCGCGTCGCATTCGCTTGGGCACTCCAGGCCGATAGCATCCGCCACCGCCCAGTCCAAGGCCTTGGCTTCGAGCTCTATGGTCAGCACCGCCTTCATCGCCGAGTCAGCCATGGTAGGTAGCTCCTTTTGCCGAGTAGTGGAACGTGACCTCGCGGGTGATGCTGAACGGCTTTTCACAGCTCCCGCACTCGTGCTCCACCGTCTCCTCCATGTCCTTGAACAGCTCCCACGAGTCGCGCACTTCGGCGCCGCAATGCGGGCAGACGGGATCCGTGTTGTATTGATAGTCAGGCATCGTGCTGCTCCCGGTACTGGGTCGTGATCCGGCGGGCGATAGCGTCCAGGCGCTCGGCCATGCCGTGGGTGTCATTGTTGTCGTGGCGCGAGATCACGCCGGAGCGGCTCACGTTGCGGCCGCGCAGGATGCAAGCGGCTAGCTGGAGCAGTAGCGCCTCCAGCTGGCGGCGGCGCCAGCCGGTGTGAGGAATGAGGCTCATGCTCGACCACCTTCGCCGCCTTGGGCGCGCATTGCGGGCTCTACACGGCGCATCGGCACCAGCCCCGCATACCACCCCCAGCCAATGCCCAGTTGCTGGCCGTCGCTCATGGATTGCCAGGTAGTGCAGTCGTCCATCAGCAGCTCATCGGTCACCAGAATGACCTCGCCCAGGCGAAGCAGCCGGTATTGCACTGGCTCATCCGCATGCGCGGCGGCAGGCGGGACTTTGTTCAAGCGAGCGACGTACTCGACGACCGCCATGCCGAGGTTGGCCGCCCAATTCGTCGTGCCGGTGCCGTTCTTTCGGTCTTCCCACTGAAACCGCATGACGACGTGCATAACCTGTTCGGGCGTAGGCAGCACCAGCCGGGTCGCCGCCGACTCACTAGCGCCCACAGAAAAAGCAGCAGGCGGGGCGGTCCAGAGCGGCGGGGTGTTTCGTGGATCGCTGTAGTCATGAGCGGTTCCGGTGACGCGCCCGGAATCACGCCGGGTGTAGCGGTTGACGCCGCTTTCGTCCTCCATGGTCTCGTAGCTCTTGCCCTCGTTGTGGACGGCCACGAAGCGCACGAGGTCGCCAGCCTGTGTCCGGTACTGATTCCCGACGACGTAAGGTGCCAGTCCACCAGCAGCGGGCTGGGCGATCGCATCCTCACCGGCCTGGGTCATCATCCACCGCGCCGGGCTGCGCTGGACGCGCTCCAGCAGGCCCAGCTGCACCAGCAGGTCGAAGCGAGAGCGCTCTAGGTTCACGTCGTTGTTGTCCTCGACGCACTCCGCAAAGCGGCGCAGGTCCGCAAGGATCTCCTCCATGAAGGGCAGACTACGCATGGTCGGCACCTCGCACAGCACCCTGGGTTGTGTAGAGCGGGTATTCGCCAGCCGGCAGCGTTGTGTGCAGCCCATTCGGCCACTCGATACCCACCTGAGTGCTACGGCCCCGAACCTCCACGGTCAGGTGCGCGACAGGCTCTGGGTGGACGCACACGGCGGGATCGGTATAGCTGGCGAGGAGTGCGTCGATCTCTTCACGCAGCTCGCTGGTGATCGTCCTGCCGACCTGGGTGACGACGCGATCCAGCAGACCCTCCGCCTCAGATAACCGACCTTGCAAGGCCGTGAGCCTCGCATAAGGGTTGGTGCTCAGGAGGTCGCAGATGCGTCCTTCAAGATCTTCGACGCGCGCCTTCTTGCGATCGTGATCAGCCGTCAGCTTGGCCAGCTCGTCTCGCTCTGCCTTACCGATCTCATAGAAGCGCCAGCACCAGTGCCCCTCGGGTGGCTCCTGGCCAGCTTGGAAGCCCCGCAGCATGGCGCCTATGGCCACGTCGATCAGGTCGTCCTTGTAGCGGTTGTCGCCGTCAATGCTCAGGCCTTCCTGGCGCAGCTGGGTCAGCTGCTCGTTCATCGCCTTTTGATCGCGCATCGTCATGGTGATGTCCTTTGCCGGCTCTGCCGGTCTGGTTGGTGTGGTGTAGCGAATCAGTGCTTGCGCCGCTTGCCTGGGCCACGGCCGTGCGCCATCCAGCCGGCGTCGGCGACTTCATTGCCCAGCTCGGCGATCAGCTCGTCTATGCGGTCCCCGATTGCGGGAACGAGATCACTTACCGTGGCGCTCGGGATCACGAGGCTGTGGGTCGTCTTTTCGCCCGAAGGCAGCTGAACCCATACGGTGACGTCCCAGCGACTGGGGCGAGGCGAGGGAGTGCCCTTGACCGTCGCGACTGAACGCCCGACGTGATGGGAGACGGTGCAGGTCATGCGGCACCTCGCGCCCAGCGGCGGGCGTTGTATGGGTCGGGCTTGAACTCCAGGGTGACGCCACGAACGGCCAGCGCCTTGACCAGCGCGCACCCGTCGCCGTAGCCGATCACCTTGGCCACCTGGATGAGGGTGTGCGTGGGCGCCAGCCGGCGGGCGGTGGCCACGACGGTCTCGCCACTAGTGCGAACCCAGTTCTGGGCCACCCAGCGGCTGGAGAAAGGAGATTGATCGCCCAGGCGATGGACATAGGCGCGCAGCGCCTCACGGCCGACGCCCATGATCTCGGCGCACTGGCGGATGCTGTGGCCTTGCTTGGCCAGCAGCACCAGCTGCGGGTAACTGACCGGGGGCGTGGCGCCAGGCCGGCGCGGGATGGAGGTTCTCATAACGCCTGGCGCTCCAGCCGGCACATGCGCAGGGCTCCGGCCAGGTAGGCGGGCAGCTCGTGGATGCCCTCCAGCGCCCAGGTGGGCGTGCCGGCCAGCAGAACACCGGACACCTGGGGCAGCTTGAGATACCGATGTACCTGGCGCAGCGCCTGGGCCAGCGAGCCGTCCACCTTGACCTCGATCACCAGGCCGGACTCTTCCAGGAAGAAGTCGGCGCGGTTCTGCGCGTCAAGGATGTGCTCGTGCCGATAGGCGACTTGATAGGTGCTCAGCACGTCGGCGAGCCGCTCGTGGAGCTGCTGCTCACTGCCGTAGCGGTAGCGGTACTGAGTGAGAATCCGCGCGATCAGCAGCAGGGCGCCCGTAACATCCGGCTTCTGCTGCTCGACATCGCAGGCGGTAGGCAAAGGGAGAGGCATTGTAGGCACCCGAAAGACGAAGAAACTTCGGTAAAACGCCAGGGTTTGGCCGAAGTATTTTCGCATCAGGTGATACAGTTCACAATAGCAGGTGCTACAATTTTAGACCTTACTTTCCCATCTTGCTGGCCCGTGCGTCGGGATCACGAACGGTTGGACGCCAGCAACGGCAGCCTATTGCGCGATCTACCCCCTACCCGCTACCCATGCACAGGGTGATAGCCGTTTGCTGCGCCTACGGGCCGCTCCGCTCGCTACAGGTTGCGCCGAGGGGCAGCGGCACCGGTGAATTTGGCCCGATTGGCCTCCGCCTGCTTCATCGAACGCTCATACAGGGCATCCAGCTCGGCCGCGCTCACCAGATTGACCACGGTCTCCTGGCGCTCGTCGTACAGGCGCAGGATCTTCATCAGGGTCTCACGGGCCCGCTCCTGGTTGTGCACCATCAGCTCCAGACCTTCCTTGGTGCGCTTCACGCCGGCATACAGTGCCTGAGCGGACGGAGACAGGTTGCGCGTGTCCTTGAACACCTCGCGCTCGATGCCTTCGCCGTAGCACTCCGGGCAGCTCTCGACCGGCTCTTTGCGTGGATCGTAGCCCGTCCCGCCTTCGGGATCGGGTTCGGGCGGTAGGTCAGCGTCGCTGGCGTCAGGGTTGCGCTCCAGGGCCTTGCGCAGGTCCTCCTCCCACTTGCGCTGCCGGTTGCGCCACTCGCCTGGCTTGTACTGATACAGGTGATCCTCCCCGTAGCAGAAGCGGCAGCACTCCCGGCGCATCTCCATGAGTTCGTTTGGGTCAGCGAACGCCACGGCCACCAGCTGCTCTAGCACGCGCGTTTGAAGGTCTTCGCTCTTCTCGAAGAGGACCTTGATGCGCAGCGCCATCAGCGCCCGGACCTTAGCGGAATTTAGCAGGCGATGCGCACTCGCACATGCCCCGCCGGTGCTCTGGACGTTGTAGACCGCCATGTAGGCCTTGGTCTGGTTGTAGGTCCGCAGGTACTCATCCACGAACTGGACGTGTTGCGGATCCATGCCAGAGACCAGCTCATCCTCAGCGGACAGCTTGGGATCGAGCATCACGGGAATGGGTGCCTCCTCCTTGGGCGTAGCCTTGGATCGAGGGGCGCGCTTGGGCTTGGCCTTGGGAGCTGGCTTATCCGCCTTGGGCTTGGGAGCCATAGGGAGAACCTTGCAGGAATGAGAGGAACACAGCCACGGAGCGCCCTGCTGTTCGAGCAATGGGAACCGTAGGCGTTGCGGGGTATCGAGCCTTGCCGACTAGGGCAGGTATGCGAGCACCAGGGTATGAGGTGCTATAGGACGAAGCGGAGGGGGCTTTCCGAAAGGGATCGCCCTATAGGGGTGGTATTAACGATGATGCTTGGACAGGTAGGGATTGGGGAGGCGGTAGACGGCGCGCTCGACCAGGCCGGCCCAGAACAGGGTGGCGGCACTCAGGGACACGGAGAGGCTGTAGGCACCAGCCAGGGCGGCAGTGTAGGCCTCATGACCGGTTACGGCCGTCAGGCAGAAGTAGCCCAGGGCGGCGCAGGCGTACAGGGCGCGACGGGCCCAGCGCTTCCAGCGTACCGACATGCCGAGGCGGTTGCGCAGCTCGATGACATCGCCCTCCCGCATGGTCATGCGCATATTGCCGCCGGCGGTGACCTTCACGCCCTTGTAGAGGAAGGCGGTGCCCTCACGTAGCTGGATGTCCACCAGGGTGTGCGGCTGCACGGCCATATCGGCTCGGCGGGTGGTCAGCCAGGCGCGCAAGCGATTGGGGCGAGGGGACAGCTTGCGGCTCTCCTCAGCCTCACGGCATCCCAGGCACCAGGTCAGATGGCCGCCGATCTCGTCGTAGCGGCACTCGCACGTTTGGGGGATGTGTGGCTCATACGTCATACGTCACCCAGATGACGGGTGATGTCTTCGCTACCAATACCGCAACGGCTCAGCACGTCTTGTGCACCAGCCAGCATGGCACGACGCTCGAAGCATGAGGACACGGCGTGACCGAACAGCTTTTCAAAGGCGCGCTTGTAGGCTGCCTGTTCGCCCAGGGCCTGATCGTAATCCCCGGCATCGATCGGACAGGAGTAGCCATCGACCAGTAGGCCATCATCACGCTCGATCAGGCAGCTGGTGTAAGCCGTGCCTTCCCAGCGGTGGTACTGGATGCTCTTGATCGAGGCGGCGACGCTCTCGGGAGTGGGCTTGTGCATGCTGGACCTCGGTAACGGTTGAGTGGGTCCCGGTTACTCCATCCGGGGCGCTCTGGTAGCGGCTTCGAGTGCACGCTGTGCGCAGCAAGCGACTTGCGGTCGCGGCGCCCGATACCCTGGGCGCGTGGTGCAGGTGGCCGGTGCTGAATCTCCGGCATCAGGTTTCCAGCTCAGGGTTGTTGACGAGGCCCTGCCGCCCCTGTGCCGCTCGGCTTCCTGAAAGCTCGCTCTGTACCTGCTGGAATAGAAGCACTCGCGCATCAGCCTGCGCATTCACCTGCATCGGTAGAGCGTCCTACCAGGGCTCACCAGGAAAAGGTGCGGGTCCTGGCAGGGCGCTCTCCCATGCAGCCCACACTGCCGTGGGCGCAATCGGGGGTCAGGCGGCGGCCCGCGCCTCCTGCGCAAGCGGCTGGCAGAAGTTACGGGCGACCTGATCCAGGTACTTGGCACCCACCAGGCCGAGGGTCTCGAAGCCGGCCAGTTCCTCAACGCTGAACTGCACCAGGGTGAAGAGATCCACCACGCCGGCCGGATACAGCACCTGGCGGTATTCGTAGGGCACCCGCATGTCCAGCAGGGAGGGATTGCCGAAATCCACCTCCGGGCCGTCGGCCAAGCACAGGCCATGGGCGCGAAGCAGGTTGTGGATGTGCGCAGCGCCCCGGTAGCGGATACCCGGAATGTCGATGAGCTCTTCCAGGCTGGTGCACTGGAGATCGACGACGGATCGGATGTTGGCGCGAGCCAGGTCGCCCAACTGCTTGGTGCAAAGACCCAGGGTGGTCAGGTCGAGCGCGGCGATCAGCGCCCGATCAAGATCGGCGACGACGATGGCGGCGGCCAGGGAGGTGGTGCTAACGCTGTCTTGGGTCATGGGTTCACGTCTTTGCGTGGCTGTATGGGGGAAGCACCTGAGCCAGGAGCCTCTCCGATACAGCCCGACCGCCGCAGCGGCCAGGCATAGCGCCTCAGCGGCGAGCGGCGCGCGGCTTCTTGGGCTTGGTCTCAGGCACCAGGGCCGGATCAGTCTTGGCCACCGCCGGGCCGGCATCGGCCAGCAGGGTGTGGCGCGGCAGGCCCTCGGGGGTGACAGCCATGTGACGGCACTTCACGACGGTCGCCGGGGATCTCTGGCCAGGAAGGTCTGCAACCTCGTAAACCACCAGCACCAGGTGATCACCCACCTCGGGCAGTACGCCGCCCACGAAGGTGTCCGCGATCTTGTCGTTCTCGACAGCGACGCCGTGAGGGATGTACTCGGGCTCGGGCTGGCGACTGAGCCAGGATTGCGCCAGCGCGTGGATAGCAGGCGCCGAGTTCGGGTCTTGCAGCGCGCCATTGAGGGCGTATTGCAGTTGCTGGGGCGTCATGTCTTGCGGCTGATTCATGTCGGTCTCACTGGTCTCGGGTTGCTGCTGCATGGCTGCATGGGTCAGGACGCCGGCGCCGATCGCGCTGCGTACTCACCGATGCACCCTTGCGGGGTTCGGGCCGGTTGCCACTCCCGGCGATCACCCTCACCAGCGTCGCTGGCCAGGGCATCGGCTTCACCCTGTGCGGCCATTGCCAGCCAGGGAGGTCTTGGGCGAGGCGGTGGAGTTGAACCACCGAGTCGGGATGATGAGTCCCGTCTTGCACCGGCATGCCTCGCAGTGCTCATGCCCTCTTGACGCCCGTTGCCGGGGAGGACTAACGACTGGTTCCCGCCACTGGGCCAGCCCACTCCATTGGGCGACCCTGCCGAGGAGGTTGCCGGCAGGCGTATCAGCTGTGTGGGATGGTGGCCCTACGCTCTCCACACCCACGTATCCAGGCTATCCCTCAGCGAGGGCCGCCCTGGCGCGGCATTTCCAATCTTTCAGCTCAAGCGAACAGGTCGCCGCTCGGGCTGCGGTCGGCCTGGGCCCGGTCGCGCAGGTCGGCGCGGTCGGCGATCAGGTCGATGCTGATTTGCTTGACGTTCTGCGCGGTGGACTGGCGCATCCGGCGATCAAACTCGCCGTTGGCCACCTCGAACTCGCGCTCGATGATTTCGCAGTGCTTCAACTCGCCGGCGATGCGGGCATCCGCACCGGTGATGACGTCCTCCAGGCCCCGCAGCGCTGCCTCCAACGTTGCCGAACCGCGCCACTCTTCCTCGTACTCGGGATTGAGCTGGGCCATGCGGCGATGGGCGTGCTTCACGTCCTTGAGCTTGATGGCGATACGCTGGAGGTCGGAGCGATCCTGGTTCTGGCCCTGGAGGGCCACACCCACCTGCTGGGCCAGATACTCGTGGTAGCGGCTGGTGGACTCGGCGATGGTGTTGGCCACCAGCCGGACACGGAAGCTCTGGTTGTTCTCGGCGGCGTCGGCCAGGGGGTCGTCGCTGGTGCCGGACAGGTAGTCCAGAGGCACCGCGAACAGCTCGGCCATGCCGATCATGTCCAGTAGCTTGGGCATGCGTTCGCCGCTCTCCCAGAGGCTGATCTGGGTGGCGTTTTCGTGTCCCAAGTGATGCGCAACTGCGTCCTGGCTCATGTCCGCCAATTTACGGGCGGCGTAGATGCGGCAACCTATGATTTGGCGCAGCTTTGCGGCTCTTTCGGCAGCGGTCGGAATGGCCATGGACTACGTCTCTCATGGGGTGAATTTCTGTAGCAAATGATAGAAATATCACACCCTAACCGCAACGCAGTTCACGCTTTCCCTGTGAACTTATTCCCATTGACAGAATCGTTTCTGTCGATCTAGGAAAACCGGATGATTTCGTCCACCTGCTGCTGTAGCCGCTGCTCGTCCAACTGGTTGCGGTACACGTGCTTGAGGATGGCGTTGATGACGTCCGAGTAGATCGCCTGGGCCTGCTCTTCCTTGCAGTTGGCGTAGCTCAAGCTGGCGGCCTTGAGCCGCACTTTGCCGGTGATGTCATAGGTAGGCTCGTAGTGGCCGGCCATGATGATCAAGTCCTTGCGGAAGCGATCGATGCACGGCACCACCTGCTGGCCTCGGTATTCCATCGCGGCCAGGTTGTTCTCGCACCAGTGGTCGTAGGCCACCCGGAACAGCACCATGGTTTTCTGGAGGAACTTGTAGTTGCGAACCTGCTTGACCTCGCAACGCACGCCGGCGCCGACCTTGAGCTTTTGCAGCTGCTCAATGCCCTCCTCGGTGGCCGGGCGCAGCGACCCGTCCATGGTCTTGACGAGGATGATCTCCAAGGCGCGCACTCCAGAGGGTGCGCTATTCCTCGGTGGCGTTGAGCCCCAAGATCTCGTGCACCCGTTGTTTCAGGGCTGGGAAGAGGTGCGGGGCATCCCGGCGCTCGGCCTGCATGATGCGGCGGCGCTCCAGACGATCCGGCTGGGACATGATGAAAGCGGCCAGGTAGTCCACCCGCAGCGCCTTTCCGATTTCGCAGTAGCGCGCCGAGGGCGCATGGCAGCAGCGTGCGGCGCCCATGATGTGGGCGAGGTAGGGCGCGTGAGCCGCTGCCACCGGGTCGGTCTCGGGGTCGGTCACGGGCGAACCTCCTCGATGTCGTAGCCGCCGCCATCGGCCGCCTTGCGCGGGTAGACCAGGAAGAACGCGAACGGATAGCGCTGCGCGGCCCACTGCATCTTCACCTTGGAGTCCTCCTGGGTGATGGCGCGGGCGCCCTTGGTGTCGTGCATTTCAAGCTGGCCATCGGCGAGCATGACGGCGAAGTCCACCGTGAGGTGGCGATTGTTGGCGAGCTTGAATTTGATCGCCTCGAACGCCCACCAGAGGATCTCCCCCGCCTGCTTGCGCCGATCCAGGTACTGCGCGTAGGCCTCCTCGGTTTTGTTCATCACGCCCGCCGGCAGGCGCCCCTTGGCGAACAGCTTCGCCTTGGGGTCCTTGGCCTTGGCCGCCGACGGCTGAGTAGCCGAAGGCGGCGACTGCCGGCCCTGGGCCAGGCGCCGCTCGCGGTCGATGACATCCTGGGCCGACATGCGCATGGTCAGTCGTAGCTCGAACTGGAGGAGCTGCTGCTGGAATCGCTGGAGCTGGAGCTCCAGGAGCTGTCGCTGGAACTGCTCGACCAAGAGTCCGAGCTGCTGCAATGGCTACGGCTGGAGCTGGAGTGGTCGCTATGGCTCAGCGACTCCGTGCGTACCGGCTCGCAGCGCACTGGCTCGGGATCGGCTAGCCGCTTGCGTGGCTCATCGTCCAGGGCCGCCAGCTGGCTCGCCTGGCTGTAGGGCGACAGCGGATTGAGCGGATGCAGCGGGCTGGCCAGCCCCATCGAGTCTGCTGGCGAGGTGTGCGATTCGACGCGCGCCGAACTGACCGGCACTGATTGCCGGCGCTGCTCAGCGCGTTTGGCGGCGACCACCGGCGGCACCTGACGCGGCTCGGTCAGCGGAGGGGCGCCAGTGGCGCGCGCTACCGTCCGGGCCTTGCGATTATTCCACCAGGTACGCAGACCCATCAGTGCAACCCCATGGCGCCAGTGGAGCCAAAGCCGCCCGCGCCACGCTCGGTTGCCGGCAGCTCGATAGGATCGACCTCACCCAAAGTGGTCGGCACGTAGCCCTGGAGAACGATCTGCGCGACGCGCTCGCCATGCTGGAGGGTAATCGGCTGGTCCCCCAGGTTGATCAGCGCCACCTTGATCTCGCCGGTGTAGTCCTGATCGATCAGGCCGGCCAGCACGTCCAGTCCATGGCGGGTAGCCAGCCCGGAGCGCGGCCAGATGAAGCCGGCGACGCCCGGCGGGAAGTGGATGGCGAAGCCGGTCGGCACCAGGGTGCGTTGGCCGGGCATGAGGGTGTGCTCACCGACCGCCGATAGGTCCAGGCCGGCCGCGCCAGCAGTCGCATGCGCTGGGCGCTGCAAGTTGTGCTCGCCGATGCGGACACAGGAGACGAGGTAACGGGTAGGCATGTCGATCATGCTGGCTTGACCTTGCGTGTGGCCCGACTGGGCTGGAGGGTATAGGTCTGCCCTTCGTCGAGGTCCCATGAGGTCTCGCTCCGGCAGTCCACACAGATTTTCAGGCGCAAGCTGGGCAGCTGAACCATGCACTTTCCGAAACAGTGCGGACAGACTTTGGTGGTCGGCGCCCCAGGTGCGTCTTGTCGCCGGCGCGCTTCCCGCCAGCAGACGTACACCACCCTTGCGCAGGCCCAGCCCAGGCCCGCGACGCACACCAGAATGAGAGGCCCTGCGATCGTCATGCCGCGACCTCCAGACCTGCGAGCTCCAGCACCCTCGCCGGCACCTGGTGGCCCAGGCGCAGCAGTTCCTCGGCGATGCCCTTGAGCACCTGTTCCTGGGCGCCGTAGTGGGCCTCCCACCGCCGCTTGTGCGGGTGCACCGCCAGCGCGGCGCCGTTGTCCTGGTGATGGGGCTCGCACAGCGGCAGTACCAGCCAGTGGGCGTCGGGCTTGGTGCGGCCGTCGATGTGATGGATCGAGACGTAGCTGTTGAACCCATGGCCATCGGCTGCGCAGCACACGCAACCGATCACCTGGGCGAGCAAATCGTGCCAGTGCTTCTGCGCCGGACTCGGGGTGGTTCCAAACATGACCGGACTCCAGCGCCCCAGACGGGGCGCTCTCGGTAGGGGGTTAGGCGCTGAGCTGCTGCCGCTTGGCCGCGAGGAGCCGCAGCTCCGCCTCGGCGACCTGGCGCTGGCGCGCCTCCTCGAACTCGCGCTCACGCTGCTGGAGCGATCGCGCGTCCTCGACCTTCGGTGCAATTCGCTTGCGTCCGCCCAGGGTGCTGAGCATGTCGCTGATCATGGCCTTCTGGGCCTCCGGTGCGATGGTGCGCTTTCCCGCGCCCTTGGCTTCCGGCGCTGGCAGGTAGGCGGCCGGCCTCTCGGGATCGTAGGGCGGCGGCACCGGCAGGCCTTCCTTGCGGGCCTTTTCCAGCGCACTGGTAAAGCGCGAGCGGATGTCCCGCCAGGACAGCTCCTCCAAGTCCTTACCCATGGCCACGGCCGCGTGATACACGGCAGGCTCTGTCCACCGCGCTTGGCTGACCAGCTCACCATCGATGCGTGCCGGCCGGCGGTGCTTCGGGATCTCGCGCACAGCCTCGTGGAACGCATCCTCGGGATCCAGGCGCGGCCGGCAGGCGGCGATGAAGTCCTCCACCGTCACCCGCCCGAACTGCATGTCCCGACGGCTGATCACCTCGCCCAGCCTGGCCAGGCCGATCTGGACCTCATCCGGCCGCAGCTGGACCACCATGAAGCGAGTAGCCCAAGCCTGGCGCCAGTGCTCCAGGGACTCGTCGCTGGTGAAGTGGCGCGACCAGGCACCCGGCATAAGGCCATTCAGGCGTGCCCACAGGATCTGCATCAGCGACATACCGTCAACCGAGGGCTCGCCGGGGCAGGGACGCGGCTCAGTCCAAACGTTCAGCTTGGCCTTCGATGACATCGCGACTGGCGTCATTCGTGCGCTCCTCTCGGGTGGATTGGGTGCCTCGGGCGTTGGCCAGCGTCGGATCGAACCGCTCCTCGCGGAAATCCTGGCGGGTATTGGCCGTGGGATCTTCGTAGATCCGCAGGAATCGCTCGGTCTTCTCGGCCTCGCGGAAGATCAGCGACAGGTCGTTGTACTTCACCTTGCCCTTGATCGGCCGGCCCTGTTCATCACGGCCCATGTGGAAGTGCGAGCGTGAACACCCGGTGATGGCGTTCAGGGTCGTATCCAGTCCGTAGGTTCTCAAGGCGCGGTTCAGGATGGCGCGGCGCTTGGCGTCGAGCAGCGAACGGGGGGATGCCATCGAGTTCTGCCAGTGGACGAATACCCGCTCCACGAGGCGCTCGCGGTCAGCAGCGGTCAGCGCAGCAAACACCTCGGCCGTCACCAGGCGTCCGTCGCCAGACGGACAAGTATCTGTCTCTACTGGATTATTGTTGTTTGTATTATTCCCTTGCGTGTTTTCCGAAGGGGGGTATTCGGATTCCCGAACACACCCCTTCGGGATCTCGAAGGGGTCAGCACCCGTGTTCGAATTGTCGAAGGGGGGCAAGTCTGGGCCCCGCGTCACAGAAACCGGCGTGCCGAGCGGGCGGGTCAGACGGATGATCCGGGTCTGTACCTGCTTGGTCCCAGGCTTGTATTTCAGGTCCACCGAGATCAGACGTTTCTGCTCCAGCCCGCTGATGATCTCCGACACCCGCGACTTGGACAGGTTGAAGAACTCCGCGAAGTAGGCGTTCTTGGCGTAGCAGCCGCGCTCGACGTCATCCAGGCTATCGATCTCGGTCAGCATCACCTTCTCGACGATGGACAGGTCCCGATCCAGCCACACCTCGGCCGGAATCCAGACGCCTTTGAATTTGCGTTTAGGCTCGAAACACGTCACGCGGTCACCTCGAAAACAGTTGCAGCCGGTGCCCGACGACGGGAGCCAAAGCCGATAGAACGAAAGGGTGACAGGGCGCCAAAGGCGCTACGGCGGCCTGTTCGCAGGTGCTGTAATTCCCGCTGCGTGTTTTCTATCGACTGAGATTCGGATTCTTTAGCGAGTTTCGTGCAGCAGAACACAGACACAGATAGACCGTTCCTTGGAATATAGCGGGTTTTGTGCGCATTCTCCCTGTCTAGATCCCGGTTGGCCAGTGCCGCTTGTGCCATTCGTTTGACCGACACAACGTCAAAATTCCGTATCATATGCGCCATACAAAACAGCGCATCTGCTGTAAAACCGACGCTAGTCGTGCCGAATCGTCCAGCTTTTTCAGGCTGAACGATCCCGCACAGCCTTACGGCCGTGTTCGAAAATTTCATGCGCTTTCCCCAGGCATGAGTGTTATGTCGTGCCGGCCTCGCGACCAGCTTGTTCCCCAGGTGAGAGAGGATGGAAGGGCCCCATGCCTGGGGAGACGGGCCTTTTCAGCGGGGCAGCTACTCCTCGCCTATCCATCCCTTTGCCACTATGCGCTAGCGGCCAGCGTGTTGCACTCGGAGCGAACCAGCTCATAGCGCACGTAGGCTTTGCCCGGTACGCGGTGATTGATGATCGTTCCGAGCTTGTCCTGGTCCAGGTCATGCCGGATGTCTCGAATACGGGCGCTTATGGCCGAATCCGAGTCCGTTTGCACGAACCGTTCCAAGATCTTCTCGCGGATCTGGAACAGCGCCAGCGGCGCGTCCGCGTCCTCAAGAACCCTTTTTACCCTTTGATATTGACTGAGCATCCGTTGGTAACCCGTCCCGCAGCTCCTGGAGTAACTCCAGTTTCGCCTGCGCCTTGATGGCGTCTTGGGCCAGGTTTCCCATTCGGAAGTACAGCGCCGACATCACGTAGTCCCACTTGATCGCATGGGAGGGGTCTTCCTCCCACACAAGCTCCCTCATATCGAGGGTGCCGCCTGACTCCTTGTCCAGATTGATGGCCAGCCAGACCGCGATATTGCGGTCCCCCGAGGCAACTTGCCGCAGGTGGCCCAGGGTAGTCCCGCAGCGCTTGGCGAACTCCTCACGTTGCTCCGGCGAACGGAGATTGCGCTTGATGAACAGCCGCAACGCCACCAGCCCAGGCCTGGATTTGCGCTCCTCCTTCGCCGAGTCCACAACCCGCTTTCCCTTGGGCTTCTGGTCTAACTCCTTTCCCTGATCTTCGCCGGCCGCTCCGACGTCCTTTCCGCTCAGCCCGTTATCGGCATTCGCGTTCATACGACTCTCCATGGGCTTCACCCAAATAATGTAGCAAACGATACAAGTCGTGCCAATCACTTGCGGCATGACTTTCCCAAAAGGGACGACTTGCTCTAATCCTTTAAAGCCGCGCAATGACATTGGGTTTCCCTGACTAGATCCGTCTGCGCTTCGTCGTGTTTTTTGCATCACCTGCTAAAATATCTCTTGCGCAATTGACTAGCAGACGCTAGATTTTTTGAGCAGATGCTACAAACACAATCGGAGGCTACCATGACCACGCAGATAACTGCCTGGCAGCAGCAAAACCCCAATTTGGCCGAGCGCGGCATTACAGAAGCCGCGTGGTCCACTATTCGTAATAGCTTGTTCCCCGGCGCTTCGGATGCCAGCGCTCTAATGGCGTGGGATTACTGCAAGGCACGCGGGCTCGACATCATGCTCAAGCCCGTGCATCTGGTTGAGATGAGCGTCAAGGTCGTCACGCCACCGCCGGCCAATCGCCCGAACGACAAACCCAAGACCTCGTATGTAAAGCGCGATGTAGTGCTGCCTGGTATCGGCCTGTATCGGGTGCAGGCCAGCCGCTCTGGCTCCTATGCCGGCATCGACCGGCCAATTTATGGGGAAATGCAAGAGCGGACCTTAACGGTCCCTTACCGTGATGAGCAGGGCTTCGAGCAAGCCCGCACCGTCACCTATTCTTTTCCCGAATATTGCGAAATCACCGTCTACAAGATGATCGACGGCCAGCGCTGCGCCTTTACCGCGCTGGAATACTGGGAAGAGAACTACGCGACCAAGGGCTACCAGTCCGAAGAGCCCAACGACATGTGGCGCCGGCGCAGTCGTGGCCAGCTCGCCAAATGCACCGAGGCCCAGGCACTGCGCAAGGCCTGGCCGGAACTACTGGGCAGTGAGCCTACGTTCGAGGAACTGGAAGGCAAGGACTGGGTGGTCAACGCCCGCGACATCACCGCCCAGGGCGGCATCGATCCCGAGTCGGAAGGACCGCAGCCCCTGCGCGAGGCCGCCCCCATCGACGGGGACTTTCAGGCCGCCGACGAAACCCCGCAGCAGGAACCGGAAAAGCCGGCCAGCAGGGGCAAGGCCCGCAACCAGGCCAAGGCAGCCGCCGCGCCGGTCGCCGATGACGGCCCCCGCATCACCGAGCGCCAGGTGCGTCTGCTGCGCAAGCGCCTGGAGAGCACCAACATCGCCGAGGCCGATCTGCTGGCCCGCTACAACGCCCAGAAGCTGGAAGACCTCGCCGGCTCCCTGATCAACGACCTGATGGCGTTCGCCGAAGGCAAGGCCAAGGCCGCTGCATGAGCCAGGTCCTGACCTTTGACGAAGCCAGCCACAGCTACCGGCTCGACGGCGAGCTGATTCCGGGCGTCACCTCGGTTCTGGCCCCGCTGTCGAGCTACGGCGACGTGCCTAGGGAGATCCTGGACGCTGCCGCCCGGCGCGGCACCCACGTGCACCGCGCGGTGGAACTGATCGCCCAGGACCGGTTGGACTGGAACACGGTGGACGAAGACCACTACGGCTACCTGGAGGCCTTCATGACCTTCTGCGACCGGATGAAGCCCGAGTTCATCGCCAACGAGAAGCGGACCTTTCACCCGGTGCTCAAGTACGCCGGCACCTTGGACATGGAGTTGGTCCTGCATGGGAAACCCAAGGCCAAGCTCGCGGTGCTGGACGTGAAAAGCTGCGTCACCGTCATGCCGACCACCGGCCCTCAAACCGCTGCCTACCTGGCAGCCGAGAACGCCCACCGGCCGGTCAAGCGCGACCACATCGTAGAGCGCTACGGCCTGCGCCTGGGCAAGGATGGCACGTTCGATCTGATCCCCTACACCGCTGCTAGCGACTTGCACGACTTCAACGCCTGCCTGCGCCTGTACCGGTTCCAGCAACTCCACCACAAGTTCTACAAGCAACTCGCCGCCTGAGCGAGACCATCAAGGAGAGTCACCATGCAAGAAGTCATGAACCTGAACGTCGAAACCGCCACCCCCGTCAGCGCCACCGAGGCCCTGGGCCTGGCCGCCGGCGCCGGCGTCTTCCCCATCATCATCCAGGCCGATCTGCTGCCGGAAACCGTCGCCCTGCTCCAGCGGGTGGCCATCGAGTCCCAGACCGCCAGCCAGCTGGTCATCCAGACGGCAGGTGACCTGCAAATCGCCGGTGACCAGCTCCAGCGCATCAAGGGCATGACCAAGTCGATCAATGAGCAGCGGCTGCAAGTCACCAAGCCGTTCGACGACGCGAAAAAGAAGGTCATGGACTACGTCGCCGCCCCACTGGCCGCGCTGGCTGAGGTAGAGAACAGCCTCAAGAACGCCATCCTCGAATGCCAGACCCGCCTGGACAACGAGCGGCGTGAGGAGGAGGCCCGCCAGCAGGAAAAGGCCCGCAAGGAGCAGGAGGCGCTGGAGCGCAAGGCCGAGAGAGCCGAGGTGTCCGGCAAGGTCGAGCGCGCCGAAGCCCTGCGCGAGCAAGCCGCCTCCGTGGTAGCTGCGCCCGCCCCTGTCGCCTCGACCAAGGTGGCTGGTGTCTCCACCCGCTGGACCTTCGGCGCCGAGGTCATCGACCTGAAAGAGCTGGCGCTGTCGGTGGCGTGCGGTCTGCTGGCCGACGAGGCCGAAGGCGACGCCAACAAGCTGATGGCCCTGGTGAACAAGCGCGCACGCAATGCCGCCCCGCTCCAGGCGATCGCCGCCGACACCAAGTTCATCGACAAGCAGGCCAAGGCCTTCAAGGAAGCCTTCGCCATGCCCGGCGTCAAGCTGACCAAGACCCCCAGCGTCGCCTCCCGCGCCAAGTAGTCCATCCGCTCACCCTGCCCCGGTTCGCCGGGGCCTCTTTAGAGATCCAGCCCCATGGCACGTGGAATCAACAAGGTCATCCTCGTCGGCAACCTGGGCGGAGACCCCGAACTCCGCTACATGCCCAACGAGACGCCCGTTACCAACATCACCCTGGCCACCACCGAGTCCTGGAAGGACAAGCAGACCGGCCAGCAGCAGGACCGCACCGAGTGGCACCGCGTGGTCTTCATCGGACCGCTGGCGGAGGTGGTCAGCCAGTACGCCTCTAAGGGCAGCCAGCTCTACGTCGAGGGCAAGCTGCGCACTCGCAAGTGGCAGGGCCAGGATGGCCAGGACCGCTACACCACCGAGGTGGTCGTGGACCGTGACGGCAACATGCAGCTGCTTGGCGGCCGGCCAGGCGATGGCCAGCAGCAGGGTAACCAGAACGCGCCGCGCCAGCAGCAGGGCAATCCGAACGGGCGGCCCCAGCAGAACGGTCGCCCGCAGAACCACGCTGGCAACCGCCAGCCGTCACGCCCTCAGCAGCAGGCCCCGCAGCCGGGCGGCCACGGCGAGTACGACGACATCCCGTTCATGCGCCTGCAAAACGAACTGATCATCTGCTGACGGACACCGAACCCCGATGAGCACGCATTCCATCGAGCACTTCGCCAACGCCCCCCACACCATCGCCGGCCGCAACGCTGCCCGCGAATTGCTGGCCAACCTGACCGAAAATTTCGAGGCCGCACACGGCCCGGTCGCCGAGGCTGATTCCAGCGAGTACGTCCCCCACCCCGCCCGCCGCGAGCCCATTGGCCGCCCGGTGCGCCGGCGCCACCGCAGCCGCTTGCGCCTGGCCGCCGATGAGCTGTTCGCCGTGGTGCCCGAGCACGAACTGGCCCGCATCCTGGGCTACAAGAACGGCGCCTGCGCCTGGGTCAATTGGGTCCCCGAGCCGCAAGAAGACTTCTGCCGCGAGCTGATGAAGCACTGGCGCCTGCTACGCGATGCCCGCGAGCACCTGCGCCGTGGCAAGACCTCCGAGCAGGCCGCCGCTGAAATGCAGGTGGAAACCGATCTGCTGGGCGCCCTGATCTCCACCTACAAGATGGGGGCCTGAGCATGTGCTGGTTCAATAGCCTCCGCCTGTACCGCCTGACCCAGCCGGTCGAGTTCGAGCCCGACGCCCTGGAGGCAGCGCTGGCCAGCAAGCCCGCCCGCCCGTGCGGATCCCAGGAGCTGTCCACCTACGGTTTCATCCCGCCGCTCGGCAAGCATGGCGTCGCCCTGGTGCACGCCGTTGCCGGCAACCTGCTGGTGGCCTGCCGCCGTGAGGAGCGCAAGCTCAATACCGGCGCCATCAAGGACGCGCTCCAGGACAAGGTGGACGCCATCGAGAAGGAGCAGTTGCGCAAGGTCTACAAGAAGGAGAAGGAGCAGCTCAAGGACGAGATTGTCATGGCCATGCTCCCGCACACTCCGCCGACGCGCAAAACCACCTACGCCGCCATCCTGCCCGCCCTGGGGATGATCGCGGTGAACGCCGGCAGCCCACGCGCCGCCGAAGACCTGCTATCTACCCTGCGCGACGCCCTGGGCTCGCTGCCGGTGCGGCCGGTAGGGGTCAAGCAAGCCCCGATGGCCACCTTCACCGACTGGGTCAAGGCGGGCGATGCCACCCACGGCCTGCTGCTGCTTGATGAGTGCGAGCTGCGCGACGTCAGCGAAGGCGGCGGCATCGTGCGCTGCAAGAATCAGGACCTCACCGCCGAGGAGATCCAGAACCACCTGGAGGCCGGCAAGTTGGTGACGCGACTGATGCTGGCCTGGGAGGACAAGCTGGCCTTCCACCTGGCGGACGACCTGGCGATTACCCGCCTCAAGTTCGAGGACCTGCTCCAGGAGCAGGCCGAGCAGGACGGCGGCGACGAGGCGGCCGGCCAGTTCGACGCCAGCTTCGCCCTCATGTGCCTGACCTTCGAGCAGTTCGTGCCGCAGCTGATCGAGGCTCTGGGCGGTGAGGAGATTCCCCAGGGTCTGGGTGATGAGCCAGCAACCCAGCCGGTGCAGCGCGAGACGCGCGTAGTGCGCGCCGAGGTCCAGCTGGATGCGTTCAGCGCCAACGCCGCCCAGCAGGCCGCCAAGGAAGAGCTGTCCGCCGGCGGCGGCCTGGGCGAGCAGGATGCACTTCTGGGCGAGGCGATCACCGTCGTGCGAGATAGTCGCCGCGCCAGCGTCAGTGCGCTCCAGCGCAAGCTCAAGATCGGCTACAACCGGGCGGCGGCGATGATCGAGGCGCTGGAACAGATGGGCATCGTCTCGCCGATGAATTCCAACGGCTCCCGCGAGGTGATCGGCTGATGGCCATCCTGCTGCTGGCCACCGAGCAGGCGCAGGCAGTTCGAGACGGTCGCAAGACCGTCCACCGGCTGCCAGCGGCCGAGGCTCAGGCGCTCGGCGCCAGCGGCCTCGTCGGGCAGCGCATCCAGCTGGTCGAGGCTCTCCCTTTCGGCAAGACGGCCGCGATCGGCATCGCCACCGTCGGCAGCGCCCAGGACGTGCACCTGGAGGACATGGACGATTCGGAAATAGCGGCCGAGGGCTTCGCCAGCTGGGCGCTATTTTCGCATCACTGGGATGACCGATACGGCCGCAAAGGCTTGCCGGCGATCCTCAATCCGCCCTGTGTCCGCCTCGCGTTCGTCCTGGAGCCCACCCCGTGAATATCATGCTCGTCTGCACCCTCCTCTCCCTTTGCCTCGGCGGCCTCTGCTGGCAGGCCTATCGCTTGCCCGCCACGATGGAAACCCGCGTGGCCATGCTGGGGTTTGGAGCGCTGGCGAGCATCCTGCTACTGGCCGGCCAGCTCTTGTGGGCGCCGGCGGATCGCTGGGCAGCTGAAAGTCGCTACGCCGTCCGCCAGTTGGAGATCCAAGCCGAAGCCACCGGTGCCCGCGCCATGGTCGAAGCACTGGGCGGCACCGGTGCCTACATCGAGTACCTGCGTGCCAAGGAGGGTCGGCCGTGATCAAGCCCGCCTTCAATAACGGCGACCCCTACCTGCCCACCATCTCCGTCGAGACGAAGATCAATCGCGAAGAGGCAGTCGTTCAGGGCCGCCCGGTCTATTTCGCCCAGGGCTCATGCGCCGGCGACAGCTCGCACATCTGGCGCTACACCAGCACCCGCTATTGCGTGATCTGCCATCGGCGCACCAATGCCCGGCGCCAGGATCGAGTGGACGAGGCTGGCGCGAAGGCGCGTGGGATCAACCCTGAGATCCGCCGACGCATCGAGGCGCGGCGCGACCTACAGATAATGGTTGACGATACTTACAATCTGTAGTTGTCACCCGCTTCGGATGTCAGTAATCTGCAATCCATTACCGCAATTTCTTGCAGGCCCTTCCATGCCGACGCTTCTCGTCCCTCAAGACGTCGCCCACGAGTTCGATCGTTATGAGCTCGATGAAGGCAATGAGCGGCTCTATGGCGAGCTGAATGCTGCGCCGCATCCTATCGATCTTGCTCCATTGCTGGCCCACGAAGTCCCTGCCGGGTATCGCCTGGTGCGTATCGACAACCGTTTGGAGCCGGGCGCTCATGAGCGGTTCGAGGTGGCGTTGCTGTGCGATACCACCCAGCGCGTCGCCTACTACAACCAGGTGATTGTGACGGGTTACATGGACTTGAACCATCGTCCGGCTACCCAAGTCCTTGTTTGGCGCTCAACTGCGTTCCAGCATGAGGCGGTACTGCACCAACTCGCTCGCGCGGTATTCTTCGACTACCTGCTGGAGAATTACGACGTTCTTGTCAGCGACAACCAGCAGACCAACGAAGGTCAGCGGTTCTGGCTGACCCAGATGTCGCGCGCACTGGGGCTGCAACTGTTCGTTTATCACTACCATCTGATTTCCACGGAGCTGGTACAGCTGCGGCAGGAAACAGATATTCAGGCCCTACGCGCAGTGGCTTGGGGTGGTGAGCAGGATCATGCCCACCACTTGGTGATCATTTCCAAGCTGGAGCTGCCCGCACAGCTCAACGTTGAAGCGGCATAGCGGCTACCAGAGCCGCTCTGCCAAATCACTCCCTCTCAGCGAAAGATAACGCCGCAGCGTATTGACGTTTCGGTGCCCGGTTATCCGCGCGATCACCATCATGTCCATGTTCGTCCGCTCGAAGTAGCGGCAGGTCGCTTCGTGCCGGCAGTCATGGAAATGGAAGTCGCTGCACTCGGCGGCATCGAATATCCGCGCGAACTGGCGCGAGAGTAGCGCCGAGACCCGTTTCAGCTCTTTGGTCGCACGCGCTCCTGACCACCACGGAAACAGCGGATCATCGCCCTCCCCTGCGTGGCGCTCGATGCAGCCCTGGAGCACACGCACCGCGACAGTCGATAGCGGCACCTGTCGGGTGTCCCCGTTCTTGGTTCGGTCCAGGTAGACGGTACGCCTGGCCAGGCTCACCTGATCCGGCGTGAGCGTGTAGATCTCGCGCAGTCGCATAGCGGTTTCCAGCGCCAGGTCGAACACGGCCAGGAGATCCTCCCGATGCTCCAGACGCAGGGGGCGCTGGCGGCCGGTTGGCGTCTCGCGGTCCAGGATCTCGCGCACGGCCTGTTCCTCCTCGCCGGCCAGGCGCCGGTCACGGACGCCCTCCTCTATCGGCGGCAGGTTTCGCTGGGCCAGCGCCTGGCGATCAGCTTCGTTGTAGGTGGCATAGCGCCTGGGCAGCTCCCGAACCGGATTGGCTGCTAGCCGCTTGCGGCGAACCGCCCAGTCCATCGCCCGGCCCAGGGCCCCAACGTAGTGCCGGATGGTCACCGGTGCTAAGCCGCGCTCGCGCTTCATTACCAGGATCCAGCCATCGAGCCACCCATGGTCAAGCTCGGTGATGGCTCGCCGGCCGTGCTGCCGCGCGATGGCCGCAAGCAGCGGCGGGTCAGACTCCGATACCGCTACCGCCTCCTGGTACTCCTCGATGAGCCGAGAGAGCGTCAGCGGTGGTGTCAGGCGATCGCGCAGGATCGGATGGATCACGCCCTCAGCCAGGCCTGCCTCAATAGCAGCGACGACAGCGTCACCCACCTCCTCAGTCGCGAAGCTCAGCGACACGGGCCGCTCCAGCAGCCCCTTGCGGCGCACGACGTATTCCCAAGACCGGCCGCGCAGGCGCTTGGTTGCCATCTGCTACTCCATGAAACAAGACAGGTGAAGAATGACCCATGACATCATTCAGGTGACGTCATGGGTATTACGTCATACGGATGACGTCATTCCTGGGCCTTTCCATAGCCCGCCTCGCGCAGCTTTTCCTCAATGATGTGGCTGACGGCCTTGTGCCCATTGGTCTTCTTGCGCTTGTTCTGGTACGCCTCGTCGGTCAGCTGCTGGAGCATGAACGCTGGGAGGGTGATGGTGATCCGCTCGCGGCCTTCTGGCCCTTCTGGCTCTTCCGGCGCCGGATTGTCCTGGCCGTACTCGCGATTGGCCAACGTCTTGGCCAGCGCCTGAGAGATTGCGGGATCCGGCGGCAGGCGATCCTCAGCGGGCAGTTCTTGAGGCTTGGAGTTACCGGGCTTACGCATTACCGAACACCTCCGCATACAGCGCTTCGACCTCGGCACGTGCCTTGTCGTCGTTCGCCTCCAGCACACCCTTTCCCTGGGCGGCGCTATCCCGGTAGACCTGGCGATAGCAGGCAATGGCGTCGAGGTACTCCAGTTCGGGCAGCTCCTTGATGAAGCTGACGAAGTCCTCGCGCTCGCGCTTGGATAGATGGGGGTGAGTGCTCGCCATCGACTGGTAGCAGCGGACGCGCAGGCGCTTGTTGTGCAGGCGAGCAGCGCGTGCCTGGGCCGATAGCTCTTTCATGGTGTCCATGTCGAACTGGCTGGACTGGTGCGGCGCTATCACCTGGTCGGCCACGAGCATGCCCGTTACGAGCTCTTCGCTGTTCCGGCCGGCCACATCCACCAGCACGTGCTGGTACTTCTTGGCCATGTCGAACAGTGCCATGGCGATGTCGCCACGCGCCTCCACCATCGGGATGCGCGGCTCAATTTTTTCCTCGTTGCGGTACTGGATGAAGTCGGGGAGCGACTTCTGCTTGTCCGCGTTCACCACGATGAAGTCGAGCCCCAGATGGGCCATCTTCACTGCTATCTGTATGCAGGTGGTGGTCTTGGTGGCGCCGCCTTTGTTGCAGCCAACGATCGTTATCTGTCCCATGACTTCCTATCCATGACGTACTACATGTGACGCAGGATGGATGACGTATGACAGATGAAGCCTCACGCCGCCCCCTGCGAGATGTATTAAGCATGAAGCATTACCCATGACGTCATCAATCATGCAGATGACGTCATACGGACGACAGTGATCCAGTTCACGCTGGCTACCCACGCAAAGCCTGAGCGAGTTACTACGCTTTCGGATACTCAGCGCTGGACCGTGACCGAGACCTGCACCGATGATTGGAAGGTAGGCGTGGGCGCGTGGGTTGGTTGCAGAGCCGCCAGGATCAGCAGGGCGATGATTTCAGGAAGGTGTTTACGCATTAGGGCATCCAAGTGAGTGAGTTCACCGCCAATGGTGTTGTCACGACTCCAGCGCTTCCACTTGGGGTTCTGCACTAAGGGCGTCACGACCGTTTCGGGAGTCAAGGATCAAGGTCAAATAGGCAGACCTGCCTATTGTGCACCTAGGCAGGCCTGCCTATTATCGACACCAGAGAGGCAGACCTGCCTAAGTGATCGATAGGCAGTTCTGCCTAATGGAGCCCTATGTCTACTGCACGAGAGGAGAGGCTGCGCCGGGATACGAATCGGCTCAGGTTCCGCCAGCTGCTTGATGAGCACGATATCAAGCAGCACGAGGCTGCTAACCTCATCAAAGCCGGCAACGCACCTTGTTCTGAACGAACCATCCGGGCGTGGCTTGCAAGTGTCGATGCGAAGACCGCACTACCGTGCCCGGATTGGGCTCTCGCATCGCTTGAGCGGGCGATACGTTTAATTCAGCGGTACAACGCTAAGCGCGAAGCGGAAGAGCAAGCCAAAACAGCCGCCACCCAGGAGTCCTGATCCATGGAAGAGTCACCATTCCTGATCCATCGCAGCACCATTCTGCGCCAGGACCGCCTACAGGCCCTGGTCCTTCACCTATACAACTGCGACGACTGGCCATTCAACCTGGGCAACCAGCTGACCCAGCTTGATAGCGAGAACCTGGCGATCGCGTTCGCGCTCATGCGGGCCTACCACCAGCACGGCGAGAACGACCCCGACTTCCTGGACCTAGGCAGCCAGCTGGCCAACTATCAGATTGAGCGTCAGCGCCAGTTTGATGCAGAGCTGGACGAAGAAGCCCGGCGCGACGCCCAGGATTAACCTGCCCGCAGGGGCAGCCCCGCCGGCGCCGCCGGCTTCGACCCAAGGTGACACCATGCAGATGCAAGAAGTCGATGAAGTCAGAGAGCTTTACAACGTCGAGGATGTAAACAAGGCACTAGCTGAAGGGTGGAAGCTTCTGACCGTAGTAGCAGCAGCTCTTAGTCCGGCCCTTGGTGGTCAAGCACCGGCGCAGGCTCGCGTTTATGTATTAGGTCGGCAGAAAGGCGCTCCGAAGCAAGCAATTCCCGATATTTCAAAGGCGCTCAAGGACGTAGCTGATAACAAATTCTGACCCGAAACACGCGCCCGGACGCGAAATAAGCGTCTGGGCGCCGCCCCGCTGGGCCTTGACTCCGCATAGCAACGCTTAAGTTGAATGACGATTAAGTCACTACCTAACTCGGGGCAATGACTCAGGTAGATCTGTAGGGGGCTTGGGCAACGGCGTGTAGTAATCGCCCTGGTCAACACTGGTCCGAACCGGACTACTCAATGCCTTTGCCAGAGCGCTGTCTGGGTAGCGTGGGGGCAAGTGGGGAGGATTCAGGGATTTGAGGCCAAGCTGCTGGCGCAGCCTGGTGTTCTCGGTGGTCAGCCTATGGACCCACTCGCGTAACCCATTGGCGGTGAGCTGGGCGTCTTCCACCTGGTAGGAGAGTCGGCCAATGAGGGTGTTTCGATTGGCCAGGGCGATGTGCAGTCGCTCAACTTCGTCTGGCGACCCATAGCCCAACATGTCATTTTCCCCATCGGGCCGGTCAAGTTGGGTATGGCAATAGAACTGCGAATGGCAAGCGGGCATGGCGAGGTCCTCCTATACTGTTTATATGTCCAGTATTGAGGATGATAGTTCATCCCTGAGCCGCCATGAATAGACCCATCACGAACCACCATGCTTCGAAAGCCTGGCAACAGGGTTATGCAGCGTATCTAGCGGGCCTAGGAGATACCTGTCCCTATCCAGATAACTCGTTGGCAGGGATAGACTGGGTCGATGGCTGGAGCGTCGCTGAGCGCCGCCTGCGCTTGCTTGAAGACGAATGAGGACGAAATCGGTATGGGTAGTTTCGAATTTCAAGAACTGGTCAAGAAGATCATCAGCCTGCGACAGCTGCGCTTGTCCGAGCCGATGAGGAAATTGCTTCGAGTGGAGGTGCGGCAACTTCTGAAAGATGGCTGGATTACTCAGGAGGAGTACGACTTCCTCATGCGCATGATCGACGATGACAACCTCCTACCGCCGCCCGATAACAAGCCGAAAATTGATTACGAGCCTTAGGAATTGGCGAAATCGAGGGCAGCACCAAATCTGTACGGTGCAAGCACCAAATCCCTCCGGTTGAAGCACCAAATCTGTACGGTCGAGACACCAAATCTGTACGGTTTAAACCGCTGGAAGCCGCGCCGCTACTGGGCTGTAGAGGTCCGAAAGCTTTTAAAGTTAGTAAAGCTATAAAAGGGAAAACAGCCTGTGAGTAAGTCGAAAACCCAGCAGCAGCGCAGGTTTCAGGCCATAAAAGCCCCGTTTTTCACCGTACAGAATTGGTGCAATTTCCCATGAGGCAGTACGTCCGCAAATCAAACACCCTGGTGACAGCGCCCTACACGCTATCGCTCCAGGAACAGCGGGTGCTGCTGTGCTGCCTGGCGCAGATACCCAAGGACGCGCCGGCCAGCGACGAGATCTTCTACACGGTCACCACGGCCGACATCATTCGCCTCTCCGGCATATCGGCCACCTCGGCCTACGCAGAGCTCAAACGCGCCGCCGAAGGCCTCAAGCGCAAGGAGGTGCGCCTCACCGACGGCCCCCAAGGCGATCCGCTCGATGACGTGGTGATCACCAACTGGGCCCAGGCCATCAAGCTGTCGAAAAAGGGCGGCATCATCGGCATCCAGTTTCCCAAGGTACTGCTGCCCTACCTCTCGGAACTGAACAAGCAGTTCACGTATTACGAGCTGGCAGACGTGCTCAAGATGAGCAGCACCTACTCGATCCGCCTCTACGAGCTGATGCGCCAATGGCGCGCTGCGGGGTCGGTGGAGATTCCCTTATCGGAGCTGCGAGTGATGTTCGAGCTCCAGGACAAGTACCCGGAATACTACGAGTTCAAGCGCCGCGTCTTGGATCCGGCGCTCAAGGAGATCAACGACCTGTCGCCTATCAACGTGATGATGGAGCCGGTGAAGGCCGGAAAAAGCGTTGAGGGTCTCCTGTTCGACATCAGCCAGAAATCCAAGCCGGTCAAGCAAGAACCAGAGCAGCTAGGTTTTCTCGACCTGGGCGAGATCATCGTTCCACCGCCGAAGCGCCGTGGCCGCAAGCGGCTGGTAACCGAACAGCAGCTCAGCGAACTGGCCAGGCCAGGCGAGAGCCGGGAGGCAGCGATGCTGCGCCTGAACGTCCGCCTGCGTACAGCAGACGCATGAAGTCACCTGTAGTACGTGGGATGTCTTGCATCATACGGATGATGTCACCCATAACCCTTCATTCGTCATGGGTCACTGGTCTTCCGAATGACATCACCCATCACCCGTATGACAGACGATACCGCTCAGTGCTTCGGACAACCCATCTATCCTGCCAAATGCCGAAATACTGCCGAAATAGCCAACTCGCGTAGTCGGCCTAGTTGACATCTACTTTTTGCCTGATCAAGAGAAAGCCGCCCATGAGGCGGCTTTTTCGTGGGAGAGCGATAATCTCCCGTAGACGGCTATCCTAGCCGTTGCACGTCATGCTGGGAGCGGACTGTAGAGCATCTGCCACTTCTGGCGCCGTGCGGCTGCGAAATTCGGAGCGCAGACACAGATCCCGCATCTCGATTCGCAGGGTCTGGGTATCAGCAATCAGCTCGCCACGGTCACTCTGGCCATACGCCGCAACGTTCAGCCGGCCCAGGGCGCGGCGTGCCATCGACTGCCACGCTTGGACCTCATCAGTCCGCCAGGCCAGCATCGCCTCGCTCCGGTAGGCATCCCGCCGCAGTCGCTGATTCTGGCGCATGCTCACCATCAGCAGCAGAGACATCAGCAGCAGGGCGACGAGCGCGACGGTGGTGGTGGTGATCATGGAGAGTCTCGAATAGGGGAGGGTGTGCCACTACGGTAATGGCAGGGGCCAGGCCTACGGCGGCTGACTTTCCGAAGCCGGCGACAGCACGCTCTGGGTCTGGATGCACCCGACGGTCGCGGCCTCCCACGCGAGCCCGTACTGCACGGCTTGCTCACGGTCGGCCATCAGGATGGCGCCGGCTTCCTTGTCGCTTGCTGGGTACTGCCCGCGCCCCCAGCGATAGATCGGGCGGGGAGGGGCCTCTTTCACGCAGGGCTTGCTGACCACCACCTTCTGGGAGACGACATCAATCGGTTTGACCCCGCCGGGCTCCTGCACGGTCGAGCTGCACGCCGAGAGCGACGCGCCCAGGGCCAAGCTACATGCCAGGGCCAAGCCGCCGAATACGAACCGGCGGCGATAGTTGAAAGCGTCCCTCATGGCTGGGTCTCCCAGTTCTGTCTCATCATGTCGTGGAGGGTGGACTGGGCGTTGGCCAGCGCCTGCTCCAGGGCGGCGATGCGCACCTGACTCTGCTTGGCCTGGGAACCGGCCTGCGCCTTGGCCAAGGCCTGCTGCGCCTCGGCGCTGCGAGTTTTCTCCTCAGCCAAATCTGCTGCGGCGGTCTGCTGGGCAACCGCCAGCTTGAGGTCGCCGACCTGGCCGGTAAGGGTGCCCTTATCCAGCGCCAGACGCGTCAGCTGGGTCTGCTGATCGGCTACCTGGGCGAGGTAGTGGTTCGAGACGGCAAGGTCCGCCACCTTGTAGGCGGCAGCGGCGACAACCACCAGGACCAGGGCGACGATCACCGCACGGGCGGCGACGGAGAGATCAGCGAGCATTGGCGACCACCTCAAATTTCAGCGGGGGATAGACGTTCTGCTCGTCACGGCCGACCCAGTTGGTCTGGTACTGCACCATGTTCTGGTAGGTGTAGATGCCCGGCAGCAGGTTCCTGGGCAGCTCGAAGCCATAGAGCGTCTCGCGGCAGCCCTCCTTGAAATGAGTGGCGCCCGAGGGGAGGGCGAACAGCACCCCCTCGGCACTGCGCAGTCCAGGGTAGAAGCCCAGCGCCACCTCTCTGGAGGTGCAGACCTGGCGCCTGACAACGACCACTTCGCCCACGTGAAACTGCTCGCGGGGCTGGCCGGTCAGGTCCTGGGTGCCCAGATTGCGGACCGTGAAGGGGTCACTGCCGCTGACCAACATGACCACCACCACCAGGGCCATGCTGACCGCTGCGCAGAGGCAGAGCACTGGCCAGAAGACATAGGGGGGGACGAGACGGTTGATGTATTTGTTCATGGGGATCCCTTAACGACTAGGGTGACCAGGGCGGTAAAGACGCCCGAGAGGATCAGGCCGGTGGCGCCGAACACCAGCAACTTGACGGGAAAGAATTGCTCCTTGGTGATGTAGCCCTTTTCCCGCTCTTCAATCGCCGTGAGCCGCAGCTCAATCAGCGCGAGGCGCACGGCCTCGTTTTGTGCGTCAGCCATTGGGCGAGTCTCTGAAATAGGGTCGGTATTTATGGCTGCGAACGTCGAGGATGTTGGTGACATATTCGCGGTTGATCGCGAAAAATGACTTGCCATAGCCTGGCGATGGACGCCGTGCTTTCAGGCTGTGAAGGGCGACGTGGCCATCCCAGCGGGAGGGGTCGCACCCGCGCGTGTTGGCGCAAAGCCGACGGTCCTGGAGCACGCCGGACTCTCCGCCGTTGTAGCCTGAAAAGGTAAAGCTCCAGCGGTCCCGGTCGGTGGCGGCGCCCTTCTGCCGCTGAAAGATGCCCTTGTCCATTTCCACCAGGGCGGTCAGCTGGTAGCGGCCGTCGTAGCGGTTCGACCAGCCCCAGCCCTTGAGGGAGGGATAGGTGCTGGCCAACTCGGTGATCTTGTCGAAGCGGATCGAGCCGTCCGCGCGATAGGCTCGCGTGAACTGGCCCAGCCCGATGCCGTTCTCGCGCTTGGTCTTGAGCTCCGCGCGCGGGTTCCAGCATTTCGAGTGGGTCACCGTGATGCAGGATTCCTGCTCGATCTGGCCGGCCAGCACCTCGGGAGAGGGTGCGTCCGGCCAAATCAGGCGCTGCTGCTGGGCCAGAATGGGCAGCAGCGGCTTCGCTGCGGCCGGCACCTCGGCGGCATGGGCAATCGTGGGCACGAACAGCATCACTGCCGCCACGCCCAGAATGCCGATCACCGCCAGCAGCCAGCTGACCAGGGGCTGGATTAGGCGCGGACCCATAGCACCATCCCCAGGAAGACCAGTCCCACGAAGAGCACCAACGCCGCCGCCAGCAGGCCGGCCGCCACGTTGCCCTGGCGGATCTCCGTGACCAGCCAGGCGATGGATACCTGGGGGAACATGACGCGGGTGATGATGATCGTGAGCCCCGCCAGCACCAGGGGCACCAGCACCCACTGGCCAATGGTCTGCGCCATGGCGGGATCGATGTAGATGAGTGCGAGCGCCGCCGGCAGCATCAGCAGCCAGGCGCCTTGGTCGAAGAGGGAACGGATCAGGAGAAAGAGGTGCTTGAGATTGCCCATGGAAGGCTCCGGCTCAGGTGATTTCGCCGGATTGTGATGGCCGCGCGCTAGCACCCCGCGCGCGGCTTTCCGAAGCCCTCAGCGCCGGCGGGAGACGATCCTGGCCATGGTTTCGCCCAGGTTGCCGATGCTGGTGATGATGGCGTCCAGCCGGCCGGCCAGGGCGACCACATTCGCCGACTCCACACCCTTGCCGTCCTGCCAGACCTTGAAGGCCTGGGACTCCATCAGGCGATCGCCTTCCGACAATGGGATGCGGCTGGCCACGTCGAACGGCTGGCCGAAGTGCAGCATCAGCTCAGCGCGGCGGTTAATCAGCGACCGCAAGTAGCCGGGCAATGATTCCTTCGAACAGGTTGGATAATGGAAATCGCGCCGGGCCCACGCCCGGCACCTCCGACACCAGTACCGGCCCCTGATCGTTGAAGTTGATGCGCACCAGGTGCTGCTGCTGCTCGCAGCCCAGCAGGAAGGCCCGCAGCATGTCGGAGAGGTCGCTTTGGGCGAAGCGCTTGAAGACCTCGACGCGGCGAAACACCCACTCGTCCACCTGGGCATCAGGCAGCGTTTCGAGCGGATCGGTGGGTAGCTTGCTGTCGCGCAAGAATCCCGCCTCGGTCTCATCGCTGGCCACCAGCTGGCAAGCCAAGGCGCCGGAGATCCAGCCAGCCTGCTTGCCCGGAATGCGGCGCCCGAGAATGAGCCGCTCGATCGCTTCGGCGTGCATGCCCAACAGCGGACGCAGGGTCCACTCATCACCGGCGATGGGACCCAGGGGGATGTCCTCGGCCGTTCGCACCGACTGGTGCAGGTACTGGGAGAACCGAGCATTCTCGCCCACCTGAAAATCGAACTCGGGATAGGTGTGGGCGATGTAGTGGGCCTGCACCGCGTGACGCTCCTGCACCGTCCACTGGCGGGGGTCGGTGACGGTCCTCTCACGGATCGGGTCAGGATGGCGAACCACCATGCGGAGGAACGTCGTCAGGCGTGCCTCGTAGAGGCTCGGAGACCATTGGGCCAGGTCGATAGCGTTGCCATAGTCGAGCTCAGCGATATCGACGTTGATCCTGGGCGTGCGATAGGGGGTAAATCGGCGCATGGCGGGCCTATACGAGGTTGGTGAAGGTGTCGAACTGGACGAAGGACAGTTGCAGCTCCTGCATGCCGTCCTGGCGGCGCGAGCCCTCGTATTCGATGTTCTGCGGCCGCACCACGTAGCTCTCTACGAAGGCGCGGCCGGCGTTCTCGGACTTCTCGCTGATGAACGCATGGGTGATGGTGATCCGCACCAGGTAGGAGAGCGGTAGGCCTACCGTCCCGTCCCCTGGCGCCATCGCGCGCTTCAAGGTCTTGAACCAGGTCTTCACCGAACCGCCGACATCGTCCATCGTCGTCAGGCGCAGCTGGACGGCTTCCACGCCATCCACCCGGTCGAAGCTGCCGGCGCCGACCGCTACCGACTCACCGCGCACGGTGAAGGGGGATACCCCGAAGTCCACGATGAACATGTTCATCGCCGGAGCGGTGCCGGTTTGCAGGTTGGTGACGTTGACGTGGTAGAGATTGGCCTTGGCCCGGTCGATGGACATGAACTCATCGGCCATCGCGCGCCAGTTCTTCTCGGACAGGCCGCCGAAAAGGGCACGGTCGCCAGCGCGCACCGAGCTGGTCAGCTTCTGGCTGATCAGGTCGGTCCCGAATTTGATCAGCGGCGAGGCCTGGCCCAGGGCGGTCAGGTAGTTCTGCCCCACCTGGTTGGCGAGCCGGCTAAAGATGCTACTCAATCGTGATCACCTCGAACCGGTAGGCCAGGCGCTCCATGCGCTCCTCGACCTGGCCGATCTCGACCTGGATCTCACCGGTGGTGCGTCCGTAGATCTCGGCTCCCATGCCGCGCGACGATTCCAGGGCGGTGGCATTCTCCAGCTCGATGTAGAGGCGGAAGAGGGGCCAAATCAGCGCGTATTCACTGGGCGTCAGGTCAAAGTCCTGGCTACCGGAGAAACCGTTGGTGGCGTCGATGGGCGTATGCACCTCGGTGCCCGGCGCTGGCCACTGGGATACCTGGGGCCCCGGATCGCACCGATCCTCGACGCCCTTGAGCGCGTAGCTCAGGAAGTCGGTGACCGGGACGATGACGGGCGGCGGAAGGTCTCGATGAGCCTCCTCCGCCACGCGCTCCTGCGCCTGGAGCTGTTCAAAGGCGCTGGGCGCGTGCACGAGCGTGGCATAGCCGCAGTAGAACCGAATGGCATTCTTGAGGTGGCGGGTGACCTGCCCCTCCGTCAGCACGTTGCCCAGGGGCAACTCGGCCAGATACGCGGCAACCAGCTCGGAGCAGCGCATTACGCCTTACCGACGTAGTGGTAGTACATGGTGCCGCTCCACTGGGAGACCTGGGTGCGGTTCTCGATGTCGCGGTCCATCGGCTCGACGCGCAGGAAGGCGAGTGTGATACGGGCGGTGTCGGAGGGGTTCTCGTAGGTGCCCCGGTAGACGCGAGCGTTGAAACGGCCGCCTTGCTCGTTGATCTTGTGCAGCATCGCCTTGATGTGGCCGGCCTTGGTTTCCATCATGGTTACCGCGCCTTCCTGGGCGATATTGATCTGGGCCGGCTGGTGGTGCTTGAGGCCCATGGGCATCGGCACCTCGACGTTGCCCTCCGGGGTCAGAACCGGCCAGGGAAACTGCTTGAACAGAAAGCGTTCTTGCTCATAGCCGTCGATGACCATGAAGGCGTCGGAGTTGATGTCCTTGTCACCCAGCGCCATGACGCTGTCGAGCGATTCGGAGAGATAGGATTCGTTGGAAACGGTCATGCTGACCTCCCATGTAGGTTGATACCCGTATCATGGGATTTGCCGAGCCCTCCACACTTCGCAACTTTCCCAAGTCAGCCGACGCTCGAAGCCCCGAACTACCGGTCTGCTCTTCAGTAAGGCCTATTTTGATGAATAGGTTTTACCGGTGATTCCATTCACGCTGGAGACGGCTATGAAAGACGACAATGTTCTATCTGGTGCTGGGCTGCTGCACGAGTACAAACGGGAAATGAACGCGTTCCTCGACAAGGGTTTTGCTCTGATCGAAGGTGAGCAGGCGAAGATCAATCGTGCCGTTTTTGCCGCTCTGAGCATGGAGCAGCGGGACGTCTACTGTCAGCACCTCAGTGTTGAAGAGAAGGTGAAGCCTTCCAGCATCTCGCGCATCACGGGCAAAAGCCAGCCTACAGTCAGTCGGCATCTGAATGGAAAAAGAAGCTAATCCCATTCATATATGTCGAGTAGAAACAGGCGCCCACAGGCGCCTTTTTCTTGGTCAAACGAATAGGTAAGCGAGGTCCTGGCGATCCATCGCCGTGAGGGTGGCCAGCTGCACCTGCACTGGCAGATAGCACCAGTGCCCGCTGCTGACGCGCGGGGCGCTCAGTGGATGGCTCACCGACTCGATCACCATCGGCGGCAACGCCAGGCGGCCGTAGTACATGGACACCATGCTCGGGGCCAACGAGGGGAACAGCGCCTCGATCATCGTCGTACCGTCGCCGGTGGACTTGATGATGTTGGCCAGCGTGCCGTCCTCGGCCAGCTGCTGGGGAAGCGACCAACTCAGCAGCCGCTGGTATAGCTCCATCAGCTCGCCCTCTGGATCACCGATCGCCCGCAGGTGCAGGGTCATGCTGATCTTGATCGGCGGCATGCCGGAGAACACCTGGCGGCTGTTCAGCTTGGTGATGCCGGTCCGACCTTCGAGCGCCTTGACGTTCTGTCGGGCCTTTTCCGCCGCCGCGTTGAGCTCGCTATCCGTGCTGCCTGCCAGGCCGCTGACCTGCAAGGCGTTGATGACGGTTGCGAACGAGCCGGTTTGCAGCATGGCCAGCAGGGCAGGGGCCTTGCTCTCCGGGCCGGTGTGCTCGAACGGGGATTGCCAGTTGAACCCCATTTCCATGGAGTCGTCGGTGATGGGGCCGCTGACGAACCCTGTCTCCAGCATATTGCCCTGGGCGTCGCAGGCGTACAGACGTGCCAGCAGGCTTGGGTGAAGGTTGCCCCAGGTCTTCTTGGCGCGCTGGGTATCCAGGATACCGCCGGCGGCGCCGGCCAGCGTGCCCAGAAGGCTACCGGAGTCGCCGATGGAGCCGATGATAGATCCGCCGACATCGTCCAGCAGTCCCTCGGTGGCGCCGACCAGCGTCGTGCCGGCCAGGCCTACCGCATCGGAAACGCTCGATAGCGCGCCGCCGACCACCTTGCCGGCCGACTCACCCAGCCCCGACGTGGCCAAAGAGGTGCCCCCTTCCACCACGGAGCCTGCGAGCTCGTGGTAGCTGGAAGACACCCCGCCGACCAAGTCAGACGCCATGGAGCGACCGTCATTCACCAGCGAGGAGGCGCCTTTGACCACGGTCTCTGCCCCGCTGGAGAGCGCGGAACTGATCGAGCCAAAGACGCTGGCCACGGCTTAGATACCCATCCGGTGGCGGGCGCGCATCGAGCGAGCGCGGCGTGCCTTGGCCAGGGAGGTACGGCTCTTGATCTGCATCTTGCGCACGGCGGTTTTCTGGGCGGCGTTGAGGATCACGGTGCCGGAAACACGCTTGCGCACGCGGGTCTTCTTACCACCCCGCACCGCGAGCTTGACGCGATACACGGCGCTATCGAATGCCGCCTCGTCGCTGCCGTCGCCCATGACGAAGCTGACCGGATCGGCGCCGTCTTCCAGGCTGCCGGCGAAGAGCTCCACCACACGGTCGGCCACGTCGTTGTCGTAGTCGTCGATCAGGCCGGTGATGTCGTCGTCCGATACGCCCAGGCTGGCCAGCACGTTGCCCACGGCATCGCCCAGGTCCATCAGGTCGTCAGCGGCTTCGTCGCTGATGTCGCTGACGAACTCGCCCTCGGGGAGGGCGCCGACCATCAGGGCCAGCAGGCGGTCAGCCATGCCTTCGCCCGGCTCAAGATCATCGGTCTCGACCCATTCCTGGACGATGGAGGACGCGGTGATGTCCAGGTCCGTATCGATCACGTCGTCCAGCTTGAAGCCGCTCGGCACGGCATCGAGCTGGGCAGCGGGTGCCGCAGCAGGCTTGCCGGCGTCGCCAGGGCCTTCACCGGCGGCGTCCAGGGCGGCAGTGCCTTCACCAGCACCTTCGCTGGCGGCAGCCGCAGCGGCCGCAGCAGCAGCCTCCGCGTTGGCAGCGTCCAGTGCGGCCTGGCCTTCCTGGCCTACGGCGGCTTGTTGCGCGCTATCCAGCTGGTTCTTGTCGGCGGCGGCTTTCGCCGCCTCCTGCTTGCGCCGCAAGTCGCGCAAGTAGCTCATTTGGTAACTCATGGTGTTCTCCTATTACCGGCTCAGGGTCTGGCCCACGGTGATGACGCGGGTGGTGCCCTCGTAGCTGCACGAATGGCGCTCGTCGATCTTCTGCTTGGGCTGGGCCGAGTTCGGCTTGATGGTGGCCATGTAGGCCGCGCCACCCATGTCGTCCGATGGCACCAGCCAGCCGGCGGTCTGCAACGCCGGGAACAGGCTCTCGATGTAGCGGGTGGTCAGCCTGATCGCCTCGCTGATCGGCTTCTGGAGCGCTTCCTTGCTGAAGATGGCAATGGCTTCGTCCACCGCCGCCGACATCTCAGCTACCGCTGCTAGCTGCTTGTCGCCGTTGCTCTTGGAGCAGGTCAGCGAGTCGAGGAAGACGTACTTGGCGCCGGAGGCGTAGGTCTGGGAAATCACCGGGTTGATCTTGGCCTTGGCCAGCTTCTCCAAATCGGTGTCTTCCAGGTTCACCAGCTGACGCACGCCAGTGCGGCCGGTCAGGGGGAACATGGAGCCGGCGACCGGGTAGTGCTTGGGTGCCACGCCGTTGGCGTCGGTCTGGGCGTTGCGCTTGCAGCGCATGCCGAGGTGAGCGCCAGAGGTGCCGATGATCGCCTTGCCACCGTTGAGCGGGTCGTCCGAGTTGAGCGGAGCCCACAGCGCCTGGGTGTAGTGGTTGTCCAGGCCCACGTTGGCCATGAAGGCAACGGCGCCCGTCAGAGACAGCTCGCCAGGCACGTCGAACACGAAGACCTTGTTCATCTTGGTGGCCAGGGCGTCGAGCTTGCTCAGCAGGGCGACGTTCTTGCTTCCACCAGCACCCAGGTAGCCGAACGACTGGTTCGCGTGGAACAGGCGGTTGAGCGCTGCGTCGTAGTCGGTCGCCGCGTAGGTGGTGCCGCCCTCGTTGAAGTAGCTCAGGGTCGCATAGACCCACTGATCGTTGCCGTTGGCGTCCTGGCCGTAGATGTTCGAGGTGGCCGGCACGGTAGTGCCTTTGACCGAGACCTCTACGAGATCCGTCTGGCTGGCAACGGTGGAGCCCAAGAAGTAGGAGTTGCCCGACTGATCCTTGTCGGTGACCACCAGCGAGCCGGTGAAATCGTCGAACAGCAGCTCGCCGCTGACAACGTCGTAGAGGCGAACCTTGACCACCTTGGACGCGACGGCAGCGCCGGTGTTGTCGGCGGCCTCGACGGCATGGATGCCGATCTTGACGCCATCGTTGAAGCATTCCAGGTGCCGGATGGCTACCAGGTAGTCCGCCGGCAGGGCGCTGGCGACGCTCCAGGTGACGGCCTTGCTGGTGGCATCCATGGTGGCGACCATGTAGCTCAGGGTGGCAGCGGCCGGCACGATGCGCGAGCAGACGACTTGGGCGGCGCCGTTGGCCAGCGCCTCATAGACGTGCACGTGCGCCTCGTTGAGCGCGCTCGCCAGGATGGAAGTAGCCTGGCCCAGGCTGCGCGAACGGTTGCTCGCAGTGACCGGGAACGCCCGGTCAATCGCCCCGCGATCGGCGCGCAGCGGGATGGCCACGACCTGATCGCTGTCCGAGGCGGTGCCGCGCTCGGAGGCGTCGGCGAGATAGAGCAGCTGCACGCCGGAGCGGTAGACCGGAGCGCTGCGCGAAAACGCGGTTTGAGTCATTTCTGTGCCCCTTTAGGCGACGGAGATCGCGCCTATGGTGTCGCGCTGCAAGCGGTCACCTACGCCGATCATTCCGAAAATCAGGTCGTACAGCTGGCCCACGCTGGGGCACTCGTGCTGCACCGTTGCGCCCTCGTCGATCACCCGGATCGGCTGTGCCTGGGCAAGTACCAGAGCGCCGCGCATGCGGTTCTCGACGTTGAGCGATACCGGGTAGGCCAAACCCTCAGCAAAGTCGGCCAGTACCTGGGCGGCATCCATACCCATGCCAAGCACCAGTTCCGCTGGAACAGCGGCGGTCTTGGGCTTGTTCTTCTTGCTGCCGGTGGCCACTGCCTCGGTGGTGCCGGCGTCTACTGCGTCGTCGCTCATGCAGGGTTCTCCCAGTGCAGTCCTTCGTTCTGATCCCAGCGGTGCAGGCGCGCCAGACTGGCGATGTCCTGCTCGCATTCAGCCTTGTGCAGCTCGCTCCCGAAGGTCACCGCGCGAGACTCGCCGGGCTGGAGCGAAATGCCCAAGCAGCGCACGATCTGGCGCGAAGGGGTGTGGTTGTTGAGGGTTGCCGTCAGGGCAGGGGGAGTGCTGGCATCGCCATCGCCATCGCCATCGCCATCGCCATCGCCATCGCCATCGCCATGGTCGCCGGTGCCGTCCTGATCGCCGGTGGTGGTGCCGCCTTCGACGCCGCCCTGGTCACCGGTGGCGCCGTCGCCTTCGATGTCGCTCTGCTCGCCGCTGGTGCCATCGCCCTCTGTGCCGCCCTGGCCGCCAGTGGTGCCGTCACCTTCGATGCCGCCCTGGTCGCCAGTGGTGCTGCCGCCATCGGTGCCGCCTTCGCCGCCGGTGGCGCCGTCGCCCTGAGTCGTTACTTTCTCGTCTGCGCTTCCGCCAGATGCGCCAGAGCCCGATTCACCATTGCTGGAGATCGGGCTGGCACCATCCTGGAGGGCGGCATCCGCAGCCTTGGCAGTCGCCGAGGCCTTGGATGCACGCGCCTTGGTAGAGGCAGACACGGGGGATTTCCGCGTGCCCATGCTCTACCCCTTACGCCGCAGCAGCGGTGCTGGTGGAGGAGTTCGCCGGCTTGAACATGTTCTTGACGGTGATCAGGGCGCAGCCCATCGCGGACGGCATGTGCGGGTTCACCGAGGTGAAGTTCCGCGCGTAGAGCGCCTGGCCGAAGCTCATGTCCTGGCCGAAGGCGGTCGGGAGCACGGTGACCGGTACGGCGTCGCCCATGACGAAGCTGTTACGCGCTGGGCTGTTGGAGCGGCCGTAGCAGAGGACCTGAGCGGTGCCGGTGGCTTCTTCTTCCAGCACTTCCCACGGGGTGTAGTACACCTCGTAGCGACCGAACAGGCGGCCGACGCGGTAGATACCGGGGATCTCGGTGAGGCCCGACTTCTCGAACAGGTCCGAGGGCAGAGCTTCCCACTGAGCCTTGATGATCTTGCCGATGTAGAGGTGGGTCACCCCGCGATCCATGGTGAGCTCGGCCATCTTCTGGCTGACCTTGCCGAGGATCGCGCTGAAGTCTTGCCAAATCTGGGCGCGGGTCTTCTGCTGCATCTGGCCGGCATAGTCGAAATCGAACTCGTCGGTGTTGGCCGCAGCCAAGCGAACAGCCTTGACCAGGATGGAGCGGTGACGCTCGACGGTGATCTGGTTGCGTGCAGCCACCAGCGACTCGGATTGCAGGTCCATGCCGATTTCGTTCTGGGCCTGGGTCTTGGAGTCGATGGTCTGGCCCAACAGGCCACGCCAGGGCTTGGCGTAGAGCGTGTAGGTCTGGACCTGGGTTGCGATACGCGGCGCCAGGGTGGGCTGCTTCTCGAAGTCGATGTAACCCTCGGCATGTACCACGGTGCCGGACGGCAGAGCGGGGTTGAATGCCAGCAGTACGGCGCCGGTGTCCGGGGTCACGGTGCCGCTGATGGTATAGGTGGTGCCGGACAGGATGGCCAGACCGGACAGCGGCAGGGTGGTGGCCGAGGCGTTCGCGTTCGAATTTTCCTCAGCGACCGGGAAGCCGTTGACGTAGATCTGGGTGCGGCCACGCAGCAGCTTGACCTGGCTGGTGCCATCCAGAGTAATACCACCCGTGGCAGTGGTTCGGTCGGTGCCCAGGGTGAGCTTTACCGTCCGCTCGGAAGACAAGAAGGTGTCGCCGATGTGGGTGCCGTCGAGCAGGTCGCCCACGTCGTAGCCACCGACCTTGCTGGCGGCCTGGTGGCTGACGATACCCAGGCGGGCCTCGTTCGAGCCGATGCCGGTGGGCAGGTAGGTGGCGCCAGGGAAGGCCTCGGCCACGGCGCTCAGCAGGCCCAGCTGGATCTGCTCGGGCATGTAGGAGATCTGGTTGTGGTGGCCGGTGGAGCCCACGCCATCCAGCTTGACCATGCCCTTGTTGTCGCCAGCCATGTTGGCAGCCTGATCGAGCGCGGCCTCCATGACGTCAGCGGTCGGCATGGCGCCGTGCTTGTCGTAGTAGATCTTCATGCCCTTGATGACGCTGTCGAGCACTTCCTCGCCGGACATCGCACGACCGTCCAGGCGGTCGATGGCATTCTGAATGGAGGGCGGCAGGTGCTCTGCGCTGTCCAGGAAAGACTTGATTGCGCCGTCGCCGGAGGCGCTGTCCAAGAGCACGCCGCCCTTGGTTTCTGCATAGAGGCCGTCGAAGATCTCTTCGGTGCGTGCGGCGCCTTCGGTTGCGTAAGTCGCGCGGGTCATATAGCCGTTCTCTCGTCTGTGAGGGATACCCAAAATCGGGATGTGGCCAATGTAAAAGGGGGCCGAAGCCCCCTTTTTCGCGACTTTCCGATTTATCGCTGCACGACGATCAGGCGAGCGTTCGCGCCGGTCTGTGCGAGCAGGTCCTTGGCCTTGAAGGTGCCCGCGCCCAGGGCCTCGACCTCGGCGCCGTGCTCGTCCAGCCAGGCTCGGAACTGCACCGCCTTGGCATCGCTGCCGATGAACACGCCTTCCCCGGCGATCGCCACGAGGCGTCCACCCGGCTTGAGCATCTGGAACGCCCGCTGGATGTGCTCGGCATCGCGGCGATTGGAAAAGGGCGGGTTCATCAGGATGGCGTCGTATTTCGGCGCCAGGTCCAGCTCCATGAAGTCATGGGCGACGACGGTGTAGCCCTTGGCCGTGAGGATGTCGCGCAGCTGGCTGCTGATCTCCACGACATCGACCTGGGCCCCAGCCGCACGGGCGGCGTCCGCGAGGTTGCCATTGCCGGCCGACGGCTCCAGCACCAAATCGCCGGGCTTGATGCCGGCCAGGCCCGCCATGCGCACCCCCTCCGCCTTGGGCGTCGGGAAAAAGTCGATGCCGACCTTTTGCCCAATGATCTCCCGCTCAGCCTTCGCCACTGGATCCTCCTCGCGCACACCCTCCCGATAGGCCAGGTACTCGGTCAGCGCCGCGCGCAGGTCGCTGTCGGTGTTGAGGCCCATCCGTATCAAACGACTACGTTTGGCGGCCTGCTCCTTGGCGTACCAGTTGAACGCCGACTCCTTGCCGATGCCTTCCAGCGCCTTGTAGGCCGCAGCGAACACTAGTGGATCGACATCGAGCTGGTTCTGCGCCTGCAACTGCTTGACGATGCTGGCCCAGCCCTTGGGCTTGCCCTCCCGCAGCGCGGCCAGCACCGGCGCATAGTCGTAGCGCATGCTCAGCTTGGGCAACTCGGCATAGCCCACGTCCTTTCCGTCGAACGCCCTGGACTTGTTTCGCTCGCGCTCGCTGTAGCTCAGGTCCTGCTCCGACCGATGCCGACCGCCCACCAGGGCCTGGTGCAGGGTGGCCAACTGCGCCTTGCTGGTGATCCCGCCCAGGTGAGTCGCCTTGCCCTGCTCTACGGCATCGGCCAGGTTGTTCAGCGAAACCGCCAGGGCACGGTCGCTCTCTGCTCGCGCCAAGATCGAGGCGGCCATGTTCGCCCGGCGGGCGGTATTGGTGGTACGACTGGCGCCCAGCTCCTCCTCGGCCTTGGCCAGCGCAGAGGCAGCAGTGCTGCGCAGGGTGGCGACCTGCTTGGCCACCTTGGCCTGCTGGCGCGCCTGCTCATTGGCGAGCCGGTCAGCCTCTTGCTGTGCCCGGCGCTGGGCCTCGACCTCTGGATCTGCCGCAGGCTCGGCCTCGACCACCGGCAGCGCGCCCATCGTTGCCAGGTGCCGCTCGCGGATGAAATAGCCGCCGTCCTTGGGGAAGGTGTATTCGTCGATGGCTTGGGCCTGGGCGTGCGTCACCCCGCGCAGGATGATGCCGCGAATGATCTTGCCCTTGCCGCCCTTCGTATGGTGCTCGACGATCTCGTGTTGAGCAGCGGCAGGCTTCGCAGCCGGCTCTTCTGGTAAGGCCAGAGGGGTAACGGTCTCGGCAGGCTCATAGCCCAGCACCTTGGCCTTATCCGGGTGGTACATCACCACGGTTACCGCGCCAGGCTCGAAAGTCACACCCTCTGGCGTGTTGGGCTCGATAAACGCGACTCCGTCGAAGCCCATGGATAGCGCGCGCTCGCGCAAAGCGTTTCCATTGACGATGTCGCTGACCATAGCCCGAAGCTCAGGAGAGGCGTCTGGTTGGGTCAGGTCTAGGACTCTGGCGCCGGCTATAGAAACGCGCAGGATGACACCGTCCTCCAGCAGCTCCTCCAGCAGCTCCTCCTGCTCGGGGGTATTGCCTGCTTTCCCCGCAATCTTCGCTGCGGCAATGCCTGCAAAGAAGCGCGCAAAGCCTCGGCGGTCGGTGGTCAGGTACACGCCGGCGCCTTGATGATCGAACCCCGCTCCGCGTCGCTCCCCTGTGCTGAAAGCGTCGAATGGCAAGGCGGTGCCGTGGTACAGCGCAGGTGCCTGGTAGAGGCGGCTGTTTTCGACATCTACGGCTGCGCCACCAGCCGCTCGCATTACCTGCACCCGCTCCGACAGATGCTGGTCAGCCCAGGCGCGGCAGTGGGCGGTAAATCCTTCGTGCCAAGCCACAGCCTCGGCAGACTGATACACGAAGGGCATCCGGCCGGCCTCGCGCTCGTATTCGGCCATGCGCTGCGGGATCCAGGCCATGTAGCCTACCTGGATCATGGTGCGGTTTTCCGGCACCAGGTCCTCCAGGGTGTCCAGATAGGCCTGGAGCCGCTGATTGCCCGACGTCCCGCTGCCGATGGTTGCCTGCCACTGGGCAAAGTCGCGCTCGGCATTGGCGGTCAGGATGGCATCGCGCTCCGCGCGGAGGTCGTCGCGCTCGGCATCGCTCAGCTTGGTCCAGTCGCCGGTGCGCTTGGCGTAGTCGATGCGCACCGCTGTGTCTCTGGCCTCATTCTCCGCCTTGCGTTGCCCGATCTCGGCCTGGTCTTCCTCGTAGGCCACAACGTCCTCGGCTGCCGCCGGCCGGCCGAACACCTGGGCGAATACCTCGGGGCCATGGCGCAGCACGAAAGCCGATTCAAGCCTGTCCAGGCTGGAGGCGATGCCCAGGGTCGTACCCTCGAAGTTGCCGCGCACGCCGATACCGCCGGAGGCGTAGTGCTCCAGCTGGGCGCCGCTGGCCAGGCGCTCGATCGCTACCGGCACGAAGGCGGCGAACCGCGCATCGCCCTTGGTCAGCCGAACACCGCCCTCGACGATCTGCGGCTTGCCGCCCAGCTCGCGCACCCGCGCGGCAATGGCTTCGGCGTCGCCCCTGAGCAATATCGCTCCACCCTTGGCATCCTCGGCGGCCGCGAAGGGCTCGCGCTGGGCGACGGGACGCACGGCGAGGATGGTGATATTCAAATCATCCTCTGCTACGCTGTTCTCAGCGGCATCCAAGGCGAAGCTCTGAATAATTGACAGGGTGGAGTCTAGGGTGCCGTTCTCGTTTCTGCGCTGCCAAGCCGGCTGGCCCGAGTGGGTCAGGTTGTAGAAGAGATTGCCCTGGCCATCCTCGGCCACGGTCACCCCCGCCGTGATGATCTGCCCCTCCAGCTCGATGTCCTTCTGGGCGAAGTAGAACGCCACCACGCCGTCCTCGCGGGGCTTGTAGAGCGGCTCGCGCGGGCCGTAGCTGCCCTGGACCAGGATCTCGACCAGATGCGGCACCAGTTGCGCCTTGATGGCGTCCCGGTTGAGGTTCATCCGGTACTTGCGCAGCCCCTTGCTGGACAGGCGTACCGGGCCCACTGGCGTCTGCACGACCTCGCCTTGCAGCTCGCCCTTGTAGTAGGCCATCGCCGCCTTGTAGCCATCGCCCTCGGACTCGGCCAGGTACTCAGCTAGCGACTTGCCGGCGTGGGGCGGCCCGTTGATGCCCAGACGCTCCAGCAGCGCGGCGACGCGGCCGGTGATCTGGACCTTATCCAGCGGGCTGGCGCCCTCCAGCGCCTTGATCTCGGTTGCCAGCTCACCGGTAAGGCGGATCCGCTCCACCGGGCTCAAGGTGACCTTACTCATTGCCCACCTCCGCCAGGATCTCGGAAGCCAATTCCACAGCGGCCTCTTCCTCGGCTTCGGTATCGAACGCCACCAGCGGCACCAGCTGGATGACGCGCTTCGCCATCTGCACCAGGGCCCCCTCGGGGGCGTATTCGCGCATCTGCCTGAGCAGGCGGGTCAGCTCCTGCTCCGGGCTTTCGACGCCGTCGAGCACCAGGACCTGGCTATCCTCATCGTCGAGATCGTCCAGCAGCATGGCGGCGAGCGCATCGGGATCCATGGTCACGGTGACGCCGTACTCGCGCGACTGGCAGAAGCCGTAAAGCTCGCCCGGTTCGAGGGTATCGGCCGACAGCCGTTCGCCGGCGGCGCCGACGACCATCTGGAGATCCATGTAGGCGCGGAAGTAGGCGAGGGCGCTGGCGTCGCCCTGGTAGGACACAGGCTTGGCTTCATCCTCGTCCCAGAGCGCCTGGAACTGGCCGTGTGGGGTGGCAACGGTGTATTGGGTAGAGATCATTGCTGCTGCGCTCCCAGCACGGACTGCGCCCTTTCCAGCAGGGCCTTGACGGGGTCTTTGTTGAAGCGGGTCGAGATCACGTTCTGCCAGGTCTTGCGCATGGAGCTGCCCTGGGTGTGAGCGATCACCATGAAGGCCTTCACCAGTTCGAGGTCGCCGTGGATGGCCGAAAAATCGGGGATGTAGAGGCGGGCGCCGTCTTCGGTCGTGACCAGGTAGCCCTTGGTGTTGCGCTGGGTGTTTTGATTGCGGAACACGCCCTGGAAGACGTGCATGTCCTGCCAGCCACCCAGGTAGGCCGGCACCTTGCCGCGCACGAAGGCGTAGCGGCCAAAGTGGCTGGCATCCTCGGCCCGCTCAGCCTGCAAGCGGTCCCACCAGCCGTCCGCCGTCAGGGTCACCTGCTTGGCCAGGATGGCGACGGTCTCGACATAGAGCTTGCCGTCCTCTTCGCGCCGCTCCTGGAGCATGTCCACGGCGACCGTATGCAGCCCCAGCTTGGCCCGCATCGCCGGCGTCAACTCGCTGGCCAGGTAGCCGGAGATCAGCGCGAACATTTCGGGATCCTTGGCAGCGAACAGCGCCGCATCCATGGGGTTGGCCAGGTACTGGACGCCCATGGAGAACACTTCGGTGATGCCATCGGGGTAGATCTTGCCGATGTAGGGGTTCAGCCAGCTGTCCTTGTAGGCGATCTCATCCTTGCGGTACTTCTTGTTGTCGGTGAGCCCGCGCAGGGAGTGGGCCATCCCGTCCTCGCGCCGGCGCACGAGAAAGCCATTGGCGGCCGCCTTGGCGATCGGGTCGTTTTCGAGGTGGTGCGCCAGTTCGTGGAACAGGACGGTGCGATCAAACCGCGAACCGACGTTCACGACCTTTTCCCCGAGGCGCGTGGAGACGCCCACGGCGTTGGCGCGGCTGCCGCCGTCCACGGAGATCCGCACTGCCGAGGACTTACCGCCGGTGAGGCGATAGAAGTCGGCCATGTCCCGCAGCAGCGACTCACGGGAGTAGCCACCGCGTTCAAGCTTGGCCACCGCCTTGGCGTCCAGGATCTGCGTTGCGGCCCAGGCCTCGGCCTGCTCATGGGTGACTGGCGATGCTTCGCGCAGCGCCGTCAGGATGGCCTGCCCTTCGTCTTCGAACACAGCTTGGCTGCGCTTGAATTTGGCCTCATCGAAGGCGCGGGCAACGGCCAGGGCCTCCTCCTTCAAGGGCTTGCGATCCTTCTTGTATCGCTCCCAGAGGTCAGCCTCCTCCTCCTGGAGCTGGCGCAGCTCAGTATCGTCTCCACCGTCCTTCACCAGGCGGCCAGCAGCCCGCAACTTCGGGTTGAGGACGTCCACGGCGGCCTGCATGGCATCGTCTAGGGCCTTGAGGGCGACCAGCGCCGCCTGCATCGCGGGATCGTCGTGCGCGGACTGCTTGAGCAGCTCCTTGGCCTCGGCCTCCTTGCGCAGCACGGTGGCCGCATCGATGCCGGCATCAACGCCCCTGGCGGAGATCTCTTCGTAGGCGGCCAGGTTGGCGATGTCGCGCTTGGGGCCCCAAACCCCTTCCAGGGCGATGTCGTTGGCGCGAGCATCCAGAGTCTTGGAACCGACCGTGCTGGCCAGCTCCGACACCGTCATAGCTTCGAAAGGGACCAGGGCCTCAGGCAGCTGCTCCAGACCGTCGTCCAGATACTGCTCCAGCGCCTGGGTGGAGCCGGCCACGTCGGCCAGAGAAAACGCGATGGCGCGCATGGCGGTCTTGATGCCGGCGCCCAGCTGCTCCAGCAGCTTGGCCACGACACCCGCAATGCGCACGCGCTCTAAGGCAGGGAGTTCGCCCTCCAGGGAGAGAACATTTTCGGCGAGCTCGCCCGACAGGCGAACCCGATCAAGAGGGGAAATGGCGTCCAGAATTTCCATACACGCGCGGCGCTCATAGTTACGATGCGCGATGATGGAGCCGGCGCGGGACGCGGCCTGGCTGGACTTTCCGAAGGCAAAAAAAGACCCGCCGAAGCGGGTGCTACAAAAGGTTGCGCATCCGTGCGCCAATCACCACACAGGAAGCCATGGCCTCTGTGCGATAGGTGAAGCCCTCGCGGAACGAGGAAATCGAATCGAGCATATCAGATGGCCAGCCGGAGCGGCGAACCGCGTATCAGGCAGCGGTTGCCTTGGCTACGACGGCCGCCGAGTAGGCTTCAGCGGCCTGCTCGAACAAATTCAGCAGGTCGGCGTTACCCTGGATCTGCTCATAGACCTGGGTCAGGGTCTGGGCCAGCGTCGGATCGGTCATGTCCTCGTTCCCGTCGATCACCGATTGCAGCAGCGCGCGGGCGGCCTCCAGCTCGTCCGACACTACCGTTGCCGGTTCAGGCTGCACGGTCACAGGCTCTGGCATTGCAGGCAAGGCAGCTACGCCCTTCGCTACCAGGGGCGGCACGATCTCGGCGAATTGCTCCGGCTGCCACGGCGCGACGTCGAGCTTATCCAGCCCGTGAGCGTCCACGCGGTAGAGCATCAGGAACCTCCCATTGGCGGAGACCCGCAGCTCCAAGCCCTGGCCGTCCGCGCGCACTGCCCGGAACTGAACTGGGGTCGATTCGACAACGGTAAAGCCTTCGGGCAGTGCGGCGCGTGCTACGTCGTTCAGTAGCAGAGGGGTCGTCGGGATCTCAGCGGTAGGTTCGGGCACCGCTACCGTTTCCACGCTCGCGTTGAGCTGGGCAGCCAACTGCTCGGGCATGAGGGTGAGATCGTCCAGTACCTTGGTGGTGCCGTCATCTACGAGCCAGGTCACCGCTACAACGTTTGCACCTGCCCCCACGTTGCGGGTCTGGTGACGCACACTGTGGTAAGAGCCATCGACTACCTTCGTCAGCTCGATAGTGCGCAGCGGGCCGCCCCAGCCCAGGTCGCGCAGGGCATTGCGCACGGCGACGATGCGGCCACCGAAAAAGCTGTCCAGAGCATCCTGGTGCGCACGCTGGAGACGGTCGTCGGCCAGCACCTGGGCATAGCCTTCCGGGCTCAGCGGATCGAATTGGCCAGGCGTGCGGCCGCTGGTATCGACCGCGCCTTGCTCGTCGCCAGGCTGGACGGCCTGGGTATTGCGCTTGGCCTGCACCTGGGTCGTCAGGTCCTCGATCTCCGACTCCAGGGCCTGGAGCTCCTGCTCCTTGCTGGCCACCTGCTGACGACTGTCCTCGATCGCCTGCATGCGCTGCGCACGGCCTTCGTTGGCCTTCTGGAATCGCGCGCTGTTCTTCTCGGCCAGGCGCATGATTCGCCGCGCCACCTCGCGCGGGTTCAGGTCCAGGCCTTTCTCGGGCGCCACCAGGATGGTGATGTCCATCTTGTTGAGCATCCACTTCCAGCTGACCAGCTCGTCGGTCGGCAGGATCCGGTTTGGTGTGGCGTCAGGGTTGTGGAACCAGATGGCCACGCTCTGTCCATCGCTCAGCTCATAGACCGCGCAGATGTTGGTGGTGCCGCGCTGCTTGAACGGCTCGGTGACTTGCAAGGCCACCGGCTTCACCTTGTCGCCGGCGCTGTCCATGATCCGCTGGAGCTGTTCCATCTTGATCTGGAGCTTGGAGCTGATCACCACCATGGCGTCGAGCGCCTCGATGCCGTCGGCGTCTTCCATGATGTCGGCGACGGTGCAGGCATCCAGCAGCAGGTCGGCATCATCGGCCCGGCGCAGGCCATAAATCAGGCCTGCCAGGTTGGCCTCGATCGGCATCGCGGCGCTGTCCCAGGAAATGGTGCTCATGTCGTTCTCGCTATCGAAGGGCAGCGCCGCAGCGCTGAAGGGGATGGAGTGGTCGCCGTATTTCAGCCACCAGCGAAACTGGCCCAGGGTGGCGCCGATGATCGAGCCCAGCCCCTGCCAGCCACGCTCATAGCTGCCCAGGTAGGCCTGGCGCGCGGAGTCCTCATCGGTGAAGCCCAGCATCACCTTGTGCTCGTCGAAGCCACCGCCACGGCTGTTCTGGTTCACCACGAACACGCGCGTCGATTCCGGCACCGGTCCGACGAAAACGTCTACCGGATCGCCGTCGGCCCCACGTGTACCGGTGATGTCGCCATAGTGGGCCTGCATCACCACCGACCAAGGCTTGCCATCCTGCTTGCCGATGCGGTGCTGGCCTTTGGGCGTCTCGATGGCGATCGGCAGCCCATGGAGCTGGAGGCGCCCCTTGCGGTAGTTGCCGGCCTGGAGCTGGGCGGGGGTTGGGTGCGCGCTGGAGCCATGGCCCAGTGCCCCGGCATGGGCGCCGCGCTGGATTGCCGAGTAGAGGTCTGTCATGCCGCCATCATGGCGGGGAGGCTGGCCAGCGCCTGTGCGAGCTTTCCCGAACGACAGGCAAAAAAAACCGCCTCGCTGGCGGTTTTTCAGACAGCGATGGCTGGTGGAATGGCCCTACCAGCTATCGAATGCCTACTCTTTCTCGTTGCGCAGGGGACCGGCCAGAGGGCCAAGGGGCTCAAGCTCTGCGCCGTGTGCGGCTGCGGCAATGAGCATCGCCCGTTGAGATTCAGACATGATCCCAATTCGCTTTTCAGCCAGCTCGTGTAGTTCCTGCAACTCCTGCATCGTGGCCTCGTGCTTGGCTCTTACCTCTGCGAGTCGCTGCGCCCGAGCCTCAACCTCCGCAGCATCCAGCGTGCGCGAACTCGCCTCGCGCAGAGGCAGCTCCTTGGGGACATCGGGCTGTAGCTGTCTTGTCTTGCCTGGTCTAGACATACGCACCTCCATAGGGGCGTAGCGCTTGGTGCTGATAGCCACTATACGCCTTTCACCAGCTGCCCATTTGAATCGTAGACAAACCCCAGCTTGAGATAGAGGGGAACAGCGCCGGGCAGAGGGTCGGGAATGAGTATCTGTGGGATCTCGATCATTTTTGCGTAGTTCTCTACAGCCAATAGCATGAAAGCCGCGACGAACCCTTTCAGTGGATTGCCAGGATTCGGACAGCTTTCCAGTAGCATCAATTTGATCCTTCGCTTGCTCCGTTTGGGTGTCGCGAAGCACAGCCCGCATAGGACGCCGTCGTGATAGAGCGCGACGTCGAAAGATTTCAGTTGTCCTCGCTTCAGCCGAGGCACCTCGTGCCAGCGCTCAAAAAACTGGCAGGTGGTCCATTCATAGAGCATATCCAGTGCAGGGCGCTCAATCGGCCCCATGTAGAGATGCTTGGCATTGGCGATTTTCGACGTCGCCGTGGGTGATAGACGGATCTGGAGGATGGTTTGATCACGTGCTATTTCAGCAATCAGGCGATAGCGCTCACGTAGATCAATCATCCCGACATCCATTCAGTTGCGACAGTAAAAGTCTGCTCTATGAGTGGAGCACTTCCAAGACCCCCAGGGTAATAGTGCCTGGGCTGACATTGCCGCACGACAGGCAGGAAACCCGCCACGAGGGCGGTTTCTAAGGTGATTCGTCATCAGGCGCGAGCAGTGTTGCGCTCGTTCAGGCTGGTCAAGGCCCTAGAGGGTTTCGCGTCGCCGATCCGGCCTAGCTCAATAGCGCTCTACATCCAGCAGCGCCCACACCATGTACCCAGCTTTGCGTGCGGCCTTTTCAGCGTTCATGCGCGCCTCGAACTCGCTGATGGTGTCGTCCTCATGCTCGAAGCGGTAGCAGATTCCGCCGCCAGGCTTGCGCACGGACAGCAGTACCTTGATGCGCGGACGCTGTTGGCCACCGGTACGCACGACGGGTTTCGCCGAGGGGAGGGGAATCGGAAGGCCCAGTGCCTCGCGCATCATGGTTTCGGTGAGCATCACTTGCATGGGAGCGTCCTGCTTGAAGAGTGATAAATTTATAGCACCTGCTAAAATAATCGCGCAAGCTATTTGCTCATCATCCCAGATCAAGCCCGCGCAAGGTGCCCTCGCATGTCAGACCAGAAAGACCCTAATCTCCAGCTGTTCCACGTGAGCATTGCGGGCCATTACGGGCCGCCTGTGACCCTGGCCTGCTCCATTGTCGAGGACACAAACGTCTTGGTCGTCGCACGAGAGGAGCCGTTCAAAGAGCGTCGCGATGCGGGATACGCGCTAATCACCAATCAGGACCTGCCGGAGCGCGACTGGTTATTCACCGATGATCATGTCCGAGACTCCATCAACAGCTTCTTCGCCCGGACAGGCCGAAGCACCATCGCCATCGTCAATAGCCTCCAGCGGCATTCGCCGGCTCAAGGGATCCAGAAGGACAGCTTCGACGAGCACGGCCCCCGGTATCGCCTGATACCAGAAATCACCAACGGCCAGATAGCCGTGCTAGCTGCTTGCGGATTTGCCGACATCCAGTCCAGCGTCATCCTGGCCCAGTCGCTGGCCGACGACTTCATGGACCTCTACGACATCTACACGATCTCCTGACAGCAGAAGGCCCGCGTATGGCGGGCCTTCATTGCTAGACTGGTGAGCCTGGCTGGATCGATATTTTAAGTACCCTGTGAATAAAGTTAACGAAGTTTCGTAGAGCCTGGTGGTCATCCGGCGAGATACCGTCAGGATCAAAGTGCATCACGTCATTCCGAATAACTCGTATTCGCTCTAGCTCTTTCAGGAAAACAGTCTTATCGACTTTCAGGCCTGATCTCTTCCACATATCTGGATCCTGTAAGAGGCGAACGTATCCCCCCAGAGTGAGATCAGCAACCGACTCAATGACTATATCAGCGTCGCTACTCAAATTTGAAAATCGGGCCAATTCTTCGGCACTATATTTTCCGTCTATCGCCTTCCTAATATGGTTTTCGATTTCTTGAATTAACAAGAATGGCTCTGAAAGCTGTTGTAGTTGTTCGCTAAGGTCCGTTGTAGTAACAATTCCAATAATCTGCTTGTCATCTGCTCTCACAAGCGCATATGAATTAGAGACGATTAGCGGTATCGCTGAAAATATTGAGCTGTTCGCATTAATTTCGAACTGCCTTTCCATGAAATCGCGAACTGGCCTTTCGCCCAGGTCACCCTTAGATTCAGCGTGTTTTGAAATAAAGCTTGAAAGAATTGTGGAGCGACTTACTACGCCTTTGACGTCTCTAGTGTTGGTCATGACCGGAAGCTGCGAGTAGTCATGCATCAGCATCAGGGTCAGAGCCTCTCTCAACGGAGTGTTGGGGTTCACCCAGACGACTGTACGGCTTGCAGCAGGTAGCCGGCTCACTTTCAGTGCGGGCTCATCTATCGCTCCATATACGAAGCTTTTGGGTGTTTCGGTAGGGACTATTTCAGCCGTGTAAAAATCTTCGACGCTTACATTTGAAGAAGAGCTATCGCTAAAGGTATTTATCTCGATAGGTCTTACTTTTTGTATTTGAATCTCTGCATCCAAAGGTACGCTATCGAAGTCGGGGGATGTTATTAGTTTATTATTTTCTAGAATCTTTCTGATTTCGTAAACTACTTTGATGCCCCGCCTTTCTACGCCTGCCCAGCCGAGGAACTCTTTGACGGAAACATCATATGACTCTTCCCCTCTTTCAAGATCGTCAATGACATCTGCTATCTTTTCAAGAAAGGATCTTCGTCTCATTTCAGTCATGCCACTTAAAATAATTACGGTTGATTTATTTTTTGTTGATCATAAAGCATAGTATGTATGAATCGCTAATTTCACATTAACTAGGTTTCCACTTTTGCTTTATCATGCCGCTAGCACTATAGGTCGGAAAGCTTCTGGGATCTAGTTGCTTGCGAATTTGCCGACATCCAGTCCAGCGTCATCCTGGGCCACGACTTCATGGACCTCTACGACATCTACATGATCTCCAGACAGCAAGAGGCCCGCACGCGGCGGGCCTCATTCATCATCCGTCATACAGATGATGTCATGGATCATTCCTCATCCATGTGAGGTCAGAACCCTTCGTAGTCGTCACGCGGCATTCTCGATCTCCTCCCCGAGCTTAGCCAGGGCGGCCCGGAACGACTCTGCGTTGCGCTCACACAGCTCGGCCTGCTCCTCTTCACCCTCGGCGCGCCAGATGGGCGCATTGGTCTCGACGCTGTGCAATGCGATTCCCAGCACCGTCCGAGCGGACTCCAATTCGGCGCTATCGAGCACCTCCCCTGCACCCAGGCGGGCCAGTAGCGCACCAGCCTGCTGATCGTTCGCCGCATCGAGGACCAGCATCGGGGCCTCGTCGCCGCCGGCATCGTCCAGGGCAATTCCGAGTTCAGTGCGCAAATTGTCGCGGGTAGTCCTGGCCTCCAAGATGCGCTGGTCCAGATAGGTCACGCGCTCGGTCAGCGCCTGCTGGAGGCGGGGAGCAGACGTGCGAACGGACTTCGGCAGCTCAGCCCTTTGCCTGGCCAGCATGGCCTGGAACCGCTTTTCGTTGGCGCGCGCGGCGCCGGCGATCTCGGCCACGGCCTCCAGACCGTTCTGGTTCTTGATCGGCAGGTCGCGCTTGTTGAGCAGGACGCGGAAGATGTCGCCGGTTTGCTTCACCTGGAGTGCAACGGTCTGGCCGCTCGCCAGGGTCAGCAGCGCCTGGCGGAAGCTGATGCCGGCGCGGCGCTGGACGCGCGGATCGAACGAGGTTTGCGCCACCGGCTGGCCAGCCCGCAGCATGGCCTGGCTGACGCGCTTGAGCGAGCGCTGGGCGTCGCTGGGATTGTCGAAGTCGAACAGAAGATCCATGGGCAGGGTCTCGAAGGGTTTGCCCTATGGTGCCGCGCCGGGCGGCCGCCGGCGGGCGCGGCTTTCCGGCCCCTACATCGGCGGACCAACTGGCGCCCCGTCGCCCTGCTCCAGGTGGCTGTGCTTCTGGGCACTGATGCCGTCGGAGGTCATGTCGCCATCCGTTTGGGTCACCGGACCCTTGATGGTGTGCTGGCTCGCGATCAGGGCGATCGCTTCGGCGGTGAGCTCCAGCACCGAGCCGCCGACTTGCAGCTTGATCGACTTCCCGGCCTTGATCAGGACGGTGTCGTCCGCAATGAGGGTGAAATTGTCGTGCTCCCAGTGGCGGGTGCCGACCATGTTCACATCCTGCTGGGCGCGAAAGCCGGTGATGATCGGATAGCGCGGGTCCCCGCTGATGAACGCCACCCAGACCTTGTCGCCGGGCTTGATGCGGATCTCAGTGTCCTCGCCTCGGTCACCGATCGGCAGCTCGATTTCGGCGATCAGGTTGGCGCCCGCGCCGTCGGTGAGGCCCGGCAGCTGGACCTCGCAAGTCTTGGCGCCGCGTGCGTAGGCGGCCACGACAGCAGGGTAGCGGCTCACGTTGAGAGATCTCCGACCCAGAAGCGGGACAGGGTTTCGGTAATGCCCTCGCGCGCCCGGAAGCGATGGGCGCCGGTGATGACCAGCTGCTTGATGCCGTTGACGTCCACCACGTCGCCGGCGCGGATGTGCTGGGCCATCTGGGAGTTGATGATCCGACGGGTCACCGCCACCCGGCTCAAGTTGTACAGCATCCGCTCATCGTGGTGCGGCATGAAGGCGACCCGGCGGGGGATGTCGTAGTTACCGCGCACGACGGCGCCGCCACTGTTGACCGAGTAGCCCATGGGGATCTCGTGTCGTTCGAGCAGCTCGCTGCCCTGGGCGGCGCTGGAATCGAACTGGCCGATACCGTCCACCGGCTCCTGCTGGAGCAGGTTCTGGAGTCGCTCGATGGACATCCGCCCTTCGCGCAGCACCATGGCCGCGCCTTCCTCCTGGAGCGCGATAGCCAGCGGATAGGTCGGTACGTCGCCGACCAAGGCAGCGAAGCGCGCCACGGTGAAGTCGTTGCCGATGTTCACCCGCGCGCCACAGGCCAGATAGAGGGCGCCGAGAGAGGCCTTGTGCTGGATCACCGCGCGACTGCGCGGGCCGGCCAGCGCCTCGAAGCCTTCCAGGAACGCGGTGTAGGTGCCGACTTGCAGCGCGTCCTCGCCCTGCACCACGCCGGCGGGGTGGCCACGCTCGCGCTTCACGATCACGTATTTGAGGTGCTCGCGACCACACCAGACGGGCGTGCGGTCGGCCAGCTTGGCCTCCAAGCCGCTCTTGAGCCGCACGGAAAACTCCAGCGTGCGAGGGACCGGCGCCAGATCCGTCCGCAGGACGGTCTCCAGCAGCAGGTCACCGGGCAGCTGGTCCTTGCCGTCGTTGAGGTAGACGTTCACGCCGGCGCTCGCGTGGTGCCGTTGGCTGTCGTCCTGGTCACCGTGCCCAGGTTGACGTTGACCGTCTCGACCTCTTCCACCAGCGGGTAGCCTGGCGGGTTGTTGGCGCTACCGTCGTTGAGCTCGCCCGCCTTGGGCGCGTCGAAGAAGGGCGTAGTGGCCTTGAGGGTGAAGTCACCGGCCAGCACGGTCATGTTCTTGGCCTCGCCGGCCACCATGAACGCCATGTCGGGGTTCTCGATCACCGCAGGCGCCTGGACGGTGTACTGCCCGAACTGGTGCTCGGCAGTGATGTGGCGGTTCTCGCCGAAGTCGCCCAGGAACATGGCGAACTGGGCGGCCAGGCTCCGGGCGCTCTGCTTGTCGGCCGCGAAGATGGCCACCTGAACGCGCACGTCGTGCATGGCGGTACGCAGGCCGTAGTACGAGCGCAGCTGGCCCTGCACGGCGCCCTGGGCGTCGCTGAAGGTGACCAGCTGGCGAGGCATGGGGCGGGCGCCCCAGTCGCCACCGGTGCCAACATAGTCGCGAGCCAGGGCGAAGATCACCACCGGCAGCTTGGCGTTGGCGCCGTGCTCGCCCTGCTGATCGCGCCGGTAGGCCTTGAGCATTTCCTCAGCGTCTTCACTCATGCGGCCTGGTGCCAGCTTGATCGCGTACTTGCAGCCTCGCGCGGCGAACTCCTGCACGGCAGCCGTATCGCCGTAGATACCCGCGTACCAGCGGGCCATCAGCTTGGCCACCGCCAGGTCGAGGGGGAACATTTCGCCGTTTTGGCTCATGGGTTCAGCTCGGAAGTCAGGACATCGCTCGATAGTAGGGCGCGCATCGCCGGCGTCAGGACTTCGCTTTCCCGACCCCAGGGGAATTCCAGCATCCAGAGGTGCTGCGGCGTGATCCGCCAGACGAGGTCCTTGCGAAACAGCGGCCAGCCGGCGGCGTCGAAGCACCAGGACACCAGCTCCGAGCAGAACCAGCTATCACGGTCCTGCCAGTTGCGCGCGCGAGTCACCAGGCCAACGATGCCGGCGAAGTCGTAGGGCTTGCCGTACTGCGTGTAGCAGGCCGTCAGCACCCGCCGGGGCTCCGGGCAGGGGACCCGCACGATCTGGAAGGCGCTCACCTCGGCCAGGCGCTCCGTCAGCGGCGTGAGGCGCACGCCGCCAGGCAGGGCGCCAATGACGCCCTCCCCATCGATGAATTCGACGTGTGACCAGGGCGAGCCGGTGAACAGGCGGACGGCCAGCGAGTGGAGCGTGCGCGTGCGGCTGAACAGCAGCTTGATCTCGCCCATGGGTCAATCCGCCTTGGAGGAGAACTGCACGCGCAGCGTGAAGGCCTTGTCGAGGTCATCGCTGTCCTGGACCTGGCTGGCGTGCTCAGGCTTGATCTTGTAGCCCAGCGTCATCTGGTAGACGGTGCCGTCCTCATTCAGGCGCACGCGCCGGTAGCCGTAGTAGACGCGGCCGGTCGTGCGGTGCGTGGCGCGGCAGAAGTACCAGCCTTCCACCACCGGCGCCTTGTCGGTGATGCCCATGTGCGGGCCCCACCAGTCGAGGTCGCAGTCGTTGATGAGGCAAGCGAACAGCGAGCTGGTGCGCTTGGCCCAGTTGAAGGGGTTACGGCAGAGCCAGAGGTAGACGTTCCAGCGGGTGCGCTCGCGTCCCTTGCAGCGCGCGCTGGTCTTGCCACTGGGCTCGCCATACAGGCCGTCCTCGTAGTTGCACCAGGGGCGCAGCCAGGCCCAGGCGCTATTGGCGTACTCCCACCAGCCGGAGGCGTTCTCGGCGATGTAGCGAGCGTCGTGGCGAGCTGCTAGCGGCTTGCCCTGGGGATGCTTGGTCTGCACCTTGGCCGTCAACGCCACCAGGATGCCCATGGGGAAGTAGGTCAGCAGGACGCCGACGAACAGCAGGGCGCCGACCCAGCCCCACTGCCAGAAGGCAGCCAGCCGATAGCGCAACGGGACGTCAGAAAAAGACATGAGCGAACCTCGGAGAATGAGTGTTCGCCCATGGTGAGGGGGCGCCAGGGCCGGCCTGGCGCGGGGTTTCCGATCAGGACCAGACCACGCCCCGGACGCTGGTCGCATCCTCGTAGGCCGCGATCTTGGCCAGCAGGCCCTTGCGCTTGATGCGCAGCGACAGGATGGTGTCGTAGCTCACGCCAGCGACCCTCTGGATCTGCTCGGCCGTGTGCATCTGGTCGCCCCATACGCCGGTATCTGGATCCAGGCAGGTGAAGGGACCGCGCCAGTCGGCATTTTTGGCATTCTGCGGCAGCTGGGAGGCCGCCACGGTGCCGGTCAGGTTGAGCTGGTCCTCGGTGTTCGAGGGATACAGGTAGGCCTTGCCCAGCACGTCGCAGACGAAGCCGGCAACGATCGCCTTGGCGCAAGCCTCGGTGATCTCAGCGATCTTCTGCTCCTTGAGCTGGACCAGGCTTATCTCGGCCACGGGCGCCGCATCGAGCAGCATTCCCTTAGATGAAACCCAGTGCGGCTGATCCCGCTGCTCGTACTGATCCTCGGTCAGCACCAAGAGCTGCCCCTCCGGGGGTAGCGATTCATAGTGGAAGGCATCCGTATCGATCCAGCCGATGACCTGGCGGGATGAAGGGTCGAAGTGTGCGTATTGCATGCGCGAGTCCTTAGTATTGAATCAGCAGGAGGCCAGGAAGACCGACGCTACCGGAGCCGCCAGGGCCGCTGGAGCTGTAGGCACCACCACCCCCCGCGCCGCCGGCGCCAAAGCCGGAACCATTGGTGCCAGGGATACCGTTCGACTTGCCAGCCCGACCAGCGCCGCCAGCGGTTCCGAAGGGGTTGGATCCACCAGCGCCACCATCACCAGCGCCACTAGCGCCCTGGTTTTCGGTCGTGATTTGCGAGTCACTGCCCCAGCTGCCGCCTACGCCGCCGCCCTGGCCGCCTGCGCCAGCAGAAATGTCACCGCCTTGCCCGCCTTGGCCGCCCGCAAGCTGTACCAGCACACTATTGGCCGAGTTGCGCAGGAAGGTGGTTCCGCCTGTGGATCCATTCGAGCCTCCGTTGCCGGCTGCGCCGCCAGCACCAGCCGCACCGCTACCGCCAATGGTGATGCTGTAGGTCTGGCCTGGCGTGACCGAGATAGCCACACCGATGGCAGAGGTTCCCGCGCTACCACCGCCACCGCCACCGGCGCCCCAGGAGGAGCTGAAACCACCGCCACCGCCACCACCGCCACCAGCACCCGTACCAGAGACGTAGATGGTGTTCACGCCTTCGGGGCAGGTCCAAGTGCCATTGCTGGTGAAGCGGACCGTAATGCCCTTGACGCCGAACAGGTCCTTGACGAACGCAGTCGTGGCGCCCCTGGTGCTGTTGTCGTTGCGCGGCTGGGTCGGCATGGTGATGGCAGTTCCGACCGCCATTTGACTCACGTTCACCACACCTGTCTGGCGCGTAATAGACCAAGGCGTATCTAGATACGAACCATCATCGCCGAAGCGATTTACATATAGATTTGTACCGACGTTGTTGCCGCTCTCAGCCTCGTTGCTTGCACCGAAGTCCCATCGAGCCTTTCCAGCCGTGCGGTAGGAGGAATAGCGATACTGGCCGGCATCTCCGCTGATGAAAATGCCAGAGTCCCCCCCGGATGTGTAAACATTGATCGGCTTGTAGAACCAGGTGATCGGGTTGACGTACAGGCTCGCGCCTAGCAGCGACAGGTAGCCCCCGCTGTTCTGGCCGTTGCCGCCGCCGGCGATGATGCGGAAATCCCAGTCCACCGGCGTGGCGCCAGAGTGGAAGTCGATAAAGGGCGTCGTTGCGATGGCCCCTCGGGTATCACCGAGTTCAAAGCCCGCGTTCATGCCAGACGGCTTGATCGACAGGGTGTTGGACGTGAAGACGAACCCGCCATCACCCAGCGTAGTGTCGCCTTTGACGTACAGGGTCTTGTTGAACGTGGCGGCGCCATCGGCCGACAGCGTGCCGGCGAACCAGGCGTTACCCGCATCGTTCAGGGTGAACAGCTGAGCGCTGTAGTCGCTGTTGATGACCTGTAGCGAGCCCGCATTGACCCGAATGGTCTTGTTCGGGGTGGTCGCCCCGTTGCCCACCAGCTTGATGTTGGCGCCGTTGCCGCCGGTATCGGTGATCACCAGCGAGGTGCTGCTGCCGCTGGTCTTGATGTCCACCTGCGAGTTCGCAAGGATGGTGCCATCGAACGTAGCCTGGCCCGATACGGCCATGGTGTTGCCGAATACCACCTTGCCATCGGCCAGACCCACGCGCATGGGGCGCAGGGCGTTGTAGCCGCCGTAGGGCGAGCCCGAGTCCGTCAGCATCAGCCACAGGTTGGTGCCGTCGTTGCGCCAGAAGGTCCCGTAATTGCCCTGGACGATCCGGTAGGACTGGTTCGAGGTCGATTGCACCTCGCCGGCGAACACCCCAGTACCGGCGTCCGACAGGGTGAAGATGTTGGCGTTATAGGCGCTGTTCTTAACGACTAGCGAGCCATCTTGTACCCGCAGGTACTTGCCGGGCGTGGTGGCGCCGTTGCCCACCATCTTGATGGTGGCGCCGTTGACGCCGGTGTCTTGCACGGTGAGGCCCCAGGCCTGGCCGCTGGTGGTCAGCGTGGTCTGGTCCTGCAGGATGGTCGGGCCGGAGGAGGTGAGGCCGTTGGCGATGTAGACCTGGCCGGTCGCAAGGTTAACGGCGAAAGGCCGCAGGCTGTTGAACGTGCCGTAGGGATCGCCGCTGGCGGTCATCAGCAGGTACAGGGCCGCGCCGTCGTTGTACCAGAAGGTGCCGTAGTTCCCGACCGCCTGGCGATAACCGACGCTACTGGTGGTCTGCACCTCGCCGGCGGTCTTGAGCGTGCCCGAGACGGCGAAGGTGGCGCCGGTAAAGGTCAGGGTGCCTCCGCCATTGGCGCCGGTGCCGCCCGAGGCGAGCAGGCGGGTATCGAAGTCCACGGCGGTCGCGCCGGAATGGAAGTCGATATAGGGAGCGGTGGCGGTGCCGCCGATGTAGCCGATCTCCATCCGGGCCGCGACGGCGGTGGCCGGCTGGAACAAGAAGGCCGCACCGGTCAGGTACTGCCAGCCCGCCACGGTGGACGTGCCGCCTATGGCCACGTCGCCAGCGGCAGTGAGCTTCCCGGTAACGCCCAGGGTGCCGCCGATGGTGGCGTTACCCGTAACGCCCAGCGTGCTGCCGAAGCTGGCCGCACCGGTCACGGTCAGGGTGTTGTTGACCGTCGTTACGCCCGCCACTGTGAGGCTGCCAGCCATGCTGACCGCACCGGTGAAGCTCGGGGCGGCGAGTGGCGCCTTGAGCGCCAGGGCGTTGGCCATGGTGGTGGAGAAATTGGCGTCGTTGCCCAACGCCGTGGCCAGCTCGTTGAGCGTGTCCAGCGCAGCGCCGGCGCCGTTGACCAGGTTGCTGATCGCCGTGGAGACGAAGGCCGTCGAGGCGGCCAGCGTGGTGTTGTTCCCCACCGCCTGAGTGGGCACGTTAAGCGAGCCGGTGACCTTGGCGTCAGCGAAGGTGGCCAGGCCGGCGACGGCCAGGGTACTGGCCAGGCTGACCGCGTCCTTGAGGGTCGTTAGGCCCGCGACCGTCAGTGTGCCGGCCATGTTGACGCTGCCGGTGAACGACGGTGACTCCAGTGGCGCGCGGGTGGTATCGGTCGGGTGGACGTGATCCTCGCGCGCAAATCGCTTGCTGGCGCCGACCTTGCTGGTGCCATCCATGAGCGGCTGCGCGATACCGCCGAAGTTGCTATCGACCGTCGAGATCAGCACGTAATTGGGGTGCGGATTGGTCGCAGCCTCGTGCGCCGCGAGCATGGCGAGCACTAGGGCCGAATCAGGATCCACAGAGACGTTCAGGCTGCTGGAAGGCAGTTGGTCGAAACTGATGTCGTTGACCAGGACGAAGGCCACGCCGCTGGTCTTGCTACCCAGAGGGCCGGTGGTACGGCTCCAGATGGCGAAGAGCACGTTGCCGGCCCAGAACGCCACCTCGTTGATGGTGCCGGTGCTGGTGTCCGCCGGCCAGACGCTGGTCATGCGGATCTGGTTGTTGGTCACGCGGGCGCTGGAGCCGACCTTGACCCGCTTGATCTCATTGACCAGCGCGGTCTCTTTGCCGGATGGCGAGTAGGCGCCAGTGCCGAACGATACGGCATCGAGCGTCAGCGCCAGGCCGTTGTTGCTGGCCGCCAGCGCGGCGGCTTTGCCTGCGTCGGTGATGGTCGGAATGAACACGACCGATTGCGGGGTGGATGTAGCCATGCGGTCCTCGTGGGCGCCAAAAAGGGCAGGCGCGGCCGAGGAGGCCACGCCTATGCTGCGCCTATTCTGTGAGGGCCGTTACGCCCCTCCGGGCGGGTCTTTCCGAAGGGGCAAGCTGGGTCAGTAGGTGACTTTGAGGGCGCCGGCTTTGCCGAACCAGACGGTGCAGTCCACGTCCCGCGAAGGGCTCACGGTGACGGTGAGTCGCAGACGGACCAGGGTCAGCCCGGTCGCGGTGAGGAAGACCAGCAGCGGGGTCTCGAAGGGCAGGGGCCCCAGGTTTTCGCTTGGGTAGGGCAGGCTGGAATCGGACTCATCGCCGTCGAGCTTCTGGGTGTAGCCGGGCACCAACATGAGGTTGAGGCCGATAGCCGAGAGGCCCACGCCCTGGCTGATCACGAGGCCGGACGCCTTGAGCTTGTCATTGTTGGCCAGGCTGGTCAGCGGCACGTCCACGTAGGCACTGACCTCGGCGGGGCTACTGGTGGCGATCCCCTTGATGCGCAGCTTCTGGTAGCTGACACCGTCGAGGGTTTCCTTGGACCAGGTGGTGGTCAGGCCGCTGATGCTGCCGTTGGTGAGCTCTGCGATCCAGCCGTCAGCCAGCACTGAGCCTGCGACTGGCGCGCAGCTGGAATAGATCGAGCCGCCGGCGCCCGCCACCAGGGGATTGGAGGTGAGCGAGCCCTTGGGATTGGAGGTGGCGTTGAACACCACGTTGGACTCGGCGAGATCCGGCAGACCCCGGCACCAGGCCGCGACGATCTTGCCCACCACGCGGCCGGCGACCATTCCGCCGATCTTGCTGGGATGGATCCAGTCACGCACGACGCTGGCCAGGGGGTAGTAGTTGGTCCCGCTGGCGGGATCGACCCAATAGTCCCAGACGTTGGCCACCGCGCACATCTGGCTCATGACCGTCTCGATCCAGACGTGCATCGCGTAGTGGTCGGCCTTCTGTGCGGCGGTGAGCTCGTAGCTGCTGGAGCCATTCCCGCGCGGCGTCTCGCTGATCAAGATCACGTCGATGCCGGCGATCTGGAAGTTGCGCACGATCTCGCGCAGGTTGCGCTGGCTGGTGCCCAGGTCGATACCGGCGGGGCGGTCGTTGGTCGAGCCCCAGACCACCACCAGGTTGACGCCGGCCGCCTTGAGCGTGGCGATGTAGGCAGCCTGGCGGACGAGCATCTGGGCGGTAGTGTCGCCGGCGACACCACCGTTATAGGCCACCGGTGCGGAGCAGGCGCCGTTGCTGAACTTCTGCACCCAGCCCATGAGGCCCCAGGTCTTGAGGTAGTCGTTGGCGCCGGAGCCCGACCAGGAGAGGAAAATCCGGCTATCGCCGAAGCCGCCGATGGCGCGGTTACGCGGCGTAGCGCGGACAAAGCCCAGTCGGTTGAGGGCTGCGGTAAGTTCGAGGGTGTCGGCCATGAGGTCGCTCTAAGCAGGGGGTCAAGACGAGGCGACGACGCGCTGACCACCCGACACGATCACTGCCCCACCCAGCGCCAGGGCGCCGTCAGGGAGGTTGTCGTCGATCAGTTCGCCGGCGACATAGCACAGCGTGATAGGGAAGAACGTCGGCGCGGCGACGTAGGTACTGCGAAAGGCGCGGGTTACCCGGACTTCAAGCACGATCCGGGCGGCCACGGTGGAGAGCAGGGCGCGCAGCACGCGCTCGGGGACCTCGCTGGTGGCCACGTCCACCCGCACACGCGAGGTCATGTAGAAGGCCTCGATGGCTTCGCCATCCAGGGCGATTTCGGCCAAGCTCTTGCAGCCCTCGGGGTAGGCGGCGGACTTCTTCTGCCAGAGCTGGCTGACGTCCCAGACCGACCCGAACAGGATCTGGAGGTACTTCTTGAGGAAGTGCATGCCCCGCTTGGGGTTGCGATGGCGCCACGCCTTGTAGAGGTAGCGCATCCCGTCGTCGTCGGTGAGGTTGAGCACCGACAGGCCGTCGCCCGTGAGCGCGCGCTGGATGAGCGACAGCGGACCCAGGTGCGGGGCGCCGTAGACGTTGATCTCGTCGTCCAGCTCGGCCAGGTTCTCCAGATACAGCTGGTTGAACAGCTGCACCAGCTGCTCCTCGGTGTCGCCAACTTGCAGCGTCTGGAGCAGCGGATTCATGGGGTTCATTCGCTGGGCGGCTCCACGTTGACGGTAAGGCTCGCCTCACTGACGTAGCGGTAGCTTTCCGGCACGATGGTCCCGGCGTCGGAGACCACTACCTGGATGTCAGCGTTCTCTGCCTGGCAAGCCGGGATGTTGTCGTAGAGCAGCTTGGTGATCGTCTTGTAGAGGATCCGGCCACGGCCGCGCTTAGCCCAGGCCGATTCGCGGCCGTACTTGGCCAGGATCAGGTCGCGCGCGGCGGCGCGCACGGTGTCCTCGTCGTAGACGGTGGGCACCTGGAGCATCACCGTGACCGGAATGGCTGTCTCGGCCACCGGCACGAACGCCACGTTGTAGGAGTCGTCTGCGCGCGCGATCACTCGCTTGATGTCGGCCTGGAGGGTGGCCACGTCCTCGCCGTCCATGAGCGCGGCGACAAACAGCTTGTTGATGTTTTCGACGTTGGAGCCGCGCACCGCTTCTTCCACCCGCTCGTTCCAGACCGACAGGAAGCGGAACGCCGGCAGGTTGCGGCGCAGCAGAAAATCGAACTCGCCCAGGTAGACGGCCGATTCGTCGTACAGCGACGGATAGCTGATCACCTCGCGCATGGTGGCGATGTCCATCGGCGCGGAGCCGGCGGAGACCACCGCCGTGAGCACGATGGTCGCACCCGATTCAGCCTTGGTCGGGGTGTACTCGAAGACGAAGGGGGCGTTCGCCGCCAGGGAGATCTCGCCCTCAGTCTGGGTCACAGCCACCAGGATCTGCTCACCGGCAACCGGCTGGTAGCCGGCGATGGCGCTGGCGCCAAAGCGCACGGACAGCTGACGGCTCTCGTCGCTCTCGATGGTGTAGGCGCGCTCGTCCACCTCGGTATTCGCGAAGGCGGGGCTGTAGGCGAAGGTATTAGCCAGGCTATCCACCACCTTGATCGCGGCGATGTAGCCAGTCTCGGGGGTGGCTACGTCGATGGAGTAGAACGGCTTGGACTCGGTCACCTCGTGGGTGATGGTCGTCGTGACCTCCTGGGCCACGGTAATGCTGGCCGAACCCAGGGCCGGCACCGTGGCGCCCACGGTGACGACATGGACGCGGCCCTGCGGATCAAGCAGGCGCTTGCCAGGACTGACCATGAACGCGGTATCGGTGGCGTTGGTGACCAGCAGGGTGGAACGTTGGCCCGTGCCGAAGGGCAGCACGCCCTTGACGGCGGCGCTGGCCAGCACGGTGACGTCCCGCGCCATGGTGAACGGTTCACTCGCAGCCGTATCCTGCATCTGGGAGTACATGCTCAGCATGGCGGCCATCGCGGCCAGGTTGGCCCTGATCCGGGGGTCGCCCTGCTGGTACAGCGCTGCCACAGCGGGATAGTTGGCTATCCGCTTCTCGGCGGCACTGAGAAATTCGTCGGTCGTCTTCACGTGATGGCGCCTGCGCTGTCGATGGTCACCTGGGTGCCCATCAGGTCGATGATCAGCCGCTGGTGCTGCTTGCTGACCTGCTCCAGGTAGAGGTTGATGGAGCCGCTGGGCAGTCGCTTGAGGATCGGCACGTCGGTGAGGAGCTTCTTGAGCAGGCTATCGGCGAGCACCGAGCTACCCGGCTGCTGGAGCAGGCTCGGGATGTCGTGCCCGTAGCTCTGCCCCAGGTAGCCGTTGGTGGGCATCTGGAGCCAGTGCCGCACCATCTGCGCGATCTCCAGCATCGTTACGTTCAAGCTGGACATCAGCGATTCCCCATCCCTATCCCACCGGTCGCGGCCTGCGCCAGGCCTCTGTCACGCACATTCTGACCGAGCGGTAGCTCGATACTGGGCGGGGTTTCCTTGGCGGCGTCGTTGCTCGTGATCTTGACGGGCGCCGGCGGCGGAGCGGGTGCCACCTGCACGCTGGAGGTCGGTGGCACGCTGGCGATGGCGGGCAGCTTGCCAGCGCCGGTGGTGGCCACCGCCGCCGGCAGCGGCTTGAGGCTCGCCGGCACGTTGCTGGCCGCTGGCGACTTGCCCAGGCGGGCGTCCAGGGCCTGCTGGTTGGCGGCCAGGTACTCGCCGGCCGTCTTGCTGCCCTTGCCCACGTTGAAGCCGGCCGCCGATTGGGTGGACACCGACAGCTGGTCCATGGTCTTGCCTTCGCCTGCGCCCTTGATGATCTCCACGCCGGCCTTGGGGCCCAGCTGGTGCAGCATGTAGAGGTTGTCGCGATTCACGGCCAGGCCTGCCCGCGTAAGGGTGGCGGCATTCTCCTTGGCCAGCTTCATGGCACCGGCGATGTTCTGGTCCGCATCGAACCGGTCGGTGATGCCCAAGCCCGACGCGGTGCCCCCGGTCATCTGGTAGACGCCGATGGCGCCGGTGGAGCTGATCGCGTTGGCGTTGCCACCCGACTCGATGTTGGCCATGTCGAGCATGGCGTCCGGGTCCAGGCCTTCGGCCTTGGCGGCGGCAATGATCTTGCTGCGGACCTCCAGCGGCATACCGTCCTTGAGGCGGCCGCTGGTGTTGGCACCGGAGGTCTTGAGTTCGCGGATACGGTCGGCCTCAGCGTTGGTGTACCGGCCCCACTTGGCCAGGTCGCCGCCGCCCTTGACGCCCTCGAACGACTCCTTGTGCCGGTAGCTCGCATCGAGCTTGCCCGCCAGCCGGCCGCCGGCGATGATCGCCGCCTCCTTGACCTCACCGGCCTTGGTGGTCACCGCCTCGACCATCGGGGCTGCCTTCTCCTTGACGGCATCCACCACCTTGCCGCCAGCCTCCACGGCCTGCTTGACCGTGGGGTGCTCCATGACCGCCTGGGCCTTCTCCTGGACGTAGGCCTTGCCTTGCTCGACGAGCTTGCTGGCCTGCTCGCCCTTTTCCTTCATCCAGTCGCTGGCGCGGTCCGCCCAGCCGGAGAGCGTGTCCAGGGCACCAGAAAACTTGTTCTGCACCCAGTCCCAGCCGCTCTTGACGGTCTCGACCGCGCCGTCCCAGGCACCGGTGATCTGGTTGCCGATGTCCTTCCAGTCCACGGTGGCCAGCCAGTCACCGACCATGCCGCCGATCTTGTCGCCCAGCATGCCTCCGATGACCGCCCCAACGGGACCGCCCAGCAGGGTGCCGATACCACCGCCGACCAGAGCGCCCACGCCCGAGCCGGCGCCGTGGAAGCGCTCCTCACGACTCTGGTCGCCTATGCCGAAGATGCTGGACAGGGCCATGCCGCCGCTGAGTAGGGCGCCCAGCAGCGGGATGCGTCGCAGCAAGCCGCCTGCAAAGCGTCCAGCGCCACGCAGCATCCGCCCCGCACGGCCGAAGCGACCGGCGCGAGCAGGACGAGCTGCGGAGGGTGCATCGGGGCCCTTCGCCGTACTGGCGCTCTTACTGGTCGGAGTGCCGTCAGCGTTCTGCTGGGCGCTCTGCTGGCGGCCGAGCCGGCGCCGGCGGCGCTCCTGGAGAATGCTCTTGCGCCGCTGGGCACGCTCGCGACGTGTTTCGCGGCCCTGGGCCCTGCCGGCACGACGTTCCGCGCGACCCTTGCGGCCCAGAAGACGACGAGCAAGGCCGCCAGCGGCCGCCGCCGCGCCAGTGCCGACCGCGCCCAGGCCGCGCAGCAGCCCCGCCAGGAGCCCCAGCAGTGGGCCCAGGAGCGGCAATCGGCCGAGGAGGCTACCCAGGCCACCAAGCAGCTTGGATAGCGCCCCCTTGCGCTCGGTCTTCTTGTTGATCTCGCGCAGCTCGCCGAACATGCGGCGATACCAGGGCACGTTGACCTTGGTGTCGGCGGCCTCCTGGGCAGCACCAGGGCGCAGCCGGCCGAATACAGACGTCAGGGGGCGCGTCAGCGGCGCCAGGAGGCCACCAGCTTCCTTGGCTGCGGCAATGGAAGGGTCCACCTGTTCCAGGCCACCTGCGGCCTCGCTGACCCCTCCGCGCATGCGGTCAAGCACGCCGGCCAGTCGCGACAGGACACCATCGCGGCGATTGTCGCGCACGCGGTCGTCTTGGTTGCCCTTGGCGGGATCCTCCTCGATGCGTCGCGCACGCCCTGCCGCGTCACCGGCCGAGGCCTTGACCAGCTCCGGGCGGCCCTTGCCGATGAATCGGCCGTTGGCGTCACGCTCGCGCACTGCCTGGGCGACGGGCGCGGCCGGCGGAGGCAGCCTGACCACCTTGGATGCCAGGCTGGGTGTCACTGTGTCGGCCACCGCCGTGCTGGAGGACGAGGCCCCCGCCACGCGCGTACCGTCCACGGCGATCCCTTCGAGCGCTGCGGCGGCGCCTTCCAGGCTGCCGGCGGCGCGTTCCAGCATCCGTAGCGCAGGATCAGCCCGGTCATCGGTGGTGCGTCGTGCAGTGGCGAGCTGGCGAATGGGTGTCTCGGCAGGCGCAGGCTCCGGCGCTTCGCCCAGGGCCTGCTGCTGGCTCAGGACATCCAGCAGAGCGCCGGTGTCGCCCTTGATGGCGCGCAGCAGCTCCAGGTGCGCGCGCTCGGCGCTCAGGTCGGCGGAGCGGCCCCTGAGGAAGCCCTCGGGGTCGTAATGCAGGTGGATCTCGTCGGCAGCGTCCATGGCTTACTTCAATCCACGGATCATGCGTTGCATCCAGGGCGACTCCTTGATCTCGGCCTTCCGCTGCTCGACCGCGAACAGAGGAACATCCAGGAAGGCCTCGGCGCTATCCAGGTGGGTGCCGACCTTGCGGGTGGACACGTCCATGACGCCGTCCAGGATGGCCGTGGGCTTGCCCTCGCGCGCCAGCCGGTCCAGGTAATACTCGTTCTCGCCCTGGAGCCGGTTGAAAGCGGCTAGCAGGCGGTCGTACTCGCTTTGCATCGAGTCGAGCAGGACATTGCACTGCTCCAGCACCAGGTGCTGCTCGCGCACCGAGTCGTAGGCCGTGAGCTCGGCGTCCATCACCCCGTCCAGGCACAGGGCATAGCCGCGATTACCGCTGTAGTTGGGCTCCAGCACGTAGTCGAAGCCGTAGAAGCCGGTCGGCACCGACTTGCTGCCGATGGTGCGGCCGGAGTAGATGGCCGAGGAGAACCCGCCGGCCTTGCTTGCGAACATGCGCGCGGCGATCTTGCCGGGCACCGTGTCCAGGAACTCCGCCTCGTGCTCGACCCAGCCGTCCGGCGAGGCCTTGATGGAGACGGTGCGCAGCGCCGGCGCTACGGCGACGGCCTGGCCGTCCACGACACCACCCTCAGCGGGATTCAGACCGAATTTCTGGCGCGGCCAGTGCCCGAAGTAGCCGAGCAGGTCGCCATGGCGCACACGCTCTTGCACGTCGGGGCTGTTGATCAGCCGGGCAGCGGAGGTCAGGTCGAAATTACGGTCCACGCCCCGTACCGCGCGGCCACGATCGGCCAGGTTGTAGCGGATAATCCCGGTTCTCATTACTCGTCCCCTTCCGCGCTGCTGGCGGAGAAATCGGTGTTGTCGTCGTTGTAGCCGGGCATGCCGAAGCCGCCGCCTTGGGCGTCAGCCGGCGGCTTGGCGTCTTTCAGACCCTTGGCCAGCTGTTTGGCGTAGTCCTCATCGAGCCGCATACTCCTGACCATGAAGGCCACCACGGCTGCCTCGGGCATGCCGGTCTCGCGCAGCTGCTGCATGACCTGCACCTCCACGGCGGCGGCGTTGGTGGAGCGCTCGCGGGTCTCCTGCTGTTCGCGGTCCAGCGCCGAGGTCGCGCCGAAGAAATTGAAGTCGTAGGGGCGATCGCCCGGATCGAAGCACCAGCCGTATTTGGTCAGCGTGTGCACGTCCACGACGTGGTTGAAGCATTCCGTCAGGGCGGTGCGGATGATGTCGGCCTTCTCTGCCGCGTGAACCGAGGTGCGGAAGAAACCGCCCTCGCCGAGGCCGCCGGCCAGCTGGTCGGCGAAGCCCAGCAACGCAAGGTCGGTGCCCAGGGCGCCGGCGGTGAGCCGGGCCTGGATCATGATGTCGTCAGTGCTGATGGTGGCGCTGGCTGCTGAACCCTGGAACTGGGAGACGGTAGTGATCGCCTTTTCGCCCTTGATGGGCATCAGGTGGGTGATTCGACCTGTCGGGAACTCACCGCGCTCGACCAGGCGTCGCATGTGGTCTCGCGAGCGTTGAAGCATCTTGGCCACGCCGGCCTTGGCTATCTCGGCTTGCTCCTTGGTCATGCCCTCGGTGTTGATGGTCATGAGGCTCTCGTCCATGGAGCCCAGGATGCGATTACCGACCAGGCCGGTCAGGGAGGCATGCAGTCGCCGCCAGGGGACTTCGGCAGAGTCCAGGAAGCTGCCGCCGACCAGCGAGGGCAGGTGCGGCCACTTCTCCGGGTCGTCTTCGAGCAGCTGGAGGCGCTCGGCCTGTTCCTGGGCGCGGACCTGCGGCACATAGTTCATCCGCTTCATCTTGCAGCGCGCCATCTGCAAGACGGTCAGCTTCTGCACGCCCTTCTTGCCGCCGGTGAGCACATAGCCGGTCGTGGTGTCGGCCTGCTCGTAAGGCTGCACCAAGGGCGACCAGATGCCTTCGCCGCCATAGACGCCGATCACGCCCTCACCGGGGCGGCGGAAGATGCGCAGGTAGCCATCGCCGAAGCCCGACGCGCGGAACGCCAGGGCGTGGGCCTCGCGATTAAGCAGCGGGAGCACGGCCTTGCCGATCTCCTCCACCACCTTGCGATCGGCAGCCTTGGCGCTGGCCTTGACCTCCATGAACACCGTGTCGCCACTGGTCTCGTGGCCGCCCAGGGCGTGGGTGACGTGGGAGCGCAGTGCGGTGCTGATGATCGGGTCGCCCATCATCAGGTGCCACATCTCGTAGATCTGGATGCGGTTGCGCGCCGGCACGCTGCTGGAGCCCAGCAGCATGGAGGTGGTGATGCCGTCGTAGCCCCACCCCTCGTTCTCGTTGATCTCTTCGGCGGCTTCGGCCACGCCAAGCATGCGCTTGGCGAAGCCCTTCAAGGTTGTATCTGCTGCCATGGAATGCTCGGCATAGGCCCAAAGTAGGATGGGCCGATGGTAGGGGGCGCCAGGGGGCATCCTCGGCCGAGCTTTCCGATGTCAGATGCCGGCGAGTTCATCCTGGCGCGGCTGCACCAGGTACTTGGTGACATAGGGGGGAATGGCGGACGGCGAGGTCCGGCCGACCACCTCGTAGGGGATGATCATTCCGTTGCCAGGGAAGACGTCGAAGCGGTCGTGTTTCTTGATCTCGAACGCGCCCTCGGTGAGCGGCTCGATCTGACATTCCATGACGCCCTCGCTGTAGGTGACGCCGTCGGCGCTGTCGATCAGGTTGTTATCGCCCTGGTAGACGCCCATGAACAGCACCTTGGCATCGCCCAGCTCGGGATAGGTGTAGGCCGCCTCGTCCTCGCTATCGAGCACGCCGACGCCGCCCATGTCGGGCAGGCCGCCTACCTCCTCATCGGAGGTGCGCAGCACCTGCTTGCGGTAGACCGTGCAGGCCATGCTATTGGGGTGGCGCAGGGTCACCTGGCGCTGGCCACGCTGGGCCTGGATGGAGACGTTCGACAGCATGGGGACTCCTTAGCCTGCGGTCTTGGTGGCGGCCAGTGCGGCCTGCGCCTGGGCCTCGGAAAAGCCCATGCTCATCAGCTGCTGGATGAACTTGGCATCGGGCACTGGCGCCTTGGCGGCGGCTTTCTTGGCCGAATTGGCGCGCTGCTGGCGCTGGGCTTCCAACTGACGCTGGTAACCGGGCTGGGCCTGGCGCTGCTTGCGCTTTTCGTCGCTGGTCTTGAGCTGCCGGGTACGCGAGCGCTCGCCCTTCATCTGCTCGGCCAGGGCGTGCATCTGCTGCAAGCTGATGCGCTTCTGTTTGGTGCTGACCTGATTGCGCTCGGACTCGATCATCCGGGCCACGTAGTTGCGCATGGCGGCCGACTGCGACAGGGCGGTCACGGTGCGCAGGATGTGCTTGCAGGCCAGGCCGTGCAGGTTCGGGTTGCGGACCTTGGGGAACGCCGATTCCCGGTGCCTGGCGTCGGCGTTGTAGTTGCCGGCGGTGGCCATGTAGGCGTACCAGAAGCGCCAGCGCTCGCAGTCGCAGGAGATCGATACCGCACCCTTGAGGAGCGGGCCGACGATCTCGCTGGCCGGCTTGGGCGAGACCACGTAGGCCTCGAAGTCGCGTAGCTTGACCGTCACGTAGTGGCGGCTCTTCTTCGACTCAGGCCCGGCGTTGGTCATGAACCGCAGTTCGCCGCCGCGCAGGGTGTGAGGCATCGCCTGATGGATCTGGGAGCGCGCGCGCTCGCGGTCCTCGGCCAGGGACATGTCGATCACGTCCTTGATCTTGATCCCGCCCTTGTACTTGTTCTGGAGCCGGTCGCGCTGGCGTGTGAACTCCAGCAGGTCGTCCATGGTGAGCGGACGGGCCTTGCCGCCGCGCGTGGTGATGTAGCGCCACAGCGTGCCGGCGTCGGCCTTGCCGTTGAGGATGTCGTCGGGGTTGAGCAGCGTGCCGGATTGGCTGCGTACCGCATTGTCCTGCTTGAACTGGCGGCTCTGCTCGGCCAGGCCCTGCTGGGCACTGACGGCGTTCGGGTCCCGGCGCTTCACCGGTGCCTTGGCCACGTCAGCGCACCGACCGCGCGGAGGTGCTGGCGAAATTGGTCATCTGCTTGAAGGCGAGCAGCTGGGCGGGCGTGGGCAGCACCAGGCGGCGCTGCGTCAGTTCCTGGAACGGATGGTCGATGCCGGCAGCCGCGATAACGGCCAGGTACTCGTCGCGCGTGCCATAGACGCGCTGGCTCACGAGGGTGGCGTCCCAGCGCTCGTCGGGCTGGGTGTCGTAGCGAATCGCTTCCTGCCAATCCTTGCGGGTGGCAGCGAACTCGCGGACCTTGCGGTAGAACTGGCTGGATTCGATCATGCCGCCACTATGTCGCGGCGGCAGGGGCCTATCTGGAGACGGTTTCCGAATGCGGCGCGTCGTCGCGGATCCGCTTTACCGCAGCGCTTATCCGGCGCAGATGCCGCCTGGGAACGAGCCAACGCCCTTCGAGATCTCCCAGGGACGCCAGGAGCAGGCGGATGCCGATCTGCTCGCCGCGCCGGTAGAGGACGTCCTGCATGCGTTCGGCATGTCCTACACGCTCGGCTAGCCTACGGGCACCCAGTAGGGGATGGGGGCCGCCGACGACGTCGTGGATGCGCGTGAGCTCCAGCTGGAGGCTGGCTACCCGCGTGCGCAGTTCCAGATTCAAGGTATCCGCCGTGGCCAGCTTGGCGCGCTCTGCGCGCAGCTTGCTGCGAAGCTCAGCGGCGCAGTCATGGCCCATGGGCTGGAGCGGGTGACGCGGGAACTCGCAAATCGGGCAGACGGTGACGCCTGGGTCCAGCGGGGCCGGTTTCGTCATGACGGTGTCCTTGACTACGCTACAGGCTAGCAAGCGGCTAGCAGATAAATTATTGCAGCATTTGCTGCGGCACGAACTCGACGCGGACCTCGCGGCCCTGCACTGTCCAAACGGCTGGGATGCCACCGTCATGGGCGGTCGCAGGGCGACCCGTCTGGGTCAGCTGGATAGCCTCGCCAGGTGCGAAAGGATCGGTGCCAGTGAGGGCGCAGATAGCCAGGTAGGGCGAGGCTTCGTGAACGTGGCTAACGGCTTGGCCATCCGTGATGCGGTACTGCTGCATGGTGGTGTCCCTATGATCTAGTTGGTCTGTGTACTAGATCACATTGTAGCAGTTGATAAAATTTAAAATCTATCGCCTGCTACAAATCTACGCGACACCCATGGCTGCGAGGGTCCTGGCCACCGCGTCGTCCTTGCGCTCGGATACCGCCAGCACCTGCACGTCCTCGCTCTGGATGTAATGGGCGTTCTCCAGGAAGGCAAAGGCGATGGTGTCCCAGATGTCAGGGGAGGGCAGGCCTTCCTTCTGCTGCATGTCGATCTTGCTCATCAGCTGCCACCGGCCTTTCTCGTCGAAACCGAAGGGGATGCGCGAGCCCTGATCGAGCATGTCGTTCTGCTGGGCATCGCAGAAGCTGATTCGGTTGTTGTCCACGGCCAGTTTCAGGTGCACGTTGCACTGGGCGCGCTGGTTGATGAAGCGCTCGCGATACTCCTTGCGGAAGTTCGGCACGCCCCAGCTCACGTTGGTGATCAGGGGAACGCCCAGGCGCTCCAGCATCTTGGCGAACTGGATGCCCTGGCCACCGACGTCCACCAGCACGGTGCAGTTCGAGTATTTCGCGGCCTCCAGCGCCACCATGGCCGCCGCGTCCGTCCAGTCCCGGCTGTTGGTGTAGATCGGGATGTCCAGGACATCCACCCGCCTGGGCTCCGGCGCCTCCGACCCGCCCTGGCCGATGACCCGCACCAGCGTGCCCACCGTCTTGTCGCGGTAGACGCCGCCGCCCACGTCCACCAGCAGGAAATAGCCGTAGGGCTCGTCCTCGCCGATCACGCGGTGCTCCTCGCCGATCAGGCGCTCGATGGAGCGCCGGCCCAGCAGGTACTTGTCGGAGTGCTCAGGGAATCGCCCCTGCACCTTCACCTGGTACTCCACGGAGTCGCGGCTGCCGTACTCCAGCGCCTTGTCGCGGATGAACTCGTCCGAGACGATCGGGGAGTCTTCGGAGTTGAACACCAGGCTCGTCCAGAGCCCGCCGTTGCGTACCGCCCACTTGTGATGGGTCTCGTAGAAGAAGCCCGACCCACGGGTAGGCTGGCTGGCCAGCGCAAAGCGGTTGCGCTTGTCGGTCAGGGCGCCGGCGATGACTTTGAGGTTCGCGTCGGGGATACCTGAGGCCTCGTCGCCCAGCCACAGCAGGTAGTTGCCGTGCGTACCGGCCATGTTCTCCGGCGAGCCGCGCGGTGCCGTCCGGCAGGTGATGAACCAGCGCATGCTGGCGCCTTTGACGTAGACCTTTTTCGCCTTGATCTCGAAGTATTCGGCCACCCAGCCCTGCGGGCCCTGCTCGATCACCTCCTTGAGGGTCGAGAACTCTTTCCAGATGCCCTCGGACAGGGTGTTGAGCTTGGGTGCGGTCAGATAGGTGTTGCTGTCCGCGTAGCAGAGCAGGTGCCACAGGGCGATGACGGCAAAGGAGCGAGTCTTGCCCGTGCCGTGACCAGATGACACCGAGGTACGCGAGCCGAAGGGGGAGACGCTGTTGAACAGGTCCACCTGCTGCCAGGTGATCGAGGTCATGCCGCAGACCTCTACGGCGAAGCGCGCCGCGTCCATCGCATAGCGCTCGGCGAACGCCTTCCAGCGGGCATCGGCCGAGAGGGCACGGATCTTCTTAGCCAAAGTGGCGCCCTTGGCTAATCTCTGAGATGGTTATTAGTTTACACATTGGTATAAGGCTTAGGCTAAGACGTGCTCGATCACCATAGAACAGGCCTGCGACCTATTTTTTCTAGCTTTCCGAACAGGCAGAATTATTCGCCATGCCGACGTACTAGGCGAAAAGCCAAGGAGTGATGATTGGAAATTTCAACGCATAGGCATTTTGATAAAGTAGAAGATTTTTTTGAATACGCTTCTCCATGGCGGAAAGGGTATGACCTTGACGGCTATGTTTTCAGAGGACATTCAGACGAGAACTACAAGCTAATCCCAAGCGCATTAAGATTTGAAACGCTAGATTGGTTTTGGGCCGTTAGCGGTCTCGCGTTCCAAGGTGATAAGCAAGACGTCAATCAGACTGCATTGCAAGTTGAGGCCGAGTTTCAAGTTATAAGGTCGTTTTATAGGCTTGCTGATCAATCTGGTTTAGCTGTTCCGATTGCTGATGTGATCCGAAATTACCTTGCCCAAGATCATAGCGCATTGATGCAATCTCTATCGGGCTCCAGGTCTGGCCAAGGACACTGGATACCAGATGAAATGCTGGAAATTGCAGCGCTCGCCCAGCATTATGGCTTGCCGACGCGGTTGCTCGACTGGAGCTATGACATAAATGTTGCAGCTTATTTTGCTACAGCGGGGGACAGAAAAGAGGAAGGTAATTTTGCAATATGGGCTTTGAATAGGAACTATCTTAGCTTTCATGCTGAAAGCCTTATTAAATTTGTAACTCCCCACTATGCGGGGAATCCAAATCTTAGTGCGCAAAAAGGCATATTTACACACCTTAAGGCAAACTACATGGGCGAAGGAATGGCCACAATACAAAATTTACTAGCCCCTGTAGACAGGCGCCCATTGGATAAGGTTTTGGAAGGTAAGATAGAGCATAAGGTAAACATTTTTAGAAAAATTACTATTCCGTGTTCAGAGGCAACCCGAGCATGTGATCTTCTCACAAAGCTGGGTTATGGGCCTGCCCGTCTGTTTCCTGGGTATGGTGGAGTCGCAGATCAATTACTGGCTAATGGAAAAAGGGCGAAGTGATTTGACAGTGCAATATCTAGACTAGCGAAATCAAAAAGTTAGATATTTTCTTGCTTATCTGATAAATGCTATCTGGAATCGCAAGATATACAGACCCCCATAGCGTCAACCCCAGTGATAGCATCAAAAAACCAGATCCTTGGCCCATAATTCGGGCCAGGGTAACCTCTTCGTGAAAGCGGAGGTTAGCAAGGCAGATGTCGATTCTTGCAGAGTTGAGCATATGCCGCTTGAAGGCGGTCTTTTCATCGGCGATCGAGTGTCTTTGAAGCTCTTCAATCTGCTTGATTATCCCTGGAATAGGATTACGAGTGTCTATTCCTCCAAGCTGACTGGAGAACTTAAAAGTGTGAGACTCCGAATAGTTATCTGGAGGCAGATAGTCCTTGAGGGTGACTAGCGCGGCTGCCTTGGCCTTGCGTGCATTTCGATAGGTGATGAACAGACCGATACAAGACGAGATCACCACCAGCAGCAGTCCAAGGCCGATGAAGTAGTTTGCTTGAAAGAAGCCTAGAGCGATGGATACCACGAGCGTGGCCAGAATGATCGCGAAAGTGGTGAACGTGACCATTGCGGCTGATGATCCTAGAGGGAGGAGCCCGCACTGTATCTCACAGGGCGGGCTGGACGACACGGTAGCGGCCTCGCTTTTTTCCACCAGGTGGCTGGTAGGCCGCGCAGCAGGCCTTGCAGTGGGCCCGCACGCGCTTGACCACTCCCTTGACCTTCACCAGGCCGAAGAACTCGCCGTCGTTCGGCCACCACTCCTGGCACTGGGTGCAGAGTTTCTCCTCACCGTACTCGGCCTGGCGCATCTGGGGCACCGTCGCCCGCTTGCGCCGGCGGCCGTTGGCCTTGGTCGGCTCCCGCTCGGGCTCATCCGGCGGCGTCTCGGGCCACTCCATTTCCAGCACCAGCCGGTCGCGTTGCTCGCGCTCGAACCGGTACAGGATGGCGAAGATGGGATCGCCCTGGAAGGGCGTGGAGGCGAGCATCTGCATGGCCTACCCCTTGCTGGCGAGATAGGCCTGGCAGGCCTGGCCAGCTCGCACGCACAGCTCCAGATCGAACAGCCCGAAGTGGCACCGGTCGCGCGTCAGCCCCAGCTGCTCGGCTAGCCACCGATAGGCCGCGCCTCGGGAGAGGTGCCCATCCCGCCAGATCAGCTCAAAGGGCGCCTTGTGCAGCTCGCGCGCCTTGCGTAGGGGCTCATCCGCCAGCGTGCCCAGCGGCAGATTGGTGAATGGATGAAGCCCTACCCGTGCATCGCAATCGGTGCAGCCGTAGACCCAGGGCCAGTCACCGTAGCTGCGGCCGTTGTAGATGTCGTGGTGATGCTTGATCACCACCCCTCCACCGCAGCAGGGACACACAGTCGGGATGGCCAGCGCGTCTTTTACCCGCGCGGTCGCACGTCTACTTGGATTGCTGGGCGTCTTGACCGCCGACGAGACCTCACTGCTCATCGCTTTCCTCCCGCGCCTTCTCGGCCGCCTTGAGCTCGGCCTTGCGCCGGTTTTCCTCGTGGGTTTCGCGCACGTGCCGGGCGGTGGCCACCACCGCGTTGAGCGAGCGGATGGTCAGCGGCACGGTCATGCTGCCCAGGACGGTCTCGCCGGTGCGGTAGCGCTCCACCTGCTCCAGGATCGACTCGGGCAGCTCGGCCACGAGCTGGAGAGAGGCGGAGAGCAGATCCTCGGACAACGCGCGTGGGATAGCCGGGGGCAGGGCAGGCAGTGCCTTGCGGGTCTTGCGCTCCTCCAGCATCTTGGGGGTGACCTTGGCGCCGCCGGCTTCCTCGCTGATCGTGCGGATCTCGGCGGCCGCCTCCTCCCCAAATGCTCGTAGGGCCTTCACGGCGGTGCCGGGCGCGATGACGTCCTGGTCGATCAGGTCGCGCACGTCCTCGCCGCCATGGGCAATCTTGAGCAGCTGCTCCACGTACTGGCGAGAGAACCCCACGAGCTTGGCAATCTGGGCGGCTGGTAGGCCGTCGGTTTCGGCGAAGTCACGCACCACATCGGCCAGTTCGACCGGATCGAGCGGCTCCTGGCTCTGGGAGGTGACAATGCGCGCCTTGCACTCCAGCTCGTTGCCGATGAAGGGTTTCAGCCCGATCAGCGGGATGGTGTAGCCCCAGGACTCCAGCAGGCGCAGCGCACGAATGCGGCGGTGCCCCTCGATCACCTTGAGTCCGCCCTCGGCCCGCGCCTGAACCTCGATTTGCGGCAGGACGTTGTTGATGTCCACCAGCGTCTTGGTCGCCTCGTCCTTGATCAGGCTGCGAGCGCTGCGCTCGATGCTGGCGTCCAGCTTGGGACCCTCGCGGCGCTTGTTGAAGCCGGGCGTGAAATGGAACTGGTCCAGGGCCGCAAACATGCCTTTGTCGGTGCGCTTGATGATCTTCTCGTTGATCATCTTTTGGATCGAATTACTCATACCTGCTCGCTCCTGAGCGTGCATGCGCGCCAAGGGCGCTGGCCGGCTGCCACGTGATGGATATTGGAAAGCGCCAGGGGGCTCAGGGTGTGGTCCAGATCGTCTGGAATCATAGTATCCGGGCCCCTTGGCGACGAGTCGGGCGCTCGCCCAGGGCGGCTGTCATGGCGTCCTCGGCGGTGCGGTACTCGCAGCCCATGATCTCCATGCAGTACGGCGCAGCGCCGGCACTGACGTGGAAGTAGAACCAGCCATCCACCCCGTCGAAGCAGTGATAGCCACGGCGCTCCTCACGACTTGGCAGGCTGGCGCCCAGCAGAGCCATCAGGCGCGTCATATCGGCCAGGAAATAGGGCCGCTCGGCCGCCCAGCGAGCCCGTAGGGCTGCGATCTCATCCAGGCGTATGTCGCGTAGCTCTTCGGGCGTGTTCGCCGCAGGCACGCAGCGGGGAATGTAGCCGCCTTGGCCGCGCAGCTCCCACAGATGCAGGTCGGGCTGCACTTCGAAGTTCAGGCCCGAGAACGAGCGCCCGCCCAGGTCACTGAAGAACACCGGCCGGCTGCCGGGGAAGTGATGGGCAAACGCCTCGCCTTCGAGCTGCACGCGGCGGCAATCGAGCAGGTACTGCTGACGGGCATGTAGCACGTCAGGGTTCTTGGTCTTGTAGTAGCTCATGGCAACGCGGTTCCTACTCAGGCGCTGAGGGTGGCGGCGGGGATGTCGAGGAAGTAGCTGTTCTCGCCCTGGCCGGCGCGCATGACGCCGATGACGGTGCTGTCCTGGCGCAGCAGGACGTTCCCAAGTCGATCAAAGCCTGGCGTGACGTTCTCGCGCAGCAGGGCGCGATCCCAGTCCTGGGCGGTGCAAGGGCGGATACGGGCCGCGCATTCCAGGGCCTCCTGGCGTGCGGCGGCGGCGGATACGCCAGCCATGCGCAGCAGGAAGTAGCGGGCGCCAACGCGGCGGTTGTAACGGCGCGTCAGGTAGACGAGCGATCCAATGAGCGCTGAGGTGTGGGACATGGTGCATTTCCGTGTGGTGAGCCGGCGATCCTGCCGGCGGGTGTGGCGCGCAATCTGTCGTCGCGCTGCCTGGGTATCTCGATAGGGGCCGTCCTCGGCGCCTATCGACAGACCCAGTGCTTGCCTGGGCCTGCCCTACTACATGCGTCGCCGCTGCCGAGCTGCTGCGGGACGCATCCGCACTATCCCCTGGGTGCCATGCCGCCCACTGAGGGTCCGCCACGCCATCGTGTAACCCATGCCAGCCAGGCGCCGAGACATACGACGAACCCTGCGCATATCAGCCTGCGGATCGAGGTCGCCGTAGGTCTTGAGCGTGAGGGTGCGCACGACGTCGCCCGAGTCGTAGCCGACGAACTCGAACACGACCGCGTTGGCGGTGGGGAAGGGGGTGGATACCTCAGCAAGCGGGCGGGACTGCATGGCCTGAACTCCTGTATCAGCCCGGCGGGAGGCCGAGCAACGGACAGGGAAAGCCTACTGCAAGCCGCTAGCGAAATTCAAGCAGATGCTACAATTAAATGTATCGCCTGATATGAATAATTTAGTGGACAAATAGTCGCTTGAATCGCTGTATAGCTAGGATCCATAGCATTACTGGCCAAAAAGCCACGCACAGTAGGCTTGTAGCAAATGCTGATTTTATTGCGGATGCTCTCCCTCGCTCCTCCACTAGCTGGAGAAAGTCGGGATCGGCAAGGAGGTCGTGGCGATCGAGCCACAGGTACAGCGCCCAGAGCAGGGCGCCGACCAGGTAGAGCATGAACCAATTCAAAGGCGCTATTCCGGTGGTCAGACCGTAGCAGCTTCGCTGGCCGTCGATGGCGAATCAAGCGAACTACGTGCAGTTGCTATCAGTACCGGAAGAGCATTGACGGCAGCGATGGCCAGCGCGGCGTCGCGCTTGTAGCTAAAGCTGGCCCAGGCCTTCTCGTCGATGCTGAAAGCGGCTAGCAAATCCCCCACGGCGGGACTCGAACAGATGGCACCCATTGAGAACCGGGTAGGCACCCAGTCGCCTGGCCGGTGTTCTGCCTCGGCGATGGCCACGTCCAGCTGATCCAGCAGAGAGGGCAGCTGGCCAGCCTCCAGGGCCTGGCGCACGCGCTCGCGCGAGCAGTCCAGGAACGCGCGCCAGCGGCGGCCCTCTTGCGCCAGTTCATTCAGCTCAGCCAGATCCTGCTGGCCGACCTCAGTCGCCGCTCGGCAAGGCTCGACGCTGGGCGCCGTCATAACCTGGGGCTCAGGGGTGGCCAAGCCGTCCTCGATCAGCATTTCCAGGCGGCGCATCAGCGTGTCGCGCGCCTCGCGCAGGTCCTTGGCTCTGTCCTTGCCGCCGCCCCGCTGGCCGGGCAAGAGCAGCTTCTTGATAGCGTGCTGGGTGGCACCGCTGTAGTCCTCCACCTGGAAGAGCTCGCACACCCGATAGACATCCAGCTCGGTCAGCTGGCTGACGTCCTTGAAGTAGTGAAAATGCCGGCGAGCGCGGGCAACGATGCCAGCTCTCATGCCAGGGCCTCACGCCATCCGGCGAGTACGGCCCCGACGATCCGCACCACCTCATCCTGGGTTGCAGGGGCCGGCAGCGGCGAGCCGTATGCCTCACCGCGCGGATGGTAGGCGAATTGCTGGCCGGTCATGGGTAGGCCGAGCTGGAGGATCTCCACGGCGAAGCCCTGGGCCTCGATGCGGTGTGGTAGGTGGGCGTCCAGGGTGTAGCGCTCACCCATGCGGTGAACACTCGCGCGCTGCTTGCGCAACTGCACCTGACGCGCAAACCCGCTGGCCAAACGCAGGGTGTTGACCGGCTGGCGCAGCAGCACGCCGTCGCTGTTCTGCCCGACTTCCTGGAACGACGTGCACAGCAAGCCGCCGGCCAGGACGAGGGACTCATAGCCACGCGCCTGGCTGCCGAGGTCACTCACGTCGGCGCGGCGCTCGGTAGCGCTCCAGATCCGCAGCTCAACCCAGCTCGATAGCCGACAGGACAGCAGACCGGCCCGATCAATCATCCAGGGAAGTGCCAGGGCGCCGGCCAGGGACTTCTCCAGCAGCTGGCGCACCTCCAGCCGGGTGGCGGCAATGGTGAGGGTATCGCCGATGCGCGCGTCCACGCGGCTGCGTTTAGCGGCTTTCTTTTCGGCCTTGGTTGGCCGGGCACCCTGGCGCAGGCGAACCGGCTGAGGGCGGCGGGGCGCGGTGTCAGGATTGGCGGCGACGACAAGGCTTTCGCCGGCGGTGATTTCGTTCATGGGTGTGCTCGTGCAGAGAGAAAGGGGGTCAGCTCGCCAGTCGCGAGCCTTGGGGTGCCGGAGAGCCCAGAACGGCCTCCATGCGTCCGAGGGCGCCGCGCACCAGGCGGCGGCCACGCTCCTCGGCTTCCAGGCGTTGTTGGGCGCAGACCTGGGCGAAGGTGTCCGGGCGGATCGGCAAGGGCTCAGGCTGGGCAGCCCTGGCCTCCAGCTCGTCCGCATAGCGCTCATAGCCACGCGCGCGGTCGCGGTCCCACTGGGCGGCCTGCCCGTCGGCATACACGGCATCCCTGCGGATCTCGGCAGCAAGCTTGCGATAGTGCTCAGGCGTCTGGGGCACGTGGAGTCTCCTCGATAACGCCAGCAGCATGCGCCATGGCCAGGCCGGCCTCGGCGATGACATTCCGGCACGCCACGCCTTCGAGCTGGTCGGCGAAATCGAGCAGACCCAGCAGCTCCGCACGTGGCCACACCACGGTGGCACAGGCGCCACCGCCGGCGAGCAGCTGCTGGCGCAGCAGATCCCTCCGATCCTTATCCATGAGCCGGCACCTCGTGCCCGCTGATCGCTGCTTCCAGCCTGGCCACGAGGCCGGCCTCGGAATGCTGCCCAGGGTTGGCGCTGACCGACACCTGCCAGCTGAGGACGCCGTAGCACTCGACCAGCAGATTGAGCAGCAGGGTGTCGCGGGCGGCCGCGTGCTGGATGGCCTGGGCGGTAGTGGCCATGACCATCTGGTTGACGATGCGGATGGCCTCGAACTGGGAGGGCGCAGGCTCACCCAGGAACTGATCGGCGGCCTGCTTGAGGACGCGCATGGTGGGGCTGGAGAGCGGGTAGGCGGTAGGCATGTCGGCTCCGTTCAGAAACAGCGAGGGCGCCGAACCGAAGTGCGGCGCCCTCATTCTTGGGCGGAGCCACTATGCCTCTTTTTTCTATCACATGCTACATTTTTTGAGAGGGTGTCGGTGCTATCGCACCGTATCGCCGGAGCAGTTGCTCAGCTCGCTGGCGTCGCTCCCGCTCGGCAGCCAGATCCGCTACAGCCTTGCGGTATAGGCCGCCGAAGCAGGCCAGGAACAACGCTGAGCCGGCAAGCATGCCGAGCGCCAGGACGAGGATGGGTGACATCGTGCAACCCTTGAAGGTGGTTTCAGTTATGTATCATATGATACACGCATGGGGCATTGCCAGACGCAGCTCTGGCCAGCGACTACAGATCCGGCTTGATCAGGTCGAATCGCGTGCAGAAGCTTAGGAAGAGGCGTCCGTTCATTTCGTGCTTGCCCTCCTCGTAGTAGCCCCACATGCGCGCAGTGACGCCGACGCAGGCGGCGGCCGCAGTCGGCGAGACGTCGGCCAGCTTGCGGGCCAGCGCCACCTGTTCCTTGGTGGGGCTGGGGAAGGTCTTCACGTTCATTCGGCGAGCGGCCATGGGTCACTCCAGGAACCGAATGTGTCGAGCGCACGGCGTGTCGATCCGGCCATCCGGGAACTCGACGACACCGCAGGTCACGTGCAGGGCGCCTACCTCCAGTTCCTCGCTTTCGACGGTGAACTGGTGGAATCGAGCCTCCCCGATCTCGACCGGCTGGCGCCGATCTTTATCCCAGGCGCTGACCATCACCCGGCGAAGGTGTGCGGTGCGCTGCTGCCGCACCTTGGCCATGGCCTCGTCGGGATCCATCACGCGGGCGCCAATCGGGACGACGGTCGCGGTAGGGCCTGCCAGGACGACCATGGTGGTAGCGCCTGCCAGTGCGGCCTTGCCGCGCATCTTGGCACCGCAGGCCTTGGAGCAGCACTTGCCGCCCCCGCGCGCGACCTCAGCAGGACGGGCGTAGAAGGACTGACCGCATGCGGGGTTTTCACAGGTTCTGTTGTGGGTCGTCATACACCCTCCGGGTGATGGTTTCTCAGGGCGTGCAGCGGATTGCATTGGCTCACTGGTGCGACCTCCCAATAGCCAGAGGCTGATCACCACGATTTGCCACTCCATGGTGGAGCTGCACCTGGCTACCTATCACTGCGCCGTTGTGCAGATCCTCGCTGTAGTGCTTGCCATTGCGAGGCTGAATCTGGGTGATCTCCATATGCTTGGCGATGTACTCACGGATCAGCGCCTGCTCTTGGGTCTCGGTGGCCACCAGGGCGGTGGAATCGCTCGCCTCGATCTCCGGCGCAATCGCTTTCAGCTTGCTAGCCACTTGCTCGATCCAGCCCAGCAGGAAGTGGTCGCCGCGCGTCTCCGGCGTGAGGCCGCGCTGCCGGCCGCGAGACTTGCGCAGCCACGACACGTATTCGCGACGGGCGTGCACCGCTTTGGTATGCAGAGCCTCGTAGGCGTAGGCAGCAACCTCCTGCGCGGGTGCTACGCCGATGAACAGCGAAACCTCGTACCACAGCCGGGTCTCCTCGTTCTTTACCGCATCGACCACACAGCGGCAGTTCATGGCCTCGGCAACGATGATGGCCAGCGACCACTCCCAACGCTTGAGGCGGACCTTCATCACGTGGCCGCGCTGGGTCTTCACCTCCGCCAGCGCCACGTCTTTCTCGGTCAACCGGTGCTTCTGCATGAGCGCCTGGGCTTGGCGCATGGCGGCCGCCGCCTCGTGCTCGTTGCTGCTCGCTGATAGGGCCAGGCAATGCTTGATCTTGCGGATGATCCGATCCTGGTCCTTTTCCCGCTCTGTGCTCATGGTGACGTCCTAGATCTCGCTGTCGTATAGGCCGGTCTCGAAGAACCCGAGCCTGCCCTTGATGGGGGTGAACGGTAGTGGGCGTGCGTCTCTCAGCACCAGCCCGATGTCGCCCATGTACCAGGGCGATTCGCTGTCCTCGATGCAGTCAACCAGCTCGACGGAGCCGATGATGCCGCCACGCAGTAGCTGCTCACTGGGAGGCAGCTCAATGGCACCGATGCGCTGATGGACCCAGGCCGACCAGAGGTCGTACTCCATGCGGGTCATGCCGCCGGCGGCGTGTACCAGGAAGCGCCCGCGAAAGCGCGTCTTCCACGTGCGGTTCTCGATGTCCTTGATCAGGCCGGCGGCGGCCGCCTCGGCGCGCTGCTCTGCCGTGGCCAGGTCTGGGCGAACGATCAACCAGGCCCAGGGCTGGCGGATGGATAGAGCTTTCATGCGTGTCTCCGGTAGAGCTGGCGCAGCTGGCCGAACACGAGGGCAGGCCAGAAAACCAGGGAAAACAGGATCGTGGCGATCAGCAGCAGCGCCATCAGCCCTCGCACCGCCCACAGCGGATGCTCCCGCCGCAGGCGAGCGTTCGCCTCGGCGATGGAGCGATCACGCGGCGCCGGCGCCAGGACCTCCCAGTAGACGTAACGGGCGAACAGCAGGCCCCATACCAGGCCCAGGGCGAGGTAGAGGCCCCAGTTCATACCGGTGCTTCCGGCGAAAAGTCGCGGGACCGGTTCAGCTCCTCGACGGGCACCCAGCCGATCACATGACCGGTGCTCATCATGTCGCAGACGAATGCCGGCGCCATGTAGTAGGTGATCTCAAGCCACCGACCAGCGCGGTGGCCTGGATGCAGTCCATTACCTACGTGGCCAGCGTCACGAAGCACCACTACCATCTGTTCTGCCTCAGGGCGGTCGCTCGGCGAGCGCCAGTAGCTGGCCAGCCGCTCCTTGGCCTGGAGCGCGTCCAGCTCGGCCTGTAGCTTCTGCGCCTCCTTCTTCCAGGCCCGAGCCTGCTGGTGCTCATTCTCGGCCACTGCCTGCCAATGCTCCTCAGGCTCACGAGGAGAGCGCACGACCTCAATTGCGATCTCAGGCCATGCCTCTCCCTGGTCCTTGCCGATGCGGGCCAGGGCGTCCAACG
>NZ_JBXGSE010000001.1:0-1137479 GCF_056790235.1 Pseudomonas sp. VMV1
TGGGCGTCATTCCGCCTTGGAGTCCGATTCCAGTACGGATGCCGCGGCGATCCGGTTGCGGCCGGCGCCCTTGGCGGCATAGAGCGCCTGATCAGCGCTTTCGGTCAGACGATAGGCATCCATGCCAGCGGCATAGGTGACCAAGCCGACACTGAGGGTGATGGGGCGGCGCGACCAGGCATGGTTGGCAACCGCCGCACGACAGCGCTCGGCCACCAGCTGGGCCGCGTTGCTGTCAGCGCCCGGCAGCAAGATGGCGAACTCTTCGCCGCCATAGCGGAAGCAGGCGTCATTGTCGCGGCAGCTCTGCGACAGCAGCCGGCTGACGGCCTGCAGGGCGACATCGCCGGCCTGATGGCCAAAGGCGTCGTTGTAGGCCTTGAAGTGATCGACATCGATCAGCAGCATGGACAGCGGTGTGCCCTGTTCTTCGGCGCGTCGCAGATGCTCCGCCAGGCGCAGGTCGAAGGCGCGTCTGTTGTACAGGCCGGTCAGGGCGTCGGTGACACTGCGTTGTTCGGCGGCCTGCATCATGTCCAGCAGTTGGCGCTGCGAGGCCTCCAGCATGTGCTGCTGCTCGATATGCTCGGTGACATCCACCGACAGTCCCGCCAAGGCGATGCCCTGACGGGTGACCAGGGGAAACTTGTAGGACTGCCAGAAGATGCGTCGTCCATCGTGGGTGGTCATGCGCTCGACGAGGCGGCTTGGCTTGAGCTCGTTCATGACCTGCTCGTCGCTCTGACGAAAGCGCGGCGCCGCGTCCGGCCAGATGACGAAATCGTCCTTGCCGATGATCTCCTCACGGGTCAGCCCCAGCTGTTGCAGAAAGGGCTCGTTGACGTAGGAATAGCGCCAGTCGCGGTCCTTGATATAGGCGACGAAGGGACCGTTGTTCATGAAGGCGGAAAAGTTGATGTCCAGCTCTTCCAGCTGGCGCAGGGTGTCGCGCTGCTGCAAGAGGATCGTGACCTGCCGTGCCAGGCGTTGCAGGTTGTCGACCTGAGCGGTTTCGAAGCGGCGGACCCGATCGTCCATCACGCAGAGCGTACCGAGCGCGACGCCGTGTCGATCGAGCAGGGGGATGCCCAGGTAGGCACACATCCCTTCCAGGCCTGGTGCGGCTCTGAGGTGAGCCACGCGCGGATCCCTTTGCAGGTCTTCTACCATGAAAGGCTGTCGCGGGGTGCGGATCGCCAGATGACACAGTGACGAGTCGACCGGGACCTCGTCCACTCTCAGGCCCTGGCAGGCCTTGAACCAGAGTCGATGACGATCGGCAAGGGTAATGAAGGCCACCGGCGCGCGGGTCAGTTGGCAGGCCAGGACGACGATGTCCTCGTAGGCGGCCTCGACCCCACTATCGAGAATCTGCAGCTCGCTCAGGGCGTGGAGACGCTGGGCGTCATCGGAGGCAGTCATGCGGGCTCTTGAATGCAGTGTCTCAGGCTTGAGCATAGTATCCAGCGCGGCGGAGGAAAACCGTGGCCGTTGCGCAAGTGACCGAGGTGCCGGCCGAAGCCGGCACCTCAAGTGACCACCTTAGCGCCTGGGTTGCAGCAGGAGCGCCACCAAGGCGCTCCAGCCGGTCTGGTGCGAGGCGCCGAGCCCGCGACCGTTTTCACCATGGAAATACTCGTGGAACAGGACCAGGTCGCGACTGCGCGGATCATCCTGCAGTTGCGGATAGTCGACCATGCTCGGGCGCTTGCCGTCGGCGTCCTTGAGGAACAGCCGGGTCAGTCGCTGGCTGAGACCATCGGCGACCTCTTCCAGGTTGGCCAGGTAGCCGGATCCGTTGGGGTATTCCACCGAGAAGCTGTCGGCATAGTAGCGGTGGAATTCGTGCAGCGACTCGATGAGCATGTAGTTGATCGGCATCCATAGCGGGCCACGCCAGTTGGAATTGCCGCCATAGAGTCGTGAATCCGACTCTGCCGGTTGGTAGCGGGCACTGAGCAGATTGCCGTCGGCCTGGCGCATCTCGAAGGGTTGCTGTTCGTGGGCCTTGGACAACGAGCGGATGCCGTACTCGGAGAGGAACTCGCTGTCATCCAGCATGCGCTTGAGCAGCAACTTGGTGCGATGCCCGCGCAGCAGTGAGAGCAGGAATCTATTGCCCTGGCCGGGCTCGGTCCAGCGCGAGACCAGGCGGGCGAGATCCGGACGTTGCCGCAGGAAACCGCGCAGGCGGCCACCCAGGCCCGGCAAGCCTTCATGTTCGCGCTGCTCCAGTACCTGCACCGCGAACAGCGGGATGAGGCCGACGATGGACCTCAGGCGCAGCGGTTCGGCACTGCCATCCGGCTTGTGCAGGACGTCGTAGAAGAATTCGTCCTGTTCGTCCCAGAGGCCGTCTTCGCGTTCGTCGCTGTGATTGATGGCGCCGGCGATGTGCAGGAAGTGCTCGAAGAACTTGACCCCCAGATCGACGTACACCGGATTTTCCTTGGCCAGCTCCAGGGCGATGCGCATCAGGTCCAGGGCATAGGCGGCCATCCAGGCGGTGCCGTCGGCCTGGTCCAGGTGATAGCCCGGAGGCAGCGGGGCCGAGCGGTCGAAGAGGGCGATGTTGTCCAGGCCGAGGAAGCCGCCCTGGAAGATGTTGCGGCCTTCGGTGTCCTTGCGGTTGATCCACCAGGAGAAATTCAGCAGCAGCTTGTGGAAGACGCGTTCGAGGAAGACGCGATCACCCACTCCGGTCAGGGATTTCTCCTGCAGGTAGACGTGCCAGGTCGCCCAGGCATGCACTGGCGGATTGGCATCCTCGAAATTCCATTCGTAGGCCGGTAGCTGGCCATTGGGATGCATGAACCTGTCCTTCACCAGGAGCAGCAGCTGCTGCTTGGCGAAGCCGGGATCGATCAGTGCATAGGCCACCGCCTGGAAGGCCAGGTCCCAGGAGGCGTACCAGGGATACTCCCACTTGTCCGGCATGGAGACGATGTCGAAATTGAGCAGGTGACGCCAGTGACCGTTACGGATGCGTTCGCGCTGCGCCGGTGGCATGGGCTGGGCCGGATCGCCATTGAGCCAGCGATTGACCTCGAAATAGTAGAGCTGCTTGGACCACAGCAGGCCAGCCAGGGCCTGGCGCTGCACCAGGCGTGCATCGGGGTCGCTGATCTTTTCCTGCAGGGCGGCGTAGAAGGCATCGGCTTCGGCGATGCGTTCGGCGAAGATCGCATCGGCATCCACCGCAAGGGCATTCGTGGGGGCCAGCCGCAGGTAGATCACCGTCGTGGCGCCACCGTCCAGCTCCACGGCGAAATGGGCGGCCGCCTTGCTGCCGAAGTCGCGACGGATCGCCTCACGGGCGCCCTTCACCACGTAGTCGTTGATGCCGTCCTTGAAGGGACCCTCGGCGGCTTCGCCGGTAAGACGCGGCAGGTTGGTTTCGTTGTTGCAGAACAGCCACTCGACGTCGCGCGGTCCCCAGGCGGTGACCACCAGGTCGGGGCGATCGAAATAGCTGGCGCGGACCTGCTCGCCTTCCAGGCTGAGCATGGAGCGCGGCGGGGTGCCGGTCCAGGCCCAGGTATTGCGCGACCAGATCTGTGGCAGTACCCGCAGGCTGGCGCGCTCGGCGCCGCGGTTCTCCACCGTGACCCGCATGAGGATGTCGTCGGGGGTGTGCTTGGCGTATTCGACGGTGACATCGAAATAACGATTCTCGGCGAAGACGCCGGTGTCGAGAATCTCGTACTCCCGATCATTCAGGCCGCGCCGGGCGTTTTCCTCGGTGAGCTGGGCATAGGGGAAGGCGGCGTGGGGGTACTTGTAGAGCATCTTCTGGTAGGCATGGCTCGGTACGCCATCCAGATAGAAATAAAGTTCCTTGACGTCTTCGCCATGGTTGCCCTCGGCGTTGGTCAGGCCGAACAGGCGTTCCTTGAGAAAGGCATCGCGTTCGTTCCACAGGGCGATGCCCAGGCACCATTGCTGGGCCTTGTCGCAAAAGCCGGCGAGGCCATCCTCGCCCCAGCGATAGGCACGGCTGCGCGCATGGTCATGGGGAAAGTAGCGCCAGGCGTCGCCATCGGCGCTGTAGTCCTCACGGACCGTGGCCCACTGGCGCTCGCTCAGGTAGGGACCCCACTGGCGCCAGGCGGCGGCATCGGTATCGGCCAGGCGCTGGCCTTCGCGGGTATGCAGGATGCCCGGGGCGGGATGTGCCGTCATCGTGTCTCCTGATTCAGGTAACGGTTAAAGCTCGAGAATAGATCATCATTGTGGCGCGCAGAGGCGTCGACTGGCGCATCGCTGCCCTCTTAGTGCCTGATCGCAGCGGAAAAATTCACGCCGCTGCGGTTTCGGTCACAGGGTATCGGATGCGGACGCAGGTGCCTGACCCCTTGCGGCGGACGAAAAAAAGCCCCACGCCCGAAAGGGGTGGGGCTTTGCCAGGCTACGCAGCCCGAGAGGAATCCTCGGGCCGGTCGCTCATCAGAGCGCCATGTCGTTGGCGGCCTTGTCGGCACGCGGGGCGCTGACGGTAGCCTTGGCGTTCTGGGTGCCGGTGGCGACTGGCGGGGTGGCCAGCTGCAGCACTTCGGCGGTGTAGTTCCACTCCTGCTGCACGCGCTCCGGATCGCCGTTGAGCTTGGTGCCGTAGCTGGGGACGATCTGGTGCAGCTTGGCTTGCCACTCCGGGGTCGCGACCTTGTCCTTGAACACCTTCTCCAGCACGCTCAGCATGATGGGCGCGGCGGTCGAGGCGCCCGGGGATGCGCCCAGCAGGCCGGCGATGCTGCCGTCCTTGGCCGCGACGATCTCGGTGCCCAGCTTCAGCACGCCACCCTTGTCGGCGTCGCGCTTGATGATCTGCACGCGCTGACCGGCCTGCCACAGGCGCCAGTCTTCCTTCTTGGCGTTGGGGAAGTACTCGCGCAGGGCGGCCATGCGGTCGTCATCCGACAGCATCAGCTGGCCGGCGAGGTATTCCACCAGCGGGTACTCGGCCACGCCCACGCGGACCATCGGCCAGGCATTGTGGGTGTTGGTGCTGGTCAGCAGGTCGAGGTAGGAACCCTGCTTGAGGAACTTGGTGGAGAAGGTGGCGAAGGGCCCGAACAGGATCACGCGCTTGCCGTCGAGCACACGGGTGTCCAGGTGCGGCACCGACATCGGCGGTGCGCCGACCGACGCCTTGCCGTAGGCCTTGGCCAGGTGCTGCTGGGCGATCTCGGGGTTGTCGGTGACCAGGAAGGAGCCACCCACCGGGAAGCCGGCGTAGTCGTTCGCTTCGGGGATACCCGATTTCTGCAGCAGGTGCAGGGCACCGCCGCCGGCACCGATGAAGACGAACTTGGCGTCGGTCTCGGTCTTCTTGCCGTCCTTGAGGTTCTTGTACTCCACGCGCCAGCTGCCGTCGGCATTGCGGGTGATGTTCTCGACTTCGCTGGACAGGTTCAGCTTGAAGTTCGGCTTGGACTGCAGGTTGGCGGCGAACTGGCGGGTGATCTCGCCGAAGTTGACGTCGGTACCCAGCGGGCTCCAGGTGGCAGCGATCTTCTGCTTGGGATCGCGGCCTTCCATCATCAGCGGGACCCACTGCTTGATCTGCGCGGGATCCTCGGAGTACTGCATGCCGGAGAACAGCGGGCTGGCCTTCAGGGCTTCATAGCGCTTCTTCAGGAAGGCGATGTTCTCGTCACCCCAGACGAAGCTCATGTGCGGGGTGCTGTTGATGAAGCTGCGGGGGTCCTTGAGGACGCCGTTCCTGACCTGCCAGGACCAGAACTGACGGGAGATCTGGAAGGCTTCGTTGATTTCGATGGCCTTGGAGATGGTGACCTTGCCGTCTTTGTCTTCAGGGGTGTAGTTCAGCTCGGCCAGGGCGGAGTGGCCGGTACCGGCGTTGTTCCAGCCGTTGGAACTCTCTTCGGCGACCTTGTCCAGGCGCTCGACCATTTCCATGGTCCAGTTCGGCTCCAGCTCGTTCAGCCAGATACCCAGGGTGGAGCTCATGATGCCACCGCCGATCAGCAGGACGTCGACCTTCTTGGCATCTTCGGCCTGTGCGGTGCCCAGGGCGGAGGCGATGGCGACGCCGAGCAGCGCGCCAGTCATTTTCTTCAGCATGTGGTCTCTCAATCGATAGAAGCTGGGTCTGCTTATCGAGTTTCGGTGCGGTGCGGCACCATGGCACATGGGGGTATGTGCAGTGGGCAAGGCAGAATGCAGCCAGAAACACGCAAGGGCAGGTTCTTGTCCCTCCACCGCCCCTCTCTCGTGAGTCACCGGAGGAGTCGGAGCAAAAACGCATACGCGGTCTTGGCAACGGCTGGCCAGAGACAGAGGTCTCGGGCGCGGTTGCGTGCGCGTGGCGTTTTTGTTGGCCGGCATTTTAATGAGAAGACCCCGGGATTCCTAGCCCGTAATTCATAGGCTTTGGCTATTAGCCTTTGGTCTAATCCTGTGCGACCTGGGTCAAAGTCCCGTTACATGCCCATCAGGCGGAGCGGGCAGGTTCCGCCTGGCTGCCTGCAGCAAGACGCAGCACCGACGAAACCGGCCAGAAAGCCGCTGAAGGGTCAGGGTTCGAGGCGCCCGGCGCCCGGCGGGCGCCGGACACTCGACTAGGCGAAGCGCCAGGCGAGAAAGCGACTCTGCTTCTGGCCTTGGGCCATGGCGACGACGCGGACCTCGCTGGCCTGCTCGCGGCGCAACGCCGTCTGCAAGGGCGGCAGGTTGCTGGCCTTGGAGACCAGGCAGGTGAACCAGCCGACCTGAGCGGCATGGCTGCGGCTCTCACGGATCATCCGTTCGATGAAGGCCGCTTCGCCACCGGGGCACCAGAGTTCGGCCGCCTGCCCGCCGAAGTTGAGCAGCGGCACCGTCTTGCCGGTGGTCTTGCCCAGGTTTTTCCATTTGCGCTTGCTGCCGCGCACGGCGTCGTCGGGGCTGGCGTGGAAGGGCGGATTGCACAGGGTGGCGGCGTAGCGCTCACCGGGTTTCAGGATGCCGGCAAAGATCGCCTGGGAGTCCGGCTGGCGGCGTAACTCGATGGCGGCGGCGCAGTCCGGGTTGGCGGCCAGGGTACGCCCGAAGGCGGCCAGGGCCGCTGGGGCGATGTCGCTGCCAACGAAATGCCAGCCGTACTCCTTGAAGCCGATCAGCGGATAGACGCCATTGGCGCCCGTGCCTACATCCAGCAGCCGAATCGCCTCCCCTCGAGGAATCTGGCCGCTATTGCCCTCGGCCAGCAGGTCGGCCAGGTGGTGCAGATAGTCCGCCCGACCGGGAATCGGAGGACAGAGAAAGTCGGCGGGGATGTCCCAGTCGCGCACGCCATGGTGCAGCGCCAGCAACGCGCGATTCAGTGCCCGGACCGCCTGGGGATCGGTGAAATCGATGGAGAGATTGCCCCGCGGCGTGGGTGCCACGAATGGCTTGAGCGCCGGGCTCACGCGTATCAGGGCCGGAAAGTCGTAGCTGCCCTGGTGGCGATTGCGCGGATGCAGGGGAGCGGGGCGGCCCGGCAGGGGCCGGCGGGGCGAAGTCATGGCGGCGGACAGGGTGGAAAAGGGGGCGGCAGCCTAGCACAGCCGCCCCCTGGACTCACGCCGGCGTCGGCGCATCCTCTGGTAGCACGCCGATCTCGCGCAGATTACGCCAGAAGGCGGCGGGGATGGCTGCCCGCAGCAGTTCAGCGTTCTGCCGGGCCCGCTCCGGGGTGCTGCTGCCCGGTATGGTGGCGGCGACGGTGGGATGGGCGAGACAGAACTGCAGGGCCGCGGCGCGGATATCTACCCCGTGATCCTGGCTGACACCCTCGATCAGCTCGACCTTGCGACGCAGTGCCGGCTCGGCTTCGGCATAGTTGTAGTGCTTGCCACCGGCGAGCAGACCGGAGTTGAAGGGACCGCCCACCACGATACCCACGCCGCGGCGTTCGCATTCGGGAAAGAGCGTATCCAGGGCTTCACGATGATCCAGCAGCGAATAGCGTCCGGCCAGCAGGAAGGCGTCGGGATCGCTTTGCTCCAGCGCCAGCCGGCAGGGCTCCACCAGGTTGACGCCGAGGCCCCAGCCCAGGATCAAACCCTCCTCGCGCATCTCGGTGAGGGCCTTGGCCGCCCCCTGCATGGCCTGGGCGAAGTAGTCGCGCCAGGCGGGCCCGTGCTGGTCCTCGGACAGATCATGGATCCAGACCAGGTCGAGCCGGTCGGTCTTGAGGCGTTCCAGGCTGGCTTCGATGGAGCGGCGGGCGCCATCGGCGGAATAGTCGAGCACCCGCTTGAAGGGCAGTTCGTTGACGAACGGCGGGGCGTTTTCCGGCTTGTCAGCCGGCTCCAGTAGGCGGCCAACCTTGCTGCAAAGCACGAAGTCATCGCGCGGCTTGTCGGCCAGCACCTCGGCGAAGCGGCGCTCGGACAGGCCGGCGCCATAGTGCGGCGAGGTATCGTAGAGGCGGATGCCGGCCTCCCAGGCGGCTTCGAGGGTCGCTCGGGCGTCGGCGTCGCTTACCTCGCGGAACATGTTGCCCAGCGGGGCGCCGCCAAAACCGAGGGAGGGGATGTCGATACGCATGAGAGGTCTCCGGGTGGTGCGTGTCTGCATCCCGACCGGTGCTCCCGAGGTCCTGTTCCCCTAATCCGCCGGACGTAACAGCGCCACTTCCTGCTCTGTGAGCGCGCGATGAGTACCCTCTGCCAGTGTTGGATCCAGCGCCAGGCCGCCAATGCGATCGCGGTGCAGGGCGATGACCTCGATGCCGAAGCGCCCGAACATGCGCTTGACCTGGTGATAGCGGCCCTCGACCAGGGTCAGGTAGGCACTGCGTTCATCCAGCAGCTCCAGCTGGGCGGGCTGGGTCGTGAGGTCTTCGTAGGCGAAATAGAGGCCCTCGGCAAAGGCGGCCACCAGGTGCGGCGGGATGACCTCGGCGGTGGTGACCAGGTAGCGCTTGGTCTGCTTGTGCCGTGGATGGCTCAGGCCACGCGACCACTGGCCGTCGTTGGTGAGCAACAGCAGGCCCGTGGTATTGAAGTCCAGCCGCCCGGCCAGGTGTAGATCGGCACGCTGGTCCGGATCGAGGCAGTCCAGCACCGTGGGATGGCGGGTATCGACCGTGGCGCTCACGCAACCACGCGGCTTGTGCAGCATCAGGTAGCGACCGCCGGGGCCGTCTTGCAGCAGGCGCTCGTCGGTCTCGATGCGATCAAAGGCGAACACCTCTCGCTCGGCCTGCAGGGTCGTGGCGCCGTTGACCTTTATCCGACCCTCGGCGAGCAGGCGGCGGGCCAGCTGGCGACCCAGCTCGGGGCGATTGCCCAGCCAGCGATCCAGGCGCATCAGCTGTTCTCGACCTGGGCCCCGACGGCGCAGGCGGGGCAGAGACAGCGGCGATCACGCTCCTCCTCGGGCAGACGCGCCAGGGCGGCCGGAGCGATCGGCGTCTGCAAGCACCAGCAGTCGTGGATCTCACCGCCGGCGGCGAGGACGCAGCGATTGGGCCTGCCGCAGAGCGGACAGCGTGTGGGATCGAAGAGGGTGGGAGAGGCGGCCATGGTGATCTCGTCAGGCGAAGCGGGCGGCAGAGTACCGGAAATTGCGACCTGGATAACGTCTCCTGCGCCGGGTGTCTGCGTAATGTCGCCTCCAGGGTGCAGTCTGCACCCTGAACGCAGTTCGGAGGTGGTTCCACCTGACGCAGACCACGCGGAAACGGGCCCCTATCGGCCTGTTCCCTGGGGATGCCCATTCGTCCACCTTGAACTAGGCTTCTGCAGCTGTCTTCCTGGAGCCGCAGTCGATCCTACCCAGGCTCGCACGATCTGCAGCAGGCCTCAGCGCTACCCGTCGGACCACCCGAGGAACCCATGACAATAAACGCTCTGCGCACCCTGATCCGTACCCTCATACCCGGCACCCTGCTGGTCAGCCAGCTGGCCCTGGCCACCGAAGCCGATGTCGGCCAGACCCTGGCACGCCAGGCCGGCATTCCCTGGCCAGCGGTGATCGCCCATCGCGGCGCCTCCTTCGATGCCCCGGAGTCCACCGCCCCGGCCTATCTGGTGGCGCGGGAGCTGGGCGCCGACTACCTGGAACTCGACCTGCAGCGCACCAAGGATGGCCAGCTCATCGCTCTGCATGACGATACCCTGGAACGCACCACCGATGTCGCCAAGCGCTTTCCCGACCGTGCCAAGGCACCGGTCAGCCAGTTCACCCTGGCCGAACTCAAGTCGCTGGACGCCGGCAGCTGGTTCAACCAGGCCCACCCTGACCGCGCCCGCCCGACATTCGCCGGACTCAAGATCCTCACCCTCGACGAGGTCATCGACATCGCCGAAGGCGGTCGCAACAAGCCGGGCCTCTACATCGAGACCAAGCAGCCCAAGCTGTTTCCCGGCATCGAGCGTGACCTCAAGGCCAAGCTGACCCAGCGCGGCTGGCTCGGCCAGCCCAAGGCCGGCGCCACCGGCGTCGCCGCCATGCCCGGCCGGGTGATTCTGCAGACCTTCGAGAAGAGCAGTCTGGAGCTCTTGCAGAAGGAGATGCCCAAGACGCCGAAGATCCTTTTGCTGTGGCTGGGCGACGACTACATCCCGGCCAAGGCCGGACCGAGCTATGCCGACTCCGGCGAGGCGAGCAAGGCGGCCTACTATGCCAAGCAGCAGGTGCGCTCCGAGGGTGACTTCACCGCCTGGATCGAGTGGGCCAAGGCCCATGGCGCCATCGGCATCGGCCCGTCGGCGGCCCTGGAGGAGGGCGGCGACCAGAGCTATGCGGATCTGGTGAAGCCCTGGATGAATGATGTCGCCCATGAACGCGGCCTGCTGGTGCATGCCTATACCGTGGATTCGGCGGTGGACTACGCCCGGCTGGCGCCGCGTGGTGTGGATGGCTTCTTCAGCAACCGCAGCGCTGAATTGCTGAAGTTCTACGAACGGCCGGCCAAGCAGGAGCCGGGTGCACTGCTCAAGCAACTCGGCTACTAAGTCGCTACGGGGAGGCCTTGCGGTCTCCCCACATCCAGCGGAGATCGCCATGTCACTCGAAGCCTTCAACGGTGCCAAGCTGGCCTTGCTCTGCGCGGACCAGATACTGGTCTATCAGCGCGACGACAAGCCCGATATTCCCTGGCCGGGACTCTGGGACCTGCCCGGTGGCGGTCGTGAAGACGGCGAAACGCCCGAACGTTGCGCCCTGCGTGAACTGGAGGAGGAGTTCGGGCTGGTGCTGGACGAATCGCGGCTGATCTGGGGCCGCTGCTATCCACCCCGCCAGCCGGGCTACCTGCCTAGCTGGCTGTTCGCCGGGGTGCTGAGCCAGGCCGACATCGCCGCCATCCGCTTTGGCGACGAAGGCCAGGACTGGCGGCTGATGAGCGTCGTCGACTTCCTCGCCCATCCCCAGGGGGTGCCCCATCTGCAGGAGCGGCTACAGCACTACTTGGCCGAGCGGCAGAAGGATGGGCCGGCGGCGACCGGCGTCTCTTAATCCCGGCTGAATGAACGTGCGATAGCTGGGCGCGCGGCACCGCCGCAGCTTAAGCTTTCTCCAGGCCCATCCGGGCCGTTCTGGAGACTCCCCCCATGCGCCATTTCCTCTTGGCGTCGCTCTGTGCCCTGACCTTCACCGGCTGCACCGTCTACGACACGTCCCCACGCTATTACAGCCGTCCGGCACCGCCTGCGGCCGTCTTCTATGGCACGCCGGCCTATCCGCCGCCCGCGGTCATCGTGCGGCCCTATGGCTACGGCTACTACTATCGACCGGCACCTCCGCCGCCACCGCACTGGGGGCCTCCGGGCTGGGGACCGCGTCCGGGCTATGGTCCGCCCGGTTGGGGCCCACGTTACGGGCCTCCGGGGTGGGGCCCGCGCTGGTAGCGGGTTTGACAGGGGCAGCCGGCTTTTCTAGGGTGCTGCCCTTGTCTTGACCAGGAAGCCTCGAATCGTGGATGACGATCGCATCAAGCTCGACCCCCAATGGAAAGCCGCGCTGCGCGACGAATTCGAGCAGCCCTACATGCGTCAGCTGAGCGAATTCCTGAGGCGCGAGAAGGCCGCGGGCAAGGTCATCTATCCGCCCGGTCCGCTGATCTTCAATGCGCTCAATACCACCCCTTTGGATCAGGTGAGGGTGGTCATCCTTGGCCAGGATCCCTATCACGGCCCCGGCCAGGCCCATGGCCTGAGCTTCTCGGTGCAGCCTGGCGTACCGGCACCGCCGTCGCTGCAGAACATCTTCAAGGAACTCAAGCGCGACCTGAACCTGCCCATCCCCAACCACGGCTACCTCCAGCACTGGGCCGAACAGGGCGTGCTGCTGCTCAATACCTCGCTGACGGTGGAGCAGGCCAACGCCGGGTCCCATGCCAAGGCGGGCTGGCAGAGATTCACCGATCGGATCATCGAAGTGGTCAGTGCCGAGCGCGAGAACCTGGTGTTCCTGCTCTGGGGCAGCCATGCCCAGAGCAAGCAGACGCTCATCGACCCCCACAAGCACCTGATCCTCAAGTCGGCGCATCCGTCGCCCCTGTCGGCCCACCGCGGCTTCATCGGCAACGGCCACTTCGGCCGCACCAACGAATTTCTGCGCAACGCCGGCCTCACCCCTATCGACTGGGCGCTGCCACCGCTGGCGTAGGGGCGTCCTAGAGCGCTTACACCTTGTAATCCTCTGGTGCTTGTTGACCGACCGCTCATCCGGGACAGTCGGGGATGACGTCCCCGCACCGGAGAGAGCTCATGACCGAAAACAATAACAAGGTCGCGCCCGCCCCCTCGGCGACCGATCCCTCCCAGCCGCCTCGCGGCACCCTGGCGCGCTGGAAGCTGGTGGGCCCGGGCATCGTGGTCGCCGTGACCGGGGTCGGCGCCGGTGACCTGGTCGCCACCCTCATCGCCGGCTCGCGCTTCGGCTATGCGCTGCTCTGGGCGGCGGTGGTGGGCTGCATCGTCAAGATCGCCCTGGCCGAAGGCTCCGCCCGCTACCACCTGGCCACCGGCTCGACCATGCTCGAAGGCTGGCGCTCCATGGGCATCTGGACCTACTGGTACTTTGGCATCTACATCGTGCTCTGGGGCTTCGTCTACGGCGGCACGGCCATGAGCGCCACCGCCTTGCCGTTGGCCGCGCTGTTCCCGGATGTCCTGCCGTTCTGGGCCTGGGGCGCCCTGTCGGGCATCGCTGGCGCGGTCTTCGTGCTGCTCAATCGCTATGCGGTGTTCGAGGCGGCGATGAAGGTCTTCATCGGCGTGATGTTCGTGGTGGTGGTGGGGCTGGCCATCCTGGTGGTGCCCAATCTGGGCCAGGCCGTCACCGGTTTGGTGCCGACCATCCCGGAGGGCTCGGCCATCTATACCCTGGGCCTCATCGGCGGGGTGGGCGGCACCATCACCATGGCCGCCTATGGCTACTGGGTGAACGCCAAGGGCTGGCGTACCCCGGCCTGGATGACCATGATGCGGCTGGACAACCAGGTGGCCTACATCGCCACCGGCATCTTCGTCATCGCCATGCTGATCGTCGGCGCCGAATTGCTCTATACCGCCCAGATCACCCTGGCCGGTGGGGACCGCGGCCTGCTCGATCTGGACCGGGTGCTGGAAGAACGCTTCGGTCCGGTGGTCTCCACCATTTTCCTGATCGGCTTCGCCGCCACCACCTTTTCCTCGATCCTCGGCGTCTGGCACGGCGTGTCCCTGCTGTTCGCCGACTTCGTCCGCCAGGCCACGGGTGGCACTGGTGATCGGGGGGACCTGGAGAAGACCACCGCCTTCCGCTTCTATGTGCTCTGGCTGACCTTTCCGCCGATGCTCCTGTTGCTGCTCGGGCGGCCCTTCGGACTGATCATCGCCTACGGCGCCTTCGGGGCCTTCTTCATGCCCTTCCTGGCGCTGACGCTGATCTGGCTGCTCAATTCCAAGCGGGTGCCCAAGGAGTGGCGTTCGGGCTGGCTGTCCAACGGCCTGCTGGGGCTGGCTGCGGCGCTGTTCATCGTCCTCAGCCTGAGCGAACTCGCTCGGCTGTTTTGAGCGTTGCCGGCAGGATGCTCCTTGCAGAGAACGCCCGAGAGCGGCGCGGCCAGTGTCTCGATGACGATGGCCGAGTCGCTTGATTTCACAGCATCCGGCGACGAGCCTGGTTCCAGCAGAGGCCATCGGTAGATTGCCTGATCTGTGGCGTCCGTAGGGAGCTTTCGGTCCGCTCCTTTTTCGATTTCGCTGAGCAGCAGCGGGATGTCTAGCGCCACCGCCATTCTCGCGCCAGCACCGCACGGACGTACCCCGTCACCTATGCACATCAAAGCGAGCGTTCTCGATGAAAGGGGCAGTTGGCTGGCGATGCCGTCACTCAGCGTACCGGCTGTAGCGGCAACTCCACCTCGCCACCGTTGTTCAGGTCCACCACTACCGGCTCCTTGGTCAGGTACAGCGGGCGGCCGCCCAGCAGGATGCGGCCGCTGAGCAGATAGCGTTCGCCGCTCTTGACCTTGGCCGGGGCGTAGTCGAGGCGGAAGGGCACCTGATCCTGCTGCTTGACGAACAGGGTGCGCTGGGCCAGGCGGCCGTTCGGGGTGTCGCCGGCACTGGCGCTGTACAGGCTGATGGTGAGCTTGGCGGTGGGCGGTACCGGCTCGCTGGCGGTAAAGGTGGCCTGGCCGCTGAGGCTGGTCATGCTTGGCTGGGCAGGCACGCCGGGAGTGGTGGTCTGCGGCTGCTCGGTAGGCGGCAGCGGCTGGCCGGCCGGGGACGGCGGTGTCGCGGGACCGGGGCGCAGCCCGCTACAGGCGCTGAGCAGCAGCGAGGTGGCGAGCAGGGTGGCGATTCTTTTCATGGATGAATCCTAGGTTGAAATCGACTGCTGTGACCGGTGCCGGCGCGCTTAGTTGCTGGCAACGGGTAGGGTTTCAGGGTCCGGCAGGTCCGGGGCATCGGGTCTATCCAGGGCCACTTGGCGGATCGACAGGCGAATCTCCGCGGGCAGCACTCGCTTGCCTGCGCCCTCGGCCAATTCACCCAGCAGTTCGTGGTGGCCCAGGGTGCCGTCATCCGCCTTGCGCAGCACCCCCTCGGCCAGCAACGTCTGGATGAAATGGCGGAACAGCGACTTGTCGAAGAATTCCGGCGCATTGAGGCCATGCAGCACCGACAGCCGTTGGGCCATCACCGTGCAGAGTTCTTCCAGCTGCGGCGCGGTCAGGCTGTTCTGGCCATGGTTGAGGATGAGCGCGGTCGTCATGTAGTAGCGCTGCAGGGTCTGCAGGATGGCCCTCGCCAACAGGGTGAGGCGGACGAACTGCCGCGAGCTGGGCGCGGCGCGCACGAAGACGTCGTCTTCGATGCGCAGCAGGCCGCGCTCCACCATGGCCTCCAGCCAGCCGTCCAGCACCAGGGGTAGCTCGTCGCGCTCCCAGTGGATGAACAGCTCGGCCTGCAAGTAGGGATAGAGTGCCAGGGCGAAGCGGTGGATCAGCTCGCGGGTCATGCGCCCGGTGTTCTGGAAGAAGCTGGCGATCAGCGCGGGTATGGCGAAGAGGTGCAGGACGTTGTTGCGATAATAGGTCATCAGGACCGCGTTCTGTTCGTCCAGGTAGAGGATGCGCCCCAGGGCATCCTGCTGCTCGGCGAGGAATCCCAGGCCACGCACTTCCTCGATGATGGCCTGGCCGTCGCCCTCGGGCAGGGTGACACTGTTGGAGTAGGGCACCCGCCGCAAGAGGTCCAGATAGAGGTCGATGGCGCGCACCAGGGCGCCTTCGTCGAGGGCCTGACGGTTGGTCGACAGCAGCGCCAGGGCCACCAGGTTGACCGGCGTGACCGCCGCGGCGGCATTGATGCGGCGCACCACTCGCTCGCCTAGTTCGTGGGTGACGGGATTGAACCAGGCCGGTTTCAGGTCTTCGTCGAGGGGTTCGTCGCGCCAGCCGGGGCGCCGCGCATCGAGGAAACCCTGCAGCGGAATGGGTTCGCCGAAGTTGACCCAGACCCGGCCGAAGCGTTGGCGCAGGGCGCCAAACACCTTGACCAGATCGAAGAGGGATTCCTTCTTCTTGGTTGCGCCGCGCAATTCGCCCAGGTAGGTGCGGCCTTCGAAGACCTTTTCGTAGCCGATATACACCGGTACGAAGACGATGGGTCGCCGGGAGTCGCGCAGGAAGCTGCGCAAGGTCATCGCCAGCATGCCGGTGCGCGGTTGCAGGGTGCGCCCGGTGCGCGAGCGACCGCCCTCGACGAAGTATTCGGTGGAGAAGCCGCGGCTGAACAGGCTGTGGAGGTATTCGTTGAACACCGCCGCATAGAGGGCGTTGCCCTTGAAGCTGCGCCTCATGAAGAAGGCCCCGCCACGGCGAAGGATATTGCCCACCACCGGCATGTCCAGGTTGATGCCGGCGGCGATGTGCGGCGGCGTCAGGCCGTTCTGGAAGAGCAGATAGGAGAGCAGCAGGTAGTCGATGTGGCTGCGATGGCAGGGCACGTAGACCACGGTGTGGCCGGGCGCCATCTCCTGGATCCGCTCGATGTGGCTGACCTTGACGCCGTCATAGATACTGTTCCAGAACCAGCGCAGGCCGACGTCCAGGCAGCGCACCACCGGATAGGAGAAGTCCGAGGCGATCTCCCGCGCATAGTGCGCCGCTTCGTCTTCGATACGTCCCGGCGTGGCCTTGCGCTGGGTGATCTCCCGGGCAATGGTCGCCCGCACCTGGGGCGCGCGGAGCAGCCCGCGCAGCAGGGTGCGCCGGTGCGACAGGTCCGGGCCGATCACCGCCTGGCGCACGTTGCGGAAGTGGATGCGCAGCCGCCGCATCACCAGGCGCTCCAGGCGCTGCGGATCAGGGCGCTGAGCGGCCAGTTCGCCCAGCGACAGCGGCTTGGAGAATTGCACCCGGGTCAGGCGGCCCAGCACCAGGATGCGCGCCAGCTTGCGCAGCCGTCCGGTCACCACCCAGTTGTCCGCCCAGAGCAGCTTCCAGGGACTGGTCTCGCGATCCGGCGACTGGCCCCAGAAGACGCTGACAGGCACCAGCTGGACGTCCGCCAGACCCTGTTCGGTTACCGCTGTCACCACCCGGCGCAGGGTGGGCGGTACCGAGCGCCGTGCCGGACGCCCGCGCCAGTTGGCTTTGCCGACGGCGTTGAAATAGGCCAGTGGCTCGGTGCGGCTACCCAGTACCAGCGGGCGCAACGGGCGCAACGGGCGCGGCAGTCCGGCCTTGCGGCATTCGCGGTCAAGCACCGCCAGATCGCTCAGCGAGGCCTCGGGGAGTACATAGAGCACCGGCTTGCTGGGGTCGATGCGGCTGAGCAGGCTTGCCGCCTGGGTCGTCTCGGAGCGAACCCAGAGATAGAGCAGGCGCTTGAGCAGCGAAAAGGCCAGAAGGCGCAGCGGCGAACGAGTCATGGAGGGCTACCGGATGGACGAGGCGGCAGTGTGCCGGATGGCCTGGTGGGCGTAAAACCACCCGCCTTGTTCTGACTTCGACCCGGCAGTCGGCACCTTGTCCCCGCCGTCGAAAAAATGCCGTCTAAATCGTCGAAAACCCGTCGCCAGTGCGGCTTTCAGCCATGATGGCACTTTGCGTAAAGAACGTTGCTTTTGCCGGGAAAGCCATGCTTCATAAGGTGTCGGCAGGTTCTTGCCGATGGTCGGAAACGGGCTGCCAGCCTGGCGACCGGTCCGGCGAGCGATCTGTACCGATATAACAAAGCAACCTGATCGCCCACCTTGTGGCGAGCGGGGATAGGAAATCCAGAAAGCTTCGGAGAGATGTGATGGGTGAGCAACGCGAAACCGGGACCGTCAAGTGGTTCAATGACGCCAAGGGATATGGATTCATTCAACGCGAGGGCGGCGCCGACGTGTTCGTTCACTACCGCGCCATCCGCGGTGAAGGCCACCGTTCCCTGATCGAAGGCCAGCAGGTGGAGTTCTCGGTGATCGAGGGCCAGAAGGGCCTGCAGGCCGAAGACGTCGCCCGGGTCTAAGACCCGTTTCGCGAGGGGCTCAAGGCTCCTCGCGCCTTCAGATCACTCGGTACGCCAGACGATTTCCTCGATACCCTCGTCCGTGACCTTCAGCCAGCGATCGGCGGCTTCGTCCTCTTCTTCCTCGCTCCAGCCACTGGGGGCACAGCGCACCTGTACCTGCAGGGCCGCCTGGGCGTCACGCGCGCAGGCCAGGTCGTCAACCCAGGGCGATACATCGCTTTCCAATAGCAGGCTGTGCCACTTGCCGACCGCCTTGGGCAGCCAGGTGACCGGAATAGGCTCGCCACCATAGCGCAGGGTGCACTTGAAGGTCTGCCCGCGGGCCTGCCAGGCGCAAGGCATGGCGAACACCTGTTCGAGCCAGGCCGAGACGGCGTCCTGGTCGACGTCCTTGAGATAGATTTCGATATCGGGCTGGCGCATGGGGCTTAGGCTCCGGATTTGACGATCCAATCGTAACGTACTGCCACCCGCACCTCGAAGGGCTCGGCCAGGACCCGCTCGCGACGCTCGGCGTTGACGCGCCAACCGTGGGGCGTCATGGCCAGCAGGTCTTCGCGGGTCTGGCGCTCGGCCAGCGGCAGCACGAATTCGAGCCCTTCGCTGTGGGCCAGTTCCAGCCCGGGCGGCAGATCCTGCAGGTGCTTGTCTTCGGCATAGTCACGCACCTCGTCATAGAGCCGCTGGCGCAACTCCAGCAGGTGGGCGCTGGCCGGGCCCAGGCGCAGGATGCCGCCACCGGGTGCCAGTACGCGCAGGGCCTCGGCCCAGTCGATGGGGCTGAAGACACTGGCCAGCAGCTGGCAACTGGCGTCCGGCAGCGGCAGGCGCGCCATGCTCGCCACCAGCCAGGTCAGCGCCGGGGTACGTCGGCAGGCGCGGCGCACCGCTTCGCGGGAGATGTCCAGGGCATAGCCGTCAGCGGCGGGCAGGGCCTGGGCCAGGCGTGCGGTATAGAAGCCTTCGCCACAGCCCACGTCGATCCAGCGCTGGGGCGCGCGTTCGGCAGCCAGCTGCGCCAGGCGCTCGGCCAGGGGCGCATAGTGACCGGCATCGAGAAAGCGTCGGCGTGCCTCGACCATGGCGGCGTTGTCACCCGGATCCAGGCTCTTCTTGTGCTGCACCGGCAGGAGATTCAGGTAGCCCTGACGGGCGCGGTCGAAGCGATGGCCGGCTGGGCAGCCGACGCCACCTTCGAGTTCGGCTAGCGGGGCCTGACAGAGCGGACAGATGAGTTTCATGCCAGCAACCGTACCAGGGTGCCGTAATAGACCTCGGTCAGGAGGTCAAGGTCGCTGGCCAGCACGTGCTCGTCCACCTGGTGGATGGTGGCGTTGACCGGACCCAACTCCACCACCTGGGCGCCCAGGGTGGCGATGAAGCGACCATCCGAGGTGCCGCCGCTGGTTGAGGCCTCGGGGCGATAGCCGGTGACCGCCTCCACGCTGGCCGCGACGGCGTCGAGCAGGTCGCCCGGCTCGGTCAGGAAGGGCAGGCCGGACAGGGACCAGTCGATGTGCCAGTCCAGGCCATGGCGGTCGAGGATGGCCTCGACGCGGGCCTGCAGGCCTTCCACGGTGGATTCGGTGGAGAAGCGGAAGTTGAACAGCGCCTGCAGTTCGCCCGGCACCACATTACCGGCACCAGTGCCGGAGTTGAGATTGGAAATCTGGAAGCTGGTGGGCGGGAAGAAGGCGTTGCCGTCGTCCCATTGCTCGGCGGCGAGATCCGCCAGGGCCTGGGCCGCCAGGTGGATGGGATTGCGCGCCAGGTGCGGGTAGGCCACATGGCCCTGCTTGCCGCGCACGGTCAGGCGGCCATTGAGCGAACCGCGGCGACCGTTCTTGACCACATCGCCCAGCAACCGAGTGCTGGAGGGCTCACCGACGATGCACCAGTCCAACCGCTCGCCGCGCTCGCGCAGGCGCTCGACCACGGCGCGGGTGCCGTGCAGGGCGGGGCCTTCCTCGTCACTGGTGATCAGGAAGGCGATGGCGCCGTGATGATCCGGGTGGTCGGCGACAAAGCGCTCCACGGCGATGATCATGCTCGCCAGGCTGCCCTTCATGTCGGCGGCGCCGCGGCCGCGCAGCATGCCGTCGGCATCCACATGGGCATTGAAGGGCGCCTGCTGCCAGGCCTCCAGCGGTCCGGTGGGCACCACGTCGGTGTGGCCGGCGAAGCACAGCACCGGACCCTCGCCGCCACGGCGCGCCCAGAAGTTGTCCACCTCCTCGAAGCGCAGGGGTTCGAGGGCGAAGCCCAGGCGCTCCAGACGCTGCATCATCAGGGCCTGGCAGCCTTCGTCCAGCGGCGTGACCGACGCTCGGCCGATCAGGTCGCAGGCGAGTTCCAGGGTGGGGGTGAGGGCGGTGGTCATGGCGGGTCCCGGGAGGCAGCTAGGGTTCAGAGGGAGCGGTATGGTAAAGGAAAACCTATACTGTGGCTTTTGTGGAAAGCTTTCATGACGTTCGATGAACAACGCTTCGGCGGGATCGCCCGGCTCTATGGGCAGGAGGCCGTCGAGCGCCTGGCCGCCAGTCACGTCGCCGTGGTCGGCATCGGCGGGGTAGGTTCCTGGGCTGCCGAAGCCCTGGCTCGCAGTGGCGTCGGGCGCATCAGCCTGTTCGATCTGGACGACGTCTGCGTCAGCAACACCAATCGCCAGGTGCACGCCCTGGAAGGCCAGGTGGGCCGGCCCAAGGTCACGGTGATGGCCGAGCGCATCCAGGCCATCAACCCGGCCTGCGAGGTGAAGGCGGTGGCGGACTTCGTTACCCGCGAGACCATGGCCGACTACATCACCGAGGATCTCGACCTGGTGCTGGACTGCATCGACAGCGTGGCCTCCAAGGCGGCGCTGATCGCCTGGTGCAAGAGACGCAAGATCGCCATCGTCACCACTGGCGGCGCGGGCGGCCAGATCGACCCCACCCAGATCCAGGTGGTGGACCTCAATCGCACCTACAACGACCCCCTGGCCTCGCGGGTGCGTTCGCTGCTGCGTCGCGACTATGGCTTCTCGCGCAATCCCAGCCGCCACTACAGCGTGCCCTGCGTCTTTTCCACCGAGCAGCTGCGCTACCCCAAACCGGACGGCAGCGTTTGCCAGCAGAAGAGTTTCGTCGGCGAAGGCGTGCGCCTGGACTGCGCCGGCGGCTTCGGCGCGGTGATGATGGTCACCGCCACCTTCGGCATGGTCGCCGCGGCCCGGGCCGTGGACAAGTTGATCCAGAAGCCCAAGGGCTAACACTCTCGTAGGTTGGGCTGAGCACAGCGAAGCCCAGCACTGCCCAGGTCGAGCCCGCATGTTGGGCTTCGACGATAGAGCCGTCTCAGCCCAACCTACGTCCTGAGGGCGAAGGGGCGCTTCGGTAGGTTGGGCTGAGCACGGCGAAGCCCAACGCTGCCCACGTCGAGCCCGCATGTTGCGGCTTCGGCGATGGAGCTGCTTCAGCCCAACCTACGTCCTGAGGGCGAAGGGGCGCTTCGGTAGGTTGGGCTAAGCACGGCGAAGCCCAACGCTGCCCAGGTCGAGCCCGCATGTTAAGCTTCGACGATAGAGCCGTCTTAGCCCAACCTACGTTCTGGAGAGCGATAGCTGCGTAGGGTGGACAACGGCGCAGCCTTGTCCACGCGGGGTGGCGCCGGATGCCAGTGGAAAACGCTGCGCGGTTTCCACGCTACGGGCTTCGTTTGGCTAGATTCTCACCCCAGCCCTCTTCCCGAGGGAGAGGGGGCAGTATCGTGCCTCACATATCCTGCGGCGTTTCCCGGGTGGGCCGGTCGTCGGCGATGGCGGGGACGTGCAGGCCGGTCTTGGCCAGTTGCTGGCCTTCCATCTGCGGCTGGGTGGTCCAGGTGAGGATGTCGTAGTAACGGCGCACGTTCTGCACGAATTCCACCGTCTCGCCGCCGCGGGCGTAGCCATAGCGGGTCTTGCTGTACCACTGCTTTTGCGCCAGGCGCGGCAGCATCTTCTTCACGTCCAGCCAGCGATCCGGGTCCAGGCCCTGGGACTCGGCCAGGCGGCGGGCGTCGAGGATGTGGGCGATGCCGATGTTGTAGGTGGCCAGGGCGAACCAGGTACGATCCGGTTCCTTGATGCTGTCCGGCAGGTCGTCGCGGATCTGGTCGAAGTACTTGGCACCACCGGTGATGCTCTGCTCGGGGTCCAGGCGATTGGATACCCCCATGGCCTGGGCGGTGTTGTTGGTCAGCATCATCAGCCCGCGTACCCCGGTCTTGGAGGTGGCGTCCGGCGTCCACAGCGATTCCTGGTAGCCCATGGCGGCGAGCAGGCGCCAGTCCAGCTGGTGCTTCTGCGCCACCTTGCGGAAGTGCTTCTCGTACTTGGGCAGGCGTTCCTGCAGGTGCTGGGCGAAGGTATAGGCACCGACGTAGCCGAGGACGTCGACGTGGCCGTAGTAGCGCTCCTTGAGCTGCTGCAGGGTGCCGTCGCGGCGGACCTTGTCCAGGTAGGCGTTGACCGCATCGAGCAGGCTGTTGTCCTCGCCGGGTTGCAGGGCCCAGGCCTGGCCCTGGTTGTCGCCCAGGTCGAAGGCCACCCGCACGTTGGGGAAATACACCTGGTTCATGGCCAGCTCGTTGGAATCCACCAGGGTCAGGTCGATCTGGCCCTCGTCGACCATGCGCAGCAGGTCGCTGACCTCCACCTGATCGGATTCGTCGAAGGCCAGCCCCGGCACCTGGGCCTGCAGCGCCTTTAATTGCTGGGCCTGGCTGCTGCCCTTGAGCACCAGGATGCGCTTGCCGACCATGTCCTTGGGGGTGCTGGGGCGAACGGTGCCGTTGCGATAGATGACCTGGGGCACCACGTCCAGATAGCTGCGGGAGAACTTGAGATTCTGGCGATTGACCGAGGGCGTGAGTCCGGCCGCGGCGATCACCGGTCCGTCCGGCGCTGTCAGGCGATTGAAGAGGTCGTCGAGGTTGTCGGCGGTGCTGATTTCCAGGCGCACCTTGAGGGATTCGGCGAAGCCCTTGACCAGTTCGTATTCGAAACCGGTCTCGCCGTTGCGGTCCTGGAAGTAGGTCGCCGGACTGTTGCGCGTCACCACGCGTAGCACACCCGCCTGCTGCACCTGCTCCAGCGCGGTCGGCTTGGGCGGCACAGGCACGTCGGCCTCCCCGCAGCTCATGAGCAAGGCGAGGAAGGGCAGGGTAAGCCAGGCGAATCGCTTGAAGGCTCTATTCAAATGGGCTAGCTCGGCCATACGGCATCAAAACGGCACTGGCGCCTTGCTGACGCGCCTCATCGGTCGGCCCCTCCGGGCACTCGTTATGGTCGGGACGCTCCGCGCCACCGGTCCGGCCAAAGGCTCTATCCTGAGCCCAATGGGGAGCCGCGTCCATGGGGCGCGGCAGGCCGTAATGGCGGGCAGTATACGCGAGAAGTGGCAAAGCGCCCATTTTATACATACAAGGGTGGTGGTAAGGCTGCATGAACCCTCGTCGCCGGAAGGTGTCCCCGGCGCGCCTTTAGTCTAGAATGCACGGCCCCAAAGTGACTTGGCCCCGAGGCTGTCCCCGATGCTGATCCTGCGCGGCGCTCCCGCTCTTTCTTCGTTCCGTCACGGCAAACTTCTCGACCAGCTGACTCGCCTGGTTCCCGGTGTCTCCGGGCTCTATGCCGAGTTCGTTCATTTCGCCGAAGTCGCCGGCACCCTGAGCGCGGAGGAAGAGGGCATCCTCGGCCGACTGCTGCAATACGGCCCCAGCGTCCCCCAGCAGGAACCCAGCGGCGCGCTGTTCCTCATCGTGCCCCGCCTGGGCACCATCTCGCCCTGGTCGAGCAAGGCCACCGACATCGCCCACAACTGTGGCCTGGCGCAGATCGAGCGCCTGGAGCGCGGCGTCGCCTACTACGTCGCCGGCGAACTGGACGCCGCTGCCCACGAGCAGCTGGCCGCGGCCCTGCATGACCGCATGACCCAGCGCGTGCTGCCGACCCTGGACGCCGCCGCCGACATCTTCAGCCATGCCGCGCCCAAGCCGCTCACCGCGGTGGACGTGCTCGGCGGTGGTCACGCTGCCCTGGAGCAGGCCAATCTGGAGCTGGGCCTGGCCCTGGCCGAGGACGAGATCGACTACCTGGTCAAGAGCTTCACCGCCCTGGGGCGCAATCCCCATGACATCGAACTCATGATGTTCGCCCAGGCCAACTCCGAGCACTGCCGGCACAAGATCTTCAATGCCAGCTGGGACCTCGACGGCGAAAGCCAGGAGAAGTCGCTGTTCGGCATGATCAAGAACACCTACGAGATGAACCGCACCGGTGTGCTGTCCGCCTACAAGGACAACGCCGCGGTCATGGAAGGCTTCACCGCCGGGCGCTTCTACCCCGACGCCGAGTCCCGCGAATACGGGGCGCACAGCCAGCCCGTGCACATCCTGATGAAGGTGGAGACCCACAACCACCCGACCGCCATCGCCCCCTTCCCCGGCGCCTCCACCGGCTCCGGCGGCGAGATCCGCGACGAAGGTGCCACTGGTCGCGGCTCCAAGCCCAAGGCCGGCCTGACCGGCTTCACCGTCTCCAACCTGAACATCCCCGGTTTCGAGCAGCCCTGGGAGCAGCCCTACGGCAAGCCCGAGCGCATCGTCACCCCGCTGGACATCATGATCGAAGGCCCGCTGGGCGGCGCCGCCTTCAACAACGAATTCGGTCGTCCGGCCCTGGCCGGCTACTTCCGCACCTTCGAGCAGCAGGTCGAGACCCCGCGTGGTCCCGAGGTGCGTGGCTACCACAAGCCGATCATGCTCGCCGGCGGCCTGGGCAACATCCGCGCCGACCACGTGCAGAAGGGCGACATCTCGGTGGGCGGCAAGCTCATCGTGCTCGGTGGTCCGGCCATGCTGATCGGTCTGGGCGGCGGCGCCGCCTCGTCCATGTCCACCGGTGCCAGCTCCGCCGACCTGGATTTCGCCTCGGTGCAGCGCGAGAACCCGGAAATGGAGCGCCGCTGCCAGGAGGTCATCGACCGCTGCTGGCAGCTGGGCGAAAACAACCCCATCACCTTCATCCATGATGTAGGCGCGGGCGGCCTGTCCAACGCCTTCCCCGAATTGGTCAACGATGCCGGTCGCGGCGGCCGCTTCGAACTGCGCAACGTGCCGAACGACGAGCCAGGCATGAGCCCGCTGGAGATCTGGTGCAACGAGTCCCAGGAGCGCTACGTGCTCTCCGTGGATGCGGAAAACTTCGAGACCTTCAAGGCCATCTGCGAACGCGAGCGCTGCCCCTTCGCCGTGGTCGGCGAGGCCACCGAGGAGCGCCAGCTGACCGTGGCCGACAGCCACTTCGGCAACAACGCCGTGGACATGCCGCTGGACGTCCTGCTCGGCAAGCCGCCGCGCATGCACCGCAGCGCGACCCGTGAAGCCGAACTGGGCGACGCCTTCGACGGCGCCGGCCTGGACCTGACCGAGTCGGTGGAGCGTGTGCTGCGTCACCCGGCGGTGGCCAGCAAGAGCTTCCTGATCACCATCGGCGACCGCACCATCACCGGCCTGGTCGCCCGCGACCAGATGGTCGGTCCCTGGCAGGTCCCGGTGGCCGACTGCGCCGTGACCGCCACCAGCTTCGACGTCCATACCGGCGAAGCCATGGCCATGGGCGAGCGCACCCCACTGGCGCTGCTCGACGCGCCCGCTTCCGGTCGCATGGCGATCGGCGAGACCATCACCAACCTGGCTGCCGCGCGCATCGAGAGGCTCGGCGACATCAAGCTCTCCGCCAACTGGATGGCCGCCGCCGGCCACCCGGGCGAAGACGCGCGCCTCTATGAAACCGTCAAGGCGGTAGGCATGGAGCTGTGCCCGGAGCTGGGCATCACCATCCCGGTCGGCAAGGACTCCATGTCCATGAAGACCCGCTGGCAGGACGGCGGCGAAGACAAGAGCGTCACCGCACCGCTGTCGCTGGTGATCACCGGCTTCGCCCCGGTGCAGGACATCCGTCGCACCCTGACCCCCCAGCTGCGCCTGGACAAGGGCCAGACCGACCTGATCCTCATCGACCTGGGTCGTGGCCAGAATCGCCTGGGCGGCTCCATCCTCGCCCAGACCCATGGCAAGCTCGGCCAGCAGGCTCCCGACGTCGACGAGGCCGAAGATCTCAAGGCCTTCTTCGCGGTGATCCAGGGCCTCAACCAGGATGGCCTGTTGCTGGCCTACCACGACCGTTCCGATGGTGGCCTCATCACCACCGTGGTGGAAATGGCCTTTGCCGGTCACTGCGGCCTGGCCCTGCGCCTGGACGCCCTGGCCGCCGACCGTGACGAACTGACCCGCGCGCTCTTCGCCGAAGAGCTGGGCGCCGTCATCCAGGTGCCCCAGGACTTCACCCACGAGGTGCTGGCCCAGTTCAGCGCGGCTGGTCTGGAAGATTGCGTGGCGGTGATCGGCAATCCGGTCAACGGCTACGAGATCAACATCCACTACCACGACGAGCACCTGTACCGGGCCGAGCGGCGCATGCTGCAGCGCGTCTGGAGCGAAACCAGCTTCCAGATCCAGCGCCTGCGCGACAACGCCGACTGCGCCCAGCAGGAATTCGACGCCCTACTGGAAGAGGATCATCCGGGTCTGTCGGCCAAGCTGGCCTATGATCCCAACGAGGACATCTGCGCCCCCTACATCAAGAAGGGCGTGCGGCCCCAGGTCGCCATCCTGCGCGAGCAGGGCGTCAACGGTCAGGTGGAGATGGGCGCGGCCTTCGATCGCGCCGGCTTCGCCGCCATCGACGTGCACATGAGCGACATCCTCTCCGGTCGCATCGACCTGGCGGACTTCAAAGGCGTGGTCGCCTGTGGCGGCTTCTCCTATGGCGACGTGCTCGGTGCCGGCGGTGGCTGGGCCAAGTCCATCCTGTTCAACGCCCGCGCCCGTGACGGCTTCCAGCAGTTCTTCGAGCGCACCGACACCTTTACCCTCGGCGTGTGCAACGGCTGCCAGATGGTCGCCAACCTGCGCGAGCTGGTGCCCGGCAGCGAATTCTGGCCGCGCTTCGTGCGCAACCGCTCTGAGCAGTTCGAGGCGCGGGTGGCCATGGTCCAGGTGCAGGATTCGCCATCCCTGTTCCTCGCCGGCATGGCCGGGTCGCGGCTGCCCATCGCCATCGCCCACGGCGAAGGCTTCGCCGAGTACCCGGACCAGCAGGCGCTGGTTGCCGCCGATGTCTCCGGCACCGTGGCGCTGCGCTACGTGGACGGTCACAGCAAGGTCACCGAGGCCTACCCGGCCAACCCCAACGGTTCGCCGCTGGGCATCACCGGTCTGTCCAGCCAGGACGGTCGCGTGCTGCTGATGATGCCGCACCCCGAGCGCTGCTTCCGCGCCGTGCAGAACTCCTGGATCCCGGCCGACTGGCAGGGCGAGGACGGCGGCTGGATGCGCCTGTTCCGCAACGCCCGGGTCTGGGTGGACTGAGTCCACGGCTTGCGCCTGACGAAACCCGCGCCTCGGCGCGGGTTTCGTCTTTCTGGGAAGGGCTTAAGCTGAAGGGACCATCCAGCGTTTCCGGAGTCCTCGATGTTCAAGCTGTGTTTCTATGTCCCCGACTCGCACCTCGACGCCGTCAAGCAGGCGATCTTTGCTGTCGGCGGTGGCCGCATCGGGCTCTATGACAGTTGCTGCTGGCAGGTCCAGGGCCTCGGTCAGTTTCGCCCGTTGCCAGGCAGCCAACCGCACCTGGGCGAGCAGGGCAGTCTCGAACAGCTAACGGAATGGCGAGTGGAGCTGGTACTGGGCGATGAACAGGTCGCCCGCCAGGCCGTGGCGGCGCTAAAGGAGGTGCATCCCTATGAAACGCCGGCCTACGACGTGGTGCAGGTGCTGGATTTCTAAGGTTCAGGGATAGCCCAGAACCGTCTTGATCCGCGGCAATTCACGCTCGACCCAGCGTGGATCCACCGCGCCCCAATCGCGGATCTCGTAGCCGCCCGCGTTGTTGCGCGCGCCGTCGCCCTGCACGAACTGACAGTCGATATCCAGATCGGCCAGGGCCAGCAGGGTGTCCTGGGCCGTACGCCGCGGCATGCCGGTGGCGGCCATCAGCGCGGGTACGCTGGTGGCGGTGCCGCTGGCCACCAGCCAGGCCACATAGAGCCGGCGATAGAAGCTGGTCTTGGTCTTGCTTACGTCCATGAAAATCTTCCGGTCAAGAAAAAGCCCACCGCGAGGGTGGGCTTCAGGGGCATCAGAGGGTGGCGATGCGCTGCCGCTGTTCCACCATCTTGGCCAGGGCCTGCTCGGCTTCGGCCAGTTTGGCGCGCTCCTTCTCCAGCACCTCGGCCGGGGCCTTGGCGACGAAGCCTTCGTTGGCCAGCTTGCCGCCGACGCGCTTGACCTCGCCCTCCAGGCGGCCGATCTCCTTGTCCAGGCGCGTAAGTTCTGCGTCCTTGTCGATCAGCCCGGCCATGGGCACCAGCACTTCCATCTCACCGACCAGGGTGGTGGCGGACATCGGTGCTTCCTCGCCGGCGGCCAGGACGCGGACCGATTCCAGCTTGGCCAGCTTGTTCAGCAGCGGCTCGAAGTCGGCCAGGCGACGCTGGTCCTCGGCACTGGTGTTGGCGACGATGATGTCGATGCGCTTGGCCATGGAGATCTTCATCTCGCCACGGATCTGCCGCACGCCCAGCATCAGCGCCTTGACCCACTCGATGTCGCCTTCGGCGGCGGCGTCGATGCGCGCCTCGTTGGCCACCGGCCAGGGCTGGAGCATCAGGGTCTCGCCCTGGACACCGGCCGGCGCCTTGAGGCGCTGCCAGATTTCCTCGGTGATGAAGGGCATGAAGGGATGCGCCAGGCGCAGTACCACTTCCAGGACCCGCGCCAGGGTGCGGCGGGTGCCACGCTGACGTTCGATGGAGGCGTTCTCGTCCCACAGCACCGGCTTGACCAGTTCCAGGTACCAGGCGCAGTACTCGTCCCAGACGAATTCATAGAGGGCCTGGGTAGCCAGGTCGAAGCGGAAGGCGTCGAGCTGACGGGTCACCTCGGCCTCGGTGCGCTGCAGCTGGGAGATGATCCAGCGATCCACCGAAGACAGCTCCACGGGTTCGTCGTTGACGCCGGTGTCCTGGCCTTCTACGTTCTCCATGACGAAGTTCGCCGCGTTCCACAGTTTGTTGCAGAAGTTGCGATAGCCCTCGACGCGACCCATGTCGAACTTGACGTCGCGGCCGGTGGTGGCCAGGGAGCAGAAGGTGAATCTCAGGGCGTCGGTGCCGTAGCTGGCGATGCCATCCGGGAATTCGGCGCGGGTCTGCTTGGCGATCTTCTCGGCCAGCTTGGGCTGCATCAGGCCACTGGTGCGCTTCTGCAGCAGGGTCTCCAGGTCGATGCCGTCGACGATGTCCAGCGGATCGAGCACGTTGCCCTTGGACTTGGACATCTTCTGGCCCTGGCCATCGCGGACCAGGCCGTGGACGTAGACGGTCTTGAAGGGGATCTGCCCGGTCAGGTGGGTGGACAGCATGATCATCCGGGCGACCCAGAAGAAGATGATGTCGAAGCCGGTGACCAGCACGTCGGTGGGATGGAAGGTCTTCAGCGCCTCGGTCTGCTCGGGCCAGCCCAGGGTGGAGAAGGTCCAGAGGCCGGAGCTGAACCAGGTATCCAGGACGTCATCGTCCTGGCGCAGGGCGATGTCACCGAGGTCGTGCTTGGCGCGTACCTCGGCCTCGTCACGGCCGACATAGACGTTGCCGGCCTGGTCGTACCAGGCGGGAATGCGGTGGCCCCACCAGAGCTGGCGGCTGATGCACCAGTCCTGGATGTCGCGCATCCAGCTGAAGTACATGTTCTCGTACTGCTTGGGCACGAACTGCACCTCGCCGCTCTCGACCACGCCGATGGCCTTCTCGGCCAGGGGCTTGGTGGAGACGTACCACTGGTCGGTCAGCCAGGGCTCGATCACGGTGCCGGAACGGTCGCCCTTGGGCACCTTGAGGGCGTGGTCCTCGATCTTCTCCAGGCGGCCGGCGGCGTCCAGGTCGGCAACGATACGCTTGCGCGCCTCGAAGCGGTCCAGGCCGGCGTAGGCCTCGGGCAGGGTGGCGTCGAACATGCCGTTGACGCTGCCGTCCAGGTTGAACACCTGAGCACCAGGCAGGATGGCCGCGTCGGCGTCGAAGACGTTGATCAGCGGCAGGTTGTGGCGCTTGCCGACTTCATAATCGTTGAAATCGTGGGCCGGGGTGATCTTGACGCAGCCGGTGCCGAATTCGGGGTCGCAGTAGTCGTCGCCGACGATGGGGATGCGGCGGCCCACCAGGGGCAGTTCGACGTACTGGCCGATCAGATCCTTGTAGCGTGAATCTTCCGGATGCACGGCCACGGCGGCATCGCCCAGCAGGGTCTCGGGGCGGGTGGTAGCGACCACCAGGTGATCCATGCCCTCGGCGGTGCGGGCGCCGTCCGCCAGGGGATAGCGCAGGTGCCAGAGGTGGCCTTTCTCGTCATGGCTTTCCACTTCCAGGTCGGAAATGGCGGTGTGCAGCTTGGTGTCCCAGTTGACCAGGCGCTTGCCACGATAGATCAGACCGTCCTCGTGCAGGCGTACGAAGGCTTCCTTGACCGCCTCGGAGAGGCCGTCGTCCATGGTGAAGCGTTCGCGCGACCAGTCCACCGAGGAGCCCAGGCGGCGGATCTGCCGGCTGATGTTGCCACCCGATTCGTTCTTCCATTCCCAGACCTTTTCCAGGAATTTTTCCCGGCCCAGGTCATGGCGCGACAGGCCCTCGGCACCGATGCGGCGCTCCACCAGCATCTGGGTGGCGATGCCGGCGTGGTCGGTGCCCGGCTGCCAGAGGGTGTTGCGACCCTGCATGCGGCGGAAGCGGATCAGGGCATCCATGATGGCGTTGTTGAAGCCATGGCCCATGTGCAGGCTGCCGGTCACGTTCGGCGGCGGGATCATGATGGTGTAGGGCTCGCCCGACCCCTGGGGCGCGAAGTAGCCCTGGCGTTCCCAGGTCTGGTACCAGGAGGTTTCGATGGCGTGCGGCTGGTAGGTCTTGTCCATGGAGGGGGCTTTTGTCGCTGGAAGAGGAAAGCCTCCGAGTATAGCGACTCCAGCCCGCCGACGGCAGGGCGCCTTGCCCGTCGGCTCAGGAGCGTTGCAGGAGTTCTTCCAGGCGTTGTGCCAGGCGGCGCTGCAGTTCGGCTTCCAGGCGCGGCAGCTGCTCGTCGAGCAGTTCCTGCAGGATGGCCGGTGCCTCCTGGCGCAGGCGGACGTGGGCCAGGTCTTCGCGCGGCGCGCTGGGCGTCACGTCTTCGATGGACTCCGGCACGATCTGGTCGAGCAGCGGCGGAATGGCCTTGAGCCGCTCGGCGCTGGGGGCGATGACATCGGACAGGATGGGGATACCGTCGGCGCTGCTCGGATGGACCGTGTTACGGCTCTTGTCGAGCACCTGGCGGATGGCTTCAAGGTCTTGCAGGACGTGCGCGGGAGGCTTGGTGCTGGTCATGGATATCAGACACGCGACAACTGATGGTCCTGTAGAGCATAGCCAAGCTTGCGGTAGAAGCGAAAACCTTCGCGCATCGCCTGGCGCACGTCGGGGGCCTCGACGACCACCTCGGCGATCCGGGCGAAACCCGCATGGCAGGGCGGTGGGGCCAGGGTCAGGTTGATCAGCAGTTCGCCCGTCTGCTCGGCGGGCGTGGTCAGGCCGAGTACCACCGGACTGTCACTTGCGGTTTCCGCCAAGTCGTGGGGAATGAAGCTGTCGGGGCGGAAGGCCCACAGCTGTTCGTCCAGGCGCTGACGCTGCTCGGTGTCGGCGCAATGCACATAGACCGGCATGCCCTGCTTCCAGGCCTTGTCCACCAGCCGGCAGGCGAAGGCCAGCCGCGCCGCGGGATCGGTGGAGGGCAGGACATAGAAATCGACACGGGTCATGGAGGATCACGCGGAGAAGAGGGAAACGGCAAGGCCGCGACGTAGGGGCGTCGCGGCCTCTATAGGCTTTAGCGCGTGTTCAAAGTCTCGCGAGCTAGAGCCAAACAAGGCGAAAATGGCTGAGGAAGCGGAGTTTACGAGTGGTAAATGAGCATTCCGAAGCCATTTTCAACGCCGTTTGGCCGACGCGCAGCAGACTTTGATCAGGTGCTTAGGCCTCGTTGCTGCGGTCGAGCAGATACTGCACCAGCAGCGGGACCGGACGACCGGTGGCGGCCTTGTCCTTGCCGCCGCTGATCCAGGCGGTGCCGGCCACGTCCAGGTGGGCCCAGGGATAGGCCTTGGCATAGCGCGCCAGGAAGCAGCCCGCGGTGATGGTGCCCGCCTTGGGACCGCCGATGTTGGCCATGTCGGCGAAGGGGCTGTCCAGCTGCTCCTGGTACTCCTCGTGCAGCGGCAGTTGCCAGACACGGTCGTCGGCACGATCGCCGGCCTGCTTGACCTGGTCGATCAGGGCATCGTCGTTGCCCATCAGGCCGGAGACCAGCGAACCCAGTGCGGTGATGCAGGCGCCAGTCAGGGTGGCGATGTCGATCACGGCCTTGGGCTGGAAGCGTTCGGCATAGGTGAGGGTGTCGCACAGCACCAGCCGGCCTTCGGCGTCGGTGTTGAGGATCTCGATGGTCTGGCCGCTCATGCTGGTGACGATGTCACCCGGACGGGTGGCGGTACCGCTGGGCATGTTCTCGGCCAGGGCCAGCAGGCCCACCACGTTGATCGCCGGCTTGAGCTCCATGAGGGCGCGGAAGGTGCCCAGGACGCTGGCAGCGCCGCACATGTCGTACTTCATCTCGTCCATGCCGGCGCTGGGCTTGATGCTGATGCCGCCGGTGTCGAAGGTGATGCCCTTGCCGACCAGGGTGTAGGGCTGGGCATTCTTGGACCCGCCCTTGTATTGCAGCACCACCAGACGCGGCGGCTGGGCGCTGCCCTGGGCCACGGCGAGGAAGGAACCCATGCCCAATTCGCGCATCTTCTTCTCGTCGAGCACCTCGACGGAGAGGCCGGCGTCCTTGAACTGCTTGCCCAGGGCCTTGGCCTGATCGGCCACATAGACCGGATTGCAGACGTTTGGCGGCAGGTTGCCGAAGTCCTTGGCGTAGGCGGTGCCGTGGGTGATCGCCAGGGCGTGGGCCAGGGCACGCTCGGCCTCCGGCTGGGAGGCCTTGGTGGTGACCAGGGTCAGCTTCTTCAGCGGGCGCGGCTCGGCCTTCTTGCTCTTGAAGCGGTCGAAGACGTAATCGCCATCGGCCAGGGTCTCGGCCAGCAGGCGCAGGCGGGCGTAGCCGTCGCGATTCTTGACCGGCACATCGCCCAGGGCGATGGCGGCGTCGCTGCCGCCCAGGCTCTTGAGCACGCCCAGGGCGCCACTGGCCAGCTTGCGGTACTGACGGTCGGAAAGGCCTTCGGTAGCGCCGCTACCCACCAGCAGCACGCGCTCGGCCTTGATACCGGAAAGATTGGTAAGCAGCAGGGTCTGGCCGGCCTTGCCGGCGATGTCACCACGCTTGACCGCCGCGCTCAGGGCGCCGGAGGTGGCAGCGTCCACGGCGCTGGCCGCTGCGTCGAGCGCGCCGCCTTCACCGACGGCCACGACCAGCGTGGCGGTTTTCAGGGTTTCCGGACGAGCGTTTTTGACGACGAATTCCATTAGGAGAAGCTCCCCAAGACAAACACATGAGTTCGCAGGATATAATGCGGGGCTTTCGCCAGGACCTTTCCCGGCGATCGGCCTTCAACGGGTGGGCCTTGCGACGCCAGCCTTGCAACCGAGCTAGTGTGAGCGTTCGCGCCAGAGCCTGACAACCCTGGAGAATCCTGTTTGATCGTCTTCCGCTATCTGTCTCGAGAAGTTCTCACCACCCTCGGTGCGGTCAGTGCCGTGCTGCTGGTGATCATCATGAGCGGCCGTTTCATCAAGTACCTGGCCCAGGCGGCCCAGGGCCTGCTGGATCCGGGCGTGCTCCTGCTCATCATGGCCTACCGGATTCCCGGCTTCCTGCAGTTGATCCTGCCGCTGGGCCTGTTCCTCGGTTTCCTGCTGGCCTACGGCCGGCTGTACCTGGACAGCGAGATGACCGTGCTCACCGCCACCGGCCTGAGCCCGCGCCGCCTGCTGGCCTACAGCATGGCCCCCGCGGCGGTGGTCGCCCTGGTGGTCGCCTGGCTGAGCCTGTCGCTGGCGCCCCTGGGCGTGCAGAAGGTCACCAGCATCCTCAACCAGCAGGATGCCATGACCGAGTTCGACACCCTTGAGCCGGGACGCTTCCAATCCTTGAGGGACAACTCGCGGGTCACCTACACCGAGCGCCTGTCGGCGGATCGCAGCCAACTGGGCGGTGTCTTCATTTCCGAGCGCAACACCTCCGCCGCGGGCGGCAAGGACCGCGGCGTGGGCGTGCTGGTAGCCGATACCGGGCGTCAGGAAATCCATCCCGATGGCAGTCGCTACCTGATCCTGCAGAACGGTTTCCGCTACGACGGCGTGCCGGGCCAGGCCGACTACCGTGCGGTGCAGTACGACACCTATGGCGTCCTGCTGCCCAAGCCGGAGGTGAGTGAAGACATCAGCGAGCGTGACGCCGTCACCACCGGCGAACTCATGCGCAGCAACGAGCTGCAGTATCGCGGCGAGCTGCAATGGCGGCTGTCGCTGCCGATCCTGGTGTTCGTCGTGACCCTCATCGCCGTGCCCCTGTCCAAGGTCAATCCGCGCCAGGGCCGCTTCCTCAAGCTGTTGCCGGCGATCCTGCTGTACATGGCCTACCTGTCGCTGCTGATCGCCGCTCGTGGTGCCCTGGACAAGGGCCGCCTGCCGCCGGCCATCGGTCTGTGGGGTGTGCACCTGCTGTTCCTGGTGCTGGGCCTGCTGCTGGCCTTCTGGGAACCGCTCACGGCGCGTCTGCGCGGTCGCAAGCCGGAGGTAGCGGCATGAACAAGCTCGACTGGTACATAGGTCGCACCGTCTTCGTCAGCATCCTCGCGGTGCTGGGCGTGATCGTCGGTCTGGCCCTGCTGTTCGCCTTCATCGACCAGCTCGGCGACTTCGATGACAACTACGGCGTCGCCGAGGCCCTCAAGTTCGTCCTGCTCACCACGCCGCGGCGGGCCTACGAGATGCTGCCCATGGCTGCGCTCATCGGCTGCCTGATCGGCCTGGGCACCCTGGCCAGCAGCAGCGAGCTGATCGTGATGCGCGCCGCCGGCGTTTCCCTGGGGCGCATCGTCTGGGCGGTGATGAAGCCGATGTTCGTGCTGCTCATCGCCGGCATCCTGGTCGGCGAGTACGTGGCGCCCTGGTCGGAGAACCTGGCGCAGAGCGGTCGCGCCCTGGCGCAAAGCGCCGGCAAGGCGCAGAGCTCGCGGCACGGCCTCTGGCATCGCCAGGGCCACGAATACACCCACGTCAACGCCGTACAACCCAACGGCCTGCTCCTGGGCGTGACCCGCTACGAATTCGACGACAATCGCCACCTGCTGCAATCCAGCTTCGCCCAGCGCGGTATCTATCGCGGCGATCACTGGGAGCTGGAAAACGTCAGCATCACCGACTTCGGCAATCGCCAGACCAGCGTCCGCCAGGAGCCCAAGGTGATCTGGAACGTCGAGCTGACCCCACAGGTGCTCGACACCGTGATCATGGAACCGGATGCGCTGTCGATCTCCGGACTGTGGTGGTACATCCACTACCTGGCCGATCAGGGCCTGAGCAACAAGAGCTACTGGCTGGCATTCTGGTCGAAGATCTTCCAGCCGCTGGTGACCGCCGCCCTGGTGCTGATGGCGATCTCCTTCATCTTCGGCCCGCTGCGCTCGGTGACCCTGGGTCAGCGGATCTTCACCGGCGTGATCATCGGCTTCGCCCTGCGGATCTTCCAGGACCTGCTGGGACCGTCCAGCCTGGTATTCGGCTTTTCGCCGCTGCTGGCCGTGCTGGCACCGGCGCTGCTCTGCGCCGTGGCTGGGGTGCTGTTGCTGCGACGGGCCGGCTAGGGCCCGTCGGCGGCGTCGCTCAGGCGGCGCCCTTGCGTGCCACTGGCTGCAGCTGCAGCCAGCCGGCGTGCTCCTCGCAAAAGCTCAGGATCCGTTGCACGCGACGGATCTGGTCGCGATCACGGCATTCGCCCACCACGGTCCGCACTAGCAGATCGACGTTCTGCATGTGGATCAGTCGCAGATCCGGACTCATGTCGGCAAAGTCTTCCATCTCGCCCATGCGCGTCTCGCAACGTGAAAGCAGGCGCTCGATGAAGTCGGGGGAGAGGCGGGTCGGAGGCTGGGCTGTTTCCAGGTCCTTGACCGCCACCTGGGAAAGGGGGGAGAGCGTTTCCATGTGCAAGATCTCGCGTCCATATCGAAGTCTTACTATTGCACGCTTTGCCCTGCGGATTCAGCTGCCGATTGTCAGCTGGCTCAGTGGTCGTCCTCCAGGCTAGGGACGAGTACCCGCTTCTTTCGTCGCCACGTCCAGCAACATCGATCGCGCCTTGAGATATGACTGTTTGCGCTGCAGGTCGGCTGGATGATCGATGGTCAGCGTCGCCAGATAGGTCTGCCAGGCGGCCAGATAGGCCTTCTGCGCATTGCGCAGCAGCCGATCCTGGCCTGCAGGCAACTCACCGGTAGCCTTCTCCTCCTGAGCATCAGCCTCAGCCTGACAGCGGCTCAGCCGCTGACGAAAGTCCGCCAGGCGCTCCTGCTCGCCTGCTAGGCGAGCGTTGTTGCCATGCAACACCAGCAATTCGCAGCCATAGAGCGCGCTGTGCAACCGGGCCTGCAGGGTCCAGCTGGGCGAGCGGCTCAGCTCAGTACCTGCGTCAGCTGGATTGGCCGGTTGCTGCACGGCGCAGCCGCCCAGGGGCAGCAGCAGGGCGAGTAACAGGGCAGGGGAGCGGTGCATGGTCTTATCTCGGCAAATCTCAAGCAAACGGCAGCCTACTGGTAACGTTGCCATTCCCGATACTTGTCCATCAGATAGTTGCCGACCGGCTGCCGGTTCTTGCAGTCCTCACCGCTCAGTGGACTGGGCTCGCAGAGCGGACCGGCATTGCTGTAGTGGCTGCAACCGGTCAGTAGCAGGGCGAGGCCCAGAAGCAGAGTTTTCAACGTACGTACTTTCGTAGGTTCAGGGAATGGACGCTAGGCTTCCAAAATTTTGGAGTCACGTTTTGATAGTACCTGAGCTGTACCTTTTGAAGGCGGCGAGGCATCACCGGCTGCTCATTGTAGAAGGGGCTCTAGCAAGCTCATCGGGTCTGTCGTTATCGCCTGTTGAGACGACAGACGGTCGTACGGATATAGTCGGAGGATTGTGACGTAATTCTCATAAGGTAAAATGCTGCCCGCTGTGCAACGCAGTTTGCCAATGAAGGCACTGGAAGTCTGCCAAGGGAGTCAGCATGAAAGCCTTTCGTACCACCATCTCTGTTTTGTCCGCCGCCTGTCTTCTCACCCTGAGTGGCTGTGCGAGCATCGTCGGTAATAGCCAGTATCCCGTCGCTGTGAAAAGCACGCCCGTTGGGGCCAGCTTCACCATCAAGAACCGTTCGGGTGAGGTTGTTCATACTGGCACCACGCCCGGAACCGTGACACTCAAGTCGGGCAGTGGCTACTTCAAGGGTGAAGCCTATACCGTTACCTTCCACAAGGACGGCTACGCTGACACCACGACCCAGCTCAGCAGCAGCATGAGCGGCTGGTATTGGGGCAATATCCTGTTCGGCGGGCTGATCGGCATGCTGATCGTCGATCCGCTGACGGGTGCCATGTACAAACTGCCGGACTCTTCGAGCGGTGATCTGGGCGCACCTGTCATGGCCAAGACCTCCGGGCAGGACCTGACGATGCTGACCATCGATCAGGTGCCAGTCGACCAGCGATTGAAGCTGATTCGAGTGAACTGAAAAAAGGCCCGTTTTGAACGGGCCTTTCTGTCTGTCTGCACGCTGGGTAGGGCGGAACGGCTTGTTGGTCCGACTGATATTCGCAAGCGGAAGTTACAGGCACAAAAAAACCGCCTCAAGGGCGGTTTTTCGGCTTCCAAAAATCGCAAGGGGTGCCTGGAAGATGCTGCTTGGTGCCCGGGGGAGACTCGAAGATAGGTCTTAAAAGTCTCTAGATTGCTGGGTTTCTGTATTTTTTGATTTTTTGGATACTCACATTCCTACTCACATTTGCCCGCGTTGGCGTTAGGTCATCCGACTGGATGCGGCGCTAGGCTCATACCGTGTAACCAGTCGTCGCCGACGAAGATATGCCAGATTCTCGCTTCTCTATGCGATGCTTCTACCCATGGAAGCCCTCGCAAGGATGCAGGCAATGCGGTACCTCCTGACCACCTCGGTAACCCTTTTTCTCCCCACTTCCCCATCCGTCCAGGCTACAGCCTGCGTCTATGTCGCCAACAAGATATGCCCGGCGGCCCAGTATTCATTAAGTCACTCCCTTAAACCGATCATGCACGCCGTTTTCAACGGAAGGCGTGCGCTAGCGGCTGTCGCCAAGCATATGCCGGTTATGAGGGACTAAGACAAGACATAGGCCCATAGGTCGGAGCGCAGGGTTAGCACCGATCCGTTTGTCGCGTAGAGCTTCAGGTTCTTGTGCAAGCGTCGAAAGAGATCAAATCGCTGTTCAACGAAAGGTCGCAGAAATAATGAAAGGGAATCGGCAGCTGTCGAAAATCGTCTCTTGTTTGAGTCTTGAGTCCGAGCATCCGGGTGGCGGTGTGGATGATGATGCAGAAGACGCTGCAAAAGGGGACGAGCTCCGTGACGCCGTATCGAGGTTCGATGGGGATCTCTACGTTCACTCGGGTGGAATCACCTTTGGCCAGGAAGCCCATTTCGCTCGGATACTGAACGCCAACAGGCAAAAATCTGATAAGGCGACCCTGTGGCTCACTACCCCGGGAGGTGACCCTGATACTGCCTATCAGATTTGCAGGCTGATGCAGAACAACTACAAGCACTTTGCTGTTTACATCAATGGTTGGTGTAAAAGCTCTGGCACGCTGGTTTGCTTAGGTGCTACAGAGATCATCATGGATGACTTGGGGCAGCTGGGGCCGTTGGATATCCAGATTCTGAACAAGGAGGAGTTCGGGGAGCGTTTGTCTGGGCTGAACCCTATCGAAGCCCTTAAATCGATCAGCATCCAGTCCCTCGACCTTTTCCGTCAGCAGTTCTTCAATGTCCGCTTCGGTGGAGGCCTGAGCACCAAGCAAGCCTTGGAGGTCGCCACAAACCTTACTGGTCAGCTCATGAGTCCAATCACTGCTCAGCTGGACATCATGAAGTACGGCGAATTTACCCGGTCGATGCGCATAGCAGTCGAGTATGGCAACAGACTTGCAAAGGGATGCCCGAGCGGCAATCTCAAGCCTGAAGCTGTCAATGCATTGACGACTGGGTATCCATCTCATGGGTTTGTGATCGACCGTGCTGAAGCTTCGGAGGCAATTTTCAACAACGTGTCTCGTCCGTCGGACGATTTGTTGATCATCTCCGAAAAGCTGCAGGGACTCGTTGACAGCTACATGGGTGGGTCTAACAATCAGGCCTTGATTGTGGACCTACGGTTCGCCCTAGGCATCCCAGCGAGCGCCGAGGATGCTTCAGCCCCTGCCGAAGCTGTCGAGGAGGAGCAGGTAGTCGATGTGGCTGCCGCAGCACCCTCGAAGGCTGCGAACCAAAAATCTAGGTCGACGTCGAAAGCAAAGCCCAGAGCTGTTAAGGATGCTGGCGAACGTGGCGAACAACTGGAGAGAAGCGATGAAAGCACAGACTCAGACGGTCCTGTCCCTCAATGAAGCTGCTGGTATCCAGCAGGCGTCTCCAAAGGCGTCTCGGGACATCGTGCACAAGGCCTTTGAGGCCATTCAATTTCCTTCCTCAAAGCCTCGTCAGAAAGCTCGGATTGCTGGCAACGAAGTCATCCTTGCTATGTGATTGCTAGCTAGTCAAAAGCCCGGCATTAGGTCGGGCTTTTTTGTGTCTGCAGCAGAGCGGTAGGTTTATCCCTTGGATGCACTGACCATCGTCCACATCCGATGACCATCCGCAGCGGTGTGCATTCTTCGATCGCCAGGGTACCTGCGCGCCTGGTCTCTGGCTCGTAACGATCGGATGCTTAATTCGCTTGAGCATCGGCGGCGGAGCTTCTACCACTACAATAGCGTTTTCAGATTTCAGCTTCTTCAGCCGGATTTGTTTGTTAATGGGGTACGGCGCCTACTGACCCTCACTCCAGCTATGCCGAACAATCGCCAGGCTGGAACCGGCGAGGTGCCCGCTAACTGCCTGGCGAGGTATGGCAGCAGGCGGGGAGATGCTAGCACCAGGAGAGATGAGCAGCAGCACCATTACTGGGTTTCAGCTCACCCCAGGCCATTCTCATTTTTCGTGGGTACCGCTCAGACAGAATCTGTAATTTCGCGGGCGCGAAAAAACGTTGGAGCGGACGGTGTCCTAGGGGCGGCGCCCAGAGTTTCGCTATGCCCCCTCCCATTTCGACGTTCGTCTACCTCAAGAGCATACCGATCATTGCCGATAAGGAGCGGACGCATCCAGGGAGGAACCATCATGCGCAATCAGCTTTTCGCCTTCGCCTTCGCTTTCACGCTTACCGCACTAGCAGCTCCAGCCTTCGCCCTGCAGGGTAGTATCAGTGACGATCAGGTCGCCCAGCAGATCATTAAAGAGTCGATCGCCAGCTATCCCGGGCCGTGCGCCTGCCCGTACAACCACGCTCGCAACGGGAGCAGTTGTGGCCGGCGTAGCGCCTACAGCCGGTCTGGCGGCTACAACACGGTGTGCTATCGGGAGGACGTAAGCGCAGATGATATTTTGGCGTACCGAGAGCAGTACGGGCTTGCCGCGAAGCAGGTTGCTAAGAAGCGTAGCCAATGAGCCAATTAGAGCACCGGCTAGATGAGTCGGAAGTGATGCTGCTGTTATCACAGGCAAAAGTGCTCGCCAAGCGCTACAAGGACCTGACGGGAAAGCCGTTGGGGATTACCGGAGAGGTGGCTGAGTACGAAGCTGCCCGGCTATTAGGGCTTGAGCTACACCTGGCGCGTCAAGCCGGCTATGACGCGACAGAGATCCGCAACGGCGTCCCTGCGCGCATCCAGATCAAAGGTCGTCAGGTCACTCCGGGCAACCACAGGGCTGGGCGCCTAGGGTCAATTGATCTAAGACAGGAATTTGATTCAGTGCTGCTTGTGCTTCTTGATGACGAGTTCAACGCCTATGAGATGCATGAAGCCGCCAGAGGTAGCGTTGAGGCAGCCTTAACCCGTCCTGGCTCCAAGGCGCGCAATGAACGCGGGTCTCTTGCCATTGCGCAATTCAAAGGCATCTCAGTCGTTCGCTGGCGCAGATAGCAGTGAAGCGCTGTGAGGACCAGACTCTGCCGGAATACACGCCGATACGTGTATCTGACGTCTGGCGCGCAAGCCTAGATGCGCCGCTTTGTGAGTGGTTAACTCTGTCTACAGCTCGGCCAGCACTACTTCTGAGGCTGCTGTGTTTGCCGAGCTGCATCCATGGACCGCTCTATCATCTTCTGGCTGGACTCCATTGCATCGTCAACCGCCGTCTGCTGGCCCCAACGGATAACCTTTCCATCCTTGAACGTCACTACTAACCGATCGGTAGCCAACTGCTCATTGTCGATGGGTGTGAACCCGATCATCGCCGGGTTCCAATAGATCCACCGCTCTCGGTCTTGGTTGACGTCTGTTCTTCTGGGCGTTCCGAGCACTGTTTGGACGGAGGATTTACTCATCCCAAGCGAAAGGTTCAGCGATTCCTTATTGTAGTCGACGCGATTAGCGCACCCGGCCAGAGCCAGGGCAGCCATACCGACAGCTAGAGCCCTCTTCATGAAAGCCTCCTTGCATAGAGTAGATGGATTGTTTGGAAAGGCTCAGCACAGCCTAGCTCCAACCTCTAGGTTGAGAGCGTAATTCTGTGCTGGGGTGGGTGGGGCCCGGTTGTCAGGAAAGCTTTTCGACGTGTCTAAGTACCAGCGGAGGTGTCTCCGCTACCACGCTGGCTTTGCCCGACTCGAGTTTTTTGAACGTGACAGTGATGCCGGTATCCGCCATCTGGCGGGCTACTGTCTGCAGATCTGCGCCATCGGCGATAGTTAGTACCAGCCGCTCGCCTTGTTCAAAAAACATCAAGTTTTCTTGATGCTTAGCTGTGGTGTCGAGTTTTCGAATCGTGAGGAATAGGAACGCGAAGAATGCTGATCCGTAGGTAAGGCCGTTGAACAGTTGGATGCATAGAAGGAACACCTCCTTGCGCTGCATTGGTTGCTCGCTGGTCAGGAACGCACTGACCCATATCCAAACGTTCACTAGCACCGCGACGCAAACGAGGGTTAGCGTGAGAAACAGACTTTTTAGAACTAGCCACCTAACGTGAGGGGCCGCCGCAGATAGCGTCCCGGCTAGCCAATTCTTAAATTCAGCTCGCCTATCAGCTCCGGCTGAGCCGTATGCCCAACACAAGCCTGCCACTCCGATAAGCGATGACAAGACGATTTCCATAGCTCTCCCTGCTTGCTGGTCGACGCCCTGTTCATCAGCGGCGAAGCGAAGGGCTAGAGTGTACGGACCTAGGCTAGTAAGGAGAATGGTGGCTATGGTGCAGCATACGCCGGTACTTAAGCTGCTTCCGCCTGCAGAGCTCCGGTTCGAAGCGCACCAATACTCAGGCCGCCTGGCTTGAGGCAAACGGCATTCCCTTCATGATCGGTTCCGACAGGCGGGTGAAGGTCATGGCAGCGGAAGTAATTCGCCGGCTTCAATCGGCCCCATGCTGTTCCCAGGTCTCCGTGGAGGAACAGTGTGAGCCTATCGCTCTCGATGGCTTTGAGGCGGTGAGTACTCGGGACAAGTTAACAGAGCGCCAGATGGCCGCCGAGCTCGGTATCACGTCTAGAGCGCTCCAGGGGCGTCGGTACCGCGGCCAGATCCCGGAAGGCGTGTGGATGAAGGCTGGAAGGACTACCTATTACAGCATGCAGAAGTACGAGCAGTGGCTCGAAAGCAAAAGCATCCGGCCGGTAAGCGCCGCACAAGTGATAGCCAAGTCCACCCTGCAAAAGAGAAAGAAGCTCCGTCCGCCAGCGTCGTTTCCATTGCTTGTCTAATGAAGAAAGCGTGGTGGCTCTCGCAATCAGACCTAGGTCGGCTATCGACGAGAGGTCATATTGCTCGACCACTTGGAGTCGTGTCGGTGTAACTGATCAGTAGACTTCCTGTCGCCACGCAACGTGGCACTGCCAATGAAGGCACCAGTAGTCTGCCAAGGGGGTCACCATGAAATCCTTCCGTATCACTCTTTCCGCCCTGTCTGCCACCGGCCTGCTCGCCCTTAGTGGCTGCGCAAGCATTGTCGGTGATAGCAAATACCCAGTTGCCGTGAAGAGCACCCCGGCCGGCGCCAGCTTCACCGTCAAGAATCGCGCCGGCGAAGTCGTCCACACCGGCACCACGCCCGGTACCGTGACGCTCAAGTCGGGCAGCGGCTACTTCAAGGGCGAGGCCTATACCGTGACCTTCCACAAGGACGGGTATGCCGACACCACCACGCAGCTCAGCAGCAGCATGAGTGGCTGGTACTGGGGCAACATCCTATTCGGCGGCCTGATCGGCATGCTGATCGTCGACCCGCTGACTGGCGCGATGTATAAGCTGCCCGACTCGTCGACTGGCGACCTGGGCGCTCCCGTAGTGGCCAAGAACGGTGGTCAAGATCTGACTATGATCACCATTGACCAGGTTCCGGCAAGTCAGCGGCTCAAGCTGATTCGAGTCAACTGATAGCAGAGCCGTAGCACTCGGGCTTTGTGCTCGCCGACTTGGTAAATCGAAAGGAGGTTGACGCCAGCCTTTGACTGAAGGCCGCGCAACCTGTCGGATTTGTTTGTTGATGGGGTACGGCGCCGACTGACCCCCACTCCAGCTATGCCGAACAATCGCTAGGCTAGAACCGGCGAGGTACCCGCTGACTGCCTGGCGAGGTATGACAGCGGGCCGGGAGATGCTAGCACCAGGAGAGATGAGCAGCAGCGCCATTACCGGGTTTCAGCTCACCCCAGGTCATTCTCATTTTCGCGGGTACCGCTCAGACAGAATCTGTAATTTCGCGGGCGCGAAAAAACGGTGGAGCGGAGGGTGTCCTAGTAGCGGCGCCCAGAGTTTCGCTATGCCCCCTCCCATTTTGACGTTCGTCTACCTCAAGAGCATACCGATCGTTGCCGATAAGGATCGGACGCATCCAGGGAGGAACCATCATGCGCACTCAGCTCCTCGCCGTCGCCTTCTCGCTCTTCGCGTTGGCGGCTCCAGCCTTCGCCCTGCAGGGTCTCGTTAGTGATGATCAGGTCGCCCAGCAAATCATTAATGAGTCGATCGCCAGCTATCCCGGGCCGTGCGCGTGTTCGTACAACCACACACGCAACGGCAGCAGCTGTGGTCGTCTTAGGGCCTACAGCCGGGCTGGCGGCTACAACACGGTGTGTTGTCGAGACGACGTCAGCGCCGAAGATATTGCTGGATACCGTAGGCGGTAGGGCCTGGACCTGTGGCAGGTGTCCAAGAAAGGCAAGCTCTGACAAATCTACTAGCCTGCTGGTAAGGCGGCCACATCCAGTCATAGGGGGTATTCACTGAAGCGGCATGGTGCTGCGAATCACGTTTCGCTTACCTAGCCAATGCCTCAAGCCCGATCTTCGCTTGCTCCGTTTCCAACTTTAATGGATATATGACCAGCAGCAGGTTAGCTGATGCATGCATATAATCACCTATTTCGTATAGCAAAACGCTATCCTGTGGCGATTTTTGATAGGTATTTTTTATGGTAGTCAAGGAAGAAATGTCGCCTGGGCGGAAGGAGTACTATGAGCCCCTTCCTCTGCAATGCCCGCCATCGAATGCTGAAAAGCCAAGCGTCTCTGTTTTGTGGAGACTACTTACATCAGCGACTGTTACCAGCGATGACTTTAAGTCTGAGGCGATAAAGAATCCTCTTCGCAAGTTTAAAGATGAATGTGCCGGGGCATCAGTATCTCTTATCCCGACTTTCGAGTTGGCTGCTGCTGCAGTTAAGACCCCTGTAATGATGAAGAAAAACTTTACCCATGCGGTAGAAGTGCGTTATGAGGTGTCAATGGGTGTTTGGCACAACGACAAGCCAACTCACTGCCATTTTTGGCCTTATAAAGGTTTTGATTTCACAAAGATAGTAGGCGTCTTGAGGAAGCTACCATGAAGATGCACGTAACAGAGGTGCTTCTTAATTATGGGATGCCTCTTATCGTTATGGCCAAAAATGATAAGGGTGGACGCTTCATTGGTGTTAACTATGAAGATCCCGAGGATGGTACGCCATACTCATTTTATTTTGTAAGGCCTAAGCCTAGAATATTTACCGACTTTATTGATCAAAAGATCGACCTTAGATATGTAATCACGCATGGGAGCTACAAGGCTAAGTTCAACGCAACCACCTGGGGCGACGTGGGCGAAGAATTTTCGGTAGCTTCTTTTGCCGAGGAGATTTCAGAAGATCTCTTGCCTGCGCCGCGTTTATTTAACCCTACTCCGCTCTCTAGGTCATCTGCGGTTGGTAAGCGAAAGGTGCTGATTGATGGGCGCTGGGACGCAAGCGATTTGAGCCTATTTTCGGACCTGATAGAAGATTGCTATTCATTTGCCTATGCACTTACTAAGGACAAGGCAAATATTCGTTTGAAGACTATCTTCCAGCATTACCCTTGGCGCGGTGGTAGTAGCTCCGTTGGCTTCTTTAACGATTTGGGCCGATTTATTCGTAGAGACGAGGGGCTAAAGGTTACTCAGATGCAATATGCCTCTCCTGGGTTCATTGAGTTTTCTCTTCGTGAAGATGTTGCGGAGCTTATTAAGTCGCTGGTTGTTGATATAAATTCGCCCGAAAGTTTGGCTGGAAAAGCTTACAAAGACGCGAGAGTTTATTTGCGGGACAAGTCTTGGTTAACAAGCTCGGAGCAAGATATTCCTAAGCTGTCAGATGTTGAGGTGGCTGAAATGAAGGATATTATGGATGATCTGTGTAATAGTCTTTGTTTGACTGATTATAGGGATCATATATTTGAGCTTTCCGAAAGCAATTACCTCGCTGGAACCAAAATTCTTCTAGCCTTCTATCGTCGCCTTAAAAAGTTCGCGGATTATTCTGCTACCGGTAAGGCTGTAGAGGTTTTCTCGGATTAGCGCTTTCTTGATGGCACATATTGCAGCAGATTTTTGGTACGTGCAGGGTTGAGTTTCGAACTGAGTATCCGTACTGGCCAGGCGCTTATAAATTTTTGACTACCAATCCCTGCTAAGCCCCCTGCACACCAGACTCCATCCCGCTTTCGGGCTAGGTTCAGGTGCCTTTCCCGTCAGGGGTCTGTCAGAGATTTTGTCAAAACCAGTCAAGAGAAAGCCCGGCGTTTGTCGGGCTCCGGTGTCAGGTTTTGTCAGGTGCTACATGCGGTATGTGGACATCACTCTTGCTTGACGACATGGAGCGCCAGTCCCCCCAAGTGCTGAACGTGAATGGCACCACTGCTAGCCTGGGCAACGTCTGATCGCTATGGGTCGTCGGTTGAATCGTCAATGTGTGGTCAATCAAGCAAGGCCTTCAGCATGGATGACTCACTAGTGTCGACTCTCCCCAAACATCTCGCCGCTTGCCGCTATCTGGAATAACCCGCGCCACTTCTCTACCAGATCCGGCGGAGGCGCAGGCGCCCAGCGCACTAGACCGACGACGAGAGGATGGTGACCGCCCACTGCGGCAATTAGGTCGGCAGGCTCTAGGCCCTGGACAGCGCAGAAGTCAGTCCACGCTTGCGCTGCGGCCCCCGCCTCGGCGCGTATATGTTCGCCAGCCCGTTGATTCCCTGCGCACAGGTTGTGCCAGGTAAGTGCCAGGCCGCGCAGCTCAAGCTCGTACTGGATCGCCACACGAAGCACCATTCGGGCACGGTCTAGATACTCGGGATCGGCAGAGGTGGTAGTACGCTGCGGCGCGGTATTGATCAGCCGGCGGACCTCGGCGAAGTTGCTGGCGGCTACTGCTTGCACGGTACGCTGGGTTCTCTCCGTGGGAGTCAGCGCGGCGTAATCAAGCGTGCTGGTCATGCCTTGTCCTCCGCGTAGATGCCTGCGCTCAACACGGCACTCCCGACGATCATGCGCCCATAGAGCAGCGGTACCGGATTGCCTTGGGCCTGGGTATTCACTGGCCCGTTAAAGCTGTAGCTAGGCGAGTTGTCGGCGCTGTCACCAGTCCCTAACCCCTTGGGCACTTTTGCTGAAATCTGGGCCACCCCACTGAGCGCTAGCGAGATACCTATAGCGCCCACAGCCGCCCAGGCCGCCCCGCCTGCATAACCTGCGCTGCCGAACAGAGCTCCCGATCCGGCCGCAGCTAGGCCGCCGGAGAAGTACGACGCAACGGCGATCAGCGCCACACCTATCACTGTCTGCAGCCCTCCCGACCGCTTGCTGCCGGCGATCACTGGTGCGATCCGGATCTCGGCCCGGCCAGGCGGATGTCCAAGCTCGTCTTGGGCGATGTTCCGTCGGCCGTGGAAGACGGCGAATACCAGACCTCGGTCCTTGGCCTCGTAGAAGAACCGTTCGAAGCCCGGCTGCTGAACCGAGAGGGCCCGTACGGCCTCGGCTGCGCTGTTGACGACCAAGCGATGCACTCGCCCGAACCGGGCGCCCAGGGTGCCGTACAGGCGTACTACGCGAATGCGGTCGCTCATTGGGCCTCCTCCGCATAAATCCCGGCACTGATGATTGCGCCGCCCCATCGCCGGTTGCCGTAGCAGATTGGGACGGGGTTGCCGCTGGCTGTGGTGTTCCGAGCGCTTCCGAAAGCGTAGCTGGGCTGGTTCTCGGGTGCGGCGCTGGTTTTGAGTCCCTTGGCCTGGGGGCTGATGAGCTGGACAACGCCGCCAGCGACCATTCCGATACCTGCGGGTACCAGCACCATACTGGCGCCGCCGGTGGGGGCCGCGAGCGCGTATCCCGCAACGATCATCACGGCGCCGACCACCGTTTGCAGTATTCCTGCTCGCTTGCTTCCTCGTAGCACCGGCACGATTCGAATCTCCCGGGTACCACCCAGCTCGAATCGGTTGGTGCCGACGTTCTCGCCGTTGCGGAAGACCGCGTAGACCAGACCTCGGCGCTCTAGAGCGGCGATGGCCTCGCGGAAGCCGTCTAGGGTATTGCGTAGGGCGCTGAAGGCTTCCTCGGCGGTACCGCGGTCGAGGATGTAACGGTGGTTACGCCCGAACAAGCGTGCCAGTGGCCCGGATAGCTTGATGATGGTGGCGGGGGTGTAATGAGCTGCTGTGGTCATTGAGTACTCCTGCCGCCTGCGCGGCCTTGTGGTGCGGCGCTGATCACGCCTTCGTGAATGCTGGTGCCGGAAGGTCTGGCGGGCGCCAGGACAGACGCCGTCGGCCAGCGGTGCTTAGCGGCCTCGTCGGCTTGCCGCTGAGTCATGGGGGCGCCGACCATGCTGCAGATCAGTTCTCCATCAATGAACACCTGCCAGCACGGGCTGGCGGGATCTGCTTGGGCGGGTGGATCGAGCAGGACGAGCGTGCAGGTCAGGGGCACGTCTAGTGCAGGCTGTGGGCGAGGCATGACGCGGGTTTCGAGCGCGTCGGTCTGTTCGATTCGGTCAAGCAACGCGGAAAGAATGCCCATGCATTTGTCCCCATAATTGGATTGTGTCCACACCTGTCCCCTCTCTTGTCCCCACAAAGGGGACGCTACAGCCCGCATGGTTACTAGATGTCCCCAGCGTCCCCTGTGTCCCCACACTTTTTATGTCTTCACCTACACACCACCCCCTCTCATAAGTCTGTATTTCGAAAAATTGGTGGGGTCGCTGGGGACAGTGGGGATAACCAGCCAACGGCGCGGGTTTCAGCGTCCCCATAACGCTGAAATCCGACCCCACGTCCCCAAATTTGGCCCGCTTCCTCATCACGCCGCCCCCTCCAATGCCTCGGGATTGATGGCGTAGAACTTCGCCTTGCCGCCGCCAGGTAGCCGGTAGCTGGCCTGCTGACGGCCTATATCGCGCTTGGCGATAGCGCCGGCTGCATCAAGGGCTTTCGCGATCCTCGACACGCCGTAACCCTGGGCGGCCTGTAGCAGCGCGGGACGATTGAACAGGTATAGGCGCCGACCAGAGTCGCTATGCCAATAGCCAGCGCGGTCGTAGACCCGACTTCGGTCATCGTCTGCCCCTGCCTCGATGTCGGAGAAGCGACTGCTGCCGTGGCGGTCGATGAAGTCAGCAATGCCGGTGAGGATTTGGCGGTCCTCGGCGTTGCCGCTGCCCACGCGGGCCAGCCACTCGGCGTACAGGAGCCTGGCATCGGCTAGGGCGGTACCGGCAGGCCATGGCAGCAGGCCGTAGGCGATGGCCATCTCGCTCGCCAGGGCAATCACGGCGAAGCGATCCGCCACCCGGCCGGCCTGGGCGTTGTCACTCTCGAAGCTCGCCCGCATGCGATCGAAATCAGCCTCAAGTCCCGGACGGTCATTGCCGTCGAGCAAGCACTCAACGAAGGCCGGGCCCAGGTGGCCGTAATGCTGGGAGGTGGCCACTGTCAGCGCTCGGTGGAAGGCTGCGCCCTCCATGCCGTGCAGCTCGTCGAAGGCGCGATAGGTACGGGTACCGGCGTTCACGTCCACCATGCGCAGTTCCGCGCCGGCATGCGCTGGGCTGCCGGCGATGGCGGCATGCTCGGACAGCGATCGCTCGCCACTGGACAACGCCAGCACGCACCAGGAGAGCTTGGCTCGGCTCTGGCGGTTGCGATCCATGGTGCCCTTGCCCTGGCCGTTGGAGAGGGCATAGGCCATCTCCTGTACCCGCTTGGGGTCGGCCCGTTTGATCTCGTCCAGCGGTAGCAGGGTGTCGTTGCGCGAGGATGCCTCGATCTCCAGGCCGCCCTTGCTCATGTCCCAGCTGGCAGCGAACAGCTTTGGCGGGCCCCATACGGAGGCTCCCACCAACTGCGCCAGCGACTTGCCGCTGGAGCTGTCGCCCACCAGGTGCACGCCGCCGCCCAGCACGCCCACCAGGCTTAGAAGGGGGCCGGCCAGGGCGCAGCCGATGGCTAACGTCAGCACAGGGTTACCCTGGCACCGGGACGCGATGAGGGTCTGCCAGGCCGCTTGGTCACCACGGGTGGTGAACAGATCCACCTCGCCGCCACCCTGAAACCGCACGTTGTTTCCGCCGATGGTGCGCCTAGGCAGCACGAAGGCTCCGGACGAATGCCAGCCTGGCCGGCTGGTTGTGGCGTAGACCATAGAGGGACGCTGCTCTAGGAGGTACTCCATGAAGGCGTTGCGCTTTCGCGGGTTGATGATGGCGCCCATGGCGAACAGCGCCCGGCGGGCATCCTCGCCGCTGCCGCCGAACATCTCCATGGGCATAGCCCACTCCCTTACACCCCCACCATCGGTGATCAGGCGTAGTAGGCGCCCCTCGCTGCCGTCGTCGCTGTTGATCGTTCTGGCAATGACCGTCACGGGAGTGGCGATCCATTCGTCCACCAGCGCCCGGTCGGCGTCGGCCTGGGCGGCATCATCGGCGGTGCGACAGGTGTGCCGGTACACGCCGGGTTTCAAAGTGCGGCCGCGCTCATTGCGGACTGGGTGCTCATAGACACCCCAGCCAGGCCGGCGCGGGGTAACCGAGGGCTCCTCTAGGCGAGCCAGGGACACAAGGTTGCTTTCAGGCTTGGCCATGCTGGGCCCTCCATACTGCGAGGTCGTTGAAGTCGTTCAGGCTGGCCGGTGCCTCGGCCGGGAAGTCGGGGAAGGTCACTAGAGCGCCAGCGGCCAGGGCGGCAGCATTCGCCGCGGTGCGGCCGGGGTTGCCCTCGGTCTCGCGGTCGTCGTCGCCGGCGATCACCAGCTCCAGGCCGGCGCCATAGCGCTCGCGCAGCGCCAGCGCCACGGCCTTGAGGTTGCCGGCAGTCATCGCGCAGGCCACGGGGCATCGCTCGTGCTCGTGCAGCGTGGCGCCGGTTGCCCAGCCCTCGCAGACGAACAGTCGGGTGGCGCCTTCGATGCGGCCCAGGGGTGAATAGCAGCCAGTGACCTGAGCGCCGTAGAGCATCTTTTTCACGCCGTCGTGGCCGATCCGCTGCAGGTTGAGAAGGCGCCCACCGGCATACATCGGCACCAGCAGCAGGTGGCCGCGCTGGCGCAGGCTGTAGGGCCTGATTCCCTTGGCAGCGAGGTATGGGTGGGCTGGATCTGCTCGGCGCCCATCGCGCCACCAACGCTGCGCCGTGCCTGCGGCCTTCTGCTGATCCTGCCGGCGCTGGCGATCCTCGGCGGCTAGGCGTTCGTCTGCAAGGCGGAGAGCCTCGGCGAGGCGCTGCTGCTGGGCAGCCATCGCATGGGGGGCGCCGTAGCCTTCCAGCGGCGCCAGATCGAGCCCAAGGCGTCGCGCTAGGTCGCGGGCGGCGTCGGTCTGCCGAACTCCCCAGAGAAAGGCCGCGAGACTGACCAAGTCGCCGCCCCGGTCACCACTAGCGAAGTCATGCCACCGGCCGTCCACCAGCGAGACGGAGAAGCTGCCGGCGTGCCGGTCGGCCCGGGTCGGGTTGCGGCTCCACCACTCCGAGCCCTGGCGCTTGCCCTCAGGCAGCAGCTCGGGCACCAGTGCCGGGGCATGCAGCAGGGCCAGAGCAGCAACGCTGCGGATGGCGTCAGTCGTGCGATTACTCGTCATGGCTGCTACTCCCCGCCCGGTCCGCTGACGCAGACCTGCATGCAGTGAGCAAGCCACGATTCGAGCTGACCGAGTTCAGTGGTCATCAGCTCGGCAGCCCGCTTAATGGAGGGATCTGTAGCCCGGCGATCAATGATCTGCGCTAGCGCCTGGAGCATGGGCAGCGAGGCATCGAGCGATTTGAACAGATGCACCATGGCCTCATCGCGGGCCTGCATGCGTCTGGACAAATCGGCCTGCACGCGCTTGAAGTCTTCCATCAGGTCGAGCATGGCGAACTGGTTATTCGGGCAAGCCGCTCCCGTCAGCGCGTCGCCGCGCTGTTCGAAATCAGTCATGGTCAGGTCCTCGTGGCGGGCGTTGGCGCCGTTGCCTTGGGGTAGGGCGCTAGTGCAGTTCCGGCGCCAGGTTGGTCCGGACAGATCAGCCGTAGCCGCTCCATCAGCGCGATACCGCGTCGAGGCTTACCAGCCGTGGCCACGAATGCCTGCTGTACCTGATCGCTTACCTCGCACGCCTCGGCGAACCCTTCGCCGGTACCGCGCTGCATGTCATGCGTCCAGACCTCGGCGCCGGGATAGTCCCGCTGAATCTCAGCCGCGACGGCGCCGGCCAAGCTGCGCCCGACCACGGGCGGGATAGCGACCCTGCCGTACTTGGGTAGGTAGGCGATCACCTGAGTCTCAACATAGCCCGGCTTGATACGGCCACGCGGGGGAGATGGAAGCGTCGAGGGGCGGACTGCTTGCTTAGTGCTGGCCATGGGTCATCCCCTCAGCTTCCACCGCCTGCAGCGAGCGTGCGACGGTCATGTGATGGTTGTAGCGCTTGAGACGGGAGGAAAGGGAAGAGTTGGCGGAGAGGGCGGACATGGCCATGGCGCGGTGAGCAGCGGCACGAGCCAGGAGAGCAGACGGATTGCGGGTGGGGATCATGGGGTAAAGCTCCTTTTGCTGGTAGGAGCTGCCGCCATCGTCGCCAAACGAAGGGAGGCAGCCGTGCGCAGGTTGGCGAACCGGGGCAAAAGGAACCCGGCAGACCTCTCGGTCTCCCACGCACGACCGCCATAACACGGACTTACGAGCACAAAAAAAGCGCCTGCAATCGGTATGGGCGCCTGTGCGCCTTTTGCTACTCGGGTCGCCAAACCCGGTCGCTGAATTTGCAGCGACGGGCGAACGATAGCCACGAGCGTGATTGCTGGCAATGACCTGTATCGTCCGTTCGTCGGTGGACTTGAACAGAATCATGCGAAGGCCTCCCCTACCAGGGCGAGCAGTAGCGGCACAGAAACGCCATCCAGACGGCCTTGGCCATCATTCAAGGCTTGGGCCACGCGGACACGTAGGGCTGCCAGCTCAGCTGACAGACCGTCGAGGGTGGCGAGCAGCCGGCCAGCGTCCGTGAGGCGTTGGTGAAAGAGGGTCCCACCCTGCATGTCGCGCAGATCGTCGACGTTAGCCGCGGCGAAGGTGATGCGTAGGAGCTCGTCCGCCAGGTTGAGCTGGCGCGGGCTGCGGTCAGTGGTTGCGAAGGTGGTCATGCTGCGCTCGCCTCCCCCGGTGCTCAGGTAGTAGGTGGCGACGCCGATGTGCAGCCTGCCCTGATCGTCGTGGAAGCGGCTGTAATGCGTGCGGATGCCATGGCCACCCTCGCGCAGCTCTTTCACTCGGGCGGCGGGCATCATGATGTTCAGGTCGCGGCGCAGCTCGACGGTGTTCGCCGGACCTTGCTGCAGGCGCTCCAGCAAACGCTGGAGCTGGGCGGCACCACTGGTACTATCGGCGTCGGAACGCTTGGAGCTGGCCTGTTGGTCGGCCTTTTTTCTGTCCATCAGGCAGCCGCTCCCCGTGCTTCGGCGATACGGGCATCCATCCAGGCGGAGACTTCGGCCTCCACCCACACAGAGTGACCGGGCGCCAACTTGACCTGGGCGGGAAAGGTGCCGTCAGCGACACGGCGGTAGATTTCCGAGCGGCTGAGGCTGGTCATAGCCTCGACCTCGGCTCTACGGATGAAACGGCGGGGTTTCTCTGTAGCCATCTGGCGCCTCCTGCGGCGTCGTGGGGAATGGCTACGGATTGAATGATGTATTGGTGCCTGACATACAACGATGACATGACGACACGTCAGCATGTCATTTCAAGCTGTCATCTACCCCGTCAGGACGTATTACGGCCGCAAGCTCATCGGTCGTCCGGTTTTTTACCCTGCCCAAACGCTCAGCGATGAATTGGGATACGGCCTTCTGGAGCGGTGGACGCTCTATGTCGTAATCGATCCAGAAGCGAGTAGCGGCGTCCTGCGCCGCCTGTAGGGCTTGCGTCCTATAGGGAAACAAAAGACCGCCTTCATCGGGCGTGCCTCTGGCGGACAGGTCGCGCAGGACGCTCAGCTCGCGCTCTGCGGCCAACGCACGTTGCTCTGCTTCCTGTAAGGCTTCGCGCACGCGCTGCAGCTCGTGCTCAGCAGAAACTGTGGAAACGGGAGCCGGCAGGCAGGAAACTTGCGGGAGAGGCCAGCAATACCCGCGCTCACTGCACCACAAGCGGATTTTGCCGTGATCCAACAAGTGGAAGAACTGGGCGTCTTCACGCTCGGAATACCCATTTTTCGCGACAAGTTCGTCCAGATCCAATAGCAGTAGGCTGGTCCAACTTTCTATGTCGCGACGTACCTCTGGCCATGTCTTGTCGAACTCCGGATCTATATCTGCTGCCTTGGTGGAACTGTCCCCGTACTCCGGTTGCACGCCAGCCAGGATATGGGCGGCATCAGCAACTTCGAAGACGCTTCGGATCGCGTAGGCCTGCCGCCAATCTGCCTGGCGCTCGCCACGTCCATACCAGCAGCTGTACTTGCTCGTGCTGTTTCCCATCACAATCCTCCATATGAGTAGCGCCGTATTCCAACCACATCGGCGCCAGCACACTTGGCGTCCAGTGCATCCGCCCAGGCCTGCATCATTTCGCGGCGCTGATCGAGGTAGTTCGCGTGGTTGTAGGTGTCCCGGATCGAGTCCTGATCGCCGTGGGCAAGCTGGCGCTCAATCCAGTCCCGGTTATAGCCGCGAGAGTTGAGGCTGGTGCTCAGCAAGTGGCGGAAGCCGTGGCCGGTCTGGCGACCTTCATAGCCCATCACGGCCAGCACCTTATTGACCGTGTTCTCGCTCATGGGGCGCTCGCGGTCATTTCGGCCTGGGAAGGCAAGAGGGTAGGTGCCGGTAATTTCGAGCAGCTGGCGCAACAGGGCGACCGCCTGGCGGGGCAGGGGGACGATGTGCGGCCGGCGGGCCTTCATCCTGGCGGCCGGGATAGTCCAGGTTGCCGCGTCGAGGTCAAACTCCGTCCAGGGTGCCTTTCGTAGTTCGCCCGGGCGTACGCCTGTGAGTAGAAGCAGGCGTATAGCGATCCGGCTTGTGATATCGCAACGGGCGGCGTCCAGAGCTTGCAGAAGCGCAGGGATCTCCGGCTCTGTGACGTGTGGGTGGTGGCGAGTGCGTGGGGCATGGGCGGCCACCACATCCAGATCGGTAGCCGGGTTGAGCATCACTACGCCCTTGGCCAGGCCGAATCGGAATATCTGGTTCAGCCATTGGCGGACCTTCGTTGCGACATTGAAGGCCTCCCGCTTCTCTACGCGACGCACCAGATCCACTAGCTCCGGCCGCGTGATTGCTTCGATGGGTCGGTCTCCGATCACTGGCAGGATGTCGGCCTCAAGGTAGGTCAGTGCCTTGGACGAAGTAGCTGGCGCCCAACGAGGGACGTTGTAGGCGTACCACTCTCGGGCCAGGCCTTCGAACGTCAACACCGTTGCCATGGCATCCGCCTTGGCCTGGCGCTTGTGGCTACTAGGGTCGATCTTCTTCGCGAGCAGGCGTCGCGCTTCATCCCGGCGTTCGCGGGCCTGGGCAAGCGTCACCGCGGGATAGCTCCCGAGGCCCAGCATCTTGGGCTTATCGTCAAATCGGTACCGGAACCGCCAATGCTTGCCGCCCGATGGCGTCACCTCCAGGCACAAACCTTGGGCATCGGCGATTCGGTAGAGCTTTTCACGCGGCTTGGCAGTCCGGGCGGCGGTATCGGTGAGCGCCACGGTGGTGTCCTGAAGATGAGCGCCGGCTAGGTCAAACCGGATGATGTGAGTAGGTTCGAGTGACCAAACTCGTCCTACTCCTCAATCTACTCACATTTTTTTGGGCTCTCAAGGGACCGCTCAGGATCACTAGGCACAAAAAAACCGGCTTAGAAGCCGGTTTATCTTGGTTTCCGGGTCTTGTAGGGACCTCTGGAAACTGGTGCATGGTGCCCCGGGGGAGACTCGAACTCCCACTCCTTTCGGAAACGGATTTTGAATCCGCCGCGTCTACCGGTTCCGCCACCGGGGCAATGGCGGCGGAGTATAGGGATGGTCGCAGGTCCGGTCAATCCAAAGTGCGTTGGTGAAAAAGGCCGCTTCCGGTAAGCTGTGCGGCCTTTCGAGATCTACCTGCCATGCACGTCGCCGACTTCCATTTCGACCTTCCCGAATCTCTCATCGCCCGTCATCCGCTGGCCGAGCGCCGCGGCAGTCGGTTGCTGGTGCTCGACGGTCCCACCGGTGAGCTGAATCATCGCCACTTCGGCGATCTGCTGGGCTATCTGCAGCCGGGCGACCTGATGGTGTTCAACGACACCCGGGTGATACCCGCGCGGCTGTTCGGCCAGAAGGCCAGTGGCGGCAAGCTGGAGATCCTGGTGGAACGGGTGCTGGACGAGGAGCGGGTGCTGGCCCATGTGCGTTCCAGCAAGTCGCCCAAGCCGGGCAGCCGCATCCTCATCGACGGTGGCGCCGAGGCCGAGATGGTGGCGCGTCACGAGGCGCTGTTCGAACTGAAATTCGCCGAGCCCGTGCTGCCGCTGCTGGATCGGGTCGGGCACATGCCGCTGCCGCCCTATATCGACCGGCCCGACGAGGCCGAGGATCGCGAGCGCTACCAGACCGTCTATGCGCGTAATGCCGGCGCCGTGGCCGCGCCCACCGCCGGACTGCACTTCGACGAGCCGCTGCTGGACGCCATCCGCGCCAAGGGCGTAGCGACCGCCTTCGTCACCCTGCACGTCGGCGCCGGCACCTTCCAGCCGGTGCGGGTCGAGCGCATCGAAGACCACCACATGCATCGCGAGTGGCTGCAGGTCGACCAAACCGTGGTGGATGCCGTGGCTGCCTGCCGCGCCCGTGGCGGTCGGGTGATCGCGGTCGGTACCACCAGCGTGCGTTCGCTGGAAAGCGCCGCCCGCGATGGCCAGCTCAAGGCCTTCTCCGGCGAGACGGACATCTTTCTCTATCCCGGTCGCCCCTTCCATGTCGTCGATGCGCTGGTGACCAACTTCCACCTGCCCGAATCGACCCTGCTGATGCTGGTGTCGGCCTTTGCCGGTTACCGCGAGACCATGGCCGCCTATGCGACGGCCGTGGCCGAGGGCTATCGCTTCTTCAGTTATGGCGACGCCATGTTCATCACCCGCAATCCCGGGGCCCAGGGCCCGGAGAGCTGATATGAGTTTCATGAATTTCGAATTGCTGGCCACCGAAGGCAAGGCCCGTCGCGGTCGCCTGACCTTTCCCCGTGGCGTGGTCGAGACCCCGGCCTTCATGCCGGTCGGTACCTATGGCACGGTCAAGGGCATGCTGCCCGACAGCGTCGCCGACATCGGCGCCCAGATCATCCTCGGCAACACCTTCCACCTCTGGCTGCGGCCCGGGACCGAGGTGATCCAGCGTCATGGCGACCTGCACGACTTCATGCAGTGGCAGGGGCCGATCCTCACCGATTCTGGCGGCTTCCAGGTGTTCAGCCTGGGCGCGCTGCGCAAGATCAAGGAGGAGGGCGTCTACTTCGCTTCGCCGGTGGACGGCGCCAAGGTGTTCATGGGGCCCGAGGAATCCATGGCCGTGCAGCGCGCCCTGGGCTCGGACATCGTGATGATCTTCGACGAATGCACCCCCTATCCGGCGGACTTCGACACCGCGCGCCGCTCCATGGAGCTGTCGCTGCGCTGGGCCAAGCGCTCCCGCGAAGCCCACGGCGACAACCCCTCGGCGCTGTTCGGCATCGTCCAGGGCGGCATGCACGAAGAGTTGCGCCTGAGATCCCTGGACGGGCTGGAGCAGATCGGCTTCGACGGCTACGCCATCGGCGGCCTGTCGGTAGGCGAGCCCAAGGAAGAGATGATTCGCGTGCTGGACTTCCTGCCGCCGCACCTGCCGGCGGACAAGCCGCGCTACTTGATGGGCGTGGGCAAGCCGGAAGACCTGGTGGAGGGCGTGCGCCGTGGCGTCGACATGTTCGACTGCGTGATGCCTACCCGCAACGCGCGCAACGGCCATCTGTTCATCGACACCGGTGTGCTCAAGCTGCGCAACGCCGTGCACCGTCACGACGAGACGCCGCTGGATCCGAGTTGCGACTGTTACACCTGCAAACATTTCTCCCGTGCCTATCTGCACCATCTGGATAAATGCGGGGAAATGCTGGGGAGTATGCTGAATACGATCCACAACCTGCGGTACTACCAGCGTGTGATGGCCGGTTTGCGCCAGGCTATCCAAGAGGGTAAATTGGCCGACTTTGTGGACGCCTTCTATGCTCGGCGCGGCCTGCCTACGCCGCCGCTCGACAGCTGAAAGCCCCTGTCCGATCGTCAAGGCGAAACGGCGTTTGCGCGTCGTCCGCCGGCTTCGCGAATGGGGTCCTGAAGCGGTCGGACCGGCTGCGAGCGACCCCCGGCATCTCTTCTTTTTCCGTCATCCAACTCTGCAAGGAGTAGTGCAATGAGTTTTCTGATTTCCACGGCCCAGGCCCAGGAAGCTGCCGCGCCGGCCGCCAACGCTGCACCGGGAGGTGAATACATTCAGTTCATCTTCCTGATCGGCTTCGTGGTGATCTTCTATTTCCTGATCTGGCGTCCCCAGGCCAAGCGCACCAAGGATCACAAGAACCTGATCGGCGGCCTGCAGAAGGGTGACGAAGTGGTGACCACCGGTGGCATCGCCGGCCGCATCAACAAGGTCACCGATGAGTTCGTGGTGCTGGAAGTGTCCGACAACGTCGAGCTGAAATTCCAGAAGGGCGCCATTGCCGCGACCCTGCCGAAGGGCACCCTGAAGGCCCTCTGAGCCTTCCTAAATCTAGCTAACACCGGGGCGCGCAAGGCGCCCCGCCTTTATCTCGGGCGGTGTCATGCTCAACAAATATCCCCTCTGGAAGTACCTGCTGATCCTGGCCGTACTGGTCGTGGGCGCCATCTATTCGGTTCCTAATCTGTACCCCGACGATCCGGCCGTGCAGGTCAGCGCTTCCAGCACCGAACGTACGGTGACGCCGGCCGAGGTGCAGCGTGTGAACGCCGCCCTGGCCGAGGCTCATCTGGCCGTGAAGTCCAGTGATCTCAATGCGAACGGCAGCCGGGTGCTGATCCGCCTGATGCGCGCCGATGATCAGCTGCCGGCCCAGGAAGTGGTCCGTCGTACCCTCGGCGACGACTTCGTGGTGGCGCTGAACCTGGCGCCCACCACCCCGCAGTGGTTGCGCAAGCTTGGCGCCAGCCCCATGAAACTGGGCCTGGACCTCTCCGGTGGGGTGCATTTCCTGCTGGCGGTGGACATGGACAAGGCCGTGGACGCGCGCCTGAAGGTCTATGACAACGAGGTCAAGACCCTGCTGCGCCGCGAGAAGGTGCGCTATCGCAGCATGCCCGAGCAGAACGGCGCCCTGCAGCTCGGCTTCACCGATGCCGCCGACCTGCAGCAGGCCCAGGGCCTGATCCGCAAGAACTACACCGATTTCGAGCTGACCACCGACACCCGGGGCGACCTGCAGGTGCTGCGCCTGCAGCTGACCGAGGCCAAGCTGCGCGAGATCCGCAACTATGCCGTCACCCAGAACCTGACCACGGTGCGCAACCGGGTCAACGAACTGGGCGTGGCCGAGCCGCTGGTACAGCGCCAGGGCGCCGACCGCATCGTGGTCGAGCTGCCGGGCGTGCAGGACACCGCCGAAGCCAAGCGCATCCTCGGCAAGACCGCCAACCTGGAATTCCGCCTGGCCGCCACTGCGGACACGCCGCGTGCCTCCACCGAGAGCTTCGAGTTCCGCGAGCCCGGTCGTCCCGCGGTACCCCTGGAACGTAACGTCATCATCACCGGTGACCAGGTCACCGACGCCTCGGCCAGCTTCGACGAGAACGGCCGGCCCCAGGTCAACATCCGCCTGGATGGCCATGGTGGCGATCTGATCAACCGCGCTACCCGGAGCAACGTCGGCCGCAGCATGGCCGTGGTGTTCATCGAGCAGCGTCCGGTCACTCGCTACACCACCCAGACCGTCGATGGCGTGCAGAAGGAAGTGGCGGTGCCCGGCTTCGAAGAAGAGCGGCGCATCATCAGCCTGGCGACCATTCAGTCGGCTCTGGGCAACAGCTTCCGCATCACTGGCCTGAACGGCTCGGGCGAGGCGTCGGAACTGGCGCTGCTGCTGCGCGCCGGCGGCCTGGCCGCGCCCATGTACTTCGCCGAAGAACGCACCCTCGGCCCAAGCCTGGGCGCCGACAACATCGCCAAGGGCATCGATGCCTCGCTGTGGGGCATGGTCTTCGTCTCGCTGTTCCTGATCGCCATTTACCGCTTCTTCGGGGTGCTGGCGACCATCGCCCTGGGCTTCAACATGGTGCTGCTGATGGCCTTGATGTCCATCCTGCATGCCACCCTGACCTTGCCGGGTATCGCCGGTATCGTCTTGACCATGGGCCAGGCGGTGGACGCCAACGTGCTGATCTTCTCGCGAATCCGTGAAGAGATCGCCAACGGCATGCCGGTCCAGCGCGCCATCCATGAAGGCTTCAGTCGTGCCTTCACGGCGATCGTCGACTCCAACCTGACGACCCTGCTGGTGGGCGCCATCCTGTTCGCCATGGGCACCGGGCCGGTCAAGGGCTTCGCCGTGACCATGTCGCTGGGTATCTTCACCTCCCTGTTCACCGCCATCTTCGTGACCCGTGCCATGGTCAACCTGATTTATGGCGGCCGGAACGTCAAGAAGCTGTGGATTTGAGGACGCGGCGATGAAAAAGACCATTAACTTCATGGGCGTCCGCAATATCGCGTTCGCCATCACCGCCCTCCTGACCGTCCTGGCACTGGTCAGCTGGTTCTACAAAGGGCTGAACTTCGGCCTGGATTTCACCGGCGGTACCCTGATCGAGCTGCGCTACGAGCAGCCGGCCGACCTCGGCAAGATTCGCCAGGAGCTGGTCGGTGCCGGTTTCGAAGAGGCTGTGGTGCAGAGTTTCGGCGCCACCACCGACGTGCTGGTACGGATGCCGGGTGACAATCCCCAGCTGGGTCAGCAGGTGACCACCGCGCTGCAACAGGCGAGCACCGAACGCTTTTCCCTGACCCGTACCGAATTCGTCGGTCCGCAGGTGGGCGAGGAATTGCGTGACCAGGGTGGCCTGGGCATGCTGCTGGCCTTGGGTAGCGTGCTGGTCTACGTGGCCTTCCGCTTCCAGTGGAAGTTCGCGGTGGGCGCCATCCTGTCATTGATTCACGACGTGGTGGTGACCCTGGGTCTGCTGTCGTTCTTCCAGATCACCTTCGATCTGACGGTGCTGGCGGCGGTCCTGGCCATCATCGGCTACTCGCTCAACGACACCATCGTGGTGTTCGACCGGGTCCGGGAAAACTTCCGGGTGCTGCGCAAGGCCGACCTGATCGAGAACATCAACGTCTCGACCACCCAGACCCTGCTGCGGACCCTGGCGACCTCGATCTCGACCCTGCTGGCGGTGGCGGCGCTGCTGTTCTTTGGCGGTGACAACCTGTTCGGCTTCTCCCTGGCGCTGTTCATCGGTGTGCTGGCCGGTACCTACTCGTCGATCTATATCGCCAACGTGGTGCTGATCTGGCTGGACCTCAAGAGTGAAGACTTAATTCCTCCGCAAACCAAGGAACTAGACGACCGCCCCTGATGTCCCAGGCATGGCAAAGGGCCATGTGCCCGCTATGACAGTAGTCAGGAGGTTGTAGTGAACAAGTCGATGCTCGTAGGTACGGTTCTGGGAGCCATCGTCGCCACCGCAGGTGGCGCCGTGGCGTACAGCTTCGTCGACCGCGGGCCTCAGTACGCCGAGGTCGTTGCCGTCCAGCCGGTCAAGGAAACGGTCAAGACCCCGCGCGAGGTCTGCAAGGAGGTCGCGGTGACGCACCGCCGGCCGGTTCAGGACCAGCACCAGATCGCCGGTACCGCCGTAGGCGCGGTCGTCGGTGGTCTGCTGGGCAACCAGGTTGGTAACGGCAGCGGCAAGACCCTGGCCACCATCGCTGGCGCCGTTGGCGGTGGTTATGCCGGCAACAAGGGTCAGGAATACATGCAGAACCGCGACACCTACACCACCACCCAGACCCGCTGCAGCACGGTGACCGACAGCAGCGACAAGGTGGTCGGCTATGACGTCAAATACCTGCTGGACGGCAAGCTCGGCCAGGTCCGCATGGACCATGAGCCAGGCAAGCAACTGGAAGTGAAGAACGGCCAGGTGCTGGCCAGCCAGTGATCCGCGTTAGCGGCTGAGGCCCAGGGCTTCAGCCAACAAAAAGCCCGCTACCAGGTGACTGGTAGCGGGCTTTTTGTTGGGATTTCACTGGGACAAGAGCGGAGCCTTCAGATCCGACCAGGGCGAGGCGCCCTGGCCGTGGCCGTCACTCAGAGGGCGGGGCGGGGCGTTTCAGCTTTGGGCCGAAGCCACCGCCGGGCGGAGATCCACGCCGGCGCCTCGAACAGACCGTTGATGCCGCGGGCTTCCAGCAGCTTGGCGATGGCCACCGGCACCAGGATGCCGAAGGCGCAGCCGGCGACGATGTGCAGCAGACCGTCGTTGATGTGCAGGCCCTTGCTCAGGACGATGCGGGCGCCGCTGCCGCTCAGTACGTGCATCACATAGATGGGCATGGACAGCGCACCCAGGGTCAGCACCCACTGCAGCGGCCGCTGCGCCAACACCATGCAGGTGGCGCTGACGAAGACGATGCCGTTCAGCGCCAGGACCAAGGTGGCCAGGCCGCGATCGGTGTAGACCAGGCCCAGCAGGCCGTGGAACCAGTACTCAAGCACCACGAACAGCAGGCCCGAGCCCAGCATCACCCGGCCGGCCTGTTCTTCGATGGCCTGCTTGAAGTTGTTGAACCAGACACCGAAGGCGAAAAACACGAAGTTCTGCGCGGTGAAGGTAAAGAAGAAGTCTTCCGGGCCGGCGTTCTGGAACAGATAGACGAGGGCGCCAAAGGCGAACACGGCAAAGAAGGCCAGCGGCTTGGCCCAGCGATAGGCGAGCATGGCCAGGCAGAACACCAGGAACAGCGCATAGAGGAACCAGAACTGCTGGCGTGGCTCCCAGACCGTCAGGACTTCGCTGAAGCTCACGCCGCCGTTGGTGTAGCGCGACATCAGCGCCTCGACCGAACCTTGCAGCAGTGACCAGACCAGGAAGGGATAGACGATGGTGTCGATCTTGTTCACCAGCAGGCCGCCGGTACCGCGCTTGACGAAGGAGCTGTAGAAGAAGAGGCCGGAGAGGAAGAAGAACAGCGGCATGTGGAAGCTGTAGATGACGCTGTCCACCAGGCCGTGGAATTGGGCGTCCTGAAGGATGCCCGCGTTGAGCAGGCCACGCACGACATGGCCATAGACGACCAGCACGATGCCAATGGCCTTGGCATAGTCGACCCAGAGATTGCGAGTGTTCATTGAATGATCCTTTTCAGAAGAGAACCTGTGCAGCTGGAGCCAAGCGCTGGGGCAAACGAAAGCGTGAGCGTTGCGACGCCGGGGCGCGCATCGCGACAGGTTCGGTCATGGTAGGACTCCCGAAGGAACGACGTCCGTAAGTAGCCGGTGACAGGATGGGGCTCCTTGCCCGCGTTCTGACCATGGCTATCTGCCATTGTTCATGGCTTGTTTCCGAGCAGGCGTGAACGGGGCGACACTTTCACCGCTCGGCAGGCAATTGTCCGACGAACTGTAACCGGATGTTTAGAGGGAATCTTTGACGAACTGCAGCTGCTTCTCCTTGAGCAGGGGCTCGTAGCGCGGCGAGGTATAGATCAGCAGGACCTGTTTCCTGCGTGCCGCCTGGGCGCTGAACTTGTAGACCACGGTGTCGTGATCGAAGGCCAGATAGGCCTGGGCGTCGTCGTCCTGGTTCAGGCGCTCGAAGGCGGCGGCCGACGACTGGGAGGAGGGTTTGCCATACTTTTGAGTGAGTCCTTCGGCGATCAGAAAGGACTGGGCCAGGGGCGTGACGATCGACAGGCGCAGGAAGCGGCCATCGATGAAGAAGGCGCCAGCCTCGACCTTTTCACCAGCGAAGGCGAGGTCATTGCATTCGAAATACTCGACGCCGACTACGTCGATCTTGCGCGGCTGGAAGGTACAGAGCTTTTTCGCCAGAAAGGTTTTCTGGTCGGTGCCGAAGGCGATGCCGGCATAGCCATCCACGGCCTGGGCCCACGCCGGGAACAGCACCAGCAGCGCCAACAGGGGCGCAAGGAGAGGCGACAGGTAGGACCTGACGGTCATGGTGATCTGGATTCCCTTCACGAAGGCCCTTGGGCCCACTCAACCCGACGGATGCTAGAAGCTCCGCCGGGGCTTTGCCACCGCTGTCGACGGCTTTTGTCGAGGGGTTCAGGGTTGGCGTCAGGCGATGCCGGGCGGAATCTGGTCCTTGCCGTAGTCCTTGAGCTTTTCCAGGTTCTCCGGCTTCTGGTGCTCGGGTACGTCGTCGCCTTCGGCGGGGGTGTCCTGGGGTTCCTGGTCTCGGGTGTCTTCGCTCATGGCAGCGCTCTCGGCAGGGGGTGTCCGACTTTGAGGGGGGCGCCGCCCCGGCGGTTCCGCAGGATCAGGCGTTGACGCCATCGGTGAGCCAACCCTCGCGCCGGGCCAGGCGCCAGGCGAGGAGGGCGGAAATCAGTCCACGCAGGGCCATGAAGGTGAGAAAGGCCAGCCACAGACCGTGATTGCCCCAGCCGCGCAGCAGCCAGCCGAGTGGCAGGGCGAGGAGCAGGGCCAGCAGCATGGCATTGCGCATCTCCCGGGCGCGAGTGGCGCCGATGAAGAGGCCGTCCAGTAGATAGCTGGCCATGGCGATCAAGGGCAGCACTGCGAGATAGGGCAGATAGGCATGGGCCTCCTGGCGCACCGCGGCGATGTTGCTCTGCACGGCGACGAACAGGTCACCATACAGAGCGAAGGCCAGGGCGAAGCCGAGGCTGGCCAGCAGCGACCAGCCGCCGGCGATCACCAGCACTCGGCGCAGGGTGGCGCCTTCGTGCGCGCCCAGGGCATGGCCGGCCAGGGCCTCCACGGCATGGGCGAGGCCGTCGAGGGCGAAGGCGGTGACCAGCAGGCCGTTGAGCAGCAGGGCGTTGACCGCGACGGTGGTCTCGCCCAGCTGGGCGCCCTGGGCAGCGAAGAGCAGGAACACCGCCTGCAGGGCCAGGGAGCGGATGAAGATGTCGCGATTGACCGCCAGCAGGGGGCGCCAGCTGACGAGGCGCCGCAGGGCCTGGCGGTCGATCCGGCCCGGCCACCGCCGCAGGCGGCGCACCACCAGCCAGAGGCCGAGCAGCATGCCGCTCCACTCCGCCAGGACCGATGCCAAGGCGATGCCCTGTACCCCGCTGCCGAGGCCGAGCACGAAGCCGGTCACCAGCAGCAGATTTAGGGCATTGGTGGTGAGCAGCAGCACCAGCGGCGTGCGTGCATCCTGGGTACCGAGCAGCCAGCCGATCACGGCGTAGCTGAGCAGCGCCGCGGGCAGGCCGAGCAGCCGCAGGTGCAGGAAGCGCGCGGCCAGTTCGGCGAAGGCGGGGTCCAGGCCGAGCCAGGCGAGCAGGGGGTCGAGCGCCAGGCTGGCCGCTAGTAGCAGAACCAACGACAGGCCCAACCCCAACAGGCCGGCTTGCAAGAGAATCTGGCGCAGGGCGGCGCCGTCGCGGCGCCCGCTGGCCTGGGCGGCGAAGCCAGTGGTGCCCATGCGCAGAAAACCAAGGATGCCGAGCAGGGCGGTGTAGAAGGCGCCACCCATGGCCACCGCGGCGAGCTGGCGGGCTTCCGGCAGGTGGCCGGCGATGGCACTATCGACCAGGGTTACCAGCGGTACGCTGAGATTGGACAGGATCATCGGCGCGGCCAGCGCCCAGATGCGGCGGTGCAGCAGGGGGTGGCGCCAGTCGGCAAGCAGGGTGGGCATTGGGCTGATCGCAGCGGCGGCGGAGGACGCATTGTAAGCCAGCCGGTGCGGCTGGTCCTCCGCCTGAATGCCAGGCTGACGCTAGTCCAGCTGCCCGCCGCCCTCGCGCAGGTCCTCACCAGTGGTCGCCGCGCAGGTCAGCGCCAGGCGCAGCCCGGCGACCAGGGTCTCCAGGGCCATGGACGGCGCCCCGGGCTGGGCGGCGGCCTGGGCCGGCAGGTAGGGGATATGGATGAAGCCGCCGTGCACTCCGGTGCCCTGCAATCGATGCTGCAGGCCGTAGAAGACATGGTTGCAGACGAAGGTGCCCGCGGTCTGGGACACCGCCGCAGGAATGCCGGCGGCGCGCAGGGCATGGACCATGGCCTTGATCGGCAGGGTACTGAAGTAGGCGGCCGGACCGCCGGCCACCACTGGTTCGTCGATGGGCTGGCGCCCGGCGTTGTCAGGGATGCGGGCATCGTCGACATTGATGGCGATGCGTTCCAGCGACAGCTCGGCCCGCCCGCCAGCCTGGCCGACCGCTACCACCAGGGTGGGACGATGGCGGTCGAGCAGGTCATCCAGCATCTTTAGCGCAGTGCCGAATTCGGTCGGCAGCTGAGCCGCCACTACGGTCAGGTCGCCGAGGCGTTCTCCATCAAGCCGGCGCACGGCCTCCCAGGAGGGGTTGAGATCCTCGCCGCCAAAGGGGGCGAAGCCGGTGAGCAGCAGGGTCATGGGATACCTCACATCAGCAGATAGAGCAGCACCACGTTGCAGGCCAGCACCGCCAGTGCCGTGGGGACCTGGGCCTTGATCACGGCGTTCTTGTCATCGAGTTCCAGCAGGGCCGCCGGGACGATGTTGAAGTTGGCCGCCATGGGCGTCATCAGGGTGCCGCAGTAGCCGGAGAACATGCCGATGGCGGCCATCACCGCCGGGTCGGCGTGGTAGACACCCACCAGCACCGGCACCCCGATGCCGCCGGTCATCACCGGGAAGGCGGCGAAGCCGTTGCCCATGATGACGGTGAAGGCGGCCATGCCCACTACATAGACCACCACCGCCACCAGGCGCAGGTCGAGGGCCACATAGGCGGTGGCCAGGTGCGCCACCGCCTTGCCGACGCCGGCATCGGTGAATACCAGACCGAGCATGGCCAGGGCCTGGGGCAGCACCAGCGACCAGCCCAGGGCGTCGGTCAGGCGGCGCGACTCGCGCATCGCCTGGATCGGAGTGTCACGGGTCAGCCAGCAAGCCAGCGCCAGGGCCACCAGGGCGCCCAGGCCTAGGGAGACGAAGGTGACGTTCTTCGGGTCGAGCAGCGGCAGGCCGGCAATCTGCACGTCCTTGAGCAGCACGCTGCCGATCACCGTCACCACCGGAATGGCCAGGGCTGGAATGAACAGGCGATTGCCCAGCCGCCCGGCGCTGGCGCGCGTCTCCCGCTCGGGACGGCTCTCGTGGTGTCCGCTACCCACCGCACCGCAGCCGGCCAGCACCGCCATCAGCAGCACGCCGGCGCCGACCCAGGCCGGTGGCAGGCGATCGCCGACCAGGAAGACCAGGCTGAACAGGCCCCAGAACAGGCCACTGGTCCAGCGCTTGGGGTGGTGGCGGTCGGCCAGGGTCATGACCGCGGTCAGGGCCAGGATGGCGCCGGCCAGCCAGAACAGGTATTGGATCGACAGGATCATGGCTGCACCTCCTTGGCCGCGGTCAGCTCGCGATAGAGCTGGCGGTCGAAGCGGTGCAGGCGCAGGGCGTGGATGAAAAAGGCGCAGAGGGCCGTAGGAATGCCCCAGAGGGCGATGTGCAGGGGTTCGACATCGAGGCCGGCACCCAGCAGGAAGGTGTGCATCAGGGCGATGGCGCCAAAGGCGACGAAGATGTCTTCGCCAAAGAACAGCCCGACGTTGTCGGTGGCCGCGCAAAAGGCCAGCAGGCGCTGGCGCAGGGCTTCGGGCAGGCGGCCATGGCGTTTCTCCGCGGTGCCTTCGGCCATGGGCGCGAGTAGCGGCCGGACCATCTGCGGATGGCCGCCGAGGCTGGTAAGGCCCAGGGCGGCGGTGGTCTCGCGGACGAACAGGTAGAAGATCAGCAGGCGGCCGACGGTGGCGTTGCGAAAGCGGGCGATCCAGTTCTGCGCGTGCAGGCGCAGGCCGTGGCGTTCGAGCAGGCCGATCACCGCCAGGGGCAGCAGGATGATCAGCGGCAGGGCCCGCGCCTTGATGAAGCCGGTGCCAATGGCCGCAAGCAGCGCCTCGGGGCTGAACTGGGCGGCCAGGCCGGTGGCCACGGCGGCCAGGGCGACGACCAATAGCGGATTGAACCTCAGCACGAAGCCGACCACGATGACCAGCACGCCCAGCAGCGGCCAGAGGTTGACGGTGGTTTGCATAGGTGGATGTCTCCAGCGGATCCACCGCGCTCCGGGCAGACGGTGCGGCGGACGGTAGGAAGCCGCAGGCGGCTTCGGCTGATCCAGGCAGTGCCCGTGGCACGGCTCGTTATTGTTGTCGGACGTCATTTGGCGTGGCGCCGGCTGGCATCTTTTGCCGTCGGTGGAGCTGGCGTCCAGCAAATAAAACTGTTCGCCGCCGATAGGGAAAAGCGGGGCAGACAAGCCCGCTGGTGGGGGTAAAGTGACGGGATAGCCTTGTCGAGGTCCCCATGAACCTGCGCTTTCTCGATACCTTCGTCTGGGTCGCCCGCCTGGGCAGTTTCCGACTGACGGCAGAAAAGCTCTCCACCACCCAGGCCGCCATCTCCAGTCGCATCGCCGTGCTGGAAAGCGAACTGGGCGTGCAACTGTTCCTGCGCGACTCCCGCGGCGTGAGTCTGACCGCCGAGGGGCATCGGGTGCTGGGCTACGCCGAGCGGATGCTGGCGACCCAACGTGAACTGCACGAGGCCCTGGGTCATGGTCAGACCCTGGAGGGCCGCCTGCGCATCGGCGTCATGGATACCGTGATCCACAGTTGGCTGGACCAGCTGATCGCCGCGGTCACCCAGAGCTATCCGGCCATCGAGCTGGAGCTGACCGCCGACACCGCGCTGAATCTGGCCGAGCAGCTGGCGCGGGGACAGCTCGACCTGATCTTCCAGACCGATCTATTGCGCGCCGAAGGCATTCGCAACCTGCACCTGGCCAGCTATCCGGTGCGCTGGCTGGTCGCCACCGACAGCCATCTGGCGCGGCCCTATGCCAATCTGGCCGAGCTGGCCGGCGAGCGGCTGATCACCTTTTCCCGCCATTCGCGGCCGCACCAGGACATCCTCGGCCTGCTGCAGCGCGAGGGCATCGCCGAACCGCGGGTCTGCTGCATCAATTCGGTGGCGGCCATCATCAAGCTGATGGGCGAGGGCTTCGGCATCGGCGCCCTGCCGCCGGCACTGGTGATCGAGGAGTTGGCCCGTGGCAGCCTGATGCCTGTGCCGCTGGCCGGACCGCCGCCCTTCGATGTCCAGGCCAGCTGGCACGGCGGTGCCGGCCTGGCGCTGAGCGAGGCGGTGGTGGCGTTGAGCCAGACGGTGGTGGCCGACTGGTGTACGCGCCTGGGCCCGGAGCGCGCCTTGCCGGTGCTGGTCTAGCCCGGGTGTTTCAACGCCTTCTTATCACCAGCGTCTGGAATCTTTTGTTGGACAGCGGCGCCCCGTCTTTCCGACACTCGAAGCTCTTCCTCAGAGGATCCTGTCATGCCCGCTCGCCTGCTGCTCAATTGCGATTCCGGTGAAAGCTACGGTGCCTGGTCCATGGGCGACGATGCCCATGCCATTCCCCTGGTCGACCAGGCCAATCTGGCTTGCGGCTTCCATGCCGCCGATCCCCTGATCATGCAGCGCGCCGTCACCCTGGCGGTGGCCAATGGCGTGCAGATCGGTGCCCATCCGGCCTATCCCGACCTGGTGGGCTTCGGGCGCCGGCCCATGGCCTGCACCCCGGCCGAGGTGGAAGCCATGATCCTCTACCAGATCGGCGCCCTGGACGCCTTCTGCCGCGCCGCAGGCGTACGCGTCGAGTACGTGAAGCCCCATGGCGCCCTCTACAACGCCCTGGTCAAGGATGATGCCCTGCTGACCGCCGCGCTCTCCGCCTGCGCCCGTTATCGCCAGGGACTGCCGCTGATGGTGCTGGCCAAGGCCGACAACGCCCGCGAGCGTCGGCTGGCGGAAGTCGCTGGCGTACCACTGCTGCTGGAGGCCTTCGCCGACCGCGCCTATCTGGCCGACGGCTCCCTGGCGCCACGTGGCCAGGTTGGCGCCGTTCACCATGACCCCGAGCGCATCCTGACCCAGGCCATCGCCATCGCCCGCGGTGAAGACTTCCCCGGTTTCGACGGCCAACCCATGCGGCTGCAGGCCGACAGTCTCTGCGTGCATGGCGACAATGCCGAGTCCCTGGCAGTGCTGCGTCGGCTGCGCGCGGCGCTGGACGCCCTATGATCACCTTCAAGCCCTTTGGCGTCGCGGCGCTGCTGCTCGAACTGGCCGAGCACCCCGATACCGAACTGCCCTCGCGCATCGCGCGCCTGGGCGAGCGGATTCGCCAGCGCTTCGGCACGGCGGTGACCGATCTGGTAGCGGGCTGGACCAGTCTGCTGGTGCACTACGATCCCCTGCAGCTGACCTTGGCCGAGGTACAGGCCGGCCTCGAACCCTTGCTGGCCGACTGGCCGGGCGCTGCGCAGGCGGGCGAGGGCGGGCGCCTGCACGAGGTACCGACCCTCTATGCCGGCCCGGACCTCGCCGAGGTGGCCGAGCGCTGTGGCCTGAGCGAGGCCGAGGTCATCGCCCGGCACTGTGGTCGTGACTATCAGGTAGGCGCCATCGGCTTCATGCCTGGTTTCGCCTTTCTCGGTGAGCTGGACGAGCGCCTGGCCCTGCCCCGGCGCAGTACGCCCCGTACCGCCGTACCCGCCGGCAGCCTGGCCATCGCCGAACGCCAGACCGCCGTCTATCCCCAGGCTTCGCCCGGGGGCTGGAATCTCATCGGCCGATGCCTGTGGACCGTCTTCGATGCCCGGGCCGAGCCGCCGTGCCTCCTGGCGCCAGGAGACCGGGTGCGCTTCGTGCCGGTCGACGAAGCCGCCTTTCGTGCCCAGGGAGGTCAGTCATGAGTGGTCTCAAGGTCATCAAGCCCGGTCCCCTGACCCTGCTGCAGGATCTCGGACGCCAGGGCTGGCAGCATCTGGGCGTGGCCCCCTCAGGGCCTATGGACGGTCATGCCGCGCGTTGGGCCAATCGCCTGGTGGATAATCCGATGACGGCGCCGCTGCTGGAGATCGCTCTGGGCGGTGCCGAATTCGAGATCGAGACCGACACCTGGCTGGCGCTGACCGGCGCGCCTTTGGAAGCCCGCCTGGGGGATGAGCCCCTGCCGCCCTGGTCGTGTTTTCCAGTAAGAGCCGGCATGCGCCTGCGGCTGGGATTCGCCCAGGCCGGGCAGCGTGCCTATCTGGCTGCGGCCGGCGGAGGCTTTCAGGCGCCTGCGACCCTGGGCAGCATGGCCAGCAACAGACGCGAAGGCCTGGGCGGTCCGGATGGCAATGGCGCCGCGCTGGTGGCGGGGCAGCAACTGGCCTGCGCCGCCGTGACCGAACTGCATGCGCGCGGTTGTGGGCCGGCGGCGCGCTTCGTGCCGGACTATCGCGAGGTGCCAACGCTGAGGGTGATCTTTGGCGGTGACGCCGAGGCCTTCGGTCCGGCGGCGCAGCAGGCGCTCTGCGATCAACCGTGGCAGATCAGCCCGCAGTCCGACCGCATGGGCATTCGCCTGGCCGGACGCACGCCCCTGGCGCCACCACGCCGTCAGTGGTCGCTGGGGGTGGTGACCGGTGCCATCCAGGTGCCACCCGATGGCCAGCCCATCGTGCTCATGGCCGATCGCCAGACCATGGGCGGTTATCCACTGCTGGGCTTCATCCATCCCCTGGACCTTTCGCGCCTGGCCCAGTGCCCGGCCCACCACGAGGTGCGTTTCGCCCCGGTGGAACTGGCCGTCGCCCAGGACGAATGGCGCCGTTTTCTCGCGTTTTTCTCCGGTTGAAGGCGCAGCCGGTCACGGCCGAGGAATCTTGTCCGCTTCGATGAGTCGCACGCTCAGGGGCGACGCCGACTTCCCTTTCTCGGCGTCTGGCTTGAAACTTGCCTCACACGTCCCCCTGTGACGACCGACAAGAAGGAGCTGGAACCGGCGATGAAAACTCCCAAACGCATCGAGCCGCTGATCGAGGACGGCTTGGTCGATGAGGTGATACGGCCCCTGATGAGTGGCAAGGAGGCGGCGGTCTACGTGGTGCGCTGCGGCAGCCAGGTGCGCTGCGCCAAGGTCTACAAGGAGGCTGACAAGCGCAGCTTCCGTCAGGCCGCCGAATACCAGGAGGGGCGCAAGGTGCGTGGCAGCCGGGAAAATCGCGCCATGGCCAAGGGCTCCAAGTTCGGTCGCCGCGAGCGCGAGGACAATTGGCAGAACGCCGAGGTGACGGCGCTCTATCGCCTGGCCGATGCCGGGGTCCGGGTACCCAAGCCCCACGACTTCCTCGACGGCGTGCTGCTGATGGACCTGGTCACCGACGGTAATGGCGAGGCCGCGCCCCGTCTCAACGACGTGACCCTCACCGCCGAGGAAGCGCTGCGCTATCACGACCTGATGATTGGCCAGATCGTGCGCATGCTCTGCGCCGGGCTGGTCCACGGCGACCTCTCCGAATTCAACGTGCTGCTGGCCGAGGACGGCCCGGTGATCATCGACCTGCCCCAGGCGGTGGATGCCGCTGGCAACAACCACGCCTTTCGCCTACTGGCGCGGGACGTGGAGAACATGGCGCTGTACTTCGGTCGCTTCGCCCCTGAGTTGCGCACCACCCGCTATGCGCCGGAGATGTGGGCCCTGTTCGAGAAGGGCGAGTTGTTCGCCAACACGCGCCTGACTGGCGAATTCGCTGAGCGTGAAGACCAGGCCGACGTCCATGCAGTGATGCGCGAGATCGAGGCGGCGCGGCGTGACGAAGAGCGCCGCCAGGCGGCGCGTCGCGAACAGGACGAGCCGAGCGTGCGCGAAGAGCCGCCACCGCCCTGGCTAAGCTGATCGTGAAGCAGAACGATTAGCGCTGCGATGAGACGAACGGCCCCAGTGGTCGGGCGATGAACGGCGCCTCCCAGGCGCCAGCGCGCTAAACTGGGCACTGAACAGCACAGGACTCTTTTCATGCAAGGCCATCCGGACGTCATCAACTACCTCAACCAGCTGCTGCGTGGCGAGCTGGCGGCGCGCGACCAGTACTTCATCCATTCGCGGATGTACGAAGACTGGGGCCTGATGCGGCTGTACGAGCGGATCGGCCACGAGATGGAAGAGGAAACCCAGCACGCCGATGCCCTGCTGCGCCGCATCCTCTTCCTCGAAGGCACGCCGGACATGCGTCCCAACGCCATCACCGTGGGCCAGACCGTGCCCGAGATGCTGCGTGCCGATCTTGCCCTGGAGTACGAGGTGCGCGAAGCCCTGGCCCAGGGCGTGGCCCTGTGCAACCAACACAAGGACTTCGTCACCCGCGAGATCCTGGTCGTGCAGCTGGAAGACACCGAGGAAGATCATGCCTACTGGCTGGAACAGCAGCTGGGGCTGATCGACAAGATCGGTCTGCAGAACTACCTGCAGTCGCAGATGAAAGGCGGTACCACGCCCCACGGCGCCGGCCTGTAAGACCGGCTGCTCGGCGCCACCTGGCGCTGATCAGGACCTGCTGGCGTCACCTTCTGGCGCCCGCGGCAGATAGAGCGAAATGCAGGTACCCACGCCCGTCGTGCTGTCTACCTGGATCTGCCCGCCCGATTGGTGCACGAAGCCGTGCACCATGGACAGCCCCAGTCCGGTGCCCTGGCCTGGCGGTTTGGTGGTGAAGAAGGGATCGAAGATCCGTTCCCGGATCTCCGGCGCGATGCCGGTACCGGTATCGCTGACCTTGACCCTCACGTAATCGCCCGCGGGCAGCCCTTCCGGGCGGTCAACGGCTGCCTCGGGCAGATTCGCCGTGGACAGCAGCAGCTGGCCGCCCTGGGGCATGGCGTCACGGGCGTTGATCGCCAGATTCAGCAGGGCGCTTTCCAGCTGCACCGCATCGATCACCGTGAGCCACAATGGCTCCGCGGGCTGTGCCTGGACCTCGATCGCCGGGCCGACGCTGCGGCGGATCAGTTCTTCCATGGCCAGCATCAGCTCGTTCACGTCGGTGGGCTTGGGTTCCAGCGTCTGCCGGCGGGAAAAGGCCAGCAGCCGCTGGGTCAGGGAGGCGGCGCGCGCAGCGTAGGCCTGGGCGCCGCCAAGCAGCCGGTCGAGCTGATCGGTGCGATTCTGCTGCAGGCGGCGCTCGATCAATTCCAGACTGCCGATGATGCCGGCCAGCAGATTGTTGAAGTCGTGGGCGATGCCGCCGGTCAACTGGCCGATGGCTTCCATCTTCTGCGCCTGGTGCAGGGCCTGCTGCGCCTGGGTCAATTCGGCGGTGCGCTCGACGACCCGCTGTTCGAGCGTTTCGTTGGCGGTGCGTACCGCCTGGAACAGTTGAGCCTGCTCGATGGCGAGGGCGGCGCGGGCGGCCAGCGCGGCCATCAGCCGTTCGTGACGGAGGTTGAAGCGACCCGGTTCGGGATGTCCGAAGAAGAGTCCACCCAGCACCGTTCCGTTGCGGGCGACCACCGAGACGGCCAGGTAGCTGCGTACTGACAGGGGCCCGACCGGCAGGCCCTGATGCGGTTCGGAGCGGGACGGGTGCGAATCGCTGACCACGTCGTCGACACGAATCACGCCTTCGCCGCCCAAGGGCGGGGCGAACAGGGCGGTGGCATCCGGATCGCCCAGGTGTTCGAAAGCGGCACGCTCGGCGCCAGATAGGGTGAGGCGCTGTAGATGCCCGCTGTTTTCCTCGTGCTGCTGATTGAGGTAGGCGCCAAGGCGCGCCCCGGTCAGCTCGACCCCGGCATCGGTCACCGTCTGCACCAGATGCGCCAGATCCAGCTGGCTGGCCAGCTCCGTATCGATGCGCTTGAGGGCTTCCAGGGTACGGGTTTCTTCGCGCAACTCGGCTTCGGCCTGCTTGCGGTCGCTGATGTCGACGACGAATTCGAAGGCGCTGCCATCGGGCAGGCGCTTGGCCGCCACCAGGGCCCAGCCGACGGAGCCGTCACGCCGCCGGTAGCTGCGTTCGTCGGGCGGCAGCTGATCGCCAGCCTGGCTCAGGGTTGGCGCCGGCCAGCGGATATGCCCAGCCAGGAGATCCTGACGATCATGACCGCTCATGCGCAGGAAGGCATCGTTGGCATCGATCAGATGGCCTTCGGTGTCGAAGCAGAGGGCACCCACCGTCTCGATTTCCAGGGCGGTGCGAAAGCGTCGCTCGCTGGCTTCGAGGGCGGCGCGGGCCAGATGGGCTTCGGTGACGTCCTGCCCCTGGCAGAAGATGCCGATCACCTGGCCGGCTTCGTCGGTCAGGGGCTCGTAGATGAAGTCCAGATAGAGGGTACGAACCGGCTCGCCTTCGGTCTCTAGGCGCATCGGCATATGTTCGGCGACGAAGCGGCGGCCACTCCGGTACACCTGTTCGAGCCACTCGAAGTAGCCCTGATTCTGCAGTTCGGGAAAGACGTCGCGTACTTTGAGGCCTTCACGGGGACGGTCATCGAACAACCGGCGGAAGGCGACATTGACGAAGTCGAAGACGTGATCCGGGCCGCGCACGATGGCGACGAAGCCAGGCGCCTGCTCGAACATCCGCCGCTGGCGTGCGGCGTCGGCGGCGCGGCGCCGTTCTTCGAGAATACGCTGGGTGGTCTCGTGCCCCTGGTTGAACAGCCCGGCGATCTCGCCGCCCTCGCCGCGGATGGGGGTGAAGCTGTAGTTCCAGTAGGTCTCGGTGACCACGCCCTGGCGCACCATCGGCAGCAGCTGATCGAAGACGGAAAAACCCTGGCCGGTGGTCAGCACCTGCTCGAACTGGGGGCCGACCACCGGCCAGATGTCCTGCCAGACCTCCTGGGCGGGGCGCCCCAGGGCCCAGGGATGGCGCTCGGCGGGAATCGGTGACCAGGCGTCGTTGTAGAGCAGCAGCAGGTCAGGGCCCCAGTAGATGGCCGTGGGAAAGCTGGAGTTCAGACAGATACTGAGGGCGGATCGGAGGGACTGCGGCCACTGGGACGGCGGGCCCAGCGGCGAGTCCGACCAATCGTGGGTGCGCAGCCGGGCGCCCATGTCACCGCCGCCGGCGAGAAAATCCAGTTCGTTCCAGTCGGCAATCTGCGCTGCCATCGGTTATGTCTCCCCAGCCACTTCTGCAGTTCCAGGCGTTCTGACCACAATCGCACCGGAACTGCAGGACCGCGACGAGTTTTTTTAGTTCGCGTCTGCCTTACAGCCGCGGCGTGTAGCGCTCTACGGCTTCCGGCAGGGCCCAGCCGGCGGCGAAGGCGAAGATCAGCAGGATCAGCGGCAGCAGCACCAGCCAGGTCCGGGTCGGGATCGGCTCCAGACGATTGCCGCCGGTCTTCTGCAGCAGGGCGAGACTCAGGCCGCAGAAGCCGCCGGCGAGCAGGGCGCCGGCGAGGACATCGGTGGGCCAGTGTACCCCCAGATAGACGCGGCTGAGGGCGATGAGCACCGCTGGTAGTGCAGCGATCACCAGCCAGGCGAGGCGTCCGCGTGGGCCGTAGCGGCGCCCGACCAGGATGCCGAGGGTCAGGAAGAAGGCGAAGGAGGCCGAGCTGTGGCCGCTGGGCAGACTGTAGGTGGTGAGCGGCTCGGCGAGCACGTCCGGCCGGGCGCGGGCCAGCAGATTCTTCAGCTGGCCATTGGCAAGGGCGGTACCCAGGGTGGTACCCACGGCGAACACCAGCGGACGCCACTGGCGGAAGCCGGCCAGCACCAGGGTGAGCACTGCCGCGACGATCAGCTGGGTGCGAAAGTCGCCCATGCGGGTGACGACCACGGCGACCAGGTTGAGCCAGTTCTCGCGATGCGCCTGGACCAGCGCCATCAGGCCTTCGTCGAAGGCGCGCAGATGATGCCAGCCAAACAGCAGCGCCAGCAGGCCGGCCAGGCAGAGGGCGCCACTGAGCAGGGTGGTGCCGGCCCGCTCGCGCCAGGCGCCATGGGCGATGACGCTCGCCAGCAGGACGATCCCGCCCGCCACGACGCCCGCCTGATACCAGAACCCCTCGGGTAGCGGCAGGCGCAAGGCTGCTCCAGCCACCCAGCCTGGTCCCAGTGCGGCGATCGACCAGCCAGCCGCTGCCACCAGGCTGACGGCGGCGAACTTCACCAAGGGCATGTCGAGCATCCCGGCGATCAGCGGCAGCAGCGGGCGCAAGGGGCCGATGAAGCGGCCGACCAGCAGACTGGCCACGCCGTACTTGTGGATGAAGTCCTCCGCGCGGCTGATCCATTCGGGATGGGTGCGCAGGCCCGGCAGGCGGCGAATGCGCTCGTGGAAATGGCGGCCGAGGAAATACGACACGGCATCGCCGAGGATGCCACCCAGGAAGCCGAGCAGAAGGGTATCGAGGAGGTTCATGGCGCCATTGCCGGCGGCGATGGAAATGGCGAACAGCACCACCGTGCCAGGCACCACCAGACCGGCCAGGGCCAGGCATTCGAGAAAGGCTACGACGAAGATGGCAACGCCGAGCCACTCATTGTGATGGGTGATCCACTGGGTGAGGCCGGCGAACAGTTCCGTCATCGAAAGGCTTCCTGGGGGCTAAGGGCTGCGTCCTCAGACCCGTAGGAAAAGCCTTTGGTTGCTTCAAGGACGCGGATCGAGACGTAACGCCTCGGGGCCCGGGGATTGTAAATCGCGCTCGGGAATTTCCCAGACCAATAACTGTGGCGGGGTTTGTCGTGAGGCCTGGCGGCCAGCGAAAAATGCCGACAGAAAAAAGGCCCGCATGCGCGGGCCTTTTTCCTCATTCCTCGTTACGTGACCGGTAGGGCTGCGGACGCGAGAGTTGCGGCCGGCCTTCCTGTTCCTCGAAGAAGTAGCGCAGATAGAGGTTACCGTTGACGTCGCGCTCGTCCTGGGCGTTGTCAAGGCCCAGGCGACCGCCCAGAGCGAACTGCCCGCTGAGGCGGTATTCGCCGTTGGCCGAAAGGCTGTAGGCCACGCCGGTCTTGCTCTTGCTGCCGTATTGGCCTTCGCCGGCGGCTTCCGCGGCCGCCTGCAGGGCAGCGTCGTCCGGATAGCGATCCGCGGCGTCCTGCCGAATGGTCTGCACGCCCAGCATGCCCTGCACCTGGTAGGCCCAGAGGTCGCCGCGCTGCGCCCAGACCAGGGGCACGCCGATGGCGAAGTAGCGCTGCGGGCTGAAGTAGCCGCCATGGCCGTAGGTCAGGTGGTTCTGGTTGTTGTCGTAGCCGATCGCCGTGGCGGAGAGGCCGACGGTGAAGAGGCTGTCCGGTCCGTTGCGCAGGTAGTAGTAGACGCCCGTGCCGATCTCGAAGCGGTCGTTGTTCTTGACGTCATGGCCGGTCAGGCGATGGGCCGCGCCGTAGATGTAGGAACCGTAGCGCCCGTCATCGTAGCGCAGGCGTGCCAGGCCGCCATTGGCGGTGACGCCACCCCATTCCTGGCCGGTGCGCGGATCGCGGATGCCGCCGTAGGAGGCCAGGGAGTCGGTCACCGAGCGACGCGACACGCTCAGGGCATAGAGCAGGTTCTCGCTCAGGCTGCTCAGCGGCCGCTCCAGGGTCGCGCCACCCACGACGGTGCTGTATCTCAGACCCACCGGCGAGACACCGATGTCGCCCTTGAGGCCGCGCCCGGCGTCTTCCACGGCAATGGACGCCGCCACGCCGTTTTCCTTCTGGCTGCCGTCACTGCTGCTGTCGTTGATCCGCGTCGGGGTGACGCGTACCGCCATGCGCTGGTCGCCGGCCGGAAAGGAGATCTCCAGGGGGGCGCTGACGGTGGTCTGGCGCGAACTGCCACTGGGGTCGTAGCTGCGCACGTTCAGGCCCTGGGTGATGCGGATGCTGCGCTCACGCTGCAGCTGGCCAAGGATTTGCTCGGTGGCCAGGCTGCTCGACAGGCTGCTGGTGGGCACCACGGACAGGTCGTTGAAGGGGTTGTTGGCCGCCTTCTGCGCCTGCAGCGGATCGCTCCAGGCGTAGTCGGCACTGCCACCGCTGCCGCCGACGGCGGCAGGAACGGCCGCCAGGGCGTCATCGCTGCGACTCTGGCCGGGCAGGGTGGCGAAGGGGTTGTCGCTGGCACCGGCAGCGCGGGCCGCGGATTCGCGATCCTTGCGCTCCACCTGGACCACCTGCTCCAGCAGGCTGGTAGCGGTACCGGCCATGCCGATGTCGCGATAGAGCAGGGCGGCACGGCGTAGCACCTGGGGATCGCTCTGACCCAACTTGACCGCCTGGTCCAGATATTGGCGCGCGGTGACGCTGTCCTGGGACTTGGCGGCGATCTCGGCCGCGCCCAGATAGAGTTCGGCGTCCTTGGGCTGGTCGCTGAGCACGTCGCGATAGAGCTGGCGGGCCTTCTGGGTGTCGCCACTGGCCAGGTACATGCGCGCCAGGGCAGCCTGGGCGGCCTTGTCGTCGGGACGGGCCTTGAGCGCCGGCGCCAGGGTGTCGTAGGCCGCGGCCAGCTTGCCCTGATCGGTGAGGCGGTCGGCCTGGCGAATCCGATAGCGCGCGAGGAGGTCGTCGTACTGCTGCTTCTCGCCGCTGTCGAGCACCACGCCTTGCAGGTCGCGCAGGACATTGCCCACGGTCTGGTCCTGATTCATCTGCAACTGGATGCTGGCGTAGTGCAGCTGCATGCCAGGCGCCGGCCGGGTATCGCCGGAGATCAGCGGCTTGAGCAATTCCAGGCCGTGCTCGGGATCGCCCGCGGTAGCAAAGGCCTCAGCCAGATCGCCGATCAGATCCGGGTTGCGTCCGGCGCGGGTCTCCAGGCGCTGCATCAGGCTGCGCGCTTCTTCGCGCCGCCCCTGCTTGGCGAGGGCCACGGTCTCGGCCAGTTGTTCGTTGAAGGTGATGCGCGCGGCCAGGGCGTTCATGTCCGGGGAACGCTGCGCCTGGGGGGTGCGCATCAGGGTCTGCATGGCACGCGGGTATTCGCCCAGTTCGTTGGACAGCAGGGCGCTGGCATAGAGCACCTCGGGACGCTGGGCGCCATCCTTGACCAGGCTGTCGACCAGGTCGCGGGCGGCGCGCGGCCGGCCCTGGCGGACCTCCAGGCGGGCCTGGGCCAGGCGCAGCCAGGGATCCTCCGGAGCCTCCTTGCGGGCCTGTTCGAGCAGCCGCGAGGCGCCCTGCAGATCGCCCCGCGCCTCGGCGGCTTCGGCTTCCTGCATAGCCTGGCCGGCGCGCAGGCGATCCAGGCCCTTGATCGGGCTCTTGGCGCTCGGCTGCAGACTCTTGGTCAGTTGCAGGGCTTCTTCGGTACGGCCCAGCTCGTTGAGTGCGGCGATGCGCCCGTAGTAGGCGTCGACGTTGGCCGGCTCACGCATCAGCACCTGGCGGTAGGTGGCCTCGGCCAGCTCCCATTGGCGCTTCTGGCTCTGGATGCCGGCCAGGAACAGTTGCGCCTCGACGGCTTCGGGGCGCAGGCGAATGGCTTCGACGCTGAGATCCCGTGCCTGATCCAGCTCGCGCTTGTTCTCGGCCGCGTGGGCACGTTCCAGCAGATGGTGATAGCGCGCCTCGTCCAGCGCCGGCTGCCAGGTCTTGCCGCCTTTCTGCACGGCCTGGGTCAGCAACTGCTCGGCATCGGTATAGCGCTGCTGCGCCAGACGGGCACTGCCCAGCTTACCGAGGGCATCCGGATCCTGAGGCGTCTTCTTGAGCTGGGCTTCCAGCGCCTGGACGACAGCCGCGGTCGGTGCGGCATCGGCAGTGGCGGCCCAGGTCGCATCGGCATGGATCAACAGGGCGAGCAGGCCGAGGGGCAAGGTAAGGTGCTTGGGCATGGTTCTTTCCGTGAAGGCTGGTAGGCATCGCTGCAGCACCCAGTCGCGGCTGGCGCAGAGCTGGAACGGATTCGGCTATCGGGTTCTGTACGAAAAGGGCTGCGCTCGGTGATGCTTGGTCGAAAAACGCCTCGGAATGCTCATTTACCACGCGTAAATTTCGCTTCCTCGACGCTTTTCCCTTCGCCTGACCTTCGCTCGACGACTTTTCGTCCAGAACCTAGGGAATAGCTGAACGCAAGCTGAACGGCAAATATAGCGGCGGATGATTCCCGACAGGCCGTGGCGAGTCAACCAAATCGAGCAACCGGATGCCATCGCCAGGCCCCTCGGCGCTGGCCGCGCCAGGCCTGGCGACGCTATACTCTGCGGCTTTCCTACCGTCTTTCGCAGGCCGCCGACCATGACCGAGTCCGTCTCCGCCTACATGACCCGTCTTGGCCAGGCTGCCCGTGCCGCGTCGCGGGTCGCCGCCCGGGCGAGCACCGCCCAGAAGAATCGCGCGCTGCTCGCTGCTGCTGCGGCCCTCGACGCTTGCCGCGCCGAGTTGACCGCTGCCAACGAGCAGGATCTAAGCGCGGCACGGGCCAACGGCCTGGAGCCGGCCATGCTGGATCGCCTGGCACTCACGCCCCAGCGCATCGACGACATGATCGAAGGCCTGCGTCAGGTCGCGACCCTGCCCGATCCCATTGGCGAAATCCGCGACATGAGATACGTGCCCTCGGGCATCCAGCTAGGCAAGATGCGCGTGCCGCTGGGTGTCATCGGCATCATCTACGAGTCGCGGCCCAATGTGACCATCGACGCGGCCAGCCTCTGCCTCAAGTCCGGCAACGCCACCATCCTGCGTGGTGGTTCCGAGGCCATTCATTCCAACCAGGCCATCGCTGCCTGCATCCAGGCCGGTCTGGCCGAGGCCGATCTCCCCGCGGAGCTGGTCCAGGTGGTGGAAACCACCGACCGCGCCGCCGTAGGCGCGCTGATCACCATGCCCGAGTATGTGGACGTTATCGTGCCGCGCGGTGGCAAAAGCCTGATCGAGCGGATCAGTCGCGATGCCCGGGTGCCGGTGATCAAGCATCTGGATGGCATCTGCCATGTCTACATCGATCGCGCCGCCGATCTGGACAAGGCCATCCGCATCGCCGACAACGCCAAGACCCAGCGCTATGCCCCCTGCAACACCATGGAGACGCTGCTGGTTCATGCCGCCATCGCCGAGCAGGTGCTGCCCCCCCTGGCCGCCATCTACCGCGACAAGCATGTGGAGCTGCGCGGTTGCGAGCGGACCCGCGCGCTGCTCGGCACCGAGGTGCTGGCCGCGAGCGAAGAAGACTGGCGTACCGAATACAACGCGCCGATTCTGTCCATCCGGGTGGTGGACGGCCTCGACGCGGCCATCGAGCACATCAATGCCTATGGCTCGCAGCACACCGATGCCATCGTGACCGAAAACTTCAGCGACGCCCGGCGTTTCCTTACCGAGGTCGATTCGGCGTCGGTGATGGTCAACGCGTCTACCCGCTTCGCCGACGGCTTCGAATACGGCCTGGGCGCCGAGATCGGCATCTCCACCGACAAGCTGCACGCCCGCGGGCCGGTGGGCCTGGAAGGGCTGACCAGCGAGAAGTACGTGGTCTTCGGCGATGGCCACGTCCGTAGCTGATGAGCAGTCTGCCCACCCGCATCGGCCTGTTCGGCGGTACCTTCGATCCCGTGCACATCGGCCATCTGCGCGCTGCGCTGGAGGTGGCCGAGGCCCTGGCGCTGGACGAGCTGCGGCTGATTCCCAGCGCCCGACCGCCCCATCGCGAGGCACCCAGCGTCTCCGCCGAGGATCGCCTGGCGATGGTGCGACTGGCGGTGGCCGACGTCGCGACCCTGGTGGTCGATGACCGGGAACTGCGCCGAACGCGCCACTCCTATACCATAGAGACCCTGGAAAGCCTGCGCGCCGAACTCGGCGATGAAGTGCAGCTGTTACTGATGCTGGGTTGGGACGCCTTTTGTGGCCTGCCAGGCTGGCATCGCTGGCGCGAGTTGCTGGAGCTGTGCCACATCCTGGTCCTGCAACGGCCCGACGCCGACAGCGAGCCCTGTCAGGAATTGCGCGATTTCCTGGCGGCGCGCAGTCAGCCCGATCCCCAGGCCCTGAAAGGGCCGGGCGGGCAGATCACCTTTATCTGGCAGAACCCGCTCGCGGTGTCCGCCACCCAGATTCGCGGCCTCTTGGCCACCGGGAAGTCGATCCGCTTCCTGGTGCCCGATGCCGTGCTTGACTACATCCGGACGCACGGTCTCTATCCGGCGTCCTCCGAACCGAGGTAAGAGCTACACCATGCAAAGCGAACAACTCGTCCAGGTGGCCATCGCCGCCCTGGAAGACATGAAGGCCCAGGACATCGTTTCCCTGGACGTGCGCGAAAAGACCAGCGTGACCGACATCATGGTCATCGCCAGCGGCACCTCCAGCCGCCACGTGAAGTCGCTGGCCGACAACGTGCTGGAAAAGGTCAAGCAGCAGGGCGTGCGCCCGCTGGGCAGCGAAGGCCTGGAGGGCGGCGAATGGGCGCTGCTGGACCTGGGTGACGTGGTCGTCCACGTGATGTTGCCGACCACCCGCGAGTTCTATGACCTCGAGCGCCTCTGGCGCGGGGCCGAGCAGAGCCGTGCCGCTCACGGCGAATAAGCCGGTGCGCCTGCGTCTCATCGCCGTCGGCTCGCGCATGCCGCGCTGGGTCGAGGAGGGCTGGCACGAGTACGTCAAGCGTCTGCCACCGGAACTGCCGCTGGAGCTCGTCGAGATTCCGCTGCAGACCCGTGGCAAGAACGCCGACGTCGCCCGGCTGATCCGCCAGGAGGGTGAGGCCATGCTGGCCAAGGTGCAGCCGGGCGAGCGTGTGGTGACCCTGGAGGTCACCGGCAAGCCCTGGAGCACCGAGCAACTGGCTGAAACACTCCAGCAGTGGCGCCTGGAAGCCCGCACCGTCAATCTCATGGTTGGCGGCCCCGAGGGCCTCGCTCCCGAGGTGCAGGCGCGCAGTGAGCAGCGCTGGTCGCTCTCGCCGCTGACCCTGCCGCATCCGCTGGTGCGCATCCTCGTCGGTGAACAGCTCTACCGTGCCTGGACCGTACTGGCCGGCCATCCGTATCACAAGTAGTCCGTACCTGCGATGTCGCAACCCATACGCCTCAAGGACCACGAGAAAGACGCCCAGCTCGTCCGCGCCCGCGTGATGGTCGGGGCGGCACTCTTTCTCGTGCTCGCCTGCGTACTGGTGGCGCGCATGTACTACCTGCAGGTCATCCAGTACCAGTACCACTCGACCCTCTCGGAAAACAACCGGGTCCACGTTCAGCCGATTCCGCCTACCCGCGGGCTGATCTACGACCGCAACGGCATCATCGTCGCCGACAACCGCCCCAGCTTCAGCCTGACCATCACCCGTGAGCGGGCTGACAACTGGCGGGAGACCCTCGATACCCTGGTTCAGGTCCTGGGCCTGACCGAGGAAGATCGCGAGCTGTTCGAGAAGCGCATGAAACAGGGCCGGCGGCCCTTCGAACCGGTGCCGGTGCTATTCGAGCTGACCGAGGAGCAGATCGCCAAGATCGCCGTCAACCAGTTCCGTCTACCCGGGGTCGAGGTGACGGCGCAGCTGGTGCGCCACTATCCCATGGGCGAGCACTTCGCTCATTCCGTGGGCTACGTCGGCCGGATCAACGAGCAGGAGCTCAAGCGCCTGGATCCGGTCAACTACAGCGGCACCCATCATATCGGCAAGACCGGCGTGGAGCGCTTCTACGAACCCGAGCTGCATGGCGAGGTGGGTTACGAGGAAGTGGAAACCAACGCCCGCGGCCGGGTGTTGCGGGTGCTCAATCGCACCGACCCCAAGCCGGGCAAGGACATCGTCCTGACCATCGATTCCCGCCTGCAGGCCGCCGCCGAAGCCGCCCTGGGCGGGCGCCGCGGTGCCATCGTCGCCATTCAGCCCAAGACCGGCGAGGTGCTGGCCATGGTCAGCCAGCCGAGCTACGACCCCAACCCCTTCGTTACCGGGATCAGCTTCAAGGAATATTCCGAGCTGCGCGATTCCATCGATCGCCCGCTCTACAACCGCGTGCTGCGCGGGCTCTACCCGCCGGGCTCGACCATCAAGCCGGCGGTGGCCATCGCCGGTCTCGACAGCGGCGCCACCACGCCCCAGGCGCGGATTTTCGATCCGGGCTACTACGAGCTGCCCAACTACGATCACAAGTACCGCAACTGGAACCACGGCGGCGAAGGCTACGTGGATCTGGACATGGCTCTGATGAGATCCAACGACACCTATTTCTACGATCTGGCCCACAAGATCGGCATCGACCGGCTCGCCGAGTACATGGGCAAGTTCGGGCTCGGGCAAAAGGTCGCCCTGGACATGTTCGAGGAGTCCCCGGGCCTGATGCCTTCGCGCCAGTGGAAGCGCGCTACCCGTAGGCAGGCCTGGTTCCCGGGTGAGACGCTGATTCTCGGTATTGGCCAGGGCTACATGCAGACCACGCCGCTGCAGCTGGCCCAGGTCACCACCCTGATCGCCAACCACGGCAAGTGGATCCGTCCGCACCTGGCCAGAACCCTGGACGGCCAGCCGCCGGTGGACACCAATCCCATGCCCGATATCCAGCTCAAGGACGACAGCTACTGGGATCGCGCAGTCCATGGCATGGAGATGGTGGTGCAGAATCCCCGCGGCACCGCGCACAAGATCAATGTCGGTGCCCAATACCGCATCGCCGGCAAGAGTGGTACCGCCCAGGTGGTCGCCATTCGCCAGAACGAGAGGTACAACTCGGCGGCGCTCAAGGAGCGGCACCGTGACCACGCCCTGTTCGTGGCCTTCGCCCCGGCGGACAATCCGCAGATCGCCGTGGCGGTGATGGTCGAGAACGGCGAGTCGGGTAGTGGCGTGGCCGCCCCGGTGGTGCGCCAGGTCCTCGACGCCTGGCTGCTCGATGACCAGGGCCATCTCAAGGCGGAATACGCCAAGCCCAGTACCGCTGCGGCCACTGCCGCCGCGACCAAGGTGCAGCCATGAGTCTTGCCCCCAACTTCGATCGCACCATCCCCGAAGGGGACGTGATGAAGCGGCGCGCCACCCTGCTGCAGCGCCTGCATATCGACGGTCCCCTGTTGATCCTGCTGCTGATGCTGGGCGCGACGGGCCTGTTCGTCCTCTACTCCGCAGGCGGTCGCAGCCTCGACCTGCTGTTCAAGCAGGCCAGCTCCTTTGGTCTCGGCCTGGTGGCCATGGCCATCGTCGCCCAGCTGGAGCCGCGCTTCATGGCGCGCTGGGTGCCGCTGGGCTACGTGATCGGCGTGGCCCTGCTGGTGGTGGTGGACGTCATGGGCCACAACGCCATGGGCGCCACTCGCTGGATCAACATTCCCGGGGTGATCCGCTTCCAGCCGTCGGAATTCATGAAGCTGCTGATGCCCATGATGATGGCCTGGTACCTGTCCAAGCGCAGCCTGCCACCGAACTTCAAGCACAGCCTGATCAGCCTGTCGCTGGTGGTGGTGCCCTTCGTGCTGATCCTCGACCAGCCCGACCTCGGCACTGCCATGCTGGTGCTGGCCTCGGGCGGCTTCGTGCTGTTCGTAGGCGGCCTGCAGTGGCGCTGGCTGATCGGCGCGGTGAGCGCCGCGGTGCCCATGGCCGTGGCCATGTGGTTCTTCGTCCTGCACGACTACCAGAAGCGCCGGATCCTGACCTTCCTCGATCCGGAAATGGATCCGCTGGGGGCCGGCTGGAACATCATCCAGTCCAAGGCCGCCATCGGCTCGGGTGGGGTGTTCGGCAAGGGCTGGCTGCTGGGTACCCAGTCTCATCTGGATTTTTTGCCGGAAAGTCACACGGACTTTATCATTGCCGTGCTCGGTGAAGAGTTCGGCATGGTGGGCGTCTGCCTGCTGCTGGTGCTCTATCTGCTGCTCATCGGTCGCGGGCTGACCATCACGGTGCAGGCCCAGACGTTGTTCGGCAAGTTGCTCGCCGGCGGCGTGACCATGACCTTTTTCGTCTATGTCTTCGTCAACATTGGCATGGTCAGCGGGCTCTTGCCCGTGGTGGGCGTACCGCTGCCTTTCATCAGTTATGGCGGCACCTCGGTGGTTACCTTGTTCACCGGGTTCGGAGTTTTGATGTCGATCCACACGCACCGCAAGTGGATCGCCCAGGTTTAACACGCAACACAGAGGGTTAGATGCCGACAATGGGATGGATGCATCGCTGCCTGCAGAGCCTGGGGCTCGCGGCGGCGATGGGCGTGACGACCGGTGTCGTCGCGGGTGACTACGACACGGCACCGCTGACGCGCGACTTCATCGCCGAGATGAGTCAGAGTTACGGCTTCGCCCCGGAACAGCTGCAGGCGCTGTTCGGCGAGGTCGAGCGCAAGCAGGCCATTCTCGACGCCATCTCGCGACCGGCCGAGCGGGTCAAGCCCTGGAGCGAATACCGGCCCATCTTCATCACCGATCGTCGCATCGCTCAGGGCGTCGAGTTCTGGAAGGCCCACGAAGAGGCACTTGCCCGTGCCGAGCGTGAATACGACGTACCGGCCCAGTTCATCGTCGCCATCATCGGCGTGGAAACCTTCTATGGGCGCAACACCGGTAACTACCGGGTGCTGGATGCGCTCTCGACCCTGGCCTTCGATTATCCGCCGCGTGCACCTTTCTTCCGCAGCCAGCTGCGGGAATTCCTGCTACTCGCCCGCGAACAGCAGGTCGATCCCCTCAGTCTCACCGGCTCCTATGCCGGTGCCATGGGGCTGCCGCAATTCATGCCGGGCAGCTTCCGCGCCTATGCGGTGGACTTCGACGGCGACGGCCACATCAACATCTGGTCCGACCCCACCGATGCGATCGGCAGCGTGGCCAACTACTTCAAGCGCCACGGCTGGTCCGGCCGCGGGCCTACCGCCATCCGTGCCCAGGTCAGCGGTGACCGGGTGGAGGAGGGCGTGGTGGCCGGGATCGAGCCGGTCAAGAGCGTCGCCGAGTTGCGCGCCCTGGGCTGGAACGCCCAAGACCCTGCCCTGCGTGACGATTTGCGTGTAACCTCGTTCCGCCTCGACGGAGACAAGGGACCGGAGTACTGGATGGGCCTGCCCAATTTCTACGCCATTACCCGATACAACCGCAGCGTCATGTACGCCATGGCGGTGACCGATCTGGCGACCGCCATTGCCGAGCGCCATGCCGTGGAGGGTGCCAAGCCGTGATGCGTCTGACTGCCATGGCGCGCCTGGCCGGCTGCCTGGGCCTCGGCCTGCTGCTGGTGAGCTGCTCCAGCCAGGCGCCCAAGCCGACCAGCAAGGGCGTCGCAGGGCCGGGTGGCTACCTGCGTCCGCACCGTGACGGCGCACCCTGGTGGGACGTGGACGTGAGCCGCATTCCCGATGCCGTGCCCATGCCCTACAACGGGCCGCTGAAGAACAACCCCTACACCGTGTTGGGCAAGACCTACTTCCCGCTGACCGACTCGCGCAACTACCGCGCGACCGGTACGGCTTCCTGGTATGGCACCAAGTTCCACGGCCAGGCCACCGCCAACGGCGAGACCTACGACCTCTATGGCATGACCGCCGCGCACAAGACCCTGCCGCTGCCCAGCTATGTACGGGTCACCAACCTGGACAATGGCCGCAGCGTCATCCTGCGCGTCAACGACCGCGGTCCCTTCTACTCCGACCGGGTCATCGATCTGTCCTTTGCCGCCGCCAAGAAGCTCGGCTACGCCGAGATCGGTACCGCACGGGTCAGCGTCGAGGGTATCGATCCGCAGCAGTACTGGGCCCAGCGCGGTCAGGCGGTGCCCATGGTGCTGGCGCAGCCGCGCCAGGCGCCGGTGGCCCAGAAAACCACCGAGACGCAGACCTTCGGCGCCATCGAGACCTATACGCCACCGGTCAACCAGCACGCCGAGCCGGTGACCCCGGCCGTCGTCGACGCAAAAAAAAACGTTTCTGTCCCAGCCGCTGGGCTCTATCTGCAGGTGGCGGCCTTCGCCAATCCGGACGCTGCGGAACTGCTCAAGGACAAGCTCAGCGACCTGACCGGTGCCCCGGTGTTCATCAGTTCGACGGTGCGCAACCAGCAGACCTTGCATCGGGTCCGTCTCGGACCGGTCCAGCCGGCTGAGGTCGCCCAGCTCCAGAACAGCGTACGCGTGGCCCGGCTGGGTCAGGCGTCTCTCGTGCAACCGGATTGAAGCAAGGATGCTTCATGACGCCCAGTCGCCGACCCCTGCCTTCGTGATCCGCCCCGTGCGGATCGAGGTGGGCCTGGTGTCCTGGGTCCGCTGCTCCTGCCATACCCCAACCTTTCAGAGATTCGGATGACAATCGCAAAAATCGCTCGACGCCTGCTCCTCCTAGTAACGATCGCCTGTGTCCCGGCCGTCTGGGCGGCCGAGACAATGGTCCCGGCAGCGCCCCAGCTGGCCGCCAAGGCCTGGATTCTCATGGATGCCAACAGCGGCGCCGTGCTCACCGAATCCAATTCCGACCAGCGCCTGCCGCCGGCCAGCCTGACCAAGCTGATGACCGCCTATATCGCCACCCTGGAAATCGACCGGGGGCGCATCAAGGAATCCGACATGGTCACCGTCAGCGAGCACGCCTGGCGTACCGGCGGTTCGCGGATGTTCATCAAGGTCGGTACCCAGGTGTCGGTCGGTGACCTGCTGCACGGCATCATCATCCAGTCCGGCAACGACGCCAGCGTCGCCCTGGCCGAGCACATCGCCGGCAGTGAAGATGCCTTCGCGGACATGATGAATACCACCGCGCAGAAGCTGGGCATGCAGAATACCCACTTCATGGACGCGACCGGTCTGCCGGACCCGAACCACTATTCCTCGGCCCATGACATGGCCATCCTGGCGCGCGCCATCATCAATGCCGATGCCCAGCATTACGCCATCTACTCCCAGAAGGAATTCTTCTGGAACAACATCAAGCAGCCCAACCGCAACCTGCTGCTGTGGCGCGACAAGACCGTCGACGGCCTGAAGACCGGCCACACCGACGAAGCCGGCTACTGCCTGGTGGCTTCGGCCGTACGCGACGGCATGCGCCTGGTCGCCGTGGTGTTCGGCACCAACAGCGAACAGGCCCGCGCCGCCGAGACCCAGAAGCTGCTGACCTACGGCTTCCGCTTCTTCGAGACCCAGTCCTTCTACAAGAAGGGCACCGAGCTGGCCAAGGCGCCGGTCTGGAAGGGCGACGCCCGTGAGGTCCAGGCCGGTCTGGCTAATGACCTGACCATGACCCTGCCGCGCGGCCAGGCCAAGAAGCTGCATGCCGAGATGGTGCTCAATCCGCAGCTGACCGCTCCCATCGCCCAGGGCCAGGTGATCGGCAAGGTCGAGGTGAAGCTGGATGACAAGGTGGTGCACACCGCCGACCTGGTCGCCTTGCAGCCGGTCGAGGAGGGTGGCCTCTTCCGTCGCCTGTGGGATAGCATTCGCCTGTTCTTCTACGGATTGTTCAACTGATCCGTTGTTCTGGAAAGGCCCGCGCTCGCGGGCCTTTCGCCCCCTGCCGACAGCGGTCGGCCTGGAAGTCCGCATGACCGAAGACGTACAACCCCCCAAGATCGAATTTCCCTGCCCGCGTTATCCCATCAAGGTGATCGGTGATGCCGCTGCCGATTTCGCCGAGCTGGTGCTCGATATTGTCCAGCGCCATGCGCCGGATCTCGACCGTGGCACCCTGGTGACCCGCGATAGCCGCAATGGTCGCTTTCTGTCGGTGCAGGTACTGATCACCGCTACCGGCGTGGATCAGCTGCAGGCCATTCATCAGGATCTGCGCGCCACCGGCCGCGTACACATGGTGATCTGATGACCATTCCCGCCCCGGCAAGCCTGGGCGTGCGCCGCTGGGGCCTGCGGCCCTACGAGGCGACCCTGGAGGCCATGCGCCGCTTCACCGATGAGCGCAGCGCCCAGACGGTCGATGAACTCTGGCTGCTCCAGCACCCCGCGGTCTTCACCCAGGGTCAGGCCGGCAAGCCCGAGCATCTGCTCGCCGTGGGCGACATTCCGGTGGTGCAGGTCGATCGTGGCGGCCAGGTCACGTACCATGGTCCCGGTCAGCTCATCGCCTATGTGCTGCTGGATGTTCGCCGCAAGGGCCTGGGCGTGAGAGAATTGGTCAGCGCCATGGAAGACAGCCTGATCGCGCTGCTCGCCGATTGGGGTGTGCAGGCCGAGGCCCGGGCCGATGCGCCGGGTGTCTATGTGGACGGCGCCAAGATCGCCTCGCTGGGGCTGCGCATCCGTAATGGGCGTTCCTTCCATGGACTGGCGCTCAACGTTGACATGGATCTGGCGCCCTTCCGCCGGATCAACCCCTGCGGTTATGCCGGCCTGGCCATGACCCAGCTCCGCGATCTGGTGACCGGGCCACTAGCTTTCGACGACGTCCGCGAGTCTCTGGTCCGTCACCTGAGTCTGCGCCTGGGCTACCCCGAACCGATCACCCTGGAATCGGATTGACATGACCACTACAGTACAAGACAGCGTCCAGACCCTTACCCCGCCCGCCCGCCCCAACAAGGTGGAAGCCGGCGTCAAGCTGCGCGGTGCCGAGAAGGTCGCGCGCATCCCGGTAAAGATCATTCCTACCGAGGAGCTGCCGCGTAAGCCGGACTGGATCCGCGTGCGCATCCCGGTTACCCCCGAGGTCGAGCGCATCAAGCAACTGCTGCGCAAGCACAAGCTACACAGCGTCTGCGAAGAGGCCTCCTGCCCGAACCTGGGCGAGTGCTTCTCCGGCGGCACCGCCACCTTCATGATCATGGGTGACATCTGCACCCGTCGCTGCCCCTTCTGCGACGTCGGCCACGGCCGGCCGAAGCCGCTGGACGTGGACGAGCCGAAGAATCTGGCAGTGGCTATCGCTGACCTGGGCCTCAAGTACGTGGTGATCACCTCGGTGGACCGCGACGACCTGCGTGACGGTGGTGCGCAGCACTTCGTCGACTGCCTGCGCGAGATCCGCAAGCTCACGCCCGGCATCCAGCTGGAGACCCTGGTACCCGACTATCGCGGCCGCATGGACGTCGCCCTGGCGATCACCGAGCAGGAGCCGCCGGATGTCTTCAACCACAACCTGGAGACCGTCCCGCGCCTGTACAAGGCCGCGCGCCCCGGTTCGGACTTCGAGTGGTCGCTCGACCTGCTGCAGAACTTCAAGAAGCGCGTGCCCCACGTGCCGACCAAGTCCGGCCTGATGCTGGGCCTGGGCGAGACCGACGAGGAAGTCATCGAGGTCATGCAGCGCATGCGCGAGCACGAGATCGACATGCTGACCCTCGGCCAGTACCTGCAGCCCTCGCGCAACCACCTGCCGGTGCAGCGCTTCGTCCACCCGGATACCTTCGCCTGGTTTGCCGAGGAAGGCGCCAGGATGGGCTTCAAGAACGTCGCTTCCGGTCCGCTGGTGCGCTCGTCCTACCACGCCGACCAGCAGGCGCACGGCGCCAAGAAGATCAGCTGATCCTCGCGTCGTAATAGAAAAGGGCAGCCACTGGCTGCCCTTTTTCATGCTGGCTGCGCAGCCAATCCCTCACCGACCCGCTTTTAGCGTCCTCTCCCTGAGGGAGAGGGTTGGGGAGAGGGCGCGCGCCATCAGCCGCGCAGCACGCCGTCCACCAGCGCCTTGGCTTCTTCCTGGATGCGGCCCAGGTGGGCTTCGCCCTCGAAGCTCTCCGCGTAGATCTTGTAGACGTCCTCGGTACCCGAGGGGCGGGCGGCGAACCAGCCGTTCTCGGTGACCACCTTGAGGCCACCGATGGCGGCGCCGTTGCCGGGAGCCTCGGTGAGGATCGCGGTGATTGGCTGGCCGGCCAGCTCCTTGGCCGTCACCTGGGCGGCGGACAGCTTGCCAAGGCGAGCCTTCTGCTCGCGGTCGGCGGCGGCGTCGATGCGCTGGTAGACCGGCGCGCCGAAGCGCTCGGTCAGGGCCTGGTAGCGCTCGCCCGGGTCCTTGCCGGTCACGGCGGTGATTTCCGCCGCCAGCAGGCCGAGGATGAGGCCGTCCTTGTCGGTGGACCAGGCGCCGCCAGCCTTGCGCAGGAAGGACGCGCCGGCGGATTCCTCGCCACCGAAGCCCAGACTGCCGTCCAGCAGGCCGTCGACGAACCACTTGAAGCCTACCGGCACTTCCACCACCTGGCGGCCGATGCCCTGGGCCACCCGGTCGATCATCGAGGAGGACACCAGGGTCTTGCCGATGCCGGCCTGCTGGCTCCACTGGGGTCTATGGGTGAACAGGTACTCGATGGCCACCGCCAGGTAATGGTTGGGGTTGAGCAGGCCCACGGAGCGGGCGACGATGCCGTGGCGGTCATGGTCGGTGTCGCAGGCGAAGGAGACGTCGAATCTGTCCTTGTTCTCGATCAGGCCGGCCATGGCATGGGGCGAGCTGCAGTCCATGCGGATCTTGCCGTCCCAGTCCAGGCGCATGAAGCGGAAGGTCTGATCGACACGGGTCGACAGCACCTCCAGCGGCAGGCCATAGCGCTCGGCGATGCGCGGCCAGTAGTGCACCCCGGCGCCGCCGAGGGGGTCGACGCCAAAGGTCAGGCCGGAGCCACGGATGGCGTCCAGGTCGATGACCTGGCCCAGCCCGCTGACATAGCTGTCGAGGAAATTGAATCTCTGGGTGGTGGCAGCCTTGAGCGCCTGGCGGTAATCCATGCGCTGGACACCTTCCAGACCGTTCGCCAGCAGGGCATTGGCACGGTCCTGGATCCATTTGGTGACGTTGGTGTCGGCCGGACCGCCATTGGTGGGGTTGTACTTGAAGCCGCCATCGGCCGGCGGGTTGTGCGACGGGGTGATGACGATGCCGTCGGCCAGGCCCGAGGTACGGCCGGCGTTGTATTCGAGGATGGCGTTGGACAGCGCCGGGGTGGGCGTATACCCCGGCTCACCGTTGGTCTCGGCGCAGCCCGCGTCGATACGGACGTCCACACCGTTGGCGGCCAGGACTTCCAGGGCGGAGATGAAGGCCGGCTCGGACAGCGCATGGGTGTCCATGCCCATGAACAGCGGACCGTCGACGCCCTGCGCCTTGCGGTATTCGCAAATGGCCTGGGTGATGGCGAGGATGTGCCACTCGTTGAAGCTGCCCTTGAGCGAGGAACCGCGGTGCCCGGAGGTGCCAAAGGCCACCTGCTGACCCGGATCGCTGGGCTCGGGGCGATCACTGTAATAGCGCGCCACCAGGCGCGGCAGATGGGTCAGGGTATTCTCGTCGGGGAGGCGTCCTGCGTTGGGAGCGAGCGTCATGAAAGCGTCCTGTATACGTCGGAAAGAGGCAGCGGTCGGGCATATGGCCTGGTCTGAACGGTAACCGCGGCTAGGTGGTTTTTCAGCCAAGCCCATAGACCTTGGCGCCGGCCGAAGGTGCAGCGTACACCGGCTGAGCCGCATAGCACTGTGACGGGCTCAGCCAAGATAGCCCAAGCGCAGCAGATAATGCAGGATGGCGTAAGCGCCCAACAGCAGCAAACCACCAAAGAACAGGCGACGGAACAGGTGTTCGTCCAGGCATAGGCGCACGCGCTGGCCCAGCCACATGCCTGCCAGGGCCGGTAGCAGCAGGAGGCTGGAGCCGCCCAGGCGTTCCACGGCCAGCGCGTCCTGCCACCAAAGGCCCATCAACAGCGCCAGGGTGGCCACGGTGAAGGTCAGCCCCAGGGCTTCGACCAGCCGCTCCTTGTCCAGGGCCAGGCTTTGCAGATAGGGCACCGCCGGCAGTACGAAGACGCCGGTCATGCCGGTGATCAGGCCGGTGACGAAGCCTACCAGCGGAGCGACCTTGCCTTCATGGCGACCCGGGGTGGGCGGGCGCCAACCCGTCCAGCCGATCACGCCATAGGCGACCAGTACCGCGCCTAGCCCGGCGGCGAGTCCGGCGCCGTCGCCGCGGGTCAGCAGCGGGATGCTGAGCAGGGTGCCTGGCACCAGTGCCAGTTGCAGCGGCAGCAGGCGCCTGAAGCTCTGCCAGGGGGCCGGACCGGCGCAGAATTGCCAGACATTGGTAAGCAAGGAGGGGATCAACAGCAGGGCAGCGGCTTCGGTCGGGGTCATCAGCAGCGCCAGCAGACTCATGGCGACGGTAGGCAGGCCCAGGCCGAGCAGTCCCTTGGTCAGCCCTGCCAGCAGAAAGATCAGGGTGCAGAGCAGCAGGGTCATGGTCGTCTCCGTGGGTGGAGGCGTTACCATGCTGCCCAGGACCGTGGGTGAGAAGCCGGGATTGGCGAAGGCTGCCTATGGTCGCGACAGAGGCTTCCTCGCCATGCGCTACGACCTGCTAGATCTCCGTCTCTTCGCCAATGTCGTCGCGGCGCGCAGCATCACCCTAGGCGCCGAGCGCACCCACTTGGCGTTGCCCTCGGCCAGCGCTCGTATCAAGGGCCTCGAAGAAAGCCTAGGTACGCCGCTGTTGATACGTCACGCTCGCGGTGTACGACCCACGCCCGCCGGCCTGACCCTGGAGCGCCATGCCCGGGCGATCCTGCAGCGGTTGGACGAGATGACCCAGGATCTCGTCGGCGCGGTGGCGGACAGCCGTACGCAGGTGCGGCTGCTGGGAAATGGCACGGCGGTGATGGAGCACCTCGATGAGCCGTTGGCGAAGTTCCTTCAGGCGCAGCCCACGGTGGATGTGGAGGTCGAGGAGCTCTCCAGCCCACGCATCGTTCTGGCGCTACGCGAAGGCCGCGCTGACCTGGGAATTTTCGTCGCGGCACCGGGTTTGGAAGATCTGCAGGTCCGGCCCTTCAGGACGGACCCGCTGATGCTGGTCGCCGCTCCAGGTAGCCTGCCCTTCAGGGAAGGGGAGGCGGTCGACTTCGCGCGACTGCTCGAGCAGCCCTTCGTCGGCCTGTCCCGTGGCAATGCCTTGCAGCTCCATGTGGAGGCCCAGGCAGCGCAATGGGGCCGGGAGCTGGCGATCCGTATCCGGGTGCCGAGTCCGGCCCAGGCCTGTGCGCTGGTCGCGCTCGGTCTAGGCGTGACTATCCTGCCGGCCGCGAGCCTGACGCGGGTGACGAGGGGATCGGCGCTGATCAGTCATCCGCTGAGCGATGCCTGGGCGCGCCGCGAGCTGGTGGCGGGCTGTCGGGATTTCGCCGAGCTGTCGTCGGCAGCGGCAGCCTTGCTGGAGACGTTGGTGCAGGGGCAAAGCGACAAGGCCGAAGACTGATGATCGACGACCCGGCCTCGGTTGAGGTGCGGGTCGTCGCCAGGCTCTAGCCGCGCAATTTTTCCAGCAGCTGATGATTGGGATAGCCGTCTGCGGGCCAACCCTGGGACTGCTGATAGGCGCGGATGGCCTTGCGGGTGTTGGCGCCGATGATGCCGTCGGCGCTGCCCGGATCCAGCCCCAGCGCAGCCAGGCGCTGCTGCAGTTCGACGCGCTCGCTGCGGCTCAGCGGCAGGTCATCGGTGGGCCAGCTGCCAGCGATCTGGCCGGCGTCGCGATAGCGCTCCGAGAGCAGCGCCACGCCCAGGGCATAGGAGCTGGAGTTGTTGTACCTGAGGATGGTGCGGAAGTTGTTGAACACCAGGAAGGCCGGGCCGCGATGGCCGGCAGGCAGTAGCAGCGAGGCGCTGTCGCTAGGCAGGGCCGCCGGCTGCGGCAGGCCGAGGCCCTGGACGCCCAGGGCGTTCCACTCGGCCAGGGTCTTGCGCACGCCCATGTCGGCCAGGCTGTAGTCGAAGTTGGCTGGTACCCGCACCTCGTAGCCCCAGGGCTTGCCATCCTGCCAGCCTGAGGCCTTGAGGTAGTTGGCGGTGGAGGCCAGGGCATCGGCAGTGGAGCCCCAGATGTCGCGGCGACCGTCGCCGTCGAAGTCCACCGCGTACTGGTCGTAGGTGGTGGGAATGAACTGAGTCTGGCCCATGGCGCCCGCCCAGGAGCCGATCATGCGGTCGGCGGTGACGTCGCCGTGCTGCAGGATGCCGAGGGCGGCGATGAGCTGGTCCTGGGCGAAGTCCGGGCGGCGACCTTCGTAGGCGAGGGTCGCCAGGGAGCGGATGACGCCCTTGTTGCCCATGTTGTTGCCGTAGTTGCTCTCCATGCCCCAGAAGGCCACCAGACGCGCGGGCTCGATGCCGTAGCGGGCTTCCAGGGAGGCCAGCAACCCCGCCTGTTGAATGAGCAGGCTCTTGCCATTGCGCACGCGCAGCGGCGAGACGGCGGATTCCAAGTATTCCCAGACCGGCTTGGTGAATTCGGGCTGGCTGCGATCGGCGGCGATCACTGCCGGATCGGGCTCGACGCCGGCAAAGGCCTGGTCGAAGGTCGCTGCCGAGACGCCACGGCCCAGCGCCAGGGTGCGGAAACGGCTACGCCACTGCTCGAAGCTCTCGTCCGGCTGGGGCATGGCCTCGGCCGCGTTGGCGGAGGCGTTCGCCGCAGGGGCGGGATTGGGCGAGGTCGGAGAGGAGGACGCCGTGGTGGGCGCCGTCTGAGTCTGGGCGCAGGCGGCCAGGGCGGCGGTCAGCAGGGTGACCAGGGTTCCGGCGAGGAGGCCGCCGGTCTTGAATCCGCGGGTTTTCCCGAATTGCATCTGTCTCCACCGGACGTCTAGGCAGGAAGCCTCACCTTAGCACGGCCCGGGTCCTGGCGTCTGGGCCTAGCTTTCAGGCGGCCAGAAAGACCGAAGCCTTCTCGTCTTGCAACGAGAAGGCTTCGCGGCGGTAGCTGCCTTTGCCCTTGGCGGGTCGCTCCTGGCGTGAGCGAAAACAGGGATCGCTGACGAGGACCTTGGCCTTGTTAGGGCCGCGGCTGTATTTCTTGGCCATGCGTGCGTACTCCGAAGGAGGGATGTCACCCCTTGATGGGGGCATGCCAGTCTATTGCAAGGGCCGGGGATTACAAGGAGCGGCTATGGCGAGGGCTTGGTCAGCGTCAGCCGCTTGCCAGCAAGCATCAGGGCGAGGCTGGCGAGGGTCAGCCAGACATCGCCAGGTGCCTGTCCCTTGATCTGTTCGTCGGCGACCTGGGCGTCCCGCAGCAGGGCTTCCAGACGGCGTGCGCCCTGGCGCTGCAGGGCCCGACTGACCAGGGGGCGGCGCTTGTCCCACACCGGCGGCTTGACCTGAGTGAAGGCGCGCTCCAGGGGCGTGCCGCTTTCCTGCAGGTAGGCCAGGTTGGCCAGCAGGCGTAGTTCGCGGGCCAGGGCCCAGAGCACCACGGCCGCTTCCACGCCTTCACCGCGCAGGCCTTCGAGGATGCGCACTGCATGCTCGGCATCACCGGCCAGGGCAGCGTCGAGCAGGCCGAAGACGTCGTAGCGGGCGCTGTCGGCCACCGTGGCGCGTACCGTCTCGGCGTCCACCTGGGAGCCCTCGGTGAGCAGGCGGAGCTTTTCGATTTCCTGGGCAGCGGCCAGCAGATTGCCTTCCACCCGCTCGGCGATCAGCTCGACGGCTTCAGGGGTGGCGGCCAGGCCCAGACGCGACAGACGCTGGTTGATCCACTGCGGCAACTGCGCCAGTTCCACCGGCCAGATCTGCACGAATTGCGCCTGCTCGTGCTCCAGCAGGGCCTTGGCCCACTTGGTCTTCTGGGCCGCGGCATCGAGCCGCGGCAGGCTGATCAGCAGCAGGGTGTCTTCGGCGGGGCGTGCCAGGTAGTCGAGCAGGGCGGCGGAACCCTTGTCGCCGGGCTTGCCGGTGGGCAGGCGCAATTCGAGGATGCGTTTCTGGGCGAACAGCGAAAGGCTGGCGCCGGCCTCGTAGAGACGGCCCCAGTCGAACCCGGCATCGACGTCGAAGACCTCGCGTTCGTCGAAACCCTGGGCGCGGGCCGCGCCGCGAATGGCGTCACTGGCTTCCTGGCATAGCAGGGGCTCATCGCCGCTGACGGCATAGACGGCGGCCAGCGAGCCCTGGAGCTGCTTGCCCAGCTGGTTAGCGTTAAGTTTCATGGTGAACCGGGATGGCAACCCGGAGCCTGGCGGCTCCGGGTGCGACGCTTAGCGCGCGGGGGTGGGGATTTCGATGGGCGACTGCTGCGGCGGGGCGGACTCGCGGGCGCGGCGGTCGGCTTCGGCCTTGGCGGCGGCGCGGGCGTCGGCGTCGCGTTGCAGCTTGTCCAGACGCTCCGGCGTCAGGGCCTGCAGGCGAGCGGCCAGCTGCTGCACCAGTTCGCGACGCATCTCGCGGCGCAGCTGGTCCTTCTGCTGTTCGGAACCGACGATGTTGTTCTGGTCGGTCACGTAATAGCGCTGGGTTTCCAGGTAGTCGCTGACCAGCACCGCCTGGTTCTTGCCGACGATGGTGTAGGGCTGACGGGTAGTCAGCTCCACTTCGGCACTGCGGGCGCCGCTGGTGTAGCTGGCCGTGCGCTCGCTCTGGGCTTCGCCACCCAGATCCAGGGTGTAGGGCGCACCCGAGGTGATCCGGACATGGGCGTCTTCGAGCATGTCGCGCACGTCCTTGACGGTCTGGCCGTAGGCGTCGCGCGCCGTCAGGTTCAGCTCGTTCACGGTCAGGCGCGTTTCGCCGGTGCCGCGCAGCTGGAAGCCGCAGGCCGTCAGCAAGGTCGCCAGGCCGACTACCGCAAGGCCGGGGAGAATCCGTTTCTTCATCTGTTGTCTGCTCCGTTCGCGTGTCTTAGTTGGCGACGATGTTGACCAGTTTACCCGGGACCACGACGACCTTGCGGATGGTCAGGCCCTCGGTGAAGCGTGCCACGTTCTCGTTGGCGCGGGCGGCGGCCTCGATGGCCTCGCGGCTGGCGTCGGCCGGTACCTCGATCTGGCCGCGCAGCTTGCCGTTCACCTGGATGACGATCTGCAGGCTGTCCTGCACCAGGGCGCTTTCGTCCACCTGCGGCCAGCGAGCATCGATGACCGCGTCGCTGTGGCCCAGCTGCTGCCAGAGGCCGTGGGCGATGTGCGGGGTGATGGGCGCCAGCAGCAGGGTGACGGCCTCCAGGCCTTCCTGCAGCAGACGGCGATCGGTATCGCTGTCCTGGGCGGCCTTTTCCAGCACGTTCATCAGGGTCATGACCGCGGCGATGGCGGTGTTGAACTTGTGATGCTGACCGATATCCTGGCTGGCCTGGCGGATGGCCAGGTGGATGGCGCGGCGTACGTCCTTCTGGGCGGGCGACTGCTCGCCGAGGGCGCCGGCGCTCGGCAGCCCCTGGCCCACATGGGCCTGGGCCAGACGCCAGACACGACGCAGGAAACGGCTGGCGCCTTCGACGCCGGAGTCGGACCATTCCAGGCTCATGTCCGGCGGCGAGGCGAACATCATGAACAGGCGGCAGGTGTCGGCGCCGTACTGGTCGATCATCGCCTGGGGGTCGACGCCGTTGTTCTTCGACTTGGACATCTTCTCGACGCCGCCGATTTCCACCGGCTGGCCATCGCTCTTCAGGCGCGCGCCGATCACCTTGGCCTTGGCATCGCGCTCCACCTCGACATCGGCCGGGTTGAACCAGTCCTTGCTGCCGTTGGGATTGGTGCGGTAGTAGGTCTCGGCCACCACCATGCCCTGGGTCAGCAGGTTCTCGAAGGGCTCGTCGGAATCGATCAGGCCCTGGTCACGCATCAGCTTGTGGAAGAAGCGCGAGTAGAGCAGGTGCAGGATGGCGTGCTCGATGCCGCCGATGTACTGGTCGACGGGCAGCCAGTAGTTGGCTTCTTCCTTGTCCAGCATGCCGCCGGTGAAATTGGGCGAAGCATAGCGGGCGAAGTACCAGGAGCTTTCGACGAAGGTATCCATGGTGTCGGTTTCGCGGCGGGCCGGCTGGCCGTTGCGCGGATCGACGGTCTCGTAGAATTCGGGCATGCGCGCCAGGGGCGAGCCGGCGCCATCGGGTACCACGTCTTCGGGCAGCACCACCGGCAGCAGGTCGGCGGGCACCGGGATGTCGACGCCGTCGTCACCGTGGATAATGGGGATCGGGCAGCCCCAGTAGCGCTGGCGGCTGATGCCCCAGTCGCGCAGGCGGAACTGGGTGCGCGGCTGACCCAGGCCCTTGGCCTGCAGATCGGCGCCGATGGCGTCGAAGGCGGCGTCGTAGGCGAGGTTGTCGTAGGCGCCGGAATTGATCAGGAAGCCTTCCTTGCTGCCGTACCAGTCCTTCCACTGCACCGGGTCGAACTGGTAGCGCTCGTATTCCGCGGGGCTGTAGTCGTCCGGATTGGCCAGCACACGGGTGGCCTCTTCGGTATCCACCACCTGGACGATGGGCAGCTGGTACTTGTTGGCGAATTCGAAGTCACGCTCGTCGTGACCGGGGACGGCCATGACCGCACCGTCGCCATAGTGCATCAGTACATAGTTGGCGACCCACACCGGCAAGCGGGCATCGGTCAGCGGATGACGGACGAACAGGCCGGTATCCAGGCCTTTCTTCTCCTGGGTGGCGATGTCGGCCTCGGCGACGCCGCCGCGCTTGCACTCGTCGATGAAGTCCTGCAGCTGGGCATTGCCCTGGGCGGCCTGGGTGGCCAGCGGGTGTTCGGCGGCCACGGCGACATAGGTGGCGCCGAGCAGGGTATCGGGGCGGGTGGTGAAGACCTTCAGGGTGCCTTCGGCGCCGATGCTCTCCTGGTCATAGGGGAACTGCACCTCCATGCCGCGGGACTTGCCGATCCAGTTGCGCTGCATGGTCTTGACCTGCTCGGGCCAGCCGGGCAGGCCGTCGAGGGAGGTCAGCAGCTCTTCCGCATAGTCGGTGATGCGGAAGTAGTACATGGGGATCTCGCGCTTCTCGATCAGCGCACCGCTGCGCCAGCCGCGGCCGTCGATGACCTGCTCGTTGGCCAGTACGGTCTGGTCCACCGGGTCCCAGTTCACCGTGCCGTTCTTGCGGTAGATGATGCCCTTCTCGAACAGCTGGGTGAACAGCCACTGCTCCCAGCGATAGTAGTCGGGCTTGCAGGTGGTGACCTCACGGGACCAGTCGATCGCCAGACCCAGGCTCTGCAGCTGGGACTTCATGTAGGCGATGTTCTCGTAGGTCCACTTGGCCGGGGCCACGCCGTTCTTCATGGCGGCGTTTTCGGCGGGCATGCCGAAGGCGTCCCAACCCATGGGCTGCAGGACGTTCTTGCCCAGCATCCGCTGGTAGCGGGCAATGACGTCGCCGATGGTGTAGTTGCGCACGTGCCCCATGTGCAGCTTGCCGCTGGGGTAGGGGAACATCGACAGGCAGTAGAACTTCTCCTGGCCCGGGCGCATGGTGGCCTTGAAGGACAGATTCTGGTCCCAGAAGGACTGGGCGGCGGCTTCTATTTCGCGGGGCTGATAGTGTTCTTGCATGGGCGTGTCGAGGGCTGCAGAGGCGTTTGATCGAGCCGCCAAGCATACATGACCCCCCGAGCGCGGGGAAATGTCCCGGTCCGCCGCTTGTTTCGCATTCCGGGGGAGGCAGGGTCCAGAGGGCCGTACTAGGCTATTCGAACGTCTGTTCAATTATCCGGGAGGATGATCGCCATCATGGGAAAGTTTCGACGCGAGTCCGAAAAGCTGCCCGTCGACGTACGCCTGCAACGCCGCCTGGCCCTGGCGCTGGATGAGGCCGCCACCCAGGAGCGCCTCTACGACAGCGCTGACGGGGAAATAGAGGTGCAGGGCCTGAGTCCGGCCGAGTACGCCCTGATCAGGCGCTGGCTGGAACGTCACCAGGCGACGGAGGCGGCCATGGCCTGCTGCCTGGGCTGCGGACGGGTACAGCCGGTGGGATCCTTCTGCAGTCACTGCCAGGGACGCCAGGTCCTGGTCGAGAGTCCTTCTGCTCGGGTTCGCGCTCCCCTACACTGAGCGCCGCCGCGACCTGGAGGTCGCCACCGACCGGAGGGACCATGGGTCTGCGTTATTTCTTCAAGCAACTGCTGCTGCCACCGGGCGGCCTGCTGTTGCTCCTGCTCTGTGGCTGGTGGCTGCGTCGTCGTCATCCGCGACTGGGGCTGGCCTGCTTCCTTTGCGGTCTGCTAGGCCTCTGGGCCAGTACCCTGCCGGCCATGGTGGAGTTCGGCGGTCGTCTGCTGGAACGCGATGCCGCCCTGCCCGAAGCCCGCTGGGCGGGCCTGGCGCAACAGGCGGATGCCATCGTGGTACTTGGCGCTGGCCGCGAGGTGGACGATCCCGGCTGGGGAGGCGATGCCGCCAGTCACCTGGCGGTGGAGCGACTGCGCTATGCGGCGCGCCTGGCCAAGGCCAGTGGCCTGCCGGTACTGATCACCGGTGGTTCGCCCCATGATCGCCCGCTGAGCGAGGCGGCGCTGATGACCGAGGTGATGGAGCGCGACCTGGGGGTTCCGGTGCGCTGGCAGGAAGGGGCCAGCCGTACCACCTGGGAGAACGCCACCCTGAGCGCGCCGCTGCTGCGCGAGGCCGGGGTCAAGCGGGTGGTGCTGGTGACCCAGGCCTACCACATGGCCCGTTCGCGCTGGTGCTTCGAGCGCCAGGGCTTCCAGGTGGTCGCCGCGCCCATGGGCTTCATCGGCATCCCCAACGGGCGGCCCTTTGGTGGCTGGTTGCCGGAAGCCAAGGCGGTCGAGCAGACCGCCCAGTTGCTCAACGAGACTGCCGGGCTCTTGCTCTATCCGCTCGCCTATCGCTGAGTCACCACCAGCGGTGCCTCTTCCGGACGATCCTGCCGCCGCAACAGCAGGCCCCACAGCAGCACCAGGACGGAAAAGATCGCCAGCGGCCAGAGGCGGTAATGCAGGTAGGGCGTCAGGCCATCCATGGGCACCACGGTGCCCTGCAGCACGCCGACCTGGAAGGCCGGGATCTGCCGGCTGATACGCCCGAAGGGATCGACCAGGGCGGTGATGCCGTCGTTGGTGACCCTTACCAGCCAGCGACCGGTTTCCAGGGCACGCATCTGCGCCATCTGCAGGTGCTGTTGCGGGCCGATGGACTTGCCGAACCAGGTGTCGTTGCTGATGGTGAGCAGCAACTGGCTCTGGGCGGCCAGGTCGGCGACGAACTCCGGATAGACCACCTCGTAGCAGATGTAGGGCGCCACCCGATAACCCTTCACCAGCAACGGCTCCTGATGCTCGGGGCCGCGGACGAAGTCGGACATGGGCAGATCGAAGAAGCCGATCAGGCCCCGCAGGTATTCCTGCAGCGGCACGTATTCGCCAAAGGGCACCAGTTTCTGCTTGTAGTAGGTGCCCGAGCCGTTGCCGACCGCAGTGATGCTGTTGAAGTAGCGCGAATCGCCATCGGCATCGCGTTCGCGGGCGGGCAGGCCGGTGACCAGGGCCCCGCCATGGGCGGCCACTTGCGCCCCTTCGGCGGCGAGGAAGTCACCGACGTATTCACGCAGCACGGGAATGGCGTTTTCCGGCCAGACCACCAGGTCGGCATCGGTCTGCTCGGCGGTATGGTCGCGATAGAGCGCCAGGGTGGCGCGGGCGTGGTCGGGATTCCACTTGAGTTCCTGGGCGATGTTGCCCTGGACCCCGGCGACCTTGAGCGGCGCACCCGCGGGTTGGGTCCAGACCTGGCCCTTGAAGACATCGCCGGCCACCCAGGGCAGGGCCACCAGCACCAGGCTCGCGACCAGGGCGAGCGGCCGCATGATCAGGCGCGGGGCGTTGACCAGCAGCGCCGCGGTAAAGGCCAGCGCGGCCGAGATCAGCCAGACGCCGCCCAGGGGGGCCAGGCCCTGCAGGGGGCCGCTGAGCTGGCTGTAGCCGAGCAGCAGCCAGGGAAAGCCGGTCAGTGCCCAGCTGCGGAACAGCTCCAGGGCGAACCACAGGCCGGCGAAGGTGAGGGCATCGCCCAGGGGTGCCTGGTTGCGTCTCAGGCACAGCGCCCAGAGCCAGGCCGGCAGCGCGAAGAACAGCGCGATGCCGGCGCAGAAGCCCACGGTAAGCAGTAGCGCCAGGGGTACGGAGGCGGCGCCGTAGTCGTGGATGCTGACGTAGATCCAGCTGGTGCCGGCGAGGAAGGCGCCGAAGCCATAGCACCAGCCGCGCAGCAGGGCACGCCAGGCGGTGAGGCCCTTGAGGCCCAGGTAGAAGAGACCGGCCGACAGTAGGGCCAGTGGCCAGATATTGAAAGGGGCCAACGCCAGGGGCGTGAGGGCGCCAGCGAAGAGCGCCAGAAGGTTGCCCTTCCAGCCAGGTTGAGAGATCCAGCGCATCGAAAATCCTTGGTCCGATCGAGGCTGCGCAAGCTTACTCGCCAGCGCGAGTCAGTGCCAAAGGCGCTTGAGGGAGAGCGAGCCAGGTCGCAGTTGGAGAGGGGATGGTAAAGGCTATCGCGGCCATGGCGATCCGTCGGTTGGGCTGAGACGGCTCTATCGTCGAAGCCCAACAGTCGTGCAGTCGAGGCAAGGCCTGTTGGGCTGCGCTGCGGTCAACCCAACCTACGGCGGTCCGTAGGAGGGCGTACGATGCGGGTTGCCTAGGCAGAGACCGGCCTTCACCCCAACCCTCTCCCGAAGGGAGAGGGGGCAAACACGGCTAGCGGTTGACCGGGGTCACCCGCAGCAGGTGGATGCGACGGCCGTCGGCGTTGAGGACGCGGAAGCGGAAGTCATCGATCACCGTTTCCTCGTTGCGCTTGGGCAGGTGACCCAGGCGATTCATCACCAGGCCGCCGGCGGTGTCGGCGTCGGTGTCGGCGAAGCGGGTCTCCAGGGTCTCGTTGAGCGTCTCGATGGGCGTGAGCGCCTTGACCACGAAGTCGCCATTGGGCAGCGACTTGATGAAGCTCTCTTCCTCCACGTCGTGCTCGTCCTCGATCTCGCCGACGATCTGCTCCAGCACGTCCTCGATGGTCACCAGGCCCGCGACGCCGCCGTACTCGTCCACCACGATGGCCATGTGGCTGTGGGTGGAGCGGAATTCGCGCAGGAGCACGTTGAGGCGCTTGGACTCGGGCACGAAGGTGGCCGGGCGCAGCACCGCCTTGAGGTCGAAGGGGAGCTCGTGGTCCAGCAGCAGCAGGGGCAGCAGGTCCTTGGCCAGCAGCAGGCCGAGGACGTCGTCAGGGCCGTCGCCGATCACCGGATAGCGGGAGTGGGCGGCCTCGATCACCGCCGGCAGGAATTCCGCCGGGGTCTGGTGGGCGCGGATGCTGATGATCTGGGAGCGCGGCACCATGATGTCGCGCACCTGCAGGTCGGCTACCGAAATAGCGCCCTCGACGATGGACAGCGCCTCGCTGTCGAGCACCTTGTTCTCGTGCGCTTCGCGCAGCAGTTCCAGCAGTTCCTGGCGGCTCTTGGGTTCATGGGCAAAGGCCTGGACGATGCGTTCCAGCCAGGAACGATGCCCATTGCCTGATCGATCTTCGTTCATGTGTGTGTCATTCACCGTAGGGATCGGGATAGCCCAGTTCAGCGAGCAATTGGCGTTCCAGGTCTTCCATCTCCTCGGCTTCGTCATCTTCCAGATGATCGTAGCCAAGCAGGTGCAGGCAGCCGTGGATGACCAGGTGCGCCCAGTGCGCCTTGACGGGCTTGCCTTGCTCGGCGGCTTCGCGGGCCACCACGGGAGCGCAGATCACCAGATCGCCGAGCAGGGGAATATCGAGGAATTCGTCCGGCACGTCGGCCGGAAAGGACAGCACGTTGGTGGCGTAGTCCTTGTGCCGCCAGGTGCGGTTGAGCTCGCGGCCCTCGTCTTCGTCCACCAGGCGAATGGTGAGCTCCGAATCGCCCTGGCGGGCGCGCAGGGCCAGTTCACACCAGAGGCGTAAGTCCGGCTCCTCGGGAAGGTCGGCCGCCTCGCTGGCGACCTGGACGTCCAGCTCAATCGCCATGGCGATCCTCGCCGTTGCCGCGCGGCTTGTCCTGCAGCGCCTCGAAGCGGTCATAGGCCTCGACGATGCGCTGCACCAGCGGATGGCGCACCACGTCCTTGGACTCGAAGTGGGTGAAGCCGATGCCGGGCACGTCACGCAGGACCTCGATGACGTGCTTGAGGCCCGACTTGGTGCCACGCGGCAGGTCGACCTGGGTCACGTCACCGGTAATCACCGCGGTGGAGCCAAAACCGATCCGGGTGAGGAACATCTTCATCTGCTCGAGGGTGGTGTTCTGGCTTTCGTCGAGAATGATGAAGCTGTTGTTGAGGGTCCGGCCACGCATGTAGGCCAGCGGCGCGACCTCGATGACCTGCCGCTCGATGAGCTTGGCCACCTGCTCGAAGCCGAGCATCTCGTAGAGGGCGTCGTACAGGGGTCTCAGATAGGGGTCGATCTTCTGCGCCAGATCGCCGGGTAGGAAGCCGAGCTTCTCGCCGGCTTCCACCGCCGGGCGTACCAGCAGGATGCGGCGGATCTGCTCGCGCTCCAGGGCGTCCACGGCGCAGGCCACGGCCAGGTAGGTCTTGCCGGTACCGGCCGGGCCTATGCCAAAGTTGATGTCGTGATCGAGGATCGACTTGACGTAGCGCTGCTGGTTGGCACCACGCGGACGGATCATGCCCTTCTTGGTGCGCAGGGCCACGCTGGTGTCGCCGCCGCTACGGTGCTCTTCCTGCAAGGCTTCCAGGCCGGACTCCTGCAAATAGAGGTGCACTAGCTCCGGCGCCACCGCTGTGCCACTGGCGGTCTCGCGATAGAGGCGCTGCAGGAGGTTCTGGGCCGCGCGGGTGCGCTCGGGATCGCCGACCAGTTCGAACTGGTTGCCGCGGTTGCGGATCTCGATGCCAAGACGCCGTTCGATCTGGCGCAGATTCTCATCGAGCTGGCCGCACAGGTTGGCGAAGCGGTCGGCATCGAAGGGTTCGAGGGTGAAATGCTGGAGCGTCTGGGGGGTATTCAAGGTGTGCTGGGAGACCCTTTGGATTGGCTTTACGAAAACTTGACGTAGCGTGAGAGTAACCTGCGTCGCGCCCTTGGCAAAGGGCGCGTGCGACCATCCATCAGGCCAGGGCGGCGGCGACGTTCGGGCGGGCGCCGTTGGCGACCGGAGCGAGCAGGGTGCCACGCAGCGAGTGCGGCAGGGCTTCGTCGATGTGCACCTGGACGAACTGGCCGATCAGGCTGGCGTCGCTGCAGCGGAAGTTGACGATGCGGTTATTCTCGGTGCGGCCCTGCAGCATGCCGGGATCGCGCTTGGAGAAGTCGCTGACCAGGATGGTCTGGACGCTGCCAGCCATGCGCCGGCTGATCTCGAAACCCTGCTGGTGGATACGCGTCTGCAGGATCTGCAGGCGCTGCTTCTTGAGCTCGTCCGAGGTGTCGTCGACTAGGTCGGCCGCCGGAGTGCCAGGACGCGCGCTGTAGATGAAGGAGAAGGAAAAGTCGAAACCGACGTCCTCGATCAGCTTCATGGTCTGCTCGAAATCCTTCTCGGTCTCGCCGGGAAAGCCGACGATGAAGTCCGAGCTGATGCAGATGTCGGGCACCGCCGCCTTGAGCTTGCGGATGCGCGACTTGTATTCCAGCGCCGTGTGGTTGCGCTTCATGGCGGCCAGGATGCGATCCGAACCGGCCTGCACCGGCAGGTGGACGAATTTCACCAGTTCCGGGATCTCGGCGTGGGCCTGGATCAGGGCGTCGGAGAACTCCAGCGGGTGCGAGGTGGTGTAGCGGATGCGGTCGATGCCGTCGACCGCCGCCACCACATATAGCAGCTCGGCGAAGTCGGCGATGCGGCCGTCGCCGGTGGCGCCGCGATAGCCGTTGACGTTCTGGCCCAGCAGGGTCACTTCTCGTACCCCGTGCTCGGCGAGGTGGATGATCTCGGCCAGGACGTCGTCCAGCGGCCGGCTGACCTCTTCACCACGGGTATAGGGCACCACACAGAAGGTGCAGTACTTGCTGCAGCCTTCCATGATGGAGACGAAGGCGCTGGGGCCGTCGATGCGCGGCTCGGGCAGGCGGTCGAACTTCTCGATCTCGGGGAAGGAGATGTCCACCTGAGGTGCCCGGGTGGTGCGCGCGGCGTCGATCATTTCCGGCAGCCGGTGCAGGGTCTGGGGACCGAAGACCACGTCGACATAGGGCGCGCGGTCGCGAATGGCAGCGCCTTCCTGACTGGCCACGCAGCCGCCGACGCCGATCACCAGGTCGGGATTTTCCAGCTTGAGTTCGCGCCAGCGACCGAGCTGGGAGAACACCTTCTCCTGCGCCTTCTCGCGGATCGAGCAGGTGTTGAGCAGGATGACATCGGCCTCGGCCGGATTCTGGGTGACTTCCAGCGGCTCCCGTTCGCCGAGCAGGTCGACCATGCGCGACGAATCGTATTCGTTCATCTGGCAGCCATGGGTTTCGATATAGAGCTTCTTGGACATGCGCGGCAGGGAGTCGGTAGCGAGTGGACCGCGCATTATAATGATGGCCTTCCGCACGGGGAAGAGCCGCCCGGAAGGCAGCCGGCCTAGCCCTTGGCGCTGCCCTCCGGTAGTCGGGCGATGACCTTGATCTCGAAGCGAAAGCCGGTTAGCCAGGTGACGCCGACCGCGGTCACCGTGGGGTAGGGCGCCGTGCCCCAGTGCTCCAGCAGCACCGGCCAGATCCGTTCGAAGCTGGCCTCGGCATCGACCATGAACAGGGTGACGTCCACTACGTCGGCGAAGGACGCGCCAGCGGCGGCAAGAATGGCGTCGAGGTTGGCGAAGGCCAGGCGGACCTGATCTTCCAGCTCCGGCTCGGGTGAGCCATCGGCACGGCTGCCGACCTGGCCCGAGACGAAGAGAAAGCCGTTGGAACGGATGGCTGGCGAATAGCGGTGCTGTTCGTAGAGGGCGTGGCGCTGGGCGGGAAAGACGACGTCACGGGTCATGGTGGTGCTCCGGTAGGGATCGATGAGGCCACCTTAGGCGCCGGCCCGCCAAGAGATAAACCAGGCCTGGCGGTCAGCATTGTTTGTACAATCCAAACAATCCTCTTTCCAGGAATCGGCATGGACCTGTTCGCTGCGATGCAGACCTTCGTGCGGGTGGTGGAGGCCGGCAGTTTCACCCGCGCGGCCGAGACCCTGGGCAGCAGCCGGACCCGCGTCACCCAGCAGGTGCAGCAGCTGGAAGCGCGCTTGCAGGTGCGCCTGCTCAATCGCACCACCCGGCAGGTGCAGGTCACCGCCGATGGCGCTGCCTATTACCAACGCTGTCTGGGCGTGCTGGCCGCGGTGGACGACGCCGAGACAGGCCTGTCGGTCGCCACCCGCACGCCCCGGGGTCGCTTGCGGGTGGATGTGCCCAGCCCTCTGGCGCGCCTGATCCTGATCCCGGCGCTGCCGGAATTCTTCGAGCGTTATCCGGACATCCAGCTGGACCTGGGCGTCAGCGATCGCCAGGTGGATCTGATCGGCGACAACGTCGATTGCGTGATCCGTGGCGGGCGCATCCGCGAGCAGTATCTGGTGGCTCGCCCGCTGGGCGCGCTACGGCTGGGTTGCTATGCCGCGCCGGCCTACCTCGCGACGCATGGTGTACCGGATCATCCCGCGGTGCTGGCCGAGGCGCCGCATCGGGTGGTGCGATTTCTCTGGGGGGCGGGCACGGGCTTTCCCTATGCCCTGCAACGCGGCGCCGAGCGTCTGGAGTTGCAGGGGCGCCACAGTCTGGAGGTGGACGACGGCAATGCCTGCCTGGCAGCGGGGCAGGCGGGGCTGGGGGTGGTCTGTCTGCCGCACTACCTGGCAGCGCAAGCGGTGTCCCGCGGCGAGCTGAGGACCCTGTTCGAGGACTGGCAGGTAGCACCCCTGCCGCTTTATCTGGCCTTTGCCCCCAATCGCCATGTCAGCGCCAAAATGCGGGTGTTCATCGACTGGGTCAGTACCGTGGTGGCGCAGCGGGCACGGTTGGAAACCCCTGCTGATGGCTGACCGCCATGCTATGCTCGCAGCCCTCTTTTTCCGTTGAAATTCGCGTCCGCCATGAGCTCATCCCCGAACAAGCCGGCCATCTACAAGGTCATCTTCGTCAACCAGGGTCAGGTCTTCGAGATCTATGCCAAGCAGATCTTCCAGAGCGATCTCTGGGGCTTCCTGGAAATCGAGGAACTGGTGTTCGGCGAGCGCACCCAGGTGGTGGTGGATCCGAGCGAGGAAAAGCTCAAGGCGCAGTTCGAAGGCGTGGTGCGCAGCTTCGTGCCGATGCATTCGATCATCCGCATCGACGAGGTGGAGCGTCTGGGTCAGCCCAAGATCAGCGAAGCCAAGGGTGGCACCAACGTCATGCCGTTCCCCATGCCGATGCCCGACAAAAGCTAGGTATGGCCAAGTAGGTTCGCGCTGGCGAGCGGTAGGGCCGGCGCCGGACCGCTAGTTCTGCGGCGGCTGGAAGGGATTGAGATTGCCCGCGGTCTGCATGTCCTGCAGATAGTCGCGGAAGATCTGCCCCAGTACCTGGGTGGCCATCTCCAGCTCGTCACGACGCATCTGGGCGCTGACCAGGTCGGCGGTATCCATGGCTTCGTCGTTGCCATTGATGGCGGCCATCTTCAGGACGATATAGGCCTGGATATTGTTGGGCGGAACGCCCTCGCCGCGAAAGAACATGTTGCCGAGTCGATTCTGCGCATCGGCGTTGCCCTTGAGCGACGCCTGCTCGAACCACAGCCGCGCCTGGTTGAGATCCTTGGGCGTCTGCTTGCCTTCGTAATAGAAGTCGCCGAGTTCGTACTGCGCCTGGGCGTCGCCGTCATGGGCGATCTGCTGGCAGCGGGCGATCGCCTGTGCCAGGGCTTCGTTGGCCAGATTCAGGTTGCAACGGCTGGTGCTGGGGACGAGCAGCGAATTACCACCGGCCAGGGCGACCAGGGGCATCAGGATTAGGGCTGCGCACAGGGTACGGCCAGCGCGGTGCATGAAGCGCCTCCACGAGCGAGGCAGGTTCAAAGAACCCGGTCGGCGAAACGCGCCGACGTCTCATTATGGGTCAAGCCGACGCACGCTTTCAAAACCTTTACGCGTAATGGCGGAACTTTTTTATCTGTGACGCCGGCCTCTCAACTAGGTGTGAGGCCGGCGCGGCAGAGAGGTTCCTCAACCGAGACGGATGGTACCTAGTCGTTGAAGGTGGCGAAGGCGCGCTCGGCGGCGTCCAGGGTGATGCGCAGCTCCTCGTCGCCATGGGCGATGGAAGTGAAGCCGGCTTCGAAGGCACTGGGCGCCAGGTAGACGCCGCCGTCCAGCATCAGGTGGAAGAAGCGCTTGAACCTCTCGCTGTCGCTGGCCATGACGTCGCTGAAGGTGACGATGTCTTCGGCACCGCTGAAATAGAGACCGAACATGCCGCCTGCCTGGGTGGTGACGAAGGGCACACCGGCGGCATCGGCGCGATCCTGCAAGCCCTGCAGCATGCGCGTGGTGTAGTCGGTCAGCTCCGCGTGGAAGCCGGGCCGGCGGATCAGTTGCAGGGTGGTGAGCCCCGCGGCCATGGCCAGCGGATTGCCCGACAGGGTGCCGGCCTGGTAGACCGGGCCGAGTGGGGCGATCTTTTCCATGATCTCGCGCTTGCCGCCAAAGCAGCCCACCGGCATGCCGCCGCCGACGATCTTGCCAAAGGTGGTGAGGTCCGGACGGATGCCGTAATGCCCCTGGGCGCCGCCCAGGGCGACGCGGAAACCGGTCATGACCTCATCGAAGATCAGCACCACGCCGTAGCGATCGCAGAGGCTGCGCAGCCCTTCCAGGAAGCCCGGCGCCGGCGGCACGCAGTTCATGTTGCCGGCCACCGGCTCGACGATGATGCAGGCGATCTGGTCGCCGACCCGGGACAGCGTTTCTTCGACTTCCGCCAGGTCGTTGTAGGCCAGGGTCAGGGTGTGCTGGGCGAAGGCCGCCGGGACGCCGGGGGAACTGGGTACGCCCAGGGTCAGGGCGCCGGAGCCGGCCTTGACCAAGAGGCTGTCGGAGTGGCCGTGGTAGCAACCTTCGAACTTGATGATGGTGTCGCGCCCGGTGTAGCCGCGCGCCAGGCGGATGGCGCTCATGGTGGCCTCGGTGCCGGAGCTGACCATGCGCACCATTTCCATGGAGGGGACGATCTCGCAGATGAGATCGGCCATGGTGGTTTCCAGGGCGGTCGGGGCGCCGTAGGAGAGGCCGTGTTCCAGTTGCCGACGCACGGCGTCGAGCACGTCCGGATGGCTATGACCAAGGATCATCGGACCCCAGGAGCCGACGTAGTCGACATAGCGCTTGTCATCCTCGTCGACGATGTAGGCGCCCTGGGCATGCTTGAAGAACAGCGGCGTGCCGCCGACGCTCTTGAAGGCGCGGACGGGCGAGTTGACGCCGCCGGGAATGTGGCGCTGGGCTTGGTCGAAGAGTTGTGCGGAACGGGACATGAAGGTCTCCTCAAAGTGGATCAGGCCACGAACAACCGGGCGAAGGCGCGCGCACGGCGCTCCACTTCGCCCGCGCTGGCGGCGGAAAACAGGGTATGGACGACGGCGAGCAGGTCGACGCCGTGGGTGAGCAGGCGCGGGGCGTTGTCCAGGGTGACGCCGCCGATGGCGCAGAGCGGCAGGCTGAAACGGCTGCGTGCCTGGTCGAGCACGTCGAGAGGGGCCGGTGGGGCATTCGGCTTGGTGCTGGAGGCGAAGAAGCGCCCGAAGGCCAGGTAACTGGCCCCCGCTGCGGCCGCGACTTCGGCCAGTTCCAGGCTGGCGTGGCAGGTGCCGCCGAGTATGGCGTCCGCGCCCAGGTCGGCGCGGGCCGCGGCGAGGGAGCCGTCTTCCTGGCCCAGGTGCAGGCCAACGCCCAGCTGGCGGGCCAAGGGCAGGTCGTCATTGATGATCAGCTGGGCGTCATGCTGCCGGCAGAGTTCGGCGAGGGCTGCGGCTTCGTCCTGGCGACGGCGGACGTCTTGCGACTTGTCGCGGTACTGCACCAGGCGGGCACCGCCCTGCAAGGCGGCCTCGACATAGGGCAGCAGGCGACCCTCGGCGAGGAGGGCGTTGTCGGTGATGGCGTAGAGGCCGCGCAGGGTGCTCATGAGCAGAAGTCCAGTGGCAGGCGACGCGGCACGTACTGGCCGCGGCCAGGGCGCTCGGCGTCCCTCAGGGTACGCCAGGTGTAGTCCAGGGCGCTGCGCACGGCGCTGGGCAGGGCTTCGCCCAGGGCCAGGCGCCCGGCCAGGGTGCTGGCCAGGGTGCAGCCGGAGCCATGGTAGCTACCGGGCAGGCGCTGGCAGACGTGGGTCTCGCAGTTACCGGCGCGGTCATAGAGACGGTTGTGCACCTCATGCTCTTCGCCATGACCGCCGGTGATCAGCAGATGGGCGCATAAAGGCAGCAGGCGCTCGGCGCATTGCTCCGGGGTGCCCCCGGGCAACTCGGCGAGGATGCGCGCCTCCGGCAGGTTGGGGGTGGCGATAGTGGCACGGGGCAGCAGGCGCTCGCGGATGGCGTAGCCGACTTCGTCCTTGCCCAGGGCGCCGCCACCACCGGCGCGCAGCACTGGATCGCAGACCAGGGGCACGCCAGGCAGGGATTCCATGATCTCCAGCACTGTCTCGACCATTTCCACCGAACCGAGCATGCCCAGCTTGACCGCCGCCACCGGCAGGTCGGTGATGATCGCCCGGGCCTGGGCCAGTACCCACTCGCGATCCAGCACCCGGAAGTCCAGCACGTCGACGGTGTCCTGCACGGTCAGCGCGGTGACCGCCGGAGCGGCGTGGCAGCCCTGGGCGATCAGGGCTTCGATGTCGGCCTGCAGCCCGGCGCCACCACTCGGATCGTGGCCGGACAGGCAAAGGACGACGGGACGTTGGGGTTCGAGGGTCATGGACGTCAGCCTAGCAAAGGGAAAGGGGGGCGCAGCGGCCGGGTGCCGCAGGGAGTGGCACCCTACAACGACCTCGCGCCCCGCGCCACCCGTTGACATGGGACCCGGATCAGGACGAAGGAACTCCGCTGCCCCTTGGGTAGCCGATATACTGCACCTTTGCTCGGGACAGGCGGTTTTATGGCGTTGTGGCGGTTGTTGCGTGATTTCTTCCTGCGCCAACGGCGTGCCTACGGGACCGCCATCTTCTGTCTGCTGGGCGTTGGCCTGCTCAACCTGACCCTGCCCTGGTGGATCGGCAAGGCCATCGACGCCCTGCGCGCGGGCGAGCTCGACCAGAGCGGGCTGCTCTGGCGCGTCGCCCTGATCGTGGCGGTCGGCTGCGGCCTCTATGTACTGAGGTACCAGTGGCGGGTGCGGCTGTTCGGCACTTCCTACCAGGTCGGGGTGGAACTGCGCGACACCTTCTTTGCCAAGCTGGCGCGCCTGGACCCCGGTTTCTTCCAGTCCAGCCGCACGGGCGATCTGCTGGCCCGCGCCACCCAGGACATCGACGCCGTAGAGACGGCCGCTGGCGAAGGGGTGCTGGCCAGCTTCGATGGCATGATGACCCTGCTGCTGGTACTGCTGGCCATGTTCATCGGCATCGATGCGCCCCTGGCCGCCCTGGCGCTCCTGCCCTTTCCCTTCATGGCCTGGGGCTTCTATCGCGTGGCGCAGCGGGTGCAGCAGCGCTTCGGCCTGGCGCTGGCGGGCTTTTCCGCCCTCAACGACCGTACCCAGGAGGCCCTGAGCGGCCTGCGCATGCTGCGCCAGCATGCCCTGATCGAAGCCGAGCTGGACGATTTCGACGCCCGCGCCCGCAGCGTCGCCAAGGCCGACTACCAGGTACAGCGCACCGAGGCGCGCTACGAGCCGATCATCTTCGTCGCCCTGAGCCTCGCCACCCTGCTGACCCTGGTCATGGGCAGCTGGCGCTATCTCGACGGCCATATCACCCTGGGCCAGCTGACCAGTTTCAGCCTCTATCTGGTGCAGTTGATCTGGCCGATGTTCGCCATCGGCTGGTGCCTCAATCTGTTGCAGCGCGGCGAAGCCGGGGCGCGGCGCCTGGAAGAGGTGTTCGCGGTCACCGAGCGCATCCGCGACGAGGGCACCCAGACGCCGCCGGACCAGGCGGATCTGTCGGTCTACATTCCGGCCTTCACCTATCCCCAGGCGCGCCAGCCGGCGCTACGGGACGTGGTCATCGACCTGCCCGCGGGCGATACCCTGGGTATCGTCGGCGCCACCGGCAGCGGCAAGAGCACCTTGCTCCGCCTGCTGCTGCGCCAGTTTCCGCTGGAGCAGGGCTGTATCCGCCTGGGCGGGGTGCCGCTGGAAGACTATCGGCTGGCCGACCTGCGTGCCCAGTTCGCCTATGTACCCCAGGATCCCTTCCTGTTCGCCCGCACCCTGGGTGAGAACGTCGCCCTCAGCCGCCCGGATGCCACGGCTGGGGAAATCCGCGAAGCCCTGGACGCCGCCGCCTTCGGCACCGACCTGGCGGCGCTGCCGCAAGGGCTGGATACGCCGGTGGGTGAGCGGGGCCTGACCCTCTCGGGTGGCCAGCGCCAGCGCGTGGCCCTGGCCCGGGCGCTGCTCTCGCCAGCGCCCATCCTGCTGCTGGACGACACCCTCTCGGCGGTGGATACCGCCACCGAGGCCCGGCTGCTGCGTACCCTGGCGGGGCTGCAAGGCCGGACCACCCTGATCGTCAGCCACCGCCTCTCGGCCGTGCAGCATGCCGACGAGATCATCGTCCTCGACCAGGGCAGCCTGGTGGAGCGGGGCCGCCATGGCGAGCTGCTCGCCGCCGGCGGACTCTATGCCCGACTCTGGAATCTGCAGCAGGCGGAGGAGGCCAGCCAATGACCAGGACCCGCGTACTTTCCCTGCTGCTCAAGCCGGTACTCGCCAATCCGCGCAAGCTGGCCGGCACCCTGGCGATCCTGGTCGTGGCGACGCTGTTCGACGTGCTGGGTCCCTGGCTGACCAAGCACTACCTCGACAACTACCTGGTGCCCCACGACCTGCGCCTCTGGCCGCTGGTGGGACTGGTCGCCGCCTATGTGGTTTCCCAGGGGCTGGCCGCCTATGGCCGTTACCTGCAATCGCTACGCTTCGCCGAGATCGCCATGGACGTGGTGCTCTTGCAGCGTCGGCGACTGTTCCGCCATGTGCTGAGCCTGCCGCAGAGCTTTCATGATCGCACCGCCACCGGCGAGCTGGTGGCGCGAGTCACCAATGACACCGATGCCTTGCGCGAACTCTATGTGGCCTTTCTCGGCAACATGGTCGGCAACATCGTGCTGCTGATCGGCATCCTGGTGGCCATGGCGCTCTTGGACGTTCGCCTGATGGCCATCGCCGTGCTGCTGATTCCGGCCGCGGTGCTGATCGTCTGGGCCTACCAGCGATACAGCGGCGCGGCGGCCATGGAGGTGCGGATGCTACGCGCCGAGCAGAGCGCCCGGCTGGGCGAGGCCATCGGCGGCATGGGTCTCTTGCAAGCCTTCAACCAGACCGAACGCTTCCGCCAGGATTTCCAGCGGCTCAACCAGGCCCAGTACGGTGCCCGCATGCGCACCATCCGCGTTTCCGGCCTGCTGCTGCGCTCGGCGCTGGACCTGGTCAGCGTGGCGGTCCTGGCGGTGCTGCTGCTGGTCTACGGCCTGGGTCACCTGCAGGGTGGTGCCGAAATCGGCGTGCTCTATGCCTTCGTCACCTACCTGGGCCGTGTGACCGAGCCCCTGATGGACATCACCCAGAGATTCAACCTGTTCCAGCAGGCCTCGGTGGCTGGCACTCGCCTGCTGCACCTGCTGGAGGAAAAACCAGCGTTGAGCGGCGAGGACGACCGGCCCATCGAGACCGCGCACTTCCATCTCGACGCCGTGCGTTTTCGCCATGCCGGCGCGGGGCACGACACCCTGCACGGCATCGACCTGGACATCCCCCCCGGGACCTTCCTGGGCATCGTCGGCCCCACCGGCAGCGGCAAGTCGACCCTGCTCGACCTCTTCGCCGGACTGCAGCCGGTTACCGGCGGCAGCCTCTGCCTGGACGGGCGCGAGCTGGGCAGCCTGACCCCGGAAGTGCTGGGCGCCGCCCTGGCCAGCGTGCCCCAGGAGCCCTTCATCCGTTCCACCAGTCTCAGGGACAACCTGCTGCTGGGCAGCCAGGTATCGGATGAGCGCCTGCGCGAGGCCCTGGCCGCGGCCCATATGGACGACCTGGTGGCGCGCCTGCCGGAAGGCCTGGATACCCTGCTGGGCGAGCGTGGCTTCACCCTTTCCACCGGCGAGCGGCAGCTGCTGGCGCTGGCCCGGGCACTCCTGCGCGAGCCCAAGGTACTGCTGCTGGACGAGGCCACCGCCAGCATCGACAGCGCCACCGAGGCGCGGCTGCAACAGGCACTGGACGAATTGCGCGGCCAGGTCACCCTGATCGTGGTGGCGCACCGGCTGTCCACCATCCGCCATGCCGATCGCATCCTGGTGCTGCGCGACGGCCGCAAGGTGGAGGAGGGCAGTCACGAGGCGCTGCTGCAACGGCCCGAAGGGCATTATCGTCGCCTGTGGGAGCAGCATGCCCAGGGTGAAAAACCGCTATGACCGGTCGCAGCCGTTGTCACCCAGGGGTGTTAGGGTGTCAGCTATAGCCAGTGTCCCAACAAGGAAACCCGCATGACCTCCGTACCCGAGGATTTCACCTCTGTTGCCACGGCCAGCGAGGCGGTCGACCGTCTCGCGGCGCTACACCTGGAGGCTACCCAGGCCCTGGATGCCGCGCTCAAGCGCTATCTCAAGGATCGCGTCGAGCCCAGCGCCGCCGAGCGCGAGCTGTTCCGCTATCCCGAGATCCGCATCCGCTACCGCGCGCCCGGCGTGCCGCCGGCCACCACCCGCGCCTACGCCAAGATCCAGCTGCCCGGCACCTATGTGGCCACCGTGACCCATCCGGCGGCCTTCCGCGGCTATCTGCTGGAGCAGCTCGAACCCCTGATGCGCGACTACGACCTCCAGGTCGAGATCGGTCGCAGTCGCCAGGACATCCCCTATCCCTATGTGGTGGAGCAGGGCGACGAACTGGCCGGCAGTGGCGTGACCGCCGCCGAGCTGGCACGGGTCTTCCCCAGCACCGATCTCTCCGCGGCCCACGATGACATCGCCGACGGCCACTATGACTGGGAGCGCATCGATCCGCTGCCGCTGGCGCTGTTCGACGCCGCCCGCACCGATTTCTCGCTGCGCCGCATCGTCCACTACACCGGCAGCGACTGGCGTCACGTGCAGCCCTGGATCCTGCTCACCAACTACCATCGCTACGTCGACCAGTTCATCCAGCATGGCCTGGAGCAACTGCGTAACGATCCGCGCTTCGAGCGCCTGGTCCTGCCCGGCAACGTCGTCATCGAGCGCGACATGGATCCCAGCGAGGCCCAGGCGGTCATCGCCGCCATCGCCTGGCACCGCTTCCAGATGCCGGCCTACCACCTGATCGCGAGCGACGGCCATGGCGTCACCCTGGTCAACATCGGCGTCGGCCCATCCAATGCCAAGAACATCACCGACCACCTGGCGGTGCTGCGCCCACACTGCTGGCTGATGATCGGCCACTGCGGCGGCCTGCGGCAGTCGCAGACCATCGGCGACTACGTGCTGGCCCACGCCTACATGAGGCGCGACGGCATCCTCGATCGCGTGGTGCCGCCGCATATCCCCATTCCGGCGCTGGCCGAGGTGCAGGTGGCGCTGCAGGAAGCCGCCGCCAGCGTCACCGGCGAACGCGGCGAGGCGCTCAAGCGCCGCCTGCGTACCGGTACGGTATTGACCTACGACGACCGCAACTGGGAGCTGCGCTGGGCGCAGGAGCGCCCGCTGATCAACCTGGCGCGCGCCGTGGCGGTGGACATGGAAAGCGGCACCATCGCCGCCCAGGGCTATCGCCTGCGGGTGCCCTACGGCACCCTGCTGTGCGTGTCCGACAAGCCCCTGCACAGCGAGATCAAGCTGCCGGGCTCGGCCAACGCCTTTTATGCCCGCGCCGTCAGCCAACACCTGGCCATCGGCATCGCCGCCCTGGACCAGCTGCGCACCCAGCTCGACTCCCTGCACTCGCGCAAGCTGCGCAGCTTCGACGAGCCGCCGTTCCGGTAAGGCGTGGGGCGTGTTGGGCTTCGCTGCGCTCAACCCAACCTACGGACGGCGATGAGCCTAGATCGATTGGTTTCACAGTCGCTTGGATGGCTCCCTCTCCCGCTGGGAGAGGGCTGGGGTGAGGGCGCCCTTGCAGCGAATGCCTCCCTGGAAAAGGCTGCGCCGTTTTCCACGCTACGGTGATTAGGGACTGATCGCGGCCATGGCCGCGATAGTACAGCGCCATCGTCAAGGCCCGACGATGGCGTTATCGGGCATCTTGATTCCCCACTCGGAAACCCCCTGTCATCGCCCCTCCGGAACATCTCGCTGTCCGGTCCGGTCGGTTGCAGGAGTGGGGGTGAGTTCGCACACGTCACCGTTCGGTAAAGATCACGGATTTAACATTGATCTCTGGGACGTCTGGCCCTAAAGTTCGCGCCCGAACGTCCATGCTGGAAACGATCCATCCGGCTCAAGTACCGACGGCGAGACAGCGAGGTCAACGCCAGTACGCGTTGACCTTTTTGCTTTCGGCGATGTGCCTTGGGAAGTAGGCGAACCAAAGTGGGGAAACGGATTAGGCGTTCAGAACACCCCCTCCTTCAATTTGTTCTGCCCATCGGGAGCCCGACGCATGTCCATCAAGGTCGAAGATTACTATTCTCGCGAAACCTTCCAGAAGATGAAGGCCTTCGCCGACCAGCATGAAACCCCCTTCGTCGTCATCGACACCGCCACCATCGCGCGGGCCTATGACGATCTCGTTGGCAACTTCCCGTTCGCCAAGATCTACTACGCGGTCAAGGCCAACCCGGCCATCGAGATCACCGAGCTGCTGCGTGACAAAGGCTCCAACTTCGACATCGCCTCCATCTACGAGCTGGACAAGGTGCTGTCCACCGGTGTCGGCCCGGAGCGCATCAGCTACGGCAACACCATCAAGAAATCCAAGGACATCCGCTACTTCTACGAGAAGGGCGTGCGCATGTTCGCCACCGACTCCGAGGCCGACCTGCGCAACATCGCCAAGGCTGCTCCGGGCTCGCGCATCTATGTGCGGATCCTCACCGAGGGCTCCAACTCGGCCGACTGGCCGCTGTCGCGCAAGTTCGGCTGCCAGCCCGACATGGCCCTGGACCTGCTGATCCTGGCCCGCCAGCTGGGCCTGGAGCCCTATGGCATCTCCTTCCATGTCGGCAGCCAGCAGCGCGACATCGACGTCTGGGACGCCGCCATCGCCAAGGTCAAGGTGATCTTCGAGCGCCTCAAGGAAGAAGACGGCATCACCCTGAAGATGATCAACATGGGGGGTGGCTTCCCGGCCAACTACATCCATCGCACCAACAGCCTGGAGACCTATGCCGAGGAAATCATCCGCTTCCTCAAGGAAGATTTCGGCGACGAGCTGCCGGAAATCATCCTGGAGCCGGGCCGTTCGCTGATTTCCAATGCCGGTATCCTGGTCAGCGAAGTAGTGCTGGTGGCGCGCAAGTCGCGTACCGCCGTGGAGCGCTGGGTCTATACCGACGTCGGCAAGTTCTCCGGCCTGATCGAAACCATGGACGAGTCCATCAAGTTCCCGATCTGGACCGAGAAGAAGGGCGAGATGGAAGAGGTGGTGATCGCCGGCCCGACCTGCGACAGCGCCGACATCATGTACGAGCACTACAAGTACGGCCTGCCGCTGAACCTGGCCAGTGGCGACCGCCTGTACTGGCTGTCCACCGGTGCCTACACCACCAGCTACAGCGCGGTGGAATTCAACGGTTTCCCGCCGCTGAAGGCCTTCTACCTCTAACGCCTTACCGCGTCGATCAAGCCCGCGTCCCGCAAAGGACGCGGGCTTTTTCATGCCTGCCGATAAGGGATTCGTCAGGCTTTTTGTAAGTTGTTAAGAATAGTTTACATTCGCTATGGATTTGATAATCGTTTGCAAATAGAATCGCGCCGCATTCAAGAAAGGAGGCGGCTCGCCATCATGTCCAAGGAAATGTCCTCGCTGTCCCAGCGTCGTTTGCTGGTTTCTACGTTCAGTGTCGCTGTTGCCTCGATGTCTTTGGGAGCCCAGGCCGAAGAGGCCAGAGAGCCGGTGACCCGGTTGGAAAGTCTGACTATCGAAGGTCAGGCGCAGCAGGAAGGCTTCAAGGCCGAGCAATCCGCCTCGCGCAAGTACACTGCTCCCTTGCTGGATACCCCGCAGACCGTCACCGTGGTGCCGGCGCAGGTGATCCAGGATCAGCAGGCGCTGAGTCTGAGATCGGTGCTGTCCAACGTCTCCGGTATCACCTTCAACGCCGGTGAGGGCGGTGGCGGCTCCGGCGACAGCATCAACATCCGTGGCTTCAGCGCAAACTCGAATATCCAGATCGATGGCCTGCGCGACAGCACCCAGACCAACCGTACCGACACCTTCAACCTGGAATCGGTCGAGGTCATCAAGGGCCCCAACTCGGTGTTCGGCGGCGCCGGCACCACGGGTGGCTCCATCAACCTGATCAGCAAGAAGCCCCAGGAGCGCCAGTTCACCCGCATCGGCGCAGGCCTGGGCACCGACAGCTATCGCCGCCTGACCCTGGACACCAACCAGCCGCTGCAAGGCGTAGGTAACGACAGTGCCTTCCGCCTGAACCTGATGGCCCACGAGAACGACGTGCCCGGCCGCGACCAGATCGACCGCGAGCGCTGGGGCATCGCGCCGTCGCTGGCCTTGGGCCTGTCGGACGACACCCGCCTGACCCTGAGTTACTTCCACCAGACCGACAACAACCAGCCCGACTACGGGGTGCCGGCGCTCAACGGCAAGCGTCTGGGCGGGGTGGATCGCGACGCCTACTTCGGCTTCAGGAACATCGACAAGGAAGACATCAACAACAATGTCTTCACCGTGGAGCTGGAGCACCGCTTCAACGACAACCTGAGCCTGCAGAACCTGACCCGCTACAGCCGCATCGAGCGCGACACGGTGATCTCGGCATCCCACGTCAACCTGGGCGGCGTGGCAGCGGGACGCTATCGCCCGGCCGGTCCCCAGGGCTATGGCCGCGACGTGACTTCGGAGATGTGGATCAACCAGACCAACCTGAGCGGCGATTTCGACACCTTCGGCCTGGGCCATTCCTTCGTGCTGGGCGCCGAATTCTCCCGCGAGGACTACGACCGCGATACCTACAGCCATGGCCTGACCTTTCCGGCCGCCGGCTACTCCCTGGCTGCACCGCCGGAGCGCTATGACGGGGCGACCAACAAGCAGACCTCGGCCATTGCCAACAATGTCCTGACCGACAAGGCGCTCTATGCCTTCGACACCATCGCCCTGAGTCAGTACTGGGATCTGAACCTGGGTCTGCGTTACGACTGGTTCGACGGCGACAGCGACACCACCCCGGTCGCCAACGGTGTGCGCGGCGCCAAGACTCACCTGAGTTCCGATGACGCCAAGTTGAGCGGGCGCGCTGGCCTGGTGTTCAAGCCGGCACCGAACGGTCGGGTCTATGTCGCCTATGGCACCTCCTTCAACCCCTCGGCGGAAAGCCTGACCTCTACCGGCGGCGGGCTGAGCGCGGCCAACCAGGATCTGGGGCCGGAAAAGAACAAGACCTGGGAACTGGGCACCAAGTGGGAATTCCTCGACAAGCGCCTGGAGCTGGACGGCGCCCTGTTCCGCGTCGAGAAGAGCAACGCTCGGGAAACCCTGGTGGACGGCAGCACCGCGCTGGCCGGCGAGCAGCGCGTGCAGGGCATCGAGCTGGGTGCCACCGGGCGTCTCACCCCACAGTGGAACGTCTACGCCAACTTCACCTTCCTCGACAGCGAGACGCTCAAGGCCGCCGATACCCTGGATGGACGCAATCGCGAGGGGCAGGCGCTGGCCAACACTCCGCCGCGCTCGCTCAATCTCTGGACCACCTACGAGCTGCCGGCTGGCTGGCGGGTGGGCTATGGTGCGCGCTATGTCAGCGAGCGCAACGTCACCTCCAGCAACGACGGCGCCAAGCTCGACGCCTACTGGCTGCACAACGCCATGGTCGGCTACCGCGTCAACCGCAACGTCGACCTGCAGCTCAACGTCAACAACGTCTTCGACAAGGACTATGTGGAGCGGGTGCGCTCGCAGCTCGGCGCCACCACGCGGTCCTCGGCCATCGAATATGGCGATGCCCGTTCCGCCATCCTGACCGCGACCTACAGCTTCTAAGGTCGAACGCAAGACACCGAGGCCCTGCGCGCGCGCAGGGCTTTCGGCGTTAGAGGGGATTGCCATGATGATCAGCGTTCCGGGCGTACTGACGCCCGACCAGGTAAGGGACTGCCGCCAGCGGCTGGAGGCCGCGGCCTGGGCCGATGGCAAGCACACCGCCGGCTTCCAGTCGGCCATGGCCAAGGACAACCTGCAATTGCCGGCGGACGCGCCGGCGGCGCGCGCGGTGGGCGAGCTGATCCAGCAGGCGCTGGCGCGGCATCCGCTGTTCGTTGCCGCCGCGTTGCCGGCGCGAGTCTTTCCGCCACTGTTCAATCTCTACCAGGGCGGCCAGTCCTTCGGCCTGCACGTGGACAACGCCCTGCGCCCCTTACCGGATGGCAGCGGCTATCTGCGCACCGACCTGTCGGCCACCCTGTTCCTGTGCGAGCCGGACGCGTACGACGGTGGCGAACTGGTGGTGGAGGACACCTATGGCGCCCACAGCGTCAAGCTGGCGGCCGGCGATCTGATCCTCTATCCGGCCAGCAGCCTGCACCGGGTGCTGCCGGTTAGCCGAGGCGCGCGGCTGTGTTCCTTCTTCTGGATCCAGAGCCTGGTGCGCGATGCCGGCCAGCGCAGCCAGCTGTTCGAACTCGACCAGGGCATCCAGCGGGCCGCCGCCGAGCTGGGGCAGGGCCATGAGGCCTGCCTGCAGCTGACCGGCGTCTATCACAACCTTCTGCGACAATGGGCCCAGCCCTGATCCGCAGGGGCCTCTTCCAGCTGCACAGCCTGCTTGGGCTGGCGGCTGGCCTGGTACTGGTGGTGCTAGGGGTGACGGGTGCGCTCTACAGCTTTCAGCTGGAATTGCTGGAGCTGCTCAATCCGCCGCCAAGCGCCGCGACTGCGGACCGGCGTCCGCTGACGCTGCCGGAGGTGCGGCAGCGCCTCGTTCCTCCGGGCCGGGAGTTGAGCTTCGTCTCCAGCATGGCGGGGGAGGGCTACGGCCTGCTCGGCCTGGCACCGGCCAGTGGTCAAGGCCGTGGTGAGGTGCAGCTGTTCGATCGCTACACGGGCGAGGTGCTGAGCTCGCCTCGCGGCCAGGCGTTCTTTCGCCTGGTCCTGGACCTGCACCGCTCCCTGGCCCTGGGGCCGGTGGGCAAGGCCCTGACCGGCGCGGCCACCCTGATCCTGCTGGTGCTCTGTCTGTCCGGGCTGTACCTGCGCTGGCCGCGTCAGGTACGCCGCTGGCGCACCTGGCTGACCCTGGACTGGGCGCGACGTGGGCGCAGTTTCCACTGGGACCTGCACGCCGTGGCGGGCACCTGGTGCCTGCTGCTCTATCTGCTGGCGGCCCTGACCGGTCTCTATTGGTCCTATGACTGGTACCGCGAGGCCAGCGAGCGCCTGCTCGGCGCCGCCCCGGAGCCCCAGACCGCGGGGGTGGTCGCGCGCCAGGACGTGGATCTGGACGCGCTCTGGCAGAGCTTCCGCGCAGAGACCGGTGGACGTGTCGAGGGCTACGGCCTGCTGCTGCCCAATCCGGCGCGCAAGGTCAGCCATCCGACGCTCTGGTACCTGCCGGACGATGCCGAGCACATCCGCGCGCTCAATCGCCTCGTCTTCGACGGCCAGGGGCGGGTGCTCGATCATCGCCGTTACCGCGAGCAGCCGCTGGGTGCCCGGCTGTTGCTCAGCGTCTATGCCCTGCATTCGGGGGAGTACTTCGGCCTGGCGGGACGGATCGCCCTGCTGCTCGCCAGCCTGGCCATGCCGCTGTTCATGGTGACCGGACTCTGGCTCTATCTGGATCGCCGGCGCAAACGTCGCCAGGCGCGCCAAGCGCAGAGCCGGCTCACACCGGCCGCGGCAGGGAACGCCGACTGGCTGATCGGCTATGCCAGCCAGAGTGGCCAGGGCGAGGCGCTGGCCTGGCAGGCCGCCGGCCAGCTGCAGGCGGCGGGGCTGAGCGCCGAGGTGGTCGCGCTCGGGCGTCTCTCGGTGGAGCGGCTGCAGCAGGCCACCCGGGCGCTGTTCGTCGTCGCCACCCACGGCGACGGCGAGGCCCCGGATGCCGCGCGCGGCTTCGAGCGGCGGATGCTGACCCAGGCGGCAACGCTGCCAAGCCTGAGCTATGGGGTGCTGGCCCTGGGCGACCGGCGCTATCCGGCCTACTGCGCCTTCGCCCAACGGCTGGACGCCTGGCTGGATGGACAGGGCGCCCAGTCACTGTTCGCGCCGGTGGAGGTGGACAATGGCGACCCCCTGGCGCTTGCGGTCTGGCAGGGTCAGTTGCACGCCCTGGGCGCCGCGCGTATCGAACCATCGCCCGAGCGTCCGTTGCAGTCCTGGCAGCTGGCGTCGGTGCAGCGGCTCAATGCCGGCAGCCCCGGCGGCCCTGCTTTCGAGCTGCAGCTGCGGCCACTGCCTGGAAGCCACTGGGCACCAGGTGACCTCCTGGAGATCGCGCCACGCCAGCGCGCCGAGCGCGTGGCAGCCTGGCTGCAGCCCCTGGGCCTGGCCGCTGACAGCAGGGTCGAGATCGGCGGTGTGACGCTCAAGCTGGCGACGGCCCTGGAAACCCGTCTGCTGCCGGAAGACCAGACTGCGCTGCGGGGCCTGGACGCCCAGGCCCTGGTCGACGCCCTGGTGCCGCTCGCCGTACGCCAGTACTCCATCGCCTCGCTGCCCGGCGAAGGCGCCCTGCGACTGCTGGTGCGCCAGGAGCGCAAGGCGGATGGTCGCCTGGGTATCGCCTCCGGCTGGTTGACCACGGCGCTACGGCCCGGTGACCAGGTGCAGGCGCGGCTACGCATCCATCCCGGCTTCCGGCCACCGCTGGACGAGCGCCCGCTGATCCTGATCGCCGCCGGGACCGGTCTTGCCGGGGTACGGTCCCTGCTGGCCGCACGCATCGCCGCCGGGCACAGACGCAACTGGCTGCTGTTCGGCGAACGCACGGCGGCGCACGATGATTTCTACGGTACTGAATTGCAGGCCTGGCAGGCCCAAGGCGGGCTGGCCCGGTTGGACCGGGTGTTCTCGCGTGAGGGCGATGGCTATGTGCAGGGGCGGCTGGAGGCGCAGCGCGACCTCTTGTTCGACTGGCTGGCGGCCGATGCCGTGATCATGGTCTGCGGCAGCCTGCAGGGCCTGGGGCGCGGTGTCCAGGCCACCCTGCAGGCGTTGCTCGGTGAGGCCGAGGTGCAACGGTTGCTGGATGAAAACCGCTACCGTCGCGACCTCTATTAACGCTAGGCGCGGGTGATGCACCAGACGCCGGCGCCGATCAGCACCACGCCGGCCAACTTGCCGAGGGTAACCGGATCCTGGCGAAAGCCGGCCCAGCCGAAGTGATCCAGGCTCAGCGACATGGCCAGTTGGCCGGCGATCACCAGCGCCATGAACAGGGTGGCGCCGATGCGCGGACCGGCGAAGGCGGCCATGGCGATAAAGAACATGCCCAGCAGCCCGCCACACCAGTGCCACCAGTGCAGCTCGCGCAACGCGCCCAGGGTAGGGACGCCGCGCTGCCAGAGGGTCAGGCCCAGCAGGGCGAGCAGGCCGACCAGGAAGGAAATGGACGCCGCGGCGAAAACGCTGGACAGCTGGCGGGCCAGTTGACCGTTGATGCCGGCTTGCAACGGCAGGCAGGCGCCGGCGATGAAGGGCAGGACGAGTAGCCACCAGACGGGCATCGACAGGACTCCAGGCAGAAAGGGGCCGCGCAGTATGCCGCAGGGGATGACGAAGCGGTCGAACCGGCGACTCGCGGTTGGGCTGCTGCTCCCTGGGAGCCCTTGCCATGGCACCACGGGTGAACAGGGCGACCTGCCTGGCCGGCCCGGGAAAGCCTGGGCCCAGCGGCTGTGGCTATCCCGTTGGATGACGTAGGGCTAGAAGCCGTCGATGGGAATCTTCAGGTAGCGTCGACCGTTGGCCTCGGCCGGCGGTAGGGTACCGGCGCGGATGTTCACCTGGATCGCCGGCAGGATCAGGGTCGGCATGGACAGGGTGGCGTCGCGGCGGGTGCGCAGGGCGACGAAGGTATCTTCGTCCACGCCATCGCGAACGTGGACATTGAGGGCACGCTCTTCGCCCACGGTGGTCTCGTGACGCGCTTCGCGGCCCGCTGGCGGATAGTCGTGGCACAGGTAGAGGCGGGTGGCTTCCGGCAGGGTCAGCAGGCGGCGGATCGAGCGATAGAGGTCACGGGCACTGCCACCGGGAAAGTCGCAACGGGCCGAGCCGACATCGGGCATGAACAGGGTGTCGCCGACGAAGACGTGCTCTTCTTCCACCTGATAGGCCATGTCGGCCGGGGTGTGACCGGGCACGTGCAGGGCGCGGGCGCTCAGGGCACCGATGTGGAAGACCTCGTCGGGCTGGAACAGGTGATCGAACTGGGAGCCGTCGAGGCGAAACTCCGGCTCCAGGTTGAAGACGTCCTTGAAGGCGCCCTGGACGCGGCGGATGCCTTCGCCGATGGCGATGCGGCCGCCCAGTTGCCGGCGCAGGTAGGGCGCGGCGGAGAGGTGGTCGGCGTGGGCGTGGGTCTCCAGCAGCCACTCCACCGTCAGCCCCTGGTCGCGCACGAAGCGAGCGACGCGATCCGCCGAGAGGGTGGCGGTGCGGCCCGAATGCGGATCGTAGTCGAGCACCGAGTCGACGATGGCGCAGCGACTGCCGGGCGCCTCGTAGATCACATAGGTGAAGGTGGACGTGGTGGCGTCGAAGAAGGGTTCGATGCGCGGAGTCATGACCGGGCCTCGTGAAGAGAAAGGACGTCCCACCTTAACACGGGGCCCTGCTGCCCCGTGGCGTGCCTCGTCGCCGCAGGGGTGATCGTTCGGGTCTGCCTAGTACCGCGCCTGCTGCATCTCCCTGAGCCGGCTCAGGGTGCGGCGGAAAGGAAATTCCAGAAAGCCGCGGGTATACAGCTGCTCCAGGGGTACGGCGGCGTTCAGGTAGAGCGGGCGGCGGCGGTCGTAGGCTTCGTCGACCAGGGCGATGAAGCGGCGCACGGCGTCGTCTTGGGGCGCCAGGCGCGGCAGCTCGCGGTCGCCGGCCAGGACGCGTTGCGCGCCGTCTTCGGTGCCGCGGGCGATGCGGCCTGCGCGGGGATCGCCGGATAGGCAGGGCACGCCGCCTAGCAGCAGGGCGGGGAAGCGGGTGCAGAGATCGATGTAGTCGGTGGTCGCCCAGGCGCCCTGGCAGAGGGTGGCGAAGTCCAGCCAGATCGCCCCGGGTGCACGCTGGATAACCGGCAACAGGCGCTCGCCGAGGGCGAGGGGCTCATTGGTCGCGGCTTGGCCGGCGGTGAGCTGGGCGAAGGTCGCGGCCAGCGCGGCGGGATCCTCTACCCAATAGCGCGGTTCGGCCTCGCCTTCATGCAGACGGTGGTCCTGGCCGCCGTCCATCTCCAGCACGTCCAGCTGCGCCTGGAGCGCGGCGATGGCCGGCAACAGGCGCTCGCGATTGAAGCCGTCGGCATAGAGCTGCTCCGGCGGCTGGTTGGAGGTGACCACCAGCACCAGGCCCTGGTCCAGCAGGGCGCGCAGCAGGCCGCCCACCAGGATGGCGTCGCCGATGTCGCTGACGAAGAGTTCGTCGAAGCACAGCACCCGCACCTCGGCGGCCAGTTCCCGGGCCAGCACCTGCAGGGGATCGCGGGTGCCGGCCAGCTGGAACTGGCGCTGGTGCACCCAGCGCATGAAGTGGTGGAAATGCTGGCGGCGGGCGGGCACCGGCAGGCTGGCGTGGAACAGGTCCAGCAGCCAGGTCTTGCCGCGCCCGACCGGACCCCAGAGATAGAGACCGCGTGCCGGACGGCCGGCCAGCAGCGCCGCGTGGCAGGCTTCCAGCTGGCGCGCAGCGGCCTCCTGGGCGGCATCGGGCAGGCGGTCCCCCTGGGCCAGGGCTTGGCGGTAGGCGGCGAGGGGAGAGAAGGCGTTCGACATGGCCGCCACTCTAGCGCCCGTGCAGTCAGCAGACCATGCCCCGGCGGAATGACATGAGTCCTTTATAGCGTTTGAAGGCCGGCCGCAGCGGTTCGATAGTGCGAGACGACCCTGCCGGACGCCGCCGGCACCCGCTTTCATCTCTGCCTGGAGCCCTGTCATGGCCGCCGATTCCACCCTGCATATCGCCCAATGCCTGTCGTCCGTGGGCGTCTCCGAAATCCTCAAGATCACCGAGCGCGCCAACGCCTTGCGCCGCCAGGGCGCCGATCTGCTGGTACTGGGTGCGGGCGAGCCGGACTTCGATACCCCGGAGCACATCAAGGAAGCGGCGATCCAGGCCATTCGCGCCGGCCAGACCAAGTACACGGTGCTCGACGGCAGCCCGGCGCTCAAGGAAGCCATCCGCCGCAAGTTCGCGCGGGAGAACGCGCTGGTGTTCGCCCAGGACGAGGTGACGGCCTCGGCCGGTGCCAAGCAGGTGATCTTCAACGCCATGATGGCGACCCTGGATCCGGGCGACGAGGTGATCATCCCGGCACCCTTTTGGGTGACCTATGCCGACATCGTCGCCATCCTCGGCGGCACGCCGGTGGTGCTGCCCTGCCGGGAGGAAGACGGCTTCCGTCTGACTGCCGAGGCACTGGAGGCGGCCATCACTCCACGTACCCGCTGGGTGATGCTCAACTCGCCGTCCAACCCCTCGGGGGCGGCCTATGGCGAGGAACACTATCGTCCGCTGCTGGAGGTGCTGCTGCGCCATCCGCAGGTCTGGCTGATGGTCGACGACATGTACGAACACATCCTCTACGACGGTTTTCGCTTCGTCACCCCGGCGGCGCTGGAGCCACGGCTGCGCGAGCGGACCCTGACCATCAACGGCGTCTCCAAGGCCTACGCCATGACCGGCTGGCGGCTGGGCTATGCCGGCGGACCGAAGGCGCTGATCCAGGCCATGGCCAGTGTGCAGAGCCAAGTGACCTCCTGCCCCTGCTCGGTCAGCCAGGCCGCGGCCATCGCTGCCCTGGATGGGCCGCAGGACATCGTGCACGAGCGCTGCGAGTTGTTCCGCGAGCGGCGGGATCTGGTGGTGGATGCCTTGAACGCGGTGCCGGGGCTGTCGGCACGGCGGCCCGAAGGGGCCTTTTATGTCTACGCCAGTTGCGCGGGGGTATTGGGTCGGCGGACGCCGAACGGGGAGGTGATCGACAGCGATACGGCCTTTACCCGCTACCTCATGGACGAGGGCGGGGTGGCGGTGGTGCCAGGCTCGGCCTTTGGCCTGGCGCCTTACTTCCGGGTTTCCTATGCGACCTCCCGCGAGGTGCTGGAGGAAGCCTGCCGCCGGATCGCCGAGGCGACCCAGCGGCTGCTGGCCTGATCAGCCAGCCGGCGGAGCGGGGGGAGCCGGCGGTTGGGCACCCGGGGCGACCGGCTGGACGCCAGGGGGCGGGGGCGGCGGCAGACGACCGGGGCCGCGGGGCGCCGGCGGGGTATCCAGGGTCTGCAGCGAGTTGGCGTCGGCGCCGAGGGCGCTGACCCGGAAGGCACGACCCTGGGCGTTGGTCACCAGCTCGCCGCGAGCAGCGATGCTCTGACCGGGCTTGAGCAGCGCTTGCAGGCGCAGGGCTTCGTGGGGCGGCAGGCGCAGGGCGGTGCCGTCCTGCAGCAGGGCGCCGTTCACGTCGCCACGGGGGCCGTGCAGCAGCTGGACGATCTGGCCCTGGAGGCTGTCGCCATCGCGCTCCGCGCCAGGTGCCGGGGGCGCCGGCGGACGGCGACCGCCTACGCGGTCGGGACCTTCATCGGTGACCGTCTTGCCGGTCTGGACATTGGTCAGGGACACCGCCTGGACCAGCGGCAGGCTGGCGGCGCGCAGGCCGGCGACGTTGATGCTGTCACCCGGCTTGAAGGTGGCGGCCAGTTGCTCGGACAGGTGCGGCGGGGTGTTGACCTCGGTGCCGTCGGCCAGGATCAGGCCGTCGATGTCGCCGCGGGGGTTGAGCAGGAACTGCTTGAGCTGGCCCTGCTGGGTGGGAATCTGGGCGCTGGCAGCGGTGGTCGCGGTGCCGGTGGCCGGCGCGGTCTGTGCCAGGACGAGGCCGCTGACGGACAGCAGGGCGAAGGTCCCGATCACGAGGGTTTGGGTCTTGGTAGGCATGGATGACTCCTGCGGTGGTTGACGATCAGACCATTGCAGGGCCTGTGCCAACTTTTATTTTCGTTATCAATCAATGGCTTGTTGCTTTTAGCGGCTATCCGGGCCAGGCATTGCGTCCGGCTTGCGGACAGCCCTGTCGGCAAAGCGGACAGCCTAGGCGTCGTCTGCGCCGACACCCAGGCCCAGCCGACTCAGCTTGGTATAGAGCAGCTGGCGATGGATGCCCAGGCGGCGGGCCGCTTCGGCGCGATTGCCGCCGCTGCGCTGCAGGGCGCGCTCGATCAGCAGGCGTTCCAGGCGCGCGGTGGCTTCGGCCAGGGTCTCCTCCGGCCAGCTGGCGTCGATGGCTAACTCATCCGGCGTCTCGCCCTGCAGGAAGGCCAGGTCGGCGGCGACGATGCGTTCGCCCTGGGCCAGGGTCGCGGCGCGCTGGATGGCGTTGCGCAATTCCCGCACGTTGCCGGGCCAGGAGTGGCGCAGCAGCAGGGCGGCGGCATCGTCCGCCAGCACGCGACCGCTGGCGGCGAGGAAGTGCTCGGCCAGCGGCAAGATGTCGGCCCGCCGCTCGCGCAGGGCCGGCAGGTGGATGGGCACCACGTGCAGGCGATAGAAGAGGTCCTCGCGGAAGTCGCCACTGGCGACACGCTGGGCCAGGTCGCGGTGGGTGGCCGCTACCAGCCGTACGTCCAGCCGTACCGGTGCGCCACCCACCGGCGTCACCTCGCGTTCCTGCAGGGCGCGGAGGATCTTGGCCTGCATCGGCAGTGGCATGTCGCCGATCTCGTCGAGAAAGAGGGTGCCGCCCTGGGCTTCGCGAAAGGCGCCGAGGCGATTGGCGGTGGCCCCGCTGAAGGCGCCGCGCACATGGCCGAAGAGTTCGCTTTCCAGCAGGTCCGGCGGGATGGCAGCGCAGTTGACCGCCACGAAGGGCGCCCCGCGTCGCTTGCCGTGCTCGTGGATGGCGCGCGCCACCAGTTCCTTGCCGGTGCCGGTCTCGCCGGTGACCAGCACCGTGGCCTCGCTGTCCACCAGGCGGCCGATGGTCTTCTGCACCTGGCGCAGGGCATCGCTGCCGCCCACCAGCGTATGGCCTTCGACCGCGGTCGGCGGCACGCTGGCCGGGCCGCGCTGGGCGGTCATCCCGGCCAGTACCCGGATCAGTTCTTCGCGGCCGATGGGCTTGGTGAGGTGGTCGAAGGCGCCCAGGCGCATGGCCTCGATGGTGTTGCCGGCGCTGGCGAAGGCGGTGAGCACCGTGACCGCCGGCGGCTCGGGGAGAGCGCGAATGCGCGCCAGTACCTCCAGGCCATCCAGCCCGGGCATGCGCAGGTCGAGCAGCACGGCGTCCACCGTCTGCCGGTCGAGCAGCGCCAGCCCCGCTTCGCCTTGATCCGCCTGCAGCACCCGGTAGCCCTGATCAGCGGCGGTTTCCGCCAGGGCGTCGCGCAGACCGGCGTCGTCGTCGATGATCAGCAGGGTTGGCATGGCAATAGGATCTCGAAACGGGTGGAGGGGGAGGGTTCGACCAGGCGCGCCTCGCCGCCATGGGCGCGGGCGGTTTCGCGGACCAGGGCCAGCCCAAGGCCGGTGCCTTCGGGGCGACCGGTGACGAAGGGTTCGAAGAGCTGCCCGCGCAGTTCGGCAGGCGGCCCCTGGCCTTCGTCTTCCACCGCCAGCAGCAGCCAGTCGTCGCGCCGGCTGACGTCCAGGCGGATCTCGCTATCGGCCGGAGCGGCCTGCAGGGCGTTGAGTAGCAGGTTGTCCAGGGCACGACCCAGGGCGTCGCGGTCGAAACAGCCTTGATCGACGGCCACCCGGGCGACCAGGCGGATGCCACGCTGGCCCGCCTGGTCTTCGTGACTGGCCAGCACCTCGCGGCAGAAGGCCGGGAGATCGACGGCAGTCGGTTGCAACTGCGGCGGCTGGGTGAGATCGAGCAGGCGGCGCAGCAGGCTGTCCAGGCGGGCGATCTGCGGCAGGATGGCGTCCAGGGCGCGCCGCTGGCGCTCGGCATCGCCGGCCAGGGCGTTCTCGGCCTTGAGCCGCATGGCGGCCAGGGGGTTGCGGATTTCATGGGCGACCCCGGCGGCCACCCGACCCAGCGCCGCCAGCCGCTCGCTGGCGTGGACCTGGGTGGTCAGGCGCTGGGCTTCGGCGCGGGCCTGGGCCAGGCGCTGGCCGGCCTGGTTGAGCGCGGCGAGCACCCGGTCCAGCTCCCGTTCACCGGTAAGGTCGAGGGTGGGCAGGTCATGACTGGCGCTCGCCCCGAGATCGCGCTCGACCCGGGTGACATGCCGCGACCACTGCCAGGTGAGCCGGCCGAGTAGCAGGGTCGCGGCGAGCATGGCCAGCAGCAAAAGGCCGAGGCCCAGTTTCAACTGGCGCTGGCCGCTGCCTTCGGCAAAGGTCAGGCGGGTCAGGGTCCAGGCGGCGAGATCGGGGATGGGGCCGGACAGTGGGCAGGCGGCCACCAGCACGGTGGCGCCGTCGACGCTATAGCTGTCGCTCAGGCTGCGCGCCTCGGCCAGGGCGGCGGCGGCGAGATCGGCCAGATGCCGGCGCTCGGCATCGGTCAGGCTGAAGGGACTGGCGTCGGCCAGCATCCCCGCCTGCTCCTGCCAGAGACCGCCGCCCATGCCGCGATAGCGCAGCAGGGCGACGCTGGCCACGCCGTTGAGGCCCTGGCGTAGCGCCGGATCGGCGAGGCCGGCGGTGGGGCCGGACCAGCCGTTGCTGTAGAAGCGATAGCTGCTGGCGATGACCTGGCAGGCCTGCTCGGCTTCCACCGTGGCCTGGCCGAGCTGTGCGCTTTCCGACTGGCGCAGCAGCAGGATCATCAGCCAGCCGACCCCGACGGCCATGCCGCCGAGCATCAGCAGCAGCGCGATCAGACGGCTGCGCAGCGATCCGAACATGGGCATTCTCTTCCAGGTCTTGGCCTGGATAGAGTGCCATACCCCGGCGGAGTTCGAGTGTCAGAGCGGGTGTCAGCCACGCTGGCCGAATTCCGCTTCCTGCGCGGTCCAGCCGGCCACCCTTTCGCTGAGGGACAGGCCCAGGCCCGGACGGGTCGGTACCAGCATCCGGCCATTACAGGTTTCCAGGCGTTCGTTGAACAACGGCTCCAGCCATTCGAAATGCTCCACCCAGGGCTCGGTGGGATAGGTGGCGGCCAGATGCACGTGCAATTCCATGGCGAAGTGCGGCGCCAGCATCAGTCCAGCCTGTTCGGCCAAGGCGGCCACCTTGAGAAAGGGGGTGATGCCGCCAACCCGCGGGGCATCGGGCATCAGGAAGTCGGCGCCGCGCAGGCGGATGAATTCCTGATGCTCGGCCACGCTGGTCAGCATCTCGCCGGTGGCGATGGGCGTGTCGAAGGTGGCGGCCAGGGCGGCGTGGCCTTCGGCGTCGTAGCAGTCCAGCGGCTCTTCGATCCAGATCAGGTCGAATTCCTCGAGGCGGCGGCACATCCGTTGGGCGGTGGGTCTGTCCCACTGCTGGTTGGCGTCCACCATCAACGGAAAGCTGTCGCCCAGGTGCTGCCGGACGCGGGCGACGCGCTCCAGGTCCACCGCCCAGTCCGGCTGGCCGACCTTGAGCTTGATGCCGCCGATGCCCTGCTCGCGGGAGCGGTCGGTGTTTTCCAGCAACTGCTCCAGCGGCGTGTGCAGGAAGCCACCGGAGGTGTTGTAGCAGCGCACCGAATCCCGCTGGGCGCCAAGCAGCCGCGCCAGGGACAGGTTGGCTCGACGCGCCTTGAGATCCCACAGGGCCACATCGAAGGCACCGATGGCCTGGGTGGCGAGGCCGCTGCGACCCACCGAGGCACCGGCCCAGCAGAGCTTGGTCCAGAGTTTCTGGATGTCGCTGGGATTCTCGTCTAGCAGCACCGGGGCGATTTCCCGGGCATGGGCGAACTGCCCGGGGCCGCCGGCGCGCTTGGCGTAGCTGAAGCCCAGGCCGCGCTGGCCGTCGCGGGTCTCGATCTCGACGAGGAGGATGGCGATCTCGGTCATCGGCTTCTGCCGGCCGGTGAGCACCTTGGCGTCACTGATGGGATTGGCCAGCGGCAGGAATACGGAAGACAGGCGGACCCAGGCGATGCGGTCCTGGTCGGCGTTATAGGAGTTATCGGACATGTCAGGGACTCTTGGCGAGACAGGAGTCATGGACGCTAAGCTGATTACGCAATCATTCAAGCGTCAGCGCGTGCTCTGACGCAGCACCAGTTCGAAGCCGGTATCCAGCCGCAGCGGTGCTTCTGTGCCAGCCAGGCGGGCGAGCAGGGCCGCGGCGGCGCAGGTACCCATCGTGGCGCCGCGCACGTCCACGGTACTCAACGCCGGGATCAGGTGGGCGGCGCTGGCCAGGTTGCCGAAGCCCATCACGGCCAGGTCCTCTGGGACCCGCAGGTTGCGGGCATGGGCCTCGGCTAGCACGCCATGGGCCAGGGTGTCGGAACTGCAGACCACCACCTCCGGGTGTTCGCCGGCATCCAGCAGGCGAGCCAGGCCCTCGCGCCCCAGCACCGGCGTGGCCGGTGGCGGCAGGCTGACCTCGGGCGGCGTACCTAGGCCCTGGCGGGCCAGTTCGGCACGGAAGGCATCGCGGCGCAGGCGTCCCCGGGGATCATCCAGGGTCAGGCTGGCGAAGCGGCGATAGCCGCGCTCCAGCAGTTGTGCGGCGATGGCGCAGCCCACCGCCGCATGGGAGAAACCCACCAGCATGTCCAGCGGCCGCTCGCCTTGGTCCCAGCATTCCACCAGCGGGATGCCGGCCTGGGAAAGACGCAGGCGGCTGGCTGCCGTGTGCAGGGTGCCGGTCAGTACCATGGCATCGGGACGGCGGCGCAGCAGCGTGTCCAGCAACTGCTCCTCGCGTTCGGCGGAATAGTCGGTCAGGCCCAGCAGGGTCTGGTGGCCGGCCTCGGTCAAGGTCTGCATGAGTGCCTGCACGGTGTCGGCAAAGATGGAATTGACGATGGTGGGCACCAGCACGGCGATCAGCCGGCTGTCCTGGGGCATCGCCCTGGTAGTCAGCATGGCCGGCTGGTAGCCGCTCTCGCGCACCGCGCGGAAGACCTTTTCGCGTAGCACCGGACGGACGATTTCCGGTTGGTTGAGGGTACGGGAGACAGTGATCGGCGAGACCCCGGCCAGGCGTGCGACGTCCTTGAGGGTCGGTGGCTTGCTGTCGGCGCGACCACGCCAGGGCGGGGCGCTGCGATCGCTGGACAAGGGAGACCTCCGCTACGGATGGGAGCCTCGATTCTGCCGGGTTGTATGATGACCCTCAAGGTGAAGCAGCGGACAGCCACGAACGTACAAGCCAGGGACCTGGGGCACTGGCTAGCCTGGGCATCCCTTTCGGTCTCTGGCAGGTGCCCCTTGGAAATCATCCTCTACGCCCTGAGCGTCATGTACAGCCCCGGTCCGGTCAACGCCTTGGGCCTCAACGCCGGCCTGCAGGGCCAGGCCCGGCGGGCCCTGGGTTTCTATGCCGGGGTGGGCTGCGCCATGCTGATCCTGTTCCTGACGCTGGGTTACGCCGGTGCGGCCCTGGTCTCGGGCGCCTTGCTGCCCTGGTTGGCGCTGCTGGGCGGCGGCTACTGCCTGTACCTCGGCTATCGCATCGCCCGGGCCGCACCACCAACGGCGGACGAAGAGGGCGGGGCAACGCGGCTGACCTTCGCTAGCGGCCTGCTGATCCAGGGACTCAATCCCAAGGGCTGGCTGGCGGTGCTGCCCATCGCCACGGTGATGTTTCCGGCGGCTCAGGTGACGGGAGGCAAGATCGTCCTCTGGTCGCTGCCCCTGGCCCTGTCGGCGGGTGGCGCCCCGGCGAGCTATGCCTTGCTCGGGGCGCTGCTCGGGCGCTACCTGGTGCAAGGACGCGGCTTGCGCGGGGTGAACCTGCTGCTGGGGCTGAGCCTGGTCGGCTGCGCCCTGCTGCTGTTCCATGATGCGTGGCGCGGTCTGCTAGGCTGAGCGCCGGAGGAGTCGCCATGAGTACCCAGATCGAACTACCCGGTGCCACGGACTGGGTACGCCACGCTCCGGCCTTCGATGAGCTGGAATCCATCGAAGCCTTTTTCAGCGGCCACGCCTTCAATCCCCATCGCCATGCGACCTACGCCATCGGTCGCACCCTGGCCGGGGTGCAGAGTTTTTCCTATCGCGGCGCCAAGGCCAGCAGCCTGCCGGGCGAGACCATGGTCTTTCACCCGGACGAGGTCCACGACGGCCGCGCCGGTGCCGCCTGCGGCTTTCGCTATCGGATGCTCTATGTGCCGCCGGCCCTGGTGCAGGACATCCTCGGCGGGCGGCCCTTGCCCTTCCATCGCGAGGGCGTTTCCCTGGATCCGCGCCTGGCGCGGGCTACCGATGCGGTATTCGCCGCCCTCGACGAGCACCCCGATGCCCTGGGGCGCGACGATGCCCTTTATGGCCTGGTCGCTACCCTGGCGGAGGTCTGCCAGGCCTGGCCCAGTCGTGGCCGGGTCGACTTCGTTGCCGCGCTGCGTGCCCGCGAATACCTGGAGGACCATCTCGACCAGGCCGTCACCCTCGATGACCTGGCGCGGTGTGCCGGACGTGATCGCTGGAGTCTGACCCGCGATTTTCGCGCCTACTTCGGCACCAGTCCGCACCGCTACCTGACCCTGCGTCGTCTGGACCGGGTGCGCCTGCAGGTGCGCCTGGGGAAGGGGCTAGCCGAGGCGGCGGTGGCGGCGGGTTTCTGCGACCAGAGTCATATGACCAAACATTTCCGTCAGGCCTTCGGGATCGCGCCGGGACGCTGGTTCCGTGGACTGGCCGAACGCCCCGGCGTGTCTGCGGCGGATGGTACGGCGTACCCTTAGCGCCATAACGATCGCGGCCATCCCGTACCGCGGCGTGTACGGTTCCAGAAGCGTCGCCGGCGAAACGATTACCGCTGAAGGCAGTCAACCTGTGCGCACTTCATAAACAGGAGCCCCTTTATGACCGGCCAGGGAGAATCTGCCGCCCGTCCCACCTTCAGTCCTCCGGTCTTCTGGACCTCGACTCTGCTACTACTGATACTGGTGCTCTACGCCAGTCTGTTCCAGGCCAATGCCCAATGGCTGTTCGCTGCCATCCAGGGCTGGATCATCACCAACCTGAGCTGGTTCTATATCCTCGCCGTGGCCATCATCCTCGGCACCGTGGTGTTTCTCGGCATGAGTCGCTATGGCGACATCAAGCTCGGTCCGGACCACAGCGAACCGGACTACGCCAACACCACCTGGTTCGCCATGCTGTTTTCCGCCGGCATGGGCATCGGCCTGATGTTCTTTGGCGTCGCCGAACCGGTGATGCACTTTCTCAACCCGCCCTATGCCGATGGCCAGACGGTGGACGCCGCGCGCCAGGCCATGCGCATCACCTTCTTCCATTGGGGGCTGCACGCCTGGTCGATCTACGCCATCGTCGCCTTGATCCTGGCCTACTTCAGCTACCGCCACGGCTTGCCGCTGACCCTGAGATCGGCGCTCTATCCGCTGATCGGCGAGCGTATCTACGGCCCTATCGGCCACGCGGTGGATATCTTCGCGATCATCGGTACGGTGCTGGGGGTCGCCACCTCCCTGGGCTTTGGCGTGTCACAGATCAACACCGGCCTGAACGTGCTGTTCGGCGTACCGGTGTCCACCCCGGTGCAGATCGGTCTGATCGTGATCACCACGGCGCTGGCCACCCTGTCGGTGGTCTCGGGCCTGGACAAGGGCGTACGGCGTCTGTCGGAGCTCAATCTGGGCCTGGCGGTGCTGCTGATGCTCACCGTGATTATCCTCGGCCCGACCGTGCTGATCCTGCAAACCTTCGTAGAGAACACCGGCGGCTATCTCAGCGAGATCGTCAGCCGCACCCTCAACCTCAACGCCTATCGACCCACCGACTGGATCGGCGGTTGGACGCTGTTCTACTGGGGCTGGTGGCTGGCCTGGTCGCCCTTCGTCGGCCTGTTCATCGCCCGCATCTCGCGCGGGCGGACCATCCGCGAGTTCGTCTCTGGCGTGCTGCTGGTGCCGGCGGGTTTCACCCTGCTGTGGATGACCGTGTTCGGCAACACGGCGATCCACATGATCCTCACCGAGGGGATCACCGATCTGGCCGCCGCGGTGTCCCAGGACAGCTCTCTGGCGCTGTTCGCCTTTCTCGAGCACTTTCCCTTCGCCAGCGTGATTTCCATGGTGGCCATCGTCATGGTGGTGGTGTTCTTCGTCACCTCGGCCGATTCGGGCGCCATGGTGGTGGACATGCTGGCCTCGGGCGGGCAGGACCAGACACCGGTCTGGCAGCGGGTTTTCTGGGGCGCCAGCATGGGCCTGGTGGCCATTGCACTGCTTTTGGCTGACGGCCTGAAAGCCTTGCAGACCGCCACCATCGCCAGTGCGCTGCCGTTCACCATCGCCCTGCTGTTCAGCATGCATGGGTTGCTCAAGGCCCTCAAGCTGGACGCCACCAAGCGCGGTCTGCGCCACCAGGCGCTGGGTATCTCGCCGCCGACCATGAGGTCTCCCGGTGGCTGGCAGCGCCGACTGCGCGGTCTGGCCATGTTCCCACGTCGTAGCCACGTAGTGCGCTTTATCACCGAGGTCGCCAAGCCGGCATGCCTGGCCGTGGCCGAGGAATGGCGCAAGCAGGGCTATATCTGCAGCGTCGAGGATCGTGATGACGGCGGCGTGCGCCTGAGCGTTGGCCCGGCCGATCAGCCGGAGTTCGTCTACCAGGTAAGACCCCATGCCTACGCGATGCCTAGTTTCGTCATGGGCAGCGAGCCGGGGGAGGAGCGCAAGTACTTCCGCGCCCAGGTCTATCTGCGCGAGGGTGGCCAGGACCATGACGTCATGGGCTGGTCGCGCGAGGACGTCATCGGCGACATCCTCGACCAGTACGAACGCCACATGCACTTCCTGCATCTGGTGGGCTGAAACGAGGACCGGGCCTTGCGCCCGGTCCGCTGATACCAAGGACCGCTGCCGAACTGGCAGCGGTCTTTTTTTATTTCACCCGGAAACGCCGGACCACGGCGATCAACTGCTCGTTGGACGATTGCACCGCCGCGGTGCTCTCGGCGGTGCGCTGACCGCTGGTGACCAGGTCGTCGACCATGTGGCGCACGGCGACCATGTTCTGGTTGATCTCGCCGGCCACCACGCTCTGCTCTTCGGCCGCCGCGGCGATCTGGGTCGACAGGTCGCTGATGCGCACCACCGAACCGTTCATCTCGTCCAGGCCAGAGGTGACCTCGCGGGTCTTCTCGGCGGTACTCTGGCAGCTGGTCTTGGTCACTTCCATGGCCGCTACCGCGGAGCTCACCCCCTGCTGCAGTCGGCCGAGCATCTCGTTGATCTCGGCGGTGCTCTGCTGGGTACGACCGGCCAGGGCACGGACCTCATCGGCCACCACCGCGAAGCCACGACCCTGCTCGCCGGCACGGGCCGCCTCGATGGCCGCGTTGAGCGCCAGCAGGTTGGTCTGGCCGGCGATCTCGCCGATCACGCCGAGCACGTCATTGATGCGCTGGGCATCGCCCTGCATGGCCTGCACCTTGAGGGTGGCGTCTTCCACCTGATCCACCAGGGCCAGGACGCTGGCCGAGGCCTGCTGGACCACCGCACGGGAACGCTCGGCCTGGCCATTGGCAGCCTGGGTGAGGGTGGCGGTGTCGCTGGCGCTACGCGCCACGGAGTCGGAGGTGGCGCTCATCTCGGTGATGGCGGTCACCGCCTGGTCGGTTTCGCTGGCATGCCGGGCGAGGATGGCACCGTTCTGCTGGGCCTGGCCATGGAGCTGCTTGAGGCCGGTGTCGATGCGGTCGGTGGCGTCGCCCACCTCGCCGATCAGCCGCTGCAGATAACCGATGAAGCCGTTGACCGCGCCCGCCACCGCATCCACTTCATCGTGGCCGTGCACCGGAATGCGTCGGGTCAGGTCGGCATCACCGGCGGACAGGGATTCGATGTTGCGTTGCAGCAGACCCAGGCGCCCCATCAGCTTGCCGAGCGCCAGCACCATGATGCCCACCAGCAGCAGGACCAGCGGCAGCTGGATCGCCGCCAGGGTCTTGAGGATGCCGGTGTTGGTCGCCGCGATAAGCGAGGTGGGCAGCGCCGTGGCCAGCAGCCAGGGCGTGCCGGCCAGGGGACGCAGGAAGAAGGTGTGGGGCGTGCCGTGCTCGTCGACATAGGTGTCACGCACCACGGCCTCGCCCTTGAGCTTGCCGAGATTCTGCTGGATCGCCGCGACGAAGGGCGAGCGCGCGGCATAGGCCGAGACGTTGTTCAGGATCTGCGAATCCCCGAGTTCGCTGAGGTTGCTGAGGATCTTGCCATCGGCCTCGACGATCATCATGTCGGTGTCGTCGAGATCCTTGCGCAGCTGCTCCACCAGCGGGTTGAAAAAGCCCAGGGTCAGGTCGACGGTCGACACGCCAAAGGCCTTGCCGTCGCGCTGGATGGCCATGGCGCAGTTGGTGCGCGGCTCGGCGCTGGCGGCGTCCTTGTAGGCGGCGGCCCAGACGCACTGGCCCGCGGGACCCTTGAGGCCGGCCTGGAACCAGGACTGCTCCCAGTAGTTGAGCGCCTCGGGCGAGTTCCAGTGGGTATTGACGATCAGTTTGCCGCTGGCATCGCGGTGATAGAAGGTGCTGAACTTGTCGCGGCCCTGCTCGCGCTGGTTGGGCAGCGGCCAGATGCCGCCGCCGAACACCTTGGTATCGCCATACTGGTCCACCAGGCCGGGCAGTACCCGGTCGATGGCGGCGCTGTCCAGCAGCGGCACGGCCTGGGTGATGGCGCGCTGTTGTGCCTGGATCTGGTTGAGTTCGCGATAGATGCGGGTGCCGACCTCGTTGACCCGGGTAAGCACGGTGGACTCACCGGCGGCGACCAGGTCCGGGGTCACCCAGAGACGGATGCCGATGACGGTGGCAGCGAGGGTGGCGCCGATGAAGCCTAGAAAGATCATGGTGTAGCGGGTCCGAACGGTATTCAAGGCCATGATGTCGCTCCTGCGGTTACAGCGTCGTTCACGCTGCGAAAGGCATCCGATGCGGTCGTGCGAAAGGCGGATGTCGGAGCCTTATCGGCGTCTGATGTGTGACCTTTAGTCGCAGGGTGAATGGGATACCGCGCGCTGTGACAGGTCGTGAAGTGACCCTGTGGCCGGTTTTTGGTCGATGGTTCTACCAGATCGACAGCGGCAGGCTTTCACCTTGCCAGTCGTCTCCTTGCCGGCGGACCACCACGAGGCAGGGACCGTCCCCGGGGGCCGCCACCAGGCAGTGCCCGTCGGCCTGCCAGAAGGCGCTGCGGCCCACGCAGGCATAGCCACCGGTGGGAGCGCCATGATTGGCCATGAGCACGGCCATGCCCAGGCGCCGGGCATGGTCCGCCAACTGGGCGCTGTCGGCGGGATAGCCGGTCGCCCCGATCACCGCCGAGACCAGGTAGAGGTCGGCGCCTCGGGCGCGGGCGGCAGCGGCGTGGGCGGGTTGGTTGCTGTCGGCGCAGATGGCCAGGGCGCCCTTCAACCCTGGTAGCTCCAGCAGTTCGCCACCGCTGCCCGGCACGAAGGGCGGCGCTTCGCCCGGATGCAGGTATTGCTTGGTATGGACGCGGCAGCTGCCGTCCGCCCCCAGGATCAAGGCGCCGATCTGCAGCCCCGTCGGACCCTGGACCGGCGCTCCGACCACGGCCGTGAGCCCAGCTGCGCGACAAGCTTCGCGCAGCGGCAGCAGACGGACATCGGCGGGCTCCAGTGCTAGCGCCGCCGCCAGGGTCGGCTCGTAGCCCGTCAGGGACAACTCGGGAAACAGCAGCAACGTCACCCCGGTCTCGGCGGCTGCCGCGATGAAGTCGAGGTGATTGCGCAGATTGGCGGCGAGATCACCGGGGACCGAGGCGGATTGGGCGGCGGCGAGGGTAGGGCTGGGCATCGAGACTCCAGGGGACGCCGAAGTGGCCGGGAAGGGCCGACAGAGGATAGCGGGGTGGGAGGTACTCGTCGCCCGGCCAGCTCCGGGTTGCCTTCAGGTTATACCGCTATCGCCATCTCTCAGTATTTAGAGCGGGAGGGTCTCGCTATAGTCGGGCCGTCTATCAATTTCAAGAATAACAGGACGGGTCATGGCGATAATCAACTATGTAACGGAGATCCGCTTCGGCGCCGGCTGTGCCGCGGAGCTGGCCGAAGTCAGCGCGCGCCTGGGCTTCCAGCGACCGCTGATCGTCACCGATCGTGGCGTGGTAGCGGCCGGTCTCATCGAGCAGCTGCTGGACATGAATTCCCTAACCGCCTACCGGGTCTTCGACGCTACCCCAGCCAACCCCACCGAAGCCGCTACTCGCGAGGGGGTGGCCTGTTTTCTGGAAGCGGAGTGCGACGGCATCATCGCCGTTGGCGGCGGTTCGCCCATCGATCTGGCCAAGGCCATCGCCGTGTCCGCGCGCCATCCGGGGCCGTTGAAAAACTTCGCGGTCATCGAAGGCGGGCTGGCGCGGATCACTGCGGCGACGGTGCCTATCGTGGCGATTCCGACCACGGCGGGCACCGGCAGCGAAGTAGGGCGAGGCGCCATCATCATTCTCGATGATGGCCGCAAGGTCGGCATCCTTTCACCCCATGTCATCCCCCGCGTGGCGATCTGCGATCCGCTGCTGACGCTCAGCCTGCCGCCGCACCTGACGGCAGCCACGGGCATGGACGCGGTGGCCCATTGCATCGAGACCTTTCTCGCTCCCGGCTTCAATCCGCCGGCCGAGGGCATCGCGCTGGATGGCCTGCGCCGTGCGTGGCGCCATCTGGAGCTGGCCTTCAATGAGCCGAGCAACCTGGAAGCCCGCACCCAGATGCTCAGCGCCTCGCTGCAGGGCGCCCTGGCCTTTCAGAAGGGGCTGGGCTGCGTGCACAGCCTGAGCCATTCGCTGGGGGGCATCGATCCGCGCCTGCACCATGGCACCCTCAACGCGGTGCTGCTGCCGGCGGTGGTCGCTTTCAACCGGGGGGCGGAGTCGGTGGTCCGCGAGGAAAAACTCGAACGGCTCGCCCAGGCCATGCAGCTGCCCGTGCAGCTGTCGGTGGAACAGGCGCTGGCGCACAAGGCCGAGGCCCTGCGCCTGCCGACGGGCCTGGCGCAGATGGGCGTCGATAAGGCGCTCATCCCGCGCATCGTCACTGGCGCCCTGGCCGATCACAGCCACAAGACCAATCCCCGGGAAGCCACGGCGGATGATTACGCCCAGCTGATCCAGGCCTCGTTCTGAGGCCTGGACATCCGTAGCGGAAAGCCTTTCCGCTGCCGTGTCGTCCGCAGGCCTGCCGCCTGTCCTCGAATCCGTTCGGGGCGGCAACAGGATGCGGATGACAGACGACCGCTATGCAAGACCCTCGCGGCAATCACAACAACTAAAGGACGCGAAACCTCATGGCCAATCCTGATACCGCCGTACCCACGGTGCAGTTCGATCCGCTCTATCGCAAGGTCGCCTGGCGGGTGCTACCCCTGCTGCTGCTCGGCTACATCATCGCCTATCTCGACCGGGTCAACGTCGGCTTCGCCAAGCTCGCCATGCTCAGCGATCTCGGCATGTCCGATGCGGCCTATGGCCTGGGCGCCGGCATCTTCTTCATCGGTTACTTCATCTTCGAGGTTCCCAGCAACCTGATGCTGCATCGGGTCGGCGCCAAGCTGTGGATCGCGCGCATCATGATCACCTGGGGCCTGGTCTCGTCGCTGATGGCCTTCACCGGCCCCATCGCCCAGCTGCTGGGCATCAGCCACGAGATGACCTTCTATGGCCTGCGTTTTCTGCTTGGCGTCTGCGAGGCCGGCTTCTTTCCCGGGGTCATCCTCTACCTGACCTACTGGTTTCCCTCGGCGCTGCACAGCCGCATGATGGCCATCGTCATCCTCGGCAATCCGGTGTCCTTCATCTTTGGAGGTCCGCTCAGCGGCGCCATCATGCACTACATGGGCGGCAGCGGCCTGCTGGCCGGCTGGCAGTGGATGTTCGTCATCGAGGCCATACCGGCCGTGGTGATCGGGGTGGTGGTGCTCTGCCTGCTGGACAACGGCATCCAAGATGCCAAGTGGCTGAACGTGCAGGAAAAGGCTGAGCTGACCCGGCGCCTCGCCGTGGATGCCTCGGAGAAGGTCAGCGTGCCCTTCAAGCGGCTCTTTGCCCTGCCTATCATCTGGCTGCTAACCGCCATCTACGTGCTATTGATGCTCGGCAACTACGGCATCAATTTCTGGGTGCCGACCATCATCAAGAACGCCGGGGTGGCCTCGGTCCTTGATATCGGCCTCATCACCGCCATCCCCTATGTATTCGGCGCGGTGACCATGGTCTGGGTGACCCGCCAGGCCCAGCGCACGGGTAACCAGCGTGCCTATGGCGCCCTGATGTCGGTGCTGGCTGGCATCGGCCTGATCCTCTGCGCGGCCTTCCCCCAGCAGCTGCTGCTGATCCTGGGCGTCGCCTTCGCGGTAGGTGGCAGCCTGAGCGCCATCGCACTGTTCTGGGGACTGCCCGGAGCCTTCCTGCAGGGCGCTGCCGCCGCAGCCGGCATTGCCCTCATCAACTCCTTCGGCAATCTCGGCGGCTTCGCCGGGCCCTATCTGCTGGGCCTGCTGACGACCCTGTTCGGCTCGGCGCAGGTCGGCCTGATGCTGCTTGGGGGTTGCCTGCTGGTGTGTGCGGCGCTGATGCTGTGGGTGACCCGGCGGCCCGTGCCATCGAATGCCGGGATGCTGGCCGAGTAATCGCGCCGGCGCTACCCGCGCGTTTCCGAGCGGGAGCGGCCTTTGCTCGCTCCCGTTTCCTTTGCCAGCGAAGAGGGCGTCATGGATCTGGTCAGTGAGTTGCAAGCCATCGTCGGGCGTCGCCACGTCCTGCAGGGGGACGCCGCGACCCGCCGCTTCCGCCTGGGGATCCGCTATGGCGGCGGGGCGGTACTCGCCGTGGTGCAGCCCGGTAGCCTGCTGCAGATGTGGCGGGTGCTACAGCGTTGTCACCAAGCCGGGACCATCATCATCTGCCAGGCGGCCAACACGGGCCTGACCGGGGGCTCCACCCCCGTGGCCGAGGGCTACGACCGCCCGGTGGTGCTGATCAACACCCTGCGCCTGACCCGCCTGGCCCTGCTGCGCCAGGGCGAGCAGGTGGTGTCCCAGCCGGGCGTGACCCTGAGCCAGTTGGAAACGACCCTGAAACCCCTGGGGCGCGAGCCGCATTCGGTGATCGGCTCGACTTGCATTGGCGCCTCCATCACCGGTGGCGTCTGCAACAACTCCGGCGGCTCGCTGATCCGCCGCGGCCCGGCCTTCACCCAGCTGTCGCTGTTCGCCCGCATCGACGAAGCCGGGCAGCTGCAACTGGTCAATCATCTAGGCCTGAAATTGGGCGACACCCCCGAGGAGATCCTGAGCCGGCTCGACGAGGGGCGTTTCGACGACAGCGCCGTACAGGACCCGCCCGGGGCCATGGCCTCCGATCGCGAGTACGCCCGCCACGTTCGCGACGTGACATCCGCTACGCCGGCCCGCTACAACGCCGACCCGCGGCGGCTGTACGAGGCGTCGGGCTCGGCGGGCAAGCTCGCCGTGTTCGCCCTGCGCCTGGATACCTTTGTCGCTGATCGCAACACCCGGGTGTTCTACATCGGCTCCAACCGAGCCGCCGATCTCGAAGCCATTCGCCGGCACATCCTGGTCAATTTCACCTCTCTGCCAATCGCCGGCGAGTACATGCACCGCACGGCCTATGAGCTGAGTCGCACCTACGGCAAGGATCTGTTTCTCTTCATCCAGCGTTGCGGTGCGCAGCGGGTGCCCCAGGCCTTTGCCTGGAAGACCCGCTTCGATGCCCTGAGCGAACGCCTGGGCCTGGGCGCCCAGGTTGGTGATCGCCTGCTGCAACGCCTCGCCGCGCCGCTACCCGAGCATCTGCCGGCGCGGCTCAATGCGTTCGCCGAGCGCTTCGAGCATCATCTGCTGCTGAAGATGGGCGAAGAGGGCATCGACGAGGCGCGTGCCTATCTGCAGGCCTGGCTGCCCAGCGCGGACGCGGATTTCATCGAGTGCAGCGTGGAGGAGGGCAACGCCGCCTTCCTCAATCGCTTCGCGGTCGGCAACGCCATGAATCGCTACCGGGCGGTGCACCGGGATACCGTGGAAGACATCCTCGCCCTGGACATCGCCCTGCCGCGCAACACCCAGGACTGGTTCGAGACCCTGCCGCCAGAGCTGGCGGAACAGATCGAGGTGACCATGTACTGCGGGCACTTCTTCTGCCACGTGCTGCACCAGGAGTACCTGGTGAAGAAGGGGCGCGACTGCGCGGCGCTCAAGCGGCGCCTGCTGGACCTGCTGGATGCCCGCGGCGCCCGCTATCCGGCCGAGCACAATGTCGGCCACCTCTACGAGGCGGCGCCCGAACTGGAGCGGCACTATCGCCAGCTCGATCCGACCAATGCCTTCAATCCCGGCATCGGTCGCCTGACGCGCCGCTATCGTTGGCAGGACGACTGTTGCGCCGAGCATGCTGGTGAGGCCATCGCCGCGGCCGCTGCCGTTGCCAGAGCGGAGCCTGCGGAGACGAGCGACACGCCCTGACCGCTGTCTCCGAGCGTGCTCAGGTCTCCTGCTGGATCGCGTAGAGCGACTCCACGAGCAGCTCGAACGCCGGATTCTGCTGGGCGCTGCGCCGCGAGACCAGCTCATAGGGCTCGCTGTGGGACCTCAGCTGCAGCGGCAGGCGACTGACCAGGCCATGCTGGCAGACATAGTCCGCCACCTCGACCGAGACCAGGGCCACCAGCCGAGGATTGCGGCTCAGCAGCGACAGGGTGGTCAGCGCCGAGGTGGTCTCGATCAGGTGCAGCGGAAACGGCAGCTGGGCTTCGAAGAACTCGTGCTCCAAGGTGCGGCGCATGGGCATGTTGGCCCGGTAGACCACCCAGCGACTGTCCGACAGATCCTGCAGCTCGACTCGCTCGCGCTGAGCCGCCGGATGGGAGGCATGGGCGATGACCGCGAGGGACTCGTCCTTGATGACCAGGGCGTCGTAGGCAGCGGGCTTGTCGCTCACCGATAGCCGGCAGATGGCGGCATCCAGCCGCCCCTGATCGACCAGGCCGAGCAGACTCTCGCTGGTGTCCTCCACCACCTCGATCGACAGCCGCGGCTGCAGCTCCAGCAGCCGGGAAATGGCATGGGTGAGCAGGGGGACGGCGCCCATGATGGTGCCGATGGCCAACTTGCCGCCCGAGCCACTGGCGATGGCGTGCAGCTCATGGCGCAGGTTGTCCAGGTCGGCCTGGATCAGCCGGGCGAAGCGAATCGCGCAGGTGCCGGCCGGCGTCGGCAGCAGGCCGCGGTTGGTGCGCAGGAACAACTCCACCCCCAGCGTGGATTCCAGCTCCTTGAGCGCCTTGCTGGCGCCCGGCTGCGTGAGCCCCAGGCCGTCCGCCGCATTGAGCAGCGAGCCCTTTTCCGCCAGGGCGATGAGCAGGCGCAGCTGCTTGGCGTGCAGGCGGGACATGATGGAGTTGAGACTGGCGAGATTCTTCATTGCCTGAAAGTTATACCGCTGTTGCTTATTGTCAATTCCGAGGGCTTTAGCTCCACGCTAGACTCGGCCTGCCTATAACAAAACATAATAAATGGAGGGCCTATGATCCGTCGTGATCTACCTCGCTGCCTGGACGCTGACCGTCTCGCCGCCGTTCCTTCCGTCACTCCTTTCGTCACGACACTGCCGCCCTGATCGAATGAACCACCGCCTTTTCGGACGGTGGCTGCAGCCCGTCTTCGAACAATAATAAACAGGTGACGCCATGACCCATGCCACGCTAGATCCCGCAGCCGCGGCTGCCCCTTCTCAGGAATTCCTGGTTCCCGCCCACGAGCGCCGGCGCGCCCTACTGGGCAGCGCCGTCGGCAGTACCATCGAGTGGTACGACTACTTTCTCTACGGCACCATGGCGTCCATCATCTTCGCCAAGCAGTTCTTTCCCAGCGGCGACCCTTTGGTCAGTCAGTTGCTGGCCCTGGCCGCCTTCGCCCTGGCCTTTCTGGTTCGCCCCCTCGGCGGCATCCTGTTCTCCCATATCGGCGACCGTATCGGCCGCAAGAAGACCCTGGCCATCACCCTGTCGCTGATGGGCGCTTCCACGGTGCTCATGGGGTTGTTGCCGAACTATGCGCAGATCGGGATCTGGGCGCCGATCCTGCTGACCCTGCTACGGTTGCTGCAGGGGCTGGCCCTGGGCGGGGAGTGGGGCGGTGGCGTGCTGCTGGCGGTGGAGTATTCGCCACGGCAGCGCCGCGGCTTCTTTGGCGCCGTGCCCCAGACCGGCGCAGTGCTCGGGTTGGCCCTGGGCAATATCGTCACCGCCGTGCTGAGCGTCAATCTCTCCGAATCCAGCTTCGAGGCCTGGGGCTGGCGGGTGCCTTTCGTGGGCTCCATCGTGCTGGTGCTGCTTGGGATGTGGATTCGCAACGCCGTGGACGAAACGCCTTCGTTCAAGAAGATGGTGGCCAATCGCACGCACACGCGCATCCCCTTGCAGGAAACCCTGCAGGACCACTGGCGCGTGGTGCTCATCGCCATCGGGGCCAAGGTCATCGAAACCTCGACCTTCTTCCTCTACGCCACCTTTTCGCTGTCCTACCTGATCAGCCACGGCTTCGCCCGCGCGGAGATCCTCAACATCATCCTGGTCTGCGCACTGCTGGCCTTTCCCTGCATGCTCTACTTCGGTCACCTGTCGGACCGCATCGGGCGGCGCAAGGTATTCCTGCTGGGCTGCCTGGCCTTCCTGCTGTGGGTCTTTCCCTACTTCTGGCTGATCAGCCAGGGGTCGCTGTGGCTGGCGGCGCTGGGCATCGGGGTGGGCTTCGGCGTGATCTGGGCCAGCTACGGGGCCATGATCGGAACGCTGCTGGCCGAGGCCTTTCCAGCAACCATCCGCTACACCGGCATGTCCTTGGGCTACCAGATCGGCGCAGCCCTGGTGGGCGGCCCCATGCCGCTGATCGCCACCGCACTGATCGCCTATTTCGGCGGCAGCTATATACCGGTGGTGGTTTTCATGATGGTCTGCGCCCTGGTGTCCATCTATGCCGTCTCCCAGGCACGCGACCGCAGTGGCGAGGTGCTCGACGATTAGCTGGCGCCTATCCAGAACCAGGCAGGTTGGGCTGAGCGTAAGCGAAGCCCAGGACCTCGCAACCCCAGCAAGCCCCTGTTGGGCTTCGGCGATGGGGCCGTCTCAGCCCAACAGGCCGTAACCAGGGCGTGTATCGTTTCCCTCACCCCAGCACTCTCCCAAGGGGAGAGGGGGCAAAGCGGTGCTTACAACAACGTGAAACTTCCCTCGCGCACCCGCTCCGAATCCAGGCCGACCATCACCTTGAATTCGCCCGGTTCCGAGACCAGCTTGAGGTCGTTGTTGTAGAAGCGCAGGTCCGCCTCGGTGAGGGGGAAGTCCAGCTCGCGGCTTTCGCCTGGTTGCAGCATCACCTTCTGGAAGCCTTTGAGCTCCTTGACCGGTCGCGCCAGGGAGGCGGTCACGTCGTGCAGGTAGAGCTGCACGACGGTGGCGCCGGCGCGGGTGCCGGTGTTCTTGACCGTGACCTTGGCAGTCAGGGTGTCGCCCTTTTTCAGGGTGGCGCTGGACAGCTGCGGCGCCGAGACGTCGAAGGTGGTGTAGCTCAGGCCATAGCCGAAGGGGTAGAGCGGGCCGTTGACGATGTCGAAGTAGCGCGAGGTGTACTTGTTCGGCTTGGCCGCGTCGAAGGGCCGGCCGCTGCTCAGGTGGTTGTAGTACAGCGGCACCTGGCCCACTTCGCGGGGAAAGGTCATGGTCAGCTTGCCGGACGGGTTGTGGTCGCCGAACAGCACATCGGCCACGGCGTTGCCGCCCTCGGTGCCGGGGAACCAGGCTTCCAGCAGCGCATTGGCCTGCTCCTGTTCCCATTCCAGGGCTAGCGGGCGGCCATTCATCAGCACCAGCACCAGCGGCTTGCCGGTGGCCTTGAGCGCCTTGATCAGCTCGCGCTGGGTGTCGGGCACGCTGATGCGGGCGCGGCTGGAGGCCTCGTGGGCCATGCCCTGCGACTCGCCGACCACGGCCACCACCACGTCGGCCTGGCGCGCGGTGGCCACGGCTTCGGCGATCAATTCGCTGGCGCTGCGCGGGTCCACCGCGACCGCGGGTTCATAGGAGTTGAGGTAGGCCAGCACATCGCGGTCGTCCAGCAGGTTGGCGCCCTTGGCATAGAGCACCTTGCCCTGGCCGGCCACGGCGTTTTCCAGCCCACGGCGGATGGAGACCGCCTGGGCGGCCACGCCAGCGGCGGACCAGTTGCCCATGACGTCGCGCGGGCTGTCGGCCAGCGGACCGACCACGGCCAGGGTGGCGCCCTTGCGCAGCGGCAGGACGGCCTTCTCGTTCTTCAGCAGCACCAGGCTCTCGCGGGCCACCTGGCGCGCCTCGGCGCGGTGCAGGCGCGATTCGGCGTTGGTGTCGACCGGGTCCTGGCCCTGCAGACGACGATAGGGATCGTCGAACAGGCCCAGGCGATACTTGGTCAGCAGCATGTCGCGCACGGCCTGGTCGATCTCGGCCTGGGTCACCTTGCCGGCCGCCAGCAGTGCGGGCAGCTGCTTGCCATAGACGTCGTCGTGCATGTTCAGCTCGACACCGGCCTTGAGCGCCTGCTCGGCGGCGTCGCGGGTGTCCTTGGCCACGCCGTGCAAGACCAGCTCGTTGATGGCGCCGTGGTCGCTGATCACCAGGCCCTTGTAGTTCCAGTCCTTGCGCAAGAGGTCCTGCAGCAGCCAGCGATTGGCCGTGGCTGGAACGCCGTTGATGCTGTTCAGGGCCACCATCACCGCGCCGGCTCCGGCCTCGGCGGCGGCGCGATAGGGCGGCAGGTAGTCCTGCATGAGCCGCTGCGGACTCATGTCGACGTTGCTGTAGTCACGCCCGGCTTCCACTGCGCCATAGCCGCCGAAGTGCTTGATGCTGGCCATCAGGCTGTCGGGCGCGCGCAGGTCGTTGCCCTGGTAGGCGTGCACCAGGGTGGCGCCGATGCGCGAGGTCAGCCAGGTGTCTTCGCCGAAGGTTTCCGAGGCACGGCCCCAGCGCGGTTCGCGGGTGACGTCGACGGTGGGGGAGAAGGTCAGGTCGAGGCCGTCGGCGGCCGCCTCGATGGCGGAAATGTGCGCGCTGGTGGCGATGGCGTCGAGATTCCAGGTGCTGGCCAGGCCCAGATTGATGGGGAAGATGGTGCGCATGCCGTGGATGACGTCATAGGCATAGAACAGCGGGATCTTCAGCCGGCTGTGCACGACCTGGTCCTGCATCTGGCGGATGTCGGGGCGGGTCACGGTGTTGAACATGGCGCCCACCTTGCCGGCGCGGATGTCCGCCATGATGGCTTCCTTGGGATAGTCCGGTCCGACGCTCACCAGATTGAGCTGGCCGATCTTTTCCTCCAGGGTCATCTTCGCCAGCAGGGCGTCGACGTAGGCGCGCGCCGGATCGGCGTCTTGCGCCGAGGCGAGAGTGGCACCGATGGCCAGTCCCAGGCCGAGCATGAGTGCGGTGAGGCGTGGTGCGTTCAACATCTTCCCCCGATTCCCTGTGCGTATTTTTTCGTTGTTCTTGGGCACTGTCGTGCGCCGCCGATTGTACACAGCGAAGGAGCGGGAGGCGGAGCCGTCGACGGCCGGCGCGGGGCCGGTCGTCCGGGCTCGGGTGGGCTGCTGGAGGCGTCAGAAGCGCGGCTTGCGCGTCTCCCAGTCCGGCTGGTACTTGCGCATCTGGCGCACGTCGTCGCGGCTGCGGATGTCGATGGCGAGGAACTGCTCATGCAGCTTGGCCAGTTGCTCCTGATCCAGCTCCACACCCAGGCCGGGGGCGTCGGTGATCGCCACGCAGCCGTTGCGGATCGGCAGCTTGCCGCCCTGGATGACTTCCTCGTCCTCTTCCTGCCACGGGTAGTGGGTGTCGCAGGCATAGGCGAGATTGGGCACGGCGGCGGCCACATGGGTCATGGCCATGAGGCTGATGCCCAGGTGCGAGTTGGAGTGCATGGAGACGCCCAGGCCGAAGGTGTCGCACATCCGCGCGAGGATCTGGGTGTCTCGGAGGCCACCCCAGTAGTGATGGTCGGCCAAGACGATCTGCACACTGTTCTGGGCCACGCTGCGGCGGAATTCGTCGAAGTCGGTGACCACCATGTTGGTGGCCAGGGGAATGCCGGTGCGCCGATGCAGTTCGGCCATGCCGTCGAGGCCGGGGGTCGGGTCCTCGTAGTACTGGAGGTCGCCCGCCAGGACCTCGGCGATGCGCAGCGACGTTTCCAGCGACCAGTTGCCGTTGGGGTCGATGCGCAGCGGTGCCTCGGGAAAGGCCTGGCGCAGCGCCTTGATGCAGGCCGCTTCGTGATCCGGGCCAAGCAGGGTGCCGGCCTTGAGCTTGATGCTCTGGAAGCCGTTCTCCTCGATCATCCGCGCGGCCTGGGCCACCACCTGCTCGGGGCTGATGGCCTCGCCCCAGCGATCGGGCGGGTAGGGGGCGTCGATGTGCTCGGCGTACTTGAGGAACAGGTAGGCGCTGAAGGGGACTTCGCGGCGCACCGCGCCACCGAGCAGCTCCACCAGCGGAATGCCCAGGGAGCGTGCCTGCAGATCGAGGAAGGCCACCTCGAAGGCGGAATAGGCATTGGCCACCTGCTTGCTCGGATGGGAGCCGGGCGCCAGCTCCGCACCGGCCACCACGCCGCCGGCTAGACTGGCGACGGTCTCCACCACCCGCGCGCGCAGGCCATTGAGGTCCCAGGCGGAAAGGCCGACCAGGCTGCTTTCCATGGCCTTGAGCACTGCCAGCACCGGGGCGTCGCCGTAGCTTTCGCCGAGGCCGATGTGGCCGTTGTCGCCTTCCACCTCGATGATGGATCTCAGCGCATAGGGTTCGTGGATGCCGCTGGCATTGAGCAGCGGCGCATCGCGAAAGGCGATGGGGGTGACTTTGATGCGTTTGATCTTCACGCTCAGACTCCTGGACTTGTAATTATGACGGCGGTCTTTGTCAGTCATCGTATGACTACTGGTCGGGTTCTTCAACCCGGAAATCGCACGACCGCCCGGGCGAACGACCGCGCATCGCTTCAGGGTTGCCCGCTCCGGTCGGGGCTGGATAAATAGCCAGCCGCTCGCCTATTGCCCGTGTCGTCATGAACGCTCCGCTCGAAGATCCCCTCTACTATCTGCACAACTTCCAGCGGGTACTGGACTGGGTTGCCCTGCGCTATCCCGATCTGCTCGACGACCACGAGCAGGGTTTCATCGCGGCCTTCGCCGACTTGCCCCAGCCCTCGCGGGCATTGCTGGTGCGCCTGGTGATGCGCAAGGGCGAGGTGTTCCGTGCCAGCAAGCTGGTGTACAGCGAGATCGGCTGCCCGCGTGCCGCCGCCTTGCCGCTGGTGGACCTTGGCTGGCTGCTTTCCGATCCCGAATTGCACCTGATCGAACTCTTCGCCCTGCTGCGCAAGGAAGAACTGCTCGGCTGTTTCGGCGCCCGCCTGCCCAGGGCTGGCCGCAAGGAAGACTGGCTGGCGCGGCTGGAGGCCGAACAGGCCACGCCCCTGGCCTTCAGCGGCTGGGCCGGCACGGTGCCGGAGCTGGTGGAAGAGGGCGTCTGGCGCCTGACGCTGATGGACCTCTGCGACCGCCTGCGCCTGCTGTTCTTTGGCAATCTGCACCAGGACTGGACCGATTTCGTGCTGGCCGACCTGGGCATCTTCCAGTACGAGACGGTGGCCTTCAGTGCCGAATCCCGCGCCTTCGGGCAGCGGCACGAGGTGGATGCCTATCTGCACATCCAGCGCTGTCGCCAGGCCCTGCGCGATGGTCTGCCGGCCGCCGAGCTGCTGCCACTGCTGCCCGCCGAGCGCTTTGCCAACACCTGGCTGGAATTGCGCCGCGGCAAGCTGCTCCACGAACTGGCCCAGCACCACGAGCGCCTCGGCGAACTGGCCCAGGCGCAGGCGCTCTATGCCGCCTCGGCGCATCCCGAGTCGCGTATTCGCGCCCTGCGTATGCTCGAACGGCTGGAGGACTGGCCCGCCGCCCAGGCGCTGGCGGAAGCCATCGCCGCCGCACCGGCCCATGACGCCGAGCGCCAGCAGGTGGCGCGTATCCTGCCGCGGCTGGTGCGCAAGCAGGGTGGCCCGCCCAACAAACGCCGCCCCGCCAGCCCGGTGGAGCGCCTCGATTTCGAATTGGTCAACGACGGCCTGCGCCGGGTCGAGTGGCTGGTGCGCGAGCACCTGGGCCGTGACGAGGCACCGGTGCATTATGTGGAAAACACCCTGCTTACCAGCCTCTTCGGCCTGCTGTGCTGGGACGCCATCTTCCTGGCCATCCCCGGCGCCTTCTTCCACCCCTATCAGCGCGAGCCGGCCGACCTGCGTCTGCCGGGCTTCCGCGAACGCCGCGCCGAGGCCTTCGCCGCCTGCCTGGCGCGGCTGGACGATGGCTCCTACGCGGCGGTGATCCGCGAGCGTTTCGCCGCCAAGCGCGGCTTGGCCTCGCCCTTCGTCGCCTGGGGCATCCTCGGCAGCGACTTGCTCGACCAGGCCCTGGCCTGCCTGCCGGCGCGTCACCTGCGGCTGTGCTTCGAGCGACTGCTGGAGGATCCGGAAAACAACCGCACCGGCTTGCCCGACCTGATCCAGTTCTGGCCGGCGGAAGGCCGCTACCGGATGATCGAGGTCAAGGGCCCGGGCGACCGTCTGCAGGACAACCAGCGCCGCTGGCTGGACTTCTTCGCCGCCCACGACATCCCGGTCAGCGTCTGCCACGTGCAGTGGCAGGTGGCCGCGACCTCCGCATGAGCTATCGCATCGCCGTTCGCGCCCTCTGCGAATTCACCGCCAAGGCCGGCGACCTGGATCTCAGGTTCACCCCGTCGCCCACCGCCCTGGAAGGTATCGAAGGCCACCAGCGGGTGGCGGCGCGGCGCGGTCCCGGCTATGAGCGCGAGGTCAGCCTGCAGGGCGACTTCGAGGACCTGCAGGTGCGCGGTCGCGCCGATGGCTTCGACGCCGCTGCCAATCGCCTGGAAGAGATCAAGACCCACAGGGGCAGCCTGGACCGCCAGCCCGGCAACCATCGTCACCTGCATTGGGCCCAGGCCAAGGTCTATGGCCATCTGCTTTGCCAGAGTCGTGAGTTATCCGGGCTGACCCTGGCGCTGGTCTATTTCGACATCGGCAGTGGCGCCGAGACCGTCTTCACCGAAGCCTGGACGGCGGCCGATCTGGCTGAGCACTTCGCCTTGCAGTGCTCGCGCTTTCTCGCCTGGGCGCGCCAGGAGCTGGCCCATCGCGCCGCGCGGGATGAGGCGCTGGCGACCCTGGCCTTTCCCCATGCCGACTTCCGCCACGGCCAGCGGCCGCTGGCGGAAGCCGTCTACAAGGCCGCCAGCGTCGGCTGCTGCCTGCTGGCCCAGGCGCCCACCGGCATCGGCAAGACGGTGGGCACCCTGTTCCCGCTGCTCAAGGCCATGCCGCGGCAGAACCTGGATCGGTTGTTCTTTCTCGCCGCCAAGACCCCCGGCCGCGCCCTGGCCCTGCATGGCCTGGAGTCCCTGGCCGCACCGGTGCGGGTGCTGGAACTGGTGGCGCGGGACAAGGCTTGCGAGCACCCGGAGCTGGCCTGCCATGGCGAGTCCTGTCCGCTGGCACGAGGCTTCTACGACCGGTTGCCGGCCGCCCGCGCCGCCGCCCTGGCCGAACCCATGCAACTGACCCGCGCGCGGGTGCGGGAGACCGCCCTGGCCCATGAGGTCTGCCCCTACTACCTGGCCCAGGAACTGGCGCGCTGGAGCGACGTGGTGGTGGGCGACTACAACTACTATTTCGACGGCAGCGCCATGCTCCATGCCCTGGCCCAGACCCAGGAGTGGCGGGTCGGGGTGTTGGTGGACGAGGCCCACAACCTGCTCGACCGCGCTCGCGGAATGTACAGCGCCAGCCTCGACCAGCGCCGTTTGGCCGCCGGCAAGAGCGTAGCGCCGCCGGTCATCGCCAAGGGGCTGCAGGCGCTCAATCGCGAGTGGAATCGCCTGCACAAGGAGCAGCAGGTCGACTATCAGGTGCAGCCGGAATTGCCCGCCGCCTTCCTCACCGCCCTGCAACGGGTGGTGGGTCTGCTCACCGAGCATTTCGGCGAATCCGGCCAGCCCCCGGCGCCGGAGTTGCAGACGCTGTTCTTCGACCTGCTGCAGTTCATGCGCCTGGGCGAGACCTTTGGTGATCACTCGCTGTTCGACGTCACCCTGCTCAAGGGCCGCGGCAAGGCGCAGTCGCAACTCAATCTGCGCAACCTGGTGCCGGCGCCCTTCGTCGGTCCGCGGCTGGCGGCGGCGCACAGCTGTACCCTGTTCTCCGCCACCCTGATTCCCCAGCATTTTCACCGCGACCTGCTCGGGATCCCGGTTGGCAGTGCCTGGGTCGATGTCGCTTCGCCCTTCGCCGCCGAACAACTAGAGGTGCGCCTGGTACGCCTCTCCACCCGCTACGCCGATCGCGCCGCCTCCCGCGCACCCATCGCCGCCCTGATCGCCGGTCGCTATCGCCAGCGACCGGGCAACTACCTGGCCTTCTTCAGCAGCTTCGACTACCTCGACCAGGTGGCCGAAGCCCTGGCCGAATTGGCACCTGACGTCCCCCAGTGGCGCCAATCGCGCGGCATGGACGAAGCCGCGCGCCAGGCCTTTCTCGACCGATTCCAGGCCGATGGCCGTGGTATCGGTTTCGCCGTTCTGGGCGGCAGTTTCGGCGAGGGCATCGACCTGCCCGGCGACCGCCTGATCGGCGCTTTCGTCGCCACCCTGGGCCTGCCCCAGCTCAATCCGGTCAACGAACAGCTGCGCCAGCGCCTGCAGCGGCGTTTCGGCGATGGCTATCGCTACGCCTATCTCTATCCGGGCCTGCAAAAGGTCATCCAGGCCGCCGGCCGGGTGATCCGTACCGTGCAGGACCGCGGCTGCCTCTACCTCATCGACGACCGATTCACCCAGCCCGAGGTCAGGGCGCTGCTGCCGAGTTGGTGGCAGGTGGAGGAGGGGGCGGTGCCCCTGTTGGAGCCCCTGCCGGCCTGAGGCTGTTGGGCTTCGCTGCGCTCAACCCAACCTACGAAGGTGACGGTGACCGTGGGTGGTGCCTTTCCCTCACCCCAACCCTCTCCCCGAGGGAGAGGGAGCGGAGCGGCAGGGGGGCGTGACGCCGGCGTAGGGTGGAAACCGCGTAGCGTTTTCCACGAAGTGTGCCTGCCCTGATAGCCAAGTCCATCCAGGGTCTTCCGTAGGTTGGGTTGAGACAGCTCCACCGTCGAAGCCCAACGAAGCGGGCCCGCGCCAGGGGCTAACCCGCCGCCTTGTCCTCGCAAAACCTCAACCTGTTGCCAAAGGGATCGGCGATCTCCATCACCAGGCCCCAGGGCAGTTCCTCGATGCCCGGCCGGGCGAAGCCGTAGTCCTTGGCCAGCAGCTCGGTCTGCAGGGCGCGGATGCCGGTCTGCCGTACGAAGACCGTCGAGCCGGGACAGGCGTCGCCATGATGGCCGGAAAGGTGCAGGCGCAGACCGGCGCGCTCGACTTCGGCGTAGAGCGGCAATCCCGGCTCGAAGCGATGCTCCCAGACCAGGCGGAAGCCCAGGAAGCTGCAATAGAATTCACGCGCCTTTTCGTCATCGAAGATGCGCAGGATGGGGCTGGGTTGCCCGAAGGCGACGGTATCGATGGGCATGGCGGTACTCGACAGGCGCAGAAAGCGCGGTGGGGTGAGCGCCAGGGCGCACCTTTGAGGCTGCCCGGCAACCCGAACTGTGATCCGGAAAGCTTTGGTAACCCCTCTGGCAGGCCAGAGCGTGCGCTAGGCTGCAGTTCACCGGTGCGATGGCGAACCTATCCGGGTATCGTGCATTCTTTTTCTCTCTGGCGGTTCGGCTGGGCCGAATCTTTTCATCCTTAGTGACCAAGGTTGATCCATGCAGCGTCGACACCTGCTCAAAGCGTCCCTGGCCCTGGCGGCCTACACCGGCATTCCTTCCACCGGGCTGTTCGCCCTCCAGGCCTTTGCCAATCCGGCCAATGGCGACGGCCAGGCCTTCGATTTCGACTGGCTCAAGCAGCATGCCAAGGAGCTGGCCGGAAAGGCCTACCAGCCTACCGCCCAGAAGCTGCCCGATACCCTGGCGAACATGACGCCCCAGCAGTTCAACGCCATTGGCTACGATGCCCAGCATTCGCTCTGGCACGACCTCAAGGGCCAGCTGGACGTGCAGTTCTTCCATGTCGGCATGGGCTTCAAGACACCCGTGCACATGTATTCGGTGGACCCCAAGACCAACGAGGCCAAGGAAGTCCACTTCCGCCCCGAGTTGTTCAACTACAACGACAGCGGTGTCGACAAGAGCCAGCTCAAGGGCGACCTGGGCTTTGCTGGCTTCAAGCTGTTCAAGGCGCCGCACCTGGCCCAGTACGACATCGTCTCCTTCCTGGGCGCCAGCTACTTCCGCGCCGTGGACAAGACCCGCCAGTACGGCCTTTCGGCCCGTGGCCTGGCCATCGATACCTACGCCGATCGGCCCGAGGAATTCCCCGATTTCACCAAGTTCTGGTTCGTCACCCCGAACAAGAACAGCACGCGCTTCGTGGTCTATGCGCTGCTGGATTCGCCCAGCGCCACCGGTGCCTATCGCTTCGACATCGACTGCCTGAACGACCGGGTGGTGATGGACGTGGACGCCAACGTCAACGCCCGTCGCGACATCAAGCAACTGGGCATCGCGCCCATGACCAGCATGTTCAGCTGTGGCACCCACGAGCGCCAGAGCTGCAACACCTATCATCCGCAGATCCACGACTCCGACCGCCTGGCCATGTGGAAGGGCAATGGCGAGTGGATCTGCCGCCCGCTGAACAACCCGCCCAAGCTGCAATTCAACGCCTTCAAGGACGACAGTCCCAAGGGCTTCGGCCTGGTGCAGACCGATCACGAGTTCGAAAGCTACCAGGACGTCATGGTCCGCTATGACCGCCGGCCGAGCCTGTGGGTCGAGCCCACCTCCGCCTGGGGCGAGGGCGCCATCCAGTTGCTGGAGATCCCCACCACCGGCGAGACCCTGGACAACATCGTGGCCTTCTGGGCCCCGGCCGAGACCATCACCGCCGGCAAGTCGCTGCACTATGGCTACAAGCTGCACTGGAGCGCGCTGCCACCGGTGAGCACCCCGCTGGCGCGGGTCTACGCGACCCGTTCCGGGATCGGCGGCTTCCCCGAAGGCTGGGCGCCCGGTGAGCATTGGCCCAAGGTCTGGGCACGGCGCTTCGCCATCGACTTCAATGGCGGCGGCCTGTCCTTCCTGCCCGAGGGCACCGGCATCGAGCCGGTGGTGACCGTCACCGACGGCAAGGTGCAGGATTTCCATGTGCTCAAGATCGACGAGATTGGCGGCTACCGGGTGATCTTCGACTGGTACCCCACCAGCGACAAGGCCGATCCGGTGCAGATCCGCGCCTTCATCCGGACCCAGGACCGCGCCCTGAGCGAAACCTGGCTGTTCCAGTACTTTCCGCCGGCGGCCGATCAGCGCCGCTATCCGGACTGGAAGCAGTCCTAAGCGACTGACCTGAAAAAGCCGCTGTGCCTCGCCAGGCGCAGCGGCTTTTTTTCGTCCCGTGAAAGGCCAGGCAGGTAGTGATCGCCTGCGCTGGGCACCGCTAGTCGGCCAGCATCACCTGGTTGCGCCCGCCGCGCTTGGCCTGATAGAGCGCCGCATCGGCCAGGCTGTAGGCGATCTCGAACTCGGTGCCCGGCGCATTCAGGCTGAGGCCGAAGCTGGCGGTCACCGGCGCCGGCCCTGTCGTGTCCTGGGCGATGCGCAGGCGCAGGCGCTCGGTCATGGCCAGGGCTTCGTCCCGCGCCGTGGTTGGCAGCAAGACGGTGAATTCCTCGCCACCTACCCGGCCGACGATGGCCGGCGCCTGGACGATCTCCTGCAGACAGCGCGCGATGGCTTGGATGACCCGGTCTCCGACCGGATGGCCGAATTCGTCGTTGATGCGTTTGAAGTGATCGATGTCCAGCACGATCATGGCGCCGCCACCCTGGCGCAGGGCCTGGCCGGCCTGGTCGATGACCGCGCCGCGATTGAGCACCCCGGTCAGGGCATCGTGGGTGGCGCGGTACTCCAGCTGTTGGGTGAGGGTCTGCAACTGCTGGTTGAGGGCATTCATCTCGCGCTCGGCGCGGTCGCTGCGCGCGATCAGCCGGCGTGTCTCGCGCATCAGCCGCTCGAAGTGCAGGGTCAGGTCGCCCAGCGCGGCTCGGTAGCGTTCGGCGTCGGCGTCATCGGCCGTATAGAGTGCGCGTGCCGCCTGCAGGACCCCGGCCTCCTGCTCGAACAGGTCGGGGCCTGGATCGGCCGGGCTATAGCGCCGGACGCTGGCGGTCATGCCGGCAGCTCGGGATGCTCGACGAACGCCAGGGCCTGGAAGTCCAGCCGCAACTCTTCGCCGAACTCCTGGATGGTCTCGTCTTCGGCATCGTAGTACCAATGCAGCTCCACCCGGTTGCCGGCCTGGGCCGCCTGGTCCAGGGCGTCGAACAGGGTGAACAGCATCTTGGTGCTGGAACTGTTGAAGTAGGCGAGGGCGACATGCACCAGCAGCGTGGCCTCCTGCCGCTGGTCGAGATAGGCGCGTAGCTGCTCGATCACCGGCAGATAGAAGGCAGCGGCGTTTTCCGGAAAGGATTCACCCTTGAGCCAAAGCACGTCTTCGGCGAAGCGGAAATCCACCTCGGGCGACGTGGGCGTGGGGGCGATGAACAGATTGTCCATACGAGAGTAGGCCCTGGTCAGATGATGGCTTTCAGGCAGAACAGGGCGGTGCCCGGATTCCGCGTGGACGGATGAAAGGCGAACTCCAGTGGCGCGCTGGCATCGCGCGCCATGGTCAGGAAGCCCAGGCCGGCGCCCTTGCTGTCGGTGGGGGTCTCGGCGCGCAGGGACTCGCGGTAGGCCTGCTTGATCTGCTCGATCGACATGCTGCACAGGGGTTCGAGGCGCACGCGCAGGGCCTGGACCTTGTCGCTGACGATGGGATTGGCGCAGAGCATCTGGTAGTTGCCATCCTGGCGGGTGATACAGACCGAACCCTGGCCCAGCTTGGCATCCGCGAGCGTGTCCGGGGGCAGGGCATCGGCGGAATAGTGCAGGACGTTCTGTGACAGTTCGATGAAGGAGGAAAACAGCTTGCGCCGGGTGGCGCCGCTGATGCCCTCGAATTCCAGTTGCAGTTTCACCACCTCGGCCATGGCGGCGACGATGCCATGGGAGAAGTAACCGTGGTGATAGAAGATCACCTGTTGCTGCTGGGCGATCTCCAGGAAGGCCCCGTTCTCGGCTAGGGAGGTCAGCATGACGTCAGTCCACGCGGATGCAGAAGAAGGTGAGGTCGTCGCGGCGCTGCTCGTCGCCTTGCCAGGCGGCGAGATCGTCGGCGAGTTGCTGGCAGAACACCGCGGTCGGTGCCGTGCGCGCGTCGGTCAGCCGATTCAGGGCGCGTTTCTTGCCGAAGGAGGTGCGTCGCGGGCCGCCGATCTGGTCGAGCAGGCCATCGGTGGTGGCGAACAGCAGGCTTCCCGGTGGCAGCGGCAGGGTGGTGGCTGGCCAGCACTGCTCCAGCGGGCTGTCGGCATACCCCAAGCCCAGGCGCAGGGGGACCAGGGTCAGGACCTCCGCGGCGTCGGGCGCCAGGAGATGGAGCGGCAGGCGGGCGCCCGCATAGGTCAGGCCGTGGCCGTGGCGATCCACCCAGAAGCAGGCCAGGTCAAGGCCGTCGTTGGATTCGGAGATGCCCCCGGATTGCCCCAGCATCGCCTTGACACTCACGTTGATCGCCGCCAGCAGGGCGGAAGGATCACGCGGCCCCAGTTGTTGCAGGGCCTGGGTCAGGGAGGACGAGGCGATCATGGTCATGAAGGCGCCGGGCACCCCATGGCCGGTGCAGTCGGCGATGGCGCCGAACCAGCCGTCTTCGTATTGGGCGAAGTGATAGAAGTCGCCGCCGACCACGTCGCGCGGCTGCCAGACCAGGGTGGCGTCTTGGGCCATCACCGCCAGGGTCTCGCGAGAACTGCGCAGCATGGCCCGCTGGATGACGCTGGCGTATTCGATGCTGTGCATGATCTGGCGATTCTTCTCGGCCTGCAGATCTGCGACGATGCGCATCAGCTGCACGCCCAGGCCGAGGCCGACGAAGCGGCCTTCACGGGTGACGATGAAGCCATCGGCCAGCGCCTTCTCGCCCACCTCGACGGTGCGGCGGGTCAGCTCCTCGATGGACAGGCCGGCGTCCACCACCAGGGGTTCCTTGTCCATGAAGGCGATGCAGCTCTTGCGATCGTAGACTTCCCGGTGATATGGCTTGCTCATCTGCGAGAGGAAGATGTCGCGGTTGATGAGCCCGATCGGCCGGTCGTTCTCGATCACCGCGAGGCTGGTGATCTCGCGCCGCTCGTTGAACAGGTCCATGACCCTGGCATTGGTGTGCTCGGCCTCGACCGCCGGCCATTGCGTACAGAGATCCAGGGCGCTGCGCTGACAGGGGCGGAAGGCCGCGCGGGAGGAAGGCAGGGGAGCGGACGACATCGATAAGAATCCGTTCTCGGGAGGTCGATGCAGCCTAGGGGCTCCGTATTGAGCTTTGATGACAGGGGATGGCCAGGCGCCAGCATGGCGCTGCACCTGGCCTTGGGCGCTGGCGCTTCAACTCACCAGCAGCCCCAGGGAGCCGCGGGCGAACGGTTGGGGCGGGACGGCATTGAGCACCGCGCCTTGCAGGACCAGGCCGCTGTGGGCGAACTGGCGCTGGGTCGCCTCGATTTCCTTGGCGGTGTTGCAGCCATGGCGCGACACCAGCAGGCAGGTGCCGGCCTGGGCGGCGAGCAGTACCGCATCGGTCACCGCCAGCACCGGTGGGGTATCGAGGATCACCAGTTCGTAGTCCTGCTGCAGCCCACGCAGTAGCTCGGTACAGCGTGAGCTCATCAGCAGTTCGGCTGGATTGGGCGGCCGGATGCCGCCCACTAGGCAATCCAGGCCGGCGATTACCGTGGGCTGGATCGCCTGCTCGGGGGTCGCCAGGCCGGCCAGCACCTCGGCAAGGCCCGGGCGGCGCGTCAGTTGCAGGCGACGGTGCAGGCGCCCGCGACGCAGGTCGGCGTCCACCAGCAGCACCCGCATTCCGCCTTCCGCCAAGACCCGCGCCAGCTGCACGGCCACCGAGGACTTGCCGGCGCCCGGGCTGGCGCTGGTGACCAGCAGCAGGTCATTGCGCGCCTCGGTACGGGCGAAGGCCAGGCTGGTGCGCAGGATCCGCAGTGCCTCCTGATAGCCGGCGTCGAGCGGCGTCTGCAGCGGTCCTCCGGCCTGGCGACCTGGCGCCAGGGGCAGTTGCGCCAGCACCGGCAGGCCGAGTTCTTCCAGGCTTCCAGCGTCCTCGATGCCACGCTCCAGGCTGGCGCGCAGATAGACCCAGGCGCCGCCGGCCAGGCAGCCGAAGAGCAGGGCGCTGAGGATCAGCAGGGGTTTCTTCGGGTAGACCGGCGCAATCTGGGTATAGGCGTGGTCGATGATGCGCACATCGCTCACCGTGCCGGCTCGCACCACCGAAAGCTCCTGGATGCGCCTGCTGATCAGCGCATAGACCTTGTCTGCCGCCTCCACCTCGCGTTGCAGGCGCAGCACCTCCTGCTGGGTCTGCGGCAATTGGCCCAGGCGCCGCTGCAGGACCTGACGCTGGCGATTCAACACCTGGCGCCGCGCCAGCAGGGTCTGGTACAGGGGGTGGGTGGGGGTGAAGCGCAGGGCCAGGCCCAGGCGCTCCATTTCCAGGGCCGATAGCTGGCCGTCGAGCTCCACCGCCTGGCTCAGCAGGCTGCGTCCCTCCGCACCGATGGCGATGGAGCCCCGTTGCCGCTGGTAGCTGTCCAGGGCCTGGCGACCGGCACTCAGGCGCTGGTTCACCCGTGGCAGCTCCTGGCGCAGGAAGGCCAGCTGCTGGGTGGACTCGTCGGCATTGCGGGTCACGTCCTGGCGCACATAGGCCTCGGTGATGCCCTGCAGGATGCGCTGGGCCCGCAGGGCATCGGTATCCTGCAACTGGATCGAGAGGATGCCCGAGCGCTTGCCGCGCTCGCTGACCCTGAGTCGCTCCTGCAGCGCCTGGATGGCCACGCCGCGGCGCTGCTTGACCAGGATGAATTCGGTGCCTGGATAGGCGTGCAGCTGGGCGATGTCCAGCCGCAACTCGCCCGCACTGGCCGGCTGGCCCAGGCGGCCCTCCAGCAGGCGGTTCCCCTTGGCATCGGCCAGCACGAAGCGATCGGGTGCCTCGGCGGTGAGGGTAAGCGGCTGGCCATAGAGGGCAGCGGGTACCGTGAGACTGGCGATCGTGAGCTGCTCTCCGCCCCAACCGAACCGATGGAGGCCGAACGGCGCGGTGGCTATCGCCGCGCTGGCCCGTTCGTGGCGGCGCGCCAGCCAGTCGCCGAGCAGCGGCACCCGCCGCGGGGTGACGCTGAGGTCGAGGCCCAGGGCATCCACCACCTCTCCAACCACGCGCCGCGAGGTGAGCAACTGCATCTCGGTGATGGCTTCCGGCGGTGGCATGGGGCGGCCGTTGTCCGCGTCGTCCAGGCGCACGATGCCACGCTGGTATTCGATCTGCAGGGTCGCCACCGCCTGATAGCGCGGAGCGGCGAACTGGGCGTAGGCCACACCCAGCAGGGTGCAGAGGACAACGCAGGCGAGCAGGCCGCGGCGATGGCGCCAGAGCGCGGCGCAGTAGCGCGCGAAACCGATGTCCGCGGCGTGAGGAGCAGGGGGTAGAGCCTGATGCGACTTGTCCATGCAGGAGCGGGCCTTGGGCAGGTACGGTGAGGACAGCCGTCGCGGCCGATGCCTGTCCGGGGGAGACGGCGGTCGGCGAACCGGGGTCGAGATTTTCACACCAGGCTGGGCACAGCTGGGAACGCCAGGCGCTGGATCAAGGATCCGCGCCTTGTCGGCTGGAGTGCTGCGTCGACTCTAAGCGAAAGCAAAAGCCAAAAATGTGACACCCCGTGCAGAACGCGCCGGATGCCGGCTTGGCAGCGTCAAGGTGCTAAGGCAGTCTTCTTTGCGACCTGTCATGCCTGCCGACGACGCACCGTGGCAGGCCCTGTTCCTCGTCCCTCCAGTGGGGCCGTCGAGCCAGTCTTTGTGTTAAGCGGCGTCGCCCCCGGGTGATGCCGTGTTCCTGACGGCTTCTTGAATGTAGTCAGCGGTTGAAGCCCGGTTACCCGCCTGTGTGGCCTCATGCCCACGCGCGGTCCTGTACCGGTTGTACCAGGCCTGCGGAGGGTAGCGCCTGGTTCTTCACTGCCCTGGACGGCGTTCTCGACTGCATGGCTGTCAGGAGACAGGACAATGAGTGTGGCATCTGGCGTTACCCATTCCGGGGTCCGGGTCGGACGATGGCCGTTCTGGCTGGGTGGTCTGGCGGTTGGCCTGTTGCTGCTGGCTGCGCTGCTCTGGCGCCTGCCGGATTTCCGCGACGGTACCGGGGCGCAGAATCTCGAAGCCAGCTACCACGTGCTGCTCAGTCTCAACGCCCTGGATGAATCCGGCGTGACCCGCCACTGGTGGCTGCCCACCATCACCCTGGGCGGCAGCCATGACCAGCAGGTGTCCTGGGGCGCCACCATCCCGACCCACAGTGGCGATTACGTCTACACCAGCTTCAGCAGCTACGGTTTTCTCGCCCCCTATCTGGGGCTCAAGGTCGCCGGCCTGCCGCCTTCAATGCACAACCTGGCGCTGTTCAACGCCGCCCTTGGCGCCCTGACGGCGCTGCTGCTGTTCCGCTTGCTGTACCTGGTCTTGCGCAGCCAGGGCGCCAGTCGCGCCCTGGCCGCCGGCACCGCGGTGCTGGGCTGCCTGATCGCCGTGTTCAGTCGCGAGGCACTGCTCTCCCAGGGTCTGCTCTACTGGGTGCAGAGCTTCTACCAGGTGCTGCTGCTGGCCAGCCTGCTGACCTTCTTCCACTACCTCCAGGCACCAGTGGGCCAGCGTGCCCGTCTTGGCTGGGTACTGGCCGGGCTGGTCTGTTTCGGCGCCCTGACCGAATGGACCGGCTACGTCTTCGGCGGCGGCCTGGTCGCGCTGTTCTGGCTGCAACGTCGGCAATGGCCGGAAGGACAGCGGATGGCCTGGCGGCTGGCCTTCGCCACGGCGCTGGCCGGCCTGCTGGTGCTGCTGCACTACAGCCTGGCGGCGGGCCTCCTGCCGACGCTCAAGGCCTTTGCCCGGCGCTTTCTCGCCCGCAGCCCGAACAATGCCCATTTGACCGACTTCTTCGCCGGTTATGGGCTGTCGTTCGGGCTGTTCCTGGCGGCAGTGGCCATCGCCCTGGGCGTGCTGTTGTGGAAACGGCGGACGCTGAACTGGCCGCGCAGCACGGCCCTGCTGCTGGCCGCCGCCAGTCTGCCGCTGCTGGAAAACCTGCTGCTGCTGCAGCACGCCACCCAGTTTTCCTTCGACCGTCTCAAGTTCATCTTTCCCGCCGCGCTGGTGCTCGGCCTGGCCTTCATCGCCCTGAAAACCCCCGGGCGCGCCCTGCTTGCTGTCTTGCTGGTGGCAGCCGCGCTGCAGAACGGCCAGACCTATCGCCAGGATATCGCCGGCTACGCCGGCTGGCACGTCATCGACCAGCAGAACCAGGCCCTGGTGGGGCTGGTGAAGGGCCAGGTCGCGCTGGACTGCACCCTCATCTCCACCGACATGACGGTGCGCGGCTACGCCAACCTGCTGTTCCACCGCAGCATCCACGAATTGCAGCGCCAGCCACTGGACTACCACCGCGAGTCGGGGGCCTGTGGCGGGCTCTATCTGGAAGGCCGGGATTTCCGCGTCGACCTGCCTGAATACACCCGCGCCCGCCTGAGTCTGGCGGACGGCCGCCAGCTGACCTACGCCAAGGTCGAAGGTGACTGGCGCCTGCAATGAACGCCTTATCCATGAACACGCCGCGAGGAAACCGGGAATGCCGGGTACGCTGATCAATCGACTGAGTTTTCTGGCCCTGGGTGGCCTGATGGTCCTGCAGTTCGGCGTCTTCGAACAGAGCCCGACCAATCCGGTGGGCATCCGCTACGTGGGCGAGTTGTACCTGGCGATCTGCCTGGGTTTCTTCGTGCTCTTTACCCTGAGCACCTGGCAGCGACCGCAGCGTGACTATCAGCTGCTGATGGGCTTCTGCCTGTTTTCCACGGCGGTGTTCGTTGGCCTGCCGGCGCTGTTCGCCCAGCTGTTCTGGGGCCAGCCGCTGGTCTATGGCCTCATCGAGGAGCGACGGGTGCTTTACTGCTTCAGCGCCTTTCTGGTGCTCTATCTGGCCAAGCGCCTGAATGCCCCCCAGTTCGAAAACCTGATCATCCTGGTCGGGCTGCTCTCGGCACTGCTGTGCTGGCTGTCCTACTTCAAGATGCTGCCCGACCTGCGCGACGAGGTGAAGGACCTCAGCCGCCCCGGGCGCGCGTCCACGGGCGCGGGGGCCATCTTCTTCGGCTATTTCATCTGCATCTACTTCGCCGGTCGCGGGCGCTCCTTCATCGACGGCCAGCTGCGCCCCAAGCTGCGTCACGGCATGCTGGCGCTGTTCTTTCTGGCGACCATCGTGGTGGTGCTGCAGACCCGCCAGCTGATCGTGGTCTGCCTGGTGTTCACCATCCTCGCCCTGCGTGCGCGCCTGGTGGGACCGGCGCTGTTCGGCGCCATCATCGTGGCGCCGCTGATCCTCTATCCGCACCTCCTGGAAACCCTCGGCTTCAACCTGGATTTCTATGCGCGCTCGGTGCAGGAAGGGCCAACCGACAACGTTCGGGAAAACACCATTTCCCAGATCATCAACCACCTGCAGCTGTACAACGGCTTGCCCAGCGGCAGCCTGAGCCTGATGTGGAACGACGGCTTCAAGCCGATCTTCGGCGACTACTTCTTCCTCTCCGACGTCGGCATCTTCGGCACCGTGTTCCGCTTCGGCTTCCTGTCCGTCCTGGTCATTCCCATTGGCCTGGCGGTCCATTACCTGGTCGCGCGCAAGCTGAGCCGGGACCTGGAATTCACCCTGGCGGTGTTCCTCGCCTTCATGACCATCTGGCCGCTGCAGGGCCTGTTCGAATACCAGGGCACCGCCGCCTTGCTCTTTGTCATGCAGGCGCTCAAGACCTATCACGGCGCGCCCCAGGTCGGGAGGGTGACCCTGCAGGAGCGACCGGCGGCCCTGCCGTCCGGTCACCAGCCCTTGCCGGTCTAGCGATCCGTTCTAGCAGCCGGTCAGTCGCTCGACGCGACGCTCGCCGGGAAAGAAGAAGGGACGCAGGCGCACGCCCAGGCTATTGCCGGCGAAGGCCGCCACCAGCCACAGCCAGCCGTGCAGGCTGCCCGAGGCGATGCCGCTGAAGTAAGCGCCGATGTTGCAGCCGTAGGCCAGGCGTGCGCCGTAGCCCAGCAGCAGGCCGCCGAGCACCGCCGCGATCAGAGACTGCGCGGGAATGCGCAGGCTGGGGGCGAAGCGACCGGCCAGGCCGGCGGCGGCCAGGGCACCCAGCATGATGCCGAGGTTCATCACGCTGGTGATGTCGAACCAGAACGGCTCGGCCAGCGCCCGGGCATTCGCCGGTTGCTGCCAGAAGGCCCAGCCGGACACGTCCAGGCCGAGCAGCCCGGCGCCCTTGGCGCCCCAGAGCGCGAAAGCCGAGGTGACGCCCCAGGGGCGACCAGCCAGGGCCAGGGTGATGAAGTTGAGCACGGCCAGGGCGATGGCACCCCAGACCAGCGGCCAGCTGCCGCGCAACAGGCGCGCCGCGCCCAGATGTTCGCCGGGGACCGTGACTTCCAGGCTGCCATGGCGACGGCGCTCCAGCACCACCGTGGTCCAGGCGATCAGCGCGAACAGCGCCAGGCTGACCAGGATACCGGGCAGCACACCCAGGCTGGTCACCAGGGAGGTCGGCGGCAGGCTGGGCAGGGCGAACCACCAGCCCAGGTGCTGGGTGGCGACGAGCGAACCGATGACGAAGAACAGCAGCGTCACCAGCATCCGCGCATTGCCGCCGCCGGCGGTGAACAGGGTGCCGGAGGCGCAGCCACCGCCCAGTTGCATGCCGATGCCGAACAGGAAGGCGCCAACCACCACCGAGGTGGACAGCGGCGAGACGTTGCCACGGACCGCCTCGCCGAAAAGGCTGCCAGCGCCCAGGGCGGGAAAGAACAGCAATACGGCCAGGGCCAGCATCACCATCTGGGCACGCAGGCCGGCGCCGCGGCGGTCACGGATGAAAACCCGCCAGGCCGAGGTAAAGCCAAAGGCAGCGTGATAAAGGGTCAGGCCCAGCGCGCCGCCCAAGAGTAGCAAGAGTGCCTGGCGGCTACCTGCGGCCTGTCCGACGAAGACCATGCCCAGGGCGAGCAGGAGCGCGGCCCAGAGAGCGGCCCAGGGCAGGCGCGGGGAGGAAAGCGTGGAGGTCTGCTGCATCATGGTTCCAGTAGGTTCGAACTATAGTCCGACAATTTTAGTAGGACTTGTCAGGGAATCCCAGCGGACAGACGCGGCTGCTTGAATGAAAGCGTTACATCTATATAACCAGTGGTTATAAGTCTTCTGGCTCAGCCTTTTGACGTGGAGCGTGGTCAAAGCGGCCAAAGAAATCTCTTGGAGCTGCCGTGTCATCCGCCCTCGTCTTGCCTGCCATCGTTCTGCCCACCTGGTCGCGGCTGCGCGGCTGGACCGCCCTCGCTGGTGCACTGGTACTGGCCGGTTGCAGCCTGACGCCCACTTCCCAGGGGCCCACCCGCTCGCCAGCCGAGGTGCGGGCCGAGCTCCTGCGCCTGCTGCCCGCCAACGTGTCTGATCGGCAGGGCTGGGCGAGCGACATCCAGACCGCCTTCAGCGCCCAGGAGCTCGATCCCTCGACGGACAACCTCTGCGCCGTGCTGGCCGTGGCGGAGCAGGAGTCCACCTACCAGGTCGATCCTCCGGTGCCGGGGCTGGGACGGATCGCCCGCGAGGAGATCGATCGGCGCGCAGCGCGGGCCTATGTACCCCAGTTGCTGGTGCGCACGGCGCTCAATCTCCAGTCGCCCAGTGGCAAGACCTATGCTCAGCGCCTGGACGGTGCCCGTACCGAGCGCGAACTGAGTCTGATCTTCGAGGACTTCATCGCCATGGTACCGCTGGGTAGCCAGCTGTTCGGACGCTTCAATCCGGTGCGCACCGGCGGCCCCATGCAGGTCAGCATCGACTTCGCCGAGGCCCATGCCCGCGACTATCCCTATGACCGCGAGGGCTCCATTCGCCACGAGGTGTTCAGCCGACGTGGTGGCCTCTATTTCGGCACCGCGCACCTGCTGGGCTATCCGGCGGACTATCCCACCCCGCTGTATCGCTTCGCCGATTTCAACGCCGGCTGGTATGCCAGTCGCAACGCCGCCTTCCAGAGTGCGGTGAGCCGAGCTTCAGGGGTGAAGCTGGCGCTGGATGGTGATCTGGTGGTGCCCGGTTCGCGGACCCAGGGCGAGACCGAGCGCGCGGTGAATCGCCTGGCCCCGGCACTGGGCATGAGCGACATCGCCATCCGCCACGATCTGGAAGCGGGCAACTCGGAAGACTTCGCCAAGACCGATCTCTATGCCAAGGTCTATGCCCTGGCCGAGCGCAAGGCCGGTCGCAGCCTACCGCGTGCCGTCCTGCCGGGCATCACCCTGGAGAGCCCCAAGATTACCCGCACCCTGACCACCGCCTGGTTCGCCCAGCGGGTGGAAGAGCGCTGGCAGCGCTGCCGGAGCCGCGCCGCGCGCTGAGTGGGGCAGGGGCCGAACGGCGCTGTCAGGGCGATGAGGGCCAGGGCAAGGTATGGCAATTGGCCAGACTATTGCCCTACCATGGGGAGATGAAGCGGCCTTACGCCGTACGGTTCTGGTGTAGTCCCCTAGAGGTCCAGATGACCGATATCCCCGGCTCCCGGTTGACGCTTATCGTCGACCAGCCCACCCCCTCGGCCCGCCATCGGCTGCCGCCCCGCGAACAGGCCAAGGCCCTGCGCCTGCTGCGCACCCTGGGCCTCGAAGCCAATACCCCGCCCGAGCTGGTGCTGGCCTGGCTGGAACGCCGCGATGGCGGCTGCTCGCTACCGGAAGCGGCGCGCCAGATCGGCCTGGGCAACTGGCTGGGGATCACCACCAGCCTGGCCGACCTCACGCAGAACCTGGCGCGCTTCGAGGCGGCCTATGCCCTGGACAACGTGCTCGACTCCCTGACCACCCTGGTCGAGCAATCACCGCCCGAGTCCCGCTAGCGGCTAGAGTCCGGCGCCGCGGATGTTGACGTAGAGGCTATAGAGCGAGTGGGAGCCGGCCATGAACAGCCGGTTGCCTTCCGGGCCACCAAAGCAGAGGTTGGGGCAGCGTTCCGGCAGATGGATATGCCCCAGTGCCTTGCCGCTGGGATCGAACACCCGCACGCCATCGAGCACCTCGGGCTTGGCCGCCGGGGCGCCGCTGCTACCCCAGCCGCACCAGAGATTGCCCGCCACGTCGCACTTGATGCCATCCAGGGCGCCGAACTCCAGCGCCTCGATGTGCTTGCGGCGCTCGCCCAGGCTGCCGTCGTCCTTGACGGTATAGGCCCATACCAGGCGATTGGGCTTGGCGCGGCCCTCGACCACATAGAGCAGCTTTTCGTCCGGCGAGAAGGCCAGGCCATTGGGGCCGTTGAGGTCGCCGATCACCCGGGTGACCGCCAGACTCTCGCCGTCGATGCGATAGACCCCGTCGGGTTGCTCGGTCTTCACGCGATGGCCCTCGTAATCGCTGTTCGCCTGGAACGGCGGATCGCTGAACCAGATGGAGCCATCCCGCTTGACCACCACGTCATTGGGGGAGTTGAACGGCTTGCCCTCGAAGCCATCGGCCAGCACCGTGATGCGGCCATCGTGCTCGGTGCGGGTGACCCGCCGGCCCTGGCCGTGGGTGGTGGAGCCTTCGCAGGCGATCAGCCGGCCCTGGCGGTCGCGGGTCAGGCCATTGGAGAAATTCGACTGGGCGCGATAGGTGTCCAGCCGGCCGCTGACCTCATCCCAGCGGATGATGCGGTTGTTGGGGATGTCGCTCATCAGCAGGTAGTTGCCGTCGCCGATCCAGACCGGCCCCTCGGCCCAGCGCAGACCGGTGGCCAGACGCTCGACGCTGGCATTGAAGAGGCGCAGTTCCAGGAAGCGGTCATCAAGGATCTCGATGAGCGGATCGGGATAGCGTTGGCTCAGGGGTTCGGCGGCACGGGCGAGGCTGGGCAGCGTGAGGGCGGCACCGCAGACCAGGCCGCCCTGGAGCAGCCGGCGACGTGACAATGGCCGAGCGAGACCCGGATGGGAGTCGTGCATGAGGCAGGTCCTTGCTTGTTATTGTTGGACGAGACGATACGCATCAGCCCGGCGAGCCAGGCTGATCGTACGACATCATATGTCTTGTGGTGGATCGCGCCAACCCGGGTGCTGACCTAGTCGGCGTCCAGCACCAGGCAGGTACGGCCACGGCCCTCGCGCTTGGCCTGATAGAGAAGGCGATCGGCTTCGTGCAGGAAACCTTCGAGGTCGTTGGCGAGGCCACTGAAGACGCCCGCACTGAACGACAGCGGTGGCGCGCCGGGGGCATAGGTCTGGGCGTGGCAGTAACGCCGCAACAGATCCAGTGCCTGCAGCAACTGCTCCGGCGGCATCCGGCTGACCAGGGCGAATTCCTCGCCACCCAGGCGACCGGTCAGGTCCTGGGGCAGGGTGCGCGCCAGGGCCTGGGCGAACACCACCAGGGCGCTGTCGCCACTGGCATGACCGTATTCGTCGTTGATGCGCTTGAAGTGATCCAGGTCGAGCATGGCGACGCTGAGCGACCGCCCCTCGCGCTCGGCCTGGCGAAACCAGTCCCGGGCCTGATCCTGGAAGGCGCGGCGATTGCGCAGGCCGGTGAGGGAATCGTACTGGGCGGCATGGGTCAGGGCGCGCATGAGATCCCGACGCTCCAGGGTCGAGACCACCCGGCAGTTGAGCTCCTCGGGGCAGAAGGGTTTGCGCAGGAAGTCATCGGCGCCCTGCTTGATGAACTTGGCGCTGAGCGACCCCTTCTCGTCCGCTGACAGCCCGATGATGCTGAGATCGTGACGCCGCAGCTTCTGGCGCAGCAGCTGCACCAGTTCGAAACCGCTGATGCCGGGCATGCTGTGGTCCACCACCAGCAGGTCGATGTCCGGCTGTTCCTGCAACAGGCGCAGGGCCTCGTTGCCATCGCAGGCATCCAGCAACTGGTAGCGGTGGGGCGTCAGCACGTGGCGGATGTAGTTGCGGGTGGCGTCGGAATCCTCGGCGATCAGGATCTTCACCGCGGTATTGCTATCCAGCCGGCGCAGCAGGCGGAAGGCGAATTCGTAGGAGTACTGGCTCTCCTTGAGCACATAGTCGACCACGCCCTTGGTCAAGAGGTCGTCGCGCCGACGTTCGTCGTAGGAGCCGCTCAGGACGATGCAGGGCAGCCGATAGCGCAGCACCAGGTCGACGCTTTCGCCATTGGCGGCGTCGGGCAGGTTGAGATCCACCAGGGCGGCGAAGAAGAGGTTGGCCGAGGTCTCCAGCATCAGCTCGGCTTCGGCCAGGGTGGCGCAGAACACCGGCTCGAATTCGCGCTGCTGCCGAAAGAGGTGCGCCAGGATCTTGAGGACCATGGGGCTGTCTTCGATGACCAGGATGGAACGCACCGGTAACTCCTGCAGGGCAAAGGTCGGCCGAGAGCGGGTCTGGCGTCAGGTGAAGCGATGATTCGCCTAGGCGTATCGGCCAAAGGGTCGGCGACTTGAATGGTCGCCGATCCTTCGATTCAGCTGTCCTGCTGGCCTTCGAGTTGGCGCTGCCGGGGCAGGCGCAGGGCGTCGTCGCGCGGTAGCGGGCGACTCAGCAGGTTGCCCTGCACCTTGTCCACCTGCAAGGCCTTGAGGGTCGCCAGTTCGGCGAGGGTTTCCACGCCCTCGGCGATCACTTCCTTACGCGTCTCGCGGGCGAAGGCGATGATCGCCGAGGCCAGCGCCCGGCGTTCGGCGTCGCTGTCGATGTCACGGACCAGGCTCATGTCCAGTTTGATCATGTCCGGGCGCAGCTTGAGGATGTGCCTCAGGCTCGAATAACCGGCGCCGGCATCGTCGATCGCCAGGCGCACGCCCTGCGCCCGTAGCGGCCGCAGCTGGGCGTGGAGGGCGTCGTAGTCGTTCACCTCGGCATGCTCGGTGATCTCCAGTACCAGCCGTCCCGGCGGATTGCCAGCCAGCAGCGCGGGCAGGCGGCCGGCCAGGATGGTCTGCGGTGAACAGTTCATGGTCAGGTAGGTATCGTCCGGCAGGCTCTGCAAACCTTGCAACGCATAGCGCATGGCGCTTTCTTCGAGTTCGTCGCCCAGGCCGATGGCGCTGGCCTCGGAAAACCACAGGTCGGGGCTGCGTTGCGGTGGGCAGTGGAAGCGCGACAGGGATTCCCAGCCGGCAATGCGTAGATCGGCCAGGTAATAGATCGGCTGGTAGACGATGCTGGGTTGATGGGCGGCCACCGCGCCCTGGATACGTTGGCGCATCTCAACCTGGCCGCGGCGGCTGGAAGCATCCAGGCTGAGACGATCCGCCACCAGTTCGGCGAAGGTTCGTACCAGTTCCAGATCGCGCGGACTCAAGGTTGGATCAGGCTGGTACTTGAAGCAACAGAAGGTGCCATAGAGTTCGCCATCGCTGAGACGGACAGGCACGCTCAGGTGCGCGCCGATGGGCACGGCGCGGGTTTCCGGGATCAAGCGGGTGGCGCCGATGGCGCGGGTATCGGGGATCAGTTCAGGCAGATGACCGGTGACCACCTGCTGGCAATAGCCCTGGCTGAGCGGCAGCGCATCACCGGCCTTGATCGGCGCGTCGGGCTCGGCATCGACATTGCGGAAGACGCGATCCTGCTGGCGAAATTCAGCCAGAAAGGCCACGTCCATGTTCAGATGAGTGCGCAGCGCGTGCAGCACCTTGTCGATGCAGCCCTGGCTGCTCAGATTGCCGGTATCCAGGCCAACCACGTCCAACAACTCGGTACCTGATTCCCTCATATCCTCACTCCCGGGAAACTACGACCTGAACCAGTGTAGAGCCTGGAATGAATTTGTCAGTCAAATGGCCTCGTCCTTTCGACTTAACCCTGCTCGGCGTACCAGGCCTCGAAGGCGGGCAGGGCCATGGGCCGGGCCAGCAGATAGCCCTGGACCTCGTCACAGCCGGCGTCTTGCAGAAAGGTCAGCACGTCTTCCGTCTCTATGCCTTCGGCGACGCTGCGATAGCCCAGCTTGCCGATCAGCGCCAGCAATGCCCTGACCACCTCCTGCTTGCGCGGGTCGCTGGGCAGGTCATGGATCAACGAGCGGTCGAGCTTGACGCTGGTGACCGGTAATTCGTAGAGGTAGGCGAAATTGCTGTACCCGCTGCCGAAGTCGTCGATGGCGATGTTCAGTCCCAGGGCACGCAGGTCGTGCAATTGGGCGATGGCTTCCGGATTACGCCTGAGCCATTCACCTTCGGTGATCTCGACTTCCAGCCGCCGCGGGTCCACACCTTGGCGCTGGCAGGTCTCGCGCAGCAGCGCCACCAGGTCGCCCTCGTCGAAATCCCGGGGCGACAGGTTGAGCGACAGCCGCCCCTGGTAGTCACTGTCCCAGCGCGCCAGCTGGGCGATGGCGGTGCGGATCACCCAGCGCGTGACGCTGTGGATCAGCGCGGTCTTCTCGATCGCCGGGATGAAGTCGCCGGGCGCGATGGGGCCGAGTTGCGGGTGAGTCCAGCGCAGCAAGGCCTCTGCACTGCACAGGGTGCGGTCGGGCAAGGCCAGGCGTGGCTGGAAGGCCAGGCTGAAGTCGCCGCGTTCGAGGGCTTCGGGAAGTTGCCGCACCAGCTGGAAGATCCGCTGGAAGGCCTGATCCTGCGGTCGCTCGTAGAGTCCCCAGTGGCGCGGGCTCAGGGCCGCCTGGTCGACGGCCACCAGGCCCTTGCGCAGCAGGTCGCGCACCTCGCCTGGCGTCAGCACGAAGGGCACCACGCCGGCCTTCACCGGTGGGTCGATGGGAATCCGGTCGGCTTGGACCGGCGTCCTCAGCTGGGTGATCAGGGCGTCCAGCAGGGGTGGATAGTCGCAGTCCGCGGGCAGCAGGAAGGCGAATCGCCTGGTATCCACGTGATAGACCTTGGCCCGCTCGCTCAGGGCGTCGCACAGCCGGAGGGCCAGGCAGCGCAGGAAGGTCTCGAAGGGCCACATGCCCTGGGCCAGGACCAGTTGGTCCTTCCACTGGGTTTCCAGGGGGTCCACCAGCACCAGCAGACGCAACTCGCCGGGACGGAGTTCGGCCAGTTGGGCGACATCCGCCTGGAACTGCTGGCGGTTGGGCAAGCCGCTGACCGGGTCGCGTCGGCGCAGGTGCTGGCGCAAGGCGATCAGCCTCATCACCTGGGCGGCGAAGTCGTCCAGCCGCTTGCGTTCCGTCGCGTTCAGTTCCCGTGGCTGGCTGTCGAGAATGCACAGGCTACCGATGGCATAGCCGCCCTCGGTGACCAGGGTCGAACCCGCATAGAAGCGCACATGGGGGGCGAGCACCACCAGCGGGTTATGGCTGAAGCGCGCATCGCAACGAGCATCGTTGATCTCCATCCGGCCGTCCGCCGCCTGGATGGTATGGGCGCAGAAGGCGTCCTCTCTCGGCATCTGCGGCAGGTCGAAGCCGACCCGTGCCTTGAACCACTGACGGTCGCGATCCACCAGGCTGATCAGCGCGGTCGGTACGTTGAAGCTGCTGGCGACCAGCTCGCAAAGGCGATCGAATTCCTCCGCTGGCGCCGAGTCGAGCAACTCCAGGGCGTGCAGGGCGTTGAGGCGATCATCTTCATACTGCAGGAAATCGGCCATCGGGCTATCTCGGGCGGGTCGATGAGCCTTGTACGGGCAGCAAGCGCATCTTGGGAAAACTGTTGCCACTCGAGCCGGGCGGGGACGGCAAGCGAGAGGCAGGTCGACTGAGGTATCGGCGAGAAATCGTAAGACTTTAGGCTTTTAATCTTTCCTGCCAGTGTAAAACCTTAGCGCGGCTGCACCTCAATCGCGAGCCCTGGTCGAAGAGACATTCGCCGCCGAGTATCCCTCATGACCCTCACCTGCCTGTTCGACATCAACGAGACCGTGCTCGACCTGTCCGCGCTGGATGGCCTGTTCAGCGAGCTGTTCGGCGATCCCCATAGCCGTGAACTGTGGTTCGCCCAGACCCTGCAGAATGCCATGACGGCCGAACTCTGTGGCCGCCATGCGCCCTTCGAGGCCCAGGGCCAGGCGGCGCTGGACATGGTCGGCGAGCGGCTCGGGCGTTCGCTGACCGCGTCCGACAAGCAGCGGGTGGCCGCGGCGCTGAAAGCCTTACCCGCCCATCCCGACGTCAGACCTGGACTCGACTTCGCCCGGGAGCAGGGCGTGCACTGTATCGCCTTCTCCAACAACGCCCGCGCCGCCACCCAGGCACAGCTTGAGCACGTCGGCCTGAGCGACGCCTTCTCCACCATTCTTTCCGCCGAGGACGCCGGCGCCAGCAAGCCGGCCACTGCCACCTATCGCCAGGCCGCCGCCAGCCTGGGGCAGCCGGCCGAGCGTCTGTGGCTGGTCGCCGTCCACGCCTGGGACATCGCCGGGGCCCAGGCCGCCGGCTTCAAGGGCGCCCTCGTGCAGCGGCGCCCCGACCAGGTGGCCAATCCCCTGGCACCACCCGTGGTGACCGGAAGCGACCTGAGAGAGGCAGTGGCGCGCATTCTGGCGCATGAGGGCCGCGGCTAGCGGCCTGGCGTGCTAACGTCCGCGCCATCACCGGCCAGGTGCCGGTTTTTCAAGACAGTGAGAGTCGCTTTGCCATGACGGATACCCTAGCCCGGCTGCGTGCCGGCGAACTGGCGGGGGCCACGCGGCTGACCCTGCGCGCCGACCTGACCGAGTTTCCCGAAGAGATCTATGCCCTGGCCGACAGCCTGGAAATCCTTGACCTGTCCGGCAACCGGCTGACCCGCCTGCCGGCCGACCTGGGTCGGCTGCACCGGTTGCGCATTCTCTTCTGCTCGGGAAATCCCTTCACCGAATTGCCCGAGGTGCTGGGCACGCTGCCCAACCTGGAGATGATCGGCTTCAAGGCCTGTGAGCTGGAGCAGGTGAGCGCGGCCGCACTGCCGCCGCGGTTGCGCTGGTTGATCCTGACCGACAACCGTATCGCTACCCTGCCGACCGCCTTGGGCGAGCGGCCGGCGCTGCAAAAACTGATGTTGGCGGGCAACCAGCTGGAGGCATTGCCGGCGAGCATGGCCGAGCTGCACCAGTTGGAGCTCCTGCGCCTGTCGGCGAATCGCTTCGCGGCGCTGCCGCCGGCCATTCTCGACCTGCCGCGGCTGACCTGGCTGGCCTATGGCGACAACCCCCTCGGCGCCGCCCGCGAACAGGCGGTGCGGGCCCAGGCGGCCCAGCAGCAACGCATCGCCTGGCGCGATCTGCAGCTTGGCGAGCGGCTGGGGGAGGGCGCCTCAGGCATCATTCACCAGGCGTGCTGGCAGTCGCCCGAGGGCCCGCGCGAGGTGGCGGTCAAGCTGTTCAAGGGCAGCATGACCAGTGACGGCACCCCGGAGAGCGAAAGCGCCGCCAGTCTCAGTGCCGGTACCCATCCCTGGCTGATCGGCGCCCTGGGCGATCTGGCCGATCATCCCGAGCAGCGCAGCGGCTTGGTGCTGGAACTGGTGGAACCGGCCTTCGGCAATCTGGCCGGTCCGCCCAGCTTCACCACCTGCAGCCGTGACGTCTATCCGGAAGACACCCGCTTTACCGCCGCCGCCGTACGCGAGATGGCGGGCGGCATGGCCAGCGCCCTGGCGCACCTGCATGGCCACGGCTTGGTCCATGGTGACTTCTATGCCCACAACATCCTCTGGGATGGCGGCGCGCGCTGCCTGCTGGGTGACTTCGGCGGTGCCTCCCTGCTGCCCGACGACACCGCGCAGGCCGCCCGGCTGCAGCGCTTCGAGAGTCGCGCCTTTGGCATCCTGCTGGACGAATGGCTGGCGCGGTGCAGTGAACCGGTCGATCCGGCCCTGGCGGCCCTGGCCGAGGAGTGCCAGCAGAGCACGCTGGATGCGCGCCCGCTGCTGGCGGACGTGGCGCGTCTCCTGCAGGGTCGGGCCGACACCTAGCCTAGCGCCCAGTCCACGGCAGCCAGGGCGTGCAGCCGGGTGGTGTCGAACAGCGGCACCGCACTGTCGCTCTGGTCCACCAGCAGCATGATCTCCGTGCAGCCGAGCACGATGCCCTCGGCGCCCTGGGCGACCAGCTCGCCGATGACCGCGCGGTAGGCTTCCCGTGATTCCGCGCGTACCTCACCCCGCACCAGCTCCTCGTAGATGATGCGGTGCACGGTCTGGCGCCCTGCCAGCTCGGGTACCCGTACCTCCAGGCCAAAACGCTCCGTCAGGCGCTCGCGATAGAAGGCCTGTTCCATGGTGAAGGCGGTACCCAGCAGGCCGATGGTCTCGAGGCCCTGGGCACGGATCGCCGCACCCGTGGGGTCGGCGATGTGCAACAGCGGCAGCGGGGTGGCCGCCTCGAGTTCCGCCGCCAGGCAGTGCATGGTGTTGGTGCAGAGCACCAGGGCCTCGGCCCCGCCGGCGGCCAGTTGCCGTGCATGGTCTTGCAGGCGCTGACCCAGCGTCGTCCAGTCACCCGCATGCTGCAGGGCGGCGATCTCGGCGAAATCCACCGATAGCAAGAGACAGGCGGCCGAATGGCTACCGCCCAGCCGTCGCCGGACCTCTTCGTTGAGGATGCGATAGTAGTGAGCCGAACTCTCCCAGCTCATGCCGCCTAGCAGACCCAGGGTACGCATGGATTTTTCTCGCGGTGGCCAAAGAGGCCATCTTGCCTGGCGAGCGGGACAGATGAAGAGAGGCAGTGGCGCTTGGATGGAGCGGTACAGTGGGGCGTGCGACCGCCAGGCGGCAAGCGAGTCGGCGACTGGCGACGGCGCCACCCTTCGCTATGCTTGCCAAAGGCCACTGTCGGCCCTGGAGGTGATCGTCATGCTCAAGGCACTGTTCACCGCGGTAGCCCTGACGCTCTTCGCGTCTGCCAGTGTCCAGGCGGCGCCCTGTCGGGGTGCCCAGGGCAAGTTCGTCAAGTGCGACACGACCAAGGCCAAGGCCGCGCGATGCAAGGACGCCCAGGGCAAGTTCGCCAAATGCGGCATGCCTGGAGCCAAGCCGATCGACTAGGGCAAGCCGTCCGCCAGCCTGGAGGCCGACGGACGCCTCGCTTAGGCCACCTTGAAACGACCCACCAGCTGATTCATCTGCACCGCCAGTTGCGAGAGTTCGCTGCTGGCCGTGGCGGTCTGGCTGGCACCGGCGGCGCTCTGTACCGAGAGGTCGCGGATGGTCACCAGCGCCCGGTCCACTTCCCGGGCCACATGGGCCTGTTCTTCGGCAGCGGTGGCGATCAGGGTGGTGCGTTCGGTGATACCGGTCACCGCGCTGGTGATGACCGCCAGCGACTGTTCCGAATCCCGCGCCAGGTTCAGGGTGCGCTGGGCGAGACCGGCGGTGGCATTCATGGTGCTGACCGCCTCGCTGCTGCCGCGCTGCACCTGGCTGATGACGGCTTCGATCTCCTGGGTCGATTGTTGAGTCCGTTGCGCCAGCGCCCGTACCTCGTCGGCCACCACGGCGAAGCCCCGACCCGCATCACCGGCACGCGCGGCTTCGATGGCGGCGTTGAGGGCCAGCAGGTTGGTCTGTTCGGCCACCCCGCGGATCACCTCCAATACGGTGGTGATGTTGCCGACATCGTTTGCCAGTTGCTGGATTTGCTGGCTGCTGTCGGTGACGTTGCCATTGAGCGCCTCGATGGCATGCACGGTCTGCTCGACGCTGGCGCGACCCTGGCGCGAGGCGGTATCGGAATCACGCGCCTCGGTCGAGGTGCTCTCGGCGTTGCGGGCGACTTCTTCCACCGCCGCGGTCATCTGGTTGACGGCGGTGGCGGCCTGTTCGATTTCCTGATTCTGCTGATTCAGGCCCCGATTGGCGTCTTCGGTCACTGCGTGCATCTCGGTGGCGGCCGACGCCAGCTGGATGGCGGAATCGCTGATCTGCTGCAGGGTCTGCACCAGATTGCTGCGCATCCGCTCGAAGCTCAGGCTCAGTTGGTGGATCTCGTCGCGGCCCTGGTCATGCCAGGATTGCATGAGGTCGCCATTGGCGATGCTTTCGGCCACTGCCATGCTGCGGCGAACCGGCACCACCAGGCTCTGGGTGAAGCGCCAGGCGATCAGCAGGGTCATGACCAGTGCCAGGACCATGGTAGCGGTCACATAGGTGAGGCTCTGCTCATAGAGGCTGGTCGCTTCCTTGCCGATCTCGGTGGCCTGCTCGCGATTGACCTTGATGAGGCCCTGAACCTTGGCCAGCACCGGCTCGTTGAGCGGACGGAAGGTCTGGTTCAGATAGCTTCGGGCAGCGTCGGTGCCTTCGCTGGCCGAGCGCCGCAGCACCTCGTCCAGGGCCGTACGCCAGGGGGCGATGAGTTGGCGCAATTCCTGATAGATGCCGGCTTCCTTGTCGCTGCCGACCACGCTTTGATAGCTTTCCAGCGCCTTGCCGAAGCGCTCCAGCTCCTGCTTGAGCTGGGCCTGACTGGTCTGACTCACGTTGCTGTCGGTGGTCGTGACGAATCTCAGGGTTTCCAGGCGAATCTGCAGGATGGCGGACTCGAGTTCGGCTGCGATTCTGGTGCCGCCCAGGCTGCCATGCTCGATCTGTTGCTCGCTCTCCCGAAGCTTGCCGATCTGGTTCAGGCTGAATAGCCCGAGGCCAATCAGCAAGACCGCGAAACTGGTAAAGCACAGCAGCGCTCTGCTACCTATTTTCAGATTCCTTAATGACATTAACCGCTCCTAATTGCTGGAAATGACTGGCGGCAATGTTTCAAAAAACAATGGAACTTGAATCAGGTGGCCGATGAATAAGCTGAATCTGCGCTTGATCGGTAGCGCGATAGCTTTGCATCTTCTCTTTTTGTTTAGTCAATCTTATGGCGCTATTTTTCCGCTCTATCAGCCTGAGAGGCATTTTGGGATGTAATAAGGCATTCCTATACGACATGGGATCTTTGGTTGGCGTCCGAGCGGAGGGTAGCTATTGCACCTCAAGATGGTACTAATAAGGAAAATAACTGGATAACGTGGTCCTGCATTTCGGACTTAATGGTCCGAAATAATTTAAATAGTCCGGTATGGATGTTTTGCTTCAATCAAAACGCCAGGAAGTTAAAGGGCTAAGTTAACTACCGGCGCCCAAAGAAATAGCAATGATGAAATAACCGGAGGTAGGCGACGTGAGCGCGGGGTGGTGATGCAGGTTTCGAAGGCCCTTGTCCTGGCATCGGGCCGCTTGGGCCCGATGCCAGTTGAAAACCGGTTCTCAGTCGTCCTTCTGTGCCGACCCGGGTTCCGACCAGGCGCGGTGGCGTTCGGCCTTCTGGGCTTCGCTCTCGACGCGATTGAGCACCTCGCCCTCATGTTGGACCTCGGGCCCACCGCCGTAGACATGATCCAGGCCTTGCATCAGGGCGGCATAGCCCTGGGCCGCGACCTGTACCGGATCGTTCTTGGGACCGGCGCCGACGCTGGTGTCGTCCTCGCCGGCACGGTGGAAGAAGTTGGTATCGGTCTGGCCGGGCATGAGCACCGTGAGGGTCACGCCGCTGTCCTTGAGTTCGTTGCGCACGGCGAAGGCGAAGGAATTGATGAACGCCTTGGAGGCACCGTAGACCGCCTCGAAAGGAATCGGCGCCGTGGCCGAGATGGACGAGGTAAAGAGCACCCGGCCGCGACCGGCGGCGACCATGTCCGGCAAGACCAGCTTGGCCAGGTGCACGGTGGACATCACATTGAGCTGGATCAGCGCCATCTCGTCTTCCAGGCGTGTCTGGCCGACGAAGGCGCCGCCGAGGCCAACCCCGGCGTTGAGCACCACGACGTCCAGCGGCCGCCCTTGGCGGCGCAGGAATCTATAGGTCTCTTCCACGCCCACGGCGGTGCGCAGGTCGGCCGCATGGCTCCAGACCTTGACTCCCAGGGCGCGCAGCTCCCGCTCGGCGGCATCGAGGCCATCGCCACGGGAAACCAGCAGCAGATCATGGCCATGGCGGGCCAGCTGCTTGGCCAATTCGAAGCCGATGCCGCTGGAGGCACCGGTAACGGCGGCCAGTGGCCGGGTAACATTGCTCATGCTGAAATCCTCTGCAGACCTGTTGTAGCTGGGATCGTCGCGGAGGCGTGGCGCTCCCCGCAACCGACGGGTAACCCGAACCGGCATGGCATAATCGCCACGCCGTGTAGAGGAGACAAGCGATGCAGCCCGCGGATCTGGAAGCCCTGGTGACCTGGACCATGCCCTATGGCAAGTACGCCGGCCGTCTGCTGGCCGATCTGCCGGGTCACTACCTCAACTGGTTCGCCCGCAGCGGCTTTCCGCCCGGCGAACTGGGGCGGCTGTTGGCGCTGATGCAGGAGATCGACCACAACGGCCTCAAGCCGCTGCTCGATCCGCTGCGGCGACGCTAGTCCGCCACACGGCGCATATCGATATGAGGAATCCCATCCTCGTCATACACCCCTGAGCAGGGCGTGAAGCCGTAGCGGCCATAGTAGGCCTGCAGGTGGGCCTGGGCGGAGAGGAACAGCGGACGCCCGGGCCAGCGCCCGGCGCAGACCCGCAGGGCCTCTTCCAGCAACTGATGACCCAGACCGCTGCCCCGGCCTTCCGGCGCCACGATCACCCTGCCGATCACCGCCTCGTCACGCACCGCGCCGAGCAGCCGGAGATAGGCGAGCAGTTCGCCATCCTGCCAACCGAACAGGTGCCAGACGTCTTCCGTCAGATCCAGGCCGTCGGGATCGGGATAGACGCATTGCTGCTCCACCACGAAGACCCGGGCGCGCAGCACCAGGGCGGCATAGAGCTCGGCGGTGGTCAGTGTCGGGGCAGCACGGCAGGTCCACTGGATGGCCATGGTCAGTCCTTGCGCCGGCCGGACAGCATGCGGAAGCGATTGCGGTTGAGCAGCACGTAGCCGGTCAGTTGCAGGCCGGCGGCAAACAGCAGGCTGCGCATGGCGCCTGGCTCGGCGGGCCGTGGGCCCTGATAGAGGCCATAGAGGGCGAAGGCCACGCCCAGCAGGCCGAGGATAAAGAAGACCAGGCCGATCTTGGTCAGGCGGGGAAGGTTGCGCAGGTTCATGGGCATGTCGTCAAAGGCAAAGGCCGCCACGCTAACCGCCCGGACCGGGCTTGTCGAGCCGATAGGCAGCCGCGGCGTACTGGTCTAACGTGACCTGATGACCCTTGTCGCAGGAGCAGAGCCGCATGTTCAGTCATGTACAGGTAGGCGCGCGTGATCTGGAGCGCCTGATCGATTTTTACGACGGCGTGTTGCACGAACTCGGTCTGGTACGGATGCCGGCCGAAGACGACGGTGGCCCGCCCGGGTGTGGCTGGCAGCGGCCAGGTCGAGAGTGGCCGCAATTCTATGTGCAGTTGCCGTTCAATGGCCTGCCGGCCTCCTGGGGCAACGGCGTGCAGGTGAGTTTTGCCGCACCGTCACCAGCGGCAGTGGAAGCGGCCTGGCACCGGGCGCTGCAGCTGGGCGGCAGCGACGAGGGCGCGCCCGGGGTACGGCCAGGGTATGGCCCGGACTTCTACGCCGCCTATTGCCGCGACCCGGAAGGCAACAAGCTGTGCTTCGTCCATGCCGAGGGGCTGACCGCCGCCTGCGACTAGGGCCGTGCCTTGAGTCGTCGATCCAGCGGCTAGACGCTGGCCGACAGGGCGACCGCGTCGGTGCGGGCCGCCATGATGAAGTCGTTGCGGTGCAGGCCGCCGATGTTGTGCGTCCACCAGCTCACCGTCACCGCGCCCCATTCGGTGAGCAGGGCCGGGTGATGATCCTCGTCCTGGGCCTCCCGGCCGACCCGATTGGTGAAGTCCAGGGCTTCGAGAAAGTTGCCGAAGGCGTAGCGGCGCTCCAGCCGCGGAACCCCCTCGCGTTCCACCAGCGTCCACCCCGGGACGGCCTTGAGCAGTTCGGCGCTGGCGGCCTCGTTCAAGGCCGGCTCACTGGAGCGGCAGGGGACGCAATGGGACTGGGCGAGATTGGCCATGGGGCGCTCCTTGAGGGAAGAAAGTCACGAAAGCGGAAGGGTACCAGACCCGCCGGTCAGCCTATGGCGTCCCGTCCGACCATGGTCGAATGGCCCGAAACCGGTGCGCGCCGTACAACGGAAGGTAACAAGAACAACAGTTTCCCGCCGAGGAGATCGTCCCATGAGTGCCGCTTTCTACCCGGTCCGCGCGGAAGTCGCTTCCCGGACCCTGACCGATGAAGTCACCTATCGTCGCCTGTACCAGCAGTCCATCCTCAACCCCGATGGCTTCTGGCGCGAGCAGGCCCAGCGCCTGGACTGGATCAAGCCCTTCAGCCGGGTCAAGCAGACCTCCTTCGACGATCATCGGGTCGACATCCAGTGGTTCGCCGACGGCACCCTGAACGCCTCCTACAACTGCCTGGACCGCCACCTGGAAACCCGTGGCGACCAGACCGCCATCATCTGGGAAGGCGACGATCCGGCCGACAGCCGTCACATCACCTACCGCGAACTGCATCGCGAGGTCTGCCAGCTGGCCAACGCCCTGCGCGGCCAGGACATCCATCGCGGCGACGTGGTGACCATCTACATGCCGATGATTCCCGAGGCCGTGGTCGCCATGCTGGCCTGCGCCCGCATTGGCGCGGTGCACTCGGTGGTGTTTGGCGGTTTCTCCCCTGAATCCCTGGCCGGCCGCATCAGCGACTGCCAGTCCAAGCTGGTCATCACCGCCGACGAAGGCGTGCGCGGCGGTCGCAAGATCCCGCTCAAGGCCAACGTCGACGAGGCCCTGACCAACCCGGCCACCTATTCGGTGCGCAAGGTGATCGTCTGCAAGCGCACCGGCGCCGACATCGCCTGGCACCGCCACCGTGACGTCTGGTATGAAGACATCACCTCGGTGGCCCCGGAACACTGCGAGCCCAAGGAGATGTCCGCCGAGGCGCCGCTGTTCATCCTCTATACCTCCGGCTCCACCGGCAAGCCCAAGGGCATCCTGCACACCACCGGTGGCTACCTGACCTATGCCGCCCTGACCCACGAGCGGGTCTTCGACTATCGCCCCGGCGAGGTCTACTGGTGCACCGCCGACGTCGGCTGGATCACCGGCCACAGCTACATCGTCTACGGCCCCCTGGCCAATGGCGCCACCACCCTGCTGTTCGAGGGCGTGCCCAACTACCCTGACGTCACCCGTATGGGCCAGGTGGTGGACAAGCACCAGGTCAACATCCTCTACACCGCGCCCACCGCCATCCGCGCCATGATGGCCCAGGGCGATGCGGCCATGCAGGGCGTCGACGGCAGCAGCCTGCGCCTGCTCGGGTCGGTGGGCGAGCCCATCAACCCTGAGGCCTGGCACTGGTACTACAAGACCGTGGGCCAGGAGCGCTGCCCCATCGTCGACACCTGGTGGCAGACCGAGACCGGCGGCATCCTCATCAGTCCGCTGCCGGGCGCCATTGGCCAGAAACCCGGTTCGGCGACCCGCCCGTTCTTCGGCATCCAGCCGGCATTGGTGGACAACGAGGGCAACCTGCTCGACGGCGCCGTGGAAGGCAACCTGGTGATCCTCGACTCCTGGCCGGGCCAGTCGCGCTCCATCTATGGCGACCATGACCGCTTCGTCGACACCTATTTCAAGACCTTCAAGGGCATGTACTTCACCGGTGACGGCGCCCGCCGCGACGAAGATGGCTACTACTGGATCACCGGTCGCGTCGATGACGTGCTCAACGTCTCCGGCCATCGCATGGGCACCGCCGAGATCGAGAGTGCCCTGGTCGCCCATGCCAAGGTCGCCGAAGCGGCGGTAGTGGGCATGCCCCATGACCTCAAGGGCCAGGGCATCTATGTCTACGTCACCCTCAACCAGGGCGAGGAGGGCAGCGAGGCGCTGCGCCAGGAGCTCAAGCAGTGGGTACGCAAGGAGATCGGGCCCATCGCAACGCCCGACGTCATCCAGTGGGCGCCCGGTCTGCCCAAGACCCGTTCCGGCAAGATCATGAGGCGCATCCTGCGCAAGATCGCCGTGGGTGAGTATGACTCCCTCGGTGACATCTCCACCCTGGCCGACCCGGGCGTGGTGCAACACCTGGTCGGTACCCATCAGCAGATGAGCCAGGCCGTGGCCTGATCCATCCGCCTCGCCAACCGCCCGCGATCGTCACCGGTCGCGGGCGGTTTCTTTTGGGCGTCCCTATAAGGACTTGTCGCCAAGGTAAAAGCCCTGGCCGGTCAGCCGGGGCTAGAATCGCGCCAGCCGGCGGACCGGAGCGCACATCGGTCCGCTACCGGTGGCAAAGGCCAGGACAGGGGCACCACTCCGGCGTACCATGCGTGCACCCCACAAGGGTTTCATGGCGCGCGGTCCCCGGATCGGTCCGCACCCGCCGCTCTCGACAGGAAGCCAGACGTTAGATGACCATCCGCATCGCCTTTCTGCTGTGGCCCGACGTTCGTCCGCTGACCGTGGGCCTGGTCGAGGAAGCGTTGGAACTCGCTGCTCGCCATTCGAGCGATACGCCCTACGAGGTGCGCTTCCTGCAGGCTGGCAGCGACTTGCAGCCGCGGCTGCCGGGTGGCCACTGGGAGGGGCAGCTGGAACGCCTGGATCGGCTCTTCGTGCTGGCCGACGAACCTTCGCCCGCGCTGCCGCCGCCCCTGGTCGCGGCGCTGCGCCAGACCGCCCGGGCCGGTGTAGTCATGGGGGGCTTTTCCGCGGGCGTGCATATCCTGGCCCAGCTCGGCCTGCTCGACGGTCATCGCGCCGCCGTGCACTGGCGCTGGCTGGAGGAATTCAGCGAGCAGTTTCCCAAGGTCATCGCCACCCATCATCTCTACGAATGGGATCGCGACCGCCTGACCGCCTGCGGTGGCCTGGCCATCCTCGATCTCCTGCTGGCCATGATCGGTCGCGATCGCGACGCCGAACAGGCCGGCACCATCGCCGAAGAGCTGATCGTCGAACGCCTGCGCGAGGGCAGCGAGCGGCAGCGCATTCCGCTGAAGAATCGGCTGGGGTCGAGTCATCCCAAGCTGACCCAGGCGGTGATGCTGATGGAAGCCAACATCGAAGAGCCGCTCACCACCGACGAGATCGCCCAGCACGTCTGTGTGTCCCGCCGGCAGCTGGAGCGGATCTTCAAGCAGTACCTGGCGCGGGTGCCCAGCCAGTACTACCTGGAATTGCGGCTGAACCGGGCGCGCAAGATGCTCACCCAGACCAGCAAGTCCATCATCCAGATCGGCCTGTCCTGCGGCTTCTCGTCGGGACCGCACTTTTCCAGCGCCTATCGCAACTTCTTCGGCGTCACCCCCCGCGATGACCGCAACCAGCGCCGCGGCGCGGCAGGCGAGGGCAGCATGGTGGCCGAGCGCTAGGCGAAGGGCCTGGCCCGCGCCCGGCACTTCAGCTCAGCGGCTGCGCCGCCACTTCGCTCAGCCAGGTGCCCAGGCGGTTGGCTGGCAAGGGCGCGCCGCAGTGGAAGCCCTGGATCTCGTCCGCCGGCAGGTGCTGCACCTGGCGCAGGTGGTCGGCGTCTTCCACGCCCTTGAGCGTTACCGTCAGCCCCAGTGACCGACCGAGGTCGATCATCGCCCGAACCAGGGCACTGTCTTCCGGCGCATGGTCGGGCCGCGGGATCAGACTGCGATCGAGGCGGATACCGTCCAGTGGATAGCGGCGCAGATAGGCCAGGGAGCACAGGCCGGAGCCGAAGTCGTCCAGGCACAGGCGCACGCCCAGGCCCTTGAGCGCGCCCAGGGTGTTGGCCACGTCCGCCGCCGGATCCAGCAGGGTACGTTCGGTGATTTCCAGTTCCAGACGGGGCGCCGCCAGGCCGCTCTGATAGAGCACCTCGGCTACGGTCTGCACCGGATCCTCGTTGGCATGGAATTGCTGCGGCGACAGATTCACCGATACCGAGAGCTGTTCCGGCCAGCCCTGGGCATCGTGGCAGGCCGTCTCCAGCACCCAGCGCCCCAGGCGTTGCCCAAGCCCGGCGTCTTCCGCCAGGGCCACGAAGTCCAGGGGCTCCAGCAGGCCCTGGGTGGGATGGTCCCACCGTACCAGGGCCTCGAAGCCGCGCAGACTGCCATCGGCCAAGCAGCGCCGTGGTTGGTAGTAGAGACTGAGGCGGTTGTCGCGTAAGGCCTGGCGCAGATCCTGTTCCAACTGCCGGCGCAGCAGCACCTGTTCGTTCATGGCCGGCTCGTGGAAGCGCCAGGTGCCGCGACCGGCCGCCTTGGCCTGGTAGAGCGCGATGTCCGCCAGCCGCAGCAGTTCCGCCGGGATGCCGGTATCCCGTGGCGCCAGGGCCACGCCCAGGCTGCTGCCGATGAACACCCGCTGCTCGCCGAGGCGGAAGGGCTGGCGCAACTGCTCCACCAGACGCCGGCAGAGGTCGGCGATGGCCCGTGGGTCGCGTTCGCCGCTGAGCACCACGCAGAACTCGTCGCCGCCCAGCCGCGCCACCAGATCGGTGGCGGTCACGTTCTGTCGCAGGCGCTGTGCCACTTCCTGCAGGACCTGGTCACCGGCCGCATGACCGAGGGCGTCGTTGACCGTCTTGAAGCGATCCAGATCCAGGCTGATCAGGGCCAGGGGACGCGGGTCCGGACCGTCCAGGCGGGTGGCGAGAAACTGGTGCAGGCGGTGGCGATTGGGCAGGCCGGTCAGGGGGTCGTGCCAGGACAGGTGCTGCACCTGGGCCAGGGCTTCGATCTCGTCGGTGAGATCCGTGACGGTGCCGCGATAGCCACCCTCGGGAATGGCCCGGGCCGCCACCCGGCAGGTACGCTCGCGACCACTGCCGTCCAGGTAGTGGCAGACCAGGGGCGGTCGCGGCTTGCGATCGTGCTCATGGCTGGCGAGCCAGTGCGCCAGGGTATCGGCATGGGGTGTCAGCAGCTCGTTGAGCGGGCGCCCCAGCCAACGTTCGGCGGCCTCGCCGGTGACCTCGGCGAAGCGCTCCGAAACGTAGACCAGACGCAGGTTGGCGTCGACCTCCCATAGCCAGTCCGAGGTCGCCTCGGCGATATCGCGGAAGCGGCGTTCGCCGATGGCCAATTCGCTGCGGCTGGCCAGGAGGTCGTCGTACTGGGCATCCAGCTGGCGCATCGAGATCAGCGCCTGACGAAACAGCCAGATCAGCCCCAACAGCAGGATCAGGACGCCACCACCGAATAGCGGCAGGGTCTGCTGCATGAGCCACAATCCCGGACGCGGCGGGCGCCAGGTCAGCTGATAGCGGGAGCCCGGCAGTTGCCAGCTGGCGCGGCTGCCGGTCGGGTCGGTGGTGATGCCCAGGGGCGGCAGGCCGTTGACTTCGCTCAGCATGGCCAGCTTGGCCGGACTCAGGACATTGACGAACACCAGCACCGAGGCTGGGGGATCCTGGGGGCGGACGCCGGCATGGTCGCTTGGCGTGATGGCGGCAGCGGCCACCAGCGCTGGCGTACCGCCTACGTTCAGGACGCCGGAGACGCTGCCGGCGCGGGCATCCGCGCTGCGTGCGGCCGCCAGTAGACCGGCGACGTCGCCGGCCAGCCAGGGCGTCGCGGGGTCGGCGAGCTGGCCATCGAGCAGGCGATAGCGGGGCTGGTTCTGGCCGTCGAACACCAGCACCCCTTCGTAGCCATAGACCCGGAACAGCGACTCGCCGAGGTTGCCCTGCGCGAAGGCCCAGTCACTGTCCAGCGCCTGGTGGAGGCGGAGATAGGCCTCGTCCCATTTGCTGTAGTCGATGAGGTTGCGGGCGACCTCTTCGTCGAGGCGTGTGAAGGTACGGCCAATGGCCCGCTCGGTCTGCTGGGCGACAGTGGCATCCTGGCGCACGGCGTTGTCGACCAGCAGGTAGCAGCCCAGGCCGATGAGCGCCAGCAGCAGTACGCACAGTGCCGGAAACAACCGCAGGATGATGGTGTGGCCGCGCCGGCGCGGCGGTGCGCTGCGGGACACTGGAGATGATGACATGCCTGAACCCTGGCTGATTGAGCGTTCCTGTGCCTTCGCCGGACGGTGCCCGAAGGCGACCGAGCGAAGCGGGTAGAACCTTGCCGCCGCTAGACTAGCCCGTGAAGAGGCGCGACGCTAAACGTAAAGCGGGAGATGCCAAGGAGATCGCGCTAAGCGACGTGCGAACCCCGTCCTAGGTGGGATTTCCGGCGCCGCCATAGGAGGCGCAGCCCTGCCAGGTCTGGCCATTGATGCGCAGTTCGGCCTGCAGCGACTGGACGGTGCCGGTACGGCCGTCCACGCAGCGCCGGGGGTTGATCCACAGCTCGACCTTCTCCCCGTTGGCTTCGGTGGACAGGGCGCGCATCCCGCCGGGCAGTTCTTCCTGCAGGTAGGGAAGGGCGCGGCGCTGCTGGCCAGCGGTGCTGATCAGCATGCCCTGGTTGCTCACCTGGACGTTCCAGTCCGGCCCGTGGCCGCTGGCGCTCATGGCGGTACGCTTGAAGTTGGGATCGCTGCAGCCAGGTCCGCTGTACTGCACGCGATAGACATCGGTGACGGCGAAGATGCCCTGGGCACCGTCGCGGCCGCCGGACTTCAGCTTGCCGCGCAGATCGGCGAACAGCGACGCGGCGCCACTGTCGGCGGCCAGTTCGTGGGCGTCGCGCAGGATGGCGGTGTTGTTGGCATCGGTAACGTCGAAGAAGCGCTGTTCCTGGCAGGGGCGGAACAGCAGCTGCTCGCCGCTCCAGCGCAGATCGCCCTGCAGGCGCTCGCCGCCCGGTGCACGCGGGGTGTCGTCGCTCTGGAACAGACTGCAGCCGCCGAGGAGGCCGAGCAGGGCGAGGGGAAAGATGGAACGCGGCGCTGGCATCGCGGGACTCCCGACTGAGGTGGGCACACGTTACTCAGACAACGCCGGGAGCTCAAGGACTTACCAGACGCGATAAGTCTTGCCGGTTTCCCTGCCTTCCACGCTGCGTTCGTAGGCCAGGGCCACGTCGGCGCCGGGTACTGGCTTGAAGCCGCGGAAGAAATCGCCGTAGTGCCCCAGCGATTCTTCCAGCACCGTCGGACTCACCGCGTTGAGACGCTGACCCCGCGGCAGCTCAATGGCCGCGCCGCGTACGAAGCCCTCCAGGGCGGCATTGACCATGGCCGCCGAGCTGCCCTGGGCGATGGGCTGCTCGCTGAGGATGCCGGTGGTGAGGGTGAAGGAGGCGCCATCGGCGGCCTGCGCCTGGCCCAGCAGCACCAGGTTGACCTGGCCCATGAGCTTGTCCTGCAGGCCCTTCTGAAAGGCCTCCGGGGTCATCTCGGTGAAGGGCGCGAAGGTCACCGAACCCACCGCGCTGATCAGGGCATCGAAGCGGCCGACCTGGGCGAACAGGGTACGGATGGACTCCGGCTGGGTGATGTCGACCTGCAGATCGCCGGATTGGCGACCGACACGGATCAGTTCATGACGACTGCCGAGGCGTGCGGCGATGGCACTGCCCAGGGTGCCGTTGGCACCGACGAGGATGACTTTCATGGCTTGGACTCCTTGTAGAAGAGGAGTTCAGCCTAGGATGATCCATTGGCATGATAAATCGGCCTACAGGCAATCCAGTGTTTCCAGGAGGAAACGATGCAGGAACAGCTGGCGGATCTGGTGGCATTTGCCGTGCTCTGCGAAGTGGGCAGCTTCACCACGGCGGCGCAGCGGCTGGGCTGCAGCAAGGGACAGCTGTCCAAGCGTATCCGGGCGTTGGAGAGTCGGCTGGAAACCGACCTGCTGCACCGAACCACCCGCCGGCTGACCCTGACCGCCGCGGGTTGTGAACTGTTGCCGGAAGCCCAGGCCCTGCGCCGCCAGGGCGAGCGGGCGTTGCAGAGCGTGGCGCGGCTGCGCGAGGAGGCGACCGGCCAGGTGCGGCTCACGGTGCCGGTCTCGCTGGGCTACACCTTCTTCGAGGTGCTGCTGGCCTGTCGCACGGCGCATCCTGGTATTCAGCTGGAGGTGGTGCTGGACAACGGCTATCGCGAGCTGGTGGCGGACGGCTTCGACCTGGCCATCCGCGCCCGAGTGGAACCGGACGAGCGCCTGGTGGCGCGGCCGCTGTTCGCCATGCAGGAGCTGACCTGCGCCGCGCCCGGGTATTTGCAGCGGCACGAGATACCGGCAGCGCCGGCCGATCTCGCCGGGCACGCCTGCCTGGTGAACAGCCACTATGCCGAAGGTGAGCGCTGGCTCTATCACCGCGACCACGGGCTCGAACGGGTGCAGGTGAAACCTGGGCTGGCCTGCAACCACTACAGCCTGCTCAAGCAGGCGGCGCTGGCGGGGCACGGCATCGCCCGGTTGCCGTCGTTCATGGTGCACGAAGAGTTGGCCAGTGGCGCCTTGGTCTGGCTGCTCAAGGAGTGGCGCACGCCCAGCCTGCCGCTGTTTCTGGTACATCCCTACCAGGGTGGGCTGCCCAAGCGGACGCGGGTTGTAGCGGAAGCCTTGAGCGACTGGTTCGAGCGCAGTCGGCAGCGGTTGGAGGCCTTGGGGTAGTGGGGCTGATGGAGCTGAAGGCCTGCAGGGATAGCCCCCTCTCCCTCCGGGAGAGGGCACCCTTTGCCAGGAAGCCCCAGTGGAAAAGGCTGCGCCGTTTTCCACGCTACGGTGCTGTTGAGCTTCGACGGTGGAGCCGTCTCAACCCAACCTACGCGCTGCAGGGATAGCCCCCTTTCCTTCCGGGAGAGGGCTGGGGTGAGGGCACCCTTCGCCAGGAAGCCCCAGTGGAAAAGGCTGCGCCGTTTTCCACGCTACGGTGCTGTTGGGCTTTGACGATGGAGCCGTCTCAACCCAACCTACGCGCTGCAGGGATAGCCCCCTCTCCCTCCGGGAGAGGGCTAGGGTGAGGACACCCTTCGCCAGGAAGCCCCGGTGGAAAAGGCTACGCCGTTTTCCACGCTACGGTGCTGTTGGGCTTTGACGGTGGAGCTGTCTCAACCCAACCTACGGTCGATCCGCCGTAGGTTGGGTTGAGCGTAGCGAAGCCCAACAAGCCATTGCCTCGATCAGGCACCGTTGGGCTTCGACGGTGGAGCCGTCTCAACCCAACCTACGTGCTATCGCGGCCATGGTGACGATTGGAACCAAAGACTCAACCGCCCAGGTAGGCCTTGCGCACGTCCGGGTTGGCCAGCAGTTCGGCGCCGCTGTCCTGCATGACGATGCGGCCGTTCTCCAGCACGTAGCCGCGGTCGGCCAGCTTGAGCGCCTGGTTGGCGTTCTGCTCGACCAGGAACACCGTCACCCCATCCTGACGCAGCTGTTCGATGATCTCGAAGATCTGCTGGATGATGATGGGCGCCAGACCCAGGGAGGGTTCGTCGAGCAGCAGCAGGCGCGGCTCGCTCATCATCGCCCGGCCGATGGCGAGCATCTGCTGCTCGCCGCCGGACATGGTGCCGGCGCGCTGGGCATAGCGTTCCTTGAGGCGGGGGAAGAGGCCGAGGACCTTGTCCAGCTGACGGTCGTAGCCGTCTTTCTCGGTGAAGAAGCCGCCCATGGCCAGGTTCTCTTCCACGGTCAGGCGGGCGAACACCCGGCGGCCTTCCGGCACCACGGCGATGCCCTTGCGCATGATCTGCGCGGTTTCCTGGCCGACCAGTTCCTCGCCTTCGTAGCGGATGCTGCCGCCATGGGCGCGCGGCGTGCCGCAGAGGGTCATTAGCAGGGTGGACTTGCCGGCGCCGTTGGCGCCGATCAGGGTGACGATCTCGCCCCGGTTCACCTTCACGCTGACGCCATGCAGGGCCTGGATCTTGCCGTAGAAGGTGGAGACGTTGTCGAACTGCAGCATGGAGGTCTCCATCAGGATTCGCCCAGGTAGGCCTTGATCACGTCGGGATTGTTGCGGATCTGCTCCGGCGTCCCGTCGGCCAGGGGCGTGCCCTGGTTGATCACCACGATGTGGTCGGAAATGCTCATCACCAGATGCATGTCGTGCTCGATCAGCAGCACGGTCACGCCGTGCTCGGCGCGCAGCAGGGCGATGAGCGCCTTGAGGTCCTCGGTCTCGCGCGGGTTGAGACCGGCGGCCGGCTCGTCGAGCATGAGGATCTGCGGGCGGGTCATCATGCAGCGAGCGATTTCCAGGCGCCGCTGCTGGCCATAGGCGAGGTTGCCGGCGTTGCGGTTGGCGAACTCGGTGAGGTTGACCTGCTCCAGCCAGAAGCGCGCATAGTCCATGGCCTCGGCTTCGCTCTTGCGAAAGGCCGGGGTCTTGAACAGTCCGGCCAGGAAGCCGGTGTTGAGATGGCGGTGCTGGGCGACCAGCAGGTTCTCCACCGCGGTCATTTCCTTGAACAAGCGGACGTTCTGGAAGGTGCGCACCACGCCCTTGCGGGCGATCTTGTGCCCGGGCAGGCCCTGGATGGCCTCGCCGCGCAGGAGAATCTCACCGCCGCTGGGCCGGTAGAAGCCGGTCAGGCAGTTGAACACCGTGGTCTTGCCGGCACCGTTGGGACCGATCAGCGAGACCACCTGGCCCTGCTCCACGCGGATGTTGACGCCGTTGACGGCCAGCAGGCCGCCGAACCTCATGGACAGGCTGGAGACATCGAGAAGGGCTTGGCTCATTTGCGCAACTCCAGGTGCGGGCGTTGCATCGGGAGCAGGCCTTGCGGACGCCAGATCATCATCACGACCATCAGTAGGCCGAACATCAACATGCGGTATTCGCTGAATTCGCGCATCAGCTCCGGCAGCAGGATCATCACGATGGCCGCGAGGATCACACCAAGCTGGGAACCCATGCCGCCCAGCACCACGATGGCCAGGATGATGGCCGACTCGATGAAGGTGAAGGATTCCGGCGACACCAGGCCCTGCCGGGCAGCGAAGAAGCTGCCGGCGAAACCGGCGAAGCAGGCGCCCAGGGTAAAGGCCGAGAGCTTGATCAGCGTGGGGTTCAGCCCCAGGGCGCGGCAGGCGATCTCGTCTTCGCGCAGGGCCTCCCAGGCGCGGCCGATGGGCATGCGCAGGAGGCGGTTGATCACGAACAGGGTCAGCAGCACCAGCAGCAGGGCGATCAGGTAGAGGAAGATCACCTTGTATTCGGAGTTGTAGGGGATGCCGAAATACTCGTGGAAGGGCGTCATGCCCTCGGGTGCCCGGCGCTCGAAGGTCAGGCCGAACAGGGTCGGCTTGTCGATGCCGCTGATGCCATTGGGACCGCCGGTCCACTGGGTGAGGTTGCGCAGCAGGATGCGGATGATCTCGCCGAAGCCCAGGGTGACGATGGCCAGGTAGTCGCCGCGCAGGCGCAGCACCGGGAAACCGAGCACGAAACCGAACAGCGCCGCCATCAGCCCCGCCAGTGGCAGGCAGACCCAGAAGCCCAGCCCGAAGTAGTGCGAGAGCATGGCGTAGGTATAGGCGCCGACGGCATAGAAGCCGACGTAGCCCAGGTCCAGCAGACCGGCCAGACCCACCACGATGTTCAGGCCGAGGCCGAGCATCACGTAGATGAGGATCAGGGTGGCGATGTCCACCGCGCCACGCGAGCCGTAGAAGGGCCATACCAGGGCGACCAGCACCAGGCCCAGGATCACCCAGCGCTGGGTCTTGGGTTCGGTGAGCCTGGTGCCCAGGCCGGTAGCCGGCAGCTGCAGGCCGCCGCGGTTACGCCAGCCAGCGGTGAGCGGATCACGCACCAGTTGCCAGACGAACATCAGCACCGCGGCCAGGGCCACGATCCAGAGGGTACGCGGCGTGGCGCCGTGCACTTCGAGGTTGACGCCTACCGTCTCCAGCTTGAGGCCGAGGATGGGGTAGGCGACGGCCAGCACCAGCAGGGCGCTGAAGAAGGCGGTTCGCAGACGGGCACTCATACCTTTTCCACCTCCGGGCGACCCAGGATGCCGGTGGGGCGGAACAGCAGCACCAGCACCAGCAGGCTGAAGGCCACCACGTCCTTGTACTGGTCGCCGAAGACGTCGGCGCCGAAGGCCTCGGCCACGCCCAGTACCAGGCCGCCGAGCATGGCGCCGGGGATGCTGCCGATACCGCCGAGCACCGCCGCGGTGAAGGCCTTGATGCCGGCCAGGAAGCCCAGGCTCGGGTTGATCACGCCGTACTGGATGCCCAGCAGCACCGCGGCCACGGCAGCCAGGGTGGCGCCGATGACGAAGGTCAGGGCGATGATGCCGTTGGTGTTGATGCCCAGCAGGTTGGCCATCTTGATGTCCTCGGCACAGGCGCGGCAGGCGCGGCCCAGGCGGGAGCGGGAGATGAACCAGGTCAGGCCGAACATGGTGAGCAGGGTGACGATGAAGATCAGCACCTGCACATAGGAGATCACCACGCCGTTCATGGCGTCGGTGCCGATGATGAAGTTGCCCGGCAGCAGGTTGGGGATCGACTTGTCCTTGGAGTCCTGGGCCAGCAGCACCCAGTTCTGCAGGAAGATCGACATGCCGATCGCCGAGATCAGCGGGATCAGCCGGTTACCGCCACGCAGGGGGCGATAGGCGATGCGTTCGATGCTGTAGCCGTAGGCACTGGCGATGACGATGCTGGCGGCGAAGGCGGCGAGCATGACGATAGGCAGGCTGTGGATGCCCAGCATGGCGAGGCCCGCGATGGCGATGAACGCCACATAGGAGCCGATCATGTACACCTCGCCATGGGCGAAGTTGATCATGCCGATGATGCCGTAGACCATGGTGTAGCCGATGGCGATCAGGGCATAGGTGCTGCCGACCGTGAGGCCGTTCACCAGCTGTTGCAGGTAGTGGTAGAACTCGGGCATGGGTGTCTCCAGGGGACCTATGAGCACTTCTGGTGCGGGTCCCAGGCCTCGGATGGAGGCGGATAAACGAAGCCCACCGCCGTTGGCGGTGGGCTTCGGTGTTACAGGCAGGGCTTACTTGGCTTCGGTCTTGGTGCCGTCGGCATGCCATTCGTAGACCACGAACTCGAAGTTCTTCAGGTCGCCTTTGTCGTCGAACGCCAACTCACCGGTGGGGGTGTCGAAGGTGTTGCTGCGCAGGGCCTTGGCCACGTCCTCGGGCTTCTCGTCGCCAGCCTTCTCGATGCCCTGGGCGATGACCTGCACGGCGGCATAGGAGGGGAACACGAAGGGACCGCTCGGATCCTGCTTCTTGTCCTTGAACGCCTGGACCAGGGCCTGGTTCTTGGGATCCTGGTCGAAGGAGCGCGGCAGGGTGACCAGCAGGCCTTCGGAGGCCTTGCCGGCGATGGCGGAGATGGAGCTGTTGCCCACGCCTTCCGGACCCATGAACTTGGCGGTCAGGCCCTTCTCGGCCGCCTGACGCAGGATCAGGCCCAGCTCGGGGTGGTAGCCGCCGTAGTAGACGAAGTCGACGTTGGCCTGCTTGAGCTTGGCGATCAGCGAGGAGAAGTCCTTGTCGCCGGAGTTGATGCCTTCGAACACGGCGACCTTGACGCCGGCCTTATCCAGAGTCTGCTTGACCGCGGTGGCGATGCCTTCGCCGTACTGCTGCTTGTCATGGATGACGGCGACGACCTTGGGCTTGACGTGCTCGACGATGAACTTGCCGGCGGTCGGGCCCTGCATGTTGTCCAGGCCGATGGTACGGAAGATCAGCTTGTAGCCGCGGTTGGTGAGGTCGGGGCTGGTGGCCGCCGGGGTCACCATCAGGATGCCTTCGTCCTCATAGATGTCGGAGGCGGGCTGGGTCGAGCTGGAGCACAGGTGGCCGACCACGAACTTGATGCCATCGTTGACGATCTTGTTGGCCACGGCCACGGCTTGCTTGGGATCGCAGGCGTCGTCGTAGATCACGCCTTCGAGCTGCTTGCCCTTGACGCCGCCGGCCTTGTTGATCTGCTCGATGGCCATCTGGGCACCAATGAACTCCATGTCACCGTACTGGGCGACCGGACCGGTCTTGGGACCGGCCAGACCGATCTTCAGGGTATCGGCCGCCAGGGTGTGGCTGGCCATGCCGGCGAGTGCCAGGGCCGCGATCAGACGGGAGAAACGCAGAGATGCCTTTTTCATGAGTGCTCCACTCGGAATGCTTTTATTAATGAGGCAGTTGGAAGCGAAAATGTGCCGATTTTGTTCTTTATGACGCGCTGCGCAGTTTAATCACCGTCTGTTCGTCTTGGAAAGCTGGCGACGACAACTTGTCGGGCTTGTCGACCGCGCGTCCGGGCGCTCGGCAAGTGGGAAGGGCGCCGGTAGAATCCGCCCTTTTCGCGAGGCCCGCACCATGACCGATCACGCAACGCTCTACGCCACCCTGCTCGGGCAGACCGCCGCCATCGGCTGGGAAGAATTGCAACCGCATTTTGCGCGGGGCGTGCTGCTGGAAGTGGCACCCGAGCTGGACCTGATCGAGGCGGCCATCGCCGTGACCCAGGACGATGCCGGTCGCGTGGGGCAATGGCTGCAGCAGGGTCAGCTGGCCAAGGTCGACGAAGACCGGGCACGGCGGCGGCTGGAAGCCCCGGCGGTGGCCCTGTGGGCGGTGGTGGTCGCGCCCTGGGTACTGATGCAGGAGCGTCCGGCCGAGCGTTCCGCGGACTGAAACGCAAAGGCCCGCGCAAGGCGGGCCGTTGGTCGACGGTGAGAATCAAGCTTCGCTGTCGAGATCGCGCAGCTGGTGTTCGCCATAGCGATCGCCGGCGACCGCCTCCGGTGGCAGCAGTCGTTCCAGTTCGACGCGGTCCGCGGCGCTGAGCGTGATGTCCAGTGCGCCCAGGGATTCGTCCAGCTGATCGCGCCGCCGGGCGCCGACCAGGGGCAGGATATCCTCACCCTGGGCGGCGACCCAGGCCACCGCCAGCCGGGCAGGGGTGGTGCCCCGGCGTTCGGCGAACTGCTTCAGGCCTTCCACCAGCGCCAGGTTGCGCTCCACGTTGCCCGGCTGGAAGCGCGGGCTGAGCGCGCGGAAGTCGCCGCCGCCGGAGGGCTGGCGCCAGTGGCCGCTGAGCAGGCCCCGGGAGAGCACACCATAGGCGGTGATGCCGATGCCGAGTTCGCGGCAGGTCGGCAGGATCTCCGCCTCGATACCGCGCGAGACCAGCGAATACTCGATCTGCAGGTCGCAGACCGGATGTACCGCCGCCGCCCGCCGCAGGGTGTCCGCCCCCACTTCGGAAAGGCCGATGTGGCGGATGTAGCCGGCCTGCACCAGCTCGGCGAGGGCGCCCATGGTGTCCTCGATGGGCACCTGGCGATCCAGCCGCGCCGGGCGATAGATGTCGATATGGTCCACACCCAGCCGCTTGAGGCTATAGGCGACGAAATTCTTGATCGCCGCGGGGCGGGTGTCGTAGCCCAGCCATTCGCCGGCCGGGCCGCGCAGGGCGCCGAACTTGACGCTGATCAGCGCCTCATCCCGCCGACCGCGCAGGGCGTCGCCCAGGAGCAGCTCGTTGTGGCCCATGCCATAGAAGTCACCGGTATCGAACAGGGTGACGCCGCGTTCGAGGGCGGCCTGGACGGTGGCGATGGCCTCGTCACGGTCGGCGGCGCCATAAAGGTCGGACATGCCCATGCAGCCCAGACCGAGCGTGGATACCAGGGGGCCCTGCTGGCCCAAGCGACGCTGTTGCATGAGGGATTCCTCGTCAGGTGGATGAGGCTGCACTCTAGCCTCCAAGGTGCTGTGCGATAATCCGGGCTGGACACAACGACCTGTTCGCTCAGCCGTACAATGGAGGTGCCAATGAATCTGGATGACCTGGCAGCCTTCGCCGCCGTGGCCGAGGCGCGCAGCTTTCGCGGCGCCGCCTATGTGCGCGGTGTGGCGGCGTCTTCCCTGAGCGATGCCGTGCGCCGGCTGGAGCGGGAGCTGGATGTCCGGTTGCTGCATCGCACCACTCGCAGCGTGACCCCCACCGATGCCGGCCAGCGCCTGCTGGAGCGCCTGACCCCGGCGCTGCGCGAGGTACGCGGCGCGCTGGACGCCATCAATGCCGAGGGCGAGAGCCCGGTCGGTAGTCTGAGACTCAACGTGCCCACCATCGTCGCCCGGGTGCTGTTGCCCCCGCTGATCGGGCCCTTCCTGGCCAGGCATCCCGGCATTCGCCTGGAGGTGGTGGCCGAGGATCGATTGATCGACGTGCTCGCCGCAGGCTTCGATGCCGGCGTGCGCTACGACGAGCATCTGGAAGGCGACATGATCAGCGTGCGGCTGGGCCCGGCCACCCAGAGATTTGCCGTGGCGGCCACGCCCGCCTACTTGGAACAGCATGGCGTACCTGTGCATCCCACTGACCTGGTCAGGCATTCCTGCATCGGGCATCGCTTCGCCAGCGGCCTGGTGGCGCAGTGGAGCTTCGAGCGTGGCAGCGAGGTCATCAATGTCGCGCCGGGCAGTCGCCTGCTGGCCTCGACACTCGATCTGGAATTGCAGGCCGCCCTCGACGGTGTCGGCCTGATCTATTCCTTCGCCGACTACCTGGCCGAACCCCTGGCCGACGGCCGCCTGGTCGAGGTGCTGGCAGACTGGTCCAGCGTCTTTCCTGGTCCGCGGCTCTACTACGCGGATCGCCGCCAGCTGCCGGCCCCGCTGCGGGCTTTCGTGGCCTTCTTGCGCGAGCGTCACGGCTAGGCGATACCGCCAGCCGCCGCTACCCTGGGGGTCCGACCGCCGTCCGGAGTCTCCATGACGTCCCTGTTTTCCCGCCTGATGCAGCCCTCATGATCATCGGTACCGCCGGCCACATCGACCATGGCAAGACCGCGCTGATCCAGGCCCTCACCGGGATCGCCGGTGATCGGCGGCGCGAAGAGCAGGCCCGGGGCATCACCATCGACCTGGGCTATGTCTACGCCGACCTGGGTGACGGCGGGCTCACCGGCTTCATCGACGTACCCGGCCACGAGCGCTTCGTGCACAACATGCTGGCCGGTGCCAGCGGCCTGGACCTGGCCTTGCTGGTGGTGGCCGCCGATGACGGCGTCATGCCCCAGACCCGCGAGCACCTGGCGATCCTCGAATTGCTCGGCATTCCCCGGCTGCTGGTGGCCCTGACCAAGGCCGACCGGGTGGACGCCGAGCGTCTGGCGGAGGTGCGCCAGGAAGTCGGTGTGCTGTTGGCTGCCGGGCCCTTCGCCGGCGCGCCATTGTATCCGGTGGCCAGTCCCAGTGGCGCAGGCATTTCCGCATTGCGCGCCGCCTTGCTGAATGCCCTGGGCGAGGTGCGTGAGCGCAATGCCCGGGGCAGCTTCCGCCTGGCGGTGGATCGGGTGTTCAGCGTCGCCGGTGCCGGGGTGGTGGTTACCGGCACTGCCTTTGCCGGTCAGGTCGCGGTAGGCGACGAACTCCTGCTCACCCCACGCGGGCAACGCCTGCGGGTGCGCGGTCTGCATGCCCAGAATCGCGCGGCCGAGACCGCCCGGGCCGGTCAACGGGTTTCCCTCAATCTCGCCGGTGAGCGGCTGAGCACCGACAGCCTCGCCCGCGGTGACTGGCTGGTGGCCGAGGCGCTGCATGCGCCCACCACCCGTATCGATGTGGAGCTACGGCTGCTGCCCGGCGAGGCGCGCAACCTGGCGCACTGGACGCCGGTGCACGTGCACCTGGGTGCCCAGGATCTCACCGGCCGGGTGGCCCTGCTGGAAGGCGACAGCCTGGCACCCGGCGCCACGGCCCTGGCACAGCTGGTGCTCAATGCCCCGCTGCACGGCGTGCATGGCGATCGCCTGGTGCTGCGCGACCAGTCCGCCCAACGCACCCTGGGCGGCGCCCGGCTACTCGACCCCTTCGCCCCGGCGCGGCATCGCCGCACGCCGCAGCGCCTGGCACAACTCCAGGCACTGCGCCAGGGCGGTCTGGAGGAGGCCTTGCCCGAGCTCCTGGCCCAGGCCGACGGCGGTCTCGATCCGCGATTGCTGGCGCGCCAGTTCAATCGGCCCGAAGGCGACTGGCAATTGCCAACCGACACCCTGAGGGTGGAAACGCGCGTCGGCCCGCGGCTGTTCCAGGCTTCTCTGTGGCAGGCAGCGCTGGAGCGCCTGAGCGAGGCGCTCGCCACCTTTCACCAGGAACAACCCGACGAGCTGGGCCCCGATCGGGATCGCCTGCGCCGCATCGCTGCACCGGCGCTGGAACGGCCCGTCTATCTGGCCCTACTGGAGACGGCCCTGGCCGAAGGGCGACTGCAGAGCAGCGGCCCCTGGCTGCACCTGCCCGATCATCGGGTACGCCTCACCGAGGTGGAAGAGGGGCTCAAGGCCCGGCTCTGGCCGCTGCTGGAGGCCCAGCGTTTCGATCCGCCCTGGACGCGGGACCTGGCCAAGAACCTGGGTCAGCCCGAGGCCGAGGTACGGCTGCTGCTGCGCAAACTGGCTCGGCTGGGGGAACTGACCCAGGTGGTCAAGGATCTCTTCTATCCCCAGGCGAGCCTGGAAGCCGCGGCCGGTGAGGCATTGCGCCTGGAGCGCGAAGCAGGGATCATTCGCGCCGCGGCCTTCCGCGATGCCCTCGGCATCGGCCGCAAGCGCAGCATCCAGATCCTCGAATGCCTGGATCGCATCGGTTTCACCCGTCGCTTCGGCGACGAGCGCCGGGTTCGCCCGGACAGCGCCTGGGCCCGCGCGGCCGAGGGTTAGCGCAGCAGAGGAAGGCAATCACGCCCGGTGGCGTGGCCGGGCTTCAAACCCGGTTGGGGACGGCAGCCGTTCCCGGGTGGGTTCGACTCCCACTGCCTTCCGCCATTTCCCGCCGTCAGTGACCATCCGCCTGCTGATGGATCACCCCGCCCTCCCGTTGCAACTCCTGCAGAAACCACTTGGCCTCCCAGAGCAACTCAGGCATGTAGAGGCCCGCAGGTAGCGGGGTGCCAGTCTCCAGTCCCAACACTCGCTCCAGCGACAGCACCAGGCCCAGAGCCGTGAGCGACGACTGGCCGTGGCGGAATTCCAGCACGGCATGCCGGGTGGTCCACCGGCCCGCCGCTTCGCCGGTGACGGTCACCACGATCTCGGCCGCCGTTTCCGCCCCTCGGCGGCGACTGGAGGACTCGCCCGTGGCCAGGTCGAAGCGGATATCTCCGGCCCCGGTGGCAGAATAGAGGCTCAGCAGGTCGATGGAGCCGAAGGCGGTAGCAGGCAGCCGGCGACCGTCCAGCGCGGTGATCTCTCCCGGGATCGCTGCGCCGGTCAGCCAGTGACGTCGACCCTTGTGGAACACCAGCGCGGCAGGGGCGGCGCTGTGGACACGCTCCATGTCTTCCCAGGCCAGCGGACCGGCTGGATCCTTTTCGTCGAGCAGGACGTCGATCTTGATAGCGTCGACCCGCGCCAGGCCGCTTGCCTGGTCGAGCGCGAGCGCCAGAGCGGCTCCGGAGGCCCAGTGGCTGGACAGCACCAGAGCGTTGGCAGCAGGGCGGTGCATGAACTGCGCGACCTCCAGCCCTAGTTCGGTGACGCCGGTGTTGGCATTCAAGTAGGGGATGCCTAAGGTCTGGGCGAGGCGCAGGCCGTGCAGCGCCTGGTCCGGCGCGAGCATGATCATGGCCCCGGGGGAGAGTGTCTCGTCCAGACCAAGTCCTGGCCGGTCGAGATCGAGGATGACTGCCTGGGCATTGCCCGCGATCCGGGCCACGGCCTGGGCAGTGCCAAGTGTGCGACCGCCCACCAGCAGAGGCCGGTCGGGGTGGCGCTTGCGAAACCATTGGACGGCCTGGCGGCCTACCGTGCCTGAGCCACCAGCGAAAAGTACGGGTTGCAGTGTCATGATCCGGTCCTCGATAGCGAAATGATGGGATCCATCGTCGGCGATAGCCCTGATGTCGAGGATTCAGTGACCTGTTCCGCGACCAACACGGCAGGTCTGGCTGAAGACATCTTTTGCCGATAACCTACCAATAGTAGGTTGTATTCAGGATTAACCTACCTTTAGTAGGTTTCAAGGTGATTTGACGAATGGCAGAACGATCCAAGGTGGAAAAGTCAGGCTCGGAGAGCTCGGGACGACGCCTCTCGAAGGCCGCGCGGCGGGAGCAGTTGCTGGAGACGGCGCGGTTCATCGCACGGGAAGAGGGGGCGGATCGCTTGACGCTCGGCCATCTGGCCGTGCGGGCCGGAGTGTCCAAGCCGGTGGTTTACGAGCACTTCGGTACCCGCTCGGGGCTGCTCATCGAGCTCTATCGCTGGTTGGATCTGGCGCAGATGGACGCCTTCCGCCAGACCCTGGCCGCCTGTCAGCAGAGCGCCGAAGAGGCCACCGCGGCGCTGGCCGAGGGTTACATCCGTTGCGTGACCGACATGCAGGGCGAGGTCGGCGTGCTGGCGGCGGCGCTGGCGGGGAGTGAGGAAAAGACGGCGGTGTACCAGGAGTTGCTGGAGCACGGCACCCAGATGGTGGCGGCGGTGCTCACGCCGCACAGCAAAAGACCCGCCACAGAGTTGCAGGTGTCCTGCATCGGTCTGGTCGGCGCTGGCGAGGCCCTGGCCGCGGCCGTGGTGCGCGGGGCACTGGGCGAGCACGAGGCCATCGAGGCCTTCACCCGCCTGGTGCGCGCGGTGCTGTAGCCGGCGGCGCTAGTAGACGTCCTTCAGATAGCGCTTCTGTTCGCTCATCCCGCGCAGGTACTCGCTGGCGGCCTCGTCGCTGAGGTGGCCATGGGTGGCCACCACCTGGCGCAGGGCCTGGTCGACGTCCCGGGCCATGCGGCTGGCGTCGCCGCAGACATAGACGCGGGCGCCGTCCTGCAGCCAGCGCCAGACTTCGGCGCCGCGTTCGCGCAGCCGATCCTGCACATAGACCTTCTCGGCCTGGTCGCGGGAGAAGGCCAGGCTGAGTTCGCTCAGCAGGCCATCGCGCTGGAAGGCTTCCAGCTCGTCGCGGTAGTAGAAGTCGTGGGCGGCGTGCTGTTCGCCGAAGAACAGCCAGTTGCGCCCCTGGTCGCCCCGGGCGCGGCGCTCGTGGAGAAAGCCGCGGAAGGGGGCGATGCCGGTGCCGGGGCCGATCATGATCAGCGGGATGTCGCCCTGGTCCGGCAGGCGGAAATGACGCGAGGGCTGGATATGGACCTCGGTGGCGGCCTCGCCTAGGCGGTCGGCGAGAAAGGTGGACGCCACACCCTTGCGCCGGCCGTAGCGCACCGCCGAGACGGTGAGGTGTACCTGGCCGGCATGGGCCAGGGGGCTGGAGGCGATGGAGTAGAGCCGCGGTTGCAGGCGCTTGAGACTGCCGAGCAACTCGCGGGCATCGTGGCGGGCGGGAAAGCTCGCCAGCACATCGGCCAGTTGCCGGCCCCAGAGCCAGGTCTTGAGTTCGTCGCGGGCGGCCAGCAAAGTGCGGCAATCGGCATTGCCGCTGCGCTCGGCCACTAGCGCCAGGGTCTCGGGGTTGGGGCGGGCAATCTCGTAGTGCTCGCCCAGAGCCTGGCGCAGTGACAACTCCCCGACCTTTGGCACGGCGACTGGCTGTTCGCCGTCCAGACCGGCGAGGGTGAGGATCTCTTCGACCAGCTCCGGACAGTTGCGCGCCCTCACGCTCAAGGCATCGCCGGCCTCGTAGGCCAGCGGTTGCTCGGACGCGAGGCCGAACAGCCGCACCTCCTTGTTGGATCCGGCGCTGTTGAGTCTCTGGTTGATGACCAACCGCGCCGGCACTGTGCTCGGGCGATTGGTGGTGGCCGGAGTCACCAGGGGCACGCTGGTGGCCTGGGGGGCCAGTTGCCCTTGCAGGGCGGCCAGCCAGGCATCGGCGCCGTCGAGACCCTCGGCGTCGCAGTCCAGGCGCGGGCACAGGCGGCGAGCGCCGAGTTCGGCCAGGCGGGTGTCGAGGCGCTGGCCGTGGCCGCAGAATTGCTCGTAGGTGGAATCGCCCAGGGCCAGCACGGCGTAGTCCAGTTCGGCCAGGGAGGCGTCGAGGCGACTGAGGCCCTGCCAGAAGGCCTGGCCGTTGTCCGGCGCCTCGCCGTCGCCAAAGGTGCTGCTGACCAGCAGCAGGCGGCGGGCACCGGTCAGGCGTTCCACGGCATAGGCGGCCATGTCGTGCAGTTCCACGCTGAGACCGGCCTGGCACAGGCGGGCGACGCAGCGCTCGGCCAGGGCTTCGGCGTTGCCGGTCTGGGACGCCCAGAGCACTACCAGATCGGCCGGCGCGGTGGGGGCCATGGCCAGGCCGGCGGCCTGGCTTTCCGGTAGGCGGCTGAACAAGCCGGCGAGCAGGCCGTCGAGCCAGAGGCGGGTGTCGGCGGCCAGCGGCGCCTGGGCCGGCAGGCAGGGTACGCCCTGGGCAACACCGTCGCGCAGGCCGTCCATGAAGCCGGCCAGGTAGGTGCGCTCGACCGCGCTGAGCTGGGGCCGTACCGCGGTCGCGACCCCGGTGAGCTCGGCCAGCCGCGCCAGGGCGGGCTGGTGGGTGCTCTCCATGACAGGCTCGTCGGCCGGCAGTTGGCGGTGGGGAATGGTGGCGACGCGAGTCAGGCGCACGGCGCAGACCTTGAGTTCCGGTTGCAGCGAGAGCGGATCGACGGCGTCGCTGGTGACGGCATTGATGGCCAGGTCGCTGCCCTGGACGTCGGCCCAGTGAAAGGGCGCGAAGCAGTTGCCGGGCTGGACCCGGTCGCTAAGGGTCACCGGCAACACGGCACGGCCACGACGGGAAGTGATCTCCAGGCGGTCGCCGTCCGCCAGGCCCAGGGCTTCGGCATCCTGGGGATGTACCTCGATGAACGGGGCGGGGTTGAGGCGGTTCAGGGCGGCGATCTTGCCGGTCTTGGTGAGCGTATGCCACTGGTGCTGCAGGCGGCCGGTGTTGAGCACGAAGGGGTAGTCGGCATCGGGCAGTTCCGCTGGCTCCAGGTGCGGGCGGGCGAAGAATTGCGCCTTGCCACTCGGGGTGGCGAAGTTGAGGGCGGTTGGTTCGCCGGTGGCGTCCAGGCGCAGGGTCTGGCTGCGGCCATCGTTGCGATAGCGGATCGGCTGGCGCGGATCGCTCTCTGCGCTGGGGCAGGGCCATTGCAGCGGCGTCTCGCGCAGCCGCGCATGACTGGCTCCGCGAATGTCGTAGCCGGTCTGGGGGTTGTGGAATTGCCGGATCTCGTCGAACACCTCGGCGGCCGAGGCGTAGCTGAAGTGCTCGCCATAACCCAGGGCGCAGGCCACGTCGGCGATGATCCGCCAGTCGGCGCGGGCCTCGCCGGGCGGGGTGACAGCCTGGGGCGCCAGGGTCAGGTTACGCTCGGAGTTGATCATCACCCCGTCGGCCTCGGCCCAGAGCGCGCCGGGCAGCAGGATGTCGGCGTACGGGTTGGTCTCGGTGTCGAGAAAGGCGTCCTGGGTGATCACCAGCTCGGCGGCCTGCAGACCGCGGACGACCGTCTCGCGATTGGCCACGCTGGCCACCGGGTTGGTGCAGATGATCCAGCAGGCCTTCACCTTACCGGCGGCCAGGTCCTCGAACAGGGCGATGGTACCCTGGCCGAGGCGGGTGTGCAGGGTGCCCTCGGGGATGCCCCAGGCCCGCTCGACGAAGGTGCGGTCGGTAGTCGACAGCAGGCTGCGCTGGCCAGGCAGGCCGGGGCCCATGTAGCCCATCTCGCGCCCGCCCATGGCGTTGGGCTGGCCGGTGAGGGAGAAGGGGCCGCTGCCGGGGCGGCAGATCTTGCCGGTGGCCAGATGCAGGTTGCACAGGGCGTTGGTGCTCCAGGTGCCGTGGGTGCTCTGATTCAGGCCCATGGTCCAGAGACTGGTCCATTCGCCGGCCTCACCGATCCAGCGTGCGGCGGTACGGATGTCCGCCTCGGCCAGGCCCGTGCCCGCAGCGACAAGCGCCGGCGTGTAGTCGGCGAGAAAATCGGGCATCGCCGCCCAACCTTCGGTATGGGCGGCGATAAAGGCTTCGTCCAGATGGCCCTCGGCGTGCAGCAGGTGCAGCAGACCGTTGAGCAGCAGCAGGTCGCTGCCGGGGCGCAGTTGCAGGAAGAGATCGGCCTTCTCGGCGGTGGCGGTGCGCCGCGGATCTATCACGATCAGCTTGGCGCCGCGCTTGACCCGATCCAGCAGGCGCAGGAAGAGGATGGGATGACAGTCGGCCATGTTGGCGCCGCTGACGAGGAAAAGGTCGGCGCGGTCGAGGTCGTCGTAGGAGCCGGGCGGACCGTCGGCGCCAAGGGACAGCTTGTAGCCGGTGCCAGCACTGGCCATGCACAGCCGGGAGTTGGATTCGAGCTGGTTGGTGCCGATGAAGCCCCGGGCCAGCTTGCTCACCAGGTACTGGGCCTCCAGCGACATCTGCCCGGACACATAGAAGGCGATGGCGTCGGGGCCGTCGCGGTCGAGGATGGCGCGCAGGCGTTCGGCGGTGGCGGCGATGGCCTGGTCCAGCTCGGTCTGCACCGGTTGGTGGGAGCGGTCGTGGCGGACATAGGCCTGCCCCATGCGCCCGCTGTCCACCAGCGCCTGGTGGCTGGTGCTGCCCTTGGTGCAGAGGCGGCCGCGATTGGCGGGGTGGTCGCGGTCACCGCTGACCTTGATGACCCGGCCGTCTTCCACCTGCATGACGATCCCGCAGCCGACGCCGCAGTAGGGGCAGACGCTCTTGATGTGGGTAGTGGCCATGGCAAGGATCCTTCAAGAACCAGAAAGCAAAAAGGCGCCGGTCGCGCTCCCCGGAGGGAGGCGAACACGGCGCCTTTGTCGTGAAAGGAAGCGATCGGCGTTGACCGCTCCATGCCGGGGATTTAGCAAGGCTCGCGCCAGCTCGGTCCGGCGCGCTCAGGGAGCGCATCACTGCTGGTCTGGCGGGGTGCCAGTGGCGCTGATCGAGGTCGCTTCCCTCTTGGTCGAGGTGCGCCGTGACGGGGCAGGCAGGCCTTGCCCTGCACCGTTGTGGTTCCGGCTGGCACGCATCCGGAACGTGGGCGGCAGTCCCCTTTGCCGGCTACAGGCCGCGCCAGCTGCGGATATATAGGCCATCAGGCGAAACTGGCACAGCCGATGCAAAAGCCTTGGCAGACCCGTCCATTCGGGTCGCCCGGTCGATCAACGGCGATCGACAGCCATTGCAGGCGACGGGCACGGAGCAGCGCCTGGCGCTCCTCCCTACCAGAACAGGCAAAGGCGCCTGAGACCGCAAGGTTTCAGGCGCCTTTTTATTTGCCGCGACTCAACCTGATTGGCCTCGGCCGGGGGATAGCCTCCATGAACAGCATCGTGACCCGCAAAGAACGCCTGATCGTCGTCGGCAACGGCATGGTCGGCCATCACCTCGTCGAGCAGCTGCTGGCGGCCGGCGCCTTGGACCACTACGAGATCCACGTCTTCGGCGAAGAACGTCAGCGCGCCTATGATCGGGTACACCTCTCCGAGTACTTCGCCGGTCGTGACGCCGAATCCCTGGCCATGAGCGAGGCCGGCCTCTATGCCGTGCCTGGTCTGGTGCTGCACCTGGGCTGCGCGGTGACCGCCATCGACCGTGAACGGCGCGAGGTGCTGACAGCCGCAGGTGCCTTTGGCTACGACCGCCTGGTGCTGGCCACCGGTTCCTATCCCTTCGTGCCACCCATCGAGGGCGCCGAGGGTGACTCGCGCCTGGTTTATCGCACCCTGGACGACCTGGACACCATCCGCTTGGCCGCCGCCAGGGCGCGCCGCGGCGTGGTGGTGGGCGGCGGCCTGCTAGGGCTAGAGGCGGCCAATGCCCTGAAGTCCCTGGGCCTGGAAGCCCATGTGGTGGAATTCGCCCCACGGCTGATGCCGGTGCAGCTGGACGATCTCGGTGGCGCCGCGCTCAAGCAGCGTATCGAGGACTTGGGCGTGGGCGTGCATCTGTCCAAGGCTACCCAGAACATCACCGCCGGCAGCGAGTACCGCTACCGCATGAACTTCGCCGGCGAGGATTTCCTCGAGACCGACCTGATCCTGTTTTCCGCCGGCATCCGTCCCCAGGACGCCCTGGCCCGCAGCTGCGGCCTGGAGCTCGGCCCCCGCGGCGGGGTGGCGGTGGACAACGGCTGCCAGACCAGCGACCCCTTCATCCACGCCATCGGCGAGTGCGCCGCCTGGAATGGCAGCGTCTTCGGCCTGGTCGCGCCGGGCTACCAGATGGCGCGCCTGGTATCCGCCACCCTCTGCCACGGCCAGGGCACGCCCTTCACCGGCGCCGACATGTCCACCAAGCTCAAGCTGCTGGGCGTGGACGTGGGCTCCATCGGCGATGCCCACGGCGCCACCCCAGGCGCCCGCAGCTATCGCTACATCGACGAAGCCAGCGCCAGCTACCGGCGCCTGGTGGTCTCCGCCGATGGCAAGCACGTCCTCGGCGCCGTGCTGGTGGGCGACAACAGCTACTACGACACCCTGCTGCAATACGCTCAGAACGGCATCCCGCTGCCCCAGGATCCGGCCAGCCTGATCATGCCGGTGGGCGAGGGCGCCCCGACCCTGGGCGCCGATGCCCTGCCGGCCACCGCCACCCTCTGCTCCTGCCACAACGTCACCAAGGGCGCGGTCTGCGCCGCCATCGACGCCGGCTGCACCGATCTCGCCGGCATCAAGAGCTGCACCAAGGCCGCCACCGGTTGCGGCGGCTGCGCGGCCCTGGTCAAGCAGGTGTTCGAGCACGAGCTGGTCGCCCGGGGCGTCGAGGTCGACAAGAGTCTCTGCGAACACTTCGCCCATACCCGCCAGGAGCTCTATCACCTGGTGCGGGTGGAAGGCATCCAGAGCTTCGACGAGCTGCTGGCGCGCCACGGTCGCGGCCACCATGGTTGCGACATCTGCAAGCCGGCGGTAGCCAACGTCCTGGCTTCCTGCTGGAACGCCCCCATTACCGATCCGCACCTGGTGCCCCTGCAGGATACCAACGACACCTTCATGGCCAACATGCAGAAGAACGGCACCTATTCGGTGGTGCCACGCATCCCGGGTGGCGAGATCAGCCCGGAAGGCCTGATCGCCATCGGCCAGGTGGCGAAGAAATACGACCTCTACACCAAGATCACCGGCGGCCAGCGCATCGATCTCTTCGGCGCCCAGTTGCACGAGCTGCCGGATATCTGGGGCGAACTGATCGCCGCCGGCTTCGAGACCGGCCATGCCTACGGCAAGTCGACCCGCACGGTGAAGAGCTGCGTGGGCAGTACCTGGTGCCGCTACGGGGTGCAGGACAGCGTCAAGATGGCGCTGGACATCGAGCACCGCTACAAGGGTCTGCGCGCGCCGCACAAGCTCAAGTTCGCGGTGAGCGGCTGCACCCGCGAATGCGCCGAGGCCCAGAGCAAGGACATCGGCGTGATCGCCACCGAGAACGGCTGGAATCTCTATGTCTGCGGCAACGGCGGCATGCGTCCGCGGCATGCCGAGCTGTTCGCCACCGACCTGGATGACGAGACCCTGATCCGCTACATCGACCGCCTGCTGATGTTCTACATCCGCACCGCCGACCGCCTGCAGCGCACCTCGGTGTGGCGCGAGTCGCTGGAGGGCGGCCTCGACTATCTCAAGCAGGTGATCATCGAAGACAGCCTGGGCCTGGGCGCCGAGCTGGAAGCCCAGATGCAGCTGGTGGTGGATCGCTACGAATGCGAATGGGCCAACGCCCTGAACGATCCCGACAAGCTCAAACGCTTCCGTACCTTCGTCAACCAGCGCGGCAACGACCCGGACATTCACTTCGTCAAGGAACGTGGCCAGCGCCGACCGGCGCGTCACCACGAACTTCAGCTCATCGCCGTTACCGAGGAGGCTTGACCATGACCCAGACCAATACCGCCCGCGCCCTGCAACCCACCTGGCAACCCCTGTGCAGCCTGGCCGACCTGGTGCCCCAGTCCGGCGTGGTGGCCCTGCACGAGGGCGAGCAGGTGGCGCTGTTCTACCTGCCCGATACCGAGCAGAAGGTCTTTGCCGTGGGCAACCGCGATCCCAAGTCCGGTGCCAACGTCATCGGTCGTGGCATCGTCGGCCAGCTGGGCCAGGATCTGGTGATCGCCTCGCCACTGTACAAGCAGCATTTCCGCCTGGCGGATGGCGGCTGCCTGGAGTATCCCGAGCAGGCGCTGCCCACCTGGGCGGTACGGTTGAATGGGGAGCGGGTGGAAATCGCCTGAGGCGGCTTGGCCCTCACCCCAACCCTCTCCCGAAGGGAGAGGGGGCGGTACGGCGTGGCGCGGAGCTATTCGCGTAGCCTGGACAACGGCGCAGCCTTGTCCGGGAATGGCTACCGCGATGCTAGGTGATCCCTCACCCCAACCCTCTCCCGGAGGGAGAGGGAGCGGTACGGCGTGGCGCGGAGCTATTGGCGTAGCCTGGACAACGGCGCAGCCTTGTCCGGGAATAGCTGACGCAATACCAAGTGACACTCACCCCAACCCTCTCCCGGAGAGATAGGGGGCGGTACGGAGTGGGGCGGAGCTATTTGCGTAGCCTGGACAACGGCGCAGCCTTGTCCGGGAATAGCTGACGCGATACCAAGTTACACTCACCCCAACCCTCTCCCGGAGAGATAGGGGGCGGTACGGCGCGGCACGGCGCTATTTGCGTAGCCTGGACAACGGCGCAGCCCTGTCCGGGTGATCACCGCGCCTACTGCGACTGACTGTTGCACCCCCGGCAGTGCAGTGTTGCGCGATAGGTGCCGGTCCAGGCAGGCGAAAACCCTCGGACGGGACGATACTCAAGGAGCGGGGACGCTATCCGCCCGAGCCTGGCAATCGCCCCGCGGGAGATCACCATGCGCCTGACAAGAACCCTTCGCTCCGCACTGTTCATCACCCTGCTGCTGGCCCTGGCCGCCGTGGCCCTGCTGGAAGGCTGGCGCGCGCAACCGGTGGGCGAACCCGCCTTGCGCGCCGATCCGGTCTGCACCCACGGCTATGCGCCCTATGGCTGCTATCCGGTGCCGGCCCGTGGCGGTGATCTGGGGTGGCTGGAGCGCCTCTAGACGGTCAACCAGCCCGTAGCTCCGTGTCCAGCAGCGCCGTCAGCTCGCTGGCAGACAGGGCGTGGCCGACCAGCGCGCCCTGGACTTCATCGCAGTGCTGCGCCTGCAGCCAATGCAACTGGCCTGGCGTCTCGACGTCCGTCGCCGCCACCTTGAGGCCCAAGGTTCGTCCGAGGCCGATCAGGGCTTGTGCGATAGCCACGTCGGCGTGCTGACGTTCCAGGTGGGTGATCACGCGGCTATCGAGGCTGATGCCGTCCAGCCACGGCTGGCGCAGTGCCTCGAAGGCGGTGAGACCCCTGCCGAAGTCGGCCAGGCTCAGACGCACTCCCAGCGCCTTGAGCGCTTGAAGGTGGTCCAGTTGCTGATCACAGTCGGCATGTAGCAGCGTGTCCGGAAGCTGCAGCTCCAGCCGTTCCGCTGCCAGGCCAGTCGCCTGCACGGTCTGGGCAACCGCTTCCAGCAGCTCCCCAGCAGCGGCGAATTGGCGTGGCGACAGACTGACCACCAGCTTCAGCGGCAGGGGCCAGGTAGCCGCGCTGCGACAGGCGCCCTCCAGCAGCCAGAGCCCCAGGGGAGCGCCAAGGCCGAGCTCTTCGGCCAGGGGCAAAAAGGCGTCCGGGGGCAACAGTCCGCGTACCGGGTGGGCCCACTGCACCTGGACCTCAACGCCGCACAGGGCGCCATCGGCGGCGCTCCGGCGGGGCAGGTAGCTCAGGCGCAACTGGTCACGCGCCAGCGCCTGGCGCAGTTCCTGTTCCAGGTCACGACGCTGGCTAAGCTCGGCGTCCATGGCCGGCGCATGAAAGCACCAGCCGTTGCGGCCCGCGGCCTTGGCCTGGTAGAGCGCGATATCGGCCAGCCGCAGCAATTCCTCGACCTGATCGGCCTGGCCCGGCGCTTGGGCGATGCCGATGCTGGTCCCGACGCTGACGGTCTGCTCTTCCAGCAGGATCGGCCGGGCGATGGCGGTTACCAGCCGGGCACAGATCTGGTCGACCGTCGTGGCATCCAGGTGACCGAGCAGCACCACGATGAATTCATCGCCGCCCAGCCGCGCCACCAGGCCGCCGGGCCTCAGGCTGGCTTGCAGACGACGGGCGATTTCCTGCAGCACCCGGTCACCGGCGGCGTGGCCGAGGCTGTCGTTGATCGGTTTGAAGCGATCCAGGTCCAGACTGAGCAGGGTGAGCGGCGTGCTAGGTTGCGCCAGTTGAGCGGCCAGGTAGTGCTGCAACTGCAACCGGTTGGCCAGCCCGGTCAGGCTGTCGTGTTGCGACAGATGCTCGATTTCGGCCTGGGCGTTGACCGCGGCGGTGATGTCACTGGCGGTTCCACGAAAACCCGCACCCTTGGGCAAGGGGCGGGCGGTGATTTCGCAGACCCGGGAATGGCCGAGACGGTCACGATAATGACAGCGCAGCACCTGACGCTCGTCGAGGTGTCGAGCGTTGTCCAGGAGCCAGTCAGCCAGACTGGTCGTCTCGGTGTTGAACAGCTCCGCGAGCGGCCGACCGAGCCAGCTGCCAGGCGCATGCCCGGTGATGCGGGCGAAGCGTTCGGACAGATAGGCGATGCGGCCTTCGGCATCGCTTTCCCAGAGCCAGTCGGAGGCTGCCTCGGCGAGCTCGCGAAAGCGGCGTTCGCTGCGACTCAGTTCCGTCTGGCTGGCGACCAGGGCATCGAACTGCTGGTCGAGCTGCCGGGCCGAATTCAGCGCATGGCGGATCAGCAGCGCCAGCACCAGGCCGAGCAACAGCACCCCGGCCAGGAACACCGGTAGCGTCCGGCGCAGCAACTGGGCGCCGGGCCGTGGGGGTTGCCAGTTGAGCAACAGCGGTGAATCCAGCGGGCGCAGGGATTCATGATCGGGCAGAGGCAGCCGGGAGGCCTGCAGCGTCGGCAGCCCGTAGGTGTCGCTGAGATGAGCCAGGGTCGCGGGGTCGAGCACATTGACGAACAGCATCACCGAGGGCACGCCGGCGCCCGGCGTGACGCCATAGCTCGCGCCCGGCGTGATGGTGGCGGCGGCGACCAGCGCAGGGACGCCGCCGACACTCAGGATCCGCACCAGGCTTTCGGTTTCTCCAGGTCGCTTGCGAGTCGCCGCCAGCAGGGCAGTGAGATCCCCTTCCAGCCATTGCGCGGTCGTGCGCTCCGTTGGCTGGCCGTCGATCACGGCATAGACGGTACGGTCCTGGGGATCCAGCACGAAGACGCCGTTGTAGCCATAGAGCTCATAGGGAATGTCGCCAACGTTACGCTCCTCGTTGGCCCAGAAGCGATCGACCTTCAGGTGCAGGTGCTTGTAGGCCTCGCCCCACTTGGCATAGTTGATGATGTTATGGCCGATCTCGTTTTCCACCTGCTCCAGGGTGCGGGTGATATAGGTCCGCGCCCGCTGCTGGACATCGGCGTCCTGCCTGGAGGCGGTCTTGATCAGCAGGTAGCAGCCGATGCCGAGCAGGATCGGCAGGGCGCAGATGACCGGAAACAGGCGCAGCAACAGGGCGTGGCTGCGACGGGTGGCGATGGGGGTTGACGACATGAGGGACCTGGGCGGCGCTGGACGACGGTCAGATTTCCTGCGCGGTGGCCAAAGACGGCGCGAGGAATATCTGGCCAGGTGCCATTATCGGCGACTGGCTAACAGACGTCTGCTCATCATCGGACCAGGGGCAGCGCTGAGCTGCCCGGACGGTCGACCGCTCAAGGACGCGGCGGATAGCCGATCAGCAGTTCGTTGATCAGACGGCCAAAGCCGGCACTGCGTTGGGCGGGCGTGGCGTTCTGGTCGTCCAGCAGCCGCTCTTCGCTGGCGCGCCAGACCAGTTTGCCGTCGCGACCGTCGAGCATGTCGAGCTGCACCGTCATCACCGGATAGGTGACGGTCTGGGTGCGCACATAGCTCGGTCCCCAGGGGCCCGGGCCCCAGGCGGAGCCCCAAGGGCCACCCCAGCCCGGACCCCAGTAGGGGTCGGCATAGCTGTAGCTCTGCTGACGCTGGTCGAGGATCACATAGAGCTTGATCCTGAGGTCTGGCCGCGTGCCTGTCGCGGCGGGGCGCAGCCCACGCTGGTCGAGGCCGCCGCTGACCGAGTCGCGCAGGCGCTGCTCGGTGAGGTCGCTGCGCACCCGGGGATCGTTGGGTCGGTACTCGATGGCTGGATCGGCCCAGCTCCAGCTGCGATAGGCGGCGAAATCGCGGCTGGCGTCATAGTCCAGGTTGCGGGGTCCCCGCTCGGCACAGGCCGCCAGCAGCAGGACCGACAGCAGCAGGAGACAGCGTTTCATGGGCGAACCTCTGGGTGAGCGCACTAGTCTGCTTGGACTGGCTTAAGGGCGACTTATCCCCTCAGCTCGGCGGATAGTTGGCCAACAGGCGGCGGGTGGTGTCTCTCAGGGTCCGCGCGCGTTCGCTGCCGTTGCCCCCGGTGGCCTGTTCGGCGGCCGAATGCCAGAGCACCCGGCCACTGGTGGGATCAAGCAATTCAACCTCTAGCACGTCCACCAAAAAGGTGCGGGTACGGGTCCGCGCCTGGCCGACCGTGGCGCCATAGCCAGGCCCGTAACCGTAGGGCCCATAGCCGCCGTAGCCATAGTTGGTGTCGTAGTAGTCGGTGTACTGCTCGCTGCGCTGCTGCTGGGTGAGGCGGGCACGGACCTGCAGATCGGCACGGGCACCCCCGAGTGCCGGCCGCAGGCCGCGCTGGTCGAGGCCATCGGCCACTGCCTGCTGCACGGTCTGGCCATCCAGGCCACCGCTGACCACGGCGGCACCAGGTGCCCAGCGCCAGGTGCGATAACGACTCCAATCGATGGGCGCCACTGGATAGGCTGCTGGATCCTGCTGCGGCAATACCGGCGCCGAGGCCTCTGGCAGGCTGCTGGCGACATAGGGGTTGGGACTCTGGCAAGCGGCCAGGGTGAGCAGCGCGAGGCAGAGCAGGAGGCGACGCATGACCGGTTCCTCGAAGGAATGCTGGCCAGAGCATACCGCGCCCGGCGTTATCCTGCCTTAGCTTGGCAGAGCCAATGCAGATAGCGCCCCAGGCCCGCGAAAGCCGGGTGCCGTCGGTGGGCCAGTTCCATGGCCACCAGCTCCTCGCCGTCGGCACGGGTCTGGAATTCCGGCGGCATATAGTCGTGAAAGACCCGTACGCCGCTGCGCGCCTGGATCTGCCAGTCCGGCGCCAGCCAGGCCTCGACCTCGCGCGGATCGAGGGGCTGTTGCGGCGTGAGACCACGGCGACCCTCGCCCGCATAGTCGCCCCGCTTGAGCTTGCGAAAATGGCCCTTGAGCAGATTGCGATAGATCAGGGCGTCACGGTTGTAGAAGGCCAGGGACAGCCAGCCGTCCGTGGCCAGGCAGCGCTGCAGCGTCGGTAGGATCGCCGTGGGCGTCTCCAGCCATTCCAGCACCGCGTGGCAGAGCACCAGGTCGAAGGGTTCGGCGAAGGCGGGCAACTCCTGCCAGGGCAGCGCCAGCCAATCGGCCCGCAAGCCGGCGGCCGCGAAGGCCTCCTGGGCGCCGGCGAGCATGGGCGCCGACGGCTCGGCCAGGGTCACCGCATGACCCTGCTGGGCCAGCCAAAGACTCATGTGGCCGAGGCCGGCACCGATGTCCAGCACCCGCAGCGGGCGTTGCGGCAGCACCTCGGCGAGATCCGCCTGCAGCACGGCCAGGCGGATGGCGCCCTTGGTGCCGCCATAGATGTTGGCGGCGAAGCGGGTGGCGCGGTCGTCGAAGAAGGTATCGCTCACGGCAGGAAGCGCCTCTCGTTGTCGGCCAGCTTGGCCAGCACCGCCTGTTCCACGTCCAGCTCCAGTTCGCTGCCCAGTTGCAGCAGATAGAGCAGCACGTCGGCGATTTCCTGGCCGGCGTGTTCGCGCTCGGTGGCGCTCAGCGCGCGGGCCTCGGCATCGCTCTTCCACTGGAAGATCTCCACCAGCTCGGCCATCTCGACACTGGCGGCCATCGCCAGGTTCTTGGAGTTGTGATAACGCCGCCAGGCGTTGGCATCGCGGATGGCGTGCAGGCGGGTGAGCAGGGCAGGGAGGTCCATGGGCGTCCGGAGGCGTCGATAAACCACCATTCTCCCATGGCTGGCCCGGCGGACGGCAGTGTCCTGGCTGACGGCGGCCGGCGACAGCCCAGGCCGACTGCTCTACCCTGAGGCCTCCCCCTGACGTTGGCTGCTGGAGACCTGATGAAATTTCGCCTGTCCGGACTGTTGCTGGCCCTGACCATGATCACCGGCACTGCCCATGCCGAACGGCTGCTGCTGGAGGGCACCCTGGGGCAAGCCAGGGTGGTGGTGGACGTCGATCCCGCGGCCAACGACGAAGCCTATGGTCGCTATTTTTACGAACGCTATCGTCGCGATCTGCGCCTGAGCGGTCCGGCGCAGCGGGGCGACCAGCTTGAGCTGGAGGAGGGGGCGCCCTGGCAGGACGGACCCAAGGCCCGCTGGGCACTGGCCCGAGGTAGCGACGGACGCTGGACCGGTACCTGGAATGGTGAGGGCAAGACCCTGCCCATCGCGCTGGCGCCGCTGCATCTGGCCGAGGCCGTGGACACGGGTAGCTATCGCCAGAAGCTGCGCCAGGAAGACCCCTACGAATATCGCCGGCTGCAGGGACTGAGCCTGGTGCAGGGCGAGCGCCAGACCTTCATGGGCCGCGGCCTGCGCTGGTGGCGCGAGCCGGTCTCGGGCATGCGGCTGTTCACCGTGGAAGGCGCCAGCGAGGCGGCCAACGGCGTCTTGCGTGAACGCCTCTGGCAGGAGGTGGATGCTCACCTGAGCTGCATCGGTAGTGACGGCGACCATAGCCTGACCGTGACCCCTCAATTGCTCACCGAGCGGGTGCTCAGCGTCAACCTGTTCAGCGAATACAGCTGCAGCGGTGCGGCTCACCCGGATTTCGGCAGTGCGCCCCTGACCCTGGATCTCAAGAGCGGCCGCGAGCTGGCGCTGGAGGATGTCCTCTGGCTGGGCCGCGGTGCGCCGATCCGGCCGGCGGCGGACGATCGCTATTCCCAGGCGCTGGCGGACTATCGGGAAAAGACCCTGGCACCCTGGCTGGTCCGGCTGTTCACCCGGCTGTATCCGGAATTGATGCAGGCGCCGGCCAATGGCGACGGCTGCGACTACCGCAGCGCCGACGTCTGGCAATTCGCCCCCTGGTACCTGACGCCCAAGGGCCTCTACCTGGGCCCGACCTTCTACCGCGCCGCCCGCAGCTGCGACGAACCCGGCGGTACCCTGGTGCCCTACGCCGAAGTCCGGAAAACATCCGGGGCCGCGGGTGGGATTGCTGCCGCACTGAGGCCTAGGTTGGCGCCGGGTAATGTTGGGCTTCGACGATGAAGGCGTCTCAATCCAACCTACGCGGTGGTCGACCAAGCAGCAGTAGGTTGGCGCTGAGCGCAGCGAAGCCCAACGAGGCTCCCGTTGGGCTTCGACCATAGAGCTGTCTCGGTCCAGCCTATAAAAGCGGTCGTAGCGCGGAGAACTGCATGGCGGTTTCCACCGGGAAGGAAGGTCCCGCGTGGGTAAGGCTGCGCCGTTACCCACCCTGCGGTCGCCGTCAGCCCCTAGCGTGGAAAACCGCAAAGCGTTTTCCACTGGCAATGAGGTATTTGCGGCGGAAAGCCGCCCTTCATCCACCTCTACTCGTCGGCGATCAGCCGCTTGCCCAGGGTGACGACCTCGGCCTCGGCATAGCCCAGCGCGGTATAGAAGCCGATGATCGCCGCGTTGTCCCGCCGTACCATCAGCTGCAGCTTGGGGCAGCCTCTTTCGATCAGCAGCCGTTCGCCGGTCTCTACCAGGCGGCGCGCATGGCCGCGGCGCTGATGCTCCGGTGCCACGGCGAGGTAATAGAGCCAGCCGCGATGGCCGTCGGTGCCGAGCATGGCGCTGGCCATGAGGATGCCGTCCACTTCGCCTACGAGGAACAATTCCGGCTGCTCGGCCAGCTTGCGCTGGATGTCGCGGTAGGGATCGTTCCAGGGGCGGGTCAGGCCGCAGACCTGCCAGAGGCTGGCGACGGCCTCGGTGTCGGCGGGCTGGAACGGACGGATGTGCATGGGGAGTCCGGCAGGGGGGGGCGGAGCTCAAAGATAACAGGCGGGGGTGTGGGCTTCGAGGAGGGTGCTGGCTTTGACGGCGCTATTGCGGCCATGGGCCGCGATAAGAGCGTTGCTCCTACGGAACGGCGTCAGTAGGAGCGGGCGCATCAGCGGACTGCCGTGGCCGGGATTGAGACGTCAGAAGCCGCTAGAGAAAGTTCTCCGCATAGTGGCAGGCCACCTGGCGGGCTTCCACGTTGCGCAGCGCCGGCACCTCGGTCTTGCACTTCTCCGTCGCATAGGGGCAGCGACGGTGGAAGACGCAACCGGGTGGCGGATCCAGCGGGTTGGGCAGTTCGCCCTGGATGCGGATGCGCGGCTTGCTCGGATCCGGGTGCAGGCTCGGGGTGGCCGACAGCAGCATCTGGGTATAGGGATGCAGGGGCCGCTCGAACAGCAGGTCGCGACTGGTCTTTTCGACGATGCAGCCCAGGTACATCACCATCACCTCGTCGGCGATATGGCGCACCACCGAGAGGTTGTGGGAGATGAACACATAGGCGGTCCGGTACTGCTGCTGCAGATCCATGAACAGATTGAGCACCTGCGCCTGGATGGAGACGTCCAGCGCCGAGGTCGGCTCGTCCGCCACCAGCACCTTGGGCTGCAGCATCATGGCGCGAGCCACGGCGATGCGCTGGCGCTGGCCGCCGGAGAACATGTGCGGATAGCGCTGGTAGTGCTCCGGCCGCAACCCCACCTGCTGCATCATCGCCTGGACCTTCTCGCGTCTTTCAGCGCGCGAGAGGCTGGTGTTGATCTGCAGCGGTTCGGCCAGCTGATCGCCGATCTTGCGCCGCGGATTGAGCGAGGCATAGGGGTTCTGGAACACCATCTGCACCTCGCGGCGCAGCTCCTTGCGGCGGGCGGCATCGGCCTTGGCGACGTCCTGGCCACCAATGACCAGGCTGCCGGTAGTGGGCTGCTCGATCAGCGTCAGGGCGCGGGCCAGGGTGGACTTGCCGCAGCCGGACTCCCCCACCACGGCCAGGGTGCGTCCGGCCTGGAGGTCGAAGGAGACGCCGTTGAGCGCCTTGACCGTGGCGTTGTCCTTGAACAGGCCGCGGGACAGCTGATAGTGCTGGGTCAGGTCACGGGCTTCGAGCACGTTCCCCTGGGTGACAGGGGTTTCGAGGACGGTGGCTTCAGACGGCGCCATGGCGATCCTCCGGCAGCTGACTGGGACGTTGATGTTCGGGCAGCACTTCGGGCGCCTCGCCCGGGCCGACATTGCGCGGGAAGAAGCAGCGCACCGCTCCGCGGTCGTAGGGCTCCAGCGCCGGACGCTCCTGGCAGCGCGGCTGCACATAGGGGCAGCGCGGGCTGAGCAGGCAGCCGGCCGGCCGGTCGTAGCGACCGGGCACGATGCCGGGCAGGGTGTGCAGGCGGTCCGTCTGGCTATGCTCGGGAATGGCCGCGAGCAGGGCTTCGGTGTAGGGGTGGGCGGGCGCGTCGAACAGCGTCGGCACCACGCCTTTCTCCACCGCCTGGCCGGCATACATCACCACCACGCGCTGGGCGGTCTCGGCCACCACGGCGAGGTCGTGGGTGATGAGGATCAGCCCCATGCCCTCGTCACGCTGCAGGTTGACCAGCAGTTCCATGATCTGCGCCTGGATGGTCACGTCCAGGGCGGTGGTGGGTTCGTCGGCGATCAGCAGGCGCGGCTCGGCGGCGATGGCCATGGCGATGGCGACGCGCTGGCTCATGCCCCCTGACAGCTGGTGCGGATAGGCGCCGAGGCGACTGGCCGCGGCCGGGATCTCGACCTTTTCCAGCAGCTCCAGGGCGCGCTGGCGGGCGGCGCGACCCTTGAGACCCAGGTGCTGACGGATCACCTCTTCCAGCTGGAAACCCACGGTGTAGCTGGGATTGAGCGCCGTCATCGGGTCCTGGAACACCATCGACAGCTCCTTGCCGATCAGGTGACGCCGACGGCGACCCTTGAGGCTGAGCAGGTCCTGGCCATCGAAGGTCAGGCGGTCGGCGGTGATACGGCCAGGGTGATCGATCAGGCCCATCACGGCCATCATGGTCACCGATTTGCCGGAGCCGGATTCACCGACGATGGCGACGATCTCGCCCTGATCCACCGTGAGATCGAGGCCTTCCACCACCGGCGGGGCGTCGGCGCCGCCGAAGCGGACCGAGAGGTTCTGGATTTCGAGGAGGCTCATGACTGCACCTTCAGACGCGGATCGAGGGCATCGCGCAGGCCGTCGCCCATCAGGTTGATGGCCAGCACGGTGAAGAGGATGGCGAGACCCGGCAGGGTCACCACCCACCAGGCGCGCTCGATGTAGTCGCGGGCCGAGGCCAGCATGGTGCCCCACTCCGGAGTGGGCGGCTGCACGCCGAGGCCGAGGAAGCCCAGGGCGGCGGCATCGAGAATCGCCGAGGAGAAGCTCAGGGTGGCCTGGACGATCAGCGGCGCCATGCAGTTGGGTAGCACACTGACGAACATCAGGCGCAGGGTACCGGCGCCCGCCAGCCGCGAGGCGGTGACATAGTCGCGGTGCAGTTCGCCCATCACCGCGGCGCGGGTCAGGCGGACATAGGAGGGCAGCGAGACGATGGCGATGGCCACCACGGTGTTGATCAGGCCTGGGCCGAGGATGGCGACGATGGCCACGGCCAGCAGCAGCGAGGGCAGCGCCAGCATGATGTCCATCAGGCGCATGATCACCGGACCGGCGCGGTTGGGCGAGAAGCCGGCGATCAGCCCGAGCAGGATGCCGGGGATCAGCGAGAAGACCACCGAGGCCAGGCCGATCAGCAGCGACAGCCGGGCACCATGGATCAGCCGGCTGAGCAGGTCACGGCCCAACTCGTCGGTGCCCAGGGGGAACTGACTGGTGCCACCGTCCAGCCACAGCGGCGGGGTGAGCATGAAGTCGCGGAACTGCTCGCTGGGCGCATGGGGTGCGACCCAGGGCGCGAAGAGCGCGCAGAAGACCACGATGACCATGAAGATCAGCCCGCCCAGGGCGCCCTTGTTGCGGGCGAAGGCGTGCCAGAACTCCTTGAAGGGGGAGGGGTAGAGGGCGCTCGGGTCTTGAGCGGCCGGGGTGTTTACCGTTGTCATAGGCTCTGTCCGTATGGGCGCATCAACGCTGGTGGCGGATGCGCGGATTGACCAGGCCGTAGAGGATGTCCACGACGAAATTGACCAGGATGACCAGGGTGGCGATCAGCAGGATGCCGTTCTGCACCACCGGGTAGTCCCGGGCGCCGATGGCCTCGATCAGCCACTTGCCGATGCCGGGCCAGGAAAAGATGGTCTCGGTGAGCACCGCGCCGGAGAGCAGGCTGCCCACCTGCAGGCCGAGCACCGTCAGGACCGGGATCAGGGCGTTGCGCAGGGCGTGGACGAAGACCACGCGCTTGGGCGACAGGCCCTTTGCCCGGGCGGTCCGCACATAGTCTTCGCGCAGGACTTCGAGCATGGCCGAGCGGGTCATGCGGGCGATTACCGCCAGGGGAATGGTCCCCACCACGATGGCCGGCAGGATCAGGTGCTTGAGGGCGTCGATGAAGGCGCCGGGCTCGTCGGAGAGCAGGGTGTCGATGAGCATGAAGCCGGTGCGCGGCGGAATGTCGTAGAGCAGGTCCAGGCGGCCGGAAACCGGGGTCCAGCCGAGCTGCACCGAGAACAGCATGATCAGTAGCAGGCCCCACCAGAAGATCGGCATGGAGTAGCCGGTCAGGGCCACGCCCATCACCCCGTGGTCCACCGTGGAGCCGCGCCTCAGGGCGGCGAGGATGCCGGCCAGCACGCCGAACACCGTGGCGAACAGCATGGCCGCCACCGAAAGCTCCAGGGTGGCTGGGAACAGGGTCAGGAATTCGTCCCAGACCCCGACGCGGCTGCGCAGGGATTCGCCGAGGTTGCCCTGGGCGAGATTACCGATGTAGTCGAAATACTGCTGGTACAGGGGCTTGTCGAGGCCCAGGCGGTGCATGGCTTCGGCGTGCATCTGCGGATCGACGCGGCGTTCGCCCATCATGACTTCCACCGGATCGCCGGGGATGAGGCGGATCAGGGCGAAGGTCAGCAGGGTGACGCCAAAGAACGTCGGTATCAGCAGCCCGAAGCGACGGGCGATGAAGGCGAGCATCGGAGGGGGTATCTCCTCTTGAGGCTGATCAAGACGGCGCGAGTACATGCCCGGCCGCGTTTTTAAGTGAGAGCGCGCAAAAGCTAATGAGCTTTTGATCTGACTCTCAGACCTTGTGGGCCTGGATTCATCCCTGAAAAGACCATCCTGGTCCGCAACGAACGACACCTGCGGGCAGCAGGCTCGTTCGGTCCTACGAATAGGTTCGAAGAGCGCTCTGAACCAGTGCTCCAAACCCGGCAGACTACCACGTTGCCACGGGCGTCGATATCTTCGACATGGCCAGGGCTTCGCCGGTGTTCGCCACGCGATCCCGGCCAAGTGCCGGGTGCTGCGCGAAATCTGCCGGGTTCGGTCATCACAGCAGGTTGAACGGCAGGGTGGACACCAGGCGCAGTTCCTTGACGTTGCCGTCGACCTGGTTCTGGCTGGCGCGGTGATCGGTCAGCAGCAGGCGGAAGCGGCTGTCCTTGAGCGTGCCCTGTTGCACCTTGTAGGTGGTGACCAGGCCGATCTCGCGGTGCTTCTCGCCATCCTGCTGCAGGACCTCGGCATAGTTGGCGTACTTGCCGGCGCCGGCGTCGTAGTGGGTGCCGTCGATGTCCCAGCCCTTGGCGTACCAGACGCCGGTGCTCAGACCGGGCACGCCAAAGTAGCTCCAGTCAGTCTCGTAGCGGATCTGCAGTGACTTCTCGTTGGGGCCGTTGTAGTCCGAGACCAGGGAGTTGGCCAGGTAGATGGCCGCGGTCTCGTGGGCGTAGTCGAAGTACTCGTTGCCGTCGATCTGCTGGTAGGCCAGGGTCAGGCTGTGGGCCTGGTGGCTGCCGGTGAACGCCAGGCTCCAGGCGGTGTTGTCGATGTTGCCGGCCTTGGCGCTGCCGGCGTCGACGGTGCGATAGGCGTTGGCCACCGCCTTCCAGGCGAAGGTGTCGAGGGTGCCGCCGGCCTGGGTGACGCTCAGGAAGTACTGGTTCCAGACGTCTTCGAAGTTGGCGCCATAGACGCTGACTTCCCAGCCCTGGGGCAGCTTGTAGTTGCCGCCGAGAAAGCTCAGGCGGTCGGCGGTGACCTCGCGGGTGCCGTACTCGGTGGTCCACTTCTCGTCGCCGGCGCCGGTCCGCGGGCTGACGCGGGTGAAGCTGCCGCCCTGCAGCGAGAGGTTGTCCCACTCATCGCTGGTCAGCGCGAAGCCGTCGAAGCCGGAGGGGAAGGGCCGGTTGTCGTTGTAGCTGATCACCGGGGTGTCGAGCATGAAACGGCCGATCTTGAGTTCGGTGTTGGAGACGCGGAAGCGGGCATCGGCGATGCCCAGCTTGGACCATTCCGCATGGCCCTCGCCCTCGGCGTTGGCCAGGGTGCGGTTGCCGCCGCCACCGATGCGGCCCTTGCCGCGTTCCAGGTTGGTGGCCTGGTAGCCCGCCACGTCGATGCCGAAGCCCACCGGGCCCTGGGTGTAGCCGGAGCTGTACTTGAGCGCCGTGGCCTGGACCCAGGTGTTGCGCGAATGGGTGCGCACCCGGGTGCCGTTCTTGCTGTAGCTGAAGATCGGATCGGAGCTGGTCTCGCGGGCGAAGAAGTTGCGCGTGGTCAGGGTCAGGCTGTCGTCGGCCAGAAAACCCTTTGCGCCTGCCTGGCCCTTCACCGGCTTCTGCACGTTGGGCAGGGTCTGGACCTCGTTGGCGTAGCTGGGATCTTCCGGCGCCGGGGACTGGGCGTGGGCGGTCAGCGCCAGGGTGAGCAGGGAGAGGGCAAGGCCTCCACGGTGCAGGTTGGTCATCGGTTGTGCTCCAAAGCAGTTGTTTTTGCTGTTATCTGGGCGTTTTCCGGCACGACCGGACCCGTCGCGCCAGAGGCTGGCGCGAGGTGGGTAAGGTCGTGGGGCGGGCCGCCCGGGCCCGGTTTGTTGCGGCGTCAGGCGCCGATCAGTCGAGGGTCACCGTGGAGAAGTCGTAGACCCCCAACGGGCTCTGCACATAGCCCTGCACCTTGGGTTGCAGGACGTCGGTGAACAGCGGGTGCGCCAGCGGAATCCAGGGCATCTGCTGGTGGAAGATCTGCTGGGCCTGCTCGTAGAGGGCCGCGCGCTGGGCGGGATCGTTGATGCGCTTGGCCTTCTCGATGGCGTCGTTGAACGCCTTGTCGCACCAGAAGGAACGGTTCTCGCCACCCTGCACGGCCGCGCAACTCAGGTTGGTGGTGAGGAAGTTGTCCGGATCGCCATTGTCGCCGGTCCAGCTCATCATCATCAGGTCGTGCTCGCCGGCTTTGGTACGCTTGACGAACTCACCCCACTCGAACTGGGTGATCTCGGCCTTGATGCCGATCTTGGCCAGGTCGCCTTGGATCAGCTGGGCCACCAGGGCCGGACTGCCACCAGGACCGCTGCCGGTGCTGATGTAGTACTTGAGGGTGAAGCCATTGGCGTAGCCGGCGTCCTTGAGCAGCGCCTTGGCCTTCTCCACGTCGTGGGGCCAGGGCTTGATGTCCTTGGCATAGCCCAGCAGCGAGGAGGGGTAGGGGTTGATCGCCGCCTTGGCGCCGCCCTCGCCGAACACCGTCTTCAGGTAGTTCTGCTGATCGAAGGCCATGGCGATGGCCTGGCGCACCCGCACATCGCTCAGCGGCTTGTGCCTGGTGTTCATCGCCAGGTAGGAGGTGGTCTGGCTTTCCACCTGGGCCAGCTTGAGGTGCTTGTCCTGCTTGAGCATCGGCACGTCCTGCGGTTTGACCGTCAGGCCGATCTGGCACTCGTTGTTGCGTACCCGCTGGATACGCACGTTGGGATCCAGGGTCACCGCCAGCACCAGGCCATCCATCGGCGGCTTCTGGCCGAAGTAGTCCGGGTTGACCTTGTAGCGAGTATTGGAATCCTTGGCATAGCGCTGGAAGACGTAGGGACCGGTGCCGATGGGCTTCTGGTTGATGTCATCGGTCTTCTTGCTGGCTAGCAGGCTGTCGGCGTATTCCTTGGACAGGATGGAGCCGAAGGCCATGGCGAGGTCGGCGAGGAAGGGCGCCTCGGGCTGGTTGAGGGTGAAGCGCACATGGCTGTCGTCCACCTTCTCGATGGACTTGATCAGGCTGCCCATCTCCATGGCCGCGGCATAGGGATAGCCGCTGGGGGAGAGGTTGTACCAGGGGTTGTTCTTGTCGAGCATGCGCTCGAAGCTGAACACCACGTCGTCGGCGTTGAAGTCGCGGCTGGGCTTGAAGTACTCGGTGGTGTGGAATTTCACGCCTTGGCGCAGGGCGAAGGTGTACTGCAGGCCGTCAGGGGAGATCTCCCAGCTTTCCGCCAGGCCCGGCTCCAGTTCCGCGCTGCCCTGCTTGAATTCCACCAGGCGGTCGTACAGCGGCGTGGCCGAGGCGTTGAAGGTGTAGCCGGAGGTGTAGCGACCCGGGTCGAAGCCTTCCGGGTTGGCCTCGGTGCAGACCACCAGGGGCCGCGCCAGGGCGGCATTGGCCGTCAGGCAGAGGAGGGCGGCGAGGGACAGCGAGAAGAGTGGTTTGGACACGGAAGGCTCCTTGTGAAAGGCCCGCGGGGCGAGCCGGACAGGATCAGCGGTCGAGGCTTACGCCATAGAAACCGGTGACGCCGAAGGGGTTGATCTTGAAGCCCTGCACCTCTTTGCGCATGGGCTGGGACACCACCGAATGGGCCATGGGACTCACCGGCATCTGCTGGCGAATAATCTGTTGCGCCTGCTCGTAGAGACGGGTGCGCTGGGCGCGATCGTTGCTGGTCTTGGCCTGCTGGATGAGGGCGTCGTAGTCCTTGTCGCACCAGCGCGCATAGTTGCTGCCACCGATGGCGCTGCAGCCGTAGAGCACGCCCAGCCAGTTGTCCGGATCGCCGTTGTCACCGGTCCAGCCATAGGTCAGGACATCGTGCTCGCCGGCCTTGGCTCTCTTGATGTACTCGCCCCATTCGTAGCTGACGATCTTGGCCTTGATGCCGACCTTGGCCCAGTCCTGCTGGATCATCTGCGCCGACTGGCGAGCGTTGGGGTTGGAAGAGCGCTGCACGGTCATGGCCCAGAGAGCGATTTCGGTGCCGTCCTTGATCCCGGCCTGCTTGAGCAGGGCGCGGGCCTTGGTCGGATCATAGGGCGCGCCCTTGATGCTTTTGTCGTAGGACCACTGGTTGGGCGGGATCACGTTCTGCGCCACCTGGCCGGCCCCCTGGAACACGGTATCGACGATGGCCTGCTTGTTGATGGCCATGTCCAGGGCGCGCCGCACCTCGGGCTTGTCCAGCGGCGGATGCTGGACGTTGTAGGCGAGGAAGCCGACGTTGAAACCCGGCTGCTGCAGCACCTTGAGGTGAGGATCCTGCTTCATCTCCAGCAGATCCGCCGGGCGCGCATAGCCGCTGACCTGGCACTCGTTGGCCTTGAGCTTCTGCAGGCGGGTAGCGGCATCGGGAGTGATGGCGAAGATCAGGTTGTCGAGCTTGACGTCCTCGGGCTTCCAGTAGTCCGGATTACCCTTGAAGCGGATCACCGCATCCTTCTGGTAGCGACTGAAGACGAAGGGACCGGTGCCGATGGGCTGCTGGTTGAGCAGCTCGGGCTTGCCTTCCTTGAGCAACTGATCGGCGTATTCGGCCGATTGAATGGAGGCGAAGCTCATTGCCAGGTCGGCGGCGAAGGCGGCGTCCACCTTGTTCAGGGTGAAGACCACGGTGTGGTCGTCGACCTTGGCCACCTTGGCGATGTTCTGGTCCAGCCCCATGTCGGTGAAGTAGGGGAATTCGGTGGGATAGGCCCTACGGAACGGCTGGTTCTTGTCCAGCATGCGCTGGAAGGTGAAGACCACGTCGTCGGCGTTGAAGTCGCGCGTGGGCTTGAAGTAGTCGGTGGTGTGGAATTTCACGCCCTGGCGCAGGTGGAAGGTATAGGTCTTGCCATCCGCGCTTACGTCCCATTTGGTCGCCAGGCCCGGCTCCAGGGTGGTGCCGCCACGCTGGAACTGCACCAGGCGGTTGAAGACGGTTTCCGCGGAGGCATCGAATTCGGTGCCCGAGGTGTATTGCGCTGGATCGAAACCGGCCGGGCTGGCTTCCGAGCAATAGACGAGATTGCTCGCCGCCTGGGCGAGCGGAGCACAGGCGAGCAGGCTCGCCGCCAGCAACGAGTAGGCGTAGGGAAGGCGCATGGGTCTCACTCCATCAGTCAAATGAACGGCCAGGGCCGGGAGTCTGGCTCCCGACCCTGGCCAAGAGGCTTCACTTGCTGACGCTGACGCCGTAGAACTCGTTCAACCCGAAGGGGCTGATCTTGTAGTCCTGGACTTCCTTGCGCATCGGCATGTAGACCGTGGAATGCGCGATGGGCGTCATGGGTACCTGCTGCTTGAGCACCTGCTGGGCCTGTTCGTAGAGCTTGGTGCGCTCGCCCTGGTCGGTCACGCGCTTGGCCTTGACCACCAGGTCCTCGAACGGCTGGTAGCACCAGCGGGAGAAGTTGTTGCCACCGATGGCCTTGCAGCCGAAGAGGGTCGCCAGCCAGTTGTCCGGGTCGCCGTTGTCGCCGCTCCAGCCGATCAGCATGATGTCCTGCTCGCCGCTCTTGGAGCGCTTGATGTACTCGCCCCATTCGTAGCTGACGATCTTGGTCTTAACGCCGATCTTGGCCCAGTCCTGCTGCAGCATCTCTGCCATCAGGCGCGCATTGGGATTATAGGGACGCTGCACCGGCATGGCCCAGAGGGTGAGTTCGGTGCCTTCCTTAAAGCCGGCTTCCTTGAGCAGGGCCTTGGCCTTTTCCGGATCGTAGGGCGCGTCCTTGATGGACTTGTCGTAGGACCACTGGGTCGGCGGCATGGCGTTGACCGCCACCTGGCCGGCGCCTTGGTAGACGGCGTTGATGATGGCCTCCTTGTTGACGGCCATGTCCATCGCCTGGCGCACCTTGAGCTTCGCCAGATCGCCATGTTCGACGTTGTAGGAGATGTAGCCCAGGTTGAAGCCCGGCTGCGACGGCAGCTTGAGATTCGGGTCCTTCTTCAGGCCGTCCAGGTCCGCCGGACGCGGATAGACGGTGATCTGGCACTCGCCGGCCTTGAGCTTCTGCATCCGTACCGAAGGATCGGTGTTGATGGAGAAGATCAGGTTGTCCACCTTGGGCCCATCGACCTTGTCCCAGTAGTCCGGGTTGGCCTTGTAGCGGATCACCGCATCCTTCTGGTAGCGGCTGAAGACGAAGGGACCGGTGCCGATCGGCTTTTGGTTGATCTCGGCAGCCTTGCCGGCCTTGAGCAGCTTGTCGGCGTATTCGGCCGACTGGATCGACGGGAAGGGCATCGCCAGGTTCTGCAGGAAGGCGGCGTCCACTTCGTTGAGGGTCATGCGCACCGTGTAGTCGTCGACCTTTTCCACCTTGGCGATGTTCTGGTCCAGGCCCATGTCGGTGAAGTAGGGGAATTCGGTGGGGTAGGCCTTACGGAACGGATTGTCCTTGTCCAGCATGCGCTGGAAGGTGAAGAGGACGTCATCGGCATCGAAGTCGCGGGTCGGCTTGAAGTAGTCCGTGGTGTGGAATTTCACGCCCTTGCGCAGGTGGAAGGTGTACACCTTGCCGTCTTCGCTGATGTCCCAGCTCTCCGCCAGACCCGGCTTGACCTGGGTACCGCCGCGCTCGAACTGGGTCAGCTTGTTGAAGATGGTTTCCGCCGACGCATCGAAATCGGTGCCAGTGGTGTATTGCGCCGGATCGAAACCGGCCGGGCTGCCTTCGGAGCAGAACACCAGGTTGGTTGCCTGTGCCAGGGGTGCGCCGGCCAGCAGACCGGAAGCGAAGAGGGCAGCGAGTACGTTCTTGTGCATGGAGACCTCATGTCGGGGACGGCGCAACACGATGTGGCGTTGCGAAACAGAATGCCGATGTCTTGTGGACAGATGAGCCCACATGCACAGCTTATGCCCATGTCCATAGCTCAGGCGAGCTATTGACCCTGAGCGACCCAAACAGGAAACAGATGTCGCAAAGATGTAAGACGAGGTATCACGACGGGAAGGCAGTGCGCACCAAAAGTGCGCACCGAAACAGCGTTGTTACTTTTCTGCCCTAGATCAGGGCATCTGTACCTCGATGGTACCGCCCGCAGTCACTTCGACGGTGGTGGTACCGGGGGCAACGTCCGGAGTCACGGCATCACTGGCGGCCTTCATCGCCGACATGCGCAGCATCGGCAGCGGCTGGGGAACGCCACTGGTGCCCAGATCCAGATTGACGATGCGATAGCCCGAGCCCCCCAGGGCGTCGGTCGCCAACTGGGCGCGGGCCTTGAAGGCGGCCACGGCGTCCTTGAACAGGGCATCCTCCTGCTGCTTGCGGGTGCCATCGGCGATGGTGAATTGCAGGTTGCCCATCTTCAGCGTGCCCAGCAGCTCGCCGGTCAGCTTGGACAGGGCGGCGAAATCCGTGCTTTCCAGGCGCAGCTCGCCGCGCTCGCGCCAGGCATTGATGGCACGGCCCTGGTCTTCGTAGACCGGGTAGGTGTTGCGATTGCCCAGGGAGACATCCACGCCTTTGACCTTGCGGGCTTCTTCCAGGGCTGCATTGAGAGTCTTGGTGGTGTCGCTGGCCAGAGCGGCCGGATCCTGGCCCTGGCTCTCGGTATAGAGCATGACCTGCATGCGATCACGCGGCACTTCGCGACTGACCTCGGCCCTCAGGCTGATCTGGTTGTAACGCGGCTCGTCGGCCTGGGCGCCGGTGGCGAGCGCGGCGCTGAACAGGGCGGCGCCCAGCACGAGTGGGCGTAGGGAAAAGGTCATGGTGTTCTCCTGATTGGCAGTACGAAAGCCTTGGGACCTCAGGCCCGGCGGATGGTGCGTCGCATTGCCGCGTCAGCGGCTGAAGGCGGGCGGGGCTCGCTATAATGCCGGGTCTGCTCTGACGGACACGCCCCTCTGGGACCCGCCGTCTCGATCGTTTCTTGCGCCTGGAACCTCGCATGTTCTCCTTGCCCGTTCAATGGTTGTCTGCCAATCGCCAGAATCTCGGGCGCCTGGTTCTCATCCGCGTGCTGGTGCTGGCCGCCCAGGCTGGCTCGGTGGGCATCGCTCGGCTGTCGGGCATCGTCCAGCTGCCCTGGACGGCCCTGGCCATCACCCTGGGCGTCTCCGCGGTACTCTGCCTGTTCGCCGCCCTGCGACTGACCCGCCCCTGGCCGGTCACCGAGCAGGAATATGCCGCGCACCTGGGCTGTGACCTGGCCATCCACAGTGCGCTGCTGTATTTCGCCGGCGGGCCGACCAACCCCTTCGCCTCCTATTACCTGGTGCCCCTGACCATCGCCGCGGCCACATTGCCCTGGCTCTACACCCTGGTATTGGCGGCCCTGACCCTGGTGGTCTTCTCGCTGATGCTGCTCTCCTATGAGCCGCTGCATCTGCTGGTGGCCAACGATGGCGCGGTGCTGAGCTACGGCATGTGGCTGAGCTTCGCGCTGTCCGCCGCCGTCATCACCCTGTTCGTCGCGCGGATGGCCACTGCCCTGCGTGAGCAGGAGAACCTGCAGGCCCAACGCCGCGAGCAGGCCATGCGCGACCAGCAGTTGCTGGCGGTCGCCACCCAGGCAGCCGGTGCCGCCCATGAACTGGGTACCCCGCTGTCCACCATGAGCGTGCTGCTCAAGGAATTGCAGCAGGAGCACGCCGATCAGCCGACCCTGAGCGAGGACCTGGCGCTGTTGCAGGTGCAGGTCGGGCAATGCAAGCAGACCCTGCAGCAACTGGTGCGCGCCGCCGAGGCCGACCGGCGCCAGACCGTGCAGGAGCAGACCGCGGTGGAATGGCTGGAGGCGACCATGGATCGCTGGCACCTGATGCGGCCGGAAGCCACCTATCGCTTCGAGGTGGTCAGCCTGGGCACGCCGCCACGCCTGACGCCGCCGGTCGAACTTACCCAGGCACTGCTGAATCTACTCAACAATGCCGCCGATGCTTGCCCGGAAGACCTGGCCATCCGCCTGCACTGGGATGCTCGCGAGCTGTGCCTGTCGATTCGTGACCACGGGGCCGGAGTGCCCCTTGCCATCGCCGAGCAGCTTGGCAAGCCCTTCTTCACCACCAAGGGCAAGGGCTTCGGGCTGGGGCTGTTCCTCAGCCAGGCCAGCGTCACCCGTGCTGGTGGCACGGTGAAGCTCTACAATCACGAAGAAGGCGGCACCCTGACCGAATTGCGCCTGCCGCGGCACTACGCCTTGGCGTGAATGCCTGGAGAATTCTATGACTGACGACCTCAACAGTGGTTTCGACGACCAGCCCCACATCCTGCTGGTGGACGATGACCCCACCTTCACCCGGGTCATGGCCCGGGCCATGGATCGCCGTGGTCTGCGGGTATCCATCGCCGACAGCGCCGAGGAAGGCCTGCAATTGGCCAAGGACGACCTGCCGGACTACGCGGTGCTCGACCTGAAGATGGAAGGCGACTCCGGCCTGGTGCTGCTGCCCAAGCTGTTGGAACTGCATCCGGAGATGCGCGTGGTCTTGCTGACCGGCTATTCCAGCATCGCCACCGCCGTGGAAGCCATCAAGCGCGGCGCCACCAACTACCTGTGCAAGCCGGCCGATGCCGACGATGTCCTGGCCGCCTTGCTCGCCCAGCACGCCGACCTCGACACCCTGGTGCCGGACAATCCCATGTCGGTGGACCGCCTGCAGTGGGAGCACATCCAGCGGGTGCTGGCCGAGCACGAAGGCAACATCTCGGCGACTGCCCGTGCCCTGGGCATGCACCGCCGGACCCTGCAGCGCAAGCTGCAGAAGCGCCCCGTACGCCGCTGAGCGAGCCTCATCGTCCACGGGCCGGGGGCGATGAGTGTTACATTGTTTCAGTCAGACTCCGTTCAGGAATCTCGGCATAGGCTGTGCAAGCGTCTCGTTGAGCAGTCCTTGAGAGTCCGAGCATGTCCGAATCCGCCGTACCCGTACCCTCCGTCTATGGAGCTTCCCGCGGGCATTTTCTTGCCCGTGTCTGGGCCCTGATCACCCCCTACTGGCGCAGTGAGGAGAAGGGCAAGGCCTGGCTTCTGCTGTCCGTGGTCATCGCCCTGTCCCTGGCCGGAGTAGGCCTGTCGGTAGCCCTCAATACCTGGTATCGCTATTTTTACGATGCCCTGCAGAATCGTGATCTCGCCGCCTTCATCCGCCTGATGCTGTATTTCTGCGGCCTGGCGACCACGGCCATCCTGCTGGCGGTGTACCGGCTGTACCTGACCCAGGCGCTGACCATCAACTGGCGCCGCTGGCTGACCGAAAAGCACTTCGGGCTCTGGCTGTCCGATCGCAACTACTATCATCTCGAACGCGAAGGCGGCGCGGACAACCCCGACCAGCGCCTCACCGAAGACATCCGCGACTTCGCCGAAACCACCCTGACCCTAGGACTTGGTTTCATCCGTACCGTGGTCAGCCTGGTGTCCTTCAGCGTCATCCTGTTCGGCATTTCCGGCGACATCACCCTGTTTGGCATCACCATTCCGGCCTACATGTTCTGGGCCGCGCTGATCTACGCCACCATCGGCACCTGGCTGACCCATCTCATCGGTCGACGGCTGATCGGCCTGTACAACCAGCAGCAGCGCTACGAAGCCGATCTGCGTTTCGGTCTGATCAGGGTTCGCGAGAAGGCCGAAAGCGTGGCCTTGTTCCGTGGCGAGGCCAACGAGCAGCAACGCCTGCTGGAGCGTTTCGGCTATGTCTGGGGCAACTACCACCTGCTGATGAACTACACCAAGCGCCTGACCTTCTTTACCGCCGGCTACAGCCAGATCGCCATCGTTGCCGGCTTCGTGCTGGCGGCGCCGCGCTATTTCTCGGGCAAGATCCAGCTGGGCGACCTGATGCAGATCAACTCGGCCTTCGGCAACGTTCAGGAAAGTCTCAGCTGGTTCGTCGACGCCTACGTCAGCCTGGCATCCTGGCGCGCCATCTCCGATCGCCTGCTCACCTTCCGCGAAACCATGGCCGAACTGGGCCAGGAATCCGAAGTGCTGGTGCCGCGTACCGGCGACCAGGACCTGCTGCTGGAGAGCCTTACCCTGAGCGCCGCCGGCCGGCTGCTGCTACACCCCACCGATCTGCGCATCGCCCGTGGCGAGCACCTGCTGATCGAAGGCGCCTCGGGCAGCGGCAAGAGCACCCTGCTGCGCGCCCTGGCCGGACTCTGGCGGCAGGGGCAGGGCGATATCGCCGTGCCGGCCGGACGCCAGCTCTTCCTGCCACAGCAACCCTATCTGCCCATCGGCTCCCTGCGCGAGGCGCTGGCCTATCCGCAAGCCGCCGATGCCTACTCCGACGCACGTCTGACGGAGGTGTTGCAACTGTGCCGCCTGGAGCACCTTCTTGAGCATCTGGACGAAACCTGTCATTGGGAGCGGACCCTGTCGCCCGGCGAGCAGCAGCGGGTGGCCCTGGCGCGGGCGCTGCTCTATGCCCCCGAGTGGCTGTTCCTCGACGAGGCCAGCTCGGCGCTGAACGAGGCGGACGAGCGCCTTCTCTATGAGCGGCTGCTGGCCGAGAATCCTGGCCTTACCTTGGTCAGCGTCGGGCACCGGCCCAGCCTGAGGGCCTACCACCGTCGCCATTTGCTGCTGGAGGACCAAGAGCTGCGCCCTAGAGCGGTAGTGGACGTGTCTTGATATGGACCGAGCGGTCTAAATAGGGCGTTTGGGAGGAGGTGGGTGCTATGATTCCAGAGTCCCTTCAATCGGTACGAGAATCCATGTCAGCCCCCACCGTATCCCGCCCCCGAAAAAGACCCCGTAGCCTGGCAGAAGAGGTCGTCGCGGTGCTGATCCAGCAGATCGGCGATGGCCAGTTTCAGCCAGGCGACAAGCTCCCCACGGAATCGGCCATCATGCAGGCCCAAGGCGTGAGCCGCACCGTGGTACGCGAGGCCATCTCCCGACTGCAGGCCGGCGGCTATGTGGAGACCCGTCACGGCATAGGCACCTTCGTGCTGGAGCGACGCCCCGAGTCGCCGCTGCCAATCGATCTGGCGACCATCACCACCCTCAAGGACGTCCTGGCAATGCTCGAATTGCGCATCAGCCTGGAAGTCGAGGCAGCCGGCCTCGCGGCCCAACGTCGTTCCGCCGAGCAATTGCAGACGATGTGGACCTTGCTGGAAAACATGCGCACCGGTGTCGAGCAGCCCGACCGCGCGGTAAGCGCCGACCTGGAGTTGCACCTGTTGATCGCCAGCTCCACCGGCAATCGCTATTTCAGCGACATCATGGGTTACCTCGGCACGGTGCTGATTCCCCGTACCCGACTCAATTCCGCCTATCTCGCCCACGATGACCAGCAGCGCTACCAGAGCCGGCTGGACGCCGAGCATGAAGCCATCGTCCAGGCCATCGAAGACGGTGATCTGGAGGCGGCTCGTTCGGCCATGCGTCTGCACCTGAGCAACAGTCGCGAGCGCCTGAGACGCGCTCATGAAGAGATGGAGCGTCAGGCGGAAGGGGCGTGAAACCAGGCATTAATCTGGCGATACGCATTTTCATGGTAGGGGCTTGCCCCTTCCACAAGAGAGGTTGTACGATGACTTACAACAGGTAGCGGACGCGCCGCACCTCAGTCCAACCTACGCCGAGGCACTCAAGATGACTCCACAAGAACTCAAACACGTCCTCTCTTCCGGTCTGCTGTCCTTCCCGCTGACCGACTTCGATGCCAATGGCGACTTCCGTCCCGATACCTATGCCAAGCGCCTGGAGTGGCTGGCCCCCTACGGCGCTACCGCGCTGTTCGCGGCTGGCGGCACTGGTGAATTCTTCTCGCTGGAAGCCAGCGAATACAGCGGCATCATCAAGACCGCCGTGGACACCTGCCAGGGCAGCGTGCCGATTCTCGCTGGCGTCGGCGGCTCCACTCGCCAGGCCATCGCCTATGCCCAGGAAGCCGAGCGCCTGGGTGCCAAGGGTCTGTTGCTGCTGCCGCACTACCTGACCGAAGCCAGTCAGGACGGCGTCGCCGCCCATGTCGAGGCCGTCTGCAAATCGGTCAAGATCGGCGTAGTGGTCTACAATCGCAACGTCTGCCGCCTGCAGCCCCATCATCTGGAGCAGCTGGCCGAGCGTTGCCCTAACCTGATCGGCTACAAGGACGGCCTGGGTGACATCGAGCTGATGGTCGCCATCCGCCGCCGTCTGGGTGATCGCTTCAGCTACCTGGGCGGTCTGCCCACCGCCGAAGTCTATGCCGCCGCCTACAAGGCGCTGGGCGTACCGGTCTATTCGTCGGCCGTATTCAACTTCGTGCCCAAGACCGCCGTGCAGTTCTACGAAGCCATCGCCCGTGACGACCACGAGGCTGTCGGCAAGCTGATCGACGACTTCTTCCTGCCGTACCTGGAGATCCGCAACCGCTGCGCCGGTTACGCCGTGAGCATCGTCAAGGCGGGCGCCAAGATCGCCGGTTACGATGCCGGTCCCGTACGCACCCCGCTGACCGATCTCAAGCAGGACGAGTACGAGCAGCTGGCTGCACTGATGGACAAGCTCGGCCCGCAGTAAGGTCCAGCGCCTGAGAGGGCTATCAAGCACCTCTCCTCAGTTGCTTGCCCGCGACCAGTTGTCTGGTCGCGGGCTTTTTTCTGTCCGCGTCTCAAGGCGCTGGTAGAGCGCTCAAGGCCCTGAGGCGGCGAGGCTCGCCTGGCTTAAGGCGATCCTAAGGGCGGGTGGGCAGACTGGATTGCACGCCGCGCCTGGGTCGCGAAGCCGTTAGGGTAGGGGAGCTGGTGCCTTGGTGCAGGCGCTTCTTGAGCAACGTCCAGCCAGAGGGTCCCTGTCATGAGTGCCGCCCTGCTGTTTATCGCCCTCGCCGCGACACCCGGGCATGCGACCTGCCTGGCCGCCAAGCCGCCCTCGGCCGCTGCGCTGACGCGGTCGGTCGGCAACCCTCCAGCTCCCACGCCTCAGGCGCTGCCGATCATCCATACCGCGGGGACGCTGCCTCATACGGGCATCCACGATCAGTCCACGGCGGCCGTGCGCGATTTCGGCTATATGCTCGACTTGGCGCTGGCCTGGCGAGATAACCACGATGCCGCGGCCCTGGCGCGGCTGGCAGGCTATCTCGATGCCTGGATACCGCTATATCGGCCCAGCTTCCAACCCATCGACGAGACCAACCTGGGCATGCTCATCGCGGCCTATCGGTTGACCGCGACGAACCTTCCGGCGCCAACGGCCCGGCGCACCCGCGCCTTCATCGAGGCACTGGCTCAGGGGTATCTGCAGCAAATGGAGGCGCACCGCGGCGAAGACCGGGGCGTCTGGAGCAACAACTGGCAGAGCCACAGGATCAAGCTGGTGACCCTGGCGGCCAGCGCCCTGGATGACCGGGCACTGTTTGCCCGGGCGCGGGCGGCCTTCGTCACCCAGCTGGCGGTTAACATCAAACCCGATGGCGAGGTGCTCGACTTCAGCGAGCGCGATGCCTTGCACTATGTCGTCTACGATCTCGAACCGCTGGTGCTGGCTGCCGCAGTGGCCCGGGGGCGTGGCGAGGACTGGCTACGGCTGCCGGGCCGTGAAGGGCAGACCCTGGCCGCGGCGCTCGACTGGCTGCTGCCCTATGCGCAAGGCCAGCGCAGTCATGAAGAATTCCGCCATACGACGGTGCGCTTCGATGTGCAGCGGGCCGAGGCCGGGCTGCCAGGCTATGCGGGGGTCTGGGATCCGAAAGGCGCCAGGACGCTGTACTGGTCGGCCAGTCTGCTTGACCCGCGCTACGTAGCCATCGCCCAGAAGCTTGCTGCCGCGCCACCGCGGATGCTGTGGGCCTATGCCCCGGCCTGTCAGGGCTAGCCCGACCTGAGAGTCTCAGTCCAGGCTGCGGATGCTGACCCTGGAGGTCCCGTCGGCCACCATATCGAGCCGATCGGCCGCGCTGCGCGACAGGTCGATCACCCGCCGGCGCACCGTCGGGCCGCGATCATTGATGCGGACCACCACGCTGCGACCGTTGGCTAGGTTGGTGACCTGGACGCGGGTACCGAAAGGCAGGGTGCGATGGGCGGCGGTCAGGGCGTTGGGGTCGTACTTCTCGCCGCTGGCGGTACGGCGGCCGGCGTGCCACTTGGAGTAGAAGGACGCCATGCCGGTGTCCTGATAGTCATGGGCCGCGCTGGAGGACAGCGGTGGCGGGAAGCTCTCATGACTGGCGCAACCGGCGAACAGCAGGACCAGCGACAGCAGTCCAACGCGGTGGATCCGATGCATCTCGATGCCTCCTGGCAAAACGACCGGCAGCAGCTTAAGGGCTCGAACCGAGGCTGTCAGCCCCGGTCCGTTACCCCGTGCAACTGCCGTCAGCCTTCCAGTTTCTGCTTGAGCAACTGGTTGACCTGGCCGGGGTTGGCCTTGCCCTTGGAAGCCTTCATCGCTTGGCCGACGAAGAAGCCGAACATCTTGCCGCGCTTGGCTTCGTCGCTGGCGCGGTATTGCTCGACCTGGGCGGCATTGGCGGCCAGGACCTCGTCCAGCATGGCCTCGATGGCGCCGCTGTCGGTGACCTGCTTGAGGCCCTTGGCTTCGATGATGGCATCGGCGCTCTCGCCTTCGCCGGCGGCCAGGGCTTCGAACACCATCTTGGCGATCTTGCCGGAGATGGTGTCGTCCTTGATGCGCAGGATCAGGCCGCCCAGCTGGGCCGCGCTCACCGGTGCCTGGCCGATCTCCAGGTCCTGCTTGTTGAGCAGGCTGGACAGGTCGCCCATCACCCAGTTGGCGGCCAGCTTGGCATCGCCGCTCACCCGCTGGACTTCCTCGAAGTAGTCGGCCAGCTCGCGGCTGGCGGACAACACGCTGGCGTCATAGACCGACAGGCCGTACTCACGCTGGAAGCGGTCGCGCTTTTCGGTCGGCAGCTCAGGCAACTGGCTGCGCACCTCGGCGAGGAAGGCTGGCTCGATCACGACCGGCAGCAGGTCGGGGCAGGGGAAGTAACGGTAGTCGTTGGCTTCTTCCTTGCTCCGCATGGAGCGGGTCTCGTCCTTGTTGGGATCGTACAGGCGGGTTTCCTGCACCACCTTGCCACCGTCCTCGATGAGTTCGATCTGGCGCTGAACCTCGTGGTTGATGGCCTTCTCGATGAAGCGAAAGGAGTTGACGTTCTTGATCTCGGCGCGGGTGCCGAAGGCTTCCTGACCCTTGGGGCGCACCGAGACGTTGCAGTCGCAACGCAGCGAGCCCTCGGCCATGTTGCCGTCGCAGATACCCAGGTAGCGCACCAGGGCGTGGATGGCCTTGACGTAGGCCACGGCTTCCTTGGCGCTGCGGATGTCCGGCTCGGAGACGATCTCCAGCAGGGGGGTGCCGGCGCGGTTCAGGTCGATGCCGCTCATGCCGTGGAAGTCTTCGTGCAGGCTCTTGCCGGCGTCCTCTTCCAGGTGCGCGCGGGTGATGCCGATACGCTTGACGGTGCCGTCTTCCAGGGTGATGTCCAGATGGCCCTTGCCGACGATGGGATGATCCATCTGGCTGGTCTGGTAGCCCTTGGGCAGGTCCGGGTAGAAGTAGTTCTTGCGCGCGAAGACGTTGCGCTCGGCGATCTCGGCATCGATGGCCAGACCGAACTTGCAGGCCATGCGCACGGCCTCGGCGTTGAGCACCGGCAGGGTGCCGGGCATGCCCAGGTCGACCAGGCTGGCGTGGGCGTTGGGCTCGGCGCCGAAGCTGGTGGCGCTGCCGGAGAAAATCTTCGATTGGGTGCTGAGCTGAGCGTGGATCTCAAGCCCGATCACGGTTTCCCATTGCATGTCTCTATCCTTCCTCAGAAGCCGCTCGGCGCCTGGCGATGCCAGTCGCTGACCTGCTGGTACTGGTGGGCGACGTTGAGTAGACGGCCTTCCTGGAAATAGTTGCCGAGCAGTTGCACGCCCACCGGCAGGCCATCGACGAAGCCGGCCGGCATCGACAGGCCGGGGATGCCGGCGAGGTTGGCGGTGATGGTGTAGATGTCTTCGAGATAGGCGGAGACCGGGTCACCACCCTTTTCGCCGAGCTTCCAGGCCAGGTTCGGCGTGGTCGGGCCGAGGATGACGTCGACCTCGGCGAAGGCCGCGACAAAGTCGTTCTTGATCAGCCGGCGGATGCGCTGCGCCTTGAGGTAATAGGCGTCGTAGTAGCCAGCCGACAGGGCGTAGGTGCCGACCATGATGCGGCGCTTCACCTCGGCGCCGAAGCCTTCACCACGGGATCTCTTGTAGAGATCTTCCAGGTTGACCGGATTTTCGCAGCGATAGCCGAAGCGCACGCCGTCGAAGCGCGACAGGTTGGAGCTGGCCTCGGCCGGGGCGATGACGTAGTAGGCCGGGATGGCGTGCTGCAGGTTGGGCAGGGAAATGTCCTTGACGGTGGCACCGAGCTTCTTCAGCTCCTCGACCACGGCCAGTACCTTCTCACCGATGCGGGCATCGAGACCGGCGCCGAAGTATTCCCTTGGCAGGCCGATGCGCAGGCCGGTCAGCGGCTGCTGCAGGGCGGCACGGTAGTCGTCCACCGGCTGGTCGACGCTGGTGGAATCCTTGGGGTCGAAGCCGGCCATGGCCTGCAAGAGCAGGGCGCAGTCTTCGGCGGTGCGTGCCAGCGGACCGCCCTGGTCGAGGCTGGAGGCGTAGGCGATCATGCCCCAGCGCGAGACACGGCCATAGGTAGGCTTGATGCCGGTGAGGTTGGTCAGGGCCGCCGGCTGGCGGATCGAGCCGCCGGTGTCGGTGCCGGTGGCAGCCGGCAACAGCCGCGCGGCCACGGCAGCGGCGGAGCCGCCGGAAGAGCCGCCAGGCACCCGGGTGACGTCCCAGGGATTCTTCACCGGGCCGTAATGGCTGGATTCGTTGGCCGAACCCATGGCGAATTCGTCCATGTTCAGCTTGCCGAGGGAGACGGTGCCGGCCGCGGCCAGCCTCTCCACCACGGTGGCGTCGTAGGGTGCCTTGAAGCCAGTGAGGATCTTCGAGCCGCAGCTGGTCAGCACGCCCTGGGTGCAGAACAGGTCCTTGTGGGCGAGGGGCGCGCCCAGCAGGGCGCCCGTCTCGCCGGCGGCGCGGCGGGCATCGGCAGCGCGCGCCTGTTCCAAGGCCTGCTCGGCGGTCACGGTGATGAAACTGTTGAGCTGGGGATCGAGCTGCTCGATCCGCTGCAGCAGCTCGCCGGTCAGTTCTTCGGCGGAAAAGTCCTTCGCGGCCAGGGCGGCGGCGATCTCGGTCAGGGTCAGCTGATGCATGTCGTGTCTCACTCGATCACCTTGGGAACCAGGTACAGCCCGGCTTCCACGGCCGGGGCGATGGCCTGGTAGGTCGCGCGCCGGTCGCCTTCGGTAGCCTGGTCGGGCCGCAGGCGCTGGGTGGCTTCCAGCGGGTGGGCAAGGGGGGTGATGTCCGCGGTGTCCACGGCCTGCATCTGGTCGACGAGGCCGAGGATGTCGTTGAGGGTAGCGGTGGTAGCGGCGAGATCCGCCTCGTCGAGACCCAGGCGGGCCAGGTGAGCGATCTTTTCGACGTCGGTGCGTTCGAGCGCCATCGGCTTCTCCAAGCAGGAAGGCGGCGTGACCCAGTTGGCGGCCGCGTATGCTGGAGACGGGCTGGCGGGTCGGGCGCCGCGTTGAACGGGGGCTTAACGGCCCGGAAAAGCTCTCAATCTAGCATATCGGCGCCTTGCCCTAAATCCCCGCGATTGTTAGAGTCTGCCGCACTTTTTTACCCGCACGTTTGTCCTGTCGCGTGCCTGCTTGTCACCGCCTAGGGTCACCTCATGTTCAAGAAATTGCGTGGCATGTTCTCCAGCGATCTGTCGATCGACCTGGGGACCGCCAACACTCTGATTTACGTCCGCGAGCGCGGCATCGTGCTGAACGAGCCGTCGGTGGTCGCCATCCGCACCCACGGCAGTAGCAACCAGAAAAGCGTGGTCGCCGTCGGTACCGACGCCAAGCGCATGCTGGGTCGCACCCCGGGCAACATTGCCGCCATCCGTCCGATGAAGGACGGCGTCATTGCCGACTTCAGCGTCTGCGAAAAGATGTTGCAATACTTTATCAACAAGGTGCACGAGAACAGCTTCCTGCAGCCCAGTCCGCGGGTGCTGATCTGCGTGCCCTGCAAGTCGACCCAGGTCGAGCGCCGCGCCATCCGTGAATCCGCGCTCGGCGCGGGTGCCCGTGAGGTGTTCCTGATCGAGGAGCCGATGGCCGCAGCCATTGGCGCCGGTCTGCCGGTCGAGGAAGCCCATGGTTCCATGGTCGTCGACATCGGTGGTGGCACCACCGAGATCGCGCTGATCTCCCTTAACGGTGTGGTCTATGCCGAGTCCGTCCGCGTCGGCGGTGATCGCTTCGACGAAGCCATCGTCACCTACGTGCGCCGCAACTACGGCAGCCTGATCGGCGAATCCACCGCCGAGCGCATCAAGCAGGAAATCGGTACCGCCTACCCGGGCGGCGAGGTCCGTGAGATCGATGTCCGGGGTCGCAACCTGGCCGAAGGCGTCCCGCGCAGCTTCACCCTCAATTCCAACGAGGTGCTTGAAGCCATGCAGGAATCCCTGGCGACCATCGTCCAGGCGGTCAAGAGCTGCCTGGAGCAGTCACCGCCGGAGCTGGCGTCCGACATCGCCGAGCGTGGCCTGGTGCTCACCGGTGGTGGCGCTCTGCTGCGCGACCTGGACAAGCTGCTGGCGCTGGAAACCGGCCTGCCGGTGATCGTCGCCGAAGATCCGCTGACCTGCGTGGCCCGGGGCGGCGGCAAGGCGCTGGAAATGATGGATCGCCACGCCATGGACCTGCTGTCCACCGAATAAGGCAGTTCCAGGCTACAGGCCCCGCTCCGGTCGCCCCAGGCTACCGGAGTGCCGGGCGCGTTCTGCGAGGAACTCACCATCAAGCCGATTTTCAGCAAAGGCCCAGCGCTGGGCATTCGTCTGCTGATCCTGGCCGCCCTTTCGGTGGGTGTCATGGTCACCGACGCGCGTTTCGACTATCTGAAGCCGGTGCGCAGCGAACTGGCGCTGGTACTCTCGCCCCTCTATCAGGTGGCGGGCTTTCCCGTGCGCGCCTGGGAAGTTGTCAGCGACCAGTTTTCCAGCCGTACCGAGTTGATGGCGGAAAACGAAAGACTCAAGGCCGAGCAGCTCCTGCTGCAACGGCGACTGCAGAAGCTGGCCGCGCTCACCGAACAGAACGTACGCCTGCGCGAGCTGCTCAATTCCGCCGCCCTGGTGGACGACAAGGTGCTGGTCGGTGAGCTGATCGGCGTCGATCCCAATCCCTATACCCATCGCATCATCATCGACAAGGGCGCGAAGGACGGTGTCTTCGTCGGCCAACCGGTGCTCGACGCCAGTGGCCTGATGGGGCAGGTGGTGGAGGTGATGCCCTATTCGGCGCGCGTCCTGCTGCTGACCGACGTGACCCACAGCATTCCGGTGCAAGTCAATCGCAACGGCTTGCGCGCCATTGCCGCCGGCACCGGTAACCCCGAGCGCCTGGAGCTGCGCTATGTGGCCGATACCGCCGACATCAAGGAAGGCGACCTGCTGGTGAGCTCCGGGTTGGGGCAGCGTTTCCCGGCCGGTTATCCGGTGGCCACGGTGTCCAAGGTGATCCACGACTCGGGGCAACCCTTCGCCGTGGTGCGCGCCATTCCTACCGCCAAGCTCAATCGCAGTCGCTACATGCTGCTGGTGTTCAGCGATACCCGTACCCCGGAGCAACGGGCCAACGATGCCGCCGAGGCCCAGGAGGCGGCGGATCGCCATGCCGCCCAGCGCCCGGCCGCCGCCGCGAATCCGGCCCCCGCCGGAGCCTCCGCCGCGCAGCCGCCAGCTCCTGCTACGCCAGCGCCGAGCGCCGCCGCCAGCAGTCGCGCCGCGACCCCGACCAAGCCTCCGGCGACCCAGGGTAACACTGGGGCTCATCCGGCCACGCCGACCAAGCCACCTGCGGGTGCGAATGGCGCCGCGGCGCATCCTGCCACGCCAGCCAGGTCGCCCGCCCAACCGGCCACGACCGGTACCCAGGCACCACGTCGGGCCCAGCAGCCAGCCGCGGAATTGCCCGACGAGGGTGATCGTTGATGGCGCTGCGCATCGGCCATAACGGGTGGGTGATCTGGCTCACCCTGCTGGTCGGGCTGCTGCTCTCCATCGTGCCCATGCCGGAATTCATGGAGATCGGTCGGCCGCTGTGGCTGGCCATGCTGCTGACCTTCTGGACCCTGGCCCTGCCGCACCGCGTCGGGCTGCTCACCGCCTGGGTGATGGGCATCGCCGAGGACGTGCTCTATGGCAGCCTGCTGGGGCAGACCGCCCTGGTGCTGAGCCTGGTCGTCTTCCTGGTCCGCTCCCTGGCGCAGCGGCTGCGCGCCTTTCCCGTCTGGCAACAGAGTTTCGTGCTGCTGGTGGTCTACGGTATCGCCCAGCTGCTGGCGCTGTGGCTCAACGCCCTGGCCGGCAGCCGGCCACCGACCCTGGTGTTTCTCACCCCCTCGCTGGTCAGCGCGCTGCTCTGGCCGTGGATCTATCTGCTGCTGCGCGGGCTGCGCCTCAGATTTGGTGTCACCTGAGGCGGTCTGAACCACCGCTGGGCGCAGGCAAGGCAGGCAAGACTCTCTGAGGACACGGCGTTTACCAGTGATGAACGAGCCTTCCGAAGGGATGTTCAACGCCGCATGACCGAGCGCAGGCTCTTTTCCCGCAAAGCCTAAGCTGGTTTCACCGGCGATGGGCTGGCATTCTCCCGTCATCCCCTCGTCATCTGGTTGTTGTCGATGCCTCAGCTCTATCTCGCCTCCGCCTCGCCACGGCGTGCCGAACTGCTCGAACAGATCGGCGTCGCCTTCCAGAAAGTCGCCGCGACGGTGGACGAAACCCCTCATCCGGGGGAGGCGGCGGACGCCTATGTCGAGCGCCTGGCCCGGGCCAAGGCGGCCATGGGCCGGCAAGTACTGGCCGGCGCCTCCGATGGCTGTGTCCTGGGCGCCGACACCTGCGTGGTGCTCGATGACCAACTGCTCGGCAAGCCCCGCGATCGCGCCGAGGCGCTGGCCATGCTCAACGCTTTGGGTGGTCGACGGCATCGGGTGGTGACCGGCGTCGCCGTGGCCGATGGCGAGCGCTGTCTGAGTCGCGTGGTCGCTGCGGAGGTGGAGTTTCGTCCCCTGGCCCCCGGTGAAGCCGAACGCTACTGGGACACCGGCGAGCCGGCCGACAAGGCCGGCAGCTATGCCATCCAGGGTGCCGGTGCGGTCTTCGTTCGCGGACTGCAAGGCAGCTACAGCGCCGTCGTAGGGCTGCCGCTGTGCGAAACCGCGGAACTGCTGAGCGCTTTCGCCATCCCTTGTTGGCGGCCTGTCGGACGGCCGACCGCTCAGTCTTGAGGTCCCTGGTATCCCGGTCCTCATTCCGCCCTTCCACGTCGTCCAAGAGTCCTCCATGAGCGAAGAGATCCTCATCAACATCACTCCCATGGAGTCCCGTGTCGCCGTCGTGGAAAACGGTGTGCTGCAGGAGGTGCACGTCGAGCGCACGTTGCGTCGCGGCATCGTCGGCAACATCTATCGCGGCCGGGTAGTGCGGGTACTGCCGGGCATGCAGGCGGCCTTCATCGACATCGGCCTGGCCCGTGCGGCCTTCATCCACGCCGCCGAGATATCCCAGCGTGAAGGGGCGGCGGTGGAGAGCATCAGCGCGCTGGTGCGCGAGGGCCAGACGCTGGTGGTGCAGGTCACCAAGGACCCCATCGGCACCAAGGGCGCGCGCCTTACCACCCATCTGTCGATTCCCTCGCGCTATCTGGTCTATATGCCGCGTACCTCCCATGTCGGCATCTCGCTGAAGATCGAGGACGAAGCCGAACGCGAGCGCCTCAAGGCGATCATGGCGCGCTGCGTGGAAAGCGAGGGCATCGAGCACGAGGGCGGTTTCATCCTGCGCACCGCCGCCGAGGCGGCGCGCGAGGAAGACATCCTGGCCGACATCCGCTATCTGCGCCGCCTCTGGCAGCAGATCTCCAGCAATCTGCAGGGACCGACGCCGGCGCCCATCTATGAAGACCTGACCCTGGCCCTGCGTGCCCTGCGCGATCTGGTCGGGCCGCGTACGGAAAAGATCCGCGTCGACAGCCGCGAGAACTTCCAGCGCATCGGTCAGTTCGTCGAGGAGTTGATGCCCGAGGTCGCGGCGCGGCTGGAGCATTATCCGGGCGAGCGGCCGATCTTCGATCTGTATGGCGTGGAAGACGAGATCCAGAAGGCCCTGGAGCGCAAGGTACTGCTCAAGTCCGGCGGCTATCTGGTGATAGATCCCACCGAGGCGATGACCACCATCGACGTCAATACCGGCGCCTTCGTCGGCCATCGCAATCTGGAAGAGACCATCTTCAAGACCAACCTGGAGGCCGCTACCGCCATTGCCCGTCAGCTGCGGCTGCGCAATCTCGGCGGCATCATCATCATCGATTTCATCGACATGGAAGACGAGGAGCATCAGCGCCAGGTGATCCGTACCCTGGAAAAGCAGCTCGAACGCGACCATGCCAAGACCAATATCATCGGCATCACCGAGCTGGGCCTCCTGCAGATGACCCGCAAGCGCACCCGCGAGAGCCTGTCCCAGGTGCTCTGCGAACCCTGCGGCAATTGTCAGGGACGCGGCATCCTGCGCACCGCCGAGACCATTTGCTACGAGATCTTTCGTGAAATCCTGCGCGAGGCGCGGGCCTACCAGGCCAATTCCTATCTGGTGCTGGCCAATCAGAAGGTGGTGGATCGGCTGCTGGATGAGGAGTCGGGCAATGTCGCCGATCTCGAAGCCTTCATCGGCCGCACCGTCAAGTTCCAGGTGGAGACCATGTATTCCCAGGAGCAGTACGATGTCGTGCTGCTCTAGGTTCGTGCCTTGATGTCCCTGCTCAAACGCGGCGCGCTTGGCTTGGCGCTGCTACTGCTGGCCCTGGTGACCCTCTATATGGGCCTGGGGCGGCTGCTCATGCCCTGGGTCGGCGAATACCGCAGCGAGGTTGAGGGACGGGCTACCGCCGCGTTGGGCGAGCCGGTGCGCCTGGGCCGACTCGAAGGACGCTGGGCCACCTGGAATCCGGTGCTGATCCTGCGCGATCTGAGCCTGGGGCGCGGCGAAAGCAGCGTACAGCTGGATCATCTCAAGGTGGTGCCGGATGTGCTCGGCAGTCTCTGGCATCGCCAGCTGCGGCTCAAGTCGGTGCAGATCGATGGCGTCCATCTGGTCCTGGAGGAGGATGCCCAGGGCCACTGGCAATTGCGCGGCCTGCCGCCGCGGGCGCCGGACGCCAAGCCCTTCGATCCGGGTCCGCTGCTCGATGCCCTGGCGCGCCTGGGCCATGCCAGCCTGCTGGACAGCCAGCTCAGTCTGATCCCCCAGCAGGGTTCCCCGGTGACCCTCAGGTATGCCGAGGCCAGCCTGTCCCGGCAGTTGAACGGTGCCCTGGAACTGGCAACGCGTTTCCGACTGCCCGATGGCGGCACGGTGGCGGCGCATTTCATCGCCAGGCCACGGCCCGAGGACTGGCGCGCCAGTGGGCTGGAAGGCTATGTCAGCCTGCCCGCCAGCGACTGGTCCCGCTGGATCCCGGGAACCCTCACCCGGCAATGGCAATTGCGCCGTGCCCAGGCGGAAGGCGAGCTCTGGTTCGCCTGGGCCGAAGGGCGGTTGCAGCGTTCCCATCTGCGCCTGAAGGCGGATGAGCTGACGCTCGCCTATGCCGATCACCCCCCGGTGCGGCTGCAGGCCCTGGCGCTGGACAGCGACCAGCAGGCCGACGCTGCCGGCCAGTACAGCGGAGCGCTGGCGCTCAAGGCGCAGCTCGACGGCAAGCCGCTTGAAGCGCGCTACGCCCTGGCCTACGACAGCACCGCCCAGCACCTGCAGGTACGTAGCGACCAGCTGGATCTCAAGCAGGCTGCCCAGCTGGCGCGGGACATGGCACCCTTGCCGGCGCCTGTCGCCCAGGCCGTGCAGGCCTTGGCGCCCCATGGTCAGCTGCGCAATCTCAACGCCGACTTCTATCCGCAGAAGCCCCTGCGCGAGCGGCTCTCCTATGCAGCCAACCTGGAGCGGGTGGGCGTTTCCGCCTATCGGGGGGCGCCTGCCGTCGAGGGTGTCACCGGCAGCCTGAGCGGCAGTCTGGGCGGCGGCGAATTGCGCCTGGACACCAGCGACTTCATGCTGCACCTGAGTGACCTCTTTCCCGAGCCCTGGCGCTATCGCACCGCCAAGGCGCGATTGACCTGGAGCCTCGACGATCAGCGCTTCACCCTTGGCAGTGCCCTGATGCAGGTCACTGGGCCGGAGGGTGCGGCCAGTGGCGACATGCACATCCAGCTCGGTCTGCACCCCGAGGTGGACAGCTACATGGACCTGCGTGTCGGCCTCAAGGACGGCGACGCGAGCTACACCCGCAAGTACCTGCCCACCAAGCTGCCGGCGACGGACTTCAGTCCGGAACTGGCCCAGTGGCTGACCACCGCCATCGTCGGCGGCCGGATCGACGAGGCCATCTACCAGTACCAGGGCTCCCTGCGCCATGGCTCGCCTCCGCACTCGCGCACCATGAGTCTGTTCTTCCGGGTGCACGATGCTCAGCTGGCCTATCAGCCCGGCTGGCCCGCGCTGCGCGAAGCCCGGGGTGATGTCTTCATCGAGAGCGATGGGGTCAAGGTTCAGGTACCCGAGGGGCGCATCCTCGACACCCGGGTCAGGGACGTCGAGGCCCGTATCCCGTTGCTGCACGATGGCAGCGCGCCGCACCTGCGTCTTACCGCACGACTCGACAGCAGCGTGCGCGACGGCCTGAAGATCCTCCAGGACACGCCGCTACCGACCGCTAAGGTCTTCGCCGGCTGGAAGGGGGAGGGGGCGCTCAACAACAGCAGCCTGAATCTGGACATTCCCCTGGCCAAGGGACAGCCACCCGTCGTGGTGGTCGAGCTGACGCCGGACAAGGCGCGCCTGGAGCTGGCGGATCCCCAGCTGACTCTCACCGACCTGCGCGGCACCTTCCGCTACGACACTCGTAGCGGCCTCAGTGCACCCGACATCCAGGCGCGTGTCTTCGATCAACCCATTCGCGGTCAGGCCCTGGCCGAAGGCAAGGTCAACGAGCCCCGTACCCGCCTGGTAGTGGACGGCCGTGTGGACGTGGACCAGCTGGCACGCTGGCTGGGCAGCGAGGGGCGACCCCTTCCGGCGCGGGGCCTGCTTGGCTATCGCCTCGGTCTGACCCTTGCCGAGCACAGCGAGCTGGCCGTTACCTCCGACCTGCGCGGGGTAGCCATCGATCTGCCGGCGCCCTTCGGCAAAAGCGCGGAGCAGAGCCGTGAGGCCTTCTTCAGCCTGGCGCTCAACGAGGGTGAGCGCCGGGTGGAAGCGACCTACAAGGGGCTTGCCGACGCCGTGCTGATGCTCGATCCCAAGGCCATGGACAAGGGGCGCGGCGAGATCGTGCTGGGTGGCGGGACCGCCAATCTGCCCACCACGGCCGGTTACGACCTGCGCGGCCAACTCGCGGAGTTCGATCTGGCGGCCTGGCAGGACGTCTATCAGCGTTATGGCAAGGCCAGCGGCAGTGGCGGGGCGGGGCAGGGGGGCGGCAACGCGGTCGATATCTCCAGCCTCGGACGCGGCGATCTCAGCTTCGGGCGCTTTCTGGCGTTCGGCCAGGAAATCGACAACCTGCGCCTCACCTACGCGCCCCAGGGCAATGCCTGGCAACTGGGACTGGCCAGCCAGACTGTAGCTGGCCAAGTGCGTATCCCCCGGCAGACTGGCCAGCCGATCGACATCAACCTGCAGCACCTGCGCATTCCCCAGACCCCGGCAGATCCCTCGGTGGAAAGCGACGCGCCCCGTCCCGATCCGCTGGCTGACGTCGATCCGCGCACCCTGCCAGCGCTGAATCTGGTCATCGACCGTTTCGAACTGGGTGGGCGCCTGGTCGGTGCCCAGCGCCTGCAGCTCAGGCCGTCGCCATCCGGCGCCAACTTCAATGCCCTGGATCTCGACCTGCGCGGCCTCAAGGTCATGGGCTCCCTGCGTTGGGAAGGAGCGCCGGGTGCGACCCACAGTTATTACCAGGGACGTCTGTCCGGCGGCAACATCGCCGACATCCTGCTGGGCTGGAATTTCGCCTCCAGCGTGACCAGTCGCGATTTCCGGCTGGATGCCCGGGTCGACTGGCCCGGCTCGCCTGCCCATGTCGCCCTGGCGCGGCTCAATGGCAATCTCGATGCGCGCTTCAACGATGGCCAGTTGCGCCAGGTGGAAGGAACGGCTTCGGCGCTGCGTATCTTCGGCCTGCTCAACTTCGAATCCATCCGCCGCCGCCTGCGGCTTGACTTCTCCGATCTGTTCGGCAAGGGCTTGAGCTACGACAGCATTACTGGGGTACTCGACGCCCAGCAGGGCGCCTTCCGTACCCGCAAGCCCATCAGTCTGAGCGGGCCGGGTGCCGAGATGAGTCTGCAGGGCCTGCTGGACATGGCCAGCAATCGCATCGACGCCAACCTCAAGGTCGGGCTGCCGGTCAGCAACTCCCTGCCGCTGGCCGCGCTGATCGCCGGGGCGCCGGCCATCGGCGGCGCGCTGTTCATCGTCGATCGGCTGATTGGCGACCGCATCACCCGCATGGCCAGCATCAACTACCACATCGAAGGCCCCTGGCAGAATCCGACCATGACCACGGGCAAGCGCGATTGAGCGTTGCCCTGCGGCCACGCCACTGCTTAGGATGGGCGATCCCTTCTGGAGTGCCTGCATGTCCATAGCCATCCTGCAGATGGTCAGCGGCCCCGCAGTGGCGGCCAACCTGCACGCCGCCGAGCGGCTGCTCGAAAGTGCCGCCAACGCCGGTGCGCAACTGGCGGTGCTGCCGGAAAACTTCGTCGCCATCGGGCATCCGGCCCCCGCCGAACTGGCCCGGGCGGAGGCGTTCGGCGAGGGGGAGATCCTGCCCTGGCTGTCCAGCCGGGCGCGCGAGCTGGGCCTCTGGCTGCTGGCCGGCACCTTGCCGCTGCTGCCCGACGGCGCCACCGAGGGCAAGCCCTGCGCCTGTTCGCTGCTGTTCGACGACCAGGGTCGCCGCGTCGCCCGCTATGACAAGCTGCATCTCTTCGATGCCGACGTCAGCGACAGCCAGGGCAGCTATCGCGAATCCGATCACTATGCCGCCGGTGAGACCCTCACGGTGGTGGATACCCCGGTCGGCCGCCTGGGCCTGACCGTCTGTTACGACCTGCGCTTTCCCGAACTCTATGGCGCCCTGCGCGCTGCCGGTGCGGAGCTGATCAGCGCCCCATCGGCCTTTACCGTGCCGACCGGCCACGCCCACTGGGAGTTGCTGCTGCGCGCCCGGGCGGTGGAGACCCAGAGCTATCTGCTGGGCGCCGCCCAGGGCGGTGTCCACGCCAATGGCCGCACGACCTGGGGCCACGCCATGGCCGTGGATCCCTGGGGCGAGGTGCTTGCCGTCCAGGCCCACGGCGAGGCGGTCCTGCTCATCGAGCGCGATGCCGAGCGCCAGGCCCAGTTGCGCCAGCGAATGCCCGTCACCCAGCACCGCCGCTTCGCACCGGCGCGCCTGGCTGGCCACTAGGAGCCGAACGGCAATGGCGCCCATTGGTCATTTGCATCAGGGATCAGTCACTTCCGCGAGTAGGCTAGAGGCCACCTCGCGCCCCTTTCATCGTTCCGACGCCCGGGGTGGCGTCGTCTGGAGTTTCCATGAGTGATTACCTGAATAGCGTCGGCGCGGCCCTGCTGGGGCCGGGCGGACTCGCGCTGGACGATCTGCAGCCCGTGCTGCAGCGCCTGGCCGGCCCCGGCATCGACGCCGCGGACCTGTACTTCCAGAGCATCGTCTCCGAGTCCTGGCTGCTGGAAGACGGCATCGTCAAGGAAGGCGGTTTCCACCTCGACCAAGGCGTCGGGGTGCGGGCGCTGTCCGGCGAGAAGACCGGCTTCGCCTACAGCAACGCCATCACCGGCGAGGCGCTGGATCTCGCCGCCCAGGCCGCGCGCTCCATCTCCCGCAGTGGCGTCGAGGGCCAGGTCCAGGCATTTCGTGCGGTGGAACCCGCGCAGCGCCTCTATGGCCAGGACAACCCCCTCGATGTGCTGGATCGCGCGACCAAGGTGACCTTCCTGCAGCAACTGGACGAGGCCACCCGGGCCTTGGATCCGCGCATCCAGCAGGTCACCATCAGCCTGGCCGGCGTCTGGGAGCGCACCCTGGTGGCCGCGGTCGACGGCACCCTCGCCGCCGACGTGCGCCCGCTGGTGCGCCTGGGCGTCAGCGTCATCGTCGAGCAGAACGGTCGTCGCGAGCGCGGCAACAGCGGTGGCGGTGGCCGTTGCGACTACCGCTATTTCCAGAGCGACGACCGCGCCCTGGGCTATGCCCGCGAAGCGGTCCGCCAGGCGCTGGTCAATCTGGAAGCCACGGCGGCCCCGGCCGGTACCCTGCCGGTAGTGCTGGGCGCCGGCTGGTCCGGCGTGCTCCTGCACGAAGCGGTCGGCCATGGTCTGGAAGGCGACTTCAACCGCAAGGGCAGCTCCAACTACAGCGGTCAGCTTGGCCGACAGGTAGCCTCGTCGCTGTGCACCATCGTCGACGACGGCACCCTGCCGGATCGCCGTGGCTCCCTGTCCATTGACGATGAGGGTACCCCCAGCGGCTACAACGTGCTGATCGAGAACGGCATCCTCAAGGGCTACATGCAGGACAAGCTCAACGCCCGGCTGATGGGGGTGGCCCCCACCGGCAATGGCCGGCGCGAGTCCTATGCCCACCTGCCCATGCCGCGCATGACCAACACCTACATGCTCGCCGGCCAGAGCGATCCGGCCGAGATCATCGCCTCGGTGGAGAAGGGCATCTATTGCGCCAGCCTGGGCGGCGGTCAGGTGGACATCACCAGTGGCAAGTTCGTCTTCACCACCAACGAGGCCTACCTGATCGAGAACGGCAAGCTCGGTCGCCCGGTGAAGGGCGCCACCCTGATCGGCAATGGTCCCGAGGTCATGAACCGGGTATCCATGGTCGGCAACGACCTGGCGCTGGATGCGGGGGTAGGGACCTGCGGCAAGGATGGCCAGTCATTGCCGGTGGGCGTGGGTCAGCCGACCCTGAAGATCGACGCCATCACCGTGGGCGGCACCGGCGCCTGATGCCGGCACCGGCTGTGGCCGTAGCGGACAGAAACCTAGCGCAGACCGCGCTGGGTTTCGTCGAGGGTGCGGATGTACTTGAAGACCTTGCGCGCCGCCGCGGGCGGCTTGTTGTGCGCGGCCTCGTGCTGGGCATGGCGCACCAGGCCGCGCAGGTGCTGGCGGTCGGTTTCCGGATACAGCGCCACGAAGGCTTCCAGCGCCTGGTCGCCCTCGGCGATCAGGCGATCGCGCCAGCGCTCGAGGGCATGGAAGCGCTCGTTGTACTGCCGCGTCGAGCTGTCCATCTGGTCGACCAGCGCCAGAATGGCCTCCAGATCCTGGTCACGCATCAGCTTACCCAGGTACTGGACATGCCTTTTGCGCGCGATATGCGTCTTGTGCTTGGGCGCCTCGGCCAGGGCCTTGCGCAGCGGATCGGTCAGGGGCAGGCGGTCCAGCTGCTCAGCCGGCAACCCGGCCAGGCGTTCGCCCAGCTCCTGCAGCGCGTGCAGCTCACGCTTGACCTGTGTCTTGCTCTTTTCGCCCAGCGGCGCGTCGTCGTCGTAAGAATCAACCATGAACTATGGGGTCCAGCTAAGAATGGGCGCCATCATAACGAGTTGCCGCACGGTTGTCCGGCCTGGCCGGCGCCGTCCGTAAGGAGAACGTCATGAATCGCAACGCCGCCGTGGGTCCCGCCGCGCTACCCGAATTGCGCGAACAGGTCGAAGCCATCCTGGCCGAGGCCCGTCGCCAGGGCGCCAGTGCCGGTGAAGTGGCCGTCTCGATCGACCAGGGGCTGTCCACCTCGGTCCGCAAGGGTGAGGTGGAAACGGTCGAGTTCAATCGCGACCAGGGCTTTGGCATCACCCTCTATGCCGGTCAGCGCAAGGGCTCGGCCAGTACCTCCGCTACCGGCCCCGAGGCGATCCGCGAGACCGTGGCCGCGGCCCTGGCCATCGCCAAGCACACCTCCGAGGATCCCTGTGCCGGCCTCGCCGACGCCGAGCTGATGGCACGTGGCGAGCTGCCCGATCTCGACCTCTATCATCCCTGGGACATCACCCCGGAGCAGGCCATCGAGCAGGCCCTGGCCTGTGAAGCCGCCGCCTATGCCGCCGACAGCCGCATCGGCAATGCCGAAGGTACCACCCTCAATACCCACCAGAGCTGCCGGGTCTACGGCAACAGCCACGGTTTCGTCGGCGGCTACGCCAGCACCCGCCACAGCCTGAGCTGCGTGATGATCGCCGGCAGCGGCGAGGCCATGCAGCGCGACTACTATTACGACGTCAACCGCCTCGGCAGCGAACTGATGAGCGCCGAGGAAATCGGTCGGCGCGCCACTGAACGCGCCGTGAGCCGTCTGGGCGCCAGGCCGGTGCCCACCGCCAAGGTTCCAGTGCTCTTCTCCCCGGAAATGGCCGCCGGCCTGTTCGGCACCTTCCTCGCTGCCATTTCCGGCGGCAACCTCTATCGCAAGTCGTCCTTTCTTGAAGGCGCCCTCGGGCAGCAGGTGTTTCCCGACTGGCTGACCCTGGATGAACGGCCGCACGTGCCGCGCGCCCTGGGCAGTGCCGCCTTCGATGGTGAAGGCCTGGCCACCTACGCCAAGCCCTTCGTGGAGAACGGCCAGCTGGTGTCCTATGTGCTCGGCAGCTATTCCGCGCGTAAGCTGGGTATGCAGAGCACCGCCAATGCCGGTGGCGTGCACAACCTGCATGTCAGTCATGGCACGGCCGACCAGGCCGAGTTGATCCGGCAGATGGGCACAGGCTTCCTGGTCACGGAAATGATGGGGCAGGGTACCAACCTGGTCACCGGCGACTACTCCCGGGGCGCCGGTGGTTTCTGGATCGAGAATGGCGAGATCCAGTTTCCGGTCCAGGAGGTCACCATCGCCGGTCGCCTCGGTGACATGTTCCGCCAGATCCTGGCCGTGGGCAGCGACGTGGAACGCCGCGGCAGCCTGCGCACCGGCTCGGTGCTGATCGACGGCATGACCCTGGCGGGTAGCTAGAAAAGATGCCGGAAGTGTCGCGGTGAGGAAAATCCCGTCGAACGGGAGACAGCCCACCCCGTTAGTCGTTAGTATCCTAGCAATGCACTAGGACATAGCCGTGCGGTCGAATTCCGTGACCGGACGGCCCAGATTCAGACGGTGCGCCGTGGCGCACCAGCCGTACTCCCCGCTGCCCCAGGGCAGTGGGTCCATACCAAAACCACCATGGAGACATTCCGCATGCCGCATACTCTGCCTCAGCTGCCCTACGCCTACGACGCGCTGGAACCGCACGTCGATGCCCAGACCATGGAAATCCACCACACCAAGCACCACCAGACCTACATCAACAACCTGAACGCTGCGCTGGAAGGCACCGAGTTCGCCAATTTGTCGGCCGAAGAAGTGGTTCGTCAGCTGGACAAGCTGCCCCAGGACAAGCGCGGTGCCGTGCAGAACAACGGTGGCGGCCATGCCAACCACAGCCTGTTCTGGACCGTGATGGCCCCCAATGCCGGCGGCAAGCCCGAAGGCGCCCTGGCTGAAGCCATCGAGTCCCAGCTGGGCGGCTTCGATGCCTTCAAGGAGGCCTTCACCAAGGCTGCCCTGACCCGCTTCGGCAGCGGCTGGGCCTGGCTGAGCGTCACCCCCGAGAAGAAGCTGGTGGTCGAGAGCACCGGCAACCAGGACAGCCCGCTGATGACCGGCAATACCCCGATCCTCGGCCTGGACGTCTGGGAGCACGCCTACTACCTGCGCTACCAGAACCGTCGTCCCGAATACATCGGTGCCTTCTTCAACGTCATCAACTGGCCGGAAGTGTCCCGTCGCTACGAAGCGGCGCTGAACGCCTGAGTTGACGTCCAATAAAAAAAGCCGCCCTCGGGCGGCTTTTTTTATTGGACGAAGCTGGAGCAGGGCCGATCACTCACCCTCGTCGAAGTAGTTGTTGATCAGTTCGATCAGGGCGCGCATGGCCTCGTCGCTCTGCTCACCCTCGGTTTCCAGTTGCAGCACCGTGCCCTTGCCGGCGGCCAGCATCATGACCGCCATGATGCTCTTGCCATCGACTGGCGGCTCGCCACTGCGGCCTACGCGGACGCTGGCAGGATAACGGCCGGCCACGCCGACGAACTTGGCGGCCGCGCGGGCGTGCAGGCCCAGCTTGTTGATGATGGTGATCTGTTGGGCAGGCATTGAGTCTGTCCTTGTCGAAACAAAACGGGCGTCAGAGATCGCGATGGCGGATCTGAACGTTCTTGAGCAGGTCTTTGAGTTCGCGACCCAGGCGGTCGGCCAGGTAGACCGAACGGTGATGACCGCCGGTACAGCCAATGGCCACGGTCACATAGGACCTGTTGTTGGCCGCGAAGCGCGGCAGCCACTTCACCAGGTAATCGCGGATGTCATTGTACAGGGTCTCTACCTCGGGCTGTTGCTCGAGATAATCGCGCACCTGGGCATCGAGTCCGGAAAAGTCGCGCAGGTCCGGTTTCCAGTAGGGATTGGGCAGGAAACGTACATCGAAGACCATGTCCGCATCCACCGGCAGGCCCCGCTTGAAGCCGAAGGATTCCACCAGGTAGGCGGTGCCGGGCTCGGGCGCGTTCAGCAGACGCAACTTGAGGATGTCACGCAGCTGATAGAGATTCAGGTGAGTGGTGTCGATCTTAAGATCGGACAGATCGGCGATGGGCGACAGCAGCACCTGCTCATCGTGGATGGCCTCGGCCAGCGATCTTTCCTGATTGGACAGCGGATGCCGGCGGCGCGTCTCGGAAAAGCGCTTGAGCAAGGTCTGGTCATCGGCGTCCAGATAGAGGATGTCGCAGCGGATGTTGCGGCTGCGCACCTGTTCGAGCAATTCGGGAAAGCGCTGCAGCTGGCTGGGCAGATTGCGTGCATCGATGGACAGGGCGACCTTGGGCTGAGGTCGTTCCATGTCGGTGAGGGCGTGCTGGGCCAGTTCGGGCAGAAGGCTGGCCGGCAGGTTGTCGATGCAGTAGAAGCCATTGTCCTCAAGCACGTTGAGCGCCGTACTCTTGCCCGACCCGGAACGTCCGCTCACGATGATGAGGTGCATGTCAGTGTCCGCTCTGGGCCTCGACGACGATCTGATAGAGCGCCTGGCTGTCCTTGGCCTTGCGTAGCCGTTCGCGGATGTCCGCGCGGTCCAGGATGCCGGCGATCTGGCGCAGCAGGGTCAGGTGCTGTTCGGTAGCGGCTTCGGGTACCAGCAGCACGAACACCAGGTCTACCGGTGCGCCATCCAGGGAGTCGAAGTCCACGGGTTGCTGCAGGTGGAAGAGGACGCATAGCGGCTGTTGCAGGCCCGCCAGGCGACAGTGGGGAATGGCGATGCCATTGCCGAAGCCAGTGGAGCCCAGGCGCTCGCGCGCCATCAGGCATTCATGGATGTGCGCCGCGTCATGGCCAGGCAATTCCTGCGCGGCCAGTTCGGCGATACGTTCCAGTACGGCGGCTTTGCTGCCACCCGGCGCACCCGTCTGGGTGCGGCCGGGGGTCAGAATATTTTCGAGTCTGATCATAAAGCGGCGATCGAAACCTCAGCGGACGCCGACGCCCTGCTGGCGTTCGATCGATTTTTCCTTGTGTTTAATCAGTTGGCGGTCGAGCTTGTCGGCCAGGAGATCAATGGCGGCATACATGTCATCATGCTCGGCGTTGGCGACCACCGCGGCGCCAGCGACGTGCAGGGTGGCTTCGGCTTTCTGCTTGAGCTTGTCCACTTCCAGAATGACCTGGACGTTGGTAATACGGTCGAAGTGCCGTTCGAGGCGGGCGAGTTTCTCGCCGATGTAGTCACGCAGGGCTTCTGTCACTTCAAGCTGATGGCCACTGATGTTGACTTGCATACCGCTTCTCCTTATTGCCGGGCTGCGATCGGCGAAGCTGCTCGCCGACATGACACGGGTCGATCGAGGCACGGTCACATCAGGACGCGTCAGAGGAGACGCTTGCGTTCGCTGGACGGAGCGATACCCAGGGATTCCCGATACTTAGCCACCGTGCGACGAGCGACTTGTATACCTTGCGATTCCAGTAAACCAGCGATCTTGCTGTCACTCAACGGCTTTTTCGCGTTTTCCGCCGCCACCAATTTCTTGATGATCGCGCGGATCGCGGTGGAGGAGCATTCGCCCCCTTCGGCGGTGCTGACGTGACTGGAGAAGAAATACTTGAGTTCGTAGATGCCACGCGGGGTGTGCATGAACTTCTGGGTGGTCACCCGGGAGATGGTCGACTCGTGCATGCCCACCGCCTCGGCGATGTCGTGCAGGACCAACGGCTTCATGGCCTCTTCGCCGTATTCGAGAAAACCCCGCTGGTGCTCGACGATCTGGGTCGCCACCTTCATCAGGGTCTCGTTGCGGCTCTGCAGGCTCTTGATGAACCAGCGCGCTTCCTGCAGCTGATTGCGCATGTAGGTATTGTCGGCGCTGCTGTCGGCGCGTTTGACGAAGCCCGCATACTGGGGATTCACCCGTAGGCGCGGCATGGATTCCTGATTGAGCTCCACCAGCCAGCGCTCGTTGTGCTTGCGCACGATGACGTCCGGTACCACGTATTCGGCTTCGCCGGACTCGATCTGGGAGCCAGGCCGCGGATGCAGCGTCTGGATCAGCTCGATGATCGGCTTGAGTTCCTCTTCCTTGATCTTCATGCGCCGCATCAGCTGCGCGTAGTCGCGGCTGCCGAGCAGATCCAGGTAGTCACCGACCAGGCGCTTGGCCTCGCCGAGCAAGGGGAGGGTGGCCGGCAGTTGCGCCAGCTGGATCAGCAGGCATTCGCGCAGATTGCGAGCGGCGACGCCGGCGGGCTCGAATTGCTGGACCCGTCGGAGCACCACCTCGACTTCGTCGAGATCGACTTCCAGGTCCGGGTCGAGCGAGGCATGGATGTCTTCGAGGCTTTCCTGCAGGTAACCGTCGGTATCGATGCCATCGATGATGGCCAGCGCGATCAGCCGATCGAGGTCCGACATGGGTGCCAGGTTGAGCTGCCAGAGCAGATGCGTCTGCAGGCTCTCGCCCGCCGAGGTGCGAGTGGTGAAGTCCCACTCGTCGTCGTCACTGCTGGGCAGGCTGCTGGCGCTGGTCTGGTAGATGTCTTCCCAGGCCGTGTCGACCGGCAGCTCGCTGTCGCTGGGGATGCGCTCGCTCCACTCGGATTCGTCGGCCAGCTCGTTGGTGGCGACCGAGGTTTCCTTGAAGGTGGTTTCCATGTTGCCGGAGTTCGCGTGCTCGTCGCTTTCGCCCGAGGCTTCGCTCTGGTCGAAGTCTTCCCCGTCTTCCTGGCGTTCCAGCATCGGATTGGATTCCAGGGCTTCCTGGATTTCCTGCTGCAAATCGAGCGTCGAGAGCTGGAGCAGACGTATGGCTTGTTGCAGCTGCGGCGTCATCGTCAGCTGCTGGCCCATCTTGAGGACTAGCGATGGTTTCATGGCTGCGGAAATACACCTTGTCTACCGACGCGAACAGCGCCACCGAACCTCGCGAACCCTGCGAGCGTTAGCAAATTATATGCCTTGTTTCCCCGGGTTTGCCTAGAGGCGGAATTCGTGGCCCAGATAGACTTCCTTCACCAGGTCGTTGGCAAGGACTTCTTCGGCGGTGCCTTCGGCGATGAGCTGGCCGTCATTGACGATATAGGCCGTTTCGCAGATGGTCAGGGTTTCCCGCACGTTGTGATCGGTGATGAGCACACCGATGCCCTTGGCCTTGAGGTGGCGGATGATCTGCTTGATATCGCCCACCGAGATGGGGTCCACGCCCGCGAAGGGTTCGTCAAGCAGGATGAACTTGGGCGCGGTGGCGAGGGCGCGGGCGATCTCGACACGGCGTCTTTCACCGCCAGACAGGCTCATGCCCCGGTTGTCGCGGATGTGGGTGATGTGGAATTCCTGCAGCAGGCTTTCCAGCTCGCGCAGTCGTCCGGCCTTGTCCAGGTCCTTGCGGGTTTCCAGGATGCCAAGGATGTTGTCGGCCACGGTCAGCTTGCGAAAGATCGAGGCTTCCTGGGGCAGATAGCCGATCCCGGCACGGGCGCGGCCATGCATGGGCAGCGCGGTGACATCCTGGTCGTCGATCAGCACGCGACCCTGATCCGCCTTGACCAGGCCGACGATCATGTAGAAGCAGGTGGTCTTGCCGGCGCCGTTCGGGCCGAGCAGGCCGACGATCTGGCCGCTGTCGATGCTGACGCTGACATCACGAACGACCTGACGACCCTTGTAGCTCTTGGCCAGATGCTGGGCTTTGAGCGTGACCGTCATTGTTTCTGCCCCGACTGCTGCTGATCCTTGGGCTGGATGACCATGTCGATCCGCGGCCGCGGCGTGGTGACCTTGCTGCCGTTGGCCCGTCCCGCATTGACGATCTGGCGCTGGGTGTCGTAGACGATCTTCTCGCCTTCGAAGGTGTTGCCCTGTTGGACCACCTTGGCCTGGTCGATCAGGATGATGCGGTTTTCCTGGGCGAAGTATTGGATGGTCAGGCCATAGGCCTTGACGATGTCCTTGTCCGCCGAGGGTTTCTGCTCGTAGTAGGCCGGTTTGCCCACTGCGGTGGCGACCTTGATATTGCCCTGGTTGTCCTGGGTCAAGGTCACGGTATTGCCGGTGATCTTCATGCTGCCCTGGGTGATGACCACGTCTCCGCGATACACGGCCACGCCCTGCTTGTCATCGAGCTCGGCGCTGTCGGCCTGCACGCGGATCGGCTGGGTGCGATCGGTCGGCAGGGCCCAAGCCGCGGCACTGCCCAAGGTGGCGCCGAGGGTGAACAGGAAGGGGAGGGTTTTAACGAACCTCATGCTGGCCTCTTACGTTGGACAGCAGGAGCATTCTGCCGTCTTCTAGATACGCTTTCATGCCATTGGCCGTGGTCACCCCATTGGCGGCCTCGATTCTAACGGCTTGCTCGGTTTGCGCATATTGTTTGTCAGGAAAGACGGTCATGCGGGTGGTGGTCAATACCACCGGGCGGCCTTTCGCGTCGGTACGTTCCACACGCACGTCATCGATCAGCTCCGCCTGACTGCCACCGGGGGCGACCTCGGCGCGGGCACTGCGAATGTGCCAGGGAAAGTCGGTGCCACGAAAGGCCAGCATGTCGGGCCGGGTCACCAGGGTGACGTCGGTGGCCTTGACGTGTTCGCTGCGCTCGGCCTTGAGTTCGTACTGGATCTTGCCGTCCAGGCGATACTGAATCGTCCGGGTATTGAGAGCATAACCGTCGATGGCACTGTCTTGCGGGGTCGATGACGCTGGAGCATCGACGAAGCGCTGCGGCAGGATGTTCCAGTAGCCGATCGCGATGAGCGCGGCGGCGATCAGGACCAACAGCACGGGTCGGCGCAAGCTGCGAAACATGAGGGTACCTGTGGTGGGCCGCACGGGGCGGCGGGTTGAACACGAATTGTGGGCGTATTTAGTCGGTCAGTATAACCTGGCCTACAGCACCCCGGCGCGTAGCAGGTCACCCATGTTGAGCGCGCCGACCGGGCGCCGCTCGTCATCGATCACCACCAGCGCATTGATCTTGTGCTCTTCCATGATCTTCAGCGCCTCCGCCGCGAGCATCTGGGCCCTGGCGGTTCGACCGCCGCGGGTCATCACGGTTGCGATGGGCGTGGTCCGGACATCGATACCGCGATCCAGGGCGCGCCGCAGATCGCCATCGGTGAAGATGCCGGCGAGGCGGCCATCGGCGCCCAGCACACTGGTCATGCCCAGCCCCTTGCGCGACATCTCCAGCAGGGCGTCGGATACCAGGGTGTCCTCGCTGACCTGTGGCAGATCGACGCCGGCATGCATGACGTCTTCCACCTTCAGCAACAGGCGGCGACCCAGGGCTCCGCCTGGATGGGAAAAGGCGAAGTCCTCGGCGGTGAAGCCGCGGGCTTCGAGCAGGGCGATGGCCAGGGCGTCGCCCAGGACCAGGGCGACGGTGGTGGAGGAGGTGGGTGCCAGGTTGAGCGGGCAGGCCTCGGTGGCGACGCTGGTGTCCAGGTTGACGTCCGCCGCCTTCGCCAGGGGCGAGGTGGGATTGCCGGCGAGGCTGATCAGGGGAACGCCCAGGCGCTTGATCAGTGGCAGCAGCGTCAGGATCTCGCTGGAGGTGCCCGATTGGGAGATGGCGATGATGACGTCGTCGCGGGTGATCATGCCCATGTCACCATGGCTGGCTTCGGCTGGATGCACGAAGAACGCCGGGCTGCCGGTACTGGCCAGGGTGGCGGCGATCTTGTTGCCGACATGGCCGGACTTGCCCATGCCCAGCACCACGATGCGACCACGGCAGGCGAGCAGCAGGCGGCAGGCCTGGGCAAAGCTCGCGTCGACGCGGTCACCCAGGGCGGCCACTGCCGCTCGCTCTACATCTATGGTGCGCTTGGCGGACGCGATGAAATCTATTGAGTCGGACATGGGTCAGAAGGCAGGTGACGGGACAATCGGAAATTATATGCGCAAAGCCGCGACACTCAGCAACGTCGCCCGCAGGTCAGAGGTCTCAGCGGCAACGAATGGTATAGTGCCGCCCTTTTGCCGGGGCCATCGAGCGCGAAAGCCGCGTGCCCTGACGCGGCGGAGCGGCGTCTCCCTGCACAGAGTTGAACCTTAGGAGTCTTGATGACCGTCGATAGCCCGTACGCCGTGGAGCTAAAGGGCGTTTCCTTCAAGCGCGGCACGCGTCTCATCTACGACCGTGTCGATATCCGTATCCCGCGGGGCAAGGTCACCGGGATCATGGGGCCGTCCGGCAGTGGCAAGACCACCCTGTTGCGCCTCATCGCTGCCCAGCTGCGGCCGAGCAGTGGCGAGATCTGGGTCAATGGCGCCAATCTGCCGCAGCTGTCCCGTGGCGAGCTGTTCGAGATGCGCCGACAGATGGGGGTGCTGTTCCAGAGCGGGGCGCTGTTCACCGATCTCGATGTCTTCGAGAACGTGGCCTTCCCGCTGCGGGTGCACACCAAGCTGCCCGAGGAGATGATCCGCGACATCGTCCTGCTCAAACTGCAGGCAGTAGGCCTGCGCGGGGCAGTCGAACTGATGCCGGACGAACTCTCCGGCGGCATGAAGCGCCGGGTCGCCCTGGCGCGGGCCATCGCCCTGGATCCACAAATCCTCATGTACGACGAGCCCTTCGTTGGCCAGGACCCCATCGCCATGGGCGTTCTGGTACGGCTGATCCGGCTGCTCAACCAGGCCCTTGGGCTGACCAGCATCGTGGTCTCCCACGACCTGGCCGAGACGGCCAGTATCGCCGACTACCTCTATGTGGTCGGCGATACCAAGGTGCTGGGGCAGGGCACGCCAAAGGAACTGCGCGAATCGCCGGATCCTCGGGTTCGCCAGTTCATGCAGGGCATCCCTGATGGCCCCGTACCCTTCCACTACGCCGCGCCTGATCTGCGCGATGCCTTGCTGGGGAAACACTGATGCGTAAGGTCTCCGCCGTGGAGCGGATTCGTCGGCTGGGCAAGGCCGGGCTGGACGTCGTGGCGGCCATTGGCCGCTCCGTCATCGTCCTGCTGCTGGCGGTGTTCGGTCGTGGTGGCGTGGGCAGCGGCCTACAGCTGCTGGGTAAGCAACTCTATTCGGTGGGCGTGATGTCACTGCCCATCATCGTGGTCTCGGGTTTCTTCATCGGCATGGTGATCGCCCTGCAGGGCTACAACATCCTGGTCAAGTACGGCTCCGAGCAGGCCGTGGGGCAGATGGTGGCCCTGACTCTGCTGCGCGAGCTGGGGCCAGTGGTGACCGCCCTGCTGTTCGCCGGTCGGGCCGGCTCCGCGCTGACCGCCGAGATCGGCAACATGAAATCTACCGAGCAGTTGTCCAGCCTGGAAATGATCGGCGTGGACCCGCTCAAGTACATCGTCGCGCCGCGCTTCTGGGCCGGCTTCATTTCCATGCCCCTGCTGGCCGCCATGTTCAACGTGGTGGGTATCTGGGGCGCGGCCATGGTCGCCATCGATTGGCTCGGCGTCTACGACGGCTCCTTCTGGGCCACCATGCAGAACAGCGTGATGCTCAGCGACGTGCTCAATGGCGTGATCAAGAGCCTGGTGTTCGCCTTCGTGGTGACCTGGGTCGCCGTTTTCCAGGGGTATGACTGCGAGCCGACCTCCGAAGGCATCGGTCGCGCTACTACCCGTACCGTCGTCTATGCGTCGCTTGCCGTGCTCGGCCTCGACTTCATTCTTACCGCCCTGATGTTTGGAGATCTCTGATGCAAACCCGCACCCAGGAAATCGGTGTCGGACTCTTCCTGCTGGCCGGCGTGCTCGCACTGCTGCTGCTGGCGCTGCGGGTAAGCGGTCTGACGATGAGCGACCATCACGATACCTACAAGGTCTATGCCTACTTCGACAACATCGCCGGTCTCACCGTGAGATCGCGAGTGACCATGTCCGGCGTGACCATTGGCAAGGTCACCGCCATCGATCTCGACCGCAACAGCTATCGCGGCCGGGTCACCATGCAGATCGACAAGCAGGTGGACAACCTGCCCACTGACTCCATCGCCTCCATCCTGACCGCTGGCCTGCTTGGTGAGAAATACATCGGCATCAGCGTCGGGGGCGACGAGCAGGTGCTCAAGGAAGGCTCGACTATTCGAGATACACAATCCTCGCTGGTTCTCGAGGATCTGATCGGTAAATTCCTGCTCAACTCGGTCAATAAAGACTCTTCCGCCAACAAATGATGAGAGGCTTCTTCATGCTCAAGCTAATTCGTCACGGAGTGATCGCGATCCTGGCCCTGCTGCCGCTGGTGTCCCAGGCGGCGCCCTCGGCCCATGACGTGATCCAGCAGACCACCAGTACCCTGCTCAGCGATCTCGAGGCCAATCGCGACAAGTATCGCAGCAACCCGGACGCCTTCTACGAGTCGCTCAACAGCATTCTCGGGCCGGTAGTGGATGCCGAGGGCATCTCGCGCAGCATCATGACCGTGCGCTATAGCCGCAGCGCTTCGCCCGAGCAGATGGCGCGCTTCCAGGAAAACTTCAAGCGCAGCCTGATGCAGTTCTATGGCAATGCGCTGCTGGAGTACAACAACCAGGGTATCCGCGTCCTGCCCGAAGGCCCGTCCGACGGCCCCGACCGCACCAGCGTGGGCATGGAGGTCAAGGGTAACAATGGCGCCGTGTATCCCGTGCAGTACAGCATGGTCAAGCAGGGCGAGGAATGGAAAGTCCGCAACGTCATCATCAACGGCCTGAACCTGGGCAAGCTGTTCCGTGACCAATTCGCCCAGGCGATGCAGGAAAACGGCAACGACCTGGACAAGACCATCAACAACTGGGCGGGCACCGTGGCCAAGGCCAAGGACTCTCCCGAGGCCCAGAAGGCCAAGGTCGGTTCGTGAGTCGCGCAACCATCACCCGCGAGGGCGCCCGGCTGCAACTGTCGGGCGTACTCGATCACGCCAGTGTGCCGGTCCTGCGCGAGCAGGGTCGAACCCTGATCGCTCAGGGCAGCGGTCCACTGGTGCTGGACTGCGCAGGTGTCGAACACTCCAACAGCGCCGGTCTGGCGCTGTTGCTGGCCTGGCTGCGCGATGCCCAGGCGGCGAGTCGCCCGCTGACCATCGCCGGCCTGCCGTCCGAGTTGCGGCAGATCGCCGACGTTTCGAATGCCCTGGAGTTGCTACCTCTGGCCGAGCAGGCTCACAGCTAGGTTGTGTCTAGAAAACACCTGGGCACCACCAGTTGGCCTTGGAACTCAGCGTGGAATGCTCCCTTACCCCTGGTAAACGCCGCTTCCTCGCTGGCTTTCGCCTTTCCTGACCTTGGCTTGGCGACCTTGCAAACGAGCCCTGGCAGTCATCGCAGTCGCCGTGCAGCCGGTTTTTTTGTATGATCGCCGGCTGTACTAGATTGCCGAGGTGCCGCCATGCAGGCCCAAGAAGTCAAAAGCCTCCTGGAGGCAAAACTGACCGATACCCAGGTCGAAGTGGAAGGCGAGGGCTGCAATTTCCAGCTCTACCTGATCAGCGACGAGCTCCAGGCGCTCAGCCCGGTCAAGCGTCAGCAGCAGGTCTACTCCCATCTCCAGCCGCAGATCGCCGATGGCAGCATCCATGCTGTCACCATGAAATTCTTCACCCGTGCTGCCTGGGCCGAACGCGCCTGATTCGCAGCGCCGAGAACTCGCTATGGACAAACTGATCATTACCGGCGGCAACTGCCTGAACGGTGAAATTCGCATTTCCGGGGCCAAGAACTCCGCCCTGCCGATTCTGGCCGCGACCCTGCTCGCCGATACCCCGGTGACCGTCGCCAACCTGCCGCACCTGCACGACATCACCACCATGATCGAGCTGTTCGGCCGCATGGGCGTCCAGCCGGTAATCGGTGAAAAGCTCAATGTCGAGGTGGATGCCTCCAGCATCAAGACCCTGGTCGCGCCCTATGAGCTGGTCAAGACCATGCGCGCTTCCATTCTGGTGCTGGGGCCGATGGTCGCCCGCTTCGGCGAGGCGGAAGTCGCCCTGCCCGGCGGTTGCGCCATCGGCTCGCGTCCGGTCGACCTGCACCTGCGCGGTCTGGAAGCCATGGGCGCCAAGATCACCGTCGAAGGCGGCTACATCAAGGCCAAGGCTCCGGCTGGCGGCCTGCGCGGCGCTCACTACTATTTCGATACCGTCAGCGTGACCGGTACCGAGAACGTGCTGATGGCCGCCACCCTGGCCAAGGGCCGCAGCGTCATCCAGAACGCCGCCCGTGAGCCCGAGGTGGTGGATCTGGCCAACTGCCTGATCGCCATGGGTGCCAACATCCAGGGCGCCGGTACCGACACCATCACCGTGGAAGGCGTCGAGCGCCTGGGCGGCGCCACCTATTCGGTCCTGCCCGACCGCATCGAGACCGGCAGCTACCTGGTTGCCGCCGCTGCCACCCGTGGCCGCGTCAAGCTCAAGGACACCGATCCGACCATCCTCGAGGCCGTGCTGGCCAAGCTGGAAGAGGCGGGTGCCCACATCTCCACCGGCAGCAACTGGATCGAGCTGGACATGAAGGGCAATCGCCCCCGCGCGGTAAACATCCGCACGGCGCCTTACCCGGCGTTCCCCACCGACATGCAGGCCCAGTTCATCTCCATGAACGCCGTCGCCGAAGGCACTGGCACCGTGGTGGAAACCATCTTCGAGAACCGCTTCATGCACGTTCACGAGATGGTGCGCATGGGCGCCAACATCGCTATCGAAGGCAATGCCGCCATCGTCACCGGCGTGCCCAGCCTCAAGGCCGCCCCGGTCATGGCGACCGATCTGCGCGCCTCGGCGAGCCTGGTCATCGCCGCCCTGGTGGCCGAAGGCGACACCCTGATCGATCGCATCTACCACATAGATCGCGGCTACGAATGCATCGAGGAGAAATTCCAGCTGCTCGGCGCCAAGATCCGTCGCACGCCCAAGTAAGGACCTCCGATGCTGACCATCGCCCTGTCTAAGGGCCGTATCCTCGACGACACCCTGCCGCTGCTGGCGGCGGCGGGGATCGCTCCGACCGAGAATCCGGACAAGAGCCGCAAGCTCATCATCCCGACCACCCAGGACGATGTGCGCCTGCTCATCGTTCGCGCCACCGACGTGCCCACCTATGTGGAGCATGGCGCCGCGGACCTGGGCGTGGCCGGCAAGGACGTGCTGATGGAATACGGCGGCGATGGTCTCTATGAGCCGCTCGACCTGCGCATCGCCCGTTGCAAGCTGATGACCGCAGGCGCCGTAGGCGCTCCGGCGCCGCGCGGCCGACTGCGGGTGGCGACCAAGTTCGTCAACGTCGCCAAGCGCTACTATGCCGAGCAGGGCCGCCAGGTCGACATCATCAAGCTGTACGGCTCCATGGAGCTGGCACCGCTGGTGGGTCTGGCCGACAAGATCATCGACGTGGTCGACACGGGCAATACGCTCAAGGCCAATGGCCTCGAGCCCCAGGAGCTGATCGCCCACATCAGCTCGCGCTTGATCGTCAACAAGGCCTCGATGAAGATGCAGCACGGCCGCATCCAGGCCCTCATCGAGACCCTGCGCCATGCCGTCGAGGCGCGCGGCGCCTGAGACTCAGGCCGGCACGCTGGTAGCCGGCCAAGGCTGATTCCATCTCTCTACCGTCGCCTATCCGTGCCATAGCCAAATTGTCGGGCGCCCACACGGAGCCGGCTGTTACTCTCGGGCGCCCCTTTCGCTATCCTGAAGAGGACCCGCCATGACCGCTCCGCTCGCCATCCGCCGACTCGTCGCCGCCGCTCCGGATTTCGCCGAGCATCTGGATCATCTGCTGAGCTGGGAAGGGGTGTCCGACGCCGATATCAACCAGCGGGTCCTGGCGATCATCGCCGATGTCCGCCATCAGGGTGACCAGGCGCTACTCGAGTACACCCGCCGCTTCGATGGCATCGAGACGACCTCCATGAGCGATCTCATCCTGCCGCGAGCACGCCTTGAGGAAGCCCTGACCCGGATCACCCCGAAGCAGCGCACGGCGCTGGAAGCCGCTGCTGAACGGGTGCGCAGCTATCACGAGAAGCAGCGCCAGGATTCCTGGCAGTACCAGGAGGCCGACGGCACGGTGCTCGGCCAGCAGGTCACGCCGCTGGATAGGGCTGGTCTCTATGTGCCGGGTGGCAAGGCCTCCTATCCCTCTTCGGTGCTGATGAACGCCATCCCGGCCAAGGTCGCTGGCGTGCCCGAGGTGGTCATGGTGGTGCCCACGCCCCGTGGCGAGGTCAATGAACTGGTGCTGGCGGCTGCGGCCCTGGCCGGCGTTGATCGCGTCTTCACCATAGGTGGTGCCCAGGCGGTGGCCGCCCTGGCCTATGGCACCGAAAGCGTGCCGCCGGTGGACAAGATCGTCGGTCCCGGCAACATCTATGTCGCCACCGCCAAACGCCACGTGTTCGGCAAGGTCGGCATCGACATGATCGCCGGCCCGTCCGAGATCTTGGTGGTTTGTGACGGCCAGACCGATCCCGACTGGATCGCCATGGATCTGTTTTCCCAGGCCGAGCACGACGAGGACGCCCAGGCCATCCTGGTGAGTCCGGACGCCGCCTTCCTCGACGCCGTGGCGGCCAGCATCGCCCGGCTGCTGCCGGAGATGGAGCGCGCCGACATCATCCGCGCCTCCCTGGAGGGGCGCGGTGCGCTGATCCAGGTCGCCGACATGGCCCAGGCCATCGAGGTGGCCAACCGCATCGCGCCGGAACACCTGGAGCTGTCGGTCGCCGAGCCGGAGCAATGGCTGCCCAAGATCCGCCACGCTGGCGCCATCTTCATGGGGCGCTATACCGCCGAAGCCCTGGGCGACTACTGCGCCGGTCCCAACCACGTGCTGCCGACCTCGGGCACCGCGCGCTTCTCCTCGCCCCTGGGTGTGTACGACTTCCAGAAGCGCTCCTCGATCATCCACTGCTCGGCCGCCGGTGCCTCGGCGCTGGGCCGGGTCGCGTCGGTCCTGGCCCGTGGCGAGTCTCTGACCGCCCACGCCCGCAGCGCTGAATACCGTATTCAGGAGGAGCAGGCATGAGCGAGCTCTGGAGTCCCTTCGTCAAGAATCTGGTGCCCTATGTGCCAGGCGAGCAGCCCAAGCTGACCAATCTGGTCAAGCTCAACACCAACGAGAATCCCTATGGGCCTTCGCCGCGGGCGCTGGACGCCATCCGCGCCGCGGCCACCGACGACCTGCGTCTCTATCCCGACCCCAACGGTCAGGCGCTCAAGGATGCCGTCGCTCAGTATTACGGCATCCAGAGCGATCAGGTCTTTGTCGGCAATGGCTCGGACGAAGTCCTGGCGCACATCTTCCTGGGCCTGTTCGGTCACGGGCGGCCGGTCCTGTTCCCGGACATCAGCTACAGCTTCTATCCGGTGTACTGCGGCCTCTACGACATCGCCTTCGAGACCCCGGCGCTGGATGAGGATTTCCAGATCGTCGTCGAAGACTATTTCCGGCCCAATGGCGGCATCATCTTCCCCAATCCCAATGCGCCCACTGGCAGCGCCCTGGCGCTGGAAGCTATCGAGCGTATCGTCGTTGGCAACCCGACGTCCGTGGTGGTGGTGGATGAAGCCTACGTCGATTTCGGTGCAGAGTCGGCGGTCGCCCTGATCGGGCGCCATCCCAATCTGGTGGTGACCCAGACGCTGTCCAAGTCCCGCTCCCTGGCCGGTCTGCGAGTGGGTCTGGCCATGGGCCAGGCGCCGCTGATGGAAGCCCTGGAACGAATCAAGAACAGCTTCAACTCCTATCCGCTGGACCGCCTGGCGTTGGCCGGGGCGGTGGCCGCCTTTGAGGATCGCGCCTATTTCGACGAGACCTGCCGGCAGGTGGTCGAAAGCCGTGAAAGCCTGGTGGCCCAGTTGCTGGAGCGGGGCTTCGAAGTATTGCCCTCGGCGGCCAACTTCATCTTCGCCCGTCATGTGCAGAAGGGTGGGGCGGCGCTGGCGGCGGGGTTGCGTGAGCACGGCGTCATCGTGCGCCACTTCAGCCGACCCGAACGCATCGCCGACTTCCTGCGCATCACCATCGGCACGCCGGCACAGAATCAGGCGCTGATCACGGCCCTCGACGCTCTCTGAGAGCTTGTCAAAGACCGCGGCGTGTCGGTCAGACGGCATTGAAAATGCCTTGTTTGGCTTTAGCTCAGAGCCTTTAGCAGGCTCTGAGCGCCGCGGGCGGCTAGCGCGCCTTCTCCATCAGGGGACGCAGACCGACAGTGACCTTGAGTTGCAGGGTCTTGTCCTGCCGCCGCACCTCGATGGGTATGCTGTCGCCCGGCTGCTTGCGGGCGATCTGATTCATCGCCAGTCGACCATCCTTGATCGGCTGCCCAGCCAGCTTGACCAGCACGTCGCCAGCGCGCAGACCGGCCTTGTGCGCCGGCCCATCGGGATCGATGTCCGTCACCACGATGCCCTGGTCGACCTTGAGGCCGTAGGTCTTGATCAGTTCCGGGGTGATCACCTCCACCGCCACGCCCAGCCAGCCCCGGATGACCTGACCATGCTGGATGATCGACCGCATGACCTCCATGGCCAGCTTGATCGGGATGGCGAAGCCGATGCCCTGGGAGCCGCCGGAGAGGATGGCGGTGTTGATGCCGATCAGGTTGCCATTGGCATCCACCAGCGCCCCGCCTGAATTGCCCAGGTTGATCGCCGCATCGGTCTGGATGAAGTCCTCGTAGGTGTTGAGACCCAGCTGATTGCGGCCGGTGGCGCTGATGATGCCCATGGTCACGGTCTGGCCGACGCCGAAGGGGTTGCCGATGGCCAGCACCACGTCGCCGATGCGGATGGCGGTCGAATCGCCTACCGAGATGGCTGGCAGATTGGGCAGGTCGATCTTGAGCACGGCGAGGTCGGTGGCCGGATCGTTGCCGATCAGCTTGGCCAGAGTCTGGCGACCGTCGGCGAGCGCGACCACGATGGATTCGGCATCGAGCGTCACATGGTTGTTGGTCAGCAGGTAGCCATCATGACTCATCAGCACCGCCGAGCCGAGGCTCAGCTCTTCCACCGGCTTGGCCGGGCTCTTGCGGTCGTTGGCCGTGTCGCCGGCCTTGCCCGGCTTGGCTGCCTTGGTCGAGCGCAGCGACACCACCGCCGGTGCTGCCCGACTCGCCGCATCGGCGTAGGAGACCGGCCCCTGCTGGCGCCCAGGCGAGGGCGCCTGGGCGGCCTCGAACAGCGGCGGCTGGACCGGTAGCCCGAGCCACTGGGGATAGTGCTGCATGATCAGGGCTGCAACGAGCAGACCGCACAGCACGGGCCAGCCGAGATAACGCAAAGCCTTGTACATCGATCACATCCTTGAATTTGTCCGCCCGGAGTGCGGCGGATAAGCTGGCGGCATTATAAGGAGCGGCGCCGCTCGATGACATGCCGGGGCGCCGCCACAGAGGAGGTAAGCCGTCCGTGACCCTGTCCCTTGATCTACTGGTAGAAACCGCCGACCGTTACCTGGAGACGGCCCGTATCCAGGATTATTGCCCCAATGGTCTGCAGGTCCAGGGCCGTGGGCAGCTTCGCCTGCTGGTCAGTGGCGTCACGGCCTCCCAGCAGTTGCTGGATGCCGCTGTAGCGGCCGGTGCCGATGCCATCCTCGTGCACCACGGCTACTTCTGGAAAAATGAGGATGCCCGTCTCATCGGCATGAAGCACCGCCGGATCAAGACCTTGCTGAGCCACGACATCAGCCTGCTAGCCTATCACCTGCCGCTGGACGTCCATCCCGAAGTGGGCAACAACGTTCAGCTGGGACGCCGCCTTGGCGTGCAGAACATTCGTCCGCTGCCGGGCGATGCCAGGGGGCTGATCTGGGAGGGCGAGCTGGCCGAGCCGTTGTCCGCGACGGATTTTGGTCGGCGGGTAGCGGATACCCTGCAGCGCCAGCCGCTGGTGGTCGATGGCGGACGATCGATCCGGCGCCTGGCCTGGTGCACCGGAGGCGCCCAGGGCTATATCGATCAGGCCATCGCGGCGGGCGTGGACGCCTACCTGACCGGTGAGGTATCCGAGCAGACGGTGCACAGTGCCCGCGAAAACGGGGTCAGTTTCTTCGCTGCCGGCCACCATGCTACCGAGCGCTATGGGGTACAGGCGCTGGGCGACTATCTGGCCACTCAACTGGGCGTGCAGCATCTATTCATCGACTGCGACAACCCGGCCTGAGCGTCATAAGCATATAGCTTCTAGTTCTAGAAGGGCTGTCGGGACATAACCATTGCCTATGATAAGGTTGAGGTTCGTCCACGGCCCGCTCTGTCCGGTGTGTCCAGTCGACTGGATGCCGCAACGGACATCTCCTAGGCCACCTTTCTGCAATCGTGAGTAGCCATGCTCGACAAACAGACGCACCTCAAACAGCTTGAGGCGGAAAGCATCCACATCATCCGTGAAGTGGCCGCCGAGTTCGACAATCCGGTCATGCTGTATTCCATCGGCAAGGATTCGGCCGTGATGCTGCACCTGGCCCGCAAGGCCTTCTTTCCCGGCAAGCTGCCGTTCCCGGTACTCCACGTGGACACCGGCTGGAAATTCCAGGCCATGTACGAATTCCGCGATCGCATGGTTGAGGACATGGGGCTCGATCTGTTGGTGCACAAGAATCCGGAGGGGATCGCCCAAGGCATCAACCCCTTCACCCATGGCAGCGCCAAGCACACCGACATCATGAAGACCCAGGGCCTCAAGCAGGCGCTGGACAAGTACGGCTTCGACGCAGCCTTCGGCGGGGCCCGCCGTGATGAAGAGAAGTCCCGCGCCAAGGAGCGCGTCTACTCCTTCCGCGACAGCAAGCACCGCTGGGATCCCAAGAACCAGCGTCCCGAACTGTGGAACATCTACAACGGCAAGACCAACAAGGGCGAGTCGATCCGGGTCTTCCCGCTGTCCAACTGGACCGAGCTGGACATCTGGCAATACATCTATCTCGAAGGCATCCCGATCGTGCCGCTGTACTTCGCTGCCGAGCGCGAGGTGATCGAGAAGAACGGCACCCTGCTCATGATCGACGACGACCGTATCCTCGAGCACCTCTCGCCCGAGGAAAAGGCGCGTATCCACAAGCGCCAGGTGCGCTTCCGTACCCTCGGCTGCTACCCCCTGACCGGCGCGGTGGAGTCCCAGGCGACGACGCTGACGGACATCATCCAGGAGATGCTGCTCACCCGCACCTCCGAACGCCAGGGCCGGGTCATCGACCACGATGGCGCCGGATCCATGGAAGAGAAGAAACGTCAGGGGTATTTCTAAGATGTCGCACCAATCCGATCTGATCGGCCAGGACATCCTGGCCTACCTCGCGCAGCACGAACGCAAGGAGCTGCTGCGCTTCCTCACCTGCGGCAACGTCGACGACGGCAAGAGCACCCTGATCGGGCGCCTGCTGCACGACTCCAAGATGATCTACGAGGATCACCTGGAAGCCATAACCCGCGACTCCAAGAAGGTGGGCACCACCGGCGAGGAGGTCGACCTGGCGCTGCTGGTGGACGGTCTGCAGGCCGAGCGCGAGCAGGGCATCACCATCGACGTGGCCTATCGCTACTTCTCCACGGCCAAGCGCAAGTTCATCATCGCCGACACCCCCGGCCATGAGCAGTACACCCGCAACATGGCCACCGGGGCCTCCACCTGCGACCTGGCGATCATCCTGGTCGATGCCCGTCACGGCATCCAGACCCAGACGCGCCGGCACAGCTACATCGCTTCGCTGCTGGGCATCAAGCACATCGTGGTCGCCATCAACAAGATGGACCTGCTGGGCTTCGACCAGGCGGTGTTCGAACGCATCAAGGACGACTACCTGGCCTTCGCCCAGCGCATCGAGCTGGGCGCCAAGGACATCCACTTCGTCCCCATGTCGGCGCTCAAGGGCGACAACGTGGTGAATCGCAGCGAGCAGACGCCCTGGTACAGCGGCAAGTCGCTGATGGAAATCCTCGAGACCGTGGAGATCGCCGCGGATCGCAATCTCGACGACCTGCGCTTTCCGGTGCAGTACGTCAATCGGCCCAACCTCAACTTCCGTGGCTTCGCCGGGACCCTGGCATCGGGTGTCGTCACCAAGGGCGATGCCGTGGTGGTCCTGCCGTCGGGCAAGGGCAGTCGGGTCAAGTCCATCGTCACCTACGAAGGCGAGCTGGAGCAGGCCGGTCCGGGCCAGGCGGTGACCCTGACCATGGAAGACGAGATCGACATCTCCCGGGGCGACGTCCTGGTGCATGCCGACAACCGTCCCCAGGTGACCGACAGCTTCGAGGCCATGCTGGTGTGGATGGCCGAAGAGCCCATGCGCCCGGGCAAGAAGTACGACATCAAGCGCGCCACTAGCTATGTGCCGGGTTCGCTGCCGAGCATCGTGCACACGGTGGACGTCAATACCCTGGAACGCGGCGCCACCAGCGAGCTCAAGCTCAACGAGATCGCCCGGGTCAAGGTGGCCCTGGATTCCCCCATCGCCCTGGACGGCTATGGCGTCAACCGCACCACCGGCGCCTTCATCGTCATCGATCGCCTGACCAATGGCACCGTAGGTGCCGGCATGATCATCGCCGACCCGGTAGGTAGCGCTGGCCATGGCCAGAGCGCGCATCAGCTGCACGTCGCCACCAGCGAGCGGGCTGCCCGTTTCGGTCAGCAGCCCACCACGGTGCTCTTCACTGGCCTTTCCGGTGCCGGCAAGACCACCCTGGCCTATGCCCTGGAGCGGCGCCTGTTCGACGCCGGTCGCGCGGTCTTCGTGCTGGATGGCCAGAATCTGCGCCACGACCTGAACAAGGGCCTGCCGCAGGATCGCGCGGGTCGTCGCGAGAACTGGTTGCGCGCCGCCCAGGTGGCCCGTCAGTTCAACGAGGCGGGCCTGATCGCCCTGGCTGCGTTCGTCGCGCCGGATGCCGAGGGTCGGGCCCAGGCCCAGGCACTGATCGGTGCCGAGCGCCTGCTGACGGTACACGTCAAGGCTTCGCCAGCGGCTTGCGCCGAGCGGGATCCCCAGGGACTCTACACCGCCGGTGGCGACAATATCCCGGGCATCTCCTTTGCCTACGATGCGCCCGAAGACGCCGATCTGGTACTGGATACCGAACAGCTGTCGGTGGAGGAGGGGGTCCAGCAGATCCTCGACGTCCTGCGGCGACGCCAGGTGATCTAAGGCCTGCAGCGATAGAAAAAACCCGCCTTTCGGCGGGTTTTTCATGGGCCTTTACCAGCGTGGGGGCGGGCCATAGTAGTAGGCGCCAGGTGGCGGGCCGTAGTACACGGGGCGCGGCTCAACCACGCGATACTCGTAGACCGGTGCCGGCTCGTAGTAGACCACGCGCGGCGGTGGCGGCGGCGGTGGCCCCTCGATGTAGACCGGCTCGCGGGCATAGGAGTGGGAGACGATGGCTCCGCCAACCACGGCGCCAACCACTGCACCAAGAAAGGCCGGGCCGGGACCACGACCGTGGGCGGACGCCTGACCGGCGATGGCGAGGCAACCGGCAAGCACCACAGCTTGAGTGATGCGACGTAGCATGATGATTCTCCTGCGACCCGGGGTGATGAAACCGGGCATCTCTATCAGACCGCAACGATGGCCGCTCGCCTAGGCAGCCCGGGGTAAAGTTTGGGTAAACCAAATACTTCGACATCAGTCCCAACAACCTGAGGTCGACGTGTCCCCAGCCTCGCGGGACGCATCTTCTGTATCTGGTACCGCGACCAGTGCCCCGACCACGAGACCACTGTGCAGATTCTCTATACCGCTCTGATCCTCTTGCTGATGGTGGGCGCCACCCGTCTCAGCGCCCACCTCATTCCCATTCCGCTGCCACTGATCCAGGTGGTGGTGGGCGCCTTGCTCGCCTGGCCCACGCTGGGGTTGCATGTCGCCCTGGATCCCGAACTCTTTCTGTTGCTGTTCATACCGGCGCTGCTGTTCTCCGATGGCTGGCGCATGCCCAAGCGCGAATTCTGGTGCTGCGGCGCCCCATCTTCGTACTGGCCTTCGGCCTGGTGTTCCTCACGGTGCTGGGCGCCGGCTGGTTCCTGCACTGGATGCTCAAGCTGCCCTGGGCAGTGGCCTTCGCCCTGGCTGCTGTGTTGTCACCAACCGATGCCGTGGCCGTTTCCAGCATCGTCCGCGGACGGCTGCCCAGTGCGCTGCTGCATGTGATCCAGGGCGAGGCCCTGCTCAACGATGCCTCGGGCCTGGTGACCTTCAAGTTTGCCGTGGCGGCAGCCCTGACCGGCGCCTTTTCGCTCAGCCAGGCCAGCCTGGATTTCGTCATCGTCGCCGTGGGTGGGGCGCTGGTTGGCGGGGTGTTGAGCTGGCTTGTCGGTCGTGCCCGGGCCTGGATGGTGATCCGGCGAGGCTGGAGCGATGCCGCACCCCATGTCGTCTTCATGCTGTTGCTGCCTTTCGCCGCCTATGTGCTGGCGGAGCGACTGGGCGTCTCGGGCATCCTCTCGGCGGTGGCCGCCGGGATGATGCAGAGCCGGGTCGACATGCTGCCTCGGCAGACCGCCACCCGGCTGCTCAATCACAGCGTCTGGGGGCTGGTGGAGTTCGCTTTCAACGGCCTGGTATTTCTCATCCTTGGCCTGCAGCTGCCTGACATCCTGGCGGCCGCGCTGCCAGCTTCCCAGGCGCTCTGGCCGGCCGCGGGCTGGCTGACGCTCTACGTGGTGGGGGCCTATCTGGTGATCATGGCCATTCGCTTCGGGGTCATCCTGGGCTATTGGCACCTGACCCAGCCCGGCAGCGGCCCTATCACCATCGCTGGCGATCCCCGCTGCATCGCCGCCATCGCTTCCCTCAGCGGGGTACGCGGCGCCGTGACCCTGGCGGGTGTGCTGTCGCTGCCGCTGATGCTGTCGGATGGCACGCCTTTTCCCCTGCGTGATGTCCTGGTATTCATCGCCGCCGGCGTGATCCTGCTGTCACTGGTGGTGGCGAGCGTCGGCATTCCGCTGCTCCTGGCGCGTTTGCCGGAGCAGTCCAACGACCTGCTGGAGCGTGAACGCTGCGAGGTGCGGATCAATGCCGCCCGGGCGGCCATCGGGGCCTTGGAGGACGTGGAGTCAGACGATGCGGACGAACCAGCCCGGGCAGCGCTGCAGGCGGAGATCAAGGCCGGCATCATTGCCGAGTTTCGCGACGAGTTGAGTTCCGCCGATGACAGCGAGGACGCCCGTTCCTTGGCGCGTCTGCGGGACACCCTGGATGGCGAGCTGCGTCTGCTCGCCATCCGCGCCCAGCGTCGCGAACTCTATCGGCTGCGCATCGCCGGCGTGATCGATGACCTGGTGGTCAGCGAATTCCTGCGCGAACTGGACATCCAGGAGACCGCGCTGATGCGCGATCAGGGCAACCGCTAGCCCTTGCAGAAGCGGCGGATGCGCTCCGCAGCTTCCACACACTCGGCCAGGGGGGCGACCAGCGCCATGCGTACCCGTCCGGCACCTGGGTTGGTGCCCTCCACCTCGCGCGAGAGGTAGGAGCCCGGTACGACCGTCACGTGCTCGCGAGCGAAGAGGTCGCGGGCGAAGGCTTCGTCATCGCCGGGGGTCTTGGCCCAGAGATAGAAGCCGCCGTCCGGCAGGGAGACGTCCAGACTGCCCTGCAGAATGTCCAGTACGGCGGCGAATTTCTGCCGGTAGAGCGTGCGGTTCTCACGGACATGGGCTTCGTCGCGCCAGGCTACGGCACTGGCCTTCTGCACCTGCACCGGCATGGCGCAGCCGTGATAGGTGCGATAGAGCAGGAAGCGCTTGAGGATGGTGGCATCGCCGGCGACGAAGCCGGATCTCATGCCCGGCAGGTTGGAACGCTTGGACAGGCTGTGGAAGACCACGCAGCGGGCGAAGTCGCTGCGACCCAGTTCGGCGCAGGCGGTCAGCAGGCCGGGCGGCGGGCTGGCTTCATCGAAGTAGAGTTCGCTGTAGCATTCGTCGGCGGCGATCACGAAATCGTGGCGGTCGGCGAGTTCGATGAGCTTCTTCAGCGTTTCCAGGGGCAGCAGGGCGCCCGTGGGATTACCCGGGGAGCAGAGGAAGAGCAGCTGGCACCGCTGCCAGACCGTATCCGGAACGCTATCGAAATCGGGGTTGAAGCCGTTGTCCGCCAGGCAGGGCAGATAATGCGGCTCGGCGCCGGCCAGCAGGGCCGCCCCTTCGTAGATCTGATAGAAGGGATTGGGGCTCAGCACCAGACCGTGCTTGCTGCGATCCACCACTGCCTGGGTAAAGGAGAACAGGGCTTCCCGGGTACCAGTGACTGGCAGCACGTGGCGAGCCGGATCCAGCCAGCCCGCTGGCACGGCGAAGCGCCGGCCGGCCCAGTCGGCGATGGCCTCACGCAGGTCGGCGATTCCCAGTGTGGTGGGATAGACCGCCAGCTGATCCAGATTCGCAGTCAGCGCCTCGGCGACGAAGGCCGGTGCCGGGTGCTTGGGCTCGCCGATCGACAGCGGGATGGGCCTGATCGAAGCCGGCGGGGTGACGGTGGCGAGCAGGGCACGCAGTTTCTCGAACGGATAGGGCTGCAGCAGGTCGAGGGTGGGATTCATCGTCGGGTGGTCCTTCGTTCGAGACTAGATGCTGATGCGACTGAGTGGCGTCTGGCTGTCCCGCTCGCCCAGCTGCTTGATCAGGGCTTGCTGCAGCGCGGCGCAGAGTCTGGGGTCCGAGAGCGGGCGACCGTCGGCGTCGGTCACGTAGAAGACGTCTTCCACGCGTTCGCCGAGGGTGGCGATCTTGGCGTTGAGCACGGACAGGTCGAAATCGAGGAAGATCCGTCCCACCCGCGCCAGCAGACCGGGTCGGTCGGGCGCCGTCAGTTCGATGAGACTCGCCGAGCGCGTCGTGTCGGTATAGATGTTCACCTGGGGCGAGAAGGCGAAATGCTTGAGCTGGCGGGTCACGCGCCGATTGATGATGCTCGGGTATTCTTCCGGATGCTTGAGCGCCTCGATCAGGCCGGCGCGGATCTGGGCGATACGCGCGGGATTGTTGCCAATCGAGCCGCCATCGGTATCCAGCACGATGTAGGTGTCCAGGGTGAACTGGCTGCTGGAGGTGATGATGCGTGCGTCCTGAATGTTCAGGTTGAGCTGGTCCATCACCGCCACGGTAACCGCGAAGAAGTCGTGCTGGTCCGCGGCATAGATGAAGATCTGGGTGCCGCCCTCGGAGTCACGTTGGGTGGTCTCGCGGATCAGCACCAAAGGCTCGGCGGTATCGCCATGGCCGAGGATGGCCTCGGTGTGCCAGGCGACGTCCAGTGCGGTGTGGCGCAGGAAATAGGTATCACCCAGCTGCGACCAGAGCTGCTCGGCGTCATCGGCATCGATGCCGCGGCGCATCAGGGTGTCCAGCGCCGATTGCTGGGTACTGCGGATCTGCTCCTCGCGGTTGACCGGATTCTCCAGGCCCCGACGCAGGGCACGCTTGGTCTCGGTGTATAGCTGGCGAAGCAGGGTGGCGCGCCAGGAGTTCCATAGCGACGGATTGGTCGCGGTGATGTCGGCCACGGTCAGGACATACAGATAGTCCAGGTGGGTGTGGTCGCCAACGGTCAGGGCGAAGTCGTGGATGACTTGGGGATCGGAGAGATCCTTGCGCTGGGCGGTGGTGGACATCACCAAGTGGTTGCGTACCAGCCAGCTGACCAGGCGGGTGTCCCACTCCGGCAACTGGTGGCGGCGACCGAAAGCTTCCACGTCTTCCGCGCCCAGCTCCGAGTGATCGCCACCACGACCCTTGGCGATGTCGTGGTAGAGGCCGGCGACATAGATCAGCTCCGGCTTGGGCAGCTTGTGGATCACCCGCGTCGCCAGCGGATACTTCTCGGCGAGGACGTCGTAGCTCATCTTGCGCAGATGCTTGATGAGATTGAGGGTGTGGGCGTCGACCGTATAGATGTGGAAGAGGTCGTGCTGCATCTGCCCGACGATCTGGCCGAATTCGGGCAGGTAGAGCCCCAGCAGGCCATAACGATTCATGCGCCGCAGATTGCGGTGGATGCCGGATTCGCTCTTGAGCAGCTCGATGAACAGGCTGGTGTTGCGAATGTCCTGGCGGAAGGCGTCATCGATCAGGTGACGGCTGTCGCGTAGCAGGCGGATGGTACCGGCGCTCGGTCCCTTGATCGCAGGGTTCTGCGCCAGCAGGACGAACAGCTCCATCAGGGCGAAAGGGGTGCGCAGGAAGACCTGGGGATGCACCACCTCGAGATAGCCGTTACGGATCTGGAACCTGTTGTTGAGCGGGGTGACCGCGGCAGGCACCTGCTCGTCGCGTAGATTCACTTCCTCGAAGTGCTGCATCACCACGTCGCTGAGCTGGGAGACGTCCATCACCACCCGGTAGTACTTCTGCATGAAGCGTTCTACCGCGAGCTTGGCGTCGTTGTCCTCGTAACCGAGCAGATTGGCGATGCGCCGCTGGTGGTCGAACAGCAGGCGGTCCTCGGCGCGACCGGCGAGCATGTGCAGGGCATAGCGGACCTTCCACAGGTACTCCTGTGCCGAGGTCAGCAGGCCGCATTCGCTTTCGGTCAGAAAGCCCTGGCCTACCAGCGCCTGTAGATTGAGGGTGCCGAACTGGCGCCGGGCGATCCACAGCAGTGTCTGGATATCGCGCAGACCACCCGGTGAACCCTTCACATTGGGTTCCAGGTTGTATTCGGTGTCGTTGTACTTCGCGTGCCGCGCGCTCTGTTCGGCACGCTTGGCTAGGTAGAAGGCGCGTCCGGGCCAGAGATGCTCGACGCCTGTCGCCGCCAGCATCGCCTGGCGCAGGTGCTCGGGGCCGGCGAGGGTGCGGCTTTCCATCAGGTTGGTGATCACCGTCAGGTCGGCCAGGGCCTCGGTGGTGCATTCGCGCAGGGACCGGACGCTTTGCCCCACGGCCAGGCCCACGTCCCATAGCAGGGTCAGGAAGCCTTCGATGGATGCGCGGAAGCGCTCCTGCTCTTCTTCGGCGAGCAGGATGAGCAGGTCGATATCCGAGTGTGGATGCAGTTCGCCGCGGCCATAGCCGCCTACGGCGAGCAGGGCGATGCCGTCAGACGGCCAACTGAAGCGATTCCAGGCCGCCGTGAGTAACTGATCGATGAACCAGGCGCGATCCTCGACCAGGCGACGCACGCTGCGTCCGGCCAGGAAACGAGCATCCAGGGTGGCGTTTGCGGCACGGATGAATTTCTTGAAGGCCGCGAGAGGGCTGGCTTTCAGCGAAAGCTCAGCCTGGAACTGGCCGGCGTCGAACAACTCCGAATCGACCTGGGGCATGGGTGCTCACTCACGCAGAAACGCGGGGAAAGGTTTCGTCCTTTCTCAGGGTCAGGATCTCGTAACCCTCTTCGGTGACCAGCACCGTGTGTTCCCACTGCGCGGACAGCTTGCGGTCCTTGGTGATGGCGGTCCAGCCATCGCCCAGCAGGCGGGTCTCGTAGCGGCCCTGATTGATCATCGGCTCGATGGTGAAGATCATCCCGGCCTGCAGCTCGAGGCCAGTGCCGGCGCGGCCGTAATGCACCACCTGCGGCTCCTCGTGGAAACCCTTGCCGATGCCGTGACCGCAGTATTCGCGGACCACCGAGAAGCCGTTCTTCTCGGCATATTTCTGGATGACCTCGCCGATGTCGCCCAGACGAGCGCCGGGACGGACGAGCTCGATGCCCTTGTAGAGACACTCCTGGGTGACCTGGCAGAGGCGGTCGGCCCACTCGGGAACGTCACCTACCAGGTACATCTTGCTGGTATCCCCGTGATAGCCATCTTTGATCACGGTAATGTCCACGTTCATGATGTCGCCGCTCTTGAGTGGCTTGTCATTGGGAATGCCATGGCAGACCACGTGGTTCAGCGAGGTGCAGATGGATTTGGGGTAGCCCTTGTAGTTCAGCGGGGCGGGAATGGCCTGCTGCACGTTGACGATATAGTCGTGGGCCAGTCGATCCAGTTCTTCGGTAGTGATGCCGGGACGCACGTGTTCGTCCAGCATTTCGAGCACCTCGGCGGCCAATTGGCCGGCGACGCGCATCTTGGCGATGTCTTCAGGGGTCTTGAGGATGACGGTCATCGGAAATCTCTAGGTATCACGCCGGGTGTTAGCTTTCGATCCGTTATTCTATCAGAGCTGGTGCCCTTGCTGTGGCCACCGGCGGCACCCCGGATCTCCGGTGTCCACCAATCGCCGCTGGTGGTATCCGATAAGGCGTGATATAAAGTCGCGCGCTTTTTCGGGGCTCTGCCCTTTAGCGCTCCTAACCCCACACACGCATCGACACGATGACCTGGGTGCTTCCCAAGGGAAGTTGGTCATTGGGATGCGTGGAGGCCCAACCCGACTACGAGGAACATCTAAATGTCTCAAGTCTCCATGCGTGACATGCTGAAAGCCGGCGTGCATTTCGGCCACCAAACCCGTTACTGGAACCCGAAGATGGGCAAATACATCTTCGGTGCGCGCAACAAGATCCACATCATCAACCTCGAAAAAACCCTGCCGATGTTCAACGAGGCCCTAACCTTCGTTGAGCGCCTGGCGTCCGGCAAGAACAAGATCCTGTTCGTCGGCACCAAGCGCGCCGCCGGCAAGATCGTTCGCGAAGAAGCCGCGCGTTGCGGTCAGCCCTTCGTCGATCATCGCTGGTTGGGCGGCATGCTGACCAACTACAAGACCATCCGTGCCTCGATCAAGCGTCTGCGTGATCTGGAAGTCCAGTCCCAGGACGGTACTTTCGACAAGCTGACCAAGAAAGAAGCCCTGATGCGTACCCGCGACCTCGAAAAGCTCGAGCGCAGCCTGGGTGGTATCAAGGACATGGGCGGTCTGCCGGATGCCCTGTTCGTGGTCGACGTTGACCACGAGCGCATCGCCATCACCGAAGCCAACAAGCTGGGCATCCCGGTCATCGGCGTCGTCGATACCAACAGCAGCCCGGAAGGTGTTGACTACATCATCCCCGGCAACGATGACGCCTTCCGCGCCGTTACTCTGTACCTGAGCAGCGTTGCCGATGCCGTGATCCGTGGCGGCAGCAACGGCGGTGCCAACGAGCAATTCGTCGAAGAACCCGCTGCCGAAGCCGTCGAGGGCTGAGCATTTCGACCCTAGGGTCGAGCGGTTCGACGTGCGAGAAGGGGGCCTAGCCCCCTTTTTGCCTACTGGCGTTTCATTGGCTCCGCCTGCGTGCGGAGTGACCTCGAAACCGATTCAAGAGGATTTCAAACATGGCAGAAATCACTGCAGCCCTGGTCAAAGAACTGCGCGAGCGCACCGGCCAAGGCATGATGGATTGCAAGAAGGCCCTGGCCGCTGCCGGTGGCGACATCGAGAAAGCCATCGACGACATGCGTGCCGCTGGCGCCATCAAGGCTGCCAAGAAGGCCGGTAACGTGGCTGCCGAAGGCTCCATCGCGGTCAAGGTCGCTGATGACCACAAGGCTGCCGTCATCATCGAAGTCAACTCCCAGACCGATTTCCTGGCTCTGCAGGACGACTTCAAGGGTTTCGTCGCCGCCAGCCTGGACAAGGCCTTTGCCGAGAAGATGAGCGATGCCGCTCCGCTGATCGCCGCTCAGGAAGCTGCTCGTGAGGCGCTGGTCGCCAAGTGTGGCGAGAACGTCAACATCCGTCGCCTGACCCGTGTCGAAGGTGATGTCGTTGGCGCCTACCTGCACGGTCACCGCATCGGTGTGGTCGTTACCCTGCAGGGTGGCACCGCCGAACTGGCCAAGGAAATCGCCATGCACGTCGCGGCGAGCAACCCCCAGTTCCTGAATCCCTCCCAGGTTTCCGAAGAAGCTGTCGCCAAGGAAAAGGAAATTTTCCTGGCGCTGAACGCCGACAAGATCGCCGGCAAGCCGGAAAACATCGTGGAGAACATGGTCAAGGGTCGTATCAACAAGTTCCTGGCCGAAGCCAGCCTGGTTGAGCAGCCCTTCATCAAGGATCCGGAAGTCAAGGTCGGTGAACTGGCCAAGAAAGCCGGCGCCGAGATCGTCTCCTTCGTGCGCTACGAAGTGGGCGAAGGCATCGAGAAGGCCGAAGTCGACTTCGCTGCCGAAGTGGCTGCCCAGCTGGCTGCCAGCAAGCAGTAAGCTCGGCATCCGCCGTTGACCAGGAGGCCGCCCGCTTCGAGCGCGCGGCCTCTTTGTCAAATTGGTAGGCAGGTCTAGTTTCTCGCCTCCCAAGGAGTTTTTTGCCGATTGGAGTGAACGCAACTGCGGTTGCGCTTTCCTATCGCAGGATCAAAATCCCCCGCACATGTTCATCGCCACAGGAGAGAGTGAATGGCACAGCAGATGAGTGGTCGCCAACCCCGTTACAAGCGTATTCTGCTGAAGCTCAGTGGCGAAGCCCTGATGGGAAGTGAAGACTTCGGGATCGATCCGAAGGTGCTGGATCGCATGTCGCTGGAAATCGGCCAGCTGGTGGGCATTGGTGTCCAGGTCGGTCTGGTGATCGGCGGTGGCAACCTGTTCCGCGGTGCGGCGCTGTCCGCCGTGGGCATGGACCGGGTGACCGGCGACCACATGGGCATGCTGGCTACCGTGATGAACGCCCTGGCCATGCGCGACGCCCTGGAGCGCTCCAACATTCCCGCCACGGTGATGTCCGCCATCTCCATGGTCGGCGTGACTGACCAGTACGATCGCCGCAAGGCATTGCGTCAGTTGAAGGGTGGCGAAGTGGTCATCTTCTCCGCCGGTACCGGCAATCCGTTCTTCACCACCGATTCCGCCGCCTGCCTGCGTGCGATCGAGGTGGAAGCCGATCTGGTGCTCAAGGCCACCAAGGTGGATGGTGTATACACGGCTGATCCCTTCAAGGATCCCAATGCCGAAAAGTTCGAGCGCTTGACCTACGACGAGGTGCTCGACCGCAAGCTGGGCGTCATGGATCTCACGGCTATCTGTCTCTGCCGTGATCACAACATGCCCCTGCGGGTTTTCAACATGAACAAGCCCGGCGCCCTGCTCAACATCGTGGTGGGTGGTGGCGAGGGTACCCTGATCGAGGAGGGAGCAGCATGATTGACGAGATCAAGAAGGATGCGCAGGCGCGCATGACCAAGACCCTGGAAGCCCTGGGCCACGCCTTTGCCAAGATCCGTACCGGGCGTGCTCACCCGAGCATCCTGGACAGCGTCATGGTGTCTTACTACGGCAGCGATACCCCGCTGCGTCAGGTCGCCAACGTCAACGTCGAGGATTCGCGGACCCTGGCCTTGAACGTGTTCGACAAGAGCATGATCCAGGCCGTGGAAAAGGCGATCATGACCTCGGACCTGGGCCTCAATCCGGCCACTGCGGGCACCACCATTCGCGTGCCGATGCCGGCGCTGACCGAAGAGACGCGCAAGGGCTTCACCAAGCAGGCGCGTGCCGAAGCCGAACAGGCACGGGTCTCCGTGCGCAACATCCGTCGCGATGCCCTGGCTCAGCTCAAGGACCTGCTCAAGGAAAAAGAAATCAGTGAAGACGAGGATCGTCGTGCTCAGGATGAAGTCCAGAAGCTGACTGATAAATTCGTCGCCGAGGTGGACAAGGCTCTGGAGGCCAAGGAAGCCGACTTGATGGCTGTTTGACAACGGTTGGGATGTAGCATGGGCATGAGCAAGCCAGGCAAGGTGGTGCCACGTCATGTGGCGATCATCATGGATGGGAACAATCGCTGGGCGCGCCGTCGGTTGCTGCCGGGGGTCGCCGGTCACAAAGCCGGAGTGGACGCTGTTCGGGCGGTGATCGAGGTCTGCGGCGATGCGGGCGTCGAGGTGCTGACGCTGTTCGCCTTTTCCAGCGAGAACTGGCGGCGTCCGGCCGACGAGGTTGGCGCCCTGATGGAGCTTTTCCTTTCCGCCTTGCGGCGGGAAGCCAAGAAGCTGCACCAGAACGGCATTCGGCTGCGCATCGTTGGCGATCGCTCGCTGTTCCATCCGGAACTGCAGGCTGCCATGGCGGAAGTCGAGGCGCTCACCGCCCACCACACCCGATTCGTGCTGCAGATCGCGGCCAATTATGGCGGGCAATGGGATATCACCCAGGCTGCCCAGCAACTGGCGCTGCAGGTTCAGCAGGGCACTCTACAGCCCGCGGCCATCACGCCGGAACTGTTGCAGGGTTGCCTGGCGACCGCCGATCTACCTTTGCCCGACCTCTGCATCCGTACTGGCGGAGAACGGCGGGTGAGCAACTTCCTGCTCTGGCAGATCGCCTATGCCGAGCTGTATTTCTCCGACCTGTTCTGGCCGGACTTCAAGCACGAGGCCATGCACGCCGCCCTGGCCGACTTTGCCACCCGCCAACGGCGGTTCGGCAGGACCTGCGAACAGGTGGAAGCGGAGCTACGCGCCTAATGCTGAAGCAGCGAGTTATCACGGCGATGGTGCTCCTGCCCATCGCGCTGGCCGGATTCTTCTGGCTGGAAGGAGCAGCCTTCGCTCTGTTCATCGGTGCGGTCGTTGTCTTGGGTGCCTGGGAATGGGCGCGCTTGGCGGGGCTGGAGGCTCAGCCACTGCGTTGCGCCTATGCCGCCGTGGTCGCCCTGGCCTTGCTGCTTTGCTGGTGGATGCCTGCCGGCGCGCACGGCCTGCTGTTCATCAGTCTCGCCTGGTGGCTGTACGCGACCGTGTTGGTACTGACCTATCCCGATAGCGCTCGGGCCTGGCAGGCTTCCTGGCGACGTCTGCTGATCGGGCTGGTAGTGCTGGTGCCGGCCTGGCAAGGACTGATGCTGCTCAAGGCAGCGCCGGGCGGCAATCTGCTGATTCTCGAAGTGATGATGCTGGTGTGGCTCGCCGACATCTTCGCCTATTTTTCCGGACGGGCCTTTGGCAAGCGCAAGCTGGCGCCAGCCGTAAGTCCGGGCAAGAGCTGGGAAGGGCTCTATGGTGGCTTGGCCGCCGCGCTGGTGGCCACTCTGGTGCTGGGCTTGGTCCGCGGCTGGGGTTTTGGTGACCTGCTGCAGGCGCTCCTTGGCGCCGCCTGCGTGGTGCTGATCTCCGTGGTGGGTGACCTCACCGAAAGCATGTTCAAGCGTCAGGCCGGACTCAAGGACAGTAGTCAGCTGCTGCCAGGGCACGGCGGCGTGCTGGATCGTATCGACAGCCTTACCGCCGCCGTCCCGCTGTTCGCCTTGCTGCTCTGGTGGGCTGGCTGGGGTGTCCAGTGAACGTCCAGCGGCTCTGCGTCCTGGGTGCCACGGGATCCATCGGCGCCAGCACCTTGGATGTCGTGGCGCAGCATCCTGACCGTTATCAGATCCTTGCCCTCAGCGGCCATCGCCGTCTGAACGAGCTGGCCGAGCTCTGCCGTCGCTTCCAGCCGGTCTACGCCGCCGTGCCGGACCAGGCCTCCGCCGACCGGCTGGCCGGTCTGCTGCAGGGCGCCCAGGCGCTCCCTGAGATCTTGGTAGGGGAGGCGGGTCTGGAGTTCATCGCTGCCCATCCCGAGGTCGACACCGTCATGGCGGCGATTGTCGGGGCGGCGGGACTCAAGCCGACATTGGCCGCGGTCAAGGCCGGCAAGCGCGTGCTGCTCGCCAACAAGGAAGCCCTGGTCATGAGTGGCGCCCTCTTCATTGAGGCGGTGCAGGCCAGCGGCGCGACCCTGTTGCCCATCGACAGCGAGCACAATGCGATTTTCCAGTGCCTGGCCGATCCGGCGACGCCGGGGTTGGCCCGCAAGGGCGTGCGCCGAATCTTGCTCACGGCCTCAGGCGGCCCGTTCCGTGAGACACCGGCCGAAGAGTTGATCGGAGTGACACCGGATCAGGCCTGCGCTCACCCCAAGTGGTCGATGGGGCGCAAGATTTCGGTGGATTCGGCCACCCTGATGAACAAGGGGCTGGAGCTGATCGAAGCCTGCTGGCTGTTCGAGGCGATACCGGATCAGGTCGAGGTGGTCATCCACCCCCAGAGCGTCATCCACTCTCTGGTGGACTATGTAGACGGTTCGGTGCTGGCTCAGCTCGGCAACCCCGACATGCGCACTCCCATCGCCCATGCCCTGGCATGGCCGGAGCGTATCGGTTCCGGGGTGGCGCCCCTGGACCTGTTCGACATCGGCCGGCTTGAATTCGAGCGGCCCGATGAAGCGCGCTTTCCCTGTCTGCGCTTGGCGCGCGAAGCCGCTCAGGCGGGCGGTTGCATGCCGGCGACGCTCAATGCCGCCAACGAGGTCGCCGTCGAGGCCTTTCTCGCGGGTCAACTCGGTTTTACCGAGATCCCGCAACTGATCGAGTCGGTGCTCAAGGGGGTCGAGCCCTGTCCGGCCGCCGATCTGGAAGCGGTCTTCGCGGCCGACAATACCGCTCGGCAGCTGGCCCAGGAGTGGTTGTCGAGGCGCTGATCCCGCGCCTCGACACCTGGCCTGCGAGTCCGCAGAATCTGCACACTGAGGTAGCGGAGGCAGCCAATGTCCATCCTTTATACGATACTGGGAACCCTGATCGCCCTGGGCGTCTTGGTGACCATTCACGAGTATGGCCATTTCTGGACCGCGCGTCGGTGCGGCGTCAAGGTCCTGCGCTTTTCCGTAGGCTTCGGCAAGCCACTGCTGCGCTGGCACGACCGGTACGGTACCGAATTCGTGGTGGCGGCCATCCCCCTGGGTGGCTACGTGAAGATGCTGGACGAGCGCGAAGCACCCGTCCCGCCCGAAGAGCAGCATGCCGCCTTCAACCGCAAGACGGTGCGCCAGCGCATCGCCATCGTGGCCGCTGGTCCGATCGCCAATTTCCTGCTAGCCATCCTGTTCTTCTGGTTGCTGGCCATGCTGGGCTCCCAGCAACCGCGTCCGGTCGTGGGGGCGATAGCAGCCGATACACCGGCTGCGACTGCCGGCATCCCGGTCGGGGCGGAGCTGACCGCGATCGATGACGCTGCCGTGGACAGCTGGTCCGCCGTCAACCTGCGTCTGGTCGATCGTCTGGGTGAAAGCGGTCCGCTGCGCATCCGCTATACGCTTCCAGGGACCACCGCGGAGCAGAATAGCGTCATCGAACTCCACTCCTGGCTACGCGGTGCGGAAGATCCCGATCCGATTCAGGCGTTGGGCCTGAAACCCTGGCGGCCAGAAATCCCTGCTGTCTTCGCCGAACTGGATCCGGCGGGTCCTGCCCAGGCCGCTGGCCTGCGGACCGACGACCGTCTGCTCGCGTTGAACGAGACGGCCATCAAGGACTGGCAGCAGGCGGTGGACTGGGTGCGAGCCCATCCCAATCAGCAGGTCAAGGTGACTTACGAACGCCAGGGTCGGCAGCAGGACGTTTCCCTTCGCCTTGGGGCGCGCCATGTCGATGCTACCGAGTCCGGCTATCTGGGCGCCGGTGTGGCGCCGGTCAAATGGCCAGCGGACATGGTTCGCGAAATTAGCTATGGACCGGTGGCCGCCGTGGGTGAAGGCATCGGCCGAACCTGGCAGATGAGCGTGCTCACGCTGGTTTCCCTGAAGAAGATGCTCTTGGGAGAGCTGTCGGTAAAAAACTTGAGCGGGCCGATAACCATTGCTAAAGTGGCGGGCGCTTCGGCTCAGTCAGGCCTGGGGGATTTCCTCAATTTTCTGGCGTACCTGAGCATAAGCCTGGGGGTTCTGAATCTGTTGCCTATCCCTGTGCTCGACGGTGGTCACCTGGTGTTCTACTTCGTCGAGTGGATTCGCGGGCGGCCCTTGTCCGAGCGTGTGCAGACATGGGGCATGCAGATCGGTATTAGCCTCGTCGTGGGTGTGATGCTGCTGGCCTTGGTCAATGACCTCGGTCGCCTCTGACACTCTGCTGATTGCCGAATCTGCCGCCCAGTGCGGCAGATTCTTTATTTGCCAGTTGGAATAAAAGGGACTCATGAAACGCCTGCTGCTACCTGCGGTAATAGCCGCGCTGATGATCGGCGAGGTACACGCCGAGTCCTTCACCATCTCCGATATCCGCGTCAACGGATTGCAACGTGTATCGTCCGGCAGCGTCTTTGGCGCCTTGCCGCTGAACGTGGGCGAGGCCGTTGACGACAACAAATTGGCCGAGGCTTCCCGTTCCCTCTTCCGTACCGGATTCTTCCAGGATATCCAGCTGGGTCGTGACGGTAACGTCCTGGTCGTTAACCTGGTCGAGCGTCCTTCCATTTCCAGTATCACCCTGGAAGGCAACAAGGCGATCTCCAGCGACGACCTGATGAAGGGTCTCAAGCAGGCTGGTCTCGCCGAGGGTGAGATCTTCCAGCGTGCGACGCTGGAAGGGGTGCGTAATGAACTGCTGCGCCAGTACGTCGCCCAGGGCCGTTATTCCGCCAGCATCGATGCCGAAGTGGTGCCCCAGCCTCGCAACCGGGTGCAGCTGAAGATCACCATCAACGAGGGCGAGGTCGCGACCATCTCCCACGTCAACGTGGTGGGCAACACGGTCTTTGCCGAAGACGATCTCACCTCGCTGTTCGAGCTCAAGCCGAGCAACTGGTTGTCCTTCTTCCGTAACGATGACAAATACTCCCGGGAAAAGTTGGCGGGTGACCTCGAGCGTCTGCGTTCCTATTACCTGGATCGCGGCTACATCAACATGGACATCACCTCGACCCAGGTGTCCATCACGCCCGACAAGAAGCACGTCTACATCACGGTTAACGTCAACGAAGGGCAGAAGTACACCGTTCGTGAAGTCAAGCTGTCCGGCGACCTCAAGGTGCCGGAAGACGAACTGCGCAAACTGATGCTGGTCCAGCCGGGCCAGGTCTTCTCGCGCAAGGTCATGACCAGCACTTCGGATCTGATCACTCGTCGACTCGGCAACGAAGGCTATACCTTCGCCAACGTCAACGGCTTGCCCGAGCCCCATGACGACGACCACAGCGTTTCTCTGACCTATGTGGTCGACCCGGGCAAGCGTGCCTACGTCAACCGCATCAACTTCCGCGGCAACACCAAGACCGAGGACGAGGTGCTGCGTCGCGAGATGCGTCAGATGGAGGGCGGTTGGGCTTCCACCTACCTCATCGACCAGTCCAAGACCCGCCTCGAGCGCCTGGGCTACTTCAAGGAAGTCAAGGTCGAGACGCCCCAGGTGCCTGGCACCGACGACATGGTCGACGTCAATTACAACGTCGAAGAGCAGCCGTCGGGCTCCATCACAGCCAGCATCGGCTTCGCCCAGAGCGCCGGTCTGATCCTCGGTGGCTCCATCAGCCAGAACAACTTCCTGGGTACCGGCAACCAGGTCAGCATCGGTCTGACCCGTTCCCAGTACCAGAGTCGCTACAACTTCAGCTTCACCGACCCGTACTTCACCCCGGACGGCGTGAGCCTGGGTTACAACATCTTCTATCGCAGCACCGACTACAGCAAACTGTACGACAGTGACGTCTCCTACTACTCGATCAACAGCCTGGGTAGCGGTGTCACCCTGGGCTATCCGATCAGCGAGACCTCGCGTCTGACCTATGGTCTGAGCGTGCAGAAAGACGAGATCAATCCTGGTACATACAGTGCCGACGAGATCTACGATTTCGTCCAGCGCGAAGGGGATAACTTCACCAACTTCAAGGCCAGCATCGGCTGGTCGAGCTCGACCCTGAACCGCGGTGTCCTGCCGACCCGGGGTGCTTCCCAGAGCCTGACCGGTCAGATCACCATCCCGGGCAGCGACCTGAGCTTCTACAAACTCGACTACCGCGGCCAGCTGTTCACTCCGTTGACCGACAATACGGCGCTGCGCTTCCATACCGAGCTGGGCTATGGTGACGGCTATGGCAGTACCGACGGCCTACCGTTCTACGAGAACTATTACGCGGGCGGCTTCAACTCTGTACGGGGTTTCGAGGACAGCAGTCTGGGTCCGCGGACCACGCCACCGAGGAACCCGGCGACTTACGCTGATCAAGGTCAGGGCTACCGCGATCGGGAGAACGATGAGGCCTTCGGTGGCAATGTCCTGATCACCGGTGGTGTGGAATACCTTTTCCCCTTGCCCTTCGTGAAGGATCAGAAGTCCCTGCGAACCGTGCTGTTCTGGGACGTGGGTAACGTGTTCAGCACCAAGTGCTACCTGAACTCGACACAAAACTGCGGCGACGTCAGCTTCTCCAACATGGCCAGCTCCGTCGGCGTCGGTGTGACCTGGGTTACTGCCTTGGGTCCGCTGAGCTTCAGCCTCGGCGTTCCAGTCAAGAAGCCGACCAACTCCGATCCGCAGGTCTTCCAGTTCTCGCTGGGTCAGACGTTCTGACCCAGGTTACACCTTTGCGCTTTACGCAGGAGTCAACTGTGCACAAGTACACCCGTTACGCTCTGTTCGCTGCCGTTCTCGTTGCCGCTCCGGTTTTCGCCGACACCAAGATCGCCGTGCTGAACTACCAGATGGCCCTGCTGGAGTCGGACGCCGCCAAGAAGTACGCGGTCGATTCCGAAAAGAAATTCGGTCCTCAGCTGAACAAGCTGAAGAATCTGGAAGGCTCGGCCAAGGACATCCAGGACAAGCTCAACAAGGGCGGTGACAAGATGGCCCAGGCTGAGCGCACCCGTCTGGAAAATGATTTCCGCCAGAAAGCCCGGGATTTCCAGTTCCAGTCCAAGGAACTCAACGATGCCAAGGCCGCGTCCGACCGAGACATGCTCAAGCTGCTCAAGCCGCGCCTGGACAAAGCCGTGGAAGAGGTGCTGAAGAAGGGTGATTACGATCTGGTGCTCGAGCGCGGTGCCGTGGTGGACGTGAAGCCGCAGTACGACATCACGCGCCAAGTCATCGAGCGCATGAACGCGGGTCGTTAATGAGCCATACGACCTTTACGCTGGGCGAGCTGGCGCAATGGCTGGAAAGCCGCCAGTTGACCGTGGAATTACGCGGTTCGCCCGAGCGCCTGGTAACCGGCCTGGCTACCCTGCCAGAGGCCGGTGCTGACCAGCTGAGTTTTCTTGCCAATCCGCAGTATCGCCGCTATCTGGCCGACACCCAGGCTGGGGCGGTGCTGCTCACGGAAAAGGACGCCGACGGCTATGCCGGCGATTCCCTTATCCTGGCCAATCCCTATCTGGCCTATGCACGGCTGTCCCATCTGTTCGACCGCAAGCCACGTAGCGCGGCCGGCATCCATCCTACGGCGCTCGTCGCTGCGGATGCCCAGGTCGATCCGACGGCGGCCATTGGCCCCTATGTGGTGATTGAGGCACAGGCGCACATCGGTGCTGGCGTGAGTCTGGGAGCTCACTGCGTAGTGGGTGCGCGCAGCGTCATTGGTGCAGACAGCTGGCTGGCGCCACGGGTCACGCTCTATCACGACGTGATCATCGGCGAACGAGCAGTGGTGCAATCCGGCGCCGTGATCGGCGCGGAAGGCTTCGGCTTCGCCAGCGAGCGCGGCCAGTGGCAAAAAATCGCCCAGCTGGGTGGGGTGCTGATCGGCGACGACGTCGAGATCGGGGCCAATACCACCATCGACCGTGGCGCCCTGGCGAACACGATCATCAGTAATGGCGTCAAGCTCGACAACCAGATCATGATCGCGCACAACGTCCAGGTCGGTGAGCACACCGCCATGGCCGCCTGTGTCGGCATCTCTGGCAGTACCAAGATCGGCAAACACTGCACCATCGCCGGCGGCGTGGGCATGGTCGGTCATATCGAGGTGTGCGACAACGTGTTCGTCACCGGTATGACCATGGTGACTCGCTCGATTACCGAGCCCGGTGCCTATTCCTCCGGTACGGCCATGCAGCCGGCCGGTGAGTGGAAGAAAAGCGCCGCGCGGATTCGTCACCTCGACGACATGGCTCGCCGTCTGCAACATCTGGAAAAAATCGTTGCTACCGTGACCTCGCGGGATGACGCTGCTTCTGATGCTTGATTCTGCATCGGATGTTTCCCCTTTCTGAACAGGCCTTCCCCGACCATGATGGACATCAACGAGATCCGTGAATATCTCCCGCATCGCTATCCCTTTCTGTTAGTGGATCGCGTGCTGGAGCTGGATATCGAAGCCAAGCGCATTCGTGCCTACAAGAACGTCAGCATCAATGAGCCGTTCTTTACCGGCCACTTTCCCCAGCACCCGATCATGCCGGGCGTGCTGATCGTCGAGGCCATGGCGCAGGCAGCCGGTGTCCTTGGCTTCAAGATGATGAATTCCTCGCCGGCCGACGGCACCCTGTACTACTTCGTCGGATCGGATAAGCTGCGTTTTCGCCAGCCGGTGACGCCGGGTGATCAGCTGATGCTCGACGCTCGCTTCATCAGCACCAAGCGCGGCATCTGGAAATTCGAATGTCGGGCCAGTGTGGACGACAAGCCGGTCTGCTCGGCCGAGATCATCTGCGCGGAACGCAAGCTATGACGTTGATTGACCCCAGGGCTATCGTCGACCCCAAGGCACGGCTCGCTGCCGATGTCCAGGTCGGCCCCTGGTCGATCATCGGGCCAGATGTGGAGGTAGGCGAGGGTACCGTCATCGGGCCTCACGTCATCCTCAAGGGTCCGACCATGATCGGACGTCACAATCGCATCTTCCAGTTCTCGTCCATCGGCGAGGATACGCCTGACCTCAAGTATCAGGGCGAACCGACCCGGTTGCGCATCGGCGATCACAACACCATCCGCGAAGGGGTCACCATCCATCGCGGTACCGTGCAGGATCGGGAAGAGACCACCATTGGCGATCACAATCTGCTGATGGCCTATGTGCACATCGGCCATGACAGCGTGATCGGCAATCACTGCATCCTGGTCAACAACACGGCCCTCGCCGGGCACGTGCATGTCGACGATTGGGCGATTCTCTCCGGCTATACCCTGGTCCATCAATTCTGCCGTATTGGCGCCCACAGCTTTTCCGGCATGGGCACGGCCATCGGCAAGGATGTACCGGCCTATGTCACGGTGTTCGGTAACCCGGCCGAAGCCCGTAGCATGAATTTCGAAGGCATGCGGCGGCGCGGCTTCTCGGCCGAGGCCATCAAGGAATTGCGCCGCGCCTACAAGGTAGTCTATCGCCAGGGGCTGACCGTCGATGACGCCATGCGAGAGCTGGAGCCGGTGGCCCAGCAGTTTCCCGAGGTGGCGGTATTCCGTGACTCCATCCTGAGTGCGACGCGTGGCATCACCCGCTGAGTTCGCCCAGCGCCCGCTGCGTGTGGCGCTGGTGGCAGGGGAGGCGTCGGGCGATCTGCTGGGCGCTGGCCTGATGCAGGCGCTGCGCGAGCAGCATCCGCATATCTCCTTCATGGGCGTCGGTGGTCCGCGGATGGAAGCCGAAGGGCTGGTGTCCGAGTTTCCCATGGAGCGCCTGGCGGTCATGGGGCTGGTCGAGGTGCTCGGCCGGCTGCGCGAACTGCTGGGCCGGCGCAAGGCGCTGATCGCCCAGTTGCTCGATGCCCGCCCCGACGTCTTCATCGGTATCGATGCCCCGGATTTCGTCCTCGAGATCGAGGCCCAGCTGCACCGCGCAGGCATTCCAGCGGTGCATTACGTCAGTCCCTCGGTCTGGGCCTGGCGACAGAAGCGGGTGCTGAAGATTCGCGATGGCTGCGACCTGATGCTGACCCTGTTTCCCTTCGAAGCCCGTTTCTACGAAGAGCAGCAGGTGCCGGTGCGTTTCGTCGGGCATCCACTGGCCGACACCATCCCGCTGGATAACGACCGCGCGGCCGCCAGGCAGGCCCTGGGTTTGCCGGAACAGGGGCAGGTCGTGGCTCTGTTGCCCGGCAGTCGCGGTGGCGAAGTAGGGCGCCTCGGTGCGCTGTTCCTCGACGCCGCCGCCCAGTTGCTGGCCGTGAGTCCTGGTGTGCGTTTCGTCTTACCCTGTGCCAACGCCGCACGACGGGCTCAGGTGGAGCAATTGCTGGAAGGTCGACCGCCCTTGCCGCTGCTGCTGACCGATGGACGTTCCCATGAAGTGCTGGCCGCCTGTGATGGCGTGCTGATCGCCTCGGGCACCGCGACCTTGGAGACACTGCTGTTCAAACGGCCCATGGTGGTGGCCTATCGGGTGGCGCCCCTGACCTATCTGATTCTCAAGCAGCTGGTGAAAAGCCCCTACATTTCGCTGCCCAACCTGCTGGCAGGACGCAAGCTGGTGCCTGAGCTGATCCAGCACGAGGCATCGCCGGAGCGGCTGGTGGCTGAACTCCTGCCGCTGCTGGAGCGGCCGCAGCAGCAGACCGACAGCTTCGAAACCATTCATCACAGCCTGCGGCGCGATGCCTCGGTCCAGGCGGCCGGCGCCGTGTTGGATCTCCTGCGGGCGCGCAGCTGATGCAGCTGGGCCTGGATTTCAATCTGGTCGAGGCGCTGGTCGCCGGGGTCGACGAGGTCGGTCGCGGTCCGCTGTGTGGCGCCGTGGTCACCGCTGCGGTGATCCTCGATCCGGGCAAGCCCATCCTGGGCCTGAACGATTCGAAGAGGCTGTCGCTGACGCGCCGCGAAGCCCTGTTCGACGAGATCCAGGAAAAGGCCCTGGCCTGGTGCGTGGCCCGCGCCGAGGTCGCCGAGATCGATCGCCTGAACATCCTGCATGCCACCATGCTGGCCATGCAGCGGGCGGTGGAGGGCCTCCAAGTCCAGCCGCGTCTGGCGCTGATCGACGGCAATCGCTGCCCCAAACTGGCGGTGCCCAGTGCACCGGTGGTGAAGGGCGATAGCCAGGTCCCGGCAATCGCCGCGGCGTCCATTCTGGCCAAGGTCAGCCGCGACCGCGAAATGCAGGCGCTCGATGTCCTTTATCCGGGCTATGGCCTGGCCGGACACAAGGGCTATCCCACCGCCGAGCACCTCGACGCGCTCAGGCGCCTGGGCCCCACGCCCATCCATCGGCGCTCCTTCGCACCGGTACGCGAGGCCTGGCTCGTTCTCGAGACCCAGGCCTCGACCCAGATCGTCGCGACCTACTGACGGCCGTCGCGGCGGTCTGACCCCAGGTCGACAATCCAGTACAATCCCGCGCCTCATGCATCAAGGGGTCTCTGCCATGTCCGCATCCTTCGTCCACCTGCGTCTACACACGGAATACTCCCTGGTCGACGGGATCGTGCGAGTGAAGGGGTTGGTCAAGGCCGCTGAAGCAGCCGGGATGCCGGCGGTGGCGGTGACCGACCAGGGTAACCTCTGTTCGCTGGTCAAGTTCTACAAGGCCGCCATGGGCGCCGGGATCAAGCCTATCGCTGGCGCCGACATCTGGATGGCCGGTCGCGATGGCGACGCCCCCCTGAGCCGCATGACCCTGCTGGTCATGAACGCCAAGGGCTATCGCAACCTTACCGAACTGCTGTCTCGCGGTTTTCAGGAAGGCCAGCAAGACGGGCAGATCGTCATCCAGCGCGATTGGGTGAAGGAGGCCAGCGAGGGGCTGATCGCCTTGTCCGGTTCCAAGGAGGGCGAGATCGGTCTGGCGCTGCTCGAAGGCGATCTGGCCCTAGCCGATCAGCTCTTCGAGGAATGGCAGCAGGTCTTCCAGGATCGCTTCTATCTGGAGATCCAGCGCACCGAAAGAGCGGGTGACGAAGAGCATCTGCATGCGGCGGTGGCCCTGGCCGATCGTTGCGGTGGCGCCCTGGTGGCGACCAACGACGTGCGCTTTCTCAAGGCCGAGGACTTCGAAGCCCACGAGACCCGCGTCTGCATCGGCGAGGGCCGTCCGCTGGACGATCCCCGGCGCGAGCGCAAGTACAGCGACCAGCAGTACCTGAAGTCGGCGGCCGAGATGGCCGAGCTGTTCAGCGACCTGCCCGAGGCGCTGGAAAACACCGTCGAGATCGCCAAGCGCTGCAACATCGAAATCCAGTTGGGCAAGTACTTTCTGCCCAACTTCCCGATTCCCAACGGGATGACCATCAACGACTACCTGCGCCATGTGTCCTTCGAGGGCCTGGAGGAGCGCCTGGCCGTGCTCTGGCCGCGCGAGACCACGCCGAACTACGAGGAAAAGCGCCAGGAGTACGTCGACCGGCTCAACTTCGAGCTCGACATCATCATCCAGATGGGCTTCCCCGGTTACTTCCTCATCGTGATGGACTTCATCAAGTGGGCGAAGAACAACGGCGTACCGGTCGGTCCCGGCCGGGGCTCGGGTGCCGGCTCCCTGGTGGCCTATGTGCTCAAGATCACCGACCTGGATCCGCTGGCCTACGACCTGCTGTTCGAGCGCTTCCTGAACCCCGAGCGGATCTCCATGCCCGACTTCGACGTCGACTTTTGCATGGACGGTCGTGACCGGGTGATCGAATACGTGGCCGACCTGTACGGCCGCGAGGCGGTGAGCCAGATCATCACCTTTGGCACCATGGCGGCCAAGGCGGTGGTGCGCGACGTGGCGCGGGTGCAGGGCAAGTCCTATGGCCTGGCCGATCGCCTGTCGAAGATGATCCCCTTCGAAGTGGGCATGACCCTGCAGAAGGCCTTCGAGCAGGAGGAGCCGCTGCGCGACTTCCTGGCGACCGACGAGGACGCCAAGGAAATCTGGGACATGGCCCTGAAGCTGGAAGGCATTACCCGCGGTACCGGCAAGCACGCCGGGGGCGTGGTGATCGCCCCGACCAAGCTGACCGACTTCTCACCCATCGCCTGCGACGAGGACGGCAACGGCCTGGTGACCCAGTTCGACAAGGACGACGTCGAGCAGGCCGGCCTGGTCAAGTTCGACTTCCTCGGCCTGCGCACCCTGACCATCATCAAGTGGGCGCTGGAGACCATCAACCGCACGGAAGTAGAGGAGGGGCGCGAGCCGCTCAACATCGACTTCATCCCGCTGGACGACAAGCCTACCTACGCCCTGCTGCAGAAGGCCGAGACCACTGCCGTCTTCCAGCTGGAATCCCGCGGCATGAAGGAGCTGATCAAGAAGCTCAAGCCGGACTGCCTGGAAGACCTCATCGCCCTGGTGGCGCTGTTCCGACCCGGTCCGCTGCAGTCGGGCATGGTGGACGACTTCATCAACCGCAAGCACGGTCGCGCCGAGCTGGCCTATCCGCATCCGGACTACCAGTATGATGGCCTGCAGCCGGTGCTGGCGCCGACCTATGGCATCATCCTCTATCAAGAACAGGTGATGCAGATCGCCCAGGTCATGGGCGGCTACACCCTGGGCCAGGCGGACATGCTGCGCCGGGCCATGGGCAAGAAGAAGCCCGAGGAGATGGCCAAGCAGCGCGGCGGCTTCATCGAGGGCTGCGCCAATAACGGCATCGATGGTGAGCTGGCGGGCAATATCTTCGACCTGGTGGAGAAATTCGCCGGTTACGGCTTCAACAAGTCCCACTCGGCCGCCTATGGTCTGGTCTCCTACCAGACCGCCTGGCTGAAGACCCACTATCCGGCACCCTTCATGGCCGCGGTGCTGTCGGCGGACATGCACAACACCGACAAGGTGGTGATCCTCATCGAGGAATGCCGCCACATGAAGCTGCGCATCGACACGCCGGACGTGAACATCTCCGAGTTCAAGTTCACCGTGAACGAGGGCGGGCGCATCGTCTACGGCCTGGGCGCCATCAAGGGTGTGGGCGAGGGGCCGGTGGAGGCCATCGTCGAGGCACGTGCCGAAGGACCCTTCAAGGACCTGTTCGACTTCTGCGCGCGGGTGGACCTCAAACGCATCAACAAGCGCACCCTGGAAGCCCTGATCCGCTCTGGCGCACTGGATCGCCTGGGGCCGCACTACCATGACGAGATCAAGGCCTATCAGGCGACCATCGACCAGAACCGCGCCGTGCTGCTGGCGGCCATGGAAGAGGCCATCGCCTCGGCCGAGCAGACCGCCCGCAGTCACAACAGCGGTCATGTCGACCTCTTCGGTGGCGTCTTCGCCGAACCCGAGGCCGATGTCTATGCCAATCACCGGCGCGCCCGGGAGCTCAATCTCAAGGAGCGCCTGCGCGGAGAAAAGGAAACCCTGGGGCTGTACCTGACCGGCCACCCCATCGAGGAATACGAAGGCGAGGTGCGCCGGCTGGCGCGTCAGCGCATCGTCGACCTCAAGCCCTCGCGCGAGACCCAGACCGTGGCCGGGCTGATCGTCAACCTGCGGGTGATGAAGAACAAGCGTGGTGACAAAATGGGCTTCGTCACCCTGGACGACCGTTCCGGGCGCATCGAGGCCTCGCTGTTCGCCGAGGCTTTCAACGCGGCCCAGGCGCTCTTGCAGACCGATGCCCTGGTGATCGTCGAGGGCGAGGTCAGCCAGGACGATTTCTCCGGCGGCCTGCGGCTGCGCGCCAAGCGGGTGCTGGGCCTGGAGGAGGCCCGTACCGCCCTGGCGGAAAGCCTGAGGATCGCCGTGCGCAGCGAGTCCCTGGCCGGTGACCGGCTACGCTGGCTGGGTGAACTCTGCGGTCGTCACCGTGGTGCCTGTCCGGTCACCATCGACTACCAGGGCCCCACCGCGCGTGCCTTGCTGCAGTTCGGCGAGAATTACCGGATCGACCCGGCTGATGGCCTGATTCAAACCCTGCGTGACCAGTTCGGCAGGGAGAACGTCTTTCTCAACTATCGTTAAGCCCGAGCGCCTCGTGCGTTCCGTCCCAACCCTCGCCAGCGGCGGGTGCCAGTGACGCGGCAGGAGTCTCGACCTGTCTCGTCCGATCCCTTAAGGTAGGCGCCCCGGCCCCTGGCTCTAGATTGCAATAACGGATGCCCATGAACCCGAACTATCTCGATTTCGAACAGCCCATCGCCGATCTCCAGGCCAAGATCGAAGAACTTCGACTGGTCGGTAACGACAATGCGCTGAACATCAGTGACGAGATCGCCCGGTTGCAGGAGAAGAGCCAGGCGCTCACCAAGAGCATCTTCAGCGACCTGTCGAGTTGGCAGGTGGCCCGTCTGGCGCGTCATCCGCTGCGTCCCTACACCCTGGACTACATCAGCTACCTCTTCAGCGATTTCGAAGAGCTGCATGGCGACCGTCACTTCGCCGACGATCCGGCCATCGTGGGTGGCGTCGCCCGCCTGGAAGACCGTCCGGTAATGATCATCGGCCACCAGAAGGGCCGCGAAGTGCGCGAGAAGGTGCGGCGCAACTTCGGCATGCCGCGTCCGGAAGGCTATCGCAAGGCTTGCCGTCTGATGGAAATGGCCGAGCGTTTCAAGATGCCGATCCTGACCTTCATCGATACCCCCGGTGCCTACCCGGGCATCGACGCCGAAGAGCGTGGCCAGAGCGAGGCCATCGCCTGGAACCTGCGCGTCATGGCGCGTCTGAAGACTCCCATCATCGCCACCGTGATCGGCGAAGGTGGTTCCGGTGGCGCCCTGGCCATTGGCGTCTGCGATCAGCTCAACATGCTCCAGCACTCCACCTACTCGGTGATTTCGCCGGAAGGCTGCGCCTCCATCCTGTGGAAGACCGCCGAGAAGGCCCCCGATGCCGCCGAGGCCATGGGCATCACCGCCGAGCGGCTGAAGAGCCTGAACATCGTCGACCAAGTGATCGACGAGCCCCTGGGCGGTGCCCATCGCGATCCCCAGGCCATGGCCGCCAGCCTGCGCACCGCGCTGCTGGAACAGCTGGACGAACTCAAGGGCTACGATCTGCCGGCACTGCTGGAGCGTCGTTACGAGCGCCTGATGAGCTACGGCATTTCCTGATCCCGCCTCCATGAGTCTGCTGGATCGGCTGCACGCCCGGCTGGAGCGGCAGCCGCCCACTCGTCACTGGCGGGTGGGTTTCTCTGGCGGACTCGACTCCACCGTCCTGCTGCACCTGTTCGCGCGCCTGCGCGAGCGTGGCCTGCTCGTCGAGCTGCAGGCGATACACGTGCACCATGGCCTGCAAGCCGTCGCGGATACCTGGGTCAGTCACTGCGCCCAGGTCTGTCAGGCATTGGCGGTTCCCCTCGATATCTTGCACGTGCGCACCGATCAGGCAGCCAGTCTCGAACGTGCCGCGCGCGAGGCGCGCTATGCCGCCTTCGCACGGGTCCTGCCCGCGGAGGGCTGTCTGGTGCTCGGCCAGCACCGCGACGATCAGTTGGAGACGCTGCTGCATCGCCTGGTGCGTGGCGCGGGTGTGAAGGGGCTGACCGGCATGCCGGATGCGCGGCCGCTGGCTGCCGGTCGCCTCTGGCGCCCCTTGCTGGACGAGCCACGGGCCGCGCTGCTGGCCTATGCCCGGAACGAAAAGCTGGACTGGATCGAGGATCCCAGCAACGCCGACATCCAGCTGGATCGCAATTATCTGAGACACGAGGTGCTGCCCCGGCTGCGCACTCGCTGGCCAGGTATCGACCAGGTCATGGCGCGCAGCGCTCGGCATCTGGCCGAGGCCGATGAGCTGCTGGGCGAGCTGGCCAGCCTGGATCTGCTTCGGGCTCGGCGAGGGGAGCAGCCCTTTGCCTGGGTGCCGCTGCCAAGCCTGGCTCTGGCGCCCCTGCAGGCCCTGAGCGAGGCACGCCAGCGCAATGCCTTGCGCGCCTGGCTGGAACGTCTGACGCGCCAGCCTGACAGCGCCCATTGGGCCGGCTGGCAGGCGCTGCGCGAGGGAGGGGAGGCCAGCGATCCCTGCTGGCGTCTGGAAGGCGGCAGCGTGCGCCGTGGCGCTGGGCGGATCTGGTGGGTGCCGGATGCCTGGCAGGCCGAGCCGCTACCTGCGGCCTTAAACGGACAGGAAACCACCCTGGAGCTCGGGGGCAATGGCCGGCTGATATTCGTCGGTCGGCCTGCCGAATCCGGCTGGCGGATCGGCTATCGACAGGGGGGCGAGCGGCTGCGGATCCCTGGTCGGGGCGCCCGTGATCTCAAGCGATTGCTCAATGAGCAGGCGGTGCCGCCGTTCCTGCGCGGCCGTTTGCCGCTGCTCTGGCGAGGCGACGAACTGCTGGCCGTGGCCAATCTGCCTGGTCTGAGTGCTCTGCCAGGGGGAGGGCGGCTTGAGTGGCAGCCCGCAGACGGCATGGGTGGGTTTGAGCTGAGATGACCTTTAGGCTAGACTACGCTCCCGTCTTATACCGCATTTTCCGCTCGCCCCGAGTGGACGGTGTGCATTGGTCCGGCGCCAGGCCGACCGCTCTCGCTTTCATCGGCGGCTCTCCGCCTCAACGCAGATTCTAGGAATTTTCATGACGCGCTTTATTTTCGTCACGGGCGGTGTTGTTTCTTCTTTGGGGAAAGGCATCGCCTCGGCCTCCCTGGGCGCCATTCTGGAAGCGAGAGGGCTGAAGGTCACCATGCTCAAGCTGGATCCGTACATCAACGTGGATCCCGGCACCATGAGCCCCTTCCAGCACGGCGAGGTGTTCGTCACCCATGACGGCGCCGAAACCGACCTGGACCTGGGCCACTACGAGCGGTTCATCCGCACCACCGTGACCCAGAACAACAACTTCACCACCGGTCGCATCTACATGGACGTGCTGCGCAAGGAGCGCCGCGGCGACTACCTGGGCGCCACCGTGCAGGTGATCCCGCACATCACCGACGAGATCAAGCGGCGCATCATCAAGGGCGCTGGCGATGCCGACGTGGCCCTGGTGGAGATCGGCGGTACCGTCGGCGACATCGAGTCGCAGCCCTTCCTCGAAGCCATCCGCCAGCTGCGGGTAGAGATCGGGGCGCGTCGCGCCATGCTGATGCACCTGACCCTGGTGCCCTACATCGCTACCGCCGGCGAGACCAAGACCAAGCCGACCCAGCATTCGGTCAAGGAACTGCGCTCCATCGGCCTGCAGCCCGATGTGCTGATCTGCCGTTCCGACCACACTGTCGACAGCTCCTCCCGTCGCAAGATCGCCCTCTTCACCAACGTCGAAGAGCGCGCGGTCATCTCCCTGGAAGACGTCGACACCATCTACCGCATCCCTTCGGTGCTGCACGCCCAGGGTCTGGACGAATTCGTCATCGAGCGCTTCGGCCTGGAGTGCCAGCCGGCCGATCTGTCCGAGTGGGATCGCGTGGTGGATGCCAAGCTCAATCCCGAGCAGGAAGTCACCATCGCCATGGTCGGCAAGTACATGGAGCTGCTCGACGCCTACAAGTCGCTGATCGAGGCCATGAACCACGCCGGCATCCAGAGCCGCACCAAGGTCAACCTGCGCTACATCGATTCCGAGCACATCGAGCAGCAGGGTACCCATCTGCTCAAGGGCGTCGATGCCATCCTCGTTCCCGGCGGCTTCGGCCTGCGCGGCGTGGAAGGCAAGATCGCCACCGTGCAGTACGCCCGCGAGAACAAGATTCCCTATTTGGGCATCTGCCTGGGAATGCAGGTGGCGGTCATTGAATTCGCCCGTAACGTGCTGGGCTGGAAAGACGCCAACTCCACCGAATTCGACAAGGCCAGCGGTCACCCCGTGGTCGGCCTGATCACCGAATGGCAGGATTCCACCGGCGCCACCGAGATCCGCACCGAAGGCTCCGATCTGGGCGGCACCATGCGCCTGGGCGCTCAGGAATGTCAGCTGATCAGCGGCACTCAGGTACATGACTGCTATGGCCAGGACGTTATCGTCGAGCGCCATCGTCATCGCTACGAGGTCAACAACAACCTGCTGCCGCAGATCCAGGCCGCCGGCCTGAAGATCTCCGGTCGTTCGGGCGACGGTGCCCTGGTGGAAGTGGTGGAAGCCCCGGATCATCCCTGGTTCGTCGCCTGCCAGTTCCACCCAGAGTTCACCTCCACCCCGCGTGATGGCCATCCGCTGTTCAGCGGCTTCGTCAACGCCGCCCTGCGCTACGCCAAGAAGGATTGATCATGACCGCTCAGAAGATCGTCCGCGTCGGCAACATCGAGATCGCCAACGACAAGCCCTTCGTGCTTTTCGGCGGCATGAACGTGCTGGAATCCCGTGACCTGGCCATGCAGGTGTGCGAGCAATACGTCAAGGTGACCGAGAAGCTGGGTATCCCCTATGTCTTCAAGGCCAGCTTCGACAAGGCCAACCGCTCATCGGTAACCAGCTACCGTGGTCCCGGCATGGAGGCTGGCCTGCGCATCTTCGAAGAGCTCAAGGCCACCTTCGGCATGCCGGTGATCACCGACGTCCACGAGCCCTACCAGGCTGCCCCGGTGGCGGCGGTGTGCGACATCATCCAGCTGCCGGCCTTCCTCTCGCGGCAGACCGATCTGGTCGTGGCCATGGCCAAGACCGATGCCGTGATCAACATCAAGAAGGCCCAGTTCCTCGCGCCCCAGGAGATGAAGCACATCCTCGCCAAGTGCGAAGAAGCCGGTAACGACCAGCTGATCCTCTGCGAGCGTGGTTCCTCCTTCGGCTACAACAACCTGGTGGTCGACATGCTCGGCTTCGGCATCATGAAGAGCTTTGGCTACCCGGTGTTCTTCGACGTGACCCATGCCCTGCAGATGCCGGGCGGGCGCTCCGACTCCGCCGGCGGCCGCCGTGCCCAGGTCACCGACCTGGCCAAGGCCGGTATGAGCCAGGGCCTGGCCGGTCTGTTCCTCGAAGCCCATCCGGATCCCGAACACGCCAAGTGCGACGGCCCCTGTGCCTTGCGCCTGGACAAGCTGGAGCCCTTCCTGGCCCAGCTCAAGGCACTGGACGAGCTGGTGAAGTCGTTCACGCCGATCGAAACTGCCTAAGCGGCGGCTGAACCAAAAGGCCCGCGCGCAGCCGAAGGCTGATCCGTCAATGACCGGTAACATGGAGATCGATACAAAAATGGCTAACATCGTCGACATCAAGGGACGTGAGGTCCTGGATTCCCGCGGCAACCCCACCGTTGAAGCGGACGTAATCCTGGACAACGGTATCGTCGGTCGCGCTACCGCGCCGTCCGGCGCGTCCACCGGTTCGCGCGAGGCACTGGAGCTGCGCGACGGCGACAAGAGCCGTTATCTAGGCAAGGGCGTGCTGAAGGCCGTAGGCAACATCAACGGGCCGATCCGCGACCTACTGCTGGGCAAGGATCCGAGCGACCAGAAGGCGCTGGACCGCGCCATGATCGAGCTGGACGGTACCGACAACAAGGCCAAGCTGGGCGCCAACGCCATCCTGGCCGTGTCCCTGGCAGCTGCCAAGGCCGCCGCCGAAGACCAGGACCTGCCGCTCTACGCCCACATCGCCAACCTGAACGGCACCCCTGGCCAGTACTCCATGCCGGTGCCGATGATGAACATCATCAATGGCGGCGAGCATGCCGACAACAACGTCGACATCCAGGAATTCATGGTCCAGCCGGTCGGGGCCAAGAGCTTCGCCGACGCCCTGCGCGTGGGTGCCGAGATCTTCCATCACCTGAAAGCCGTGCTCAAGGCCCGTGGCCTGAGCACTTCCGTGGGTGACGAAGGCGGCTTCGCACCGAACCTGGCCTCCAACGCCGATGCCCTGGCTGCCATCGCCGAAGCGGTGAAGAACGCCGGCTACGAGCTGGGCACCGACGTGACCCTGGCCCTGGATTGCGCCTCCAGCGAGTTCTACAAGGACGGCCAGTACGACCTGTCCGGTGAAGGCAAGGCCTTCGACGCCAACGGTTTCGCCGACTACCTGGCCGGGCTGACCGAGAAGTTCCCGATCATCTCGATCGAAGACGGCATGGACGAGTCCGACTGGGCGGGCTGGAAGGCCCTGACCGACAAGATCGGCAGCAAGGTACAGCTGGTGGGCGACGATCTGTTCGTCACCAACACCAAGATCCTCAAGGAAGGCATCGAGAAGGGAATCGGTAACTCGATCCTGATCAAGTTCAACCAGATCGGCTCCCTGACCGAGACCCTGGAAGCCATCCAGATGGCCAAGGCCGCCGGCTACACCGCAGTGATCTCCCACCGCAGCGGCGAGACCGAAGACTCCACCATCGCCGACCTGGCCGTAGGTACCGCCGCCGGTCAGATCAAGACCGGCTCGCTGTGCCGTTCCGACCGCGTTTCCAAGTACAACCAGCTGCTGCGTATCGAAGAGCAACTGGGTGCCAAGGCACCGTACCGCGGCCGTGCCGAGTTCCGTAGCTAAGAGCTGCGTGAACGTGGAGGCGACGATTCAGGTCGTTGCCTCCTGGCTCGTCTGCCGGACCACAGGATAGATGCCCAGTTTACAAGCGTAGAGCCGGGCTTCTATCCTGTTTTCGTTTCTGCCGCCGCCTTTGCGGCATCTGCCGCCCGCGAATCCGTTACCACCCATGCGAAGTCCCTACTGGCTGTTCCCCTTCCTGCTCCTGCTGCTTGGCGGTCTTCAGTATCGCCTGTGGGTTGGTGATGGCAGCTTCGCCCAGGTGCACGAACTCAAGCAGCAGATCGCCGACCAGAATGGCGAGAATAAACGCCTGCTGGAGCGCAACGAGATCCTCGAAGCCGAGGTCGTCGAGCTCAAGAAAGGCATGGAGACCGTCGAGGAGCGTGCCCGCCACGAACTCGGCATGGTCAAACAAGGCGAAACCCTCTTCCTGCAATCCAAATAATGTCCCTTCTGCCTTCCTTCTGGGCGGTCATTCCCGCCGCGGGTGTGGGCGCGCGAATGCGTGCCGACCGGCCCAAGCAATACCTCGACCTGTGCGGCCGCAGCCTGCTGGAGCGCACCCTCGACTGTTTTCTCGATCATCCCCGTCTACGCGGGCTGGCGGTGAGCCTGGCGCCGGAAGATCCCTGGTGGCCGACGCTACCCTGCGCCACCGATGCCCGTATCCTTCGTGCACCGGGCGGTCGCGAGCGCGCCGACTCGGTACTCGGCGGCCTGCTGCTGCTAGCCGAGCAGGGTGCCACCGACGGCGACTGGGTGCTGGTGCATGACGCGGCGCGGCCCAATCTGCGACGTGATGACCTGGATCGGCTGCTGGCCGAACTGGCCCAGGATCCGGTGGGTGGCCTGCTGGGCGTGCCGGCGCGGGATACCCTCAAGCGTGTCGGACGTGATGGCCGGGTGAGCGAAACCGTGGATCGCAGCCAGGTGTGGCTAGCCTACACACCGCAGATGTTCCGCCTCGGCGCTCTGCGTGATGCCCTCTGCGCCGGCCTGGCGGCGGGCGCCGCCATCACCGACGAGGCCTCGGCCATGGAATGGGCCGGCCATGCGCCGCGTCTGGTCGAGGGCCGGGTGGACAACATCAAGGTCACCACCCCCGAAGACCTGCAGCGACTGCAGGTTGTCTTCGCCGAGGCCTAGGACTCAGGCCTGCAGCAACGCCTCGATCAGAAAGCGAGCCAGCGATGCTCACCCCCTGGATAGGGAGCGGCCGCCCAGGCGCTCCGCGCCCAGTCCCTGTTTGAGGTGCTCCACCAGCAGGCGAATCTTCGGCGAGAGAAAGCGCCGCTGCGGATACAGGGCCCATACCGCGCTATTGGGCGGCTGACGGTTGTCCAACAGCGCGCGCAGCTCGCCGCGCGCCAGATGCGGCTGCACGTAGTAGTCCGGCAGCTGGCACAGACCGAAGCCACGCAGCGCGGCGTCCAATACCGCCTGGCCGCTGTTGCAGCGCCAGGAGCCCTGGACGCGGTGCAACACCTCGCGCTCGTTTTCGCGAAAGCTCCAGATGTCGCTGGTGCCGACCAGGCAGCGATGGCGGCTCAGTTCCGACAGGGTATGGGGCGCCCCGAAGCGCTCCAGATAGCTGGGGGCGGCGCACAGGTAGAGCTCCCGCGGCGCCAGCCGCGTCGCCACCAGGCGGGAATCGGCCAAGCGACCCAGGCGGATGGCCAGGTCGTAACCCTCGTGGAGCAGGTCGACGGTGCGATTGGTCAGGTCCAGCTCCAGGCTCACCTCGGGATGACGGGCAAGGAAGTCATTGACCAGCGGCACGACGAAACGCTCGCCATAGGTCACGGCGCAGGTCATGCGGATCAGCCCCTTGGGCTGGCTGGAGAGGTCGCTGACCTCGCGCAGGGCTTCGTCGCGGGCCTCCTGCAGGCGACGGCAGTGTTGCAGGAAGGTGTGGCCGGCCTCGGTGAGGGCCACGCTGCGGGTGCTGCGGTAGAGCAGCCGAGCCTGCAGGCGCTCCTCCAGCCGTGCCACCTGGCGACTGACGTGGGAAGTGGAGGTGCCCAGGCGATCGGCGGCCTGGCCAAAGTGCAGGGTATTTGCCACCGCGACGAACTCATCGATGCCTTCCCAGCCCATGATTGTTTCCCTGTGGCAAAAATGAATTCCAGTATGCCCGATTGTTCCAGGATTTCTGGCGTCTAAACTGGTCACCTCGTTTTTTCGTCTGACTGGAGTCGAGCATGATCAAGTCCCGCGCCGCTGTAGCCTTCGCGCCCAATGAGCCTCTGAAGATCGTCGAAGTGGACGTCGAGCCGCCCAAGGCCGGCGAGGTGCTCATCCGCATCGTCGCCACCGGCGTCTGCCATACCGATGCCTACACCCTGTCCGGCCAGGATTCCGAGGGCGTCTTTCCCTGCATCCTGGGTCACGAAGGCGGTGGCATCGTCGAAGCAGTGGGCGAGGGCGTGACTTCGGTCGCCGTCGGCGATCACGTCATCCCGCTGTATACCGCCGAGTGCGGCCAGTGCAAATTCTGCAAATCCGGCAAGACCAACCTTTGCAGCTCGGTACGCGCGACCCAGGGCAAGGGCCTGATGCCCGATGGCACTACCCGCTTCTCCTACAACGGCGAGCCGATCTACCACTACATGGGCTGCTCGACCTTCTCCGAGTACACCGTGCTGCCAGAGGTGTCGGTAGCCAAGATCCCCGCCGAGGCGCCGCTGGAAAAGGTCTGCCTGCTGGGCTGTGGCGTCACCACCGGCATCGGTGCCGTGCTCAACACCGCCAAGGTGGAAGAGGGCGCCACCGTCGCCGTCTTCGGTCTGGGCGGCATCGGCCTGGCCGCCATCATCGGCGCCAAGATGGCCAAGGCCAGCCGCATCATCGCGATCGACATCAACCCCTCCAAGTTCGACATCGCCCGTGAACTGGGCGCCACCGACTTCGTCAATCCCAAGGATCACCAGAAGCCGATCCAGGAAGTCATCGTCGAGCTGACCGACGGCGGCGTCGACTACAGCTTCGAGTGCGTCGGCAACGTCAACCTGATGCGTGCGGCCCTGGAGTGCTGCCACAAGGGCTGGGGCGAGTCGGTGATCATCGGCGTGGCCGGTGCCGGCCAGGAGATCAGCACCCGGCCGTTCCAGCTGGTGACCGGTCGCGTCTGGCGCGGCAGCGCCTTCGGTGGCGTCAAGGGCCGTAGCGAGCTGCCCGGCTATGTGCGCAAGGCGCAGAGCGGCGAGATTCCGCTGGATACCTTCATCACCCACACGATGGGCCTGGAGCAGATCAACGAAGCCTTCGAGCTGATGCACGAAGGCAAGAGCATCCGCACCGTCGTCCACTACTGATCGCCGAGAGGGCGCCCACGGGCGCCTTCTTTCCGAGGGAGATGACCATGAGTCTCGAACTGCTCTCCAGCAACAAGAGTTTCGGCGGTTGGCACAAACGCTATCGCCACCGTGCCCGCAGTCTCGACTGCGACATGACCTTCGCCGTCTATCTGCCGCCCCAGGCGGAAGCTCGTAGCGATCTGCCGGTGCTCTACTGGCTGTCCGGGCTGACCTGTACCGACGAGAACTTCATGCAAAAGGCCGGGGCGCAGCGCCTGGCGGCCGAACTGGGTCTGGTGCTGGTGGCGCCGGACACCAGTCCGCGTGGCGAGGGCGTGCCGGACGACCCCGACAAGGCCTGGGACTTCGGCCTGGGTGCCGGTTTCTACATCAACGCCACCCAGCAGCCCTGGGCCAGGCACTACCGCATGCACGACTACGTGGTCGAGGAACTGCCGGCGCTGATCGAGGCCAACTTCCCGGTCTCGGATCGCCGTGGCGTCAGCGGGCATTCCATGGGCGGCCATGGCGCCCTGATCTGCGCCCTGCGTCATCCGGGCCGCTATCGCTCGGTGTCGGCCTTCTCGCCCATCGTCAATCCGCTGGATTGCCCCTGGGGCCACAAGGCCTTCTCCAACTATCTGGGCGAGGATCGCAGCACCTGGGCGGAGTGGGACGCCTGTGCGCTACTGGAAAAGGCCGAGGAGCGTCTGCCGTTGCTGGTCGACCAGGGCGAGCAGGACAGCTTCCTTGCCGAACAGCTCAAGCCCCAGGCCCTGCAACGGGCGGCGGGTGCCGTCGGCCATCCCCTCGAACTGCGCCTGCAGCCGGGCTACGACCACAGCTATTTCTTCGTCGCCAGCTTCATCGACGACCATCTGCGGCATCATGCGGCGGCCCTGTCGACCCCCTGAGGGCGACGGGAGCCGTCCCCAGCCGGTAGAATCGACGCCCTGTCATTTTCCAGGGCGTCTTTCTTCATGCGCATAGGTCACGGTTTCGACGTTCACGCCTTCGGCGAGGGCGACTTCATTACCCTTGGTGGCATTCGTATTCCCCACCACCATGGCCTGGTCGCCCACTCCGATGGCGACGTGCTGTTGCATGCCCTGGCCGACGCCCTGTTGGGCGCCGCGGCCCTGGGCGACATCGGCAAGCATTTCCCCGATACCGATCCGCGCTTCAAGGGTGCCGACAGCCGGGTGCTTCTGCGCCATGTAGTCGGCCTGGTGCGCGAGCAGGGCTGGAAGGTCGGCAACGTCGACGGCACCATCGCGGCCCAGGCGCCGAAGATGGCGCCGCACATCGAGGCCATGCGCCAGGCCATCGCCGAGGACCTGCAGGTCGAGCTGGGCCAGGTCAACGTCAAGGCCACCACCACCGAGCGCCTGGGTTTCGTCGGGCGCGAAGAGGGCATCGCCGTACACGCCGTGGCCCTGTTGCTGCCGCTATGACCGAAGACCAGCTACTCGGGCCGCGCGCCCATGGCGAGCCCTGTGGCCAGGCGATTCTCAAGGCCAGCGCCGAGGACTTCCAGGTGGACGAGGTACTGGACATCCCGCTGAGCGGTGATGGCGAGCACCTCTGGCTGTGGGTCGAGAAGCGTGGCCTCAATACCGAAGAGGCGGTGCGCCGCCTGGCGCGGGCGGCCGGCGTGCCGCAGCGGGCGATCAGCTACGCCGGCCTCAAGGATCGCCAGGCGCTGACCCGCCAGTGGTTCAGCCTGCACCTGCCCGGCAAGGCCGATCCGGATCTTGCGGCCGCCTGCGACGAGACGCTGGTGATCCTCCAGCAGGGTAGGCACCGGCGCAAGCTGCAACGCGGCGCCCATGCCGCCAATGGCTTCCGCCTGCGCCTGACCGGACTCAAGGCCGATCCCGCGGCGCTGGAGGCTCGGCTGCAGGCCATCGCCGCCGAAGGCGTGCCCAACTATTTCGGTCCGCAACGTTTTGGCTATGAGGGCGGCAATCTGGTCGACGCCCAGCAATGCGCCCGTGAACAGCGCCTACCCGAGCAGCGCAACCGGCGTTCGCGTACGCTGTCCGCCGCGCGCAGCTGGCTGTTCAATCAGGTGCTGGCCGGGCGCGTCGCCGAAGGCTCCTGGAATCGGGCGCAGGGGGGGGATCTGCTGGCCTTTACCGACAGCCGCAGCCACTTCCCGGCGACCGCCGCCGATCTGACGGACCCGCGCCTGGCAGCGCTCGATCTGCACCCCACCGGCCCGCTCTGGGGCGCCGGCGAATCGCCCGTGCAGGGCCCTGCCGCCGCCCTGGAACAGGAGGTGGCGAGGGCCGCTGGAGAGCTGCCCGCCTGGCTGGCCGGTGCCGGCCTCTCGCATGAACGGCGCATCCTGCGCCTCCCCATCGGCGGCCTGACGTGGCATTATCCGGCTCCTGACATTCTGCAACTCGAATTCGTCCTGCCGGCCGGCTGTTTTGCCACCGCAGTGGTTCGCGAGCTGGTAACGCTTGGCGAGGCAGGGCAGACGGAACATCCATGCGACTTCTGATCGCCAACGACGATGGGGTGCTGGCCCCCGGTATCGCCGCGCTGCATGCCGCGCTCGCCGCCCATGCGGACTACGAGTGCCAGGTGGTCGCGCCGCTTTATGACATGAGCGGTGTGAGCAGTGCCCTGACGCTGGACCGCCCCCTGCATCCGCAGCGCCTGCCCAATGGCTACCTGGGCGTCAACGGCACGCCTACCGATTGCGTCCACCTCGGCCTCAATGGCCTGCTGGAGGAAACGCCCGACATGGTGGTGGCCGGTATCAATCTCGGCGCGAACCTGGGCGACGACGTCCTCTATTCCGGCACCGTGGCCGCGGCCATGGAAGGGCGTTTTCTCGCTCGCCCGGCCCTGGCCTTTTCACTGGTTTCACGCAGCCCCGACAACATGGCGGTGGCAGCGGAGATCGCTGCCCGTATCGTCGCCCTGCACGAAAGCTTCGACCTGCCGCCGCGCACCGTGCTCAACGTCAATATCCCGGATCTGCCGCTGGAGCAGATCAAGGGCCTGCAGCTGACCCGCCTGGGTCACAGAGCCCAGGCCAAGCCGCCGGTGCGCGAGATCAATCCGCGCGGCAAGGCTGGCTACTGGATCTCGGTGTCGGGCGATGCGGTGGATGGCGGGCCGGGAACCGACTTCCATGCGGTGCTGGAAGGCTATGTGTCGGTGACGCCGCTACAGTTCGATCGCACCTTCCGCGAGGGCTTCGCCGGCCTGTCGGCACTGACGGAGCTGCTGGCATGACTCAGGGGCAAGAGCATATGCAAAGACACGGCATCGGCATGACGTCCCAGCGCACCCGGGAGCGGCTCATCCAGCGCCTCTACGAAGAGGGGCTGTCCAACGCCCAGGTGCTGGAGGTGATTCGCCGCACGCCGCGTCACCTGTTCGTCGACGAGGCCCTGGCCCATCGGGCCTACGAGGACACGGCACTGCCCATCGGCCACAACCAGACCATTTCCCAGCCTTTCATGGTGGCACGCATGACCGAGCTCCTGCTCGCCGGCGGCCCCCTGGACAAGGTCATGGAGATCGGTACCGGTTCCGGCTATCAGACCGCCATCCTGGCGCAGACGGTGGAGCGGGTATTTTCCGTCGAGCGTATCCAGTCGCTGCAGGACCGGGCCAAGGAACGCCTGCTCGAACTCAACCTGCGCAACGTGGTGTTCCGCTGGGGCGATGGCTGGGAAGGCTGGCCGGCGCTAGCGCCCTACAATGGCATCATCGTCACGGCGGCTGCGCGGGAGATCCCCCAGGCACTGCTCGACCAGCTGGCACCCGGCGGCCGCCTGGTGATCCCGGTCGGCGCCGATGAGGAGCAGAAGCTCTTGCTGATCGTGCGCGAAGACGAAGGCTTCGTACGCCACGAACTCAATGCCGTACGCTTCGTACCGCTGCTCAACGGACCCCTGGCCCAGTGAGCGACAGGGAACGTTACCCCGGTACCGCGCTCCAAGGCAGCTTGACGGCTACGGCCGCTTGAGGCCGGCAGGATGGCCGGACGCTAGATGATCAGACTCTGCGGGAGGAACGGGTGAAGGCCCGAGCGCAAGGATTTCCAGGACGAGGGCGGTCAGGCTGGCTGGCGGCGGTGCTCGTCGCCCTGCTGCTGACGGGCTGTTCGAGCAACGGTTCACGAGCGCCGGTGATCGACCGCGGCGATGGCCGTGGCAGCGTTCTCCAGGTCACCTCCGGTCAGTATCGCGTCAAGCGCGGCGACACCCTGTTTTCCATTGCCTCTCGCAACGGCTGGGAATGGCGCGCCCTGGCCGCCCAGAACGGGATCAGTGCGCCCTTTGTCATCCATGTCGGTCAGGTGATCCGCTTTGGCAACGGATCCAGCGCCAGCAGTTCCAGTCGCGTCATCCGCCGCCCCGTCCCGGCAGCCTCCAATCCGGCGCCAGGCACTCCCGTCGCGACCCCGGTGCCCATTCCGCCGCCGGTGACCTCCAATCCCACTGCCGCTACCCCGGTGGTGACGCCCAATCTGCCTGCTGCACCGCCCCCGACGCCGGTCACACCGGCCCAGACACCTACCCGCGACGTCCCGCAATCCGCGTCCGGTTGGGCCTGGCCGACGAAAGGTACCCTCATCAGTCGCTTCTCCGCCAGCAGCAGTCTAAACAAGGGAATAGACATCGCCGGACAGGAAGGCCAGCCCGTGATGGCCGCCGCCGACGGTACCGTTGTCTATGCGGGAAATGGTTTACGCGGTTATGGTGAACTGGTTATCGTCAAACACAGCGAAACCTACGTCAGTGCCTACGGTCACAATCGTAGGTTGCTGGTTCGGGAAGGTGAGCGTGTCAAGATAGGACAGACCATTGCCGAAATGGGGTCGACCGGGACCGACCGGGTCAAGCTCCATTTCGAGATTCGCCGTCAGGGCAAACCGGTGGATCCTTTGCAATTCCTGCCCAATCGCTGATTCGCTAGGTGCCGACTCGTTCCCGCAGCTCTTTGGGGGCGAGTCATGGCGCATCGGCAACGTATCGATACGCCCGGGCTCGAAGCACAGACGAGCAAGGGTTACTCAAGATGATCCAGAACAAACAAGAAACCGAGTACGATCTCGGAGATGATGTCCTGCTTCTCGATTCCAATCCCTTCGATGAGGAATCCGCCGATTCCGCCATGACCAAGGCGCTCTCCGGGCGCGGTAATCAGGTCTTGCGTGGGGCGAAGCTGGCCGACTATGGCCGAGCGCTCGACGCCACGCAGCTCTATCTCAATGAAATCGGCTTCTCGCCACTGCTCTCGCCGGCGGAAGAGGTGCATTTCGCGCGGCTCGCGCAACGCGGTGATCCCGCCGGTCGCAAGCGCATGATCGAAAGCAACCTGCGCCTGGTGGTGAAGATCGCGCGGCGCTATATCAACCGTGGGCTGTCGCTGCTCGATCTGATTGAGGAGGGCAACCTGGGTCTGATTCGCGCCGTGGAGAAATTCGACCCCGAGCGGGGCTTCCGCTTCTCCACCTATGCCACCTGGTGGATCCGGCAGACCATCGAACGGGCGATCATGAATCAAACCCGTACCATTCGCCTGCCGATCCATGTGGTCAAGGAGCTCAACCTGCACCTGCGTGCAGCACGGGAACTGACCCAGAAGCTCGACCACGAGCCTTCGCCCGAGGAAATCGCGGCGTTGCTGGAAAAACCGGTGGCGGACGTCAAGCGGGTAATGGGCCTGAACGAGCGGATCAGCTCGGTGGACATGGTGCTGGGGCCGGATTCCGACAAGACTCTGCTCGATACCCTGACCGATGATCGTCCCACCGACCCTTGCGAATTGCTGCAGGACTCGGATCTCAACCAGAGCATCGACCAGTGGCTGCTGGAGCTGCCGGAGAAGCAGCGTGAAGTGGTGGTGCGCCGCTTTGGCCTGCGTGGTCACGAGGCCTGCACCCTGGAAGAGGTGGGGCAGGAAATCAGCCTTACCCGCGAGCGGGTACGGCAGATCCAGGTCGAGGCCCTCAAGCGGCTGCGGGAAATCTTCGAGCGCAACGGCCTGTCGAGTGATTCGTTGTTCTGATCATCCCTAGCTGAATGTCAGCCAAACGGAGCCCGGATTATTCCGGGCTTTTTTCTGTGCGCTGCTGTAAGTCGTGGCTTACAGCGCACGTAAGCAGGAGTCGCTTGGGCCTGCCGGAAAGCATCGCTTGGCCCACACGAACGATCTTCAAGTGCTTACTGCATAACGATTTTTCGTTACCAGCGCGGCAGCGAAGCGGTGTGGAAGGTCAAATTGTGGCAGATTGCCAGCGTTCGGGAGAGGAGTACTATCGGCGCTGTGTCTGGGACGACACGGATCGGCAGGAAGCGGATCGGGAACACCTCAGGACGAGGTTCACCAGGACGGTGACAGGAATTCAGGGACAGGGACGAAGGGGGCGGAGTGATCCGCCCCCTTTTTTATTGCCGGGGCTTTTCCCGCAGGACCTAGCGTTCCAGCTGGGCGAGCTTGCCGGTCTTGCCGTCCCACTCCGCGGCGTCGGGCAGGGCTTCCTTCTTCTCCGTGATGTTCGGCCAGATGTTGGCCAGCTCACTGTTGAGTTCGATGAAGGCTTCCTGGCCGGCCGGAACCTCGTCTTCCGAGAAGATCGCCTGGGCCGGGCACTCGGGTTCGCACAGGGCGCAGTCGATGCACTCGTCCGGGTGGATCACCAGGAAGTTGGGGCCTTCGTAGAAGCAGTCCACCGGGCAGACTTCCACGCAGTCGGTATATTTGCATTTGATGCAGTTGTCAGTGACGACGAAGGTCATCTGCTCGTTCTCCTCAGGCTAAGGCGGCGGATTCTAGCAGCATTGCCGGAACCCTCGTATCCGTTAACTCAGATACGCTTTTTCCATTCGTAGATAAGCTCCAAGGCCCGTCTGGGTGTGATGTCGTCCGGCTGCAGGCGTTCCAGTTCCTCGATGAGAGGATGGATGGCGCTGGCGAACAGATCGGCCTGCAGCGGGCGGCCCTTGGCCGGCGCGCTCACCGGCAGCGGCGTACCCACCTCTCCATTGAAACTGGCCGCTTCCAGGCGAGCGAGGTGTTCGCGCGCCCGCAGGATGACGTCTTCCGGAACGCCCGCCAGTTGCGCCACGGCCAGGCCGTAGCTCTGGCTGGCCGGACCGGGCAGCACATGGTGCAGGAAGACGATGCGGTCGTTGTGCTCGGTGGCGTTGAGATGCACGTTGGCCACACTCGGCTGGCCGTCCGGCAGGACCGTCAGCTCGAAGTAGTGGGTGGCGAACAGCGTCCAGGCACGCAGCCGTGCCAGCTGTTCGGCCGCAGCCCAGGCGAGGGACAGGCCATCGAAGGTGCTGGTGCCGCGTCCTACCTCGTCCATCAGCACCAGGCTGTGTTCGCTGGCGTTGTGCAGGATGTTGGCGGTCTCGCTCATCTCCACCATGAAGGTGGAGCGGCCGCCAGCCAGGTCATCGCTGGAGCCGATACGGGTGAAGATGCGGTCGACCAGGGACAGCTCGCAGCTGGCCGCCGGGACGAAGCTGCCGACATGGGCCAGCAGCACGATCAGCGCCGTCTGGCGCATGTAGGTGGATTTACCGCCCATGTTCGGGCCGGTGATCACCAGCATGCGGGTGTCGTTGTCGAGGGTGACGTCGTTGGCGACGAAGGGCGTTTCCAGCACCTGTTCCACCACCGGGTGGCGACCCTGGCCGATCTTCAGGCAGGGCTCCTCGACGAAGCGCGGCTTGTTCAGGTCCAGGTTGAGGGCGCGCTCGGCGAAGTTGGCCAGGACGTCCAGCTCGGCCAGAGCCGCGGCGCTGTCCTGCAAGGGCGCCAGGTGGCCGATGAGCTCGTCCAGCAGCGTCTCGTAAAGGGCCTTTTCCCGCGCCAGGGCGCGACTCTGGGCCGACAGGGCCTTGTCTTCGAAGGCCTTGAGCTCGGGAGTGATGAAGCGCTCGGCGCCCTTGAGGGTCTGGCGACGGATGTAGTCGGCCGGCGCCGATTCGGCTTGCCGGCTGGGAATCTCGATGAAGTAGCCGTGGACGCGATTGTAGCCGACCTTGAGACCTTGCAGGCCGGTGCGGGCCTTTTCGCGGGCCTCCAGGTCCATGAGGAACTGGCCGGCGTTCTCGCTCAGGGTCTGCAGTTCGTCCAGCTCACTGTCGTAGCCACGCTTGATGACGCCGCCGTCGCGGATCACCGCAGGCGGGTTGTCGATGATGGCGCGGGCCAGGGTGGCGGCCAGTTCCGGATAGGTCTGGATGCTGCGCGCGAGGTCGAGCAGGTGCGGCGCGATCATCTGCGTCAGCCCTTCCTGCAGCGTCGGCAGCGCGGCCAGGGCATCGCGCAGGCGGGCGAGGTCGCGCGGGCGGGCGTTGCGCAGGCCGATGCGGGCGAGGATGCGCTCCAGGTCGCCGATGTCCTTGAGCTGCGGCTGCAGCGTTTCGAAGCGATAGCCTTCCAGCAGGCAGGTGATGGCGTCCTGGCGGGCTTCGATCACCGCACGATTGCGCAGGGGACGATTCAACCAGCGGGTCAGCAGGCGACTGCCCATGGCGGTCTGGCAACGATCCACCACCGACTGAAGGGTGTTGTCGCGGCCACCGGCCAGGTTGACGTCCAGCTCCAGGTTGCGGCGACTGGCGCCGTCGAGGATGACGGTGTCGTCCAGGCGCTCGTGCCTGAGGCTGCGCAGGTGGGGCAGGGCGGTGCGCTGGGTCTCCTTGGCATAGGCCAGCAGGCAGCCAGCGGCGCCGATGGCCAGGCCCAGCTTGTCGCAGCCGAAGCCCTTGAGGTCGCCGGTACCGAATTGCTGGCAGAGGCTCTTGAGCGCCGAGTCGCAATCGAAGTCCCAGGGCGCCCGGCGGCGTACGCCACGCCGCTTCTCGGCGGGCAGGTCTGCAGGCCAGTCGTCGGGAATCAGCAGTTCCGCGGGGTTGAGGCGATCCAGCTCCGCCAGCAGAGTCTCCCAGCCGGCCAGTTCCTGCACGGTGAAGCGGCCGCTGGCGATGTCGAGCACGGCCAGGCCGAACAGACGCTCGTCGCCCAGCACGGCAGTCAGCAGGTTGTCGCGGCGCTCGTCGAGCAGGGCCTCGTCGCTGACGGTGCCCGGGGTGATGATGCGCACCACCTGACGTTCCACCGGCCCCTTGCTGGTGGCCGGATCGCCGATCTGCTCGCAGATCACCACCGATTCGCCGAGCTTGACCAGCTTGGCCAGGTAGCCTTCGGCGGAGTGGAAGGGAATGCCGGCCATGGGGATGGACTTGCCGGCCGAGGCGCCGCGCGCGGTCAGGGTGATGTCGAGCAACTTGGCGGCACGCCGGGCGTCGTCATAGAACAGCTCGTAGAAATCGCCCATGCGATAGAACAGCAGCTGCTCGGGATGTTGATGCTTGATCTTGAGGTACTGCTGCATCATGGGCGTGTGCGCGGAGAGATCGCTCATGCGGGTGTTTCGATCCGGTTGCCGTTGAATAGCCGGGTATTGTCCAACAACTCGCGGCGTTTGTCGGCCCCGCTCGGCTCAGAGGCGCGCCGTCACGCCGACGGCGGCTGCTCGCGGGAAGCCAGCAACAGATCGATCTGGGTCAGGAGTCTGTCCAGGGTGAAAGGCTTGACCAGCACCTGGACGTCTGGGGTGGGCAGGGGGTCGCCCGGCAGGTCGGTCTCGGCGTAGCCGGTGATCAGCAGGGTCATCAGACCGGGGCGACGCTCGCGGGCTAGGGCGGCGAGCTGGCAGCCGTTCAGACCGCCCGGCAGGCCGACGTCGGTGATCAGCAGATCCAGGGGCGTATCGGATTCCAGCACCTGCAAGGCAGTGGCGCCATCCTTCGCCTCCAGCGTGCGGATCTGGTGTTCGCGCAGCGCTTCGTCCACCAGCATCCGCACCATGGGCTCGTCGTCCACCACCAGAACCGTCATCCCCTCGGGATAGCGCGCCTGCGGCGATGGCGGCGTTTCGACCGGCAGGGCGGGCGCCGCCACCAGGCGCGGCAGGTAGAGGGTGACGGTAGTGCCCACGCCTGGCGCCGAGGCAATGTGGGCAACGCCCCCGGATTGCTTGGCGAAACCGTAGATCATCGACAGGCCAAGACCAGTGCCCATGCCGACCGGCTTGGTGGTGAAGAAGGGATCGAAGGCGCGGGCCAGGACTTCGGGTGGCATCCCCGAGCCGGTGTCGAGCACGGCCAGGGTCACGTAGTCGCCAGGTGGCAGCTCCAGGGCGGCTGCCTGGGTGTCGGTCAGGCGGCGATTGGCGGTGACGATGCGCAGCGTGCCGCCTTCGGGCATGGCATCCCGCGCATTGATGCAGAGATTGAGCAGGGCGTTTTCCAGCTGGTGGGGGTCGCAGAGGATGAGGTTGAGCGCCTCGGCGAGTTCGATGTGGATCTCCACCTGGGTGCCGACCGAACGGCGTATGAGTTCTTCCATGCCCAGCACCAGATCGTTGGTCTGGGTGGCGCTAGGGTCCAATGCCTGGCGCCGCGAAAAGGCCAGTAGCCGATGGGTGAGGGCCGCGGCGCGTTCGGCGGAGCCCTTGGCTGCACCGGTATAGCGTTCGAGATCGGCGAAACGACCTTGGTTGATCCGCAGAGTGAGCATGTCGAGGCTGCCGATTACGCCGGTCAGCAGGTTGTTGAAGTCATGGGCGATACCGCCGGTGAGCTGGCCCACGGCGTCCATCTTCTGACTTTGGCGCAGCTGTTCCTCGGCCTGGCGCAAGGCTTCCTGCTGCTCGCGGATGGCGGTGACCTCGCGCACCGTGGAATAGATGAGGCCATCCTGCACTACCGAATTCCATGACAGCCAGCGATAGCCGCCCTCGCGATGCCGATAGCGATTCTCGAAGCCGAAGACCGGCTCACCCAGCTTCAGGCGTGCGAGGGCGGCTTCGGTAGGCGCGCGGTCCTCGGCATGGACGAAGGCCATGAAGGGTTCCTGGTGCAGCTGCTCCTCGCTCCAGCCCAGGGTGTTGGTCCAGGCCGGATTGAGATCCAGCAGCTCACCCTCCAGGGTCGCCGTGCAGAGCAGGTCGGGGCTGGCCTGCCAGATGAGGTCGCGTTGGCGAGTACGCAGGGTGACTTCTTCACCGAGGTTGCCGGCAACGCGATAGAGGGATTCCAGACTACGGCGTTGGGCGACGCAGACCACCGCCATCGTGACGTTCACCAGCACGAACAGGGCATGGGACACCCAGCGCTCGCCAAACAAAGCGAAGTAGGCGGGCGCCTTGACGAACAGTGTCTCGGCCAGCAGGACCGAGAGCAGGGTGGCGAAGAGGCCGGGGCCTAGGCCGAACCAGAAGGCGGCCGTCATGATGAAGGGAATGAAGACCAGATAGGGCAGGCTGTCGATTCCCAGGCTCAGCCGGATGCCTGCTGCGATGGCAATAAGCACGGCTGCGCCCAGGTAGCGCAAGGGAGCAGGGGTGTCCCGCGGGACCAGCTGCAGCAGCCGGCCAAGCAGGGAGTGGGTCGCGATAGGCACTGGATGCTAGGCCTCGGGGCGCTGGTCCGTCACGGTACCTGAAGGGCGAACAGCCGGGCTCTTGGGTAGAAGGCGAAATCAGGTGCCTTCGTGCCGTTCGAATTCCTCCACCGCCCGGACCACGCCGGCGTTGTCCTGCGCCGTACTATGGGCCTGGCGTTCGAAGGCGGTGGCCAGTTCGTTGACTAGTTGCAGCAAGCGCGGGATGTCGCCGCTGCGCTCGGCATCGGCGGCTTGCTCGCGCACGCGGTTGACGAAGGCTTGGGGATCGTCGAAGGCAGTCATGGGCGTTCTCCGTGGGGGGTTGATGTTCATCTGACCGCAAATGACGGCCAAGACTCACTCGCGGCCCTGCCAGACCTCCGGATTGACCAGGTTGGCCGGGCGCTGACCGGCGAGGGCGGTTAGCAGATTGTCCACAGCACAGCGAGCCATGGCTTCGCGGGTCTCGTGGGTCGCCGAGCCCAGGTGCGGTGTCGGCACCACATTGGGCAGTTGCAGCAGGGGCGAGTCCGGCGCCACCGGCTCGCGGTCGAAGACATCCAGCCCCGCGCCGCGCAGTCGGCCTTCCTGCAGGGCGGCGATCAGGGCGGCTTCGTCGATCACCGGGCCGCGCGAGACATTGATCAGGATGGCGTGCGCCGGCAGCCGAGCGAGTTCGGTGGCACCCAGCAGGTGATGGGTCTCGTCGCTCAGGGGCACGGTGACGCAGAGGAAGTCGCAACTCGCCAGCAGCTCGGGCAGCGGCAGGAAACGCGCAGCGTAGCGCTCGTCCACCTCGGGCTTGGCGGCATGGGCGGTGTAGTTGACCTGCATGCCGAAGCCCAGGTGGGCGCGGCGGGCAATGGCCTGGCCTATGCGGCCCATGCCGACCAGGCCCAGGGTCTTGCCATGGACGTCGCAGCCGAAATGCGCTTCGCCCAGACTGGCCTGCCACTGGCCGGCACGTACCCAGTCCGCCAGCTCGACGATGCGCCGCGCTGTGGCGAGCAGCAGGGCGAAGGCGGCGTCGGCCACGCTTTCGGTCAGGACGTCCGGCGTGTTGCACAGCAGGATGCCGCGGCGTTGCAGATAGGGCAGGTCATAGCTGTCGAAGCCGACCGAGACGCTGGCGATGGCCTCCAGTCGGGGTGCCAGGTCCAGCAGCTCGGGGGTCAGCTTGAAGCTGGAGCCGAGCAGGCCCTGGGCGTCGGGCAGACGCTCACGCAGCCGGGCTTCGCCGCCCGGTGCCTTGACGTCGATGTACTCCAGGTCGAAGGCCTCGCTCAGCCGTGCGGTCAGGGCGGGCGAGAGGGCCTTGTAATGGATCACCTTCTTTTTCATGCGCAGGGTATTCCTCTAGTGACTGGTGGCGGGCTTGAGCGCCGCGGTGCGGCTGGCTGGTTCCTGACGCAGCAGCAGGGTAAGGACCACCGCTACCAGCAGGGCGCCGCCCATGAAGCCGAAGGAGGCCCCGGGACCCCCGGTCACACCATTGAGGTAGCCCACCAGATAGGAGCCGGCAAAGGAGCCCAGGGCGCCCATGCTGTTGATCAGCGCCATGGCGCCGCCGGCGACGTTGCCCGGCAGGATCTCGGGGACGATGGCGAAGAAGGGGCCGTAGGGGGCGTACATGCAGGCCCCGGCGACCACCAGCAGGGCATAGGACCACCAGAAGTGCTGGGTGCCGAGGGCGAAGGAACCCAGGAAGGCCAGGGCGGCGATCAGCAGCGGCGGCCAGACGAACAGCTTGCGATTCTGCATGCGGTCCGAGGCCCAGGACACCCCGAGCATGGCCAGCACGGCAGCCAGATAGGGCAGGGAGGACAGCCAGCCGGCCTGGACGATGTCCAGGTGGGCGCCCTGGCGCAGGATCGATGGCAGCCAGATGACGAAGCCATAGACGCCGATGCTCCAGCAGAAGTACTGCAGCGACAGCAGGATGACCTTGGGCGAGCGGAAGGCTTCGGCGTAGTTCTTGACCGGCTTCATGCCCTGCTGCTCGGCCTTCAGCGCCTCTTCCAGGCGGGCCTTTTCCTCAGCGGCGAGCCACTTGGCATCCTTGGGCCGCTCGGCGGCCAGGCGCCACCAGATGAAGGCCCAGATCACCGCCGGCAGGCCTTCGATGATGAACATCCAGCGCCAGTCCAGGGCATGGATCAGATAGCCCGAGACCACCGACATCCAGAGAATGGTCACCGGGTTGCCGAGGATCAGGAAGGTATTGGCCCGCGAGCGCTCACGCTTGGTGAACCAGTGGCAGAGATAGACCAGCATCGCCGGCATCACCGCCGCTTCGACGACGCCGAGCAGGAAGCGGATGGCGATGAGCAGGGTGACGTTGGGCACCATGCCCGTCAGGGTAGCGAGGCCGCCCCAGGCGATCAGGCTCCAGAAGATCAGTCGCTTGACGCTGCGCTTTTCGGCATAGATGGCGCCGGGCACCTGGAAGAAGAAATAGCCGAGAAAGAACAAGGCGCCGAGCAGGGAGGACATCGCCGGGGTGATGCCCAGGTCATCGGCCATGCCCGAGGCGGCGGCGAAACCGTAGTTGGCCCGGTCGAGGTAGGCCAGGCTGTAGGTGATGAAGACCACTGGCATCAGATACCACCAGCGGCGTGGAGCGAGAGAAGAGGCGTTCATGAGGTCACCTGCTTGATTGTTCTTGTAGGGGTGTAGATCAGGGTAGTTCGTGACGGTGGGGCAGTCCTTCCATGTCGCCGACGACCTGCACGGCGCGCGCGCCGATCCAGTTGCCCCGGGCGACGGCGGCGGCGACGTCGAGGCCGTCGAGCAGGCCGCTGACGAAGCCGGTGGCGAAGCCATCGCCGGCGCCGACGGTGTCGACCACCTCGGCCACGGCGACGCCGGGTACCTCACCCTCGGCCTCGGGTGTGCGCCAGTAGCCGCCCTCGGGGCCGAGCTTGATGGCCACGGCCTTGACCCCGCGGTCGAGATAGAAGGCAGCGATGTCCGCCGGGGTGTCATAGCCGGTCAGTAGGCGGCCCTCGGCCAGTCCGGGCAGCACCCAGTCGGCCAGCGCCGCGAGTTCGTTGAGTTCGCGGCGCATCTGTGCCTCGCTGTCCCACAGCGAAGGCCGCAGATTGGGATCGAAGGAGATGCTGCGTCCGGCACCCCGCATGGCTTCCAGCAGATGGCGGCTGAAGGCGCGGACGCTGGGCGACAGGGCCGGGGGAATGCCGGTGGCGTGCAGATGGCGCGCCCGCAGCAGGCTGGGGTCGAAATCTTCCTCGATGTTGAGGTGACTGGCCGCCGAGCCACGGCGGAAGTACTCGACGACCGGGTCGCTGCCATCGGAAACGCGGGATTTGAGCTGGAAACCGGTGGGATGCTGCGGATCGACCTTCAGGCGGCTGCAGTCCAGGCCCTCGGCTTCGAGGCTGGCGCGCACGAAGCGGCCGAAGGAGTCGTCACCGACCCGCGACAGCCAGGCGACCTTGAAGCCCAGGCGGCTCAGGCCGATCGCCACGTTGTTGTCGGCGCCGGCGATACGTTTGCCGAACTGGCCGACCGTGGCGAGCTCGCCAGGGGTCTCGGCGACGAACATGGTCATGGTTTCGCCAAAGGCGAGGATGTCGAAGTCAGCCATGCTGGCGCTCCTCCCGCTGCTGGCTATCGAAGGTGCGCAGGGCCGCTACCTGGCGGCGGGTCTCGGCCAGCAGATCGGCCCCCATGAGGGGAAACTCGATGGCGCGCCGCAGGCCGGCGGGGAAGTGGACCATCAGGCTCTGCCAGGCCAGCAGATCGGCCGCTTCCGGGGGCACGGCATGCAGGCCGCCAGCACGTCGGCGCACCGCCTTGCAGTGCAGGTAGCGGACGTCCCGGCCGAGCAGCCGTGCGGCCTGGAGGGGGTCTTCGTCCTGCCAGCGCCAGTTGCCGACATCGAAGGTCAGCCCGACCGGCAGGCCCTTGGCACGGGCGGCCTGGATGAAGGCGCGCAGCGGCTCGACCCGTCCTCCCTGGGCGGTCTGGTCGTTTTCCACCAGCAACTGCGGACCGTCGCCCGCCAGCTGTTCGGCCAGGGACTGCAGGTCTGCCGCGGTGCGATAGTGACCGAGGGACACCTTGAGGGTATCGGCGCCCAGCTGACGCGCTTCGGCGAGTGCCGTGGGCAGGCGCGGCGACAGGGCCGCTCCGGCTTCGGGCCAGAGCTCCAGGGGAACGGAGTAGACGCAGCCCAGGCCGGCGGCCTTGATGGCCGCGCCCAGGGCGGTGAAATCGGGGGTATCGGTGAACAGCTCGGCGCGGATTTCCACATGGCTGGCCCCCGCGGCGGCGATCAGGTCGAGCCAGGCGGCCTGACCCTGGGTACGGACCCCGTCGGCGCCAAAGGCCGAGGTGGTGATGGCGATCTCCGGTAGCATTGTTATTCTCCTGAAACCGGTTTCAACAAATGACGGATAAAAATGCGAAAGGTGCCCTCAGGCCCTGGCGCGAGTCGACTGGCGGACGCGCAACTCCGCGCCGAAGGTCTGCTGGAATGGCGCGCTGCGGTCACCGTCGATGCGTCGCTGCAGGCGCTCGAAGGCGGCTACGCCCAGGGCATGGGTAGGCTGGGCCAGGGCGCTGATGCCACCACCAACCAGGGGAAACCAATCCAGATCATCCAGAGCCAGCAGGCCAAGGCGTTCGAACAAGGGCTCACCCAGGGCCTGCAGGGCCAGGGTCGTCGCCAGGGTCGCCACGCCATTGGCGGTGAGCAGGGCCTTGGGGCCGGGGCCGGGGCTGGCGAGGAAGGCGGCCAGGGCGGCTTGCAGCGCCAGGGCGTTGTCGGCCTCGCCACAGTGTCCGCCACGACAGTCAGGGTGCTCGGCCAGGGCCGCATCGAAGGCGCCCAGGCGCTGAAGGCGCGAGCTGGTCCCGTCCAAGGGCTCGCTCACCAGCAGCAGGTCGCGATAGCCCTGCTCGCGCAGGTGTGCCACCCCCAGTTCGATGGCCTGGTGGTTGTCGAGGCCGACCAGATCGGCCTCGACGCCCGGCAACTCGCGGTCCAGCAGCACCAGCGGCAGACGGCTGCCCAGGTGCTGCAGGTCGGCGGCATGCTGGCCGAAGGTATTCACGATCAGGCCTTCGATACTGTAGGACTGCAGGGCGGCCAGCTGCTGGCGCTCTTGGCGGGCATCCTGGTCGGTGTTGCAGATCAGCAGCGAATAGCCCTGCTGGCGGCAGGCCGTCTCGACGCCGTGCATCACGGCGGTGGAGTAGGGGTTGAGCAGGTCGGCCACCAGCATGCCGATCAGTCGGCTGCGTCCGCGCTTGAGGCCACGGGCCATCTGGTTGGGCTGGAAATCGAGGGCGACCACGGCCTGCTCGATGCGGGCGGCGAGGGAATCTGACAGCAGGCGACGATCACCGCTGATGTAGCGTGACACGCTGGCCTTGGATACGCCGGCAGCGCTGGCCACTTCGGCGATGGTCGCGCGGGTGGCGCGCGGACCGGGGAGATAGACATCGTTCATGGCGTACCGCTGTTAGGATTTTGTAGGTGCCTGAAACCGGTTTCAGTAAATCTTTTCTCACGCGGGCCGGCAAGCCGGTCTAAGGTGCAGGCCGACCAGTGGTCGCCGTAGGCAGTCGCTTGCCGCGGTCACCTTTTATGTCTTTTTCGCAAAGGAAGGTCTTGATGGATTCCCTCGACAGTCTGGCCCTGCAACTGGGCGAAGCCTTGCAGGCGGCCGGCGCCCAGGTGACCACCGCCGAATCCTGCACCGGTGGTGGCATCGCCGAGGCGATCACCCGGGTCGCTGGTAGCTCCGCCTGGTTCGAGGCCGGCTTCGTCACCTATTCCAACCGGCAGAAGACCCTGCAGCTGGACGTACCCGACGCCCTGTTCGAACAAGTTGGCGCAGTCAGCGAAGAGGTGGTGACGGCCATGGTCCATGGCGCCCAGCGGCGCGCCGAGGCGCGCTTCGCCGTGGCGGTGAGCGGCATCGCCGGGCCGGGTGGCGCGGTGCCCGGCAAGCCGGTCGGAACGGTCTGGCTGGCCTGGTTGGATGGGGAAAAACTGCGCACCGAACGCCAGGTCTTTGCCGGCGATCGCGCTGCCGTGCGTCAGCAGACCCAGGTCCGCGCGCTACAGGTTTTACTGGTGTTATTGGCCGAGGAAAAAGCCTCTCAGGTGTAGCAACCGAGAGGCGACTATGGTTTAATACTGTTCACTTATACAGGTATCCACGGCCGTCTGGCCCTTCTTTCTCCGAGAGGAATCTAATGGACGACAACAAAAAGCGCGCCCTGGCCGCGGCCTTGGGACAAATTGAAAAGCAATTCGGCAAGGGCACCGTGATGCGCATGGGCGATCACGAGCGTCAGGCTATTCCGGCGATTTCCACCGGCTCCCTGGGGCTGGACATCGCCCTTGGCATCGGTGGTCTGCCCAAGGGCCGGATCGTCGAGATCTACGGTCCCGAATCCTCGGGTAAGACCACGCTGACCCTGTCGGTCATCGCTCAGGCCCAGAAGCAGGGTGCCACCTGCGCCTTCGTCGACGCCGAACACGCGCTGGATCCGGATTACGCCGGCAAGCTGGGTGTCAACGTCGACGACCTGCTGGTGTCCCAGCCGGACACCGGTGAGCAGGCGCTGGAAATCACCGACATGCTGGTGCGCTCCAACGCGGTAGACGTGATTATCGTCGACTCAGTGGCGGCCCTGGTGCCCAAGGCCGAGATCGAAGGCGAGATGGGTGACATGCACGTGGGTCTGCAGGCACGTCTGATGTCCCAGGCGCTGCGCAAGATCACCGGTAACATCAAGAACGCCAACTGCCTGGTCATCTTCATCAACCAGATCCGCATGAAGATCGGCGTGATGTTCGGCAACCCCGAAACCACCACTGGCGGTAATGCCCTGAAGTTCTACTCGTCGGTCCGTCTGGACATCCGCCGGATCGGCGCGGTGAAGGAAGGCGACGAGGTGATCGGTAGCGAAACCCGCGTCAAGGTGGTCAAGAACAAGGTGGCCCCGCCGTTCCGCCAGGCCGAGTTCCAGATCCTCTACGGCAAGGGTATCTACCTGAACGGCGAGATCATCGACCTGGGTGTGCAGTTGGGTCTGATCGAGAAGTCGGGCGCCTGGTACAGCTACCAGGGCAGCAAGATCGGCCAGGGCAAGGGCAACGCCGCCAAGTTCCTGGAAGACAATCCCGAGATCAAGGGCGCCGTGGACAAGGCGATCCGCGAGAAGCTGCTGAGCCAGCCGACCAATCAGAAGGCCGAAGTGGCTGCTGAAGAAGACGCTGATATCGATCTGTGATCAGGTACCACGCTTGAAACGACCCCCGCCCCGTGCGGGGGTTTTTGCATAGGGGAGATTACTCGTGGGCAATCCGCTGGACACCACCGCTGCCATCCGCTTCGCGGCCATGGACCTGCTGGCACGCCGCGAGCATGGCCGCGAAGAGCTATCGCGCAAGCTGCGTCGGCGCGGAGCCGAGGAAAGTCTGCTCGGTCCGGTACTGGAGCGGCTGGCCGAGGACGGTCTGCTCGATGAGAGCCGCTATCTGGAGAGCTATATCGCCAGCCGTGCTCGCGCCGGCTATGGCCCCATGCGCATTCGCGAAGAGCTAGGGCAACGCGGCTTGAAACGGGATCAGGTGGAAGCCGCGCTGCGCGAGGCGGACGTCGACTGGCAGGCGCAACTGGAAGACGTCTGGCGCAGGAAATTTGGTACGCCCCCCGCCAATGCCAAGGAGCGCGCCAAGCAGGGCCGCTTTCTGGCCTACCGTGGTTACGCCATGGATGGGATCAATCGGGTGTTGAGTCGGCGATAGTGGGTTGTGGCTAGTGCTGTTGGGCTTCGCTACGCTCAGCGCCAGCCTGCAGGTCCATTCCGCCCCCCGGTGAGCGGCTGATTGCGGAAAACGGCTAACCCTCTCTCACTCAGGGAGAGGGTTGGGGTGAGGGCGCGCTTCGCGGTCATGCCCGAGGGGAAAAGGATTCGCCATTCCCGTGCGCTTGCCAGGAAACGCATCGAGTTCAGAGCCATCGCGGCCATGGGCCGCTCCTACAGGCCCTGATTTGACTGTAGGAGCGGCCCGTGGCCGCGATAGCAACGATCAACTTCGGTCGCGCAGGTTCGCGGTGGGCACATTGCAGACCATCTCGGCTCTGGTACCAGGGAACGTTAGGCTTCGCTGTACTTAGCGCCAATCTGCGGGCTGGTGACGTAGGTTGGGTTGAGACGGCTTTATCGTCGAAGCCCAACATTCACTTGGAGGCCTGGGTTCGTTGGGCTTCGCTGTGCTCAGCGCCAACCTACATTTTCACCTCAGGCCACCCAATGCTCCGGCCGATTGAGCTCGTCCACCAGTTCATGCAGGCGGCCGTAGTGGCGGCCGTGGAAGTCGAAGGTGAGGCGCGTCAGGTGGGAGAATTCCGCCTCGTCGGCCTCGCCTTCACCCGGCGACAGCTGGGTGAAGCCCGGGGTGCGGCACAGATCACCGAAGTCGGCGGCCAGGCGTTGCAGGCAGGCGGGGGTCACGGGGTGCTTGAGGCGGATATGGAAATGGCCGTCGCGTCGGCGCGTGGAATGATAGTTGCCATAGAAGTGCTCGATCTCGGCGGCGGCCGCCTCGGGCGAGCGCACCAGGCGCACCAGCTTGAGATCGGCGGGCAGGATGTAGCCTTCCTCCAGCAGATTGCGCTCCAGATAGGCCAGGGCGTCGTCCCAGAAGTGGCCGTCGGGCGTATCCAGCAACACCAGCGGCACCAGCGGGCTCTTGCCGGTCTGGATCAGGGTGAGTACCTCGAAGGTCTCGTCCAGGGTGCCGAAGCCTCCGGGGCAGAGCACCAGCGCGTCCGCCTCCTTGAGGAAGAACAGCTTGCGCACATAGAAGAAGTGGAAGGACAGCAGGTGATCCGTGCCTTCGATGGTCGGATTGGCACGTTGCTCGAAGGGCAGGGTGATGTTGAAACCCAGGCTGGCTTCGGGCCCGGCGCCCTCGTGGGCCGCACCCATGATGCCGGCACCGCCGCCGGTGATGACCATCATGTCGCGGCGGGCCAGGGCGCTACCCAATTCGCGGGCGAGGGCGTAGAGGCCGTGATCGATCCGGGTCCGCGCTGAGCCGAACACCGTGACCTTGCGCCGCCGGCGGAAGCGCTCCAGGGTGCGGAAGGCCTGCTCCAATTCCTTCAGCGTCTGCAGCATGATCTTGGCGTCCCAGCGTGCCGGGTTGGTCTGCGCCATGCGCACCACCGTCACCAGCATCTCGCGGTACAGGCCCAGATTTGGGCTGCCGCCGGGCAGGGCATGTTCCAGCAATTCGTCGATACGCTGACCGAGATCCGCGGCGCTGGGCTCCACGTGACGGGCCAGGTAGCTGTCGTCGCTGTCCTCGGTCATGCTGCGACCCTCCGCTTACTTGCCCAGGCCGCAGTCGGCGGCCTGGAAGCGCTCGACCATGACTGGCTTGTTGGTCTGGTATTCGGTGAAGTCGTAGACCAGGGTGGCGCCGCGCGCCAGCAACTGGCGATAGCCGTTGTTCTGGCAGACGCTCTCGGCGAGCTGCACCCGTACCGTGGCCGGATTCTCGCGCATGCGGGCGGCATGGGCCGGACGGACGCTGAGACTATTGATCAGCTGCTTGCCCTGCACGGTGTAGCCGCGGTCGAGGATGTCTTCGTTGATGGCGCGCGGGGTGCCCTGGCTGCTCTCGGTGGCGACCTTGCGCAGCATCTGGTTAAGCTCGTGGTCCTTGAGCGACTCAGCCGCCTGGGCGGCGAAGGGCAGGGCGAGGGTCAGGGCGAGCAAAGCAAAACGAGGCATCGTGTTCTCCAGCGTAGAGGAGCCCGTTTCGACCGTGGTCGCGGGCGGGGGTTCGCAAGGCGTCTACGCAGGGTAACCCGCCTGGCCGCCGCGGGCATCCCGATCGCTCTGGTAAACTGCGCTTTTTCCCGTGAGCCCGGCATGACCCCGATCAGCGACAACCCTCCCCATGCCGTGGCCCGCCTGCGCCAGGAGCGCCTGGCGCGCAGCATCAAGCCCTTCATCGCCCGCGGCTCGCGCATGGCACGCTGTCCGGCGTGCCGGCTGGCGCCCACCCATTGCCTCTGCGACCTGCGCCCCTTGCGTCAGACCCGCGCCGGGATGTGCCTGCTGATGCATGACGTGGAGCCGCTCAAGCCAAGCAACACCGGTTGGCTGATCGCCGACGTGGTGGCCGATACCCATGCCTTCGGCTGGAGTCGCACGGCAGTGGATCCGGCGTTGCCTGAGCTGCTCAGGCAGCCCGAGTGGCAGCCATTGCTGGTATTTCCCGGCGAATACGCCGACCCGGGTCGGGTAGTCGAAAGCCTGCCACTGGCCCCCGGCCAGCGACCACTGTTCGTGCTGCTGGATGCCACCTGGACCGAGGCGCGCAAGATGTTCCGCAAGAGTCCGTACCTGGACAGCCTGCCGGTGCTGAGCTTCCAGCCCACCGCCCTGTCCCGCTACGGTCTGCGGCGCTCCACCCGCGGCGAGCACCTGTGCACCGCCGAGGTCGCGGCCCTGTGCCTGGAGCTGGCCGGGGAGGCGCCTGCCGGGCGGCTGCTGGAGGCCTATCTGGATGTCTTCAGTGAGCGCTATCTGGACGCCAAGCATCATCTGCCATTGGCGGCGGACAGCCCGGCGAGCCAGCAGCTGAAGGCGCTGCGCGCTAGTTGACCGGCTTGACCTCGACCGGCGCCTGGCGTGGCCAGAGCTGGGCCGCCAGCATGCCGGCGAACATCAGGGCGCAGCCGAGGTAGCCACGGTCGCTGAGGGCCTCACCCAGCAGCCAGGCGCCAAAGCCGGCAGCGAACACCGCTTCCAGGGAAAAGATGACCGCCGCGTGGGAGGCAATGGCGCCGCGCTGCGCGAAGACCTGCAGGGTGTAGCCGATGCCGGCGGCGATCACGCCGCCATAGAGCAGGTCAGGCAGGGCAAGGGCGATCCGGGCCGGCTGAAGCGGCTCGAAGGCCAGCGCCAGCAGCAGGCTCAGCACGGCGCAGACCATAAATTGCAGGATCGACAGTACGGTGGCGTCGTGGCGGCTGGAGTAGTGGCCCACGAGCAGGACGTGGATACCCCAGGCCAGGGCGCCAGCCAGTTGCAGCAGATCGCCCGAAGCGATGTGGAAGTTGTCGCCGATGCTCAGCAGCCCCATGCCGACCACCGCCAGGCTGGCACCGATCCAGGTCCCCAGATGGCTGCGCTGGCCCAGCAGCAGGCCCAGCAGTGGCACCACGATGACATAGAGCCCGGTGATGAAGCCGGAATTGGTCACGCTGGTGAACAGCAGGCCGACCTGTTGCAGATTGATCCCCAGGGTCAGCACCAGGCCCATCAGCAGTCCGCCCTTGAAGGTGTCGCGGGTCAGGCGTTGCTGGCGACCGCGGCGGCGCAGGAACAGCAGCAGCGGCAGCAGGGTGAGGGCACCCAGGGCGAATCTCAGGCCGGTGTAGAGGAAGGGACCGATGTGCTCCATGCCACCGGTCTGGGCGATGAAGGCGCTGCCCCAGATGATGGCGGTGAGCAGCATGAGCAGGTCGGCACGCAGGGCGGCGCTGGGCATCGGGTGTCTCTTGGGCAAAAAAGCGCAACTGTGCCGCAACCGCCGGGCCTTGCCTACCGTCTGTGGTCCACTCGCCCTTGCCCCCGTCCGCGCCGTTCGGCATGCTGGCGCGATCTCGCATGCAGCCGGCACGCCAGGCTGCTGGTCTGCGCGGACCTCGGAGGCTGTTCCAAGGCTCACGAGCTGGAGACGAACCAGGTGAAGATGACCGAGGGCGCGACGTTTGCGCAGGGTAGATAAGCGTCCCGAGGTCATGTCCACCGCCGTTTGGCCAACGCGCAGCAAGCGTTGAGCAGGCTCTCACGACAACAAGGAAGGCTACACCATGGTGGCTGCCTATCAGATATTGATCGCCGATGATCATCCGCTGTTTCGCAGCGCGCTGCAGCAGGCGCTCACCCTGGGCCTGGGCGCCCAGGCGCGGCTCACCGAAGTGGCCGACATCGCCGAACTCCAGGCCTGCCTGGCCGAGCGCACCGACTGGGATCTGGTCCTGCTCGATCTCAACATGCCTGGCGCCTATGGCTTTTCCGGACTGGTCCTCCTGCGGGGCCAGTATCCCCAGGTGCCCGTGGTGATGATCTCGGCCCAAGAAGAACCGGCCGTGGTGCAACGCGCCCGGGAGTTCGGTGCCAGCGGCTTCATCCCCAAGTCCAGCGATCTGAGTACCCTGCAGCAGGCCGTCAGTCAGGTGCTGGACGGCGACACCTGGTGGCCACCGCAGGTGGAAGGTGCCGTGGCCCTGAGCGAGGAGGCCAAGGCGGCCAGCGCCGGGCTTGCCAGTCTCACGCCGCAGCAGTTCCGGGTGCTCACCATGCTCTGCGAAGGCTTGCTCAACAAGCAGATCGCCTTCGAGCTGAATGTCTCCGAAGCCACGGTCAAGGCCCATGCCACGGCCATCTTCCGTAAACTCGGGGTCCGTACCCGCACCCAGGCGGCGCTCCTGCTGCAACAGCTGGAGAGCACCTCCAGCTAGCTTCGGTTGCCGTTGCCGCTTTCGATGGGCGGTCGCCTTGTGCGCGGCCCCCGGTCCTCACCCTTTTTTGTAACTGCCGTCCGCCGGGATCGGCAGTGCGATTCTGCTGGATGGAGCTTTCGGTGATCTCTCCCTACAAAGGCAAGACCGGTCTACGCCGGGTCATCAATGCCACGGGCTACTCCCTGGCCGGGCTGCGCACGGCCTTTCGCCAGGAAGCGGCCTTTCGTTCGCTGGTGGTGCTCAACCTGGTGCTGGTGCCGCTGGCCTTCTGGCTGGACGTCAGTCGCGGCGAGCGGGCGCTGCTGGTGGCGGTCTGCCTGCTGTCGCTGGTGGTCGAACTGTTCAACGCCGCCATCGAGGCGGTGGTGGATCGCATTTCCCTGGACTGGCACGAACTGTCGAAGAACGCCAAGGATCTTGGCAGCGCTGCGCAGTTCGTGGCCATGATCATCATCGCCTTGGTCTGGGGCATCGTCCTGCTCGGCTGAGCAGGAGAAGGATCAGACGGTAGCGCCCAAGGTGGCACCCGCTGCGGTGTCATCCGCGGCCAGGCGCTGTTCCAGCACGCTGGGCTGGGCCGAATGGATGACCTTGTGGATGAAGTGCAGCTTGGCGATCACCGGGGCCGGCAGGGCGAAGGGATAGAAGTCCGGCTGGCCCATGCTGCGCGACAGCTCGTTGAGCATGGCGGCCAGTTCGATCCAGGCATTGGCGAAGCCGAGGAATTCGTCGTCGCTGCGGTCTTCGGCCTCATAGAGCGCCTCGCGGGTGAACGGCTGGAAGTCCAGCTGCAGGCTGCCGGCGTTCATGCCCAGGCTGGCCGCGGTGGCCAGGGTGTCCATCATGTGCAGGTAGTGCGCCCAGGTCTCCGCCCAGTCTTCCCAGGGGTGCATGGTGGCGTAGGCACTGACGTACTGGCTTTCCCAGTTGGCCGGAGCCCCTTGCTCGTAGTGGCGCTTGAGGGCGTCGCCATAGTTGGCGCGCTCATCGCCGAACAGGACGCGGAAGGGCTCTTCCCAAGCGGTGCCGGCGACCAGACGATCGAAGTAGTAGTGACCCACCTCGTGGCGGAAATGGCCGAGCAGGGTGCGATAGGGTTCGTGCATGTCGGCGCGGACCTTTTCCCGGTGGGCATCGTCCGCTTCGAGGATGTTCAGGGTGATGAGGCCGTTGGCATGGCCGGTGGTAGGGGTACCGGTGGCGTCAGGGGCGAGAAAGTCGAAGGCGAGACCGCGCTCGGCATCGACCGTCTGGGGAATTACCTGCAGCCCCAGGCCCAGCAGCTGGGCGACCAGTTGCCGCTTGGCCAGCTCCAGCTTGCGCCAGCGCTCGCCGTTGCCCTCGAAGGACAGGTCCGGAATGGTGTGGTTGAGCTGGCAGGCCACGCAGAAGCCGTCGCCCGATTCGGCTGGCACCAGCCAGTTGCAGGCGGCCGGGGTATCCAGGTTGGCACAGCGGCGATAGAGGCCGCTGGTCGTCTCGGGCAGTTGCCAGAGGCCACCTTCCGCCGGCAGCAGTGCCGTCGGCGTGCCCTGGTCCGGGGCGTAGCCCAGGGCATTGCCGCAGGCCAGGCATTCGCTGTTGGGAAAGAAGATGGCCTGGCCGCAGGTGCAGTTGGCGACCTTGCGCTGGACGGGCAGGGCGCGCAGGACATTGCGTTGCTGGCGATTCGAACTGTAGCTTCCGAGAAAATTGCGCATGGGGGAATACCTGGCGAGAGCGGCCGCGTCGGACGCCAGGCGGAGCGCCGGCGTCTTGCTAGCGCTTTAGTAGAGCGGCCCGACCCTGGAGTTCCGGGTTGTTCGTCGCCTGGGGGCGCTGGCAAGGGCTATGGAATCGGCGCCCGGACCAGAGGCCAGCCCGCGCGCATCGGCGGCCCGCGTTAGCGGTGGCGCATCCAGGCGCGCACCACTACCCTAGGTTACCGTCGACACTGTCGCGCGCCCCCACGGCGTCGGCCCGTTCGGCTCTTGCGAACCTGCTCTCGTATCCTGTCAGCCGTCGTCCGACCATGCCCCCGATCGCCTCCCACAATGCCAGCGACATGACCGGCAGCTACCACGAACTCTGGAGTCCGCGGGGTGGCGTGCGGCCGACCTGGCGGCGCTTCTATGGACACCTGGCGGGGCTGCGCCCGGCGCAGCTCGACCAGCGCCAGGCCCTGATCGCCCGGCAAATCCAGGAAAACGGCGTGACCTACAACGTCTATGCCGATCCCAAGGGCAGTGACCGGCCCTGGGCGCTGGATCTCCTGCCGCAGCTGATCTCGGCGGAGGAGTGGGCACCCCTGGCCGCCGGGGTGGCGCAACGGGCGCGGCTGTTGAACCGGGTACTGGGCGATCTCTATGGCGAGCAACGTCTGCTGCACGAGCGACTGTTGCCGCCAGAGCTGGTATTCGGTCATCACAACTTTCTCTGGGCCTGCCAGGGCCTGCGACCGCCGGGCGATACCTGGCTGCACGTCTATGCGGTGGATCTGGCGCGGGCCCCTGACGGCCGCTGGTGGGTGCTGGCGGATCGTACCCAGGCGCCCTCCGGTGCCGGCTATGCCCTGGAAAACCGGCACATCGTGGCGCGGGCCTTTCCCGAATTGCACCGTGATCTGCAGGCCCAGCCCCTCAATGGCTACTTCCAGGCCCTGCAACGCACCCTGAGCACGGGCCTGGACACCGGCGACGAACCGCCGCTGGCGGTCCTGCTGACGCCGGGGCGCTACAACGAGACCTACTTCGAGCACCTCTACCAGGCGCGCCAGCTGGGCTTTCCGCTGGTGGAAGGCCAGGACCTCACGGTCCGCAACGACTGCCTGTACCTGAAAACCCTGAGCGGGCTGCGTCGCGTCCATGCGGTGTTTCGCCGGCTGGACGACGACTTCTGCGATCCCCTGGAGCTGCGCACCGACTCGGCCCTGGGCGTGCCTGGCCTGCTGGAGGCTGTGCGCCAGGGTAATGTCATCATGGCCAACGCCTTGGGCAGCGGCCTGCTGGAATCGCCCGGCCTGCTCGGCTTCCTGCCGGGGGTCTGCCAGGCCTTGCTGGGCGAGACCCTGGCGCTGCCCTCCGTCGCCACCTGGTGGTGTGGCGAGACGCCGGTCCGGGAAGCGGCCCTGGCGCGGCTGGCGGAACTGGTGATCAAGCCCGCCTATCCCGGCCAGGGATTCGAGCCGGTGTTCGGCAAGGAACTGGATGCTCAGGGCCTGGCCGCCCTGCGTGAACGCATCCTGGCCACGCCCCATGCCTATGTGGCCCAGGAGCGCATCCAGCTCTCGCAGGCGCCGGTCTGGCAGGGCGGCAGCCTGCAGTCACGGGCCATCGGCATGCGTGTCTACGCAGTGGCCAGCGAAGACGGCTACTGGGTCATGCCCGGTGGCCTGACCCGCGTGGCCCACGAAGGCGCTGCCGTGGTGTCCATGCAACGCGGTGGGTCGAGCAAGGATACCTGGGTGCTGGGCGGCAGCCGCGGCGCCGCCGAGGTGCCCGGGGCCCGGGTGCTGGGGGTGCGCGACCTGGTGCGCAAGGACCCCTTCCTGCCCTCGCGCACTGCGGAAAATCTGTTCTGGTATGGCCGCTACAGCGAGCGCTGCGAGGATGCCGCGCGTCTGCTGCGGATCGTGCTGAGCCGTTACCTTGACGCCGACGATGGGGGGCCGGCGGTGCAATCGGCCATCGACCTGGCCACTGCCCTGGAATGGCTGCCGGGGCAGGGCGGGCTCGCCGAGCAGCTGCATGCAGCCCTCGGGCCGGGCGACTTTCCCAGCGGCCTGGGCGCCAATCTGCAGCGCCTGCATTGGGCCGCGGCTCAGGTACGCGGACGGCTGTCGCCGGAGAACTGGCGCGCCATTCGCGAGGTGGAGCGCGAGGCCCATGGCCTGGGCCAGGTAGGCAGCGAGCCGGGCGAAGCGCTGCAGAGTCTCAACCGGCTGGTGATGGCGCTCGCCGCGGTGGCCGGCTTCACCTTCGACGACATGACCCACGACGAGAGCTGGCGCTTTCTGATGATCGGCCGGCGCATCGAGCGGGTGCAGTTCCTCGCCGGCAGCCTGGCGCACTTTCTCGAAGGTGGCGCCACCTGGGATGCGGCCGGTCTGGAGTGGCTGCTGGAGCTGGGCAACAGCATCATCACCTATCGCTCGCGCTACCAGGCCGCGCCTCAGTTGATCCCGGTGCTGGACCTGCTGATGCTGCACGAGCACAACCCCTATTCGATCCGCTTCCAGCTGCACGCGCTGATCAACGCCGTGGAGCATCTGGAGCGCTACCATGGCCTGCCGCCCGATCCGGCACTGCACGACGCCTATGACCGGCTGCGTCGCTTCGACCTCGGCACCCTGGAAAACACCTTGTTCGGCGATGCCGGCCGGGTCGAGGTGCAGCAGGGCCTGGCGCGCCTGCTGCGGCAGATCGCCGGGGCCAGCGGCCAGTTGTCCGAGCGGGTCATCTATCGCTGCTTCGCCCATGTCGACGCGGTCAGCCAGCGCACGGTATCCATGTGATGAGCCCGGTCCGCTATCGCATCCAGCACGATACCCACTACCGCTACGAGGCGCCGGTATCGCTCTCGCAGCAGTTGCTGCACCTGTTGCCGCGCGACTGCGCCTGGCAGCGTTGCCTGTCCCGGCAACTGGCGATCGTGCCGCAGCCGACGCAACGCCAGGACGCCTGGGACGCCTTCGGCAATCCGCTGACCCGACTGTCTTTCGAGCGCCCGCACGACGAACTCTATGTCGGGACCGAACTGGACGTGGAGGTGGACTCCCGCGCAGGTCTTCCGCTTGCGGACTCGCCCGCCTGGGAGCAGGTACGCGACGGGCTGCGCTATCCAGCTGCCCGCGCGGCGCTGGAGGTGCATCACTTTCGCTTCGAATCGCCGGCGGTGCCCCTCGACGGCATCTTCGCCCGCTTCGCCGAGGACTGCTTTCCGCCCGGGCGGCCCCTGTTGCTGGGCTGCCGGGCGCTGATGGAAAAGATCCATCGCGAGTTCCGCTTCGACGCTACCGCTACCCAGGTGGCCACGCCCCTGCGCGAGGTGCTCGCGCATCGCCATGGCGTCTGCCAGGACTTCGCCCACCTGATGCTGGCCTGCCTGCGTGGCCTGGGATTGGTGGCGCGCTATGTCAGTGGCTATCTGCTGACCCGCCCACCGCCCGGCAAGCCGCGCCTCATTGGCGCCGACGCCTCCCATGCCTGGATCAGCGTGCATTGTCCGGTGCTGGGTTGGGTCGACTTCGATCCCACCAACGACGTCCTGCCGGATCTCGAACACATCACCCTGGCCTGGGGCCGCGACTTCACCGATGTCTCGCCGTTGCGCGGGGTGATCCTCGGTGGCGGTCACCACGATCCGGTGGTGGAGGTGACGGTGATGCCGCTGTAGCGTGCCGGTTTGGAAAGGACTCCATCGATGAAAGATCCCAGGCGGCTGAACATCCCGCTCGGTCCTTCACGGCCCAATACCTTCCTGTTCTGCATCAACGCCATCCTGGCGGCGCTCCTGTGCGTTCAGGTCGGTCGGCCCAGGACACCGGAAGCCTGGCTGTATCTGCTATTGATCGGTCTTCCGCTGACCTGGATGGTGCTTACCCATCTCAAGTGGCTGGACGATTGGAAACGACGTTGTCGTTATACCTTCGCGCCCATGCTGGTCGTGCTAGCAAGAGGAGCTTTGGTCATGGCGATTTTCAAGGCAGAGCCTCTGATGCGGCCAGTGTCCGCCTGGCTTTGGCGGCAATGCGATCCCTGGTTTACCGCTATCCTTTAATTGTCTATACAAATAAGGGGTTTTGTCGTGCGCTCCTGTCCTTCGCACATTAGCCATCCAACGGCACGCTTCATTCTTCCGCGCAGAACTTCTTGAAGCTTGACGGGTAGTGTTCTCTCAATTAAATGTATATACATTAACCGGAGAGGTCATCATGTCCGTCACTACCCAACCGCTGCTCTGGCGCCACGTCACCCTGTTCGATGGCTTCCAGACCTGGCCCACGCCCATGGCCGTTCGAGTGGACGCTGGCCGCATCGTCGGGCTCTGGCCGGAAGCCGACTTCCAGCCCGCACTGGGCGAAGGGGCTGAGCTGGCCGGGCAGGGCGGGGTGCTGACGCCCGGGCTGGTGGATTGCCATACGCATCTGGTCTACGCCGGCCAGCGCGCCGGGGAATTCGAGCAGCGTCTGGAAGGCGCCAGCTACGCCGAAATCGCCCGCGCGGGTGGCGGCATCCTGGGTACCGTGCACGCTACCCGGGCGGCCAGCGAGGCGGAACTCTTCGCCTTGAGCTTGCCGCGCTTGCAGGCCCTGGCCGACGAGGGTGTCACCACCGTGGAGATCAAGTCCGGCTACGGCCTGACGGTGGCTGACGAACTCAAGTTGCTGCGTGTCGCTCGCCGGTTGGGTGAGGCGCTACCAGTCCGGGTGATGACCACGCTGCTGGGCGCCCATGCCGTGCCACCGGAATTCCAGGGCGATGCCGATGGCTACGTCGATCTGGTCTGCCAGGAGATGATCCCCGCCGCAGTGGCTGAGGGTCTGGCCGATGCGGTGGACGTCTTCTGCGAGGGGATCGCCTTTTCGCCGGCCCAATGCGAGCGGGTCTTCCAGGCAGCACGGGCGCACGGCCTGCCGATCAAGGCCCATACCGAGCAGCTGTCCAATCTGGGCGGCAGCGCCCTGGCCGCGAGCCTGGGCGCCCTGTCGGCGGATCATGTTGAGTACCTCGACGAAGCCGGCGTGCGCGCCATGGCAGCAGCCGGTACCGTCGCCGTGCTCCTGCCCGGTGCCTTCCTGATGCTAAGCGAAACCCAGCAGCCACCGGTGGAGCTGCTACGCCGGCACGGGGTGCCCATGGCCCTGGCCAGTGACGCCAATCCCGGCACCTCGCCGCTCTATCTGCCCACCCTGATCGCGCATCTGGGCTGCACCCTGTTTCGCCTCACGCCACGCGAGGCCCTGGCCGGCATGACCGCCCATGCCGCCCAGGCCCTGGGGCGCCCGGAGTTGGGCCGTATCCAGGTGGGCGCCCCGGCGGATCTCTGCCTGTGGGACGTCGATCAACCGGCGGAACTGGCCTACGAGGTGCGGCCGGGTCGCTTGCGGCAGCGCGTCTTCGCCGGGGAGGTGCAGCGTGTTCGCTGATCGCCAGACTCTGGAAATCTGGAGCGGTCGCATCGATCCTGAGCCGGATGCCTTGCGCTGGCACCAGTGCATCCAGCCACTCGCCGTGGACAGCGCGCCCGGCGTGGCCCTGCTGGGCTTCGCCTGTGACGAGGGCGTACGGCGCAACCAGGGTCGCGTGGGCGCTGCCGAAGGTCCCATCGCCGTTCGCCGCGCCCTGGCCAATGTGGCCTGGCAGCGGCAAGGGCCGGCCTATGACGCCGGCGATGTCCGCTGCGCCGACGGCGATCTGGAGGGCGCCCAGGCGCGCTTGGCCGATGGCGTACGCCAGCTGCTGGACGCCGGCCATCTGCCCTTGGTGCTGGGGGGCGGTCATGAGGTGGCCTGGGCCAGTTGGTCGGGCCTGGCGCTGCACCTGGCCAGGACCCTGCCCAAGCCGCGTATTGGCATCGTCAACTTCGATGCTCATCTGGACCTGCGCGATCCGTCACGAGGCCCCACTTCCGGTACACCCTTCGCTCAGATCGCTGCCCACTGCACCAGCCACGGTTGGCCCTTCCGCTATGCCTGCCTGGGGCTGAGTCAGGCGGCCAATACCCGCACGCTGCTCAGGCGCGCCGCCGAGCTGGACGTACTGATCCATGAAGACCACGAGATTCGTGAGGGCAGCCTGGCGCGCATCGGCGCAGAGCTCGACGCCTTCGCCGCCGACTGTGATGCCCTTTATCTCACCTTCGACCTAGACGTACTGCCCGCAGGCGATGCGCCTGGAGTCAGCGCGCCCGCCGCCCATGGCGTCGGCCTGGCGCTGCTGGAGCCGCTGGTCCGCCGGCTCAAGGCCAGCGGCAAGTTGCGCCTGGCCGATGTGGCCGAACTCAACCCCGCGCTCGATCAGGACGGCCGCACGGCCCGGGTCGCGGCGCGGTTGATCCATACCCTGGCGCTGGATGTTTAGGTCCCGCCTCGAAAACAACAAAAGAGGAACCACCATGACCCGCTTTCGTGAAGGTGAGATTCGCGCCCCTCGCGGCACCCAGCTCAATGCCAAGAGCTGGCTGACCGAAGCGCCGCTACGCATGCTGATGAACAACCTGGATCCCGAGGTCGCGGAAAATCCCCAGGAACTGGTGGTCTACGGCGGCATCGGCCGGGCGGCGCGCAACTGGGAAAGCTACGACCGCATCGTCGCCACCCTCAAGGTGCTGGGCGACGACGAGACCCTGCTGGTGCAGTCGGGCAAGCCGGTGGGGGTGTTCAAGACCCACGCCGATGCCCCGCGGGTGCTGATCGCCAACTCCAACCTGGTACCGCACTGGGCCAGCTGGGAGCATTTCAACGAACTGGATGCCAAGGGCCTGGCCATGTACGGCCAGATGACCGCCGGCAGCTGGATCTACATTGGCAGCCAGGGCATCGTCCAGGGCACCTACGAGACCTTCGTCGAGGCCGGCCGCCAGCACTATCAGGGCGATCTGCGCGGACGCTGGGTGCTGACCGCGGGCCTCGGTGGCATGGGCGGCGCCCAGCCACTGGCCGCGACCCTGGCCGGCGCCTGCTCGCTGAACATCGAGTGCCAGCAGAGCCGTATCGATTTCCGCCTCAAGACCCGCTACGTGGACGAACAGGCCAGCGACCTGGACGACGCCCTGGCGCGCATCGCCCGGCACACCGCCGCCGGGGCCGCGGTTTCCGTCGCCCTGCTGGGCAACGCCGCCGAGATCCTCCCCGAGCTGGTCCGCCGCGGCGTGCGTCCTGACATGGTGACCGACCAGACCAGCGCCCACGACCCGCTCAACGGCTACCTGCCGGCTGGCTGGAGCTGGGAGCAATACCGCGATCGCGCCCAGACCGATCCAGCCGCGGTGGTGGCCGCGGCCAAGCAGTCGATGGCCGTGCATGTCCAGGCCATGCTGGACTTCCAGCGCCGGGGCATCCCGACCTTCGACTACGGCAACAACATCCGCCAGATGGCCCAGGACGCCGGCGTCGCCGATGCCTTCGCCTTCCCGGGTTTCGTCCCGGCCTATATCCGGCCGCTGTTCTGCCGCGGCATCGGTCCCTTCCGCTGGGCGGCGCTATCGGGTGATCCCGAGGACATCTACCGCACCGACGCCAAGGTCAAGGAGCTGATCCCCGACGATGCCCACCTGCACCGCTGGCTGGACATGGCCCGTGAACGCATCGCCTTCCAAGGCTTGCCGGCACGCATCTGCTGGGTCGGCCTGGGCCAGCGGGCCAAGCTGGGCCTGGCGTTCAACGAGATGGTGCGCAGCGGCGAACTCAAGGCGCCCGTCGTCATCGGTCGCGACCATCTGGACTCCGGCTCGGTGGCCAGCCCCAACCGCGAGACCGAGGCCATGCAGGACGGCTCCGATGCCGTCTCCGACTGGCCGCTGCTCAATGCCCTGCTCAATACCGCCAGCGGCGCCACCTGGGTCTCGCTGCACCATGGCGGCGGGGTAGGGATGGGCTTTTCCCAGCACTCCGGCATGGTCATCGTCTGCGATGGCACCGATGCCGCCGCGGCGCGCATCGCCCGGGTCCTGCACAACGACCCGGCCACCGGAGTGATGCGCCACGCCGATGCCGGCTACGAGATCGCCATCGACTGCGCCCGCGAGCAGGGCCTGAATCTGCCCATGATCAAGAGTTGAGCGTCCTGATGCCGGTGGTAGCACCGGCGTCCCGTTCCCGACAACAACAAGAGCGCCGACCTTCGGCGCCGTGGAGCGCGAACCATGCCCAAGGCCAACACCCCCCTGATCGAGCGGCGCTCGATCGACTTCATTCCCGAGACCGAGCGGCACGGCCGGCTCTACAGCCAGTTCACCCTCTGGCTGGGCGCCAACCTGCAGATCACCGCCATCGTCACCGGTGCCCTCGCCGTGGTGCTGGGGGGTGATGTCTTCTGGTCGCTGATCGGGCTGTTCATCGGCCAGTTGCTGGGCGGTGGGGTGATGGCCCTGCATGCCGTCCAAGGCCCTCGGCTCGGCCTGCCGCAGATGATCTCCAGTCGGGTGCAGTTCGGCGTCTATGGCGCGGCGATTCCCATCGTGCTGGTGTGCCTGATGTATCTGGGCTTCACCGCCACGGGCACCGTGCTGTCCGGCCAGGCGATCGCCCAGCTGGCCGGCATCAGCGACAGTGCCGGCATCCTGGTCTTCGCGGCCTGCATCGTGGTGGCCACGGTCCTCGGCTACCGGGTGATCCACTGGGTCGGTCGGCTGGCCAGCGTCCTGGGCATCCTCGCCTTCTGCTACCTGTTCGCCCGGCTGATCAGCCTGGGCGACCTGGGCGCCTTGCTGCAGATCCGCCACTTCAGCTGGGCGTCCTTTCTACTGGCGGTGTCCCTGGCCGCTTCCTGGCAGATCGCCTATGGCCCCTATGTGGCGGACTATTCCCGTTATCTGCCGAGCGCTACTTCGAGCTGGAAAACCTTTGCCGCCGTGGGGGCCGGTTCGATACTCGGCGCCCAGGCGGCCATGATCCTCGGCGTGCTGGCTGCAGCCCTGGCGAACGGCCAGTTCGCCGGGCGCGAGGTGGCCTATATCGTCGGCCTTGGCGGCAGTGGTGTGACCGCGGCGCTGCTGTACTTCAGCATCGCCTTTGGCAAGATCACCATATCCACGCTCAATTCCTATGGCAGCTTCATGTGCATCGCCACGGTGATCAGTGGCTTTCGCGGTCATCTGGAGGTGTCGCGGCTCCAGCGGCTGTTCTTCGTGCTCGCCATCGTCGGCGCCGCCACCCTGGTGGCGCTGCTTGGCCAGCGGGAATTCCTCGGCGCCTTCAAGTCATTCATCCTCTTCCTGCTGACCTTCTTCACGCCCTGGAGCGCGGTCAACCTGGTGGACTACTACGCCGTCAACCACGGCCGCTACGACCTGGCCGCCCTGGCTGATCCTGACGGGCGCTACGGTCGCTGGAATCGGGCCGGCCTGCTCGCCTACGGCGTCGGGGTGCTGATCCAGCTGCCGTTCCTCTCGACCAAACTCTACACCGGCCCGCTGGTGGCGCATCTGGGCGGCGTGGACATCTCCTGGATCATCGGCCTGCTGGTGCCGGCGGTCCTCTACTACCTGCTGGCCCGTCGCCAACCCCTGCCGAACACGCGCCCGGCGGCAATCTGAATTTCTCGATCAACGCCGACACCTGCGGTGTGCGGCTCTGGAGTCCTAGATGAACACCCTGACCCTGAAACCCGGCACCCTCGATCTAGCCCAGCTGCGCCAGGCCTACCAGCAGCCACTGTGCGTCGAGCTGGATCCAGCGGCCTATGCGGCCATCGACGCCAGTGTGGCCTGCGTGGAAAACATCCTGGCCGAAGGCCGGACTGCCTATGGCATCAACACCGGTTTCGGCCTGCTGGCCTCGACACGGATCGCGCCGGCGGATCTCGAAAAGCTGCAGCGCTCCCTGGTCCTGTCCCATGCCGCTGGCGTCGGCGAGGCGCTGGACGATGACCTGGTGCGGCTGATCATGCTGCTCAAGGTCAACAGCCTGGCCCGTGGCTTCTCCGCCATCCGCCGCCAGGTCATCGAAGCCCTGATCCGCCTGATCAACGCCGAGGTCTATCCGCATATTCCGCTCAAGGGCTCGGTGGGCGCCTCGGGTGACCTGGCGCCGCTGGCGCACATGTCGCTGGTGCTGATCGGCGAGAGCAAGGCGCGTTACCAGGGCCAGTGGCTGCCGGCCCGCGAGGCGCTGGCGGTGGCGGGTCTCGAACCCCTGACCCTGGCCGCCAAGGAGGGCCTGGCGCTGCTCAATGGCACCCAGGTGTCCACCGCCTATGCCTTGCGCGGATTGTTCGAAGGCGAAGACCTGTTTGCCGCGGCCACGGTCTGCGGCGGCTTGAGCGTCGAGGCCATGCTCGGTTCCCGGGCGCCCTTCGATGCGCGCATCCATGCCGCGCGGGGCCAGCGCGGCCAGATCGACGTGGCCGCGGCCTATCGCGAACTGCTCACCGCCAGCAGCGAGGTCTCCCGCTCCCACGCCAATTGCGACAAGGTCCAGGATCCCTATTCGCTGCGCTGCCAGCCCCAGGTGATGGGCGCCTGCCTGACCCAACTGCGCCAGGCGGCCGAGGTCTTGGAGGTCGAAGCCAACGCCGTGTCCGACAACCCCCTGGTATTCGCCGAGGAGGGCGATGTCATCTCCGGCGGCAACTTCCACGCCGAGCCGGTGGCCATGGCCGCCGACAATCTGGCCTTGGCGCTGGCCGAGATTGGCGCCCTGTCGGAGCGGCGCACCTCGCTGATGATGGATAGGCACATGTCCCAGCTGCCGCCCTTCCTGGTGGAGAACGGCGGGGTCAATTCCGGTTTCATGATCGCCCAGGTCACCGCGGCGGCCCTGGCCAGCGACAACAAGGCGCTGGCCCATCCGGCCAGCGTCGACAGCCTGCCCACCTCGGCCAACCAGGAAGACCACGTGTCCATGGCGCCCAACGCCGGCAAGCGCCTGTGGGCCATGGCCGAGAACGTGCGTGGCATCCTCGCCATCGAGTGGCTGGGCGCCTGCCAGGGCCTGGATTTCCGTCACGGCCTGAAGAGTTCGGAGCGACTGGAAAGGGCGCGCAGCATCCTGCGCGAGCGGGTGCCCTACTATCAGGAAGACCGCTTCTTCGCCCCGGACATTGAGGCCGCCAGCGCGCTGCTGGCCAGCGGCTGCCTGAACGCGCTGGTCACGCCGCGGCTGCTGCCCAGTCTTTGAGACACACGCGGTCCGGCAGCCAGAAGGCCAGACCGCGCGTTATCATCGGCTTCCCATTTTCCGGCCTGGAGTTCGCGTGAGCAGCACGACACCCCCGCGCTACAAGGTGATCGAGGACTTCCTGCTCGAACGCATCCAGGGTGGTGCCTATCCGGTGCATCACCAGATCCCCACCGAAGAACAGCTGGCGCGGGATTTCGCCGTCAGCCGCATGACCGCCAACAAGGCCATCACCCGCCTGGTGCAACAGGGCTACCTGATGCGCCAGGCGGGCCTCGGCACCTTCGTCATCGAGCGCAAGGCCGAATCCTCGCTGCACGAGGTGATGAACATCGCTGCCGAGGTACGTGCCCGGGGGCACCAGTATTCCAACGAGGTGCTGCGCAGCGAGGCCGTCGCCGCCGATGACGAGGTGGCCCTGCGCCTGGGGCTGCGGATCGGCAGTCAGGTCTTTCACAGCATCCTGGTACACCGCGAGGATGGCGTGCCCATCCAGCTGGAAGACCGCTACGTCAATCCGCGCTGGGTGCCGCATTATCTGGAGAGTGATTTCAGTCGCCAGACGCCCAACGAGGTGCTGGTGGCCAGCTGTCCGATCAGTGATGTGGAGCATATCGTCGAGGCGGTGCTGGCCAACGCCCAGACGGCGCGCTGTTTGGAGATCGCCGAGGGGGCGGCTTGCCTGTCGATGATCCGCCGCACCTGGTCGGACGAACACCTGGTCAGCTATGTACGGCTGCTGCATCCGGGCGACAGGTACAAGCTGAGCTCGACGACCCGGCATCGCTGAGGGGCTTGATGTGGGGAGGGGTGTTGGGCTTCGCTGCGCTCAGCCCAACCTACGAGACTGTTCGCACGCGCCGATTTGCCCCCTCTCCCCCTGGGAGCGGGTTGGGGTGAGGGTAGCCCCTGCAGCCAGCGATCAGAGCTTGCCCACCAGCGCCACGGCATCCTGTTTGGCCTGGTCGCGCGAGGCCTGATCGACCTCGGCACCGAACAGGGTCTTTTCCACCACCACGGTATGCATCCGGTCGATGCCGACCATCTCGCACCAGGTGCGCAGATAGGATTCCTGATGCTCCTGGCGATCCAGGGCCGCACCGCGGGCGGCGATCACCAGTGCCTGGCGGCCGCCGAGCAGGCCGTTGAGGCCGCGGTCGTCGAAGGTGAACAGCAGGTCCTTCTGGCTGACCACGTCGAACAGCTGCTTGAGCTTGTAGGGGATGCCGAAATTCCAGCAGGGCACACCGAACAGCAGCACATCCGCCGCCTTGAAGCGCTGCGCCAGCGCCTTGGCGACCGTCCAGGCGTGCGCCTGCTCGGCGCTCAGGGACTCGCCCTGGATGCCGGCGTACTTGGCGTCGAGAATGGGACCGTCGAATTCCGGCAGGTCGCAGTGCCAGACATCGAGAGTGTCCACCTCGGCGTCTGGATGCCTGTCCTGCCAGGCCTGGATAAAGGCGTTGGCGACGTCCAGGGAGGCGGAGCGATCCTGGCGGGGCGAACCTATCACGTGCAGCAGTCGGGGCATGGGCAGATCCTCGCTCGATGGGGATTGCGATAACTATAAGCGTCTCGCTGGAGCGTGCCAGCCTCGAATGGGGTGTGCCGATGGATGGTCTGGGGGGCGGTTCCTGGAGTGACGATTGGTGTTGGGCGGACCCTCACCCCAGCCCTCTCCCCAGGAGAGAGGGGGCCGATTGGTGTGAGCGGGAGGCTGCGCTCCACGCGTGCGGCATGGGCACAGGTGGAAAACGCTGGGCGGTTTTCCACGCTACGGCTGCGATTGGGGACGGGCCCTCACCCCAGCCCTCTCCCAGAGGGAGAGGGGGCGGATTGGTGTGAGCGGGAGGCTGCGCTCCACGTGTGCGGCATGGGCACAGGTGGAAAACGCTGCGCGGTTTTCCACGCTACGGCTAGGTGAGGAGGTAGCTGCGTAGGTTGGGCTGAGCGCAGCGAAGCCCAACAATTATCCATCCCCACCTCAGGCCGAACCTGCCTCCGCACGCAGAGCCGGGCCGCGTAGGCCGAGCAGGGTGTCCAGCAGCAGGAACAGCAACAGGCTGCCGCCCAGCACTGGCAGGCACAAGCCGAGCAGCACGGCCGTCGCCGGGACCAGCAGGCGCGGCAGGGGCGACAGCTGACGCCAGAGGGCGATCAGACCGGGTTGCGCCGGGTCGCGGGTGGGACGGCGGCGCCACCAGAGCAGGTAGCCCCAGACGGTCATCACCAGCAGCCCCAGGGCGATGGCCACCAGCACTAGCTGGTTGGCCAGGCCGAACAGCACGCCCATGTGGGCATCGATCCCCCAGCGGGTCAGCTTGGCTGGCAGCGAGTACTGGGCGAAGCGCACCTGATCCACCACTTTCAGGCTGGTCGGGTCGACGGAGACGGCGTCCACCCGGGTCGGCCAGCGGCGATCGATCTCGCTGACCGTCCAGGCCTTGTCGTCACTGCGAGCCGGACGGATCTCCAGCTTGCCGGCGTCGATACCGGCCGCACGGGCACTGGCCAGCACCTGGTCGAAGGTGGTCGGATCCAGCGACGGCGCCTTGGCCATGTGCATCGCGCCATGGCCGTGGTGCTCAGCATGCTCGTCGTGGGCCATGGCCGGGGCCGGGGCGCTGCCCAGGGCGGTCTTCACGCTGGGGGTGGACCAGCCGTAGTGGGCGCGCAGCACGCCGATGTTGTCGCCGGCGAAGCGCGACCAGGTCAGGCCGGTGGCGGACAGGAACAGCAGCCCGCCCAGCATCCAGACACCGGTGCTGGCGTGCAGGCCGCGCAGCCCTCGGGCCGGACGGCGTCGGCGGCGGCGCACCAGCCAGAGCGTCAGGCCGCCGAGGGCGGCGACCCACAGCCAGGAGGCGGCCAGTTCGCTGTAGAGACGTCCGGGCTCACCCAGCAGCAGGCTGCGGTGGAACTGATCGATGACGGTGCGCAGTGGCAGGATGCCGCTGGTGCCATAGACGGTCAGGTCGCCACGAATGGTGCCGGTGACCGGATCGACGAAGAGGGCGCGATGGGCCGATTCGCCCAGGGACGGATCGTTGAACATCACCCGGGTGGTGTCGCCCACCGCCGGGGCCGGACGCACGGCGCCTAGGCTCAAGGCCGGGCCCACCACCGCCTGGGCAGCACGGATCTGCTCGGCCAGTGGCAGCGTCTCACCGCGACTGGGGGTGTGCAGGGCCTCGGCATAGAGACGTGCTTCGAGTTGCGGCGTCAGGGCATAGAGCAGGCCGCTGGCGGCAGCCACCAGCAGGAAGGGGCCGACGAAGAGGCCAATCAGGAAATGCAGCCGTGCCAGCAGTTGCAGCAGCGGCCCCGGCGTCTTGGCGGCCGGAGCGGAGGGGTGCGAAGTCATAGCGTTCACCACGGCTCGGCACGCGGCCAGCCGTTGGCCGCGTGCGGGATTACGAAAAAAGAGCACAGCAGTTTTCGTAGCCGGGGCGTCAGGGGGCCTGGGGGTGAAGCGCGGAGCGATAGGCCCGTGGTGGGGGCGGCAGGGCGCTCTGGTAGCGGCGGCGATGGGGATCGCCGGGCCGCAGCAGCCATTGCAGGGCGATGGCCAGCAGGGTGGCCAGGAACAGGGTGGCGGCAAAGACGCAATCGCCGGTGGGCGAGAGCGTGGTGATGCTGCCACCCGGCAGGCCGGCGTGCATGCCGGCCATGTCGTCCTGGGCCGCCTGTGACTGGGCGCCCTGGTGGTGCTCGTGCACCTGCGTGGAGAGGGGCGAGGCCGGCAGGGTAAGGCGCGCCAGCATCTGACCGTGGCCCAGGGCGCAGACGAGTCCGTTCAACAGGATGCAGGCCAGCAGCATCCAGGCGAGCGAAGCGCGTGGGGAACGGACGGTTTTCATGGCAGGGGACTGTATCATCGTCGTAGGCAGCGCACAGCCCGGCGGGCGCCGCCCTGCGCCGAAATGTCGCGCCCCCGTGGGCCGCCCAGACCAGAAGAGACCATGAGCGAAGCGCCAATCATCACCCTGGATCGGATCATCTCAGCGGATGACGGGATGGCCACCTTTCTGCTGGCGAGCTATCGCGAGGTGTTCGCCAGCCGCGCCGATGCCGCGCCCGTGCCGAAGGATCTGCGTCTTTTCGCCGATCACTATGGCGTTGGCCAGGGCTGCCTGCTGATCGCTCGCGACGCCTCTGGCAAGCCCATCGGCAGCATCGCCTATCGGCCCTATGACCGGCGTTTTCCGCAGCTGGCCTATCCTGGCGAGCGGGTGGTCGAAGTGGTTCGCCTGTATGTCGCACCCCCCTACCGCCGCCAGGGCCTGGGGCGACGGCTGTTCGGCGCGCTGCTGGCACAGGCAGGGCGGGACGGCGTGGCGCGTCTCTACCTGCACACCCATCCCTTCCTGCCCGGTGCCGAGGCGTTCTGGCTTGGCCAGGGCTTTCAGGTCGTCGAACGGGAGTCGGCCTTGCCCTGGCAGACCATCCATCTGGATCGCCGGCTAAGGGCCGCGCGGTAGCGGCTCAGGCGTCTGCCGGCCCTCGGCAGAGCAGATAGGTATCCATGATCCAGCCGTGCCGGGCACGGGCGGCGCTGCGGGTCTGGTGGATGGTCTCGGCCACCTCCTGCAGCGGACCGGCGATGAGGATCTCGTCCGCCGTGCCCACATAGGCACCCCAGTAGATATGCAGGCCGGGCTCGTCCAGGCGGCGATAGGCTTCGTGGGCGTCGAGCATCACCACCAGACTGTCGAGGTGAGCGGGAAAGCGCTCCAGGCGCCGACCGGGGGTGATCTCCAGCGCCTGGCCGATGCGATTGAGCGGCACCCGATGACGGGCAGCCAGGGCCTGGACACTGGAGATCCCGGGGATCACCTCGTAGTCGAAAACCAGGTGCCCCTCACGCCGGAGGGCGGCGAGGATGCGCAGGGTACTGTCGTACAGCGCCGGATCGCCCCACACCAGGAAGGCACCGCAGTCGTCCGGCCCCAGTTCCTCCTCGATCATCCGCGCCATCAGCCTCTGCTTGGCGGTGTTGAGGTCGTCCACCGCCTGGCGGTAGTCACCCTCGCGGCGACGTTCGGGGATGGGCGCGCTAACGAAGCGATAGCCCGGTTCGCGGATGTGGCGGGCGCAAATCGTTTCGCGCAGGTGGATCAGGCTGTCCTTCTCGGCGCCCTTGTCGAACAGGAAGAACACCCGGGCGCGATTCAGCGCCTTGATGGCCTGGAGGGTGAGGTGGTCGGGATCGCCGGCGCCTATGCCGATGACCAGCAGCGTTTTCATGGCGTCGTCTCAGCGCAGGTCGGGGGCTCCAGTGTAACCAGGGACGTGGCCTCAGGAGAGCCGTTCGCCATCGTCGGCCACGTTCTTCGCCAGCACCGGCAGGCCAGTCCAGGTGATGCCGATAGGGCAGTGCAGCAGCCAGCCCAGCGGGACTTCAATAGAGCCTACATTGGGCCGGCCCACCGCCCTGCGCGACGGCGTGCGCCACGCTGCCGTCTGCCCGGCACCCCGCTACCTGGAGTGCCCGCCGTTCCAACGCCTGTTGGGTATCCGTCAGCGCCGCTCGGTTCAGGCGTCGAACGAGGGCCGCAAATAGGGCGCCGTGGGGCTGGCGGGATCCTCCGCCACTGCGCGCGGCGTGCCGTAGGCGACGATGCGGCCGCCCGCCGTGCCGGCGCCGGGGCCGATGTCGATCAGCCAGTCGCTGCCGGCCACCACCTGCAGGTTGTGCTCCACCAGCACCACGGTATTGCCTTCGTCGACCAGGCCGTGCAGTTGGCGCATCAGCCGCTCCACGTCGGCCGGGTGCAGGCCGGTGGTGGGTTCGTCCAGCACATAGAGGGTGGTGCCACGGCTGGTGCGCTGCAGCTCGGTGGCCAGCTTGATGCGCTGGGCCTCGCCACCGGAGAGTTCGGTGGCCGGTTGACCCAGGCGCAGGTAGCCCAGGCCGATGTCGACCAGCACCCGCAGCGCCCGCGCCACCGGGGCTTCCTCGGCGAAAAAGGCCAGGGCCTCGTCCACCGTCAGGCCCAGGACCTCGGCGATGGTCTTGCCTTGCCAGCGCACCTCCAGGGTCTCGGGGTTGTAGCGCGCGCCCTGGCAGGTGGGGCAGGCGGCGTAGACGCTGGGCATGAACAGGAGCTCGACGCTGACGAAGCCCTCGCCTTCGCAGGTCGGGCAGCGGCCCTTGGCGACGTTGAAGGAGAAGCGCCCGGCATCGAAGCCGCGTTCCTGGGCCTCGGGGGTGGCGGCGAACAGCTTGCGCACCCCGTCGAACAGGCCGGTGTAGGTCGCGAGGTTGGAGCGTGGCGTGCGGCCGATGGGTTTCTGGTCCACCGGCACGAGGCGACGGATGCCACCGAGGCCGCCGACCACCTGGCCGGTGGTGGCGGGCAGGGCGTCGCCGTCCAGTTCCGGCGTTTCGTCCCCGTCCTCGGCGGCGCGCTGGCCTAGTTCGGCGCCTACCAGCTCCAGCAGCGCCTGGCTGACCAGGCTGGACTTGCCGGAACCGGAGACGCCGGTCACCGCGGTCAGGCAGCCCAGGGGAAAGGCGGCGTCCAGCCCCTGCAGATTGTTGCGGGTGACCCCGGCCAGGCGCAGCCAGCCCTGGGGCTTGCGGGGTGGTCGGGTCTCGCGTTGCGGCGCGGCGAACAGGTAGCGTGCCGTCACCGACTCCGCGACCTCGGCCAGACCCGCGGGGGGACCGCTGTAGAGCACCCGGCCACCGCCTTCGCCGGCCGCGGGGCCGACATCCACCAGCCAGTCGGCACGCTTCATGGTGGCCAGGTCGTGCTCCACCACGAACAGCGAATTGCCCTGGGCCTTGAGGCCGTCGAGGGCTTCCAGCAGGGACTCGCCATCGGCCGGATGCAGGCCAGCGGAAGGCTCGTCCAGCACATAGACCACGCCGAACAGCTGGGACACCAGCTGTGTGGCCAGCCGCAGGCGCTGCAATTCACCGGAGGAAAGAGTAGTGGTGCTGCGCTCCAAGGCTAGATAACCAAGGCCCAGGCGGGTAAGGGTCTGCAGCCGTTCCAGCAATTCGGTGGCCATGCGCTGGGCGGCCAGGCGTTTCTCCGGCGAGAGATCGGGGGTACGGCGCACGTCCGGGGCACTGGCATGATCGCTGCCGCCAGCGGCCTTGCGCCGGGCGCGATCCTGCTTACCGGCCTTGGCGTCCAGGACGCCCCTGTCCTGGGTGTCGTCGAAATCTCCCGCGGCCACCCGGCGCAGCAGCACGCTCAGGTCATCCAGCGGCAGGCGTGACAGCTCGCCGATGTCCAGGCCGGCGAAGGTCACCGAGAGCGCCGCCCGGGTCAGCCGCTTGCCTTGGCACAGCGGGCAGGTCTGGCCAATCATGAAGCGCGCCGCGCGCTGCTTCATCTTGGCGCTCTGGGAGTTGGCGAAGGTGTGCAGCACATGGCGCCGCGCGCCGGTGTAGGTGCCCTGGTAGCTGGGCTCGGCCTTGCGCTTGAGCGCGGCGCGGGCCTGCTCGGGGGTGAGGCCGGCATAGACCGGGACGGTGGGCTGCTCCTCGGTGAAAAGGATCCAGTCGCGCTGCTTCTGCGGCAGGTCGCGCCAGGGAATGTCGACGTCATAGCCCAGGGTGACCAGGATATCGCGCAGATTCTGCCCGCCCCAGGCGGTGGGCCAGGCGGCGATGGCGCGCTGGCGGATGGTCAGCGAGGGGTCCGGCACCATGGAGGCTTCCGTCACCTCGTAGACCCGGCCCAGGCCGTGGCACTCGGGGCAGGCGCCCTGGGGCGTGTTGGGCGAGAAATCCTCGGCATAGAGCATTGGCTGGTCGGCGGGGTAGCGACCGGCGCGGGAATAGAGCATCCGCACCAGGCTGGAAAGCCCGGTCACGCTGCCCATGGACGAACGACTGTTGGGCTGGCCGCGCTGCTGTTGCAGGGCCACCGCCGGTGGCAGGCCTTCGATGGCCTCCACCTGGGGCACCCCCACCTGGTCGATCAGCCGCCGCGCATAGGGCGCCACGGATTCGAAATAGCGCCGCTGGGCCTCGGCATAGAGGGTGCCGAAGGCCAGCGACGACTTGCCCGAGCCCGACACCCCGGTAAAGACCACCAGGGCATCGCGGGGGATATCCACGTCGACGTTCTTCAGATTGTGCTCGCGGGCACCGCGGACGGAGACGAAACCGGGACGGGGGGAGGAGGGCATGACGGGCGGAAACCTTGTCTGAGAGCGTGCAGATTCGGACCGCGGCACGGCGCAAAGGATCGCCGGGCGATACCGGACGACGGGACAGAGGTCTCATCGTCCGGTTGCCCAGGCTCAAGGTTGCAGCGGGCTCAGAAGGTGTAGCTGACCGACAGCGTCGCGTTGCGCGGCGCACCGTAGTTGCCGCTGGTGGCGTTGTTGTACAGCGACAGCAGGTATTTGCGGTCGGTGAGGTTGTTGAGATTGAGCTGGGTGCTCCAGTGCTCGTCGAAGTCGTAGCTGCCCAGTAGATCCACCAGCGCATAGGCGTTCTGGTGGATGCGGCTGTTGTTGTCGTTCTCGATACCGCTCTGCCATCTCAGCCGCGCGCCGACCTTGGCCTGGGGCAGGCCCGGCAGGCGATAGGTCGCCAGGCCGCGCAGGCTGTGGCTGGGCACGAATTTGCGCGCCCGCTCGCCGTCCGCGTCGTCGATGCGCACATAGGTGTAGCCGGCCAGCAGGTCCAGGCCGGGCAGCGCCTCGCCGGAGACCTGCAGCTCCAGGCCATGGCTCCGGTAGTCGGTGGTGTCGTAGAGGGTACGCGAACCCGTGAGCACCGAGGTCGAGGCGACGTTGCGCTGCTCGGTCTTGAACACCGCGGCGGTGAGGCTCAGGCGATCGTCGAACAGGCCGCCCTTGATGCCGGCTTCCAGGCTCTTGCCCTCCAGCGGGTCGAGCAGCCGACCATCCAGGCCAAAGCTGTATTGCGGGCTGAAGATCTTGGTCCAGCTGGCATAGAGACTCCACTGCGGACTCAGGTCGTAGACCAGACCGGTGTAGGGGGTGACTTCGCCATGGACGCGGGTGTAGTAATCGTCGCCATAGCTCAGACCGCTGGCATCGGCGCTGAGCATCCGCGCGCCCACGATCCAGTGCAGGTCGTCGATCAGGTTGAAGCGGGCACCGGCGAACAGGCTCTTCTGGCGATCGGTGAAGTCCTGGGTATGGCCGATATCGTCGGTGTATTGCAGCGACGGCTCGGGGACGCCGGCCAGGGAGCCGGAGAGGGTGGTGGGGTAGTAGCCGTCCTCGGCGAGGATCTTTTCGCGTAGCTTCTGGTGGGTCCGGCCGTAGCTGGCGCCCAGGGTGAGTTCGTGGTCACGGCCAAACAGCTGGAAGGGGCCGGACAGCCTGGCCTCGCCGATCAGCTGGTGCGCCTTGCTGGCGGAGTGGTCGCCGAAGGCGGTGGCGTCATCGCCACTGACTCCGAAGAGGTAGTACATGTCGGCGTTCTGCCGCTCGGTGACGCCGGTCGCCGTGAGGGTACCCTGCCAGCCGTTGCCGAAGTCGTGGGTGAATTCGCCGAAGACGCGCTGGGTGTCCAGATTCCAGTAGGTCCAGTCCTGGCCGACACTGGCGCTGCGACTGCCGTAGTGGAGGGGATTGCCGTCCACATCGGCCAGCGGCAGGTTGCCCCAGGAGCTGCCGTTGGCGTCGCTGTTGTGCTGGGAGAAGCCGAGGGTCAGGGTATCGGCGTCGCTGAGGTCGAAGGCTACCAGGCCGGCGGCAACGTTCTTTTCATGACCATAGCGATCCAGCCAGGAATTGCCCTTGTCGTGGGCGTAGATGAAGCGCCCGCGCACGTTGCCGGTCTCGGTCAAGGGCCCGGAGACATCGGCATCCACCCGGCGGCTGTCCCAGGAACCGACGCTGGCGCCGAGCCTGGCCTGGAACTCGGCGGTGGGCCGCTTGCGCACGAAGTTGACCGCCGCGGAGGGATTGCCGGTGCCACTCATCAGGCCATTGGCCCCGTGCAGGACGTCCACCTGCTCGTATTCGGCCAGGTCCTGGTCGCCCACCAGGGTGGTGCTGACGAAGGGCATGCCCATGCCGTCGTACTGGAAGCTGTTGATGTCGAAGCCGCGCGAGGTGAACTGGGTGCGGTCGGTCTCGGTTTGCTCGACGGTCACCGACGGGGCGGCACGCAAGGCTTCCTTGATGCTCTGCAGGCGAAAATCCTCGACCTGGTCGCGGGTCAGGGTGGTGATCGCCTGGGGTGTCTGCCGCTCGGTCAGGCCCAGGCGCGTGGTGCTGGAGCTGACCGGGCGCTGGTAGCCGACATCCGCGCCACCGCCCGTGGCGCTGGCCTGGATGGTGGTTTCAGGCATGGCCAGGGCGGCCTCGGCGCTGCCGGCTTCCAAGGCATAGATGCCGGCGCCACGTTCGCTCCAGCGATAGCCGCTGCCACGCAGCAGGCGCTCGAAGCCTTGGTCGAGGGTATAGCGGCCCTGCAGTCCCGGACTGCTGCGCCCGGCCAGCGGCGCCGGATCGAATACCAGCTGGACCCCGGCGGTGGCGGCGAAACGGGCCAGCACCGCAGTCAGCGGACCGGCGGGAACCCGGTAGTCACGCACCTCCGCGGCGGCCAGGGCCGGCAGCGGCAGCAGGGCCAGTCCAGTAGCGGCCAGGGGCACGCCCTGCAGGGCGACGGCCAGGATCAGTGGGGTGAAGGCTCGGGTGCCGGGTTGCTGCCGGTGGATCTTTGCCATGTCGTGTTGCCGTCCTCTAGAGCGCGCCAGGCGCGGGCTGCCACCGCTCTCCATGAGGGTGTCTGCAGCTATCCCGGACGAGCGCGGGAAAGTGCTCAGGGGCGGCGCACTTTATTTTTTCGCATCCGCCGCTGCCGTTCAGGGCGCACCCACCGCGACCCAGTAGCGGGTGCGGCGCGTGACGCGGATCGGCAGGGTGCGTTCCAGCGCCAGCAAGGCCTGGTCCGTGTCATCCAGCGACAGGGCGCCGGATACCCGCAACTCGGCCACCGCCGGGTCGCAGCGCAGCAGCCCAGGGCGATAGCGACCCAGTTCCGCCAGCACCTCGGCCAGGGGGCGGTCGTGGGCCAGCAGCATGCCACGCGTCCAGAGGCTGGCGTCCTCGTCCACCGGGGCGAGGCGCTGTACGCCGCGGGCGTCGAACCAGGCCTGCTGCCCCGCGGCCAGGCGTATGGCCGCGCCCTGCTGCGGCCGCACTTCCACGCCATGGGCAAAGACCGCCACTCGGCAGAGGTCCTCCTCCAGGCGCATGCTGAAACGGGTACCCAGGGCTTCGACCTCGCCTTGCGCCAGGCTGACCACGAACGGTCGCCGTGGCACCAGGGGATCGGTATGGGTGGTCACCAGCACCTCGCCGCGCCGCAGTCGCAGGCGCCGCACCTGCGCGTCGAAGCGCACGTCCAGGGCGGAGGCGGTGTTCAGGACCAGCTGACTGCCATCGGCGAGCACCAGGCTCCGGCGCTCGCCCGTGGCGGTGGCCAGGTCGGCCTCCGGTTCGCCCAGCGGCAGGCTATGCAGGGCCAGCCAGCCGCCAGGAACCCCCACCAGCAGGGCCGTGAGCAGGCGCAGGGTGCGTCGCCGGCTGAGCGTCCGGTCACCCGCACGCCGCACCACCTGCTGACCGATGTCGGTGGGAACGCTGGCGAAGGTGCCCATGACCCGTTCGGCCCGCGCCCAGGCGGCGCGATGGGCCTCGCTTTGCCCACGCCAACGCTCGAAGGCCTGGCGCTGTGCCTCGTCGGCTTCATCGAAATTGAGGGTGAGCAGCCACTCGGCCGCCTCTTCGAGCAGGCGTGGCGCGGGACGGGTCATGCCTCGCTGGCCACCAGGCAGGCGACCAGGGCGCGCTGGATGTGGCGGCGCACCGTGATCACCGCCAGGTCCAGCCGCACCGCGATCTCGGCCAGGGTCAGCCGCTGGAATTGCGCCAGCAGAAAGGCCTCCCGTACCGGCGCGGGCAGGCCGTCGAGCATGGCATCGATGCGCAGCAGGGCCTCGACGATCAGCCAGTGCGTCTCCGGCGAGGGCACCCGGGCTTCGGGCAGGTGGGCGATGGCTTCACGGTAGGCACGCTCCACCTCTTGCCGCCGCCAGAGGTCGATCACCAGTCCCTTGGCCACCTGCGCCAGATAACGCCGCGAGTCCTCGCGACCTGGGAGGCGCCCGGAGGTCAGGATGCGCAGGTAGGTGTCCTGGGCGATATCCGCCGCATCCGGCGCATTGCCCAGCCGCCCGCGCAGCCAGCCACTGAGCCAGCCATGATGGTCGCGATAGAGTTGGTCCAGCACGACGGTCGGCGAGCCGGCAGGCAGGGCAGGGTGCATGGAAGATCCTTGGCGCGAGCGCCAGCCTCTAAATGATAAAGCGTCTCATTTTATTTAAAGGACAGACATCGCACAATGCGCGATTGCGTGGATCGACGAAGCGGGTAAGGGGCAAGCGAAAGCGGGGGTGAGCGCAGCCCTGGCCGACGGAGCCTGGCGGGCAGGTCCCAGGGGAGGCCATGCCAAGAGCGCGGCCTGAGGCGGACAGCCTCAAGCCGGCTTCACGACGAGCTCAGTCCTGCGCATGCTCCAGCGCATAGGCGCGGCAATGGGCGAGGTAGCCCATTTCGTGGGCGCCCACCAGCTGCACCACGCTGCTCCATAGCCAGGAGGGGGCATCCAGGGTGCGGGTGCGATTGCGTTGCAGATCGCTCATCCACTCCACGCGGGTGGCCAGGTCCATCTGTCGGGCGTGGGCGCGACCGACCACGCGCGCCAGGTAGGCCGCGGCGCTCATGGCTTCGCGGGCGCTGAGTTCGTCCAGCTCCAGCTTGAGGTCCTGGGGCAGCAGTTCACGGATGAAGAAGGAGTGATCGAGCATGCGCACCGCCAGCATGCGATTGCCCAGCGCGGGGGAGAGCTGGCGTGCCCCTTCCACTACGCGTTTGCCGTTATCGCGTGGCATGGTCGCGTGAGCCACGCGCGGAGCGGCGGCGGCCACCGCCTGCTTGACGTCGATCAGGCAGTAGTCCTGATCGTCGCCATCGTCCACGCCCAGCAGCACGGCGTAACGGCGCAAGCCCAGGGAGCTGCAGCCCTTGACCCAGTAGGCACTGTCGAGCAGCTCGACGCGGCTGTCGTGGCTGCGGCCCTTGAGCGAGGTCACCAGGGCATGGATACCCGGGGTCTCGCACAGCTCGGCGATGGCCTGGCGCTCGGCCTTGCTCAGCTGCCAGAAGTGCTTGCCCAGCGGCAGCTTGGGGCGGGTGTTTTCCATACGCTCGCGGGCCAGGTGTTTCCAGGTGCGTTGCACCGCGCTGCGCATCCCGGCCTTGACCTGGGCCGGTCGCGGCACCTCGCGCTCGAGGTCGTCTTCGAAGGCGATCTCGTAGCCGCGCATCATTTCTTCGAGCATCCGCGCCGTGGTCACACCCGGCAGGTCGGAGCCGCGTGCCGCCGTGGCCAGCGACAGCGCCAGGCGCACCAGGTCATGGGCCGGATTGCCGACCACGGTCTGGTCCAGGTCGCGGATGTTGACGTCGGTGGCGCCGTGCAGGTCGCCGGTAGGGCCAAGATTGCCGGCGTGGCAGTCGCCACAGATCCATACCGCCGGCCCGTTGGGCAGGCTGCGGCCAGGTTGGCTGTGCAGCCACTCGTAGAACTGGACCGTGCTGCCGCGGACATAGGCGTGGGCGGAGCGGGCCATCTTCAGGTTACGCAGCTGGTTGAGGCGGGGAATACGATCAGCGGGACGCGGGGTTTTCATGCAGGGCGCAGGCCTCGAGGGATACGCCTGTGTGACCGCTTCGCTCAGTGAATGTTGCGGGGTATTTCATGGCCTGACCCCGGCAGCTGGCCGGGGTCGTGATCCGCCGGGTGAAGGGCTAGCAGCGGAACTGGCCGATCTGGCGATTCAGGTCGTTGGCCAGGGCATCGAGGGAGACGGCGGTCTGCACCGTCTCGTCGATGGCTTCGCTGTTCTGTTGGGCCATCTGCGCCAGGCGCTCCACGGTGCGGGCGACGTCGTGACTGGCAGCAGTCTGCTCGCGCAGCGCCAGGGAGATTTGGTTGACCACCCGCACCACATTGTCCGAGGACGCATTGATGCTGACCACCGCCTCGCCGGCCTGGTTGGCCAGGTCGACGCCGCCGTTGACCTGGCGTACGCCCACTTCCATGTCGCTCATGGCGGCCTGGGTCGCGGCATGGATCTTCTCGATCATGGCGGCGATCTCCTGGGTGGAGTTGGTGGTGCGTTGCGCCAGCTGGCGAACCTCATCGGCCACCACGGCGAAGCCGCGGCCCTGTTCGCCGGCCCGCGCCGCTTCGATGGCCGCGTTGAGCGCCAGCAGGTTGGTCTGGTCGGCGATGCCCTTGATCACGCTGACGATGGAGGACACCCGCTCGGAGTGCTCGCCCAGCTCGCCGATGCGCGTGGCCGAGGACTGCACTGTGCCGGCAATGGATCTCATGCTGTCCACCGAGGCCTGGATGGTCTGGCCGCCGTCCTGGGCCAGGCGGCCCGACTGGCTGGAGAGGTCGTGGGCTTCCCCGGCGTTGTCCGCCACGTGATTGATGCTCACGGTCAGTTCCTCCACGGTAGCGGCCATGCTGGAGGCGGCACTGGACTGCTCCTGGGCGGCGGCCGACAGCTGCTGGGAATTGGCGGAGATGGTGTGGGCGGCGGCGACCAGCTGGTCGGTCCCCTGCTTGATGCCCTGGATCATGGCGCGCAGCTTTTCCTGCATCTGGCCAAAGGCGCCGAGCAGCTGACCCACTTCGTCGCGACCCGCGGCTGGGATCGGCGAATCCAGCTGGCCCGCGGCGATGTCGCGAGCGACGGTGACGGCCTGGGCCAGGCGGCCGACCACCGTCCGCGACAGCGACCAGGCGATAACCAGGGCCAGCAGGGTGGCGAGAATGCCCCCGCTGATCAGGATCAACATGGCGTGCTGCTTGGCGTCCTGCATCGACTCGGTACGGCTGTCCAGCAGGCGGGTCTCACGGGTCTTGATCTGGCCCAGCACGTCACGCATGTCGTCCATCTTGCCCTTGTCCTGGGCGGTGGCGATGCGGCTGGTGAGGACGTCCAGCGGCTGGCTGCCAGCATTGACCTGCCGCCGCAGCGCCAGGATCTGCTGCACCGACTCCTGGTGCCACTGCGCCTCGGCCTGACCCAGTTGTACCAGGCTGGCCTGCTGCTCGGGATTGTCACGGGTGAGCTGGGTCAGCTCCTGCAACTGCTCGGCGAATTGGCGTTTCCCCTGGTTGAGAGGATCGAGAAATTCGTCCTTGCCGGTCAGGGCGAAGCCGCGCATCCCGGTTTCCATGTTGACCAGCGCCAACAGCGCGGCGTCGGAATCCTGCAGTACGTGGTAGGAATGGATGTTCTGCTGGACCGCCGAATTGACCTGGTTGAAGCCCTGGCTGGCCGCCAGGATCAGCGCCAGGATGATGACCAGGATCGCGCCGAAGCCGAGTTTGAGTTTGTTCGAGATGGTCAGCTGTTGCAGCATGGGAAAACCTCAAGCGCTAGGTAGTCGACTCAGGCCCATCGGGCAGACGTTTGGGGGGTACAGCGAGCTAGCGGAGGGGAACGCGACTGATCCGTGTCTTGCGCCGACGGCGGGGAAGCGTGGCTCCTGGTAGTGCAGGTACCGCTGAAAGGTGTGGCTCGCTCGGCGCGCTCTCGGAGTACAGCGAAAGCAGTACGGTTTCGACTGAAGAGGTGCAGGCCAGAGCCTTCGAGCTGGGTGTTTGAGCGAAGAGGCAGGGAAAAGTTTTATGTGACGCAGTAAACATTTTTGCGGTTGGCGTCAGGTGGCGCAGAGGGTGCGCCAGGGGCGAGCGGGAACTGGCTTCTGCCTACTAGGAGAGGTCGTCCTGCGTGAGCAGCGGTTCGGAGGTGCAAGGTTGCGTTGCCTAGGCATTCCTCAGCCGAGCCAGTCGCCGAGCCAGTTCGGTGGCTTCCGCAGGGCTGGCGACGTTGGTGAAGCCCAGCAGCAGGCCCTGCCGCTCTGGCGTTTCCAGGTACCAGCGTGACAGGGCCTGGACCGCCAACCCCTCAGCCTGGGCGGCAGTTGCCCAGGGGCGGTCATCTCCCTCCATCAGGCGTGCCAGCAGGTGTAGGCCGCCCGCCTGGAGCTCGACTTGGACCCCCGGGGTGTTGGTTGCCAGCAGCGCCTCGGCCAGCCACTGGCGACGCTGCCGGTAGAGGGTACGCATGCGGTTGAGATGACGAGCGAAATGGCCTTCTTCGAGAAAGCTTGCCACCGTGGCCTGCAGCAACTGGGGCGCGTGGTTGTGCAGGTGATCGGCGCTAAGGGTGAAGGCCTCGATCTGCTCGGGCGGCACGACCAGGTAGGCAAGGCGCAGACCGGGAAACAGCACCTTGCTGAAGGTGCCGGCATAGAGTACCCGCCCTTGGTCATCCAGACTCTTGAGCGCCGGCAGCGGCTTGCCCTGGTAGCGGTACTCGCTGTCGTAGTCGTCTTCGATGATCCAGGCTTGCTGGCGCTGTGCCCAGTCCAGCAGCGCCAGCCGCCGGGGCAGCGACAGGGCTACGCCCAGCGGACTCTGATGGCTGGGGGTAACCAGCGCGCAACGCGCCGTGGGTGCCTGGGCTAAACCGGCGGCCACATCCAGTCCTGCGTCATCCACCGGCACCGGAATCAGCTCGAGACCCGCGATCTGCAAGGCGCGCCGGGCGATGAAATAGCCTGGTTCCTCGAACCAGCAGGCATCGCCGGGCGTTAGCAGCGTCTGGACGACCAGGTCCAGGCAGGCGCGATAGCCCGCGCAGACGAACACCTGTGCTGGATGACAGGCGATGCCCCGGGACAACCCCAGGTAGGTGGCGATGGCCGTGCGTAGGCCGGCATGACCCCGGGCATCGGGATAGACCAGCCCTTCCAGCCCCTGGTGGCGCAGTTGCCGCGCGGCCAGGCGTGTCCATACCTTGCGCGGAAAGGCATCCAGGGCGGGCAGGCCCAGCTGCAGGGACAGGGGTGGCCCGCCAGCATGGGTCGTCAGCATCCGAGGCGCGACGGGGTTCATCGGTGGCGGTACAGCGGAGCGACTCCATTGGGGCGAGACGATGGTTCCGGCCGGACCGCGTGGCAGCAGGAAGCCTTCGGCGATCAGCTGCTGGTAGGCCATCTCCACCGTTCCCCGCGCCACGTTCAGCTCCGCCGCCAGGGCACGCACCGCGGGTACCCGATCACCGGGACGCAAACGCCCATCGTCCAGTGCCTGACGAAAGCGCTGATAGAGCTGCCGATAGAGAGGCAGGGCGAGGCGGCTGTCGAGGGCGGCATTCAGGGTCATGGCCTGGTCGTTTGTATCTTTCTTGGCTCTATAGCCTAGGCCATCGGCTGCCTAGAGTGAGCGCAGCTTTCCCGGAAACGCTCGCCAGGGCTTTGGGCACTCAGCTACCTGGAGGGCCCGTCCGACATTGCTGAGACCCTGGCGACCGCCCGTGAACAACACTTCCGTGAAGCCATCTCGCCCACCTTGTGACCACTACCTGGAGTAAGCCATGAGCCAACTGCGCCTGCCGTTTTCCACCCTCTCGCCCGCCGCCTACCAGGGCCTGATCGCCACGGGCCAGGCCCTGGCGCAGAGTTCGCTCGGCCTGGAACTGGTTGAGCTGGTCTACTTGCGCATCTCCCAGATCAACGGCTGCGCCTTCTGCCTGGGCAAGCATGCCGAGACCCTGCGTGAGCAGGGCGTCAGCCAGGCCAAGCTGGATCGTCTGGCCGGCTGGCGCATCAGCGAGCGGTTCGACGCCCGCGAGCGCGCTGCCCTGGAATGGGCGGAAGCCCTGACTGCCGTCAGCCAGCAGGGCGCACCCGATGCCCTTTACGAACCACTCAAGATGCACTTCAGTGACGCCGAGGTCTCCGACCTGACCTTTGTCGTGGCACTGATGAACGCCTTCAATCGGCTGGCGGTGGGAATGAAGCTCTAGCCGGTGACGCGGCCAAAGGCGGCGGCCGGGAGCGAAAGGATCAGCCGAGACCCGGACGGACTGCGCCGAAATACCCGATGAATGGCAGGTACAGGTGCCAGGTGAGTTCCATCCGAAAAAAGCCAGGTGCAGGAGCGTTCGACCTCCATGCCAGGTCAGTGACGGCGGGCTGCCGGTGTCCTACCGTGCCTGGCCATGGGGAGCGGATTTCAAGCCCGCAAAGTCTGTTTTCGTGGCGCCGATTCGCGGTGGCTGCGCTTTTGACAGCTCTAAAATGCTGTGCTTAGGTTCTTTGGGCCATGCCGACGTAAGTCTTCATATGACCAGACTAACGTCGGCGGGGCGCCCTCGCTGTCAGGAGTTTCCTGCAGGGCAAGGTGGCGTAGCAGGTGGAGCCGTGGCTCTCCGGGCCGCTAGACGGCCAGGCCGGATGTCACTTCACCTCGTTCCGCTCGCGGATCCCTGGTCGAAGGCAGCCCTCATGGAATACCTGCAGCAGATCTTGAATCAGGCGCCGGAACTTGCCCTGTTCCTGTCCCTGGCCATCGGTTACTGGGTCGGCAGCATCCAGTTCGGCAAGTTCCAGCTGGGTGGGGTGGCCGGCTCGCTACTGGTGGCGGTGGTCATCAGCCAAGTCGGCATTAGCATCGACAACGGCATCAAGTCGGTGCTCTTCGCGCTGTTCATCTATGCCGTAGGTTTCGAGAGCGGGCCGCAATTCTTTCGCTCCCTGGGTCGGCAATCGCTGCGCGAGATCGTCCTGGCGGCGGTGATGGCACTCAGCGGTCTCCTGACCATCATCGTCTGCGCCCGGCTGTTCGGCCTCGACAAGGGCATCGCCGCGGGGATCGCCGCCGGCTCCATGACCCAGTCCGCCATCATCGGCACCGCCAGCGCCGCCATCGCCAAGCTCGACTTGCCGCTTGAGCAGATCCAGGCACTGCAGGGCAACGTCGCCGTGGGCTATGCGGTGACCTACATCTTCGGCTCCTTCGGCGCCATCATCCTCTGCGTCAATGTGCTGCCCTGGTTCATGCAGCGCAGCATCCGCGACGATGCGACCCAGGCCGAGGCGGAGTTGCTGGCCGGGGCCAAGGTCTATGGCCCGGGGGAGTTGCCCGCCATCCCGCCGCTGGTGGGACGGCTCTATCGCATCGACCAGGCGGCTGGCCAGACCGTGGCACAGCTGGAAGTCAGCGACCAGGGCGATCCCCAGGCGGCCCTCACTATAGAGCGCATCAAGCGCGGCGGCGCCCTGGTCGGGGTGACCCCGACGACGGTGCTGGAAGCCGACGACGTGGTGCTGGTGGTGGGACGGCGCGCCGGGGTGGTGGCCATCGCCGCGCGCCTGGGCGCCGAGCTGCAGTCCTCGCCCGACATGGATGTGGTGGTGGTGCAGCGTGACGTCAGCCTCGACAACCCGGCCTTCATCGGTCGCCGCGTGGTCGAGATCCGCCAGGCCGCCAGCCAGGCCCTGCGCCACGGCGTCTACGTGGTTGGCGTGAAACGCGCCGGGCGGCCCCTGTCGCTGGAGCCCGATACCGTCATCGAGGCAGGCGATCTGGTCACCCTCTATGGCACCCCGGACGACATCCAGCGGGTCGCCCAGCAAGTCGGTTCCATCATCGTCCCCAGCGACAAGACCGACTTCGTCTTCCATGGCTTCGGTCTGGCGGTCGGGCTGCTCATCGGCCTGGTCGTGATCCGCCTGGGAGCCATCCCCCTGACCCTGGGCAGCGGGGGCGGTGCGCTGATCGCCGGCCTGGTCTTTGGCTGGTATCGCAGTCGCCACCTGACCCGCGGCAACCTGCCGTTGCCGGCCTCGACGCTGTTGCGCGACCTCGGCCTGGCCGGATTCGTGGCGGTGGTGGGACTGCAGTCCGGGCGCCAGGCGGTGGAGACCATCGCCACCCAGGGCCTCTCCATCTTCCTCATCGGGGTGGTGGTCTGCGTGGTGCCCATCGTCATCACCATCCTGGTCGGTCACTATGTACTGCGCTACCGCAACCTGGCGCTGTTCGCCGGGGCCGTCGCCGGTGCGCGCAGCGCCAACCCCGCCTTCGGCGAGGTGCTGGACAAGGCCGGCAACTCGATCCCCACGGTGCCCTTCGCGGTCACCTACGCCCTGGCCAATGTGTTTCTCACCCTGCTCGGGCCACTGGTCGTGGCCTTCGCCTAACCGAAGGAAGCAAGTCATGAGCGAAGTCCAAGACGATTACGCCCAGTACGCCAAACTGAGTCCGTTCGAACTCAAGGACGAATTGATCAAGCTCGCCTCGGGCAGCGAGAACCGCCTGATGCTCAACGCCGGTCGCGGCAATCCCAACTTCCTGGCGACCCTGCCGAGGCGGGCCTTCTTCCGCCTCGGCCTGTTCGCCACCAGCGAGGCGGAACTGTCCTATTCCTACATGCCCCACGGGGTCGGCGGCCTGCCGCAGATCGATGGCATCGAGGCGCGCTTCGAGCGCTATACCGCCGAGCACCGCGACCAGCCCGGCGTGCTGTTCCTGGCCAAGAGCCTGAGCTATGTGCGCGACCAGCTGGGACTTTCGGCCTCGGCCTTCCTCCACGAGATGGTGGAAGGCATCCTCGGCGCTAACTACCCGGTGCCGCCGCGCATGCTCAAGATCTCCGAGCAGGTAGTCAGCCATTACATCGTCAAGGAGATGATCGGCGGCTACGTGCCCGCCGGCTCGGTCGACCTCTTCGCCGTGGAGGGCGGCACGGCCGCCATGACCTACATCTTCCATTCGCTGCAACAGAACGGCCTGGTCAAGCGGGGTGACAAGGTGGCCATCGGCATGCCGGCCTTCACTCCCTACATCGAGATCCCGGAGCTGGAAGAATTCGGTCTGGAGCAGGTGCACATCCACGCCGACCCCCAGGCGAACTGGCAGTATCCGGACAGCGAACTCGACAAGCTGCGCGATCCGACGATCAAGATCTTCTTCTGCATCAATCCCAGCAATCCGGCGTCGGTGAAGATGGACGACCGCAGCCTGGCCACTGTCGCCCGCCTCGTCGCCGAGGCGCGTCCGGACCTCTTCATCCTCACCGACGATGTCTACGGCACCTTTGCCGACGACTTCCGTTCGCTGTTCGCCACCTGCCCGCGCAACACCCTGCTGGTGTATTCCTTCTCCAAGTACTTCGGTGCCACCGGCTGGCGCCTGGGGGTGATAGGCGCGCACAAGGACAGCATCTTCGACCAGGCCCTGGCCGAGCTGCCCGAGGCGACCAAGGCTTCCCTGGACCGCCGCTATGGCAGCTTGCTGCCGGACGTGCGCGGCCTCAAGTTTCTCGATCGGCTCGTCGCCGACAGCCGCACCGTGGCGCTCAACCACACGGCCGGACTTTCCACGCCGCAGCAGGTGCAGATGGTGCTGTTCGCGCTGTTCGCCCTGATGGACGAAAGCGACGGCTACAAGACCGAACTGAAGAAGCTGGTGCGGCGCCGCGAAGCTGCCCTCTATCGCGAACTGGGCGTCGCCCCGGAGAGCGATCCCAACGCCGTCGACTATTACACCCTGCTGGATCTGGAAGACCTGGCCCGCAAGCTCCATGGCGACGCCTTCGCCACCTGGGTGAAGGCCAAGTTCAGCAGTGGTGACCTGCTGTTCCGCATCGCCAGGGAGACCGGCATCGTGCTCCTGCCCGGCAAGGGCTTCGGCACTCAGCAACCGGCTGCCCGGGTGTCCCTCGCCAACCTCAACGAATACGAGTACGCCAACATCGGCCGCTCGCTGCGAGCCATGGCGGAGCAGTATTTCGCCGAGTTTGAAAGGGAGGACGGCAACCACCCGGCGCAGCCCTGAGCCCGTTGCACACCCGAGTTACCGACGCTACCTGCCCGTGTCGCCTGGGGCACCCGGAGCTGGCGATGAACGCCAAGTGCCCGGACGCTGCGACTGGCCAACCCACTGTCGAGGAAAGCGCCCATGCGTCTGTCAGGCTGGATGATCCCCCTTTCCCTCATCGGCTCCCTGGCGAGTGCGGCAGAGCAGGCGTCCGCGCCGCAAGGCGCCAGCCCGGCAACCATCACGGCCAATCGGCAGCTCCTTGGCGTGCTGGACTTCGCCGATACCTCCGACTTCGATGACGCCTTGCGTGGGCGGATCGCGACGTTTCCCGAGGGTGTGATCCGCGATGAAAAAGGCAAGGTGGTCTGGGACCTGGCGGGCTATGGGTTCCTGGAGGCGCCGCAGGCGCCGGATACCGTCAATCCCAGCCTGTGGCGGCAGGAGCGCCTGAACAACATCGCGGGTCTTTTCCAGGTCACCGAGGGTATCTACCAGGTGCGGGGGCTGGACTTGTCCAACATGACCCTCATCGAGGGCAAGACCGGCGTCATCGTCATCGACCCGCTGATTTCCACCGAGACCGCCGCCGCTGCACTGGCGCTCTATCGCCAGCAGCGCGGCAATCGCCCAGTGAAGGCCGTCATCTATTCGCACTCCCATGTGGATCACTACGGCGGCGTGAAGGGCGTGGTCAGCGAAGACCAGGTTCGCTCCGGAGCGGTCAGGGTCTATGCCCCGAACGGTTTCCTCGAGCACGCGGTTTCCGAAAACGTCTATGCCGGGACCGCGATGAGCCGTCGGGCCCAGTACATGTACGGGGCGCTGTTGCCGAAGAGCCCCACGGGTCAGGTCGGCGCCGGGCTGGGCAAGACCACCTCGCGGGGCACGGTGAGTCTCATCGCGCCCACCGACATCCTCGGGGCCGACGGCGAGGCTGAGGTGACCAGGACCATCGACGGCCTGGAGGTCGAGTTTCAGCTGACACCCGGAACCGAGGCTCCGGCCGAAATGAACATGTACCTCCCGGCCTATCGGGCGCTGGGCGCAGCGGAGAACGCCACCCATACCCTGCATAACATTCTCACGATCCGTGGCGCGGAAGTGCGGGATGCCAAGAAATGGTCCGAGTATCTCGACCAGACCCTGGCTCGCTACGGCAACAGGAGCGAGGTGCTGTTCGCCCAGCACCATTGGCCGACCTGGGGGCGGGACAGGGTCGAGACGCTGCTGGCGGATCAAAGGGACATGTATCGGTACATCCATGACCAGACGCTGCGGCTGATAAATCTCGGCCTGACGCCCATGGAGATCGCTGATACGCTCGAAAGCCTACCGGAGCCGTTGGCGCGGCGGTGGTACAACCGCGGCTACTACGGGACCCTCAGTCATAACGTACGCGCAGTCTACCAGCGCTATCTGGGGTTCTACGACGGCAACCCCGCGAATCTCAACCCCTTGCCGCCCGTCGAGGCCGCCCGGCGCTACGTCGCTGTCATGGGGGGCGAGGAGCAGGTCGTCAGCAAGGCTCAGGTGTCCTATGACCAGGGCGACTATCGCTGGGTGGCGGAGCTCATGAAGCACGTGGTGTTCGCCAACCCCGCTTCGCGGCGTGGCCGGGAGCTCCTGGCGAATGCGCTCGAACAGATGGGCTACCAAAGCGAGGCAGGCACCTGGCGCAACGCCATGCTGATGGGCGCCAGCGAGCTCCGCAACGGTGTCCCTCCCGCATCGTCCACTACCGCCTCGCCTGATACGCTCAAGGCCCTGACCCTGGATATGTATTTCGATTACCTGGGCATTCGCCTGAATGGTCCCAAGGCAGCCAGATCCGGCGACAGCGTCTTGAACTGGATCTTCGACGACCTGGGCGAGACGCAGGTGCTGACCCTGCGTTCGGGGGTCCTGACGCATCGCAAGGCGCAGGCGGTGGCGACGGCGGACGCCACCGTCCGGCTCTCGCGAAGCACGCTCGACACCATCAACCTGGGCCAGACGACCTTCGACAAGGCCATCGAGGACGGGGCCATCGTCATCGAAGGACGTCGCGAGGCGGTCACTCAACTGCTGGCCAACCTCGACGACTTCGAAAATGTCTTCAACATCGTGACGCCTTGAGGGCCATGCATCATGGGCATCCGGATACCCCTTGCTCCGCTGGCCTTCATCCTGATCCTCCGGTCCGCAGACGTTACGGCCGACGGCGCCCGGGACTGGGAAAACGTGCCCGTCGACACCAACATCCTGTTTCTCTATTACACCTATTCGAACAGCGAGGCGTCGGTCGATCCCTCCTTGCCGATCAAGGGGGTGGAGGTCGATGCCCATGTTCCCCTGGTGAGGTATGCCCGCACCTTCGCGCTGGGCGATCGCGTGGCGGGCTTTCAGTTGATAGTGCCCTACGGCTTCGTCGATGCGCGGCTCAAGGGGACGCGATTGAGTACCGACACCGAGGGCCTCGGCGACATTACCGCCATCTTTCTGGCAAACCTCTATGGCGCTCCGGCTCTGACTCGGCAGCAGTTTCAGACGTGGACCGCGGGCCCTTTCCTGACCGCTTCGATGGCGGTGACCCTGCCAACCGGCGACTACGACAAGGATGCTCTGCTCAACGTAGGCAAGCACCGCTGGGCCTTGAAGCCGCAACTGTCCTTTGGGGCACCCTTTGGCCAGGGCGGCCTGTTGGCGATCAATGGCAACGTGCAGTTCTTCAGTGACAACAGCGAGAATCGCAACGGGCGGTTGGAGCAGGCACCGCTCTACGGTATCGAGGCTCATTTGAGCCATGACGCAGGTAAGCGCGCCTGGCTGTCGCTGGATACCTTCTATGCCTATGGCGGAACCACCCGCGTGAGTGACGAGGATCAGGACAATCGCCAGCGTACGCTGCGCCTGGGCGTCAGTGGCAGCTACAGTTTCACCTCCACGACGGCGGTGAGCACAGCGGTCACCCGGACCGTCCTGCGCGAGGATTACACCCCGGCCGCCACGACCTTCTCGATAAACGTCAACCATGCGTTTTAACTCGCGGGAGAGGAAACGCGCCTAACTCGCGCAAGCCTGAGGCTCCCGCGCCCGGTGTCCCGGCGCGATACCAGGACACCGGGCGCAGGCTATACTGACGGTCTCTTCTAGACCCCTAAGGGTGCAGCATGGCTACCGATACCTCGAAGCTGGATCGAATCCTCGCCGAGACCCAGCGCGAGCGCGAACGCGGCTATCGTGACAAGGCGCTGAAGATGTATCCCCACGTCTGTGGTCGCTGCGCGCGGGAATTCGCCGGCAAGCGCCTGAGCGAGCTGACCGTGCATCATCGCGACCACAACCACGACAACAATCCCCAGGATGGCTCCAACTGGGAGTTGCTCTGCCTGTACTGCCACGACAACGAGCACAGCCGCTACACCGATCAGCAGTACTTCAGCGACAGCTCCCTGGGCACGCCCAAGGTGGCCCAGGCCACCCACAACCCCTTCGCGGGGCTGGCGGGACTGCTGAAAAAGGACTGAGCGCACGGCGATCCAGGCAGTCCGTCCTGCCTTAAGCCGATCTTAAGTCTCGCCCTCTAGCGTTTCAGGTCTTTGGCTGATTGCCGACCTGGGAGCGAGAGGGGATGAGACGTTCGAGCGTTGCTAAACGGTTGGCCGCCGGGGCCTTGGTCGTGCTGGCCGCAGGCTGTCTGCCGGAGGCCTCCGCCGAGATGGCCGTCATCCGCGGCGAGGGCACGGCTGCCAGCGCCGACACCGCGTCGGTGTACTTCAACAGCGGTATCAACGACCGCTCGGTCAGCTCCCTGCTGGCCGCCCTGAGCGACATCGCCCTCAAGTACCCCGCCACCAAGAACGTCAACCTCTATCTCAACAGCCCGGGCGGCAGCATGGAGGCGGGCTATGTCGCCTACGAATTCATCCGCCACTATCCGCTGCACATCAATACCATCGACGCCGCCGCGACGGATTCATCCGCCACCATGATCTATTGCGCGGCCGAAGATCGTTACGCGGCGCCACTCGCCAGCTTTCTCCTGCATCCGGCCGCGGCGGCCATCGCCGTCAACGGCTACATGAAGCCGGATCAGGCCAAGCAGGCGTTCGAGGACGTCGAGCGCGAGAACCTCAAGTTCCGTGAGATCTACAAGGGCTGCCTCAAGCTGGCGCCAGAAGAGCTCACCACCCTGCTGTCCTCCGAAAGCAACAGGCGACGACTGGGCTACGACGCCGCCAAGGACATCGGTTTGATCACCCGGGCACCGGACCGGCTGCCGCGTGGGACCGACCGGGCTACCTACTTCGTCAGCGACGGCGGAAGCAGGTGAGGGCAGGTTGACGCCCGGCCAGACCGGCAGGTGCGGTCTACAAACCCTCGTTCTTTCGTGATACCTTCCGGGTATGCATTTCCCCTCCCGCGACTGGCAACCCAGTCCCCCATAGCTCGCACCTCTCCCGTTCTTGCATCGCTGATGCAAGGACGTCTGCCGTCCTGTCGCGCCCGCGGCGTGACGGCTGCCAACCCTGGAATTCACGCCTGATCCGGCGTCTGCCACTCGCTTGACGGGTCAGGCACAGGTGCGAGTTGTCTATGTTGAATACCCTCAAGACACATTGGTTTTCCAATGTGAAGAACGATGTGCTGTCCGGATTGGTCGTCGCCCTGGCGCTGATCCCCGAAGCCATCGCCTTTTCCATCATCGCGGGACTCGATCCCAAGGTGGGGCTCTACGCCTCCTTCTGCATCGCCGTGGTGATCGCTTTCGTCGGCGGTCGCCCCGGCATGATCTCGGCGGCTACCGGCGCCATGGCGCTGCTGATGGTGACCCTGGTCAAGGAGCACGGCCTGCAATATCTGCTGGCCGCGACCCTGTTGACCGGGGTGCTGCAGATCGCTGCTGGCTATCTGCGCCTGGGTGCGCTGATGCGCTTCGTGTCCCGATCCGTGGTCACGGGGTTCGTCAATGCCCTGGCGATCCTGATCTTCCTGGCCCAGCTGCCCGAGCTGACCCATGTCGGCTGGGAGGTCTACGCCATGACCGCCGCGGGGCTGGGCATCATCTATCTGTTCCCGCTGCTACCGGTGGTGGGCAGGCTGCTGCCTTCGCCGCTGGTGTGCATCCTAGTGCTGACGGCCGTCTCCCTCGCCCTGGGTCTGGATATCCGCACGGTGGGTGACATGGGACAGCTGCCCGATACCCTGCCGGTGCTGCTCTGGCCCCAGGTGCCGCTGAATCTCGACACCCTGCTGATCATCCTGCCCTATTCCCTGGCGCTGGCCGTGGTGGGACTGCTGGAATCCCTGATGACGGCCACCATCGTCGACGACATCACCGATACGCCCAGCGACAAGAATCGCGAGTGCAAAGGGCAGGGCATCGCCAACATCGCCGCCGGCCTGCTGGGCGGCATGGCGGGCTGCGCCATGATCGGCCAGTCGGTGATCAACATGAAATCCGGCGGGCGCACCCGGCTGTCCACTCTTTGCGCCGGCGTCTTCCTGCTGCTGATGGTGGTGTTTCTCGGTGACTGGCTCGCCCGGATTCCCATGGCGGCGCTGGTGGCGGTGATGATCATGGTGTCCATCGGCACCTTCAGCTGGGATTCGATCCGCAATCTGCGGCGGCATCCGCTCTCCACCAACCTGGTGATGGTGGCCACCGTGGTGGTCGTGGTCGCCACCCACAACCTGGCGCTCGGCGTGCTGGTCGGGGTGCTGCTGGCTTCGCTGTTCTTCGCCAACAAGGTGGGGCACCAACTGACACTGACGTCTCGTCTGGAAGCGCCCGGCATTCGCGTCTACGAGGTGCGTGGCCAGGTGTTCTTCTCGTCCACCGCGGCCTTCATCGAGGCCTTCGATTTCAAGGAGGTGCTGGACGAGGTCCGCATCGATCTCAGGGCGGCCCAGTTCTGGGACATCACCGCCGTCGCCGCCCTGGACAAGGTCGTGCTCAGGTATCGCCGGGAAGGCGTGACCGTGCAGGTCCTCGACCTCGATCAGGCCAGCGCGACCCTGGTCGACCGCTTTGGCATCCACGACAAACCCGGGGCCGACAGCCAGCTGCTGGGCCACTGAGAGGGAGAACAGACCCATGAAAGGCATCATCGCCTGCCTCGACGGTTCGCCGCTGACAGCCAGCGTCTGCGACCATGGCGCCTGGCTGGCACAACGGCTGGAGCTGCCCCTCACCCTGCTGCATGTCCTGGAGCGCAGCCTCTATCCCACAGCCCTCGATGCCAGCGGCACCATAGGCCTCGGTTCGCGCGAGCACCTGCTCGAGGAACTGGCGCGGCTGGACGAGCAGCGCGCGCGTCTGGCGCGTGCCGATGGCGCGGCCCTGTTGGCCGGGGCCGTGGAACGGTTGCAGGACAGCGGGCTGGTCAAGGCACCTGCCACGCTCCAGCGGCACGACTACCTGGTGGATACCCTACGCGAACTGGAGGCGGACATGAGCCTGCTGGTGATCGGCAAGCGCGGCGAGCACGCCGGTCGCCGCGGTATCGGTAGCCAGCTGGAAACGGTGGTGCGAACACTGCACAAGCCCATCCTGGTCTGCGCCGCCGACTTCCGCGAACCCCAGCGCTTTCTGCTCGCCTACGACGGTAGCGAGGCTACCCATCAGGGACTGCTGGAAGTCGCCAGGAGCGGGTTGCTGGCAGGGCTGCAGGGCGAGGTCTTGCAGGTCGGTGAGTCCACGCCGGCGCGCGTGGCCGAACTGGAGGCCGCTGCGGAGCTCCTGCGTACCGGCGGCAGCGAGGTGACGACCCACCTCGTGGCAGGGCATCCGGCCGAGGTGATTCCCGAGCGGGTCCAGGCCTCTCGGGCCGACCTGCTGGTGATGGGCGCCTACCGCCATTCCGCCGCCCGGCGCTTGCTGCTGGGCAGTCAGACGTCCCACCTGCTGCACCACACCGACATCACCACCTTGGTACTGCGCCCCTGAGAAAGAGGCCCTGGTCGCTACGACGGCCAGGGCCTTCGCCTGTCAGGAATCAGGCTGCAGGGCCTGTTCGAGAAAGTCGATGAAGGCGCGAACCTTGCCGCTCAGCGCGGAACGCTCGGAAACGCAGGCATAGATGTCCATCGGCTCCGACTGCGCGGCGGTGGCGCCTTGGCTCTGGGCGTCGAACAGCGGCACCAGCTGGCCCCGCTCGATTAGCGGCAGGGCGACGAAGTCCGCCAGGCGCGCGATGCCGCCCCCGTTCACGGCGAGCTGGGCGATCATGTCAATGTCGTCGCAGACGAAGCCAGGGCGGGTGGCCGCCTCGAAGGTCTGACCCGCGCGCACGAAGCGCCAGGGCAGATAGCGTCCATCGGTGGGATAGCGGAACAGCAGGCAGGCGTGCTGCTGCAGCTCTTCCGGGGTGCGGGGTGTGCCGGCCTGTTCAAGATAGGCGGGCGCGGCGCAGAACACAAAGGCACGAGAAGCGATCCGGCGGGCGACCAGGCTGTCGCTCAGCTGCGCCTTGATCCTCAGGCTGACATCGATCTGTTCCAGGCGATGATCCAGGCGCCGGTCGCTGCCGATCAATTCGATGTCGATGCCCGGATAGGTCTGTTTGAACGCCGGCAGCAGCGGCGCGAGCAGGTGGCGGCCAAAGGCGGCGGTGGTGGCTATCCGCAGCGATCCCTGCGGCTCGCTGGCCAGGGTCGCCAGGTGGGCGGCGATCTCGACGTCCTGGGGGATGTGCCGGACTTTCTCGAAATAGCGGGCGCCACTTTCGGTCATGGCGAGACGGCGCGTGGTCCGCGACAGTAGCCGTACGCCCAGATGTGCCTCCAGGCGAGCGATGCTCTGGCTCACCGCGGCCGCGCTCAGGCCCTGAGCACGGGCGGCGCCGGCGATGCTGCCCGCTTCCACGACCCTGATGTAGGTACTGATCAAGCCCAGGATGTCCATGGGGGCCCTGCCGAAGGATTCGTTGATTTCTGTTTATAGTGAACCAAGGCGGAGAAGGCTACCGGCAGATATTCGCCCTTGTAAGCTTGGCCTCGATTCCTTGACCCGAGGCAACCCGATGAATCCGATCAGTCCTGCTACTTCCACCAAGCGCCGCTTTCCCAAGCGGGCGACGCCCTATGTCTTCGCCCTCTATATGTCGACCATCATGGCCCTGCTGATGTGCCTGGTGATCACCCTGGCGGAGTTCGGCTTCGACGCCGACTACTTCAGGAATGTGATGAGTGCCTATCAGGTCGCCATGCCGTCCGCCTTCGTCTGTGTGTTGCTGGTACGGCCTGTGGTCGCCCGGCTCGTCGCCCTGACCGTCCATGCTTGAGCGGTTTCAGGCGGCTGGTCGGTCACGGCTGGCCACCTGGGCTGCGCCTGGCCATTCCGCTCAGGACGGCGAGCCAGCCGACGCCCACGGCATAGTTGAGGCGCTGGTAGAGCCCGAAGCCTTGGCCGTCGGCGACCGCGCTCGCCATCATGCCCGCGGTGACCAGGGCCAGCATCGTGCAGATCGCCGAGAAAACCGCCAGGCCGGGCGAGGCCAGCAACCGCTTGCCGAGCCAAGCCCAGAGCGCGCTCGCCAGGGTCAGCGACAGGAACATCACCAGGCCGGCCAGGTTGTGCAGCTGCTGGGAAACGGAGGGCTGCAACGGGGCGCAGCCCTGGTCGCAGGGGAACAGCCCGGTGGCGAAGCTTGCCAGGCCGTGGAGCAGGATCAGGGCCGCGCTCAACCCGGCCAGGCGCGACGTGCGAAAACGTCTGGCCAGCCCCAGGGCGACCAGCACGAAGAGCACGCCGAGAGGCACGTTATTGAGCCAGGCGGAAAATCCCTGAGTGGGCGCATCGACAGCCCCCAGCCGACTCAGGGCATGATCGACATGGCTGTAACCGGGATACGCCAGGGCGGTCAGCCCTACGCCGATAGTCAACCAGAACGGAATCAACAGACCCGTGCCCAGCAGCAGCCGATCCATCCGGTTCCAGGCGAACGTCCTCGTCATCATCATTCCTGCTGCCTCCCTGGTGTCGTCTGGTCAGGCTAGGAGGTGCTGGCGGGCAAGCGTTACGGATTTTTTTGCAAGGCAGCTTGCCCAGGCGTCATCCTGGGGCGCCCCGCTGCCAAGGATGACCGCTGATGACTAGACGCCTGCCCAGTACTACGGCGCTGGTGGCCCTGGAGGCGGCCGCCCGCCATCTCAGCTTCGCCAAGGCGGCGCAGGAGCTGTCGCTCAGCGAGGGCGCGATCAGCCGGCAGATCGCCAAGCTGGAGGCTGCATTGGGCGTCAGGCTGTTTCTGCGGATCGGCAATCGCGTCGAGCTTTCCGCTGCCGGAGCCCGCTATGCCGCGCACATGCGCACGGCCCTTGCCGACATCGAACGCCACACGCGGCAACTGATCGCCCAGGCCCGCGGCACCACCGCGCTGGAGATCGGCGTCATCCCGACCCTGGCGGGTCGCTGGCTGATCCCGATGCTGGCGCGCTTCCAGGAGCGCCATCCGGACATCGAGGTCAATCTGCGCGAGCGGACGCAGCCCTTCGCCCTGGAAGACAGCGGACTGCACGCCGCGATCAACTATGACCATCCGGTCTGGCACGCTCTGCGGGTGCAGCCGTTGTTCGAGACGCAGCTGGTCGCGGTCTGTCATCCGCGCCTGGCGGGCAATCCTCCGGCCAGCCTGCCGCTCCTGCACAAGCTGGAGAGTCCGCACAGCTAGGCCCGTTATGCCACGCTCACCGGGTTACCCCTGGGCGCCCAGGCGGTTGGTCCTACCTATGATCGCTACTCGCTGCTGATCGAGGCCGCCAAGGCCGGCTTCGGCATGGCCCTGGTACCTGAGCACTACATCGAAGAGGACCTGGTCACCGGCCGGCTCCAGGCGCCCTGGCCGGTCCTGCCGGAACTGCGCGAACGCTATGTGCTGGTCACCCGTCCCACGACGGAAATCGATACCGCGCTCGCAAGTTTCGAACGTTGGCTGCTGGAAGAGGCGAGGGTGGGGTGAGGGAAGTCGTGGCGCCGTAGGTTGGGTTGAGACGGCTTCACCGTCGAAGCCCAACGGCCTAGCCTTCACCTGACTGGCGTTGGGCTTCGCTGTGCTCAGCCCAACCTGCCTTCGTGCCAGCGTGGAAAAGGCTACACCGTTTTCCACCCTACGCCAGGCATGACAGGTGCCTCCCACTCCCTCGGGTAGAGCCAGCCGTAGGTTGGGCTGAGACGGCTCCATCGTCGAAGCCCAACGGCCCAGCCTTCACCTGACTGATGTTGGGCTTCGCTGTGCTCAGCCCAGCCTACCTTTTGTGCCGCGTTTTCCTTCCTGCTGGAAGTCCATCCCAGGCGCTCCCTCTCCCTTGGGGAGAGGACCGGGGTGAGGGGAAGGAGCGGGCGCAAGGAGCGCTAGGATCACACCTTGAGGCGTTCCATCGTCTTCTGCGGATGGCTGCGCAGGGTGGTCATGGCGACCTTGGTGGATTCCATGTCCGGGCTAGTAGCTCGATCTGGTCGACTGCCTTGCTCACTGTCGGACTCGTCTTCACCCAGTCGGGCAAGACCTTCGATCCGGAGCAGGTGGGGACGCGCCGAATCCAACGCAGCTGTAGCTTCCGGTAGTGCAAAGCTGGCGCAAGACACCGCCAAGCAAAAACGCCCCGACCTCACGGCCGGGGCGTTTCCCATGGGGCTAGGCTACCCGATCACACCGCTGCGCTGCGCTCCTTGATGTCCTGGTGCAGGATGCGGTCGTTCTCGGAGTAGTCCACCGGGCAGTCGATGACGTGGACGCCGGGGGTGTCCAGGCAATGCCGAACCAGCGGCGCGAAGGCCGCGGCGCTTTCCACGCGATGGCCGTGGGCGCCGTAGCTTTCGGCGTAGCGGACGAAGTCCGGGTTGCCGTAGTCCAGGCCGAAGTCCTCGAAGCCCATCTGCGCCTGCTTCCAGCGGATCATGCCGTAGCCGTCGTCACGCAGGATGATGACCACCAGGTTCATCTTCAGGCGCACCGCGGTTTCCAGTTCCTGGCTGTTCATCATGAAGCCACCGTCACCGCATACCGCCACGATGGGCGTATTGGGGTAGACCAGGCGCGCGGCCATGGCCGACGGCAGGCCCGCGCCCATGGTGGCCAGGGCGTTGTCCAGCAGCACCGTGTTGGGCATGTAGGCCTTGTAGTTGCGGGCGAACCAGATCTTGTAGATGCCGTTGTCCAGGGCGACGATGCCATCGGACGGCAGCACGTTACGCAGATCGGCCACCAGGCGCTGGGGATAGACCGGGAAGCGGTCATCGGTCGCGCCTTCGGCGACATGGGCCTCGTTGGCTTCGCGGATGGTCAGCAGGCGGTCGAAGTCCCAGGTGGGCTGGACCTCGATGCGCTCCTTGATCTCCCAGATGGCGTTGGCGATGTCGCCGACCACCTCGACCTGGGGGAAGTACACCGGATCGACTTCGGCGGAGCGGAAGTTGATGTGGATGACTTCGGTGCCGCCCCGGGTCATGAAGAACGGCGGCTTCTCGATCACATCGTGGCCGATGTTGACGATAAGGTCGGCGGACTCCAGGGCGCGGTGCACGAAGTCACCGGCGGAAAGAGCGGCGTTGCCCAGGAAGCGCGGATGGCGCTCGTCGACCACGCCCTTGCCCAGCTGGGTGGTGACGAAGGGGATGCCGGTCTTCTCGATCAGCTGACGCAGCACCCGGGCGGTCATCTTGCGGTTGGTGCCGGCGCCCAGCACCAGTACCGGGCTGCGGGCGTTTTCCAGCTTGGAGACGGCGGCGGCGATGGCCTTGGCTTCGGCGACCGGACGACGGCTCAGGCTCGGCGGTACCGGCAGGCTCTCGGTGTGCTCGTCGGCGATGTCTTCCGGCAGTTCCAGGTGCACGGAGCCGGGCTTTTCTTCCTCGGCGAGGCGGAAGGCCTCGCGGATGCGCGACGGGATGTTGTCGGCGGAGGCGAACTGGTGGGTGTACTTGGTGAGCGGCGCCATCATGCGGCACACGTCGAGAATCTGGAAACGCCCCTGCTTGGATTTCTTGATCGGCTTCTGGCCGGTCAGCATCAGCATCGGCATGCCGCCCAGGTAGGCGTAGGCGCCGGCGGTGACCAGGTTGGTGGCCCCTGGACCGAGGGTGGAAAGGCAGACACCGGTCTTGCCGGTGAAGCGGCCGTAGGTGGCGGCCATGAAGCCGGCGGACTGCTCGTGGCGAGTCAGGATCAGCTTGATCTGCGAGGAGCGACGCAGGGATTCCAGCAGGTCCAGGTTCTCTTCGCCGGGAATGCCGAAGATGTATTCCACACCCTCGTTTTCCAAGCAGCGAACGACCAGATCGGAGGCCTTCATCATGAGTGTTGTGTTCCTTGTAGGGTGGGTGGCGAGCGCCTGAGGCGCCTCCTCTATGAGGCGCAGCGGCCACTGTACTCAGGAACGGCGAAACATTTCAAAACAAGGTGCGACCCCGTTTTACTTCTGTGACGAATAGCCGCAGCGGAAACGATTCAGGCGATGCAGCGTTGCAGGGACGCCCGGGCACTGCGCAATTGCAGACCGGCGAAGAGCAGGCCCAGGGCGGCGATCACCAGCGCCGGTTGCAGGTTGCCGGCATAGTGACTGCTCACCGCGCCCAGCAACGGGCCGAGCAGCTGGCCGCTGGCGAAGCTGGCGGTCAGCACCCCGGCGTTGCGTTGCGGCGTGGCCGGCGCCAGCTCGCGACCGTATTGCATCACCAGCTGCATGCAGGCGAGGAAGGGGCCACCACAGAGCAGCACGCCCAGGAACAGCGCCAGACTGCCCGGCAGCAGACAGAGCACGACGCCCGTAGCCTGCAACCAGAGGGTGGCGATCAACCAGCGGCGGGTATCGGTGCCCGGGCGTCTCAGGCTGACCAGCACCACGCCCAGCGCGGCGGCCAGGCCGTATCCCGGCCAGAACAGGTCGGCCTGCCACTGGCCATGGAAGCGGCTGGCCGCCATCTGCGACAGGAAGGTGGCCGGCAGGATGTAGCCGACGCCCACCAGGCCGTAGGCCAGGATCAGCCGGTTGAAGGCGGGCGAGCGCTTGGCCGGCGCCGCGGCGGTGGTAGGCAGCGGGGTGACGGGACCACGCCGCGGCAGCAGGGGCAGCAGCGCCAGGGTCGCGACGCTGGCGAGCAGGCCGTAGCTCAGCCACAGCTGGTTGGAATCGCCACCCAGGCGATTGCTGACCAGGGCCATCAGACCGCTGATGAGGATACCCACCCCGGGACCGGTAAAGACCAGGGCGCCGAGCCGCGGCCGTCCGGCTTCGGCGGCCAGGGGCTGGCTCAGACCGGTCACCATCACCAGCACCCAGGCACTGGCGAGGCCGGTGCCGAAGCGCAGCAGCGCCTGGGCGGCCAGGCCATCGGCCAGCAGCGACGCCAGGGTCAGGCCGGCGCAGAGCCAGAGGCCACCGACCAGGCGCGCGTGGGTGCGACGGGCGAAGAGGGCGTCCAGGGCCCCGAGCAGATAGCCCAGGTAGTTGGCCGCGGCCAGCAGACTGGCGCCGGTGAGATCGATCTGGCCTTCGGCGATGAGATGGGGCAGGGCGGGGGTGAGGGCGAAGCGGCCGATGCCCATGGCGGTGGCCAGGGCCAGCAGGCAGGCCAGCAGGCGGGTGGTGGCGGTCATCGAAAAGGCTCCGGAAGCAAGTGGATGTGGACAGCCTAGGCCTTGAAGTTGATCAATAAAAACGAATAATAGAGAAATAGATGTTCAGCTAAAGAGAAAGGTGGTGATCCATGGAGTTCGCAGAGCTACGCATCTTCCAGGCGGTGGCCGAGGAAGGTTCCCTGGTGAAGGCCGCCGAGCGACTCAATCGGGTGCCGTCCAATCTCTCCACGCGCTTGCGCCAGCTGGAAGACAAACTGGGCGTTGAGCTGTTCCTGCGCGAGCGCCAGCGGCTGCACCTGACCGCCGCTGGCCATCGCCTGCTGGACTACGCCCACCGTCTGTTCGCCCTGGCCGACGAGGCACGCAGCGCGGTGCAGGGTAGCGAGCCGGCCGGCACCTTCGTGCTCGGTTCCATGTTCAGTACTGCAGCCATCCATCTGCCCGGCCTGCTGGCGCGCTATCACCAGCGCTATCCCAAGGTGAATCTGCAGGTGCACAGTGGCCCCAGTGGCGAACTGGTGGAGGGGCTGCTGGCCGGCCGTCTGGACGCCGCCCTGGTGGACGGCCCGGCGCCCGATGCGGCGCTGGAAGGCCAGCCCTGGTTCGAGGAGCGGCTGGTGCTGATCACCGGACTGGAGCTCGGACCTGTGCGCTCGCCGGCCGACGTAGCGGGGCGCCCGGTGTTCGGCTTTCGCGCCGGCTGCTCCTATCGCCGCTACCTGGACACCTGGTACGCCGCGGCGGGGGTGCCCAGCGGGCCGGTGATGGAGATCGAGTCCTACCACAGCATGCTGGCCTGCGTGATCACTGGTGGAGTGGCGCTGATGCCGGAATCCATGCTCGACAGCCTGCCTGGCCGCGAGCGGGTGCAGCGCCACGCGATCCAGGCGCGCTTCGCCCAGGCTACTACCTGGCTGATGTGGCGCAAGGGCCGCGAGGGCGCCAATCTGCACAGCTGGCTGGAGTCGCGCGAGAGCCTGCAGACCGACCGCGAAGCTGTTGCTTTGGTGTGATGATTGCCCGATCCTAGACGGCGGACTCCCACCGTCTACCGAGGACGATCATGATAAGAATAGCCATCGTCGGTTTGGGCAAGATCGCCCGTGACCAGCACCTGCCGGCGCTCGCCGCCAATTCCGAGTACGAGCTGGTCGCCGTGGCCAGCCGCAACGCCCAGCTCGACGGCGTCGCCCACTATCCCAGCCTGAGCGCCCTGCTCGAAGACGGCCCGGCCATCGACGCCGTGTCCCTCTGCGCGCCAGCGGCGGTGCGCTACGAACAGGCGCGCGAGGCCCTGGCCGCCGGCAAGCACGTGATGCTGGAAAAGCCCCCGGGGGCGACCCTGAGTGAAGTGGAAGCCCTGACCCGTCAGGCCGAGGCGGCGGGTCTTTCGCTGTTCGCCACCTGGCACTCCCGCTATGCCCAGGGCGTGCAGCCGGCCCGCGAATGGCTGGAAGGCAAGCGCATCCAGGCGGTGCGCATCGAATGGAAGGAAGACGTGCGCGTGTGGCACCCCGGTCAGGCCTGGATCTGGGAACCGGGCGGCATGGGCGTCTTCGATCCGGGCATCAATGCCCTGTCCATCGTCACCGCCATCCTGCCGCGGCCGTTCTTTCTCAAGGAGGCCGCGCTGCAGGTACCCGGCAATTGCCAGACTCCGGTGGCCGCGCAACTGGCCTTCGTCGACAGCGCCGGCGTACCCATCGCCGCCGACTTCGACTTCCTGCAGACCGGACCCCAGACCTGGGACATCCACGTCGATACCGAGGCCGGTCGCCTGACCCTGAGCAAAGGCGGCAGCGAACTGTACCTGGACGGCCAACTGACCCACCAAGGCCCCGACCAGGAATACGCCGGCCTCTATGCCCGCTTCGCCGAACTGGTCGCCCAGAACCGCTCCGACGTGGACGTGGCACCGCTCCGCCACGTGGCCGACGCCTTCCTCTATGGCCGTCGCGAGACGGTGGCGGAGTTCCACGAGTAGGGCGACCCTCACCCCAACCCTCTCCCCGAGGGAGAGGGGGCGTCCAGACCCACCGCTGCGTTTTTCGTAGGTTGGGTTGAGCGCAGCGAAGCCCAACAAGGGTGTCTGGCCTGTTGGGCTTCGCCGATGGAGCCGTCTCAGCCCAACCTTCGGGTTAGCGGTTTCCTCACCCCAACCCTCTCCCTGAGGGAGAGAGGACGCTTGGACCCAGCGTAGGTGGAAAACGGTGCAGCCTTTTCTACGCGCGGTACTCGTAGGTTGGGCTGAGTGCAGCGAAGCCCAACGGGACGGACCTATTGGGCTTCGACGATGGAGCCGTCTCAGCCCAACCTACGGGGTAGCGGTTCCCTCACCCCAACCCTCTCCCTGATGGAGAGGGGGCGCTTGGACCCAGCGTAGGGTGGAAAACGGCGCAGCCTTTTCCACGTGGGTGCCTCAACGCCGCTCCAGCAGCACCCCACTCTCCATATGGTGCGTCCAGGGGAACTGGTCGAACAGGGCGCAGCGGGTGATGCGGTGGGTGTCGTGCAACTGGGCGATGTTCTCGGCCAGGGTTTCCGGGTTGCAGGAGATGTAGAGGATGCGCTCGAAGCGGCGGGTCAGTTCGCAGGTGTCCCGGTCCATGCCAGCGCGGGGCGGGTCGACGAAGACGGTGCCGAACTGGTAGCTCTTGAGATCCACGCCGGCCAGGCGGCGGAAGGGCCGGACCTCGTTGAGCGCCTGGGTCAGTTCCTCGGCGGAGAGACGAATCAGGGCGATATTGTCCACGCCATTGCTGGCCAGATTGTGCAGCGCGGCGTTGACCGAGGTCTTGCTCACCTCGGTGGCCAGCACCCGGCGCACCCGGCTGGCCAACGGCAGGGTGAAGTTGCCGTTGCCGCAATAGAGCTCCAGCAGATCGTCGTCACGCTCGCCCAAGGCGGTATGGGCCCAGGTGAGCATCTTCTGATTGACCGTGCCATTGGGCTGGGTGAAGCCGCCCTCTGGTTGCAGATAGCTGTAGGTCTTCCCGGCCACCTCCAGTTCTTCGATCACATGATCGCGACCGATCACCAGGCGCTGGCCGCGGGAACGACCGATCAGGCTGACGCCGAGGTCGGCGGCCAGGCGCTCGGCAGCAGCCTGCCAGGCGGCGTCCAGGGGGCGGTGGTACGCCAGGGTGATCAGGGCGTCGCCGCTCAAGGTAGTGAGGAATTCCACCTGGAACAGCTTAAACGACAGGGCCACGTCCGCCTGCCAACCGGCCTTGAGGCGTGGCATCAGGTCATTGATGCGCTGGCTGGCGATGGGAAAGTCTTCGATGAGGATCGGCGAGTGTTTGTCGCCCGGGGCGAACATGGCGTAGTGGCGTTCTTCGTTCTCCCGCCATAGGCGGAATTCGGCGCGCAGGCGGTAGTGCTGCAGCGGCGAGGCGAAGACCTCCGCTTCGGGAGCCTGGAAGGGCGCCAGCAGCTCGCGCAGGCGGGTGGCCTTGGCGTCGAGTTGGACCTGGTAGTCGGCGGGGGCGAAGGAGGGCTGGGACATGGGCGAATCCGGAGAGGCGATGAGGCGGGGAACCTCGGGGCCGAAGCCCCGAGGGGAGGGGTCAGGCGTTGAACCAGCCCAGCTTGATGACGAACAGGATCGACAGGATGATCAGCGCCGAATTCAGCTCGCGGGTGCGGCCGGACAACAACTTGATGGCGGTCCAGGCGATGAAGCCGAAGGCGATACCGTTGGCGATGGAGTAGGTCAGCGGCATGGCCAGGGCAGTGACCAGCACCGGGGCGGCGGTGGTCAGGTCTTCCCAGTCGATTTCGGCCAGACCCGAGGTCATCAGCACGGCGATGAAGAACAGCGCCGGTGCGGTGGCGAAGGCCGGTACGCTGCCCGCCAGGGGGGCGAAGAACAGCGCCAGCAGGAACAGGACCGCGACCACCACGGCGGTGAGACCGGTGCGGCCACCGGCGGAGACACCCGCGGCGGATTCGATGTAGCTGGTGGTGGTGGAGGTGCCCAGCAGCGAGCCGAACATGGCGGCGGAGCTGTCGGCGATCAGGGCGCGGCCCATCTTTGGCAGGTGGCCGTCCTTGCCCATCAGGCCGGCGCGCTTGGCCACGCCGATCAGGGTGCCGGAGTTGTCGAACAGGTCGACGAACAGGAAGGCGAAGATCACGCTGACCAGGCCGATGTCCAGGGCGCCCTTGATGTCCAGCTGCAGGAAGGTCGGCGCCAGCGACGGCGGCATGGACACCACGCCGCCGAAGGGGGTGACGCCCATGGCGATGGCGATGGCGGTGACCGCCAGGATGCCGATCAGCACCGCGCCGGTGATGCGACGGGCTTCCAGGGCGATGATCAGGAAGAAGCCGAGCACGGCAAGGATGGGGCCGGGCTTGGCCAGATCGCCGAGACCCACCAGGGTGGCCGGGTTATCGACCACGATGCCGGCGTTCTGCAGGGCGATCAGCGCCAGGAACAGGCCGATGCCGGCGGCGATGCCGGAGCGCAGGGCCAGGGGGATGTTGTTGATGATCCACTCGCGGATGCGAAAGATCGACAGCAGGAAGAACATCAGCGCCGAGAGAAACACCGCGCCCAGCGCCGCCTGCCAGGTGTGCCCCATGTGCAGCACCACGGTGTAGGTGAAGAAGGCGTTGAGGCCCATGCCTGGGGCGAGGGCGATGGGGTAGTTGGCGATCAGCCCCATGATCGCCGAGCCGATGGCCGCGGCCAGGCAGGTGGCGACGAAGACCGCGCCCTTGTCCATGCCGGTCGCGCCGAGAATGCTCGGGTTGACGAACAGGATGTAGGCCATGGCCAGGAAGGTGGTGACTCCCGCCAGCAGTTCGGTGCGGACAGAGGTGTTGTGGGCCTTGAGTTGGAAGAGTCGTTCCAGCATGGGATGCCTCGTGCGCGCCGGTCTGATCGGAAAAACGGCGCGCATGATAGCAGGTCGGACGACGACCGTAGCCTGGCGTGACCACACCAGGATCAGATCCGTTCGCTTGACCGCCAGCGGAGCCGGATTCGCGTTGAAGCCTCCAGCATAGGCTGCCCTGGGCGCGGAATCACGACCACCCTGGTGGGTGGCCGTAACCCGTCGATCAGCGCTTGATCATGTCGGCCGCGTGCTGGGTGGCCTCGGCGGTCCGGGTGGCCAGCTTGCGTACCTCGTCGGCGACCACTGCGAAGCCACGGCCGGCCTCGCCAGCGCGGGCCGCCTCGATGGCGGCGTTGAGCGCGAGCAGGTTGGTCTGCGCGGCGATGCCCTGAATGGAGGACACGATCTCGGTCAGCTTGAACAGGTTTTCCTCCATCGACTGATGCTGGGCCTGCTGCTGCTCGCGGAGCGCTTCCTGCTCGTAGCTGGCATGGATGTCGGTCAGGGCGCCTACCACCCGCACGGGCATGCCGTTGGCGGTACGACGTGTCTGGCCACGGGCCCTGAACCAGCGGTATTCGCCGTTCTTGAGCTTGAGCCGGTAGGTGATGTCGAACGGCGTCTGGCCGCTGCGATCATTGAGGTGGGCGCCAAAGGCATCGATGCTGCGCTGCTTGTCTTCGGGGTGCAGGCGCGAGGCCCAGCTGTCCAGGACGTCCGGAAATTCTTCCACGGTCTCGAAGCCCAGCAGGCGGCGGAATTGCGGTGACCACCAGAAGGGGTTCTTGGGATTGACTGGATCGCCAGCGATCACCGCCATGTCCCAGATGCCGTCGTTGAGCATTTCCCGCGACAGATCGAAGCGGGTCAGGGTGACGTCGAGCTCTTCATCCTTCATGCGCTGGTCATGGATGTCGCGCAGCGAGCCTGCCACCCGTAGTGGTGTGCCCTGGCCATCGCGCAGGGTTTCGCCACTGGCGCGAAACCAGCGGTACTCGCCGCTCTTGGTGGCGACCCGGTACTCGACGTCGTAGGGCGTACGGCCACTGCGGTCGTTGAGGTGCCGGGCGAAGGCATCCAGCGTCGGCTGGCTGTCCTCGGGGTGCAGGCGGCTGGCCCAGCTGCCCAATTCGTTGGGAAAGTCAGACTCATTGCGAAAGCCCAGCAGGGCACGGAACTGATCCGACCACCAGAAGGCATTGCGCGGGTTGACCGGATCGCCGGCCACCACTTCCATGTCCCAGAGCCCTTCGCTGGACGCCCGGTTGACCAGATCGAAGCGCGTCTTCAGCAACTGCACCTCGGCCTCGCGGTTTGCCAGTCGGGCGGTCAGGTCCTGGATATCCTGCTGCAGCTCCTGCATCTGGACTTGCTGATCCTGCTGCTGCTTGAGCAGAGGCTGCAGGGCCTGGCCCAGTTCGCGAATCGCTGCAGGCCCCTGAAGCAGTTCTGGTCCGATCGCCTGTTGCGGGGCGTTGATCGCCGTGATGGCAGCGCGGATGCCGCGCAGAACTGCAGAGTGCTGAAGTAGCGACATGCGAGAAAGCTCCTGGAAGACGGATGATTAGTACGCTTTTTGTTAGCGCAGTGTCAGAGGTTATCGGCCGGCTTCGCTTGGGCTTTATAGCGTGCTAGAGGGATTTCTAGCGTAGAGGTAGCGATGAGGGGCAAGAGGGGCGGCTGGTGATCCTGCAGCCAGGCGGGGCGAGCCGCCGTGGACAAGGAGGGCACGATGCCTGCTCCCGGCGGGTGCTGTCAGGGGAGGCGATGGCCGCTTACCGCGTCGCCCGCATCTCGCGCCAGGCGAAAGCTGTCCAGGGTACTCAGCACGCCCAGTACGGCGATGGCAATGAAAGCCAGGCGGAAGTCCAGAAGCTGCGGATCCAGGTGGCCATGCCACTCCATCGAGGCGCGCAGCAGCAGGGCGGCGATGGCCACACCCAGTCCCATGGCCAGTTGGAAGTTGGTACTGAAGAGGGTCGAGGCATGGCTCAACCGCGCCTTGGGGATGTCGGCGAAGGCCAGGGCATTGCTGGCGGTGAACTGCAGTGAGCGGAACACCCCGCTGGCGAATAGCAGGAGCAGCACCAGCGGCAGGGGCCAGGCCGGGGTGAGCAGGCCGCAAGCCAGCAGGCTCAGGGCGCTGAGCAGGCCGTTGACGGTGAGGATGCGGCGCAGGCCAAAGCGGCGCATGGCAGCGGTGGTGAAGGGCTTGGCCGCCAGGTTGCCGGCAAACAGCGCCAGCAGGAGCAACCCGGACTGGAAAGCATCCAGTCCGAAGGACAGCTGGAACATCAGCGGCAGGAGGAAGGGTGCCGTGGCGATGGAGACGCGGAACAGTCCGCCGCCGAGGATGGACGCCCGGTAGGTGGGAATGCGCAGGGTGCTGAAATCGATCAGCGGCCGTTCCAGCCGGGCCATGTGGCGCACGGCCTTGACGCCGAGGATCAGCCCGACTCCCATCCAGGCCAGGTTGCTGCCCAGGCTGCCCTGGTTCTGGCCGAGTCGCTCCACGCCCCACATGAAGGCCACGCAGGCGCCACCCAGCAGCAGGAAGCCGCGCCAGTCCAGCGGATGCCGCTGGGTCGGGATGTCGGCCGGTACCAGGCGCCAGGCCAGCAGCAGGGCGATCAGCCCCAGCGGCAGATTGAGATAGAAGATCCAGCGCCAGTCGGCATAGGTGGTGATGAGGCCACCCAGCGGCGGGCCCAGAACCGGTGCCACCAGGCCCGGCCAGGTGATGAGGGCGATGGCGCGTACCAGTTCGTGCTTTTCGGTCACCTGCAGCACCGCCAGCCGGCCCACCGGCACCATCAAGGCGCCCCCGATGCCCTGGAGGATGCGTGCGGCGATGAACTGTTCCAGGGACAGCGCCATGCCACAGAGCAGCGAGGCCAGGGTGAAGAGGCCAATCGCCAGGGTAAAGACGGGGCGTGGCCCGAAACGCTCGGCGATCCAGCCGCTTACGGGGATGCCCACGGCGATGGCCAGCAGATAGGCGCTGATGCCCAGGTTGAGATCCACCGGATCGCGACCGAAAGACGCCGCCATCTGGGGCAGGGCCGTGGCGATCACGGTGGCATCGAGGTTTTCCATGAAAAAGGTGAAGCTCACCAGGCAGGCGAGCAGCTTCCAGCGTTCCATGAGTCTTGGTCCCTGGCCTAAGACGGGGGGCTACTCTGCCTGACGTGGCGCGAAGTCCGCCAGTCCAAGGGCCGTGCATGACAGTCAGGAATTGGCCGCCGTCATCCGAGGCAGCCTGCTGACGGCGAGAAAAGACAGTCGTCCTCGCTACGAGGACCGCTGGCCCGGCTGACGCGAAGCGCTGCAAGGGATCGTGGAGCTTTTCCGGCAGCCCGGGGGTCCAACCTTCGAATGCAAAGGAGATACACCCATGATCAAGCAATCGCTGCTCTCTCTGGCACTGGGTACCGTCGTCCTCGCCGGGGCCCTGCAGGCACAGGCCGCTCCCGAATCCATGACCCCGGTGAAGCCCGCCGCCGACAAGGAAGCCTCGGAGCCGACCAACTCGCAGTATCAGAACAAGGTCAACAAGAAAGAGGCCAATCAGAGCGATGAGGCCATTACTCACGATCCCGATCATCCTACCTTTGAACTCGAGGAAGGTGGTCGGGCGCCACGCAAGTACATCCGCGATGAGTACGTGATCAAGGATTGGAAAAAGCACGGCCTGGAACAGCCGGGCGAAGACAGCCAGTGGGTCAAGATCGGTTCCGACTATGTGATGATCAAGCGCAGCAATGCCGTGATCGACAAGATCGTCAAAGCCAAGCAGTGATCTACCTTGACCGGGGCCGAGCCATCGGCTCCGATGGTATCCAGGGTGTCCAGGCGGCATGCTGAAGCACCCTTTCCGGAGTTTGTTGCATGACCAGTGAAATCCGCGTCGTCGCCATCTTGCAGGCCAAGCCCGATCAGGCCGCGGCTGTCGAAAAGGCCCTGCGTGCCATCGTCGCTCCTTCCCGCGCCGAAGCCGCCTGCCACTTCTATACGCCGCATCGCGATCCGAGCCATGAAGGGCGTTATGTCTTCATCGAACGCTGGGCCAGCCGTGAAGCCCTGGCCGAGCATGAAGAGACCGCACACTTCAAGCAACTGCTCGCCGATCTCGACGGTCTGCTCAGTGAACCGCCCCAGGTCATGATCCTCGAAGAATTGCCGCTGGCCTAAGGCGGACGACATCGGGTTGTCACCTGCCTGAGCCACCCTGGCCTCTTTTCGCGGAGGCCCGGATGAACACTTCACGACGTCAAGCGCTCGGCCTGCTGGGTTTGGGCCTGAGCGCTCCCTGGTTTGCCGGTTGCAGTGCCCGTGAGCCGCAGCCGGATCCCTTTACCTTGGGCGTCGCCAGTGGCGATCCGACCCCCGAGGGTTTTGTCATCTGGACCCGGCTCGCACCCGATCCGCTGGCCGCAGATGGCCTGGGAGGTCTGCGCGGCCCGGTCGAGGTTCAGTGGGAGATAGCCCTGGACCCAGGATTGCGCCAGGTGGTGCAACGGGGTACGGCCACGGCGCTGCCGCAAACCGCCTTCAGCCTGCCGATCACCCTGAACGGCCTGGCGCCGAGGCGCCCCTACTGGTACCGCTTCACCGCGCTGGGGCATCAGAGCCGTCCAGGGCGAGCCACCACGCTGCCGCCGTCCGCGAGCGCGCTGCAACGCCTGAAACTGGTGGCCGCATCCTGTTCCCACTACGAGAAGGGCTTTTTCAGCGCCTATCGGCACATGGCCGACGAACAGCCGGATCTGGCGCTGTTTCTTGGCGACTATTTCTATGAGTCCAACGTGTCGCCGCAGCTTCCGGCGGTGCGCCGGCACGGCCTGCCGGAAGCCCGGGACCTGGCCGGCTACCGACGGCGCCACGCCCTGTATCGTACCGATCCTGACCTGCAATACCTGCACGCCAACGTCACCTGTCTGATGACCTGGGACGACCACGAGGTGCAGAACGACTATTCCGGGCCCTGGTCGGCCGACCCCAGGGTGAGCCAGGCGGCCTTTGCCGTGCGGCGCCAGGCGGCCTACCAGGCCTTCCGCGAGCATGCCCCGCTACGGGCCTGGCGGACCCAGGGGGCGGCGCTGCGTCTCTATGACCGTTGGCGCTTCGGCGACCTGGCCGAGATCCATCTGCTCGATGGTCGCCAGTACCGTAGCGAGCCAGCCTGTGCAACGCTCCAGACCCGGGGCGGCCATCTGGTGGCACCGAACTGCCCCGGCTTGCGCGATGCCGCGCGCAGCATGCTGGGTCAGGCACAGGAAGGCTGGCTGCTGGATGGCTTTCGCCATAACGCCACCCGCTGGAACCTGATCGCCCAGGATCTGCTGATGACACCCCTGCGCCAGCGTTTTCCAGACGGCGATCCGGCGCGCTGGACCGATGGCTGGGACGGTTATCCGGCCACCCGCGAGCGGCCATGGCCGACAGTCGCCTGGCCAATCCGGTGACCCTGGGCGGCGACATCCATTCGTTCTGGGTGACGGACCTGCACCGCGAGCCGGAGAACGAGCGGAGCCCGGTGGTGGCCAGCGAATTTGTCGGCACCTCCATCACCTCGGATGGACCGGATTACCGGCGCTTCCAGGCATTGTTGCCGGAGAATCCCCAGGTGCGCTTCTTCGACAGTCGACAGCGCGGCTATCTGGCCCTGGAGCTGACGCGGGAACGGTTGCAGGTGGACCTGCGCACCATCAGTGACCGAACCCGTCCGGATGCCGAGCGCAGCACCCGGGCGAGTTTCGTGGTGGAAGCGGGGCGGCCAGGGGCCGTCCCTGCCTGAGAGCCTGCTCCAAAGCTGCTGCGCGTCGGCCAATCTGCGTTGAAAATGGCTTCGGAATGCTCATTTACCCTACGTAAACTCGCGCGCGAGCCCGGTCCGCTTCCTCAGCTATTTTCGCGGGGCCGCCTAGGCCTTGCTTGGCTCTAGCTCGCTAGCCTTGGAACAGGCTCTGCGGGCTCAGACGAACAGCGACAGCAGCATGATGAAGGCCAGGGCCACCACCGAGAGGATGGTCTCCATCATCGACCAGGTCTTGAAGGTCTCGGCCACGGTCATGTTGAAGTACTGCTTCACCAGCCAGAAGCCGGCGTCGTTGACGTGGGAGAGGATCACCGAACCGGCGCCAGCGGCCAGCACCAGCAGTTCCTTGTTCACGCCGGGGATCAGGGCCACCACGGGGGCGACGATGCCGGCGCCAGTGATGGTCGCCACGGTGGCGGAGCCGGTGGCCACGCGGATCACCGCCGCCACCAGCCAGGTCAGCAGGATGGGCGAGATCTGGGTTTGCACCGCCAGGTTGCCGATCACTTCACCGACGCCGCTGGCCACCAGCATCTGCTTGAAGCCACCACCCGCGCCAACGATCAGCACGATGGCCGCCACCGGGGCCAGACTCTGGTCCAGCAGCTTGACGATCTTCTCGCGGGAGAAGCCGCAGGCGGTGCCGAAGCTGTAGAAGCTCAGCAGCAGGGCGGCGAGCAGGGCGGTGATGGGGTGGCCGATGAAGTCCATCCAGACGCGGAAGTGGTTGTCGGCAGCGAAGAAGATGTCGGCGAAGGCCTTGAGCAGCATCAGGATCACCGGCAGCAGCACGGTGAAGACGGTGATGCCGAAGCCCGGCAGGTTACGGTTGTCGGTCTCCTGGGCGATCTGGGCGACCAGCTCGGGATTGGCCGAGCCAGGGATGCGCTTGGAGATCCAGGCACCGAAGATGGGACCGGCGATCATGGCGGTGGGCAGGCCGACCAGCAGGCCGTAGAAGATGGTCTTGCCGATGTCGGCGCCGAACACCCCGACCGCCAGCAGCGGACCCGGGTGCGGCGGCACCAGGCCGTGCACGGCGGAGAGACCGGCCAGCAGCGGGATGCCCAGCTTGACCAGCGACAGCCCGGTGCGGCGGGCGACGATGAACACCAGGGGCGCCAGCAGCACGAAGCCGATCTCGAAGAACAGCGGGATGCCCACCAGGAAGGCGGCGAACATCATCGCCCAGTGCACGCGCTTGATGCCGAAGGCGCGGATCAGCGTCTGGGCGATCTGGTCGGCGCCGCCGGAGTCGGCCATCAGCTTGCCGAGCATGGTGCCCAGGCCGAGCAGGATGCCAACGAAGCCGAGCACGCCGCCGAAGCCGTCCTGGAAGGATTTCATGACCTTTTCCACCGGCATGCCGGAGGTCAGCCCGAGAAAGCCCGAGGCGATGGTCAGGGCGATGAAGGGATGGACCTTGAACTTGGTGATCAGGAGCACCAGGCCAATGATGGTGACCAGGGCGTCGAGCAGAAGGAAGCTGTTGTGGTCCATGCCGAACATGGCACCTCTCCTATTGTTGTTGTGGGCGTTGGGGGTGGTTGAAGTGGGTAGCGCTGTCTCGTCAGGCCGGCTGGGCCAGGCGAGTCGAGGTGTTCCACCAGGCCGATACCTGGGTACCGATGGCGGGCAGGGTGTCGCGTGCATCCACTACCAGCGTAGCCGGTTCACCGTGGGGTGCTTCCAGGGCGGCGAACTGGCTGTCGATCAGGCTGGCGGGCATGAAGTGTCCCGGGCGATTGGCGACGCGCTGCGTGGCGGTCTCGCGGGTCAGTTCGAGGAAGACGAAACCCAGGCCGGGTACCGCCTGGCGCAGCTGGTCGCGATAGCGGCGCTTGAGTGCGGAGCAGGTGAGCACGGGACGTTCGCCCGCGGCCACGGCGGCGGCCAGTTCTTCGCCCAGGCGAGTCAGCCAGCCGGCGCGATCGTTGTCGTCGAGAGGGATGCCAGCGCTCATCTTGGCGATGTTGGCCGGTGGGTGAAAGGCGTCGCCTTCGATCAGGCGGCCCTCGTCCTGCTCGGCGATGGCCGCGCCGACGCTGCTCTTGCCGCAGCCTGCGACGCCCATGACCACCAGCGCGGGAATGGGAGTGTTCATCGTCACCTCCGGTCTGGAGACAGCGCTACCCCGAAAAATGAAAAAGGTAGCGGCTTCCAGTTCTTGTCGATCTTGTTGGGCCGAATGCCGACGTGCTCCGGCAGGGCACATCAGGCTTGTAGTGTCTGCTGAGACAGCGCTACCTTAGGCGCGTTCTCCGTCTCTGACAAGCCTGAAACCACAACAATGAATCGAACGGGTTCTCGTAGTTCCGGTCGGCCCACCCTCACCGAGGTGGCGCTGCAGGCCGGCGTTTCTCCCATCACCGCTTCCCGTGTCTTGCGCGGGGTCGCCACCGTGGCGCCCGAGCTGGTCACCCGCGTGCAGGAGGCGGCCGCGCGCCTTGGTTATGTCACCAATCCGGCCGCCCGTGCCCTGGCCTCGGCCCAGGGGCATTCGGTGGTGGTGCTGGTGCCGTCGCTGTCCAACCACCTGTTCATCGAACCGCTGGAGGCCATTCACGAGGTCCTGCATCCGCGCGGCCTGGAGGTGCTGATCGGCAACTATCACTACGATCCCGCGGAAGAGGAAAAGCTGATCCGCAACTACCTGGCCTATCAGCCCAGGGGCTTGCTGCTGACCGGCTTCGACCGCACCGACGCCGCCCGCCAGTTGCTGGCGGCCAGTGGGGTGCCACGGGTACACATGATGGAGCTGGATCCGGCCGGCGCGACACCCAGCGTCGGCTTCTCCCAGCACGCGGCCGGTGCGGCGGCCGCGCGGCATCTGCTGGCGGCGGGGCGTAAGCGCCTGGGCTACGTGGCCGCGCAGCTCGATCCCCGGGCCCTGGCGCGGGGCGAAGGTTTTCGCGAGGTGCTGCGCGAAGCGGGGTGCTACGACCCGGGCCTGGACGTATTGGATCCGCAGCCGTCGTCCGTGGGGTTGGGCGCCCGGCAATTCCGTGACCTGCTGGCGCAGCGACCGGATGTCGACGGCCTGTTCTTCTGCAATGACGACCTGGCCCAGGGCGCCCTGTTCGAGGCGCAGCGTCTGGGCATCGCCATTCCCGAGCGGATCTCGGTGCTGGGCTTCAACGACCTGCCCGGCTCGGCGCACACGGTGCCCCGGCTGTCCTCCATCCAGACTCCGCGCGCCGCGGTAGGGCGCCAGGCCGCGACCCTGTTGCTGGGACTGCTCGATGGTCGCAGTCAACCGACCTGCGTGGACCTGGGATTCGAGCTGGTGAGCCGGGAGAGTGTGTAGGGCCCGCGTCGAAGGCTCATAGCGGGGCTTAGATCCGCTAATGTCGGGCTTCGCTGCGCTCAGCGCCAACCTACGGTACCCGTGTTGGCCGCGCGACGTAGGTTGGGTTGAGACGGCTCCATTGTCGAAGCCCAATGGCAGAGTCTCGATCCGGCCATGTTGGGCTTCGCTACGCTCAGCGCCAACCTACGGTACCCGTGTTGGCCACGCGACGTAGGTTGGGTTGAGACGGCTCCATCGTCGAAGCCCAACGGCAGAGTCTCGATCCGGCCATGTTGGGCTTCGCTGCGCTCAGCGCCAACCTACGGGGCCTGGCCACTCACGCTCCTACCGCCTTGCCTTGACCGTAGGAGCGGCCCATGGCCGCGATGCGCTGGCGCCGACTCCTACCGCAACGACTTGGCCAGTATCCGGGACTGGCCCTGGAAGTCCTGCCGGGCATAGAAGGCCTGGGCGTCAAGGTTGAACTCCATGACTTCCAGGCGCAGTTCGTCGACGCCGTTGTCCCGGGCCCAGGCTTCCACGGCTTCCAGCAGCCGCGCCCCCACACCCTGGCGCTGGTGGCTGGTGGCGACCACCAGAGTGCCGATGCGGCAGAGGATGAGGGGCTGCAGAAAGGAAATCGAACCGGTATCGGACAGCCGTGCGGTGACGAAACCCACCAGGGTGTCCTCTGCCTCGGCGACGAACAGGACGCCATCCTCGGGCTCCAGCTGGGCGGCCCAGTAATCCTGGTCGCGCCAACCACCGGAGGGCCGGGCAAAGGTCGCCGGGGCCTGCTGGTGATGCTGCTCGGCGAGTTGTTCGGCCAGGGTGCAGATGGCGGCCAGGTCGGTAACGAAGGCAGGACGAATACGCAAGAGCGATGCTCGCAGAAAGAGTCAGCTGTTCACCTTAGCCGTACGGACCGGGTCAGGAAACATCCGGCTCGGCCGGCAGCTGCTGATACCAGTCGGCATAAGGCGTGTTTTTCGCCATCCGGCGGTTGTAATCGGGAGCGCCATCGGTCCACCAGACCGGGCCGCGTTCCCCCAGGGCCCGCTTGGCCTCGTCCACCGCCGCACGGGCCTGACGCAGGGCCGCGTCGTCGCCCTGGCGCTTGGCGGTACCCACCTGGCGGCGGGCATCCATCAGCTGGTGGGTCAGCGTCTCACGGCGTTCAGCCGGCAGGCTGGGATTGGTACAGCGCCAGAGTCGTCCCCTGACCACGAAGTAGCGTCCGTCCGGGGTGGTGGGGTAGCTCATGGGCAGGGTCTCTGGTCAGTCGTCGATGTCGAGCAGGGCGCGGCAGTCCGGATAGTTCGAGCAGGCCCAGAATTCCCGGCCCTGGTGGCGACCGCTGCGGGCGCGGCGGCGAACCATGGGCGCCTGGCATTCGGGGCATTCCGGCGCCAGCGCCTGGCTCGGGGCGGCCGCCCGGGCGCGTGGGCGACGGCCCCCGAAGACGGCATCGCGCACGGCACTGGCCGAATAGCGCGCCGCCGCCGGAATCTCCACCAGGCGCAACTGGGCGGCCTCGCATACCGCGCGGACGAAGCGGTCACGCTGCTGGCGGTGGCGCTGCAGGTGCGAACGGTCATTGAGCTCGACCACGGCGTGTACGGCGAGGTCGTCGCGGCGGCAGATGGCGAAGTCGAAGTGCTTGCAGTTGATGCGGTTCTGCGCGACCAGGTAGCGGCGCCGGTCGCGCAGCGGCAGGGTCTGGACCACATCGGCGATGCGGACCTTGCCGAACACCCGGTAGTCATCGCCCACGGCTTCGTCGAGCACGGCGAGAAAGGCCTTTTCGGCGGGGGTGAAAAGGGCTTCGACCTGGCGATAGGGAAAGGCCGCCTGGCGCTGACGCTGCCACCACCAGGATGCCCCGAGCAGCAGCAGTCCGGCCAGGACCAGCAGGGGCAGATAACGCTCGTACATCTCGAACTCCAACAGCGGGGCGCCATGATAGTGAGTCCTGGCGCCGGACAGCAGCGGCGGCGACGAAACGTCAGTCGCGTCGCGGTAGTTGCCGTTGCAGATCGTCCAGGCGCAGCAGGGTCACGGACTTCAGACAGCTCAGATACTGCAGCTGCTGCATGGGGCCGCTGAAACCGCGGGTGGCGGTCGTGCAGCGGGGTGCCCGGTCGGCCTGCCAGAGCTGCTGCAGGCGTTCGAAGGCAGGTCGTTGCGTGGGAGAGGTGGCTGCCAGCCGCCGACCATAGACGTCAGCCAGACGGGCCTCGGCCGCCGCCAGGTCGTCGGCTGCGCAGGCGGCCAACTGGGCCTCGTTCCCCTGACGATCGCAGGCGACGGGCGTGGGTTCGGCGGCGAGCGCCACGCGGGTAAGCGAGAGTGCGAGCAGGAGCAAGAGCAGGCGGGAGACAGGCATGAAGGACAGTTATCCAGGAGGCAGTCCCCCTAGACTGCCGCAAGCGCGAGCCGCTCACCAGGCGCCGTTGGTTTCCGGCTGCTCGCCCTGGATGTCACGGAAGGCGCGGATCTGCTCCAGCAGCCAGGTCACCCAGCGCTGCACCGGCGCGTCCACCGTACCCCGGGGCAGTACCAGGAAGTAGGCCTGGGGCGACAGCTGATTGAATCGGTCCGGCAGCGGCCGCACCAGGGCGCCACTGGCCAGCAGTCGCTGGGCCAGCACACAGCCGCCGAGCGCCACGCCCTTGCCGGCGGCCGCCTGTTGCAGGGCCATGCCGCTGAGCGAATAGCGTGGTCCGCGCAGATTGCCGCCAAGGCTGACGGCCTGGCTGGTGAACCAGTCCTGCCAGGCGTTGAAGCGGCTGCTAGGGCGACCCGACCGCCAACCACCGGGCCATTCGGCGTGCAGCAGGGGATAGTCCAGTAGCGCGGCGGGCTCCGTCAGGGGCGCTGGGATCAGCGCGGGACTGCAGACCGGAAAGATCCACTCGCGCAGCAGCAGGCGGATCTCGCCATCCTGCCAGTCGCCACGGCCATAGCGGATCGCCGCCTGGGCACCTCCCTCGGTGCCCAGCGGCACGATAGCGGACGAAGCATCGAGGAAGACCTCGATATCCGGATGCCGGCGCTGGAAGTCTTCCAGGCGCGGCAGCAGCCATTCCTGGCCGAAGGTGGGTGGCGCACTGACGGTCAGAACGCTGCTCTTGACCCGTGCCCGGGCGACGGCGCGTGTCAGGCCGTCGAGGTGGGGTGCGATCTCCGCGGCCAGGTTCCGACCCGGCTCGGTGAGTCGTACCCCCTGGGGCAGGCGTTCGAATAGGGTCTGCCCCAGTTCGTCCTCCAGGAGGCGGATCTGCCGACTGATGGCCCCGGCGGTGACATGCAGCTCGGCTGCCGCCCTGGCGAAATGCTCATGCCGGGCAGCCGCCGCGAAGGCACGCAGGGCATTGAGGGGGAGGGCGATGGTCATGACAGCCTTAGTTTTCCTGAGCCTGACGCCCATTAAACATCGTTTGTCCGACCTGTTCAGCCGCCTTCACCATTCAGGCTCACTTATTCGTGGAGCGACGCTCATGCGCAAGGAGCTCGATCTCCCCGCCGTGCTGGTGATGCTGGTGCTTTGCCTGGTTTGGGGCCTGCAACAGACGGCGATCAAGGCCATCGCCGAACAGGTCGACCCGTTGCTGCAGATCGGCTGGCGCTCGCTGCTGGCGGCCGGGTTGCTCTATGGCCTGGCACGCTGGCGCGGCATCCGCTGTCTGGGCCGGGACCAGACCCTGGTTCCCGGCCTGCTCGCCGGTTCGTTGTTCGCCATGGAGTTTCTGTGCATGGCGGTGGGCCTGAACTACACCAGCGCCGCGCACATGGTGGTGTTCATCTACACGGCGCCGCTGTTCGCCGCCTGTGGCCTGCACTGGCTGGTACCGGGCGAGCGACTGTCGTTGCGTCAGTGGTTGGGCGTCGTCCTGGCGGGTATCGGCGTGGTCTGCGCCTTCCTGATCGGCCAGCCGAGCGGTGGGGCGAGCTGGCAAGGCGATCTGATCGGCCTGGTCGGTGGCGCCTGCTGGGGAGCTACCACGGTGCTGATCCGCCGCAGCGCTCTGGCCGAGGCGCCGCCCTTGCGCACCCTGTTCTATCAGCTTGGGGTGACTGGAGTCGTGCTGCTGGCGCTGGCCCTGCCACTGGGCAAGCGGCTGAACCTGGCGGGGCTCGACTCCGTGGCCTGGTCAAGTCTGGCGTTCCAGGTGTTCATCGTCGCCGGCATCAGTCTGCTGGGCTGGTTCGTGCTGCTCAGTCGCTATCGCGCTGCCCCGCTGGGGGTGCTGACCCTGCTGACGCCCCTGTTCGGCGTGCTGATGGGGGTCTGGCTGCTGGGCGAGACACTCGGGGCAGGTTTTCTCGTCGGTGCGGCCCTGGTGCTCTGCGGTCTGCTGATCGTCAGCTATCCTTCCCGCTCGCGAACGGCCCCCCGCTGACTCGCCTGGTCCCGAGAATCCGATGCCTGCTACCTCCACCCACCCCTGGCTGTTGCGCCTCATCCCGCTGGTGTTCCTGGCCCTGTGGTCCGCCGGTTTCGCCGTCTCCAAGGTGGGCCTGGCCTATGCACCGCCCTTCACCCTCCTGGCGATGCGTTATGGGTTGGCGTTCAGCGTGCTGTTGGTCGCCTTTCTGATCCTGCGTCCGCCCTTGCCGCGCACGCGCCGGGAGTGGGCGAATCTGGCGGTGGTGGGCTTCCTGATCCAGGGGGTCTATTTCGGCATGAGCTACGGTGCCCTGGTGATGGGCGCCTCGGCCAACGTGGTCGCCATGGTGGCGTCGCTGCAGCCGATCCTGGTCGCCTTGGGCGCGCCCTTGCTGGTGGGCGAGCGGGTGGCGCCGCTGCAGTGGCTGGGCCTCGCCCTGGGCCTGCTGGGCGCGATCGGGGTGATCCTGGCGCGGGCCAGCGTCGCCGTGGAAACCCTTTCCGGCATCTGCCTGGCGGTAGGCGCCTTGCTGGGCATGACCAGCGCGGTGCTCTACGAGAAACGCCTGGGTGTCGCCCAGCATCCGGTCACCAATAACCTGGTGCAGTACAGCGTCGGTCTGGTGTGTTGCGCACCTTTGGCGCTGCTGTTCGAGCACACTCCGGTGCACTGGGCGCCCGCCTTCATCGGCGCCCTGGCCTATCTGGTGCTGGCCAATTCGTTGCTGGCCATCAGCCTGCTGGTGTGGATGATCCGCGCTGGCGAGGCGGCACGGGTCAGCGCCCTGTTCTTCTGCGTCCCACCAGGCGCGGCCCTGACCGCCTGGCTGCTGCTCGGCGAAACCCTGCCGCCGCTGGCCTGGGTCGCCATGGTGATCGCCATCGGCGGAGTGCTCCTGGCGACGCGTTCGGGGGCGAAGGCGGCGCGCTGAAGAACGCGCCGCCTGCCACTAGGCCGTCTTGAGTCCGGCCAGCACCTTGTCCACCGTCAGCGGATAGTCGCGGATGCGCACCCCGCAGGCGTTGTAGACGGCATTGGCAAGGGATGCGCCGGCACCGCAGATGCCCAGCTCACCCACGCCCTTGATCTTCAGCGGATTGGCCTTGGCGTCCAGCTCCGGCAGGAAGTGGGCCTCGATGGCGGGGATGTCCAGGTGACAGGGATAGTGGTAGTCGGCCAGGTCATGGTTGACGAAGTGGCCATGGCGGGTATCGATCACCCCCTCTTCGTGCAGCGCGCTGCCAACGCCCCAGATCATGCCGCCCAACATCTGCGAGTGGGCGGTCTTCTCGTTGAGGATGCGGCCGGCGGCGAACACCCCGAGCATGCGCCGTAGACGGATCTCGCCGGTGATGGCGTGTACTCCGACTTCAGCGAAGAAGGCGCCGTAGGCCTGCTGGGAATAGTCCTTGAGGGTCTGCCCCGGCTTGATCTCGCCGATGGCCTGGAGATCGTGTTCCCGGGCCAGCTCGGCAAGGTCGCGACTGCCATTGTCGGCAATCAGCCGCCCGCCGACGAAGCGGGCACTGGCCAGATCCAGCCCGGCGGCCTCTGCGGCCTTCAGGCGCAGGTTCTCACAGGCGACATACACCGAGGAGCCGGAACTGGCCGCGCCAAAGGAGCCACCGGAGCCCGCACCCGCAGGGTCGTCGCTGTCTCCCAGCAGGACCTTGACCCGCTCCACCGGCAGCCCGAGCGACTCGCCGGCGATCTGCGCCAGGATGGTGTAGGTCCCGGTGCCGATGTCGGTCATGGAGGTCTTGACCGTGGCCGTGCCATCGGCTTCCAGCCGCACGCCGGCCTGGGAGGGCCTGAGCATGTTGGCGCGACTGGCCGCGGCCATGCCCATCCCGATCAGCCAGTCGCCGTCGCGCATCTGGCCGGGCTTGGCACTGCGCTTGTTCCAGCCGAAGCTGCGGGCGCCGTCCTGCATGCAGTCCACCAGCTTGCGGGCAGAGAAGGGGATGTGCTTTTCCGGGTCCTGGCTGGGCTCGTTGCGCAGGCGCAATTCGATGGGATCGAGATCGAGCATCGTGGCCAATTCGTCCATGGCGCTTTCGCTGGCGAGCATGCCCACGGCTTCGCCGGGCGCGCGGCAGGAGCCGGATTCGGGCAGGTCCAGTTCGACCATGCGGTGCGCCACCAGGCGATCGTCGCCGGCATAGAGGGTGCGCGAGGAAAGACCTGTGGGTTCGTAGTAGGTGAGGCCGCGGGCCGAGTGGGACCAGCCCTCGTGGGCCATGGCCAGAAGGCGGCCATCGCGGTCGGCGCCCAGGCGGATCCGTTGCACGGTGGCCGAACGGTGGTCGGTGATCTGGAACATCTGCTGGCGGGTGAGGGTGACCTTGACCGGTCGGCCGATAGCCCGGGCGGCCATAGCGCCGATCAGGGCATCGGCATAGATCGGCAGCTTGCCGCCGAAACCGCCGCCGATGTAGCGCGCCACGATGCGGACGTTCTCCTTGGGCAGTTGCAAGGTATTGGCCACGCAACTTTGCGCCTGCTCGACGAACTGGGTGGAGCAGTAGATGGTCACCCGGTCGCCGTCCCACTGGGCGAGGCTGGCGTGGGGCTCCATCTGCGCATGGATGTGGTAGGGCGTGGTATAGCGCTCGTCGAGCTTGACCGGTGCCCGGGCGAAGGCGGCGTCGACATCGCCCGAGGCGGTGTCGGTGGGCTGGTCGCCATCCGGTGGCTTCACCGCCTGGCCGAGGTTGGCGGCCAGATCGAAGGCGCCCGGTTCGGCGGCGTAGTCGATCTCCACCAGGGCCGCCGCCAGGCGTGCCTCCTCGAAGGTCTCGGCCACCACGAAGGCCACCGGTTCGCCGAAGTAACGCACCTGATCGCTGTCCAGGTAGGGCTTGGGCCGGCTGAAGCGGCTGTTGTTGTCTGGCTCGCGAGCCGCTTGGCGCGGGGCGTTGCGGTAGGTCAGGACGTTGAGCACGCCCGGCGCGCTTTCGGCGGCGGAGGTGTCCAGTCGAGCGATGCGGCCCTTGGCGATGGTAGCCCCGACGATGAAGCCATAGGCCACGCGATCATTGCGAAACTCGAAGCTGTAGGGCGCCTGGCCGGTGACCTTGAGCATGCCGTCGACGCGATCGATGGGCTTGCCGATCAGGCCGCCGCGATTCTCATCGATCAGGTTGCGGCCAACGGGTTCGTTCATTTCCATGCTGCTGTCCTCAGGCCTGTTGACGGGCATCGGCCACGCCAGCGCGCAGGACGCGACGGGTCAGCTCGAGTTTGAAGTCGTTGTGGCCATAGCCACGGGCGCCGGCGAGCAGGGCATCGCCCACCCCGGCCAGGTCACCGTTCGCCGCCTGGCCGGCAAAGGCCTGATCGGCCGCCGCCACGCGCCAGGGTTTGTGCGCCAGACCGCCGAAGGCGGCGCGACCGCTGCGGATGCGCGCGCCGTCGAACTCGACGATGGCCGCCATGGACACCAGGGCGAAGGCATAGGAGGCACGGTCGCGCACCTTGCGATACACCTGGATACCGGGCGGTGGCGGTGGCAGGGTCACGGCGGTGATGAGTTCGCCGGGTTGCAGCACCGTTTCGATCTGCGGGGTGTCACCGGGCAGGCGATGGAAGTCGGCGAGGGGGATGCGGCGGGTGCGGCCATTGGCTTCGCGGGTTTCCACCGTGGCGTCCAGCACGCGCATGGCCACCGCCATGTCGGAGGGGTGCACGGCGATGCACTGGTCGCTGGCGCCGAGCACCGCGTTCATCCGATTGAAGCCGCCCAGGGCCGCACAGCCACTGCCGGGCTGGCGTTTATTGCAGGGCATCGCAGTGTTGTAGAAATAGGAGCAACGAGTGCGCTGCAGCAGATTGCCGCCAGTGGTGGCCTTGTTGCGCAGCTGCGCCGAGGCGCCGGCCAGCAGGGCGCGCGACAGCACCGGATAGCGCTCCCGTACCCGCGCATCGGCAGCCAGGGTGGAATTGCGCACCAGGGTACCGATGCGCAGGCCGCCGTCCTCGGTGGCGCGGATCTGATCCAGCGCCAGGCGATTGATGTCCAGCACCTGGCTGGGCGTCTCGATCTCCAGCTTCATCAGATCCAGCAGGTTGGTGCCGCCAGCGATGAAGCGACTGCCTGCCTGGACGCCCTGGCGGCTGGCGTCGGCCTCATTCTGGACACGCCGATAGTCGAAGACTCTCATGCCTGGCCCCCCGCCATCTGGATGGCCGCGACGATGTTGGGATAGGCGCTGCAGCGACAGAGGTTGCCACTCATGCGCTCGCGGATCTCTTCCTCGCTCAGCCGCATGGGGCCATCGAGGCGCGCCGAGACATGGCTGGGCATGCCGGCCTTGACCTCGTCGAGCAAGGCCACCGCCGAGCAGATCTGCCCAGGCGTGCAATAGCCGCACTGGAAGCCGTCCTTGGCCAGGAAGGCGGCTTGCATGGGATGCAGGCGCTCGGCATTGCCCAGGCCCTCGATGGTGGTGATGGCGTCGCCTTCATGCATGGCGGCCAGGCTCAGGCAGCTGTTGATGCGCTGACCGTTCACCAGCACCGTGCAGGCGCCGCACTGGCCATGATCGCAGCCTTTCTTGGTGCCGGTGAGGTGCAGGTTCTCGCGCAGGGCATCGAGCAGGGTGGTGCGGCTGTCGACCTTGAGCCGGCGCGCCTCGCCATTGATCTGCAGCGTCAGCGGCAGCAGCTGCGGCAGGCGGGCGGCGATGGCCTGGGGTGTCAGGGGCGCGCCACCGCTGGCCTGGGCAAAGGTGTAGCCGGGAATGGCGCTGGTCGCCACCAGCACCGCGGAGGTGCCGAGGAACTGGCGCCGCGACAGGCGCCAGCGAGCATCGGAGTCGGAAGCCATGGTTGGATTCTCATCATTGGGGGCATATCACGGGAGTTCTGATGACTACCGTGCCGCCAAGGGGGTTCAGGGCGCTGGCGCACCATCGGACAAGGTCGCCATACCGGATGTGTCCAGGCGGCGGAAAAGGGCTCTGGCTGGCGCCTCGGACCGCTTCGCTGAGCAGACCTCAACGTGACGTTGAATACCACTGGGCAGGGGTGCTGAACCGCTTCTGGTCGGCGTCGGTCCCTTACCTGAGGTGGCCTTTCGCTGCCACCACCTATTCCGACCACGGGGGCACCTGCACCCCGCGGCTTTAACCGTGAGGTCCGCCATGAACGCCACCCCCGCGCGCCAGGTTCAGCCCCTGGCCGAACCCGAGTCCCATACCATCGCCCTGACCCTCAACGGCAAGCAGTTGCAGCTGGCCGTCGAGCCCTGGACCACCCTGCTCGATCTCCTGCGCGATCACCTCGACCTGACCGGCACCAAGAAGGGCTGCGATCACGGCCAATGCGGCGCCTGCACGGTGCTGGTCAACGGTACCCGCATCAATAGCTGCCTGGCCCTGGCGGTCATGCAGGATGGCGCCGAGGTCACCACCATCGAAGGCTTGGCCCAGGGCGACCAGCTGCACCCCATGCAGGAGGCCTTCGTCGCCGAAGACGCCTTCCAATGTGGCTATTGCACCCCTGGCCAGATCTGTTCGGCCATCGGCATGCTCAAGGAAGGCCATGCCCAGAGTGAGGCCGAGGTAGCCGAGCAGATGAGCGGTAACCTCTGCCGTTGCGGCGCCTATCGCAACATCCGCGCCGCCATCGAACGAGCGCGCCCGGCCTGCCAGCAAGGGGAGGGCCGCGAATGAACCGCTTCGGTTATGCCAAGCCCAACGCCGTGCCCGACGCCATCCGCCAGCATGGGCCCCAGACCCATTTCATCGCCGGGGGTACCAACCTGCTGGACCTGATGAAGGAAAACGTCGAGCGTCCCACGCAGCTGATCGACGTCAACGGCCTGCCCTTGCGTGAGGTCGAGGCAACCCCCGAAGGTGGCCTGCGCATCGGCGCCCTGGTCAAGAATGCCGAGGTGGCCTACCACCCCGAGGTGCAGCGTCGTTACCCACTGCTGGCCAAGGCCATCCTCGCCGGCGCCTCACCGCAGCTGCGCAACATGGCCTCCACCGGTGGCAACCTCTTGCAGCGCACCCGCTGCTACTACTTCTATGACGTAGGCACGCCCTGCAACAAGCGCGAGCCGGGCTCCGGCTGCGGCGCCCGCGAGGGGCAGAATCGCATCCATGCCATCCTGGGCCACAGCGAGCAGTGCATCGCCACTCACCCCTCGGACATGTGCGTGGCCCTGGCCGCCCTACAGGCCAAGGTCGAGGTAAGCGGGCCCCAGGGTGATCGCGTCATCGACTTCGCCGATTTCCACCGCCTGCCCGGCGACACCCCGGAGCGCGACACCAACCTTGAGGCCGACGAACTCATCACCGCCGTGACCCTGCCGGCGGAAAGCCTGGCTGCCCACAGCGCCTACCTGAAGATTCGCGACCGCGCCTCCTATGCCTTCGCCCTGGTCTCGGTGGCGGCAGCCCTGGAACTGGACGGCGAGCGCATCAAGCAGGTGCGTGTCGCCCTGGGTGGCGTGGCCCATAAGCCCTGGCGCCTGCCGGAGGCCGAGCAGGCTCTGGTTGGCCAGGTCGCGGACAAGGCAGCCTTCGGTCAACTGGCCGATCGCCTGCTGCAAGGCGCCGAAGGCTTCGCCCACAACAGCTTCAAGATCGAACTGGCCCGGCGCGCCATCGTCCGCGCCCTTACCGAAGCCGCCGGAGGTACCCTGCAATGACCGTCGTCCATCTGCAAAAAGCCGTTCCCCGCGTCGATGGTCCGCTCAAGGTCACCGGTAAGGCCCTCTATGCCGGCGAATTCAGCGTGCCGGATCTGGCCTTTGGCTTCGTGGTCAACGCCACCATCACCAAGGGGCGTTTGCTCGATCTGGATGTCAGCGAAGCCCTGGCCCAGCCGGGTGTCGTCGAGGTGCTCAGCCACCTCAATCGACCCAAGATGGCCAGCTATGACGAAAGCTACACCGACATGGACGCGGCCGATGGCAAGCCCTTTCGGCCGCTGTACAACGACCGCATCCTCTACAGTGGCCAGCCCATCGCGTTGGTAGTGGCTGACACCTTCGAGGCCGCGCGCCACGCCGCCTCGCTGATCCGTGCCCAATACAGCGAAGAGGAGCACGCCACCGACCTGGCCCAGGCCCGCGATCAGGCCCACGAAGCGCCCATGGAACTGCCGGAAAATCGTGGTAACGCCCCGGCAGCCTGGGCCGCGGCGCCCACTCGTATCGAAGCCGAATACCACTCCGCGGCGGAATTCCATAACCCCATGGAGATGCACGCCTCGACGGTCATCTACCACAAGGACGGCAAGCTGACGGTGCACGACAAGACCCAGGGCGTGCAGAACAGCGCCCAGTTCGTCAGCAGCATCTTCGGTCTGGGCGAAGGCGACGTGAAGGTCATCTCGCCCTTCGTCGGCGGCGCCTTCGGCTCCGGCCTGCGTCCGCAGTACCAGCTGGTCCTGGCGACCATGGCCGCCTTGCAGCTCAAGCGCTCGGTACGGGTCACCCTGACGCGCCAGCAGATGTTCACCTTCGGCTATCGCCCCGAGACCTATCAGCAGGTCAAGCTGGCCTGCGACAGCGACGGCAAGCTGCAGGCCATCGACCACAGCGCCCTGGGCATCACCTCGCGCTTCGAAGACTTCACCGAGATGGTGCTGGTCTGGTCGGCGTCGCTCTATGCCTGCCCCAACGTCAAGCTGGCCTACCAGCTGGCTGCGCTGGACGTCTACACTCCGCTGGACATGCGCGCACCGGGCGCCGTACTGGGCGTCTATGCGCTGGAAAGTGCCATGGACGAACTGGCCTATGCCGCCGACATCGATCCGCTGGAGCTGCGTATTCGCAACTTCACCGATGTCGATCCGGCCAAGGACAAACCCTACTCCAGCAAGGAACTGCTGGAATGCTATCGCCAGGCCGCCGAGCGTTTCGGCTGGGAGCAGCGCAGCATGGCGCCACGTTCCATGCGCGATGGCAATAAACTGGTTGGCTGGGGCATGGCGACCGGGGTCTGGGAGGCCATGCAGCAACCGGCCACGGCCAAGGCGGTGATGAACATCGACGGCAGCCTGGTAGTGGCCAGTGCCACGGCCGATATCGGCACCGGTACCTATACGGTGATGACCCAGATCGCCGCCGAAAACCTCGGGCTGCCGCTGGACAAGGTGACCTTCAAACTCGGTGATTCCACTCTGCCCAAGGCACCCCTCGAAGGCGGTTCCTTTACCGTGTCTTCGGTGGGCACCGCCGTGAAACTGGCCTGCGACCAGCTGCGTCAGCAACTGCTGGATGCGGCCAAGGAGATGGACGACTCGCCGCTGGCCAAGGCCGAACTGGAGCAGGTGGTATTCGCCGACGGCGGCATCAGTCTCAAGACCGATCCGGCCCAGCGCGTCGACTTCACCGCCATCCTCAAGGCGTCCGGTTCGGCGTCCATGGAGACCCTGGCCAGCGCCGAGCCGGCAGAAGAGCGCGACAACTACGCCACCGGTACCCACTCGGCGGTGTTCGTCGAGGTCAAGGTGGACGAGGACTTCGGCAGCGTTCAGGTCAGCCGCGTGGTCACGGCCGTAGCCGCAGGCCGTATCCTCAACCTCAAGACCGGCGAGAACCAAGTAGCCGGTGGCATCGTCTGGGGCATTGGCATGGGCCTGCAGGAAGAGGGGATGATGGACACCACCGAAGGCCGCTGGATGAATCACAGCCTCGCCGAGTACCACTTCCCGGTGCAGGCCGATGTTCATCAGCTGGACGTGATCTTCGTCGAGGAACACGACGAGATCGTCAATCCGCTGGGCGCCAAGGGCATCGGCGAGATCGGCATCGTCGGCGTAGCGCCGGCCATCGCCAACGCCATCTTCCACGCCACCGGCAAGCGGGTACGGGATCTGCCGATCACCCTGGACAAGGTCTTCGCCGACGAGCTGCTGCACTAGGCTCGGCTGTAGAGGGGTGGAGCATGACGAAGCCCAACGCTTTGCGGTCGAGTCCGCTGCGTTGGGCTTCGACGGTGGAGCCGTCTCAACCCAACCTACGGAGGCTGCCGTAGGTTGGCGCTGAGCGCAGCGAAGCCCAACAGGTCGTGCTGTGTCCATGCTGTTGCGCTTCGACGATGGGACCGTCTCAACCCAACCTACGGAGGCTACCGTAGGTTGGCGCTGAGCGCAGCGAAGCCCAACACCCAAGCTCCGGCAACGAAAAAGGCCCGCCTCCAAGAGACGGGCCTTTTTCAGGCAGTCAGTAAACCGCTATTCGATCACTCGGCGTGCGACGCGCCGTCATGTTCGATTTGCTCTTTGTACTCCAGGGCATCCGCTTCGCTCTGGTAGACACCGACCAATTCCCCTTCCTGTTTCACGTCCCACAGATGCATGCCCAGGCCACGGGCTTCGCGGGACATATGGTCTTCGTCACGTTCGGTTACGGTAATGGTCATGTTGTATCTCCTTGGTCGAGCCCGCACTACGGCAGGGCTTGAAGCCCATACTAGAGCGTTTCGCTTCAGGACCAAGGCGTATCTCGGCAACAAGTCGTTACAACTTCTGCGACAATCTGTCGCGTCCGAGGCTGTCTGGCGCACGGACACCATCTGCATTCGCTCATGCCGATGGTGTATCGACCTGAAGCTATAGACCTCGCAATCCTTCCTACGGCTGCCCCTTGCACACGGCCGCTGCCGTCTTTTTGATCGCGACCATGGGCCGCTCCTACTGACTCGTCGGCTTTGTAGGAGTGGCCCATGGCCGCGATAGAAGCTTATCGAAAGCCCGTAGGTCATCTGAGGGGGAAGGGCAACTCCCTCAAGCTGTTCGCACGCCCAGCACGTAAGGCACTATCGCACCCACCAGCGCGCCACAAAAGAAAACGCCCTCCGAAGAGGGCGTCATCATTGCGACCAGGATCAGTTGGCGCCTTTCACCGTGCGTCCGTTGACCGAGCCTTCCTTGAGGCTGGTCTGGTATTCCTTGCCGTCGCTCTCCTGCTGGTAGAGACGCACCAGCAGGTAGTCCCAATCCTTGGCGAACCACAGTTCGGTCTTGCGGCTGCTCTTGGTGGGATCACGCACGCGCTCCACCTTGATGGCATCGAACAGACCCAGAGGGGTGCGGATGCGCTCCGGACCGATGACGCGGAAGTCATAGGTGTCGATGCTGTCACCGTCGACGATCTGGTAGCTCATGCTCTTCTTGCCGTCGGCGACGTCCTGCTGCAGCTTGAGCTGGTAGGTCGACTTGTCCAGCAGACCACGATCCAGGGTCAGGCTGACCGGATCGTCCTTGTCCTTGCCGGTAACCTTCTTGGCGGCCCAGTCGAAGGTCAGTTCGCTCTCGCGGCTCTTGCCCAATCCGCTGCGCTTGTACTGGTAGGTATCAGGCAGGAAGGCTTCGCCCTCGCGGCGGAAGGTGCTGGACTCATTGAGGCCGGCGACCAGCATGGAGGCTTCGAACTTCAGCTCCCAGCGGCCATCGGCTTCTTTCTCCAGCGAGCGTTCGGCGGAGCCGCTGACCGGCATCTGCTTCCAGTCGGCGGTGTAGCTGGCCGTGAAGGGCTGCAGGTCGAAGGCGAAGGCCGAGGCACTGCAGAGGGTGGCCAATAGGAACAACAGACGTCGCATCAGTTTCTCCTTGGATCAGGAAAGGGAGGCCGCCACCGTCATCGACGGCAGCGTGGCCCCGGTAGGCGGCAGCGCCTGGCCATCGAGCTCGGCACCCAGGGTACCTAGCCGCAGACGACGTTCGGCGAACAACCGCACCGCCACAGGATAAAGGAGGTGCTCGGCGGCGTGTACCCGTGTCGCCAGGCTCTCCGCCGTATCTTCCGCCAGGACCGGCACCCGTGACTGCAGGACGACGGGACCGCCATCCAGTTCTTCGGTGACGAAGTGCACGCTGCAGCCATGCCAGGCATCTCCAGCGTCGAGGGCCCGTTGATGGGTATGCAGCCCCTTGTACTGCGGCAGCAGCGAGGGATGGATATTGAGCAGGCGGCCCTGGTAGCGCCGCACGAAGGTCGGCGTGAGGATGCGCATGAAGCCGGCCAGGACCACCAAGTCGGCGCCCTGGGCGTCGATGGCGGCCGCCAGGGCCGCATCGAAGCTATCGCGATCGCCATGCTCGCGGTGGTCGATCACCTGGGTGGCGATCCCCGCCTGACGAGCCCGCTCCAGGCCATAGGCCTCGGCGCGGTTGGCGATCACCGCCGCGATCCGCACGGGCGGCGTCGCGGCGTCGATCAGAGCTTGCAGGTTGCTGCCGTGGCCGGAGATGAGCACCACCACGGCGCAGTCGGCAGGGCTCATCCGTGCTGTTTCAGATTGTTCAGTACGACCTGGTCGGCGCCCTCGGCGGCCTGCTCGATACGGCCGATCACCCAGGGCTGCTCGCCCTCGGCACGCAGCACCTGCAGGGCGCCTTCTACCTGATCCTGGGCCACGCAGATGACCATGCCGACACCGCAGTTCAGTACACGGTGCATCTCGGTCTCATCGACGTTGCCCTGCTGCTGCAGCCAGTCGAACACCGCCGGACGCTGCCAGCTGGCCACGTCCACCACCGCCTGGGCACCCTCGGGCAGCACGCGCGGGATGTTGTCCAGCAGACCGCCGCCGGTGATGTGGGCCATGGCCTTGACCGCACCGGTCTCCTTGATCAGCTTGAGCAGCGGCTTCACATAGATGCGGGTGGGCGCCATCAGCAGTTCGGTCAGCGGCTGGCCGTCGAGCTGGATGTTCTCGATGTCGGCGCCGGCTACCTCGATGATCTTGCGGATCAGCGAATAGCCGTTGGAGTGCGGGCCGGAGGAGGGCAGGGCGATCAGGGCGTCGCCGGTGGCGACCTTGGAACCGTCGATGATCTCGGACTTTTCCACCACGCCAACGCAGAAGCCGGCCAGGTCGTAGTCTTCGCCTTCGTACATGCCGGGCATCTCGGCGGTCTCGCCACCCACGAGGGAGCAGCCAGCCTGTTCGCAACCGGTGCCGATGCCGGTCACCACCTGGGCGGCGACGTCGACATTGAGTTTGCCGGTGGCGTAGTAGTCGAGGAAGAACAGCGGTTCGGCACCGCAGACCACCAGGTCGTTGACGCACATGGCCACCAGGTCGATGCCGATGCTGTCGTGCTTGGCCAGGTTCATGGCCAGACGCAGCTTGGTGCCGACGCCGTCGGTGCCGGAGACCAGTACCGGCTGGCGATAGCCTGCCGGGATCTCGCACAGGGCACCAAAGCCCCCCAGGCCGCCCATGACTTCCGGGCGGGCGGTGCGCTTGGCGACGCCCTTGATGCGTTCTACCAGAGCCTCACCGGCGTCGATGTCTACACCGGCGTCCTTGTAGCTCAGCTGGGGTTGTTTGCTCATGAATCCTGGCCTTTGGCTAATGGCGAAACGAGCCGGCTGGCGCCAGCCGGCAATGAGGCGGGCGATTTTACCAGAAGCCGTGCCAAAGCACGCGGCCCGCCGCGGCCTCCGGTCCGGGCGGCGATGGCACCCGGCCAGCCCCCTGTGGTCTGAGCCTGACCGCCTGCGAATTCGCCGGCTCGGTGCCGGCCTGCTGCGGGCTTCTTCGCAGCCTGGGTTCCCGCACCCTTGCCCGCGGGTCAGGCGGCTTTTAAGGTATGCCCCTTGCCCTTTCTATGGAATCGCCATGCGCCGTCTCGTCCTTCCGTTGCTCGCTTCGCTGCTGGTCCTGAGTCCGCTCGCCCGCGCCGAGGTGGTGGACAACCTCTACCAGGTCCGCGAGCCGGTGGCCTCGCAACAACCGGACGAGCGCAATGCCGCCCTCAAGCGCGCCCTGCAGGTGCTGGCCGGACGCCTGACCGGTAATCCCCAAGCTGGCCAGACCCCGGGTCTGGCCAGTGCCCTGGCGGCGCCCGAATCCCTGATCAGCCAGTACAGCTATGACGCCGGTCCGCCGGAGGTGCTGGTGGCCAACTTTGACCCGGCCGCCACCGAGCGCGCCCTGGGCCAGGCGGGTCTGTCGGTGTGGGGCGCCAATCGTCCGGTGGTGATGATCTGGTGGCTCAACGACGCCGACAGCGGGGCGACCCTGCTGGGTGACGGCCAACCCGCCAGCACCGGTGTGCAGCGCGGTGCCCAGCGCGCCGGCCTGCCGATTCGCCTGCCGCTGGCCGATCTCAACGAACAGCTGGCTGGCACCGCCGCCAACATCGACGCCAACGATCCGACCGCCTTGCGCCAGGCCTCCGAGCGCTATGGCGCCAATGCACTGCTGGCGGTACATGCCAAGCCCCAGGGTAATGGCTGGCAGGCCCAGTGGCGCCTGTGGAACAACGGCGCTGCCGAGCAGGGCAGCAGCCAGGCAGCCGACCAGGACGCCCTGGCCGCAGCCGTCCTGCAGGACGTCGCCGGGCGCCTGTCGAAGAAGTTCGTCTCCCGCCCTGGCACCACCCAGCCGCTGACCCTGGTCGCCGACAACTCCAACTTCGAGCGCTATGCCCAGCTGCAGAAGGTCCTGGAGCCCCTGTCGAGCCGCCTGGTGAAAGTCGAGGGTACCCAGCTGACCTATGACTTGACGGGCAATCCCGACCAGCTCCAGGCACAGCTTGGCCTGGCCGGTCTGCAGCCGACTTCCGCGCCGGCCGCCCCCGCGTCCCCCGCACCGGCGACGCCGGGTGCTCCGGTGGACGCCACCGTCACGCCGACCGCTCCGGCAGCCCAGCCAGCCCCGTCCGCCCAACCGGCGCGTACCACCCTGTATTTCCGTTGGCCGTGAGGGTAGACGGCCAACACTGAAGCGGCTGCTGCGAGGGGGCCAGGATTTGGTTAGACTTGGCGCCCTCGCGAAACTGCCAAGAGCCGTTCGAGCTGGCATGATGCCTTTACAGCTGCCCCTGGGTATTCGTCTGCGTGACGACGCCACCTTCGTCAATTACTACCCTGGCGCCAATGCTGCGGCGCTCGGCTATGTCGAGCGTCTCTGCGACGCCGATGCCGGCTGGACGGAAAGTCTGATCTATCTATGGGGCGGCGCGGGTGCCGGCCGCAGTCATCTGATGCAGGCGGCCTGTCACCGCCTGGAAGAGCTGGGCGAGCGGGCCATCTACCTGCCCATGGGTGAACTGGCCGACTATGGCGTGGAGTTGTTCGACAACCTCGAACAGTGCGAGCTGGTCTGCCTCGACGATCTCGATGCACTGGCCGGTCAACGGCGCTGGGAAGAGGCGCTCTTCCATCTGTTCAACCGTCTGCGCGATGCCGGCAAACGCCTGCTCATCTCCAGTACCGCATCGCCGCGGCAACTGCCGGTACAGCTGGCCGATCTCAAGTCACGTCTGACCCTGGCACTGGTCTTCCAGCTGCGACCCCTGTCCGACGAAGACAAGCTGCGCGCCTTGCAGCTGCGCGCCTCTCGTCGCGGCCTGCACCTGACCGACGAGGTCGGCCGCTTCATCCTCTCGCGCAACACCCGCAGCATGGACGCCCTGTTCGACATGCTCGAACGTCTGGATCAGGCCTCGCTGCAGGCGCGGCGCAAGCTCACCATTCCCTTCGTCAAGGAAATCATGGGCTGGTAGCCGTGCCGGCTACCGCTACTTTTGCAGGCGTCCCGCCAGGGTCGCCAGGCGCTTGCCCAGGGCCCGGCACAGCGCCGTTTCCTGCTCGTCCAGCGCGCGCTTGCCATCGGCACCGGCGAAATGGCTTGGACCGTAGGGCGTGCCGCCGCCCTTGGTTTCCAGCAGGGCACTCTCGCTGTAGGGCAGGCCGGTGATGAGCATGCCATGGTGCAGCAGCGGCAGGGCCATGGACAGCAGGGTGCTCTCCTGGCCGCCATGCAGGCTGGCCGTGGAAGTGAAGACCCCCGCAGGCTTGTCCACCAGGGCGCCGGTCAGCCAGAGGCTGTTGGTGCCATCCAGGAAGTACTTCATGGCGGCGGCCATGTTGCCGTAGCGCGTCGGGCTGCCCAGGGCGAGCGCCGCGCAGTCGCGCAGATCATCGAGGGTCGCGTAGACCGCGCCCTGCTCGGGTACCGCCGGGGCGACGGCGGCGCACTCGGCGGACACCGCCGGCACGGTACGCAGGCGTGCGGCCATGCCACCCATTTCCACCCCGCGAGCGACCTGTCGCGCCATCTCGGCAGTGGCGCCATGCCGGCTGTAGTAGAGCACCAGAACATAGGCTTCGGGGGTCATTGCAGGATCTCCAGGACACGCTCGGGGGGACGACCGACGACGGCGCGGTCGCCGCGTATGGCGATGGGTCTTTCGATCAGCTTGGGGTGGGCGGCCATGGCGGCGACCAGGGCGTCGTCGTCCAGCGCCGGGTCGGCGAGGTTCAGCTCGCGATAGGCATCCTCGCCGGTCCGTAGCAGCTGGCGCGCGCTCAGGCCCAGCTTGGCAAGCAGTCCGCGTAACTCGGCGGCGTCCGGCGGCGTCTCCAGGTAGGGCACCACGGATACGGCTAGCTCGCGGCTTTGCAGGAGGTCCAGCGCTGCGCGCGATTTCGAGCAGCGCGGATTGTGATAGAGGACGATTTCACTCATGGGCTGATCCATAGAAGGTAAGATGCCCATTGTAGCGGGTTGGCGAGGACTGCCGCGCCAGCCCTTGACCGTGCCTTTCGAGGAACCGCCAATGCCGGCCCGCTTGCGTGAACTGCTGTCCTTCGTTCGCTACCTCGCCGACCGCTTCATCGAAGACCGCGCGCCCAACAATGCCGCGGCTCTGACCTACACCACGCTGTTCGCCGTGGTCCCGGTGATGACCGTGACCTTCGCCATGCTCTCGGCGATTCCGGCCTTCCAGGGCACCGAAGTCCAGATCCAGGCCTTCATCTTCCGCAATTTCGTGCCCTCCACCGGGGCGACCCTGGAAGAATACCTGCGCAACTTCATCGAGCAGGCGCGGCACCTGACCTGGCTGGGCGTGGCCCTGCTGGCGGTGACGTCCTTCTTCATGCTGGTGACGGTGGAAAAGACCTTCAACGACATTTGGCGCGTACGTATCCCCCGGCGCGGGGTCTCCAGCTTCCTGCTCTACTGGGCGGTGCTCAGCCTGGGCCCCCTGCTGCTGGGCGCCGGCTTCGCCATGAGCACCTATCTGGCCTCGGTGGCCCTGGTCTTTGGCTCCTACGGGATGTCCGGCGCCCAGGTGCTGCTCAAGGTTACGCCACTGCTGTTCAGCATTGCCGCCTTCACCCTGATGTACGCGGCCGTGCCCAATACCCGGGTACCCCTACGCCACGCGCTGATCGGCGGTGCCCTGACCGGGGTGCTGTTCGAGGCGGCCAAGAGCCTGTTCGGTCTCTATGTCTTCTATTTCCCCGGCTACCAGCTGATCTATGGTGCCTTCGCCACGGTGCCGCTGTTCCTGGTCTGGATCTATGTCTGCTGGCTGATCGTGTTGCTGGGGGCGGAGGTGGTGTGCAGCCTGTCCACCACCCATCATTGGCGGCGCGCGCCGCTGCCGGCGTTCTTCATCCTGCTCGCCGTACTGCGGGCCTTTCTGGAGCGGCAGCAAAGCGGTTCCAGTCTGCACCTGGGGCGGTTGCACCAGGCCGGCTGGAAGCTGCCGGAGCACGAATGGCACGCAGTGCTGGCGTTCCTGCAACAGGAGCGTCTGGTCTGCCAGAACGACAGCGGCCACTGGGTGCTCTGCCGCGATCTGCATGGCTATGCGCTACTGGACCTGCTGGATCGCGCGCCCTGGGCGCCTCCCGCACCGGACTGCTGGCCGCCCGCCGAACGTTTTCCCGGTGACTGGTATCCGCAGCTGCGGGAAGCCTTCGCGCGGCTGCAGGCACAGCGTCATGAACTGCTCGCCGGCAGCGTGGCCCACTGGCTCAAGGTCGCGCCGGTGCTGGAAGAAAGGGGCGCCCAATGATGAGAGACGGAGCGGCGCGTCACGGCCTGATCAGTGGCCGCGTACAGGGCGTCTACTACCGCGAGAGCACGCGGCAGGAGGCGCAGCGCCTGGGCGTCACCGGCTGGGTGCGAAATCTGGCGGATGGCCGGGTGGAGTGCCACCTGGAGGGTTCGGTCGAGGCACTGGCCCAGCTGGAACGCTGGCTCTGGCAGGGGCCGGCAGCGGCCCGGGTGACCGAGGTGGTGCTGGAGGAGGTGGCCTGTGAAGGCTTCACCGACTTCCAGGTCAGGCGCACGGACGCCTGACCTGAAGCGGTAGTCCTCAGCGGGCCTTGAGGAAGTCGACGATCTCGGCCAGGGCGATGTTCTGGCTGTCGCTGTCGGTACGGCCCTTGTATTCGACCAGACCTTCATTGAGGCCGCGCTCACCGACCACCAGGCGATGGGGAATGCCGATCAGCTCCATGTCGGCGAACTTCACACCGGGGCTGGTCTTCTTGTCACGGTCGTCCAGCAGCACATCGAAGCCAGCGGCCTTCAGTTCGGCATAGAGGCGATCGGTCGCTTCCTTCACCGCGGCGTTCTCGTACTTCATCGGCACCAGGGCGATCTGGAAGGGCGCCAGCGCGGCCGGCCAGCGGATGCCACGCTCGTCGTGGTTCTGCTCGATGGCGGCGGCGACCACGCGGGACACGCCAATACCGTAGCAGCCCATGGCCAGGACGGCGGGTTTGCCTTCTTCGCCCAGTACCGACAACTTCATGGCCTCGCTGTACTTGGTGCCCAGCTGGAAGATGTGGCCCACTTCGATGCCACGCTTGATCACCAGGGTGCCCTGGCCGTCCGGGCTCGGATCGCCGGCCACCACGTTGCGCAGGTCGGCGACCTGGGGCAGCGGCAGATCGCGCTCCCAGTTGACGCCGAAGTAGTGCTTGTCTTCCTGGTTGGCGCCGATGCCGAAGTCGCTCATCAGGGCGACCGAGCGATCGATGATGCAGGGAATCGACAGATTCATCGGGCCCAGGGAGCCGGGACTGGCGCCAATGGCGGCACGGATCTCGGGTTCGGTGGCGAACACCAGGGGGCTGGCGACCTCCGGCAGGTTGGCTGCCTTGATTTCATTGAGTTCGTGATCGCCACGCACCACCAGGGCGACCAGCTTGCCTTCTTCGGCGCCGCGAACCACCAGGGTCTTCACGGTCTTCTCGATGGCCAGACCGAATTTCTCCACCAGATCGGCGATGGTCTTGGTGTCGGGGGTGTCTACCAGACGCAGCTCCTCGGTGGCGGCGCCGCGCGCGGTTTCCCGCGGCAGGGCCTCGGCCTTCTCGATGTTGGCGGCGTAGTCGGAGCTGTCGCTGAAGGCGATGTCGTCTTCACCAGAGCCGGCCAGCACATGGAATTCGTGGGAACCACTGCCACCGATGGAGCCGTTGTCGGCCTGCACCGGGCGGAAATTCAGGCCCAGGCGGCTGAAGACATTGCAGTACGCCTGGTACATGGCGTCATAGGTTTGCTGCAGCGACGCCTGGTTCAGGTGGAAGGAGTAGGCATCCTTCATCACGAACTCGCGACCACGCATCAGGCCGAAGCGCGGACGAATCTCGTCACGGAACTTGGTCTGGATCTGATAGAGATTGATTGGCAGCTGCTTGTAGCTGTTCAGCTCGTTGCGCATCAGGTCAGTAATGACTTCCTCGTGGGTTGGGCCCACGCAGAAATCACGCTGATGGCGATCCTTCAGGCGCAGCAGTTCGGGGCCGTACTGCTCCCAGCGACCGGATTCCTGCCACAGCTCGGCGGGCTGGATCGCCGGCATCAGCACCTCCAGGGCGCCGGTGGCGTTCATTTCCTCGCGCACCACGGCCTCCACCTTGCGCAGCACGCGCAGGCCCAGCGGCAGCCAGGTATAGAGACCGGAGGCCAGCTTGCGGATCATGCCGGCGCGCAGCAGCAGCTGGTGGCTGATCACCACGGCATCGGAAGGGGTTTCTTTGAGGGTGGACAGCAGGAACTGACTGGTACGCATGGCTAGGCGGTCTGTCGGCATCGAGACGGGACCGGCATTGTACGGTGGGGTGGGGCAGGGCGTACAGGGACGCGGGCAGAGCCGACCAGAAGCCGGAAAAGAACAGCCCGGCGAAGGCCGGGCTGCTGGATCGTGCGAGAAGCGCTGGCCTCTATCAGAGGATGTTCAGCGGGTACTCGGTGATCAGGCGGAACTCGTTGACGGTGCCGCCGGTGCTGGCGTCGCCACGGTGCCAGGCTTGACGGACACGGAAGGACAGGTCCTTGGCCGGGCCGCTTTGCAGGACGTATTTGGCTTCGACGTTGGTCTCGCGCTCTTTGTCGCCATCCTGATACAGGCCAGCGTAGGCGGTGCCGCCCTTGGGTGCGTCGATATCATGGCCGTAGATGTAACGGGCCATGAAGCTCAGGCCGGGTACGCCCAGGGTGGCCATGTTCAGGTCGTAGCGAGCCTGCCAGGACTTCTCGCCAGAGGCGTTGAAGTCGGAGTACTGGATGGAGTTGGCCAGGAAGATACTGTCGCCGCCATTACCGGTATTGCCATTTCTGCCACCTACGCCGACGTAGTCGAATGGCGCATCGCTGCTCACGCCTTGGTAGGCCAGGGTGAAGGTGTGGGCGTCGACGCTGTAGGCGGCGGCCAGCGAGTAGGCGTTGTTACTGAAGTCGCCCAGCTTGGCGCTGCCGGCATCCTTGGTGTAGTAGTAGTTGAAATCGAAGGTCAGCGCCTGGTTGGCACTCAGCGGCTGCACAAAGTTGACGTTGGCGTAGTACTGGTTCCACAGATCTTCCATGCGGCCGTAATACAGCGACGCATTCAGCTGATCGTTGATCTTGTATTTGCCGCCCACGTAATCAGCTGAGCTGGACGTGAAGCCGGAGGCATACGTCGAACCCAGATTTCCGTCATGGTAGGTGTTGGTGCGGTCACGCGCAGCGGTGATGTGGCCAGCTTCAAGGAACAGGTTGTCGATTTCTTCGCTGGTCAGCATGAAGCCGGTGGCGGTCTGCGGGAACAGGCGGCTGCCACCCACGGCGAAGACCGGGGAAGTGGGCTGCACGTTGCCGTACTTCAGGACGGTGTTGGAGATGCGCAGCTTGACCGCGGCGCCAGCGGTGGAGTACTCGTCCTTGTTGCGACCGTCGCTGTCGATCTGCAGGTTGCCGGAACCAACGTGGCCGCGGCCGCCGTCCAGTTTCAGACCCAGGTAGCCAAAGGCGTCCACACCGACACCCACGGTGCCTTGGGTGAAGCCCGATGCGTAGTTCAGCAGGAAGCCATGGCTCCAGTCTCTACGATCGTTGGCGCCGTTCTTGAGGTCCCGGTTGAAGTAGTAGTTGCGGTTCAACAGGGTCAGCTTGCTGTCTTCGACAAAGCCCTTGGACTCGGACTGCTGGTCGGCGAAAGCCAGTTGAGTGGTCCCTGCGGCTACTGCCAGGGCGAGAATGCTCCACTTCATCGCTTGCATCAGAAATGCTCCTTTGGGTTGAAAGTCAGCCATCGTGTCAGCCGTGGCTGTTTGTTCTAATAGCGGCACATATAGCACCTCTCTTGGAGAGGCGATAGGTTTCATCAAAATTTTGTGTGTGATGAGCGGATTAGCCAAGACTCTTAAGAAATCTCTTTAAGAGTTCCCCTCTGATCGTCGTACCCGGATCGTGATAGCAAAAAGCATGCACAAATCTTAAATTCCAGTGCCCGCCTGTCTTTCGCGGGCCCATTCCCTGGGCCCTGGGCAGTTTCCAGAGCGCTGATTGCACCTTTGTGACACCAAAGGTTTCACTTACCCGAGGTCATGCACACTTTTAGTGCTGACCGGTGTTAGCAGGAGATGAGATGTTCCAAATCGACTCACGGTTGGCCGGCGACACCCTGGAGGTGGCGTCCTTGACGCTTTGCCAGGTGCTGTTGCTGAACGATCAACGCTATGACTGGCTGGTTCTGGTACCGCGACGTGAAAGTGTTACCGAGGTGCTCGATCTGTCACCGCTGGACCAGGCGCAACTGTGGCGAGAAGTGACACTTGTCGCTGGGGTGTTGCGTGAGGCGCAGCCGGATTGCAAATTGAACATTGGTGCCCTGGGTAACATTGTCCGGCAACTTCATCTGCATATCCTACTGCGGCGGGAAGGTGATCCCGCCTGGCCTGGCCCGGTTTGGGGGCATTCGCCTCGCGAGCCCTACAGCGAAGAAGCCGGACAGGCGGTCGTTGCCCGCTGGCGGGCGCAGTTGGAGCAGGAGGTACAGGCATGACCCTCGAAGAACGTATCGCCGATCTGGAAATGCGCCAGGCGTTTCAGGACGACACCATCCAGACCCTCAATGACATCATCGTCGAGCAGCAACGCGCCCTGGATCGCTGTGCGGCGCAGATCCGCCTGCTGGCCGAGCGCCAGGCCGAGTTGCAAAGCGGCGGTGGCGGGGGGATGCCGGACGAGGCGCCGCCGCCCCACTATTGAGATCCGTTCCGCAGCTGAATCTTGTTGTCGCCCTGACGTACGTGCGCGACTGTCTTTGCCGGCTACTCTAGCGGCACTGCATCTTTGCACTTTTTTGGTGCAGTCCGGCCTCGTCCCTTGTGGAACTCGCTCCGGGAGAGGCCTGTCCTCTGCGGAGCGAAGCCCACAGCACCTTCAGGACGGAGTACGGTTATGGCGTTTTTCACCGCTGCCAGCCAAGCGGATTTCCAACAACAACTCAAAAATGCCCTCGCGGCCCATGTCGAAGGGGAAACCCTTGAGCAACTGGAGCGCTTTACCGCCCAGTTCTTCGGCATCGTCCCGCTGGAAGAACTCACTCAACGCCGGCTGTCCGATCTGGTCGGCTGCGTGCTCTCTGCCTGGCGGCTGCTGGATGTCTTCGATCCCGCCGAACCGCGGGTTCAGGTCTTCAACCCGGATTACGAGCGACACGGCTGGCAATCGAGCCATACCGTGGTCGAGGTGCTGCATGTCGATTCGCCGTTCCTGGTGGACTCGGTGCGCATGGAACTCAATCGCCAGGGTTACAGCGTCCATACCCTGCAGAACAGCGTCCTCAGCGTGCGCCGGGATGCCCAGGGCCGCCTGATCGAACTGCTGCCCAAGGGACAGCAGGGCGAAGGGGTAAGCCGCGAGGCACTGATGTTCCTCGAGATCGATCGCTGCGCGGCAGCCACCGAGTTGCGCACCCTGGAAGCCGCGCTACAGGAAATCCTCGGCGAGGTGCGGCTGACGGTCGGTGACTTCGCTGCCATGAAGGCCAAGGTCGCCGACCTGCTGGGCTGGCTGGATCAGCGTCCGGCCGGGGTGGACGACGGCGAGCTAGCCGAGGTCAAGGCCTTCCTGGACTGGCTGCGCAACGACAGATTCACCTTTCTTGGCTACGAGGAATTCACCGTCGAGGGCGATGGTGATACCGCGGTACAACACTATGTGCCTGACTCCCTGCTGGGACTGTCGCGGCGTCTGCGCGGCCGACCGGAAACCGCCGAGATCAGCCTTTCCGGCGATCCGCTGCGCTATCTGCGCGAGCCGGTGCTGCTGTCCTTCGCCAAGGCCGCCGATCCAAGTCGCGTGCACCGTCCGGCCTATCCGGATTTCGTCTCCCTGCGTGAAGTGGACACCAATGGCCGGGTGGTGCGCGAGCATCGTTTCATGGGGCTCTATACCTCCAGCGTCTACAACGACAGCGTGCGCGAGATCCCCTACATCCGCCGCAAGGTCGACGAGGTGCGGCGGCGTGCCGATTTCGACAGCAGCGCCCACTTGGGCAAGGAGCTGGCGCAGGTCCTCGAAGGGTTGCCACGGGACGATCTGTTCCAGACCCCGGTAGACGATCTCTTCAGCACCGCCATGGCCATCGTGCAGATCCAGGAGCGCAGCAAGGTCCGCGTCTTCCTGCGCCGCGATCCCTATGGTCAGTTTTTCTATTGCCTGGCCTATGTGCCACGCGACATCTACTCCACCGAAGTCCGCCAGCGCATGCAGCAGATCCTCATGGATCGCCTGCATGGCACCGATTGCGAGTTCTGGACCTTCTTCTCCGAGTCCGTGCTGGCGCGGGTGCAGTTCATCCTTCGCGTCGATCCGCTGCAGCCGCAGGACGTCGATCCGGCGCGCCTGGAGCAGGAGATGGTGCAGGCCTGCCGCAGCTGGAAGGACGACTTCGCCAGCCTGATGGTGGACAGCTTCGGCGAGGCCCAGGGCACCTCCATCCTGGCCGACTATCCGCTGGGTTTCCCGGCCGGTTACCGCGAGCGCTTCGCACCGCACCTTGCCGTGGTGGACATGCGTCACCTGTTGGCCCTGAATGACGAGCGTCGTCTGGCCATGGGCTTCTACCAGCCGCTGACCCAGACCGGCGACAACATCCTGCACTGCAAGCTCTATCACGCCGATACGCCCCTGGCGCTGTCGGACGTCCTGCCGATCCTGGAAAACCTCGGTTTGCGGGTACTGGGTGAATTCCCCTACGAGCTGCGTCATCGCAATGGGCGCCGCTACTGGATCCATGATTTCGCCTTCACCACCGTGGCCGGCCTGGAGCTGGACCTGCAGCAACTCAACGACACCTTCCAGGACGCCTTCGTCCAGGTGGTGGACGGCCAGGCGGAAAACGACAGCTTCAACCGGCTGGTACTGACCGCCGGGCTGCCCTGGCGTGATGTCGCGGTGCTGCGGGCCTATGCGCGCTATCTCAAGCAGATCCGCATCGGCTTCGACATCGGTTATATCGCCGCCACCCTCAACGCCCATGTCGACATCGCCCGGGAACTGGTGCGGCTGTTCCGCATGAAGTTCTACCTGGCGCGGCGCATGACCAGCGAAGACCTGGACGACAAGCAGCAGCGCCTGGAGCAGGCCATCCTCAGCGCCCTGGACGACGTCGCGGTGCTCAACGAGGACCGCATCCTGCGGCGCTACCTGGACCTGATCAAGGCGACCTTGCGCACCAACGTCTTCCAGACTGATGCCGCCGGCAAGCCCAAGGCCTACTTCAGCTTCAAGCTCGATCCCAAGGCCATTCCCGAGCTGCCGCGCCCGGTGCCGCGCTACGAGATCTTCGTCTACAGCCCGCGTGTGGAAGGCGTGCACCTCCGCTTCGGCAACGTCGCTCGTGGCGGCCTGCGCTGGTCGGATCGTGAGGAGGACTACCGCACCGAGGTGCTGGGCCTGGTCAAGGCGCAGCAGGTCAAGAACTCGGTGATCGTGCCCGTGGGTGCCAAGGGCGGCTTCGTGCCGCGGCGACTGCCCACCGGTGGCTCCCGTGACGACATCCAGGCCGAGGCCATCGCCTGCTACCGCATTTTCATCAGCGGGCTGCTGGACATCACCGACAACCTCAAGGATGGCGAGGTGGTTCCGCCTGCCGCGGTGGTGCGCTACGACGGCGACGACCCCTATCTGGTGGTGGCGGCCGACAAGGGCACCGCGACCTTCTCCGATATCGCCAACGGCATCGCCCAGGACTACGGTTTCTGGCTCGACGACGCCTTCGCCTCCGGCGGCTCGGCGGGTTACGACCACAAGAAGATGGGCATCACCTCCCGGGGCGCCTGGGTCAGCGTGCAGCGCCACTTCCGTGAACGCGGCATCGACGTCCAGACCGATCCGGTCACCGTGGTGGGCATCGGCGACATGGCCGGCGATGTCTTCGGCAACGGTCTCTTGCGTTCGCGCAGCCTGGAGCTGGTGGCGGCCTTCAACCACCTGCACATCTTCATCGATCCCAATCCGGACGCCGAACGCAGCTATGTCGAGCGCGAGCGGCTGTTCAACCTGCCACGGTCGAGCTGGACCGACTACGATGCCAGCCTGATCTCCCAGGGCGGCGGGATCTTCCCGCGCAGTGCCAAGCGCATCGCCATCAGCCCCGAAATGAAGGCGCGCTTCGATCTGCGGGCCGATCACCTGACGCCCAACGAGCTGATCAATGCCCTGCTCAAGGCCCCGGTCGATCTGATCTGGAACGGCGGCATCGGCACCTACGTCAAGGCCAGCTTCGAAACCCATGCCGATATCGGCGACAAGGCCAACGATGGCCTGCGCGTGGACGGTTGCGACCTGCGCGCCAAGGTGATCGGCGAGGGTGGCAACCTGGGCATGAGCCAGCTGGCGCGGGTGGAATTCGGCCTGCACGGCGGCGCCTGCAACACCGACTTCATCGACAACGCCGGTGGCGTGGACTGCTCCGACCACGAGGTCAATATCAAGATCCTGCTGGGCGATGTGGTTTCCGCTGGCGACATGACGGTCAAGCAGCGTAACACCCTGATGGGCGAGATGACCGACGAGGTCGGCGAGCTGGTGGTTGCCAACAACTACATGCAGACCGGTGCCCTGTCCCTCGCCGAATACCGGGCGCGGACCCACCTAGCCGAATACCAGCGGCTGATCGTGGATCTCGAGGGGCGTGGCAAGCTGGATCGCACCCTCGAATTCCTGCCCAGTGACGAAGTGCTGGCCGAGCGCGCCGCCAAGGGGCAGGGGCTGACCCGTTCCGAGCTGTCGGTACTGATCTCCTACAGCAAGATCGACCTCAAGGAGCAGTTGCTGGCCTCTTCGATGCCGGACGACGACTACCTTGCCCGGGACATGCAGGGGGCCTTCCCGCAACGCCTGACCGAGCAATTCCCCGAGGCGATGGCGCGCCATCGCCTCAAGCGCGAGATCGTTGCCAACCAGATCGCCAACGACCTGATCAACCACATGGGCATCACCTTCGTGCAGCGCCTGTGCGAATCCACCGGCATGAGCGCGGCCGATGTCGCCCGGGCCTATGTGGTGATGCGCGACGTGCTGCATCTGCCGCACTGGTGGCGTCAGGTGGAAGCCCTGGATCATCAGGTGCCGGCCGAACTGCAGCTGCGCCTGATGAGCGAGCTGATGCGCCTGGGGCGCCGGGCCACCCGCTGGTTCCTGCGCAGCCATCGCAGTGGCCTGGATGCCGGGGCCGTGGCGGCCTTCTTCGGACCGCGTATCGCCGCACTGGGCGTACGCCTCGACGAACTGCTGCAAGGCGAGCCGCGCCAGGACTGGGAGGAACGCTTCCGCGCCTATACCGAGGCGGGCGTTCCCGAATTGCTGGCACGGGTCGTGGCCGGGACCAATCACATCTATACGCTGCTGCCGGTCATCCAGGCCGCGGAGGTCACTGCCCAGGATCCCCTGGAAGTGGCGGCCACCTGGTTCGCTGCGGGCGATGTGCTGGATCTGGCCTGGTATCAGCAGCAGCTCAACCAGCTGCCGGTGGCCAATGCCTGGCAGGCCTTGGCGCGCGAGGCGTTCCGCGACGAGGTGGATCTCCAGCAACGCACCATCACTATCGGCATGCTCAACTTGAGCGAGGCGCCCAGTGATCCGGAGGCACGGCTCTCGCTGTGGCTGGAGCGGCACCGGGCAGCGGTGGAGCGCTGGCGCGGGCTGCTGGTGGATCTGCGTAATGCCACCGGACAGGACTACGCGATGTACAGCGTCGCCAGTCGTGAACTGGCGGATCTGGCCAGCAGCAGCGTCTGAGGTGCAGGGTGTCCTTGAGCGAGGCTCAAGGACACCCTGAGTCCAGAGGGCAATGAAAAGGCGGCGTACCCCCGGGTGCGCCGCCTTTTTTGCTGTCTGGGGGCCGATCAGTGACTGGCCGGGTCGCTCGGCGTCCTCAGGGCATCCAGGCCTTGCAGTAGCGCCTGGTGGAAGCGTTCTGGCGCCTGCATCTGGGGCGCATGACCCAGATCGTCGAATTCCACCAGCGTCGCCTGGGGAATGCGCTTGGCCGCTGCCTTGCCCAATTCGGGATAGTGACCCAGTCGCGCCTTGATCTCGGCCGGGGCCGCATCCTTGCCTATGGCGGTGGTATCGCGCTGGCCTATCAACAGCAGGGTCGGCATGCGCAGCTGCCCGAATTCATAGACCACCGGCTGGCTGTAGATCATGTCGTAGATCAGCGCCGAATTCCACGCGACCCTCTCCTTGCCCGGGCCGTCATTAAGCCCAGCCAGCATGGTTACCCAGCGCTCGTAACGGGGCGACCACTGACCGGCGTAATAGGTGGCCCGTTCGTAGTCGCGGATGGCGTCGGCCGAGGTGTTGAGCTCCCGGGCGTACCATTGGTCGACGCTACGATAGGGCACGCCCAGGGCCTTCCAGTCTTCCAGTCCGATCGGATTGACCAGGGCCAGTTGCTCGGTGGCCTGGGGGTAGAGGAGGGCGTAGCGGGTCGCCAGCATGCCACCTGTCGAATGCCCGATCAGGGTCGCCTGGGCGATGCCCAGATGGTCGAGCAGGGCCCGGGTGTTGGCCGCCAGCTGCTGGAAGCTGTACTGGTAGTGGGCCGGCTTGCTGGACTTGCAGAAGCCGATCTGATCCGGCGCCACGACCCGATAGCCGGCAGCGCTCAATATCCGGATGCTGTCTGCCCAGGTGCCGGCGCAAAAGTTCTTGCCGTGCAAGAGCACCAGGGTCCGTCCTTTGGATTTTCCGCTTGGCGCGACATCCAGGTAAGCCATCTCGAGATGCTGCCGCTGGGAGTCGAAGGCAAAGGTCCGTACCGGGAAGTCGTAGTCGAAGCCTTCGAGACGTTCTCCATAGACGGTGTCGGCCAGGGCAGGCGAACTGAGGAATAGGGTGGCCAAGGGAAGGGCAAGACGCAGGGACATAAGGCGATCCGGAGGGTCAAACCTGCTCCGACTGGCAAGCTGCAGGGAAGATTCCGGAGCGCCGGGCAACGGCTGTCGCAATTCATGTCGATACCTACCGTCCATGCCGTTTCGCTTCGCGTCAAGCTTAGGGTCTGATAGTCTGAGAGACCCTTGTCCACGTTTCTGCGCACCTCTCTCCCTGCGCTTTCTTCCGATCACGTGAGGTTCCCGGTTTGGCGCTCGAGTCATCTTCCAAGACCCAGCCCGATGCTCTGGCCGACTGCGCCAACGAGCCGATCCAGATTCCCGGCAGCATTCAGGAACATGGCTTCCTGTTCGCTGTAGAAGAACCGGATCTGCGCATCGTGCAGGCCAGTGCCAATGTCCGCGAATACCTTGGCCTGGCCGTGGAAGAGGTGCTTGGCCGAACCCTGGGCGAACTGCTGCCGGAACGGGACCTGCCCGCCATGCTCGGCGCACTTACGCAGGAAGAGCAGAATCCCATCTACCAGGGCGACGTGACCCTGGGCCCGCAGCAGCAGACGTTCGCTCTGTTCATGCATCGCTTCGGTGGCGTGCTGATCGTCGAGTTCGAAGCGCCGGTGGACAGCCGGCTCGGTCTCAATACCCTCTATCCCATGGTGCGGGTATTCATCGAACAGCTGCATCAGGCCGAAACCGTCGAGGCCATCGCGACCCTGGCGGTGCGCGAGGCCAAGCGCATTTCCGGTTTCGATCACACCATGATCTATCGCTTCGACGAAGACGGTCATGGCCAGGTGCTGGCAGAGGAACTCGACCCGGGCGTACCCAGCTATCTGGGGCTGAGGTTTCCTGCTTCGGACATTCCCGCCCAGGCGCGTCGGCTGTATCTGGAAAATCGCATTCGGGTGATCGGCAACGCCAACTATGAGCCGTCGCCCCTGCAACCACAGACCAACCCTGTCACTGGGCAGCCGCTCGATCTCAGCTTCGCGCAACTGCGCAGCGTCTCGCCGGTGCACCTGCAGTACATGAGGAACATGGGCACCCTGGCGTCCATGTCCATTTCCATCGTGGTTGGCGGCCGTCTCTGGGGCCTGGTGCTCTGCCACGACCGCCAGCCGCAGCGCGTCTCCTTCCAGACGCGCACGGCCTGCGAGCTGTTCGGTCGCGTGCTGTCGTTGCAGATCGATGCGGCCGAGACCCACGCGCAATCCGATCGCCGCCTTGCGCTGCGCCAGTCCATGGTACAGATGCTCTCGACCATGGCCGACCGCGACAGCGTCTGCCAGGGTCTGCTGGAGTTGCCGCAGGTCTATCTGGACTTCGCGCGGGCGCAGGGCGCCGCCATCGTCTCTTCCGAAGGCACCGAACTGATCGGCCAGACTCCGCCGCGCGAGGTGGTGGACGGCCTGGTCGAATGGCTGTCGGTCAACGTCAAGGACCACTACATCACCGATAACGTCGCCAAGGACATCGCCGAGCTGCCGCAGCTCGCCCAGCATGCCGCTGGGGTGTTGGCCGTGCCCATTTCCGAGCTGCATTCCCACTATCTGATCTGGTTCCGCAGCGAGCTGGTTCAGGTAGTCAACTGGGCAGGGCGGCCGACCAAGCAGGAAGGCAGCGACGGACGATTGTCGCCGCGGCAAAGTTTCGTGCTCTGGCAGGAAACGGTACGGGGGCTGTCGCTACCCTGGTCCGCGCTGGAGCTGGAAAGCGCCATCGAGCTGCGCAACGCGGTCCGCGGCATCGTGCTGCGCAAGGCCGAGGAAATGGCCGAACTGGCCGAAGAACTGCAGCGCAGTAACAAGGAATTGGCCGCCTTCTCCTACAGCGTGTCTCACGACCTGCGCGCACCGTTGCGGCATATCGCCGGCTATGCCGAGCTGCTGGGCGACATCGAAGGTGGCAAGCTGTCGGATCGCGGGCGCCGATTCCTGGAAAACATCGGGTCCTCGGCGCGCTTCGCCGGCAGCCTGGTCGACAATCTGCTGAGCTTCTCGCAGATGGGACGAGCGGCGATCCGCTACTCCGACGTCAACCTCACCGCGCTGGTGGAGGCCATCCGCGAAGAGATGGCGCCGGACTACGAGGAGCGGGAGGTCGAATGGCGTGTCGGTCCGCTTCCCGTGGTCATCGCCGACGCCGCCTTCGTTCATCTCGCCTTGCGCAATCTCCTGGCCAACGCCATCAAGTACAGCCGTTATGAAGAGCCTGCGGTGATCGAGATCGGCACCCTGCCGAGCGATTCCGAAGACATCATCTTCGTCCGGGACAATGGCGTCGGCTTCAACATGGATTACGTGGGCAAACTGTTCGGGGTCTTCCAGCGTTTGCACCACGCCGATGAATTCGAAGGGGTCGGTATCGGTCTGGCCAGCGTCAGACGCATCATCGAGCGCCATGACGGTCGCGTCTGGGCAGAAGGTGCCATAGGCGAGGGCGCTACCTTCTATTTCGCTCTGCCCAAACAACGCCCTTCACCGGTACACAAAAGGTAGTTCTCTTCATGCTCAAACCCATTGTGCTGGTCGAAGACAATCCGCACGATCTGGAACTCACCCTGGTGGCTCTGGAGCGCAGTCAGCTGGCCAACGATGTCGTGGTCCTGCGTGACGGCGCCGAAGCGGTCAGCTATCTGCTCAGGCGCGAGCCCTATGCCGATCGCGAGACCGGCAATCCCGCGGTGATGTTGCTGGATCTCAAGCTGCCCAAGGTCGATGGCCTCGAAGTCCTCGAGGTGGTGCGGGGTACTCCCGAACTGTGCAGCATCCCTGTCGTTATGTTGACTTCGTCACGGGAAGAGCCTGATCTCGAGAAAGCCTACGAGCTGGGAGTGAACGCTTACGTGGTCAAGCCGGTCGAGTTTCGTGATTTCGTCGCCGCGATCAGTGATCTCGGCGTATTCTGGGCCGTGCTCAATGAGCCGCCGCCGGGATCGCGACGGGTGACACGGCGGACTGGCCGCTAGCGAGTGAGCAGAATCAGTCCCTCTGTATCCAGTAATCCGCGACCGGCAGAGATGCGCGCCCCGGGTCCCCTGAGTGAACAGATCCAAGGCCGACGTCCGTTTATGCCTCTCTCGAAACAGATCAAGATCCTGCTGGTAGAAGACAGCAAGCTCGACGCCGAGCTGATCCTGATCGAGCTGGAAAGACATGGATTCGAGCTGCAATCCAAAATCGTCTATGAGCGTACCGGTCTTACCCTGGCCCTGAGCCAGCAGACCTACGACATCATCCTGTCCGATATCATCCTGCCGGGCTTCTCTGGGGCCGAGGCCTTGCGCGTGGCACGGGCGTTGGCCCCGGAAACCCCCTTCATCTTCGTCTCGGGCATCTTCGGTGAAGTCCATGCGGTGGAGATGATGCGCCTGGGCGCCAACGACTATGTGCTCAAGCAGAGCATGGAGTTGCTGGCCAAGGCGGTCGAGCGGGCGCTGCTGGTGGTGCACGAGCGTCGCGAGCGGCGGCGTGCCGAAGAAGCCCTGCACAGTCTCGAGGTCAGGTCGCGGCTGGCCATGGATGCCTCGCGCCTGGGCATGTGGGAATACCTTCCGGCCAGTGGCACCCTGATCTGGGATGAGCGCTGCAAGGCCATGTTCGGCCTGCCGGCCGATACGGTGGTCGACCTGGCGGTGTTCGAGCGACTGTGCGGCGCTGACGGCCTCGAACGCTTTCTCGATACGGTCCGCCAGGCGGGTGCCGACGAGCGCGACGACGACTACCGCAGCGAGTACCGCATCCGCCTGGACAACGGCGCACAGCGCTGGGTCGAGACTCGCGGTCAACCCTTCTTCGATGCCGGCGTCTGCACCCGTTTCCTGGGCGTGATGCTCGACATCACCCAGCAACGTGATGCCGCGGAAAAGCTCGAACGCCTCAACGTCAGCCTCGGCGAGCGCGTCGAGGAACGGACCCGCGAGCGCGACCGTACCTGGGATCTCACCCGCGATCTGCTGCTGGTGTGCCAGCCGGACGGCATTCTGGTAGCGCTCAATCCGGCCTGGGAAGAAAATCTGGGCTGGTCGCGGGTGGAGCTGCTTGGTTCTTCGCTGCTGGCCTTGGTCCATCCCGACGAGCGCTTCATCACCGAAAACGAACTCGAGCAGTTGGCCACCCGGGCCGCCAGCCAGCGCTTCGTCAATCGCATCCGCCACCGCGATGGCAGCTATCGCTGGATTTCTTGGACCGCGGTGCCGGATGCCGGCATGACCTATTGCTCCGGCCGCGACATCTCCTCGGAGGTCCTGGCGATGGAAGAGCTGGCGGCGGCCAACCGCCAGCTGCGCGAACAGATCGACGAACGTGAGCGCGTGGAAGCGACCCTGCAGCAGATGCAGCGGCTGGAAGCCGTGGGTCAGCTGACCGCGGGCGTGGCCCACGATTTCAACAACCTGCTGACCGTGATCCTCAGCAGTGCCAGTTTCCTGGAGCGCGATCTGACCCGGCTGGCTGCCAACGACAAGACCCAGGGCCGGGTACAGAACATCCGCGAAGCGGGTGAGCGTGGCGCCAAGCTGACCGCCCAGCTGCTGGCCTTTTCCCGCCGCCAGCGTCTGGCGCCCAAGCCGGTCAAGCTCAACGAAACCGTCGAGGGGATGCTCGAACTGCTGCGCAGCACCATGGGTGGCAGCGTCTGGATCGAGACTCATCTGCGCGCCGATTGCTGGCATGCGCTGGTCGATCCGACCCAGATCGAACTCATCATCCTCAACTTGGCGATCAATGCCCGGGATGCCATGGCGGTCGGTGGCACCCTGCGACTGAGCACCTCCAACCAGACCATCAGTCAGGCCCCCCAGCGTCCCGAAGAGCCGGAGCCCGGCGAATACGTGCTGCTGGCGGTGCAGGATTCCGGCACGGGGATGAGCGAAGAGGTGCTGGCCAAGGCCTTCGAGCCCTTCTTCACCACCAAGGAGGTGGGCAAGGGTTCCGGTCTGGGCCTGGCCCAGGTGTTCGGCTTCGCCAAGCAGTCCGGTGGTGGCGTGCGCATCGAGACGCAGATGGGCAGCGGCACCACGGTGCTTGTCTACCTGCCGCGCACCGAAGCGGAAGACGCCCTGGAGCCCGTGGGGCTGCCCGCGCTGGGTCGTGACGAACAGGCCGCCGAGCGACGCATCCTGCTGGTCGACGACGACCATGCGGTGCGCAACGTGACGGCAGCCCTGCTGGCCGATCTCGGCTATCAGGTGGTGGAGGCCAGCAATGGCTTCGCCGCCCTCAGCGCCCTGGAGCGCGATCCGCAGATCGATCTCCTGCTGGCCGACTTCGCCATGCCCGGCATGAACGGCGCCGAACTGGCCCGCCAGGCGCGCAAACGGTTGCCGCAGCTGCCGGTGGTCTTCATCACCGGGTACGCCGAGCTGGGCGAACTCGATCCCGAACAATCTTTCATCGTGCCCAAGCCCTTTCGCGAGGCGGACCTGGCAGCTCGGCTGCAGGCGGCCCTGCGCGGCGAGAAGCCCCAGCCTTCGCCGCTTTGAAAGCAGCCGTCCAGACGAGGTATTTGCGTGTCCACCATCCGTGAAATGTTGCGCGCCGAGGGCGGAGCCCTGCACGAGCAGGTCGATACGACCTTCGGCCGCTATGCGCTGCAGACCCGGCCCCACTACACCGCGTTTCTGCAGGCCCATGCCCAGGCGCTGATCGGACTCGAAGAGCTCCTGGAGCGCTCCGGTATCCAGCAGCTGTTGCCCGATTGGGCGGAACGCCGGCGCGCGACGGTATTGGGCGAAGACCTCCAGCGTCTGGAAGCCGTGCAACCCGAGCCCGTCGTTCTCGAGCGTCTGCTCGATGAAGGTGAATGCTGGGGCGTGGCCTATGTCCTGGAGGGCTCGCGTCTGGGGTCTCGCCTGCTGGATCGTCATGCGGGCGAGAGCCCCGATGCGGCGGTGCGTGATGCTCGTGCCTATCTTGGGCATGTACCGCCTAAGGGGGCATGGCCGGCGTTTCTGGAGCGACTGGACGCGGCCGGTGGCGATGCTGCCCTGCATCCGGCGATGTTGGCGGGGCAGCGACTGGCCTTCGAGGTCTTTCTGGCGGCGGGACAGCGGCACGCGCCCGCTACCGCCGCTGGCTGAGTCGGCGCTAGAGCGCCTTCAGGTAGCCAATCACCTCGGCCGCGCCCAGGCGGTCGAGGGTCTCGGCGAGTACCCGCGCGTTGGCGACCTCCTGGGGCAGCAGCAGCCATTCCAGGTCCTGGCCCGGTGCCGTTAGTGGCAGGCGGGCATAGTCGAGCTTGAGGCCCAGCAGCACCTGAATGAAATCCGGATGATTCCAGACGGCGTTGGGCAGGGCGTAGAGGGCGAACGCCTGCTGCAGGCGCTCGATGGCCGGCAGGTCCAGGCGCAGGCGCTGGATCTGCGCCGGAACGTCCACGGCGACGCCGCGAATGCGGGCATAGGCGACGATACTGGCGAAGGCCAAGGTGGTGGTCGCATCGTTTTCCAGGAACAGTCGGGCGCCTCGCCAACTGGCCTGGCGCAGGCGCAACGGCTGCTCAGTGGACAGATTGGGTAGCGTTCGATAGAGCGCGGCCTGAAAATCCCGATAACCGATGATTCGCACCTGATCACGCGCGGCGGGAAGGGCGGCCAGCTCTTCGAGCTGCACTACCGAATCCAGGGTCGGGTCGCTGAGCCGGTGACAGAGACCATCCAGCTTGCGCAGGTCCAGAGCGGTCAGCTGCAGGGTATCGGCGACCACCAGCTGACTCAGGAGGGTATGGGCCTTGCTCTTGATTTCCTGGGTCGGACCGGACAGCGCCGCCCGGGGCAGGCCAAAAAGCAGATGCAGCGGATGACCGTCATCCCACCATAGACTGTCAGCGGGACTGGGCAAGGGGACGAAGGCATCGGCCAAACGCTCCAGGCAGCGCTGGATGCGGCGACTGGCCAGCGAGGGATGCAGATGGAGGGCCAGTGAAGACCAGGGACTGCCCAGGAGGTTGGCACCGTTGCTCATGAGGTCTCCGGGCGGATAGGAACTGCGCAGCCGATTCTAGCGTGGCAAAGACCGCGCCATCGCCGAATGATTCCCGAAAGGTAGGATCTTTTGTACGACCGACCGGTCGACCCGAGCGGCAGCGACGTATGGCAGCGGGCAAGCCTGTATAATGCGCGCTTTCCGAATTACCTGTGAGTCCGCCATGTACGACGCGCTCCGTCCTTTGCTTTTCAAGATGTCTCCCGAGGGGTCTCACGACCTGGCACTGGATCTGATCGGTGCTGCCGGGCGTCTGGGCCTGACCGGTCTAGGCCGGCAACCGGGCCGCCTACCGGTCCAGGTCATGGGGCTGGAGTTTCCCAATCCGGTCGGCCTGGCCGCCGGACTCGACAAGAATGGCGCCGCCATCGACGGCTTGGCCGGCCTGGGCTTCGGCTTTCTCGAGATCGGTACCGTGACGCCCCTCCCGCAGCCGGGCAATCCCAAGCCGCGTCTGTTCCGCCTGGAAGAGGCCAACGCCATCATCAATCGCATGGGTTTCAACAACGCGGGTGTGGAGGCGCTGATCGAGCGAGTCAAGGCAGCGCGGTTCAAGGGTGTGCTAGGGATCAACATCGGCAAGAACGCCGTGACCCCGGTCGAGCGGGCGGTGGATGACTACCTGATCGGTCTGGAGCGAGTCTATGCCCATGCCAGTTACGTCACGGTGAACGTGAGTTCGCCCAACACCCCCGGCCTGCGCAGCCTGCAATTCGGCGATGCGCTCAAGCGTCTGCTGGAGGCCTTGCGACAGCGTCAGGAAGATCTGGCGGTGGTGCATGGCCGCCGGGTGCCCATCGCGATAAAGATCGCCCCGGACCTGAGCGACGAGGAAATCGTGCTCACCGCCCAGGCGATTCGTGATGCCGGGATGGATGCCATCATCGCCACCAACACCACCCTGGGGCGCGAAGGGGTGGAGAATCTGCCCTATGCCGCCGAGGCCGGTGGCCTGTCAGGCGCGCCGGTACGGGAAAAGAGCACCCATGTGGTACGGGTCCTGGCGGGCGAGCTGGGTGGCCGTTTGCCGATCATTGCGGCGGGCGGGATTCTGTCGGGGGAAGATGCGGCGGAAAAGATCGCCGCGGGCGCCAGCGTCGTACAGCTGTACAGCGGCTTCATCTATCGCGGGCCGGCCCTGATCCGTGAAGCGGTGGATGCGATCGCCGCGGCGCGCCCCTGAGGGGAAGGGGGCTCGCTGGGAGCCCCCGTGGGACCTCTGGTCCCCGATCCCGGAAGAGGATCTGACTGGAACACAACCAGAACGCTGTGGAAGCCCGGGGCTTCCGCTAGTGAAATCGAATTAGCCTACGGCTTGAAGTTGATTCATGCGTTGAAGACCCGCGGTGCCTACGTAGCCGTCCCATTGGTCGCTACGGCCTTCACGCCAGCCATTGAGCCAGGCCTGCCGAACGGCGTCCTGGGTGAAGGGGCAGAGGTCCCGCGATTTGCCCACAATGCCGTGCTGATAACCACGCTGGAAAGCTCGTTCCATTGGATCACGCTTGAGTCTTCTCATAGGGTAGTGCCCTCGTAGGTTGACTTGCAGATTGTCCATGGCCCGTTGCAGGCCTGGATGCCAGAGCCGGCGTCCTGGCATCCGCCCCGCACCTTCGCGCTGCGGGTGGTCAATTACTAACCAAAGGTGCGCTGGCTGGGAATGACCTTTTAGCTATAAGCCGTAACCTAATCGAAATGAAATGGCGATAAACCGCCGCTGCAATGCCGTCACTGCGGCTTGTTGAGACGCAGTCAAACTTTATTCGGAGGGGGTCGTGCTGCTGGTCAATCCGACCAAAGGCAGGCAACTTCCTTCCGCTAGCCAATGGATTCAACGATGTCCGCGATGCAACAACTCATCCTCACCTGTCCCAAGGGTCTCGAGACCCTGCTGCTGGAAGAGGCCCAGGGCCTCGGCCTGCAGGAAGCCCGCAGCCAGACCGCGGCGGTGCGCGGCGAGGCGAGCCTCGCGGATGCCTATCGCCTGTGCCTCTGGTCGCGCCTGGCCAACCGGGTACTGCTGGTACTGGCCCGTTTCCCGGTGGAAGATCCCCAGGCGCTGTACCTGGGCGTGCATGGCGTGGAGTGGGAAGAGCACCTGACGCCCACCGGCACCCTGGCGGTAGGCTTCAGCGGTCAGGGCGCCGGCATCGACAACACCCATTTCGGCGCGCTCAAGGTCAAGGACGCCATCGTCGATCGCCTGCGTGAGCGCACCGGGCAGCGTCCTACCATCGACAAGCTCGCGCCAGACCTGCGGGTGCATCTGCACCTGGAGCGTGGTCAGGCCATCCTGTCGCTGGATCTGTCCGGCCAGAGTCTGCACCAGCGTGGCTATCGCCTGCAGCAGGGTGCGGCGCCGCTCAAGGAGAACCTGGCGGCCGCGGTCCTCATCCGTGCCGGCTGGCCGGCTCTGGCGGCGGCTGGCGGAGCGCTCGCCGACCCCATGTGCGGGGTGGGCACCTTCCTGGTCGAGGCCGGCCTGATGGCGGCGGACATAGCGCCGAACCTGCGTCGCGAGCGTTGGGGCTTTTCCGCCTGGCTGGGGCATGTGCCCGCTCTGTGGCAACAGCTGCATCAGGAAGCCGAGGCACGTGCGGCCGCCGGCCTGGCCAAGACGCCGCTGTGGATCCGTGGCTACGAAGCCGATCCGCGGCTGATCCAGCCGGCGCGCAACAATATCGAGCGGGCCGGTCTGTCCGACTGGATCAAGGTCTATCAGGGCGAGGTGGCCAGCTTCGAGCCGCGTCCCGACAAGGCCCAGACCGGTCTGGTGATCTGCAACCCGCCCTATGGCGAGCGCCTGGGCGATGAGGCTAGCCTGCTGTACCTCTACCAGAATCTCGGCGAGCGCCTGCGGCAGGCCTGCCTCGGCTGGCGCGCGGGGGTCTTCACCGGTGCGCCCGAACTGGGCAAGCGCATGGGCATCCGCAGTCACAAGCAATACGCCTTCTGGAACGGCGCCTTGCCCTGCAAGCTGCTGATGTTCGAGGTCGAGACCCGTCAGTTCGTGACCGGCAGCCGCAGCGGCGAGCGTTCGGCCACGGCCCAGGCGGCGGAGCCGCCCAAGCTGAGCGAAGGCGGGCAGATGTTCGCCAACCGCCTGCAGAAGAACCTCAAGCAGCTCGGCAAATGGGCACGCAATCAGGGCGTGCAGTGCTATCGGCTTTATGATGCCGACATGCCCGAGTACGCGGTGGCCGTGGATCTCTATGGTGACCGGGTGCACGTGCAGGAGTACGCGCCGCCACGCTCCATCGATCCGGAAAAGGCCCAGGCGCGGCTGCTCGATGCCCTGGCAGCCATTCCCCAGGCCTTGAACATCGATCCGTCGCTGGTGGTGGTCAAGCGGCGCGAGCGGCAGAGTGGCACCAAGCAGTACGAGCGTCAGGCCGCCCAGGGTGAATTCCTGCAGGTGGAGGAGGCGGGCGCCAAGCTGCTGGTCAACCTCACCGACTACCTGGACACCGGCCTGTTCCTGGATCACCGCCCGCTGCGGTTGCGCCTGCGCCAGGAAGCCCAGGGCAAGAGATTCCTCAACCTGTTCTGCTACACCGGCGCCGCTACCGTGCAGGCTGCGGTAGGCGGGGCGCGCAGCACCACCAGCGTCGACCTTTCGCGGACCTACCTGGACTGGGCCCGGCGCAACCTGGCGCTCAATGGTTTCTCCGAGCGCCACCGCCTGGAGCAGGGCGATGTGCTGCACTGGCTGGAGAACGATCGCGGCGAATACGATCTGATCTTCGTCGACCCGCCAACCTTCTCCAACTCCAAGCGGTTGGAAGGCGTATTCGATGTGCAGCGCGATCATGTCGGCCTCATCGATTCGGCCATGGCCCACCTGAGCCGCAATGGAGCGCTGTACTTCTCCAACAACTTCCGCAAGTTCGAGTTGGACGAAAGCCTCAGCGAGCGCTATCGCGTCGAGGAGATCACCGCCAGCACCCTGGATCCGGATTTCGCACGCAATCCCAAGATCCACCGGGCCTGGCGTCTGACCCTGCAGTGACGCCCAGCGGCTGAACTGTCGCTGAACGGACCCGGCATCGAGCCGTTCAGCCTGTGATCCGGCGCAATCCAGCCTTCTCCCGGGAACGCCCGGCCAGCCCATGCCGTCCACAATGACGGCGCGGCGCTGGGTCGTGCCTGGCGGGACGAGGAGGGACAGGTTTTACAATGCTGGTTTCATTGCAGGCTCTCAGGGCCCTGGCTGCCTGGCTGGTGGTCTTTCATCACTTCATGCAGGTGTTCTTCGATTTCCACGCCGACAGTCTTGGCGGCCACTTGCTTTCCACGCGTGGGCAGGTCGGAGTCGACATCTTCTTCGTGCTCAGCGGCTTCGTGATCTACCTGTCCACCGCAGGACGACCGCTCAAGCGCAGCACCTTCCTCTGGCATCGCATCGCCCGCATCGTCCCGGCCTACTGGCTGTACACCGCGGTGACCGCGCTGATCCTCTACCTGGCCAGCGACGTCATGCCGATCTACGGGGTCGCCGCGCGTGAACTGCTGCTCTCGTTGTTCTTCATCCCAAGCGAGAATCCGGCCGGTTTCGGCCACTATCCGATCCTGCCGGTAGGCTGGACGCTCAATTTCGAGATGCTGTTCTATCTGCTCTTCGCGCTGTCCTTTGGCGTGGCCGAGCGCTGGCGCATCGGCGTGGTCAGCCTGCTGGTGATCCTGGTCAGCCTGGTGCTGGCCCGTGAGTCTTTCGTCAGCAGCTTCTATCGCAATCCGATCATCTTCGAATTTCTGCTCGGCGTGGGCCTGGCCGCGCTCTATCGGCGCGGTGCCTTGCAAGGGCCCAAGCCACTGGCGCTGCTGGCTGCACTGGCGGCTCTCACCTGCCTGGTGAGCTTCCCGGCCGACCACCCCTGGCGCCTGCTCACCTGGGGCGTGCCCAGCGCGGTGCTGGTTGGCGCCTGCGTGATCCTGGAGCCCTGGTTTGCCGGTTCACGCCTGTGCAAGGCGCTGGGGGATTGGTCCTATTCGGTCTACCTGGTACACGTCATCGTGCTCTGGCTGGGCGACTACTGGCTGCACCAGCAGTGGGGCTTCAACCCCTACCAGACCCTGGCGGTCTGCCTGCCGGTGATCCTGCTGCTGGCCTGGGCCAGCTATGAGTGGATCGAGCGTCGCCTGTCCCGCACCCTGCGCCAGCTGGGTGAGCGCCTGGCGGGACGGCGTCCACAATGGGTGGCCAGTCAGTAGGCGGTGCGTTCGGGCGCGGTCAGTTCGGGTTCCAGGGCCCGGCCTTCCGCCGCGGAGCGTTGCGCGGTCTCCAGCAAGGCCATGAGGGCGCAGGCCTGAGCGGGTGATACGGGATTGGCCGCACGCCCGGCAAGGGCCTCGACCAGCGCCAGGTAATAGCGCCGATGATCGCCGGCAGGCGTGGGCAGCGCCCGGCGCACGCCGTCGGCGCCGATCAGCCAACCTGGATCGGGATCCTGACCCCACTCGGGTCCACCCGGACGAACGCCTGCCTTGAGGGCATCTTCCTGGCGATCCGCGCCTGCCTTGATCCAGCTGCCCCCAGTGCCCTGGGCAAGGAAACGGGGTACGCCACCGGCGGCCAGCATGCCGGCTCTCAGGGTCACTTGGCGGGCGCCGTAGTCCAGTTGCACCTGGAACCAGTCATCGGTAAGGGCGCCGGGTCGTTGCTGTACCAGATTCGCCTGCAGGCGCTGCGGCAGACCGAACAGGCAGAGTGCCTGATCCAGCAGGTGGGGACCTAGGTCGAACCAGAGGCCACTGCCGGGCAGATCCGCCTCTCGCCAGCGGTTTCGCACCTCGGGACGAAAGCGTTCGATCCGGGACTCCAGGCTGGTCAATTCACCCAGAGCTCCACTGGCGAGTACCTCCTGCAATCCGAGGAAATCACTGTCCCAGCGCCGATTCTGGAACACCGACAGCAACCGCCCGGCCTGGTCGGCTTCCTGGGACAGCTGCCGCGCTTCGGCGAGGGTGACGGTAAAGGGCTTGTCGACCACCACGTGCTTGCCCGCCGCCAAAGCGGCGCTGGCGAGGGGCGCATGGGTCTGGTTGGGGGAGGCGATGACCACCAGGTCGATGGCCGGATCCTGCACGGCGGCCAGGTAATCCGCCGTCACCCGTACCTCGGGCAGGTCGGCGTGCACACGCTCGGCGTCCCGCGAGGCCACCAGTTCCAGCGCAAGGCCTGGGATCGAACGCAGCAGTGGGCCGTGGAAGGTCTGACCGACGAAACCATAGCCGATCAGGGCGACGCGAAGAGGAGAAGGCATGGAGCATCCTTTTTGCCGGGCTGAAAAAGACCGGGGCCGCTCGATGAGCGGCCCCGGTTGTATGCTGAAGCCAGAGGTTGTCTTACTTCAACTCGTGATCGTGAGCCAGTTGCTCCCGTTCAAGGAATTCGTCCTGCCGCAAGGAATCCTTAAACTCTTCGGAATCCTCCAGGGCAAGGGGGTCATTGAGTTCGCCGCCGGAAAGGCGCTTCTTCTCCAATTTGCCAGACAGGTGGGTGATGGCTCGCAGCAACTTGTCCGCTGCGCCATCCACTGCCAGGTCGAGGGACTCGGCCTTGTGGGTGACCGAGAGGGGTTGATGGCCCTTGATGCGCGCTTCCATCTGGCAGCGCTTGTCCTGGGCACCGGACTTGCCGGCGTTTTCGTCGTTGAGGTGCACCTCGACGCGGGTCAGGAGTTCGTCGAAACGATCCAGGCGATCTTCCACCACGGACGTCACCCAATTCTGCAAACCGGCGCTGCCTTCGATGTTGTGGTCACTGTTGACTTGAACTTGCATGCGGCTTCCTCTTTTTGACGGGCCTGACCATTGGATGAGGCCGGTCAGGCCGAGGTTCAAGGCTGTTCGTCTGGTGCTCGTGTCACCCGATGTTTCCTTCTGGCAGTGTCTAGGCGCGTCGTAGCTATCGGTAAACGACGTTCAGGTCGCGGGTCGCTGGCGTTTTGCCCTCATCCACTGATAATGCGCGATCTTTCATCGTCCGTCGCAGTGGGGATCGCCAATGCCAGATGCGCTCACGCGTGGCCATAGTTTCGCCCGGCGGCTTTGGCTGCCCCGGGCGGTTGGCCTGTTGCTCAGCCTGAGCTGCATCGTCTCGGTCCAGATCACCCAGCCGGTATCCGTCGGCCTGTGGATCCTGCTGCTGGCCAATGCGCTGCTGTGGTCGCCGCTGGCCTATCTGCGCGCCGTCCGCGCCCAGGATCCCTATCGCGCCGAGTTGAGCAACCTGTTGCTGGATTGTGGCTCGGCGGGCTTCTGGGTGGCGAGCATGGGCTTCAACCTCCTGCCCAGCGTGACCCTGCTCGCCATGACCAGCCTCAACATGCTGGGCGCCGGTGGCCTGGTGTTCTGGCGCCGCGGCCTGCTCGCGCAGTTGGCCGGCATCCTCATCGGCCTGGTCGTGCTGCGCCACCCGGTCGCCATCCAGACCTCGACAGCGCAGATCTATGCCTGCCTGCCGATGATCATTGCCTATCCCTGGGCCCTGGGGCTGGTGAGCTTTCGCCTGGCGCAGCAGCTGTCGCGGCGCAAGCAGGAGCTGGAGCTGATCAGCAAGCAGGACGGCATGACCGGCCTGCACAACCGAACGCATTGGGATCAGCTGCTGCAGCGTGAATTCGCCCGCTGCAAGCGCAGTGGCGCCGATGCCAGCCTGGTGATGATCGACCTGGACAACTTCAAGCTGGTCAACGACCGCTTTGGCCATCAGGCGGGCGACGAGGTGCTCCGTCAGTTTTCCAGTCTGCTGGCGCGGACGATCCGCACCAGTGATCTCGCCGGTCGTTTCGGCGGCGATGAATTCGGTATCCTGTTGCCCGATACCTCGCCCGAGCGAGCCTTGGATCTAATTCGCCGCCTGCAGGAGCGTTTGCAGGAGATGCAGGCGGGTGGCCCCGGTGAGCGCCAGCACGTACGCGTCGGCATGAGCTGCGGCATCGCCGGCTTCGACCGGGCCTACGATGACGTGGCCCACTGGCTGCAGGCGGCCGACTTCGCCCTCTATCGGGCCAAGGCCCAGGGTCGCGGTCGGGCGGAGGTGGCCGACCCCCAAGGAGTGCTGGCATGACCCCAGCGATAGAACTGCTCAAGAAAAGCCAGGTGCCTCACGAGGTGCTGAGCTACCACCATGACCCCAAGGCCGCGTCCTATGGTCTGGAAGCCGTCGAGAAGCTCGGCCTGGCGGCGGCAACGGTATTCAAGACCCTGTTGACCGTGAGCGAAAAGCACGAGCTGCTGGTGGCCATCGTGCCGGTCGCCGGTACCCTGGACCTCAAGGCCCTGGCCCAGGCCGCGGGGGTGAAGAAGCTGGAGATGGCCAAGCCTGATCAGGCCCAGCGCAGCACCGGCTACCTGGTGGGCGGGATCAGCCCGCTGGGGCAAAAGAAGCGGCTGCGTACCTTCATCGACGAGTCCGCGGCGGAATTGGCCAACATTCATGTCAGCGCAGGGCGTCGCGGGTTGGAAGTTGCCCTGGCACCGGCGGACCTCGCTCGACTGCTGGACGCCCCCTTCGTGCCGATCGGCAAGGCCTGAGACGTAGGTTGGTGCTGAGCGCAGCGAAGCCCAACGATGTAAAGGGTCAGCTGTGTTTTGTTGGGCTTCACTGTGCTCAGCCCAACCTACGCCCTGAGTCTCGATGGGGTGAAAAATCGCCTGGCGTTTCTCACCCCATTCGTCCGCTAGGCTATCCCGTAGCTCTCACGTAACTGCTGCCGATAGCGCTGGTAGGCCGCTTCGTACTCGGCGACCCGGGCAGGATCCGGTTCGGCGCGGCTGGCCGGGTCCAGGTGCACGCAGCGCTCGGTAAGGCTGTCCAGCGACTCCGGGCGGCCCTGTTCCCGACTCCAGCACCAGGCGGCCTGCAGGGCGCCGCCCAGGGCCGCGGCTTCGCCGTGGACCGGGCAGACCACCGGGGTGTTCATCAGGTCGGCGATCAGCTGCCGCCACACCGGGCTCTTGGCACCACCGCCGATGAGTCTCAGGGTGTCACCGGGCATACCCAGGTCGCGTAGCAGATCGAAGCCATATCTCAGGGCGAAGCTGACACCCTCGACCACCGCCCGGCACAGGTTGGCGCGGGTCAGGTTGGTGGCGGTGAGGCCGTGCAGGCTGGCGGTCGCCGTCGGTAGCGCCGGTACCCGTTCGCCATTGAGGAAGGGCAGCATCAGCACCCCCTCGGCCCCGATGGGCGATTCCGCCACCAGGCGAGTGAATTCGGCCAGATCCAGCCCGAGCAGTTCGCGGATCTGGCCGCTGGCATTGGTCAGGTTCATGGTGCAGATCAGCGGCAGCCAGCCGCCGTTGGACGAGCAGAAGCCCGCCACCGCCGGATGATCGCTGATACGCGGTTCGTCGGAGTAGCCATAGAGGGTGCCCGAGGTACCCAGGCTCAGGGTGATCTGGCCGGCACGGCTGTTGCCGGTGCCCAGGGCGCCCATCATGTTGTCGCCGCCGCCACTGGAGACCAGCGCCTGGGAATTGATGCCCAGCTGGCTGGCGACCTCCGGCCGTAGGCGACCGACCGGCTGGTCGGCCTCGATCAGCTCCGGCAGGGCACGTTCCAGACGACCGCTGGGGTCGATATGGCGCAGCAGTTCCAGGTCGTATTGGCGCGTTCGTACGTTGAAATAGCCGGTGCCCGAGGCATCGCCGTATTCCGCCACGGCGCGACCGGTCAGCCAGAAGTTCAGGTAATCGTGGGGCAGCAGCACCCGGGCGATCTGGTCGAACACCTCCGGGTGCTGCTCCTGGGTCCAGAGCAGCTTGGAGACGGTATAGCCCGGCGCGATGGCCAGGCCCAGGCGCTCGATGGACCCTTCCACGCCGCCGAGGTGTTCCAGCAGCCGCTCGTTTTCCGGGGTGGACTCGGTGTCGCACCAGAGTTTGGCCGGACGCAGCACCTTGCCGCTGTCGTCGAGCAGCACCAGACCATGCTGCTGGCCGGACACACCGACGCCAAGAATGTCCTGGCCATCGCTGCCGGCTTGAGCCAGGGCCGCGCGGGTGGCGGCCACCAGTGCCCGGATCCAGTCCGCCGGATTCTGTTCGCGGCGGCCATTGGCGCCTTCGGTCAAGGGGTGAGGCGCACTGCCTTCGCCCAGTACTACCCCGCGCTCGACATCCAGGATCACCGCCTTGGTGCCCTGGGTGCCGCAGTCGATCCCGAGAAACTTCATGCCTGGCCGCTCCTTGTCGTTATTAGTCGCCGAGCAGGGTCTGCAGGGTGGCGCTGACCCCATGGGTCCGCAAGTTGTACAGCTGTCGTTCGAAGGCGGCAACGAAGGCGGCGGATTTCGGGATGTGCTTGCCGAAGATTTCCTCGGCGCCCAGCAGGCGTTCGGTGAGATTCTTCTGATCCTGCACCAGCTCCTCGCAGTAGTTGGCCCGTGGATCGGGGATGCGATAGGTCGCGCCGGTCTCGTCCACACCGCGCAGATAGACCGCCCAGGCAGCTACCACCAACGCCGCGCGATCCATGGCTTGGTCGTCCTCGATCAGGCGATTGATGGTCGGCACGGTGAACTTGGGAAACTTCGAGGAACCATCGGAGCAGACCCGCTCCAGCTGGTCGGCGATGGCGCGGTTGGAGAAGCGCTCGATCAGGGTGTCCTTGTACTGGTCCAGGTCGATGCCGGGTACCGGTGCCAGCTGGGGCGTCACGTCCTCGTCCATGTAGGTGCGGATGTAGCGTACGAACAGCGGATCGGCCATGGTCTCGTGGACGAAGCGATAGCCCTTGAGGAAGCCCAGGTAGGTCAGCGCCAGATGGCTGCCGTTGAGCAACTTGATCTTCATCTCTTCATAGGGGGTGACGTCATCGGTGAACTGCACGCCGACGTCCTCCCAGGCCGGACGACCGGCGACGAAGCTGTCTTCCAGCACCCACTGCAGGAAGGGCTCGCAGACCACGGGCCAGGCGTCCTCGACGCCGTGTTCGGCCAGCAGGGCCTCGCGATGGGCGGCACTGGTCATGGGGGTGATGCGATCGACCATGGCATTGGGGAAGCTGACCTGCTCGGCGATCCAGCCGTGCAGGTCTTCGTCCACCAGCGCGGCATAGGCCAGCAGGGCCTTGCGGGTGACCTGGCCGTTGTGCGGAAGGTTGTCACAGGACATCACGGTGAAGGGGCCGGTGCCCTCGGCGCGGCGCTTGGCCAGGGCCGCCAGCAGGAAGCCGAAGACGCTGCGCGGATCACCGGGATGCTGCAGGTCGTGCTGGATCAGCGGCAGCTTGAAGTTGAATTCGCCGGTGCTGTCATCCATGCAGTAGCCGCCCTCGGTAATGGTGAGGGAGACGATGCGGGTACTGGGATGGGCCAGCTTGTCGATCAGGGTCTGGGTCCCTTCCTCGGCCAGCAGCATGCCGCTGATGGCGCCGACGACGCGCACCTCGGTGTCCGGTTCGTCGGCCAGCACCACCTGGGTGTAGAGATAGTCCTGGCCGGCCAGGGCGTCGCGCATGGCACGGTCTTCGGCGCGCAGCCCGACGCCGCAGATGCTCCAGTCCAGGTTGCGGCCCTGGTTGAGCAGGGCTTCGGTGTAGATGGCCTGGTGCGCCCGGTGGAAGCCACCGACACCGATATGGACGATGCCCTGGCGCAGCTGGCAGGCGGCGTAGGCGGGCTTGGCGATGTGTGCGGGAAGCTGGTCGAGATTCTGGCGATTGAGTTTCATGAGAGGGATCCTGGCAGAAGGCGCCCCTGGTCATGGTCGGCCATGACCAGGAGAGAAGGGGAGATCAGGCGGCCTGGCGCAGCAGTGGCGCCACGGCGCGGCCCTGTTCGTCGAACAGGTGGCAGAACTCGACGTCCAGCGCCAGGCGCTGCCGTTCGCCATAGGCCACGGCGCAGTCGCCGGGTACCCGCACGGTCAGTGGCTCTTCGGCCTCGGTGACCATGTGGCAATAGGTGTCGCTGCCCAGTCGCTCGGCCACGTCGGTGATCACCGGCAGCTGGCCGTCGGCGGCCAGCCGCAGGTGTTCCGGACGAATGCCCAGGGTCACCGGACTGCCGACCGCGAGCCCGGCGCCCTGGCGTGGCAGTCGCATGCGCGGTCCCGCGGCCAGCGCCACCTCGACGCCCTGAGCATCGGTGGTCACCACCTGGCCCTTGAGAAAGGCCATCTTCGGCGTGCCGAGAAAGCCGGCGACGAAGAGATTGGCCGGATGGTGATAGAGCTCCAGCGGCGAGCCGACCTGCTCGACCCGCCCGCCATTGAGTACCACCACCTTGGTGGCGAGGGTCATGGCCTCCACCTGGTCGTGGGTCACGTAGATCATGGTGGCCTGCAGCTCCTGATGCAGCCGTGCCAATTCCAGGCGCATCTGCACGCGCAAGGCGGCGTCCAGGTTGGACAGCGGCTCGTCGAACAGGAAGATCTTCGGCTGGCGGACGATGGCGCGGCCGATGGCCACCCGCTGGCGCTGACCGCCGGAGAGCTGGCGCGGCTTGCGCTCCAGCAGAGGCGTCAGTTCGAGGATGCGCGCCGCGTCGCTGACCTTGCGCTCCACTTCCTGCTTGTCGACCTTGGCCAGGTCCAGGGCGAAGGAGAGATTCTTGCGTACGCTCATGTGCGGATAGAGGGCATAGGTCTGGAACACCATCGCCAGGTCGCGCTTGGCCGGCGAGACCTCGGTGATGTCGCGCCCGTCCAGCTCCAGGGTACCGCTGGTGACCTCTTCCAGCCCGGCGATGAGGCGCAGCAGGGTGGACTTGCCGCAACCCGAGGGCCCGACGAAGACCACGAATTCGCGGTCGTTGATGTCCAGGTCCACACCCTTGATGATTTCCAGCGAGTCGAAGCCCTTGCGCAGGCTGCGGATTTTCAGATTGGCCATGACAGGAATCCTCTTGTTATTTGAGCCGTCGCCGCGCGTCGCGAGCGAAGGCGAGACAAGGAGGAAGGTCGCGAGAAAGCGCAGTTTACGCGGGTAAATGAGCATTTCGAGCGAGCTTCCGACGCCGGATCGGCAGGCGCAGTAGCGCAGCGACGGCTCATTTCACGGCGCCGAAGGACAGGCCGCGCACCAGTTGTTTCTGGCTGATCCAGCCGAAGATCAGGATGGGGGCGCAGGCCAGCGTCGAGACGGCGGACAGCTTGGCCCAGAACAGCCCCTGGGGACTGGAGTAGGAGGCGATCAGGGCGGTCAGCGGCGCGGCATTGGACGAGGTCAGGTTGAGCGACCAGAAGGCCTCGTTCCAGCACAGGATCAGCGACAGCAGCATGGTGGAGGCGATGCCGCCCTTGCTGATCGGCAGCAGCACCCGGACGATTTCCTGGTAGGTGGTGGCGCCATCCAGGCGTGCCGCCTCGAGGATGTCCTTGGGTATGTCCTTGAAGTAGGTATAGACCATCCAGACCACGATCGGCAGGTTGATCAGGGTGTAGATGGCGATCAGCAACAGCCGGCTGTCGAGCAGCTCGAACTGCTTGGCCAACAGGTAGATGGGTACCAGTACCCCGACCGCCGGCAGCATCTTGGTAGAGAGCATCCACAGGAGCAGGCGCTGGGTGTTCTTGGTCTCGTGGAAAGCCATGGAATAGGCCGCCGGCAGCGCCAGCAACAGACTCAGCAGGGTGGCGCCAAAGGAGATCACCACCGAATTCAGCGCGAAGTGGAAGTAGTCGCTGCGTGCCTGGATGGTCAGGTAGTTCTCCAGCGTGGGCATGAAGAAGAACTGCGGCGGCGTGGCGAAGGCGTCGATCTCGGTCTTGAAGCTGGTCAGCACCATCCAGAAGATCGGGAAGAACAGCACCAGTGCCACCAGCCAGGCGAGCAGGCCCAGCAGCAGGCTCTGCAGGCGCCGGGATTGCTTGAGCGTCAGCATGTCGGGGTCCTCACTGTTGGGTCAGGTTCTTGCCAAGCATCCGCACCAGGATGATGGCGGCGATGTTGGCGATGAGCACGGCGATCAGGCCGCCGGCGGAAGCCAGGCCAACGTCGAACTGCAGCAGGGCCTGGTTGTAGATCAGGTAGGCCAGGTTGGTGGAGGCGAAGCCCGGGCCGCCGCTAGTGGTGGTGTAGATCTCGGCGAACACCGACAGCAGGAAGATGGTCTCGATCATCACCACCACGGCGATCGGCCGGGCCAGGTGCGGCAGGGTCAGGTGCCAGAAGATGGCGACCGGACCGGCACCGTCGAGGCGGGCCGCTTCCTTCTGTTCCTGGTCCAGCGACTGCATGGCGGTCATCAGGATGAGAATGGCGAAGGGCAGCCACTGCCAGGAGACGATCAGGATGATCGACAGCAGTGGGTGAGTGGCCAGCCAGTCCACCGGGGTGGCCCCGAACAGCTTCCAGATCGCCGCGAGAATGCCGGAGACCGGATGGAAGATCAGGTTCTTCCAGATCAGGGCGCTGACCGTGGGCATGATGAAGAAGGGCGAGATCAGCAGGACCCGGACGATGCCGCGTCCGAAGAACTCGCTGGCCTCCAGCAGCGCCGAGATCAGCACGCCGAAGACCACGCTGATCAGCAGCACGCTGCCCACCAGCAGCAGGGTGTTGGTCATGCCGGGCCAGAAGCCGGCATCGGTGACGAAGTATTCGAAGTTCTCCAGTCCGACGAAGGCGTGCTCGCCCGGATAGAGCAGGTTGTAGCGGATCAGCGAGAACCAGATGGTCATGCCCAGGGGCACCAGCATCCACACCAGCAGCAGGGCCACCGACGGACTGATCAGGAACCAGCCGGGACCGGCACGGCGGCGTTGACGACGGGCTGGAGCGGTGGGGGTATCGACGGCGGGCGTCTTGAGCGTGGAGGTCTGCATGGCGATGCTCCGCAAGGCAGGAGGCCGTGACGAATCCCTGGCGTCTCGCGACGCCAGCGACGGATCAGGCAGGAAAAGCCGCTAGGCCGGGGTCCGCTGAATGCGGACCCCGGTATCCAGCGCTACTTGGGATAACCGGCGCGCTTCATTTCCCGGGCGGTGGACTGCTGGGCCGCCTGCAGGGCCTGCTGCACCGGCATCTGCCCAGTCAGGGCTGCGGCGAACAGCTTGCCGACCGAGGTGCCGATGGCCTGGAACTCGGGAATGGTCACGTACTGGATGCCGACATAGGGCACCGGCTTGGCCGAGGGATGGGCCGGGTCGGCGTGTTGCAGCATGTCCAAGGAGACCTTGGCGAAAGGCGCCGCTGCCAGGTAGGCCTCGCTGTAGGTGGACTTGCGGGTACCCGGTGGCACGTTGGCGATACCGTCCTTGTCCGCGACCAGCTTGCCGTAATCCTTGGAGGTGGCCCAGGTCACGAAGGTCTTGGCCGCGTCCTTGTGCTTGGAGGTGGCCGGGATACCCAGCGACCAGGCGTACAGCCAGGACGAACCCTTGTCGGTGACCTCGCGCGGCGAGGCGGCGAAGCCGACGCTGTCCGCTACCTTGCTCTGGCTCTTGTCCATGGTGAAGGAGCCGGCGACGCTGGCATCGACCCAGATGGCGCACTTGCCGCTGTTGAACAGCGCCAGGTTTTCGTTGAAGCCGTTACTGGACGCCCCGGGCGGGCCGTACTTCTTCATGTTGTCGACATAGTAGTTGGCGGCCGCGGTCCACTCCGGACCGGTGAATTCCGGCTGCCACTTTTCATCGAACCAGCGAGCGCCAAAGGCGTTGGCCATGGTGGTGATCAGGGCCATGTTCTCACCCCAGCCAGCCTTGCCTCTCAGGCAGAGGCCATACTGGTCCTTGTCCGGCTTGTTCAGCTTGCCGGCGAATTCGGCGATCTGGGTCCAGGTCGGCTGCTCGGGCATGGTAAGGCCGGCCTGCTGGAACAGATCCTTGCGGTAGTAGGTGATGGAGCTTTCGGCGTAGAAGGGCAGGGCATAGAGGGTGCCCTTGACCGACAGGCCTTCGCGAACCGACGGGAAGAGGTCTTCCAGGTCGTAGTTGGCGGGCAGATCCTTCATCGGCTCCAACCAGTTCTGGGCGCCCCAGAGACCGGTTTCGTACATGCCGATGGTGAGCACATCGAATTGACCACCCTGGGTGGCGATATCGGTGGTCAGGCGCTGACGCAGGACGTTTTCTTCGAGGACGACCCAGTTGAGCTTGATGTCGGGATGCTGTTCTTCGAAGGTCTTCGACAGCCGCTGCATGCGGATCATGTCGCTGTTGTTGACGGTGGCGATGGTAACCGTCTCGGCGGCTTGAAGAGACAGCGAGAACGCCATGCCGGCAGAGAGGGTGACAGCGGACAATAAAAGCGCTTTTGGTGTTGTTTTCATCTTGCACTCCGCGTTCTGTGCCACTGCAGCAGACGCTGTTCTTGTTGTTGTAACCCACCACGCAGCCCGCTATGACGGCCCTTGCAGCGGAAGCCACGGATGGATTACAGCCCGTTGCCGCCCGGGAAACAAATGCTGGAAGACACCAAAAGCTGTACTTTTTTGCATGTCGATTCGAGGCGGTTCTTTGCTCCGTTCCGGACTTGCGCGGTCTAGCTAGAGGCTTTCCGCTCGCACCTTGGTGATGCCGTCCTCGCGATAGAGCTGCAAGGTTCCCGGGGTAGATTCGATCACCCGCTCGTTTTCGAGGAGAAAGGAGTAGACAGGGGTCGTACTACCTGGCGCGCGCAGATTGCGGTATTCGTAGACCACCAGGTGATCCAGCTGGGCAACCCGTTGCGGCGAGCCGAAGCTTTGCTTGAGCTGGTCCTGGGTGTGACCACCGAACAGCGACGGATCTGGCGGCGGAGAGACGGGCGCAGAACTGCATGCCGTCAGCGCGGCGAACAAGAGAAAGGACAGGCGTTTCATGACGGCTCCGCATGCAGGTCAAAAGGGCAGACGAATGAGTTGCCCGTAGAACCAGACGGACCTGGAAAATAGCTATTCATTCCCTTGCTGGGAATAAAAAGCATACGAAATAGAAACCGTCCGTCGGGCTCAATCGAATGGCCTAGAACACCCAGCGTTGCTCTCGGACCAGCGGCTGGCGTTCGTTCAACCAACGTGCGCTGTCGGCAGGTTGCCGGCTATCTCGCGTCCGCGCCTGGGTACCAGCAGGCAGGGCAGTGGCTGGGACGGACGAGCTTTCGAGAGTGAGATCTGCCAGCTTGAGCGGCGGCATGGCGGGGAGGGAGGCAGCCCCAGCATTGAGGGCGGCAAAGGTAGCGATGAAGCTGGCCAGAATACGACGTCCCATTCCTTGGGTCTCCTGGTAGATCCGAAGCGCGAATCTACCATTCCAACGCCGATTTGGTTCCCCATTAGTTAGACGTTAATGCGCAAATGTGATCACGTTCGCCATCGGAGTCGCCAGTGGTTCACGTCACTGGCGGCGCGCTGGAGATCGCTTCAGGTCACGGGTACCGCTTCACTGTGTTTGGCGGCCAGGTAGCTGAATAGCGGCGGACAATCCGACACCAGACTGACCAGCGTCTGGCTAGCCGACGTTTCCTGACGCAGCAGGACCTTTTCACCCCGGGCGTTGAGATAGAGGGTGTATTCGGGCGTACTGGATTGAGCCATGAAACCTTCGCCCATCAGCGCACTACCCAGCGCCATGCGCTGGGGCATGTCGCAGATGCCTTGCCACTGGAACGCCCGGATACCGAGGTTTTCCAGGGTCTCGGCGATCGTGCAGTGGATGACCAGAGGCGGGTGATCGAACAGCGGGAATTCGGTCGACAACAGTTCCAGATGTCGCTCCAGACCTTCGAAATGTTGCCTGGGGATCAGTCGCCGCAACTGTTGCAGCTGACCATTGCCGTGGAATGGCGAAGTGTGTGCGGTCATGGCGTCCTCCCGGTACATCGAGCGCTTGAATGTTCTGACGGCGGCCAGCGGATTTGGTGCGGTCCGCTTGCACATTTCACCGTATCGACTGCCATTACCCGACAGCCTGCAACAGCGAGATGACATGCCAATGACCATGGCTACTAGTCCTACCTTTGGCACTGTCCGCTGGCCTGCTGATATTGAGGCGGCGTCATCGCGCCTGGAACCGGTCATCCTGGCGCGAGACGGTGTGCGGAAGGCTCGATAGTATTCTTTTCCGCTGCCCGAGCTGGCACCCTGACGCCCTTACCTTGCCACAGGAAAATCCCATGACCAGCATCGATCCCGCCATCGCCGAACGCTACCGCGCCGTTCAGGACATCGCCCGGGAAGCGGCCCAGGTCGGGCTCGAGTTCTATCGCCAGCGTGGTGCGCTGCAGGTGGATCACAAGGGCGATGACCTGCAGGATGTGGTCAGCATTGCCGACAAAACGCTGGAGGACCTCATCCGCCAGCGGCTGAGCGAGCGTTTCCCGGAGGATGGCCTGCTGGGTGAAGAGGGCGGCGCCACCGATCTGGCCGCGGCCTACCTCTGGGTCATCGACCCCATCGACGGCACCGCACCCTTTCTCAATGGGCTGCACAACTGGTGTGTGTCCATCGGCCTGATGCACCAGGGTGAACCACTGCTCGGTGCCATCATGGACCCGAACCACGACGAACTCTTCCATGGCCTGCGCGGCCATGGTGCCTTCGTCAACGGCCAGCCGTTGCGCGTCCACTCGGCTACGGCGGTGCGTCAGGGGCTGACCGGCCTGGGTACGACGCACAGACGCGGCAAGGAGCATTTCCTGCCCTTCGTGACCGGGTTGCTGGCCGAAGGCGGGCAGTTCTTTCGCAATGGGTCCGGCGCGCTGATGACCGCCTATGTCGCGGCCGGTCGCCTGATTGGCTACTACGAAACCCTGATCCATGGCTGGGACTGCCTGGCGGGCCTGGTACTGATCCAGGAAGCCGGCGGCCGTCACAACGCCTTTCTGCGCAACGACGGTCTGGTCAATGGCAACCCGCTGCTGGTGGCCGCGCCCGGCGTCTATGACCAGCTCGCCGCGCTGGTGGGCCCGTCGCTGGATGGCTGAGCGAGGCCGTGTGTTTCCCATTCGCGCGCAGCCATGCCGCGGTTCGCCCGGTGTCAGCGGTCTCCCTTGCGATAGAGGCTCGGCTTCCAGTAGTCCTTGAGCAGCAGATGCAGGGGGCCGCGCCAGCCGCGCTTGCGTAATTGCCAGGCGATCAGCACGTTCATGATGCCATGCCCCAGCAGCAGTACCGAGCCGTGGCGTTCGGCCAGGTCGATCAGGCGGTCGGCCGCCTGGGCGGCCCGTACTGACGAGCGGCGGATGGATTCGGTGTGGGCGGCGAAGCCCAGGAACCAGGCCGACCTGAACAGCAGGCGCCAGGCCTTGACCGGCAGCCGCGGCGTATCCACTTCCAGATACGGCAGATGAGCTTCGGCGTAGACGTCGTCCACCGGACTCCCGGTTCGTCCCATCAGGTATTCAAGGGAGCGTATGCAGCGGCTCGAAGGGCTGCTGACCACGTAGCCCGCCGCTTGCGCCAGCCGCCGCGTCTCCTCGGGTTCCTGGCCCGCGGGTACCGGCGCCTTTTGGTAGCGCGCCACCCAGTCCTTCATTTCTCGCGGTGTGCAGTGGGCTTTGCTGGAAAGATCGGGTTTGCCGTGACGGACCAGAATGATGTGCATGAAGGATGACCTGGAAACGATGGTCACTAGACCGCTGCCGTGGTCGTTCGTCCCGCTACACCTTGAGCGATGAGTGATAGCCAAGTGCCACTTGCCCTGCTTGCGGTGCCGCCTGGCTTGTTTATCTGGTAGAAGGTGATTGAGTTCACGACTCTAGATTGAACTCCACTGCGTGCCTGGCGATTTGAACTGGCTCGCCAGCCTCTGATCGTGCGCAGCTACCACACTAGGTCTCTCATCCACGGACCGGGAAATGATGAAAAAAATAATATTCGCCCTGGGCCTGCTTGGCTTGCAGCTGCTGGGATCTCCTTGGGCCGCTGCCGATGACAGCCATGTGGCCCTGATCAAGAGTGTCGCGGGCAGCGTCAAGGTACTGCGCCAGGCGACCATTCTGGAGGCCCAGGCCGGTACCACGTTGCAGGTGGCCGATCGGCTGCAGACGGGTCCGGAGTCCACCGCAGCCATCGTCTTTCTCGACGGTACCCTGCTGACCCTGGGCAGCGGTGCGGACGTGCAGTTGCGTGACTATCTGTTCGAACCCAAGAGCAGCCGCTACGGCTTTTCGGTCTATTTGAACAAGGGCTCGGCGATCTACTCTTCCGGCAAGATCGGCAAGGTCTCGCCTGGCTCGGTGAAGATCGAAACGCCGTCCGCCACCATCGGCGTGCGGGGCACCCGTTTTCTGGTGCAGGCGCAATGAGGGGCGGCCGCGCTTGCCTGACCTCCGGTCGCGCGCTGTCGAGCCTGCTGCTGTGCGCCCTGTTGTTCCTGGCTGGCTGCGCCAGTCCACCCCAGACCCGTGTGGTACTGATGCCCGATGAGGACGGCCATGTCGGCGCCGTTTCGGTCACCAGTTCTGCCGGCCGGCAGGCCATCGACCAGGGCTTTGCCGAGGTCACCGTGGCCCGGCCCGGTCAAGCGCCTACCGCTTCCCAGCTAGTGGATCAGCCGACCTTCACGCAGCAGAATCAGCAGATCCTGGCGGCCCAGCCTTCGCCACCCAAGACCTTCGTGCTCAACTTCCTTTCCGACAGCATGGAGCTCACTCCCCAATCCAAGGCGCTCCTGCCTCAGGTGCTGGAGACTGCGCGCGAACGGCTGCCGACCGAAATCTCGGTATTCGGCCATGCGGATGGTTCGGGTGCACCGTCCTACAACCTCGATCTCTCGGCCCAGCGTGCGCGTAAAGTCGCCGGTCTGCTGCAACGGCTCGATCCCAAGCTGCGCGTCAATGTCGAGTTCTTTGGCGACACGGTTCCCCTGGTACCGGCGCGCGCCGGCAAATCCGAACCGCGCAACCGACGCGCCGAAATCCTGATTCTCTAGAGTCTGGCGCATGAAAGCTGTCACTACCGCGCTGCGGCGTCGAGCGCCCTGGATGTTCCTGGTCAGCCTGGGACTATCGCTGGCCTTCGGTCTGGGCGCCTTGCTGCAACTGGCGCCGCTGCAGTACCTCGATCGTATCCTCTACGATCAGCTCAGCCGGTTTTCGGCCGACGATGAAGACGCCAAGGCCGTCCAGGTAGTCAGCATCGATGAGGCCAGCCTTGCCGCGCTGGGGCAGTGGCCCTGGCCACGCTACCGGGTAGCGGAGTTGCTCTCCCGCATCGCCGAGGCGCAGCCGGCGGCCATCGCCGTCGATGTGCTGTTCAGCGAGCCGGATCGGACATCGCTCAAGGCGCTGCAGCGGAGCTTCGAGAACGACTTCGGCGTGGAACTGAATTTCTCCGGGGTTCCGCCGGAGTTGCAGGACAACGACGGCTATCTCGGCTATGTCATGGGCCAGACGGGCGCCGTCGGTGCGCGCTTCTTCTTTCTCGGCCTGCCAACGCCTCAGCTGAGCGGCTTGCGGCCGGGCGTTGGCTTCACGGGCGCGCTGGACGCGCTCAGGCTGCCCGAGGCGAGTGGGGCCCTGAGCAGCGTCGCTCCCATCGCCGACCAGACGCGCTTCAGCGGCTTCATCAATAGCCAGCGGGACAGCGACGGTATCCTGCGGCGGGTGCCCCTGTTGCTGAGTCATCAGGGCATCGTGCATCCCAGTCTGGCGCTCGCAGCCAGCATGCGCGCCCTGGGGCTTACCCAGGGGGTGATCGAAGACGGACTCGCCGGCCCGACGCTGCGCCTGGGCGATCACCGGCTGCCGCTCGACCGCGAGGGTCGGGCGCTGTTGCGTCTACATGCCGGTGCCCAGCACTATCCGGAGGTCTCGGCACTGGCCGTGCTGCAAGGGGCGGTGGCGCCCGCCATGCTCAAGGGCAAGGTGGTGTTCGTCGGCGTCACGGCTGCGGGTTTCAATGACCTGCATACCACGGCGTTGGGCAAGATCTTTTCCGGCGTAAGGCTGCAGGCGGCCCTGGCCCAGGATCTGCTGGACGAGGCCCTGGTGCGGGTTCCGCAATTCGCCGGTGTGCTGCAGTTGCTGTTGTGTCTGGCGAGCGGCCTGCTGTTGTCCGTAGGCTTTTTCTTCAACCGCAGTCAGCGCCTGTTCCTCCTGCTGGCGGTGGCCTTGATCGCGGTTCCGCAACTGCTCAGCGCCTGGTTGTTCGTGCGTCTCAGCATCTTCGTGCCCTTGGCGGCGCCCTTGCTGCTGGTGCTGGTGCTGTCGGGCCTGGCGCTGGTGACCCGCAGCATCCTGGCACGGCGTCATGAGGAGCGTTGGCGGCGGCAACTGGAACGTTCGCGTCAGATCACCATCGAGTCCATGGCGGCGGTGGCCGAGACCCGGGATCCTGAAACCGGGGCCCATATCAAGCGTACCCAGCACTATGTCCGCGCCATCGCCGAGCACATGCGGCGCACCGGTCAGGCACCAGAGCTGCTCACACCGGATTACATCCAGCTGCTGTTCCTGTCCGCACCCCTGCACGACATCGGCAAGGTCGGCGTGCCGGACGCCATCCTGCTCAAGCCTGGTCGCTTGACGCCGGAAGAAATGCAGGTGATGCAGCGGCATGCCGAATTCGGGCGCCAGATCATCCTCAACACCGCGAGCCACCTGGAGGAGGACAACTTCCTCGCCTTGGCCGCCGAGATCGCCAGCACCCATCATGAGAAATGGGATGGCAGCGGCTATCCCAATGGACTGGCCGGCACCACCATCCCCTTGGCGGGGCGGATCATGGCGGTAGCGGATATCTACGACGCCCTGATCAGCCGCCGCTGCTACAAGGAGCCCTTCAGCCATGAGGAGTCGCTGCGGATGATGCGTGAGATGCGTGGCACCACCTTCGATCCCGAAGTGCTGGATGCCTTTCTGGCCATCGAACCGCAGATCCTGGCCATCGCCCAGCGCTTTCACGACGAAGGCGCCGGAGGTTCAAAGCGCCTGGTCTGGGGATAGGGCGCGACAAGGAGGCATGGCCCATGTCAGTCCGGAACGGATGGTGGGATCCAACTGCACCTTGATAGCCCCGCCCGCCCTGTCGCGTCCTCCAATCTGGAGCAATGCGATCCTTCCAGATACCGAGCTCTGCTGACATTGGGCACCTGTTACACCTGACGAAACATTCTCTTGAAATTACTTATCGGCAGGCGATGGAAGGCCAAGGGCTCGAAAGGGCTGTGCTTGAGCGGTTGCTCCATGAAAGGCATGGATTTGCGTTCGCTTATGATATTAATTTGCATTTACAGATGCTTCCAGGTTGCATAGCCTGCGTCCCGCCGCGCAAGACGGCACTGGATACCGGTCCCTGGAAAGCCTCCAGCGAGTCCTTACGTGGGGTACGGACGGGTCGGTGTTTCTCTAGAGGACGACCAACGACATGCAGCTCTTCTCCCTCCGCCTTCTCGCGCTTTCCGTGTCCCTGGGCGTAGCGACCCTCGCCCAGGCCGCCCCTGTGGCGCTGTCCCAGCCGGCGCAGCCGCTGGCCGATGCTTTGCAGAGCTTCGCGCGCGCCAGTGGTCTTCAGGTGAACTACGATGCCACGGCCCTGGTAGGCAAGCGCGCGCCGGCGCTGTCGGGACGGATAGAGCCGGATGTCGCCCTGCAGCGCCTGCTGGCGGGTAGCGGCCTGGCCGCTTCGGTCACCGGCAAGGTCGCGACCGTCGCCCCGGTGGCCACCCAGGCGGCGGCCGGCAGCGTGGCGCTGGAGGCCACCACCATCAGCGCGGACGATGGCTCCCTGACGGGCCGGACGACCACCGAAGGGACACGCTCCTACACCACCGGCGCCATGAGCACCTCCACCGGCCTGCCCCTGTCGATCCGGGAGACGCCCCAGTCGGTGAGCGTCATCACCCGGCAGCGCATGGAAGACCAGGGCATGACCGATCTCAATGATGTGGTCAGATACGCCCCGGGCGTAACGCTGCGCAAGTTCGGCGGCGACCGCCAGGAATTCCTCTCCCGCGGCTTCCGCATCGACAACGTCATGTACGACGGCCTGCCCACCACGGCCGGGACCTTCACCCTCGACAGTCTGTCCTCGGCCGATCTGTCCATCTACGACCGTGTCGAGGTGGTCCGCGGCGCCACCGGCCTGATGACCGGCGCCGGCGATCCTTCGGCCACCCTGAACCTGGTGCGCAAGCGCCCGACCGCCTTCCCCCAGGTCAGCGTCACCACCAGCGCCGGCAGCTGGGACCGTTACCGTACCGAGGTCGACGCCTCCAACAAGCTCAACGAAGCCGGCACCCTGCGCGGTCGCGCCGTGGCTGCCTACGAGGACGGCCACAGCTTCCAGGACGTGCGCGAGCGCAAGCGCCAGACCTTCTATGGCGTCCTCGAAGCGGATCTCAGCGACTCCACTACCTGGACCATCGGCGCGTCCAAGCAGCGTGAGGACAAGACCTCCGACTGGGGCAGCCTGCCCAGCGGCCCCAATGGCGAGGACCTGCACCTGTCGCGCTCTACTTTCCTGAGCGGTGATTGGGCCTACTGGGATCAGGACAACTACACCCTGTTCTCCGACATCACCCACACCTTCGACAACGGCTGGAAGGCCAAGCTGGCGGCGCAGCAGGTCTGGGCGAATTCCGATACCTACTCCAACTACCTGACGTCCACGGCCGCGGACTTTAGCTACAGTTCGGTGAGTGACTTTGGTACCGCTTCGGGCGCCTATCGCACCGATTCCGATCAGCTCAACCTTGATGCTTCGGTGAGCGGGCCCTTCCAGTTTCTGGGTCGCGAGCACGAACTGATGGCCGGGATCAGTCGGCGGCAGGATAAGTTCTATCAGCGTGGCGGCTATTCCGGTGCTACTCCGGTGGACATCTACAACTTCCGCCCCAGCAGCATCCCCAAGCCGGCCAAGGACAGCCTGACACCCTATGCCAGCAAGAACACCACCACCGAAGAGGCGGTGTATGCGGCAGCGCGCTTCAATCCGGTGGACCCGCTGCACGTCATCGTCGGGGGACGAGTCAGCTGGTATGACTTCGACAACCTTTACAGCGACAACGACTACAAGGCCACCCGCGAAGTCACGCCCTATGCCGGCATCATCTACGACCTAAACGACACCTATTCGGTCTATGCCAGCTATACCGAGATCTTCAAGCCACAAAGCGAGCAGAACTCCGGGGGTTCGGTTCTGGAGCCCATGACTGGCAAAAGCTACGAGATCGGTCTCAAGGGTGCTTATTTCGATGGCGCGCTGAATGCCTCCATGGCGCTGTTCGACACCATCCAGGAGAATCGTGCCTACCTGCCAGCCAATCAGGCCACCTTCTGCCCTGGCTACCCCGCGCAGAGCTGTTACAGCGCTGCGGGCGAGGTCCGCAGTCGCGGTATCGACGCGGAAATCTCCGGCCAACTGACGCCAAACTGGCAGGCGTCTGCAGCCTATACCCTGGTACTTAGCCAATACACCAAGGATGTCACCTACGAGGATCGCCGCTTCGCGCCCGAGCAGCCCAAGCACCTGTTCAAGGCCGTCACCAGCTACCAACTCACGGGTAGCCTGAGCAACTGGCGTATCGGTGCCGATCTGCAGGCTCAGAGCGAGACCTTCGAGCGCGTTGGCACCGGCGAGGCCAAGCAGGATAGCTATGCCCTGGTGGGTCTGATGGCCGGCTACCGCTTCAACGAGCACTGGGATGGCCGGGTCAACTTCAACAACATCTTCGACGAGAAATACTGGCAGGGCATCCCGACGGGTACCGGAAGTGGCACCTATGGCGATCCCCGTAACGTCATGCTCAGCCTGAAGTGGACCCTCTGATCCCGCGACTCCGTTAGCAGGCTCACGCTTCGCCCTTGTCCAGTCCCCCGGACCTGGGCGAAGCTACGGACGTCTGCGAAGGAGTGCCGCCCATGTCCAGCTCTACCGTACACCTGGAACGCTATGCCGATCGTCACGCCGAGGGCCTGGCCGCCCTCTATGGCGATCCGGCCGTGGCGCGGCAGGTGCTGCAATTGCCCTATCAGAGCGCCGAGCAGTGGCGGCAGCGTCAGACTGCCGAGCGCGAGGGACGGGTCGCGCTGGTCGCCCTGCAGCAGGGGCGGGTGGTGGGCAGTGCTAGTCTCGAACAGCAGCAGCGCATTCGCCGCCAGCACTGTGGTGCCCTCGGCATGGGGGTGGCCCGGGATTGCCAGGGGCAGGGCATAGGCACTCAACTGCTGACGGCCCTGCTCGATCTCGCCGACAACTGGATGAATCTGCAGCGCGTGGAGTTGACCGTTTTCAGCGACAACGCGCCTGCGCTGGCGTTGTATCGCAAGCTGGGTTTCGAAGAGGAAGGTCTCTTGCGCCGCTATGCGCTACGCGATGGGGTATTCGTCGACGTCTGCAGCATGGCGCGTTTCAAACCTGGCACCTAAGGGTGTATGAGGAAAACTTGAGTTCGCCACAAGAAACCTGAGTTTGTTTCATGCGCGCCTGGGTAGGACAATCTCTGCCTTGTCAGGTGGAGGTGTGCAATGGTCAGGATTCATTCCCAGGGTTTTTCGCAGATCGAGCAACACGGCGATGCGTCCTTGGCGACGATGGCGCTCCTCGATGACACCCGTCGCGCAGCCCTGTTCGTGCGTGGACGCCAGCAGCGTCAGCAGGCGTGGCGTGCCCAGCAGGCCGCGGGTAGCGAGCTACTCGCCGTGGGTGACTTTGGCTGGGCTGATCGAGTGCTGGCCCATTCCTATCTGGTAGGCGCAGCCTCGCCCGCTACCTCTCAGGCTGCAACGGAAGACGGCCGCTGGTTCGATGGCGAGCGTTGCTATCGAATTCCCGAGTTCACTCGCGAGCAATCCTTCGTCCTCAACTGGGAGTATCTGTTCGACGAGGTTGCCGAAGCCCGAGCGCTCGGGTTGGCGGTCAAGCCAGTGATCCTGGGTCCCTTGACCTATCTGTGGCTAGGCCGCTCTCTCGATTCTGCCTTCGAGCGTCTCGACCTGCTGGAGTCGCTACTGCCCGTCTATGGCCAGATCTTCGCGAGGCTGGCCGAACAGGGCGTGGAATGGATTCAGATCGACGAGCCTCTGCTTGGCCGGGAATTGCCACTAACCTGGCGCACGGCCTTCGAACGAGCCTACAACCTGCTGCAGCGCGAGCCATTGAAGAAGCTGCTTGCCGTATGTGATGGGGAGCTGACCGACAACCTTGGTCTGGCCGCGGGTCTCCCGGTGGATGGACTGCATGTCGACTGGCCGCGTACGACCCAGGCGCAACAAGGTCTGCTCGATCGCCTACCTGCCTACAAAACACTTTCGCTGGGGCTGACTGGCGATTCCGAACCTGGTGCGCAAGAGCGGCGGTTGCAGTTCGCGCGTCAGGCGGGCGAACGCCTGCAGGATCGTCTCTGGCTGTCGCCTGCCGTCAGTTCGAGCGAGGCCGACTCGGGTCGGGCAGCCGCAACGAACAATGAGTTCCTGCGCCTGGTCAGGGCCGCCCGGGAGGCCGCCAGGGTCAAGCCGGCAACCAGCGCGGAAAGATCCTGGTCAGCGATAGAAGCGGCGCTGGCGAAGCTGGGCGCGGCTCAGTCGGGTTTGGCTTCATCCTGAGCGGATCGCTACGGCAGGGCTAGCGGTGAGCGGTCAGCAGCAGGCCGCCCGCGCCGGCGAAAAAGGCTCCGGTAGCTTGGTTGAGCCGGCGTACGCCGCGGGAGCCGCGGATGAAGCGGCGGATCTGCCGGCCAAACAGACCATAGATGAAGGCCGCGACCATTTCGGCGAACAGGTGGGTGCCGCCGAGGTAGATGAATTGCTGCGTCGTTGGCTGGTTGGGATCGATGAACTGCGGAAAGACCGCTGCGAACAGCAGGATCGCCTTGGGGTTGCTGATGCCGATGAGGAATTCCTGCAGCATCAGCCGATGCAGTGCGCGCGGCTGCGCCGTACTGGTCTCGGTCAGATCCAGGCCCTCGAAGGCCCGGCTGCGCCAGCTCTTCACGCCCAGGTAGAGCAGGTAGAGGGCGCCGACCCACTTGATGACGGTAAAGGCCATCTCCGAGGCCAGCAGCATGGCCCCCAGGCCTACCGCCGAGATCACCAGGAAGATCACGAAGGCCACGTCGCGACCCAGCGCCGCCAGGCCAGCCGTCACCGCGCCATGGCGGATGCCGTTGCTCAGGGAGCAGAAGTTGTTGGGGCCTGGCGTCAGGGCGATGAGCAGGGCGACCGGAAAGAACAGCAGGGCATCGACGAGGTTCATGGCGGTCGCCTGAGACGCCGAGAAGGCGCGGAAGAGGAGGGCTGGTGGGCTATTTAAACCGTCTTTCCACGCCTTTCTCCACCAGAATCTTCGCCGAGATTTCCTCCACGGAAAAATGCGTGGTGTTGATGAAGGAGATGTTCTCGCGGCGGAACAGACTTTCTACCTCGCGCAGTTCGAATTCGCACTGGGCGAAGCTCGCATAGCGGCTGTTCGGGCGCCGCTCGTGCCTGATCGCCGCCAGCCGTTCCGCGTCGATGGTCAGCCCGAACAGCTTGTCGCGATAGGTCTTGAGCGAGGCGGGCAATTGCAGGCGCTCCATGTCTTCCTCGGTCAACGGATAGTTGGCCGCGCGGATGCCATATTGCAGTGCCATATAGAGGCAGGTCGGCGTCTTGCCGCAGCGCGAGACCCCCACCAGGATCAAATCGGCCTGCGCATAGTGGGTCGTACGGGCGCCGTCGTCGTTTTCGAGTGCGAAATTGACGGCCTCGATCCGCTCCATGTAGTGACTATTGTGCATGATCGAATGTGACTTCCCTACCGAATACGAAGATTCGGCGGAAAGTTCCCGTTCGAGTGGGGATAAAAAGGTGGAGAAGATGTCGATCATGAACCCGTTTGACTGGTCCAGAATGGCCCGGATGTCACGGTTGACGATGGTATCGAAGATGATGGGCCGCGCACCGTCCTGAACGGCGGCGGCATTGATCTGCTGTACCATCGCCCTGGCCTTGTCCAACGTATCCACGTAGGGGCGGGTGACCTTCCTGAAGGTGATGTCCCCGAACTGGGCCAGGAGGCTCTGACCGAGGGTTTCGGCGGTGATGCCGGTGCCATCGGAGATGAAAAAGGCGGTTCGTTGCATGGAAGGACGTCCTGGTGGCGTACGGGGCAGGGATCGCTGCACTGTAACCTACCGTCGTCCACTGTCCATGGGGCGAGCGCCGAGGCGTACTGCTTTCCCACAAAGACACAAGATGGAGAGAAGACCTTGGACGAGTATGTAATTTCACTGGAGCAGCTTGGCGTGCACGACGTCGAGCGCGTGGGCGGCAAGAACGCATCCCTCGGCGAGATGATCGCCAACCTGGCTGGCGCGGGCGTGTCCGTTCCAGGCGGGTTCGCCACCACGGCCCAGGCCTACCGCGATTTCCTCGAGCAGAGCGGCCTGAACGAGCGCATCCACGCCGCCCTCGATGCCCTGGATGTCGATGACGTCGTCGCCCTGGCCAAGACTGGCGCGCAGATTCGCCAGTGGGTCATGGACGCGCCTTTCCCGGAGCGTCTGGATGCGGAGATCCGCACGGCCTTCGCCCGGATTTCCGAGGGCAATCCCAATCTGGCGGTCGCCGTGCGCTCTTCGGCGACCGCCGAAGACCTGCCGGATGCCTCCTTCGCCGGCCAGCAGGAAACCTTCCTCAACATCCGCGGTGTCGACAACGTCATTCGCGCGGCCAAGGAAGTCTTCGCCTCGCTCTTCAATGATCGCGCCATCGCCTACCGCGTGCACCAGGGCTTCGACCACAAGCTGGTCGCCCTGTCCGCTGGCGTGCAGCGCATGGTGCGCTCCGAAACCGGCGCCGCCGGCGTGCTCTTCACCCTGGATACCGAATCCGGCTTCCGCGATGCGGTCTTCGTCACCGCCGCCTATGGCCTGGGCGAGACCGTGGTGCAAGGCGCGGTGAACCCGGACGAATTCTATGTGCACAAGCCCACCCTGGAAGCCGGTCGCCCGGCCATCCTGAGACGCAACCTGGGCAGCAAGGCCATCAAGATGGTCTATGGCGATGAAGCCAAGGCCGGTCGCTCCGTGCGCACCGTCGACGTCGAGCCCGCGGATCGCGCGCGCTTCTCCATCACCGATGCCGAGGTCACGGAGCTGTCCAAGCAGGCGCTGATCATCGAGCGCCACTACGGTCGTCCCATGGACATCGAGTGGGCCAAGGACGGCGACGACGGCAAGCTCTATATCGTTCAGGCCCGCCCGGAAACGGTGAAGAGCCGGGCCAGCGCCACCGTCATGGAGCGCTACCTGCTCAAGGAAAAAGGCCAGGTGCTGGTCGAGGGCCGGTCCATCGGCCAGCGTATCGGCGCGGGCAAGGTCAAGATCATCCGCGACGTCAGCGAGATGGATCGCGTCCAGCCTGGCGACGTGCTGGTGTCCGACATGACCGATCCCGACTGGGAACCGGTGATGAAGCGTGCCAGCGCCATCGTCACCAACCGTGGCGGCCGTACCTGCCACGCCGCCATCATCGCCCGCGAGCTGGGCATCCCGGCCGTGGTGGGCTGCGGCAATGCCACCAGCCTGCTCAAGGACGGTCAGACCGTTACCGTCTCGTGCGCCGAGGGTGATACCGGCCTGATCTACGAAGGCGAACTGGGCTTCGACATCCGCCAGAGCTCGGTGGAGGCCATGCCCGAGTTGCCGTTCAAGATCATGATGAACGTCGGCAACCCCGATCGCGCCTTCGATTTCGCCCAGCTGCCCAATGCCGGCGTGGGCCTGGCGCGCCTCGAATTCATCATCAACCGCATGATCGGCGTGCACCCCAAGGCGCTGCTCAACTACGACAGCCTGCCCTTCGAGGTAAAGGAGAGTGTCGACAAGCGCATCGCCGGCTATGGCGATCCGGTTGGCTTCTATGTCGAGAAGCTGGTGGAAGGGGTGTCCACCCTGGCCGCGGCCTTCTGGCCGAAAAAGGTCATCGTGCGCCTGTCGGACTTCAAGTCCAACGAATACGCCAACCTCATCGGCGGCAAGCTCTACGAGCCCGAGGAAGAGAACCCCATGCTGGGCTTCCGCGGCGCCTCCCGCTACATCAGCGAAAACTTCCGCGATTGCTTCGAGCTGGAATGCCGCGCCATGAAGAAGGTGCGCGAGGAGATGGGCCTGACCAACGTCGAGCTCATGGTGCCCTTCGTGCGGACCCTGGACGAGGCGGCGCGCGTGGTAGAGCTGCTTGGCGAGAACGGCCTCAAGCGTGGCGAGAACGACCTGCGCGTGATCATGATGTGCGAGCTGCCCTCCAATGCCCTGCTGGCGGACGAGTTCCTCGAGCACTTCGATGGCTTCTCCATCGGTTCCAACGACCTGACCCAGCTGACCCTGGGGCTGGATCGCGACTCCGGGATCATCGCCCACCTGTTCGACGAGCGTAATCCGGCGGTGAAGAAGCTGCTGGCCAATGCCATTGCCGCGTGCAACCGTGCCGGCAAGTACATCGGCATCTGCGGTCAGGGTCCCTCGGATCACCCGGACCTGGCCAAGTGGCTGATGGAGCAGGGGATCGAGAGCGTCTCCCTCAACCCCGACTCCGTCCTCGACACCTGGTTCTTCCTGGCCGAAGGCAACGCCTGATGCGGAGATGGCCTCGCCCGTGAGGGCGGGGCCATCCAGGTCAGGGATTAAGCCACCCATTTTCCCGAGCGCGGTCCTGGCGATCAACGCAGGGCGGCGCTCACCGGATCGCCGATCCAGCCGGTCGCGATCCCTGCACGAGAAGGTAGATGCAGCAGTACGACAGTGATGTGGAACAGGGCCTCATCTATGGCTATCTCCTCGATGGCCGTGGTGGCGGACGACGACTGAGCCGGCGGGAGCTGGCGGAGGTCGAGCCGGGCCCCAGCGAGGTGCTGTGGCTGCACTGGGACCGCAGCGTCCCCGAGGCCCAGGCCTGGCTGCGCCAGTCCAGTGGCCTGAGCGAATTCGCTTGCGATCTGCTGCTCGAAGAAGCCACTCGGCCGCGACTGGTCACTCAGCCCAACGACAGCCTGCTGCTCTTCCTGCGTGGGGTGAATCTCAACCCCGGTGCGGTTCCCGAAGACATGGTCTCGTTGCGGGTATTCGTCGACAAACGCCGGGTGATCTCCCTGCGCATGAGGCCGATGAAGGCTGCCGCCGAAGTTCAGGAAGACCTGGAGGCCGGTATTGGTGCCCAGAGCGCCGAAGACCTGGTGCTCTATCTCGCCAGCTACATGACCAGTCGGGTCGATGACCTGGTGCGTGGGCTGTCCGACCAGCTCGATGGCCTCGAGGAGCAGGTCGATCAGGACGAGAACAGCCTGCCCGATCATGCCCAGGTGCTCACCCTCAGGCGTCGCGCCACTGGGCTGCGGCGCTATCTGGCGCCGCAGCGCGACATCTATGCGGACCTGGCACGTGGCAAGCCGGCCTGGTTCGTCGAGACGGCCAGCCAGGGCTACTGGAGCGAGTTGCACAACAGCCTGGTGCGCAATCTCGAAGAGCTCGAAGTCATGCGCGAGCGGGTCGCGCTGCTGCAGGACGCCGAGCAGCGGGCGACTACCGAAAGAACCAATCGCACCCTCTATCTGCTGGCGATCATTACCGGCTTCTTCCTGCCCATCAGCTTCATCACCGGCCTGCTCGGGATGAACATGGGCGGGCTGCCCGGCTCCTCGTCACCCTTTGGCTTCCTGATCGCCTGTCTGCTGATCACCGCGGTGGCCGTCTTCCAGGTCTGGCTGTTTCGCCGACTGCGCTGGCTGTGACCCGTCCGCACCTCGCTGCGTCAAGAGGAAACGACCAGCGAGGTGTCCATGCACGATCCTTTCGAAGCGTCCCTCAAGGCGCTCCTCAATACTCCGGCCGAGGCGCGGGACGAGGAGGGCGATGACCAGGCACGCCTGCATCGCGTCCTCAAGACCGCCAACCGTCAAGTCGGCGCAGGCGCGCTGTTCGATCTGATCGGGCGGCACTGGATGGCGGCCCTGCTGCTGGCGTTGGGCAACGGCGCCCCTCATCTGAAGCCGCGGTCGCGTCGTACCCGGCGTGCTGCCGAATCATCCCCGGAGATCTTGAAGTAGATGGAATTCGATATCTGGACCCAGAGTCTGCTGTCCGCCATGACTACCCTGTGGAGCAAGGTGGCCGGCTTCATTCCCAATGTCTTCGGCGCTCTGGTGGTGATCCTGGCCGGATTCGCCGTCGCCAAGATTCTCGACACGGTGCTGTCGAAGGTGCTCGCCAAGCTCGGCCTGGATCGCGTCCTCGCTGGCGCCGGGGTCACCAAGCAGCTGGCCAAGATCGGTATCCGCATGCCGGTCACCACCCTGATCGGCCGGATCGTCTACTGGTTCGTGCTACTGGTCTTCCTGGTATCGGCCGCCGAATCCCTGGGGCTGCAGCGTGTCTCGTCGACGCTGGACGTCATGGCGCTCTACGTACCCAAGATCTTTGGCGCCGCCCTGGTACTCATCGTCGGGGTTCTGCTGGCGCAACTGGTCAGTGGTCTGGTCCACGGCGCGGCCGAGAGCGTCGGCCTGGACTATGCCGCGGGCCTGGGCCGACTCGCCCAGGGGCTGGTCATCATCATTTCGATCTCGGTCGCTGTCGGTCAGCTGGAGATCAAGACCGAGCTGCTGAACCTGGTCATCGCCATCGTGCTGACCGCCTTCGCCCTGGCCGCGGCCCTGGCATTGGGCCTGGGTAGCCGGGGGTTGGTATCGCAGATCCTGGCCGGTATCTATGTGCGCGAACTCTACGAAGTCGGCCAGTGGGTGACCCTGGCAGACGTCGAAGGCGAGATCGAGGAAATCGGCACCGCAAAGACGCTCATCCTGACCGAAGAGGGCGATATCGTTTCCGTTCCGAACCGTCTATTGCTGGAGGCTCAGGTGCGCAGCCGCTGACAGGCGCTGCGGAGATGGCTATCATGCCCGCCACTTTTTGGTAGCTATCTCCGTCTTGAACAAGCCTGCCCCTCATGCCTACGACCCGACCACGCTCAGCGATGAAGAGCTGGTCCAGCGCGCGCATGGTGAACTCTTCCACGTGACGCGAGCCTACGAGGAACTGATGCGCCGTTACCAGCGCACCCTGTTCAATGTCTGTGCCCGTTATCTGGGGAACGACCGGGACGCAGACGATGTCTGCCAGGAGATCATGCTGAAGGTGCTTTACGGTTTGAAGAATTTCGAGGGGAAATCGAAATTCAAGACCTGGCTGTACAGCATCACCTACAATGAGTGCATCACCCAGTACCGCAAGGAGCGCCGCAAGCGGCGTCTGGTGGAGGCATTAAGTCTGGATCCGATGGAGGAAGCATCGGAGGAGCGGGCGCCGAAGCTGGAAGAAAAGGGAGGAATGGATCGCTGGCTGGTTCATGTGGGTCAGGTCGATCGGGAGATCCTGGTGCTGCGCTTCGTCGCAGAGCTGGAGTTCCAGGAGATCGCCGACATCATGCACATGGGCCTCAGCGCCACTAAGATGCGATACAAGCGGGCACTCGACAAACTGCGTGACAAGTTCGCAGCTGAAGTTGAGGGCTGACTGGATGAGTCTGCCGTAAGTTTTTGAACTTCACGAAAACTTGTTGTCGAAGCCTCCGGAGATTGCCGGAATTAGTACCACTAAAATGGGGATACAAAGGATGAAACTGAAGAGCACCTTGGGCGTCGTAATCGGCTCCCTGCTGGCAAGCGCCTCGCTGAGCGCCCTGGCACAAGGTCAAGGCGCCGTCGAGACTGAGCTGTTCGGCAGCCGTCTGTTCACCGACAGCCAGCGCAACATGACCAACGCCGACCTGTACGGCGGTTCCGTTGGCTACTTCCTGACCGACGACGTTGAGCTGGCGTTGTCCTACGGTGAGTACCACAACGCCCGTGGCGACCACGACCTGGGCCACAAGAACATCAAGGGCAGCCTGGCCGCTCTGGACGCTTACTACCACTTCGGTCAGCCCGGTGTAGGCCTGCGTCCGTACGTGTCCGGTGGCTTCGCTCACCAGTCCATCAGCAACCGCGACGTCAACGAAGGTGGCCGTGATCATTCCACCTACGCCAACCTGGGCGCCGGCCTGAAGTACTACTTCACCGAGAACCTGTATGCCCGTACCGGCGTACAAGCTAACTACAACATCGACTACGGCGACACCGAGTGGAGCGCTGCTGTAGGTGTTGGTCTGAACTTCGGTGGTTCCACCAAGAAAGAAGTCGCTCCGGCTCCGGCTCCGGCCCCCGTTGCTGACGTCTGCACCGATTCCGACAACGATGGCGTTTGCGACAACGTCGACAAGTGCCCGAACACCCCGGCCAACGTCACCGTTGACGCTACCGGCTGCCCGGCTGCTGCTGAAACCGTTCGCGTCGAGCTGGACGTGAAATTCGATTTCGACAAGGCCGTGGTCAAGCCCAACAGCTACGCCGACATCAAGAACCTGGCTGATTTCATGCAGCAGTACCCGCAGACCTCGACCACTGTTGAAGGCCACACCGACTCCGTCGGCACTGACGCCTACAACCAGAAGCTGTCCGAGCGTCGTGCCAACGCCGTGCGTAACGTGCTGGTCAACCAGTACGGCGTGCAGGGTGGCCGCGTGAACGCTGTTGGTTACGGTGAGTCCCGCCCGGTTGCTGACAACGCTACCGAAGCCGGTCGCGCCGTCAACCGTCGCGTAGAAGCTGAAGTCGAAGCTCAGGCCAAGTAATTAGCCTGATCCAGACACAAAGAAGCCCGCCTTGTGCGGGCTTTTTTGTGTCTGTCGTTGAGGTCTTGAAGTTGTCAGGCAATAAAAAACCCCGCCGGGGCGGGGTTCTTCATCACGAATCGATCAGCCGCGATCGTCCGGAATGTCACGCTGGGTCACGCCGGTGTACAGCTGACGCGGCCGGCCGATCTTGTAGGGGCCGGACAGCATTTCCTGCCAGTGCGAGATCCAGCCGACGGTCCGCGCCATGGCGAAGATCACGGTGAACATGCTGGTCGGAATGCCGATCGCCTTGAGGATGATGCCGGAATAGAAGTCCACGTTCGGGTAGAGATTGCGCTCGACGAAGTAGGGGTCTTTGCGCGCCAGTTCTTCCAGGCGCATGGCCAGTTCCAGCTGCGGATCGTTGATGCCCAGCTCGGCCAGGACTTCGTCGCAGGTCTGCTTCATCACCGTAGCGCGCGGATCGAAGTTCTTGTACACGCGATGGCCGAAGCCCATCAGCTTGAACGGATCGTTCTTGTCCTTGGCCTTGGCGACGAACTTGTCGATGTTGGACACATCGCCAATCTCGTCCAGCATTTTCAAAACGGCTTCGTTCGCGCCACCATGTGCCGGACCCCAGAGGGCGGCGATGCCTGCGGCGATGCAGGCGAAAGGATTGGCGCCGGAGGAGCCGGCCAGGCGGACGGTGGAGGTGGAGGCGTTCTGCTCGTGATCCGCGTGCAGGATGAAGATGCGATCCATGGCGCGCGCCAGTACCGGGCTGATCGGCTTTTCCTCACATGGCGTATTGAACATCATGTGCAGGAAGTTTTCCGCATATCCCAGGTTGTTGCGGGGATACAGCATCGGTTGGCCCATGGAGTACTTGTGCACCATGGCAGCCAGGGTCGGCATCTTGGCGATCAGGCGCATCGCCGAAATTTCGCGGTGCTGGGGATCGGTGATGTCCAGGGAGTCATGGTAGAAGGCTGACAGGGCGCCAACCACGCCGCACATGATGGCCATGGGGTGCGCATCGCGACGGAAGCCGTTGAAGAAGTTCTTCAGTTGCTCGTGAACCATGGTGTGGTTCTTGATGGTATCGACGAACTGCACTTTCTCTTGCGCGTTCGGCAATTCACCCTTGAGCAGCAGGTAACAGGTCTCAAGGTAGTCGGATTTCTCCGCCAGTTGCTCGATAGGGTAGCCGCGGTGCAGCAGAATGCCTTTGTCACCATCGATATAGGTGATCTTGGATTCGCACGAGGCAGTGGACATGAAGCCCGGGTCAAAGGTGAACACACCAGTGGAGGTGAGGTTGCGAACATCGATCACGTCCGGGCCAAGGGTGCCGGACATAACGGGCAGGTCAACCGGATCCGCTCCCGAGATGATCAACTGCGCTTTCTTGTCAGCCATTAGGCCTCCTTATTTTGCTTTGAAATCATCAATAAACCCTCCACTCAGGGCCTCGCCCACTATAGAGGGATAAATTTGAAAGTCAATTTACGAAAATATCGGCCTAGAGGGTGTTTCTGGCCAGATTGTGCGGCGAAAAGACATTAACACGCAGGCTTCTGAATATCAGCTGGCGACGTCGGGATCGGGTATCGACGTTTGTCATGAGTAGGCTAACTGTCTATAATTCTCGCCCGACCGTACCGGGTCGGCGAGCTGATGCCGAGCGGTCGACGCTTCCCTACAGAAGCGTGTAGCAGATGTGGAATCTCCTATAACTAGCCCGACCGCAATTGGGCCCTCAGTGTGAAAGAAGCCGTGAATAGCAAACGACCTGTAAACCTAGATCTCAGGACCATCAAACTACCTATCACAGCTTATACCTCGATTCTTCACCGTATCTCTGGCGTCATCCTGTTCCTCGGCATCGCAGTCATGCTCTATGGGCTGCACCTGTCGCTGGGTAGCGAGGAAGGCTTCGGCCAGGTGAAAGCTTTTCTGGCCTATCCGCTGGTCAAGCTCGTGATTTGGGGTCTGCTGTCCGCGTTGCTCTACCATCTGGTCGCCGGCATTCGGCACTTGATCATGGATGGGGGCGCCGGTGAAACCCTGCAGGGCGGCAAGCTGGGTGCACAGCTAGTGCTGGTCATTTCCGCAGTTCTGATCATTCTGGCAGGGGTTTGGGTATGGTAACCAACGTCACCAATCTTTCGCGTTCCGGTCTCTACGACTGGATGGCTCAACGGGTCTCGGCAGTCGTCCTCGCGGTCTACTTCCTCTTTCTGATCGGCTTCCTGATCCTTCACCCAGGGCTCACCTTCGAGCAGTGGCACGGGCTGTTCTCCAACACCCTGATGCGTATCTTCAGCCTGCTGGCGCTGGTGTCCATCTGTGTGCATGCCTGGGTCGGTATGTGGACCATTTCCACTGATTACCTGACCACCATGGCCATCGGCAAAGGTGCTACCGCCGTGCGTTTCCTGTTCCAGGCGGTATGCGGGTTCGCGATGTTCGCGTTCTTCGTCTGGGGCGTGCAGATCTTCTGGGGTGTTTGATCAATGTCCACAATTCGTCATATTTCGTTTGATGCCATCATCGTAGGTGGCGGCGGCGCTGGTATGCGCGCTGCTCTGCAACTGGCCCAATCCGGCCACAAGACCGCCGTCATCACCAAGGTTTTCCCGACCCGGTCCCACACCGTATCTGCCCAGGGTGGCATTACCTGCGCCATCGCCTCGTCCGATCCGAACGATGACTGGCGCTGGCACATGTACGACACCGTCAAGGGGTCGGACTACATCGGTGATCAGGACGCCATCGAGTACATGTGCTCCGTAGGCCCGGAAGCGGTCTTCGAGCTGGAACACATGGGTCTGCCGTTCTCCCGTACCGAGCAGGGTCGTATCTATCAGCGTCCCTTCGGCGGCCAGTCCAAGGACTACGGCAAGGGCGGCCAGGCGGCTCGTACCTGCGCCGCGGCCGACCGTACCGGTCATGCCCTGCTGCACACCCTCTATCAGGGCAACCTGAAGAACAATACGGTATTCCTGAACGAGTGGTACGCCGTGGACTTGGTGAAGAACCAGGACGGCGTCGTGGTCGGTGTCATTGCCATCGCCATCGAAACCGGCGAGACCGTCTACGTCAAGGCCAAGGCCACTGTGCTGGCCACCGGCGGTGCGGGTCGTATCTACGCCTCCACCACCAACGCCCTGATCAACACTGGCGACGGTGTCGGCATGGCGCTGCGAGCCGGCGTGCCGGTGCAGGATATCGAAATGTGGCAGTTCCACCCGACCGGCATCGCCGGCGCCGGGGTACTGGTCACCGAAGGTTGCCGCGGTGAGGGTGGTTACCTGATCAACAAGCACGGCGAGCGCTTCATGGAGCGCTATGCACCCAACGCCAAGGATCTGGCCGGTCGCGACGTGGTCGCCCGCTCCATGGTGAAGGAAGTGCTGGCCGGCAACGGTTGTGGCCCGGATGGCGACCATGTGCTGCTGAAGCTGGACCACCTGGGTGAAGACGTCCTGCACAGTCGTCTGCCCGGCATCTGCGAACTGTCCAAGACCTTCGCCCATGTCGACCCGGTCGTCGCACCGGTACCCGTGATCCCTACATGCCACTATATGATGGGCGGCATCGCCACCAACATCCATGGTCAGGCCATCACTCAAGACGCCAACGGCAACGACAGGATCATCGAAGGTCTGTTCGCAGTAGGCGAAGTGGCCTGCGTATCTGTGCACGGTGCGAACCGGCTGGGCGGCAATTCGCTGCTGGACTTGGTGGTCTTCGGTCGTGCAGCTGGTCTGCACCTGGAGAAGGCACTCAAGGAAGGTATCGAGCACCGCGGTGCCTCGGAAAGCGATCTGGAAGCCTCGTTGCAGCGCCTGTCCGGCGTCAACGAGCGCACCACCGGTGACGACGTCGCTACCCTGCGCAAGCAACTGCAGACCTGCATGCAGAACTACTTCGGGGTGTTCCGCACCGGCGAGTACATGCAGAAGGGCATCGCCGAGCTGGCCGACCTGCGCGAGCGCATCGCCAAGGTCAAGATCAACGACAAGAGTCAGGGCTTCAACACCGCCCGCATCGAAGCGCTCGAGCTGCAGAACCTGCTCGAAGTGGCCGAAGCAACCGCCATCGCCGCCGAGAATCGCAAGGAATCCCGTGGTGCTCACGCCCGTGAAGACTTCGAAGAGCGTGACGACGAGAACTGGCTGTGCCACACCCTCTATTTCCCCGGTGAAAAACGGGTCAGTAAGCGTGACGTCAACTTCGCGCCGAAGACCGTACCGATGTTCGAACCCAAGGTTCGGACTTACTAAAGGTGACCACCATGTTGAAAGTCAGCGTATATCGTTACAACCCGGATCAGGACGGCCTGCCGTCCATGCAGGAGTTCCAGGTCGATACCGGTGGGAAGGATCTCATGGTGTTGGACGTCCTGGCTCTGATCAAAGAGCAGGATGAAGGCTTCTCCTACCGTCGTTCCTGCCGCGAAGGCGTGTGCGGCTCCGACGGCATGAACATTAACGGCAAGAACGGCCTGGCGTGCATCACGCCGCTGTCGGCCGTGGTCAAGAACGACAAGCTGATCGTGCGTCCGCTGCCCGGCCTGCCGGTCATTCGTGACCTGGTCGTCGACATGAGCATCTTCTACAAGCAATACGAGAAGGTGAAGCCGTTCCTGCAGAACGAGACCCCGGCACCAGCCATCGAACGCCTGCAGAGCCCGGAAGACCGTGAGAAGATCGACGGTCTGTACGAGTGCATCCTGTGCGCCTGCTGCTCGACGTCCTGCCCGTCCTTCTGGTGGAACCCCGACAAGTTCCTCGGCCCCGCTGCACTGCTGCAGGCCTATCGCTTCCTGGCCGACAGTCGTGACACCAAGACCGAAGAGCGCCTGGCGGCCATGGACGATCCGTTCAGTGTGTTCCGCTGCCGCTCGATCATGAACTGTGTGGCGGTCTGTCCCAAGGGGCTGAACCCGACCAAGGCCATCGGCCATGTGCGGGCGATGCTGCTGCAGAGCGGTACCTGATCCACGTCCCGCCCGGCCAGTTGTGCCGGGCGGGTTCGTTAACGACCTCGATAGCTTGATTCAACCAATGTCCATTCAGGGATACCCGGAACAGCATCCGGGCATTGGCGCAGCCGTAGAGAGACCAGGTCTCGCATCGAGACTGGTCATCGGCTGATGCTATCTCTGCCGAAGGGGTGAACTAGATGCACGAAAGTCAGATGCAGCAACTGTGGGACAGCGCTCACCTGTCCGGCGGTAATGCTGCTTATGTGGAAGAGCTCTATGAGCTGTTTCTGCACGATGCCAACGCTGTGCCGGAAGAGTGGCGCACCTACTTCCAGAAGCTGCCCGCTGTCACTGGCAATTCGCCGGACGTTGCGCACTCCGCGATCCGCGACCATTTCGTGCTGTTGGGCAAGAACCAGCGGCGAGCTCAACCGGTCTCGGCCGGTACCGTCAGTTCCGAACACGAGAAGAAGCAGGTTGAAGTCCTGCGGCTGATCCAGGCGTTCCGTCTGCAGGGCCATCAGGCTGCTCAGCTCGACCCCCTGGGTCTGTGGAAGCGTCAGCCACCTGCCGATCTGCTGCTCAACCACTATGGGTTGACCGACGCCGATCTGGATACCACCTTCCGCACCGGTGAATTGTTCATCGGCAAAGAGGAAGCAACTCTCCGCGAAATCAGGGATGCGCTGCAAGAGACATATTGCCGCACGGTCGGTGCAGAGTTCATGCACATCGTCGATTCCGAAGAGCGCCGCTGGTTCCTGCAGCGCCTGGAAAGCGTCCGTGGCCGCCCGCAATATTCCCCGGAAGTCCGCACCCACCTGCTGGAGCGTCTGACCGCCGCCGAGGGCCTGGAAAAGTACCTGGGCACCAAGTACCCAGGCACCAAGCGTTTCGGCCTGGAAGGGGGCGAGAGCCTGATTCCGCTGATCGACGAGATCATCCAGCGTTCCGGTTCCTATGGGGTCAAGGAACTGGTGATCGGCATGGCCCACCGTGGCCGTCTGAACGTGCTGGTCAACACCTTGGGCAAGAACCCGCGCGATCTGTTCGACGAATTCGAAGGCAAGAAGCTGGTCGAGCTGGGCTCCGGTGACGTCAAGTACCACCAGGGTTTCTCCTCCAACGTCATGACCCAGGGCGGCGAAGTCCACCTGGCGCTGGCGTTCAACCCCTCGCACCTGGAGATCGTCTCTCCGGTGGTGGAGGGTTCGGTGCGTGCCCGCCAGGATCGCCGCGGCGATCGCTCCGGCGACAAGGTCGTGCCCGTTGCCATCCACGGCGACGCCGCCTTCGCTGGCCAGGGCGTGGTCATGGAAACCTTCCAGATGTCGCAGACCCGGGCCTACAAGACCGGCGGCACCCTGCACCTCGTCATCAACAACCAGGTCGGTTTCACCACCAACCGCCAGGAAGATGCGCGCTCGACCGAGTACGCCACCGACGTCGCCAAGATGATCCAGGCGCCGATCTTCCATGTGAACGGCGACGATCCCGAAGCGGTGCTGTTTGTCACCCAGCTGGCGGTCGACTACCGCATGCAGTTCAAGCGTGACATCGTCATCGACCTGGTGTGCTACCGCCGTCGCGGCCACAACGAGGCCGACGAGCCGAGCGGCACCCAGCCGCTGATGTACCAGCAGATCGCCAAGCAGCGCACCACCCGCGATCTCTATGCGGATGCCCTGACCCAGGCCGGCGTCGTCACTGCCGAGCAGGTCCAGGCGCAGTTCGAAGCCTATCGGGGCGCCCTCGACGAGGGTCGTCACGTGGTGGCCAGCCTGGTCAAGGAACCCAATCGCGACCTGTTCGTAGACTGGAAACCCTACCTCGGCCATGCCTGGACCGCGCGGCACGACACCGGCTTCGATCTCAAGACCCTGCAGGAACTGGCCAACAAGCTGCTGCAGATTCCGGAAGGCGTCGTAGTCCAGCGTCAGGTAGGCAAGATCCTCGAAGATCGCCAGAAGATGACTGCCGGCGGCCTGGCCCTGAATTGGGGTTTCGCCGAGACCATGGCCTACGCCACCCTGCTGCACGAAGGCCATCCGATCCGCATCACCGGTCAGGACGTCGGCCGTGGCACCTTCTCGCACCGCCATGCGGTGCTGCACAACCAGAAGGACGCCGTGCCCTACGTGCCCCTGCAGCACCTGGCCGAAGACCAGCCGTCGTTCGAGATCTACGACTCCTTCCTGTCCGAGGAAGCGGTGCTGGGCTTCGAATACGGCTACGCCACCACCACGCCCAACGCGCTGGTGGTCTGGGAAGCCCAGTTCGGTGACTTCGCCAACGGTGCCCAGGTCGTCATCGACCAGTTCATCACCAGCGGCGAGATCAAGTGGGGTCGTCTCTGCGGCCTGACCATGCTGCTGCCCCATGGCTACGAAGGCCAGGGTCCGGAGCACTCGTCGGCTCGTCTGGAGCGTTACCTGCAGCTGTGCGCCGAGCAGAACATCCAGGTCTGCGTACCGACCACGCCGGCGCAGATCTACCACCTGCTGCGTCGTCAGGTGATCCGCCCGCTGCGCAAGCCGCTGGTAGTGCTCACGCCCAAGTCGCTGCTGCGCCACAAGCTGGCCATCTCGACCCTGGAAGACCTGGCCCATGGCTCCTTCCAGACCGTGATCAACGAACTGGATCAGATCGATGCCCAGCAGGTGAAGCGCCTGGTTCTGTGCAGCGGCAAGGTCTACTACGACCTGCTGGAAAAGCGCCGCAGCGAAAACCGCCAGGACATTGCCATCGTTCGCCTGGAGCAACTCTATCCGTTCCCGGAAGAGGACCTGGCCGAGGTACTGGCTGGCTACCCGAACCTCGAGCGCGTGGTCTGGTGCCAGGAAGAGCCGATGAACCAGGGTGCCTGGTACTGCAGCCAGCATCACATGCGTCGCGCCGTGTCCGGTTACAAGCAGGGCCTGGGTCTGGAATACGCCGGTCGCGATGCGTCCGCTGCGCCGGCCTGCGGCTATGCCTCCATGCACGCCGAGCAGCAGGAAAAACTGCTGCACGATGCTTTCTCCGTTTGATTCGCCACGCGACTACTAAAGATCACTAAGGAAATTCATAGAATGGCTATCGAGATCAAAGCCCCTACCTTCCCGGAATCGGTCGCTGACGGCACCGTCGCCACCTGGCACAAGAAGCCGGGCGAAGCGGTCAAGCGTGACGAACTGCTGGTCGACATCGAGACCGACAAGGTCGTGCTGGAAGTCGTGGCACCGGTCGATGGCGTCCTGGCCGAAGTCCTGAAGAACGAAGGCGACACCGTGCTGAGCGAAGAAGTTATCGCTCGCGTGGAAGAGGGCGCCACTGCCGCCGCCGCGCCGGCTGCCCAGCCGGCCGCCGCCAGTGCTCCGGCTGCCGCGCCGGCTGCCGGTGGTGAAGAGGATCCGATCCTCGCTCCCGCCGCACGCAAGATCGCCGAAGAAAACGGCATCGACCCGGCTACCCTGGTCGGCACCGGCAAGGGTGGTCGCATCACCAAGGAAGACGCCGTCGCCGCTGTCGAGGCCAAGAAGTCCGGCGCCGCTGCTCCGGCTGCCAAGCCCGCTGCCGCCGCCGCTCCGGTGGTGACCGCTGCTGGCGATCGCACCGAGAAGCGTGTACCCATGACCCGCCTGCGCGCCAAGGTCGCCGAGCGCCTGGTTGAAGCCCAGTCCAGCATGGCCATGCTGACGACCTTCAACGAGGTTAACATGAAGCCGATCATGGACCTGCGCTCCAAGTACAAGGACATGTTCGAGAAGAAGCACAATGGCGTACGCCTGGGCTTCATGTCCTTCTTCGTCAAGGCGGCCACCGAGGCGCTCAAGCGCCAGCCGGGCGTCAACGCCTCCATCGACGGCAACGACATCGTCTACCACGGCTATCAGGACATCGGCGTGGCCGTGTCCAGTGACCGTGGCCTGGTAGTGCCGGTGCTGCGCAACGCCGAGTTCATGAGCCTGGCGGAAGTGGAAGGCACCATCGCCGACTTCGGCAAGAAGGCCAAGGCCGGCAAGCTGACCCTGGAAGACATGCAGGGCGGCACCTTCACCATCTCCAACGGTGGTGTCTTCGGTTCGCTGCTGTCCACTCCCATCGTCAACCCGCCACAGACCGCGATCCTGGGCATGCACAAGATCCAGGAACGCCCGATGGCGGTGAACGGCCAGGTGGTGATCCTGCCGATGATGTATCTTGCGCTGTCCTACGACCATCGCCTGATCGATGGCAAAGAAGCCGTGACCTTCCTGGTCACCATGAAGGACCTGCTGGAAGACCCGGCTCGTCTGCTGCTGGACATCTGATCCGGCTCTCGCGGTGCGGGGCAGGGGCCACGCACCGCTTCAAGTTTTCCTGCCTGAAGCTGCTCCAAGGGGATTAGTGTATGAGCGACAAATTCGACGTAGTGGTGATCGGCGCCGGCCCTGGTGGCTACGTGGCCGCCATCCGTGCCGCGCAGCTCGGTCTGAAGACGGCCTGTGTCGAGCGCTACAAGGGCAAGGAAGGCAAGGTCGCCCTGGGCGGTACCTGCCTGAACGTGGGTTGCATTCCTTCCAAGGCGCTGCTGGACAGCTCCTACAAGTACCACGAGGCCCACGAGGGCTTTAAGGTCCACGGGATCGATGCGCCCAACGTCACCATCGACGTGCCCACCATGATCGGCCGCAAGGACCAGATCGTGAAGAACCTCACCGGCGGCGTGGCCACCCTGTTCAAGGCCAACGGCGTGACTCTGCTGGAAGGCAACGGCAAGCTGCTGTCCGGCAAGAAGGTCGAAGTCACTGGCCTGGACGGCAACGTCCAGGTGGTCGAGGCCGAGAACGTCATCCTGGCGTCCGGCTCGCGTCCCATCGACATCCCGCCAGCTCCGGTGGACCAGAAGGTCATCGTCGATTCCACCGGCGCCCTGGAATTCCAGAGCGTGCCCAAGCGTCTGGGCGTGATCGGTGCCGGCGTCATCGGCCTGGAGCTGGGTTCGGTCTGGGCTCGCCTGGGTGCCGAAGTCACCGTGCTGGAAGCCCTGGACAAGTTCCTGGTCGCCGCCGATGAGCAGGTGTCCAAGGAGGCCTACAAGATCCTTTCCAAGCAGGGTCTGAACATCCGCATGGGTGCTCGTGTGACCGGCTCCCAGGTCAACGGCGAAGAAGTCACCGTCAACTACACCGAAGCCGGTGAAGAGAAGCAGATCACCTTCGATCGCCTCATCGTTGCCGTGGGCCGTCGTCCGGTCACCACCGACCTGCTGGCGTCCGACAGCGGCGTGGAAAGCGACGAGCGTGGCTACATCTACGTCGATGACTACTGCGCCACCAGCGTTCCGGGCGTGTTCGCCATCGGTGACTGCGTGCGTGGTCTGATGCTGGCCCACAAGGCCTCGGAAGAGGGCGTGATGGTCGCCGAGCGTATTGCCGGTCACAAGGCTCAGATGAACTACGACCTGGTGCCCTCGGTGATCTACACCCACCCGGAAATCGCGTGGGTCGGCAAGACCGAGCAGGCGCTGAAGGCCGAAGGCGTCGAAGTCAACGTCGGTACCTTCCCCTTCGCGGTCAGCGGTCGTGCCCTGGCGGCCAACGACACCGCCGGCTTCGTCAAGGTCGTGGCCGATGCCAAGACCGATCGCGTCCTGGGCGTCCATGTGGTCGGCCCGAGCGCGGCGGAACTGGTGCAGCAGGGCGCCATCGCCATGGAATTCGGCACCAGTGCCGAAGACCTGGGCATGATGGTGTTCTCGCACCCGACGCTGTCTGAGGCACTGCACGAAGCAGCCCTGGCGGTGAATGGTCATGCGATCCACGCAGTGAATCGCAAGAAGCGGTAAGAGATTTACGGAACCACGGGGTCGCCGACCGCCGTGGAGCCTCCGGGCTCCACCGCAGGAAGGCACCTCGGACCCTTGCGAGGCAGGGGTCACAGGTGGCGCGGTGCCCGCGACCGTCCAGAGGACGGCTCGGAGAACGCACAGCGTCGAATGCGCAATACCCAACGAAGACGGTAGACAAGCATGAATCTCCACGAGTATCAGGGTAAGCAGCTGTTCGCTGAATACGGCCTGCCCGTTTCCAAAGGCTACGCTGTCGACACCCCCCAGGAGGCCTACGAGGCTTGCGGCCGTATCGGCGGCGACGAGTGGGTCGTCAAGGCCCAGGTACATGCCGGTGGCCGTGGTAAGGCTGGCGGTGTGAAGCTGGTCAAGAGCAAGGAAGAAGCCAAGGAATTCGCCGCCAAGTGGCTGGGCCAACGTCTGGTGACCTACCAGACCGACGCCAACGGTCAGCCGGTCAGCAAGATCCTGGTTGAATCCTGCACCGACATCGACAAGGAGCTCTATCTGGGCGCCGTCGTCGATCGCTCCAGCCGCCGCATTGTGTTCATGGCGTCCACCGAAGGTGGCGTGGACATCGAGAAGGTCGCTCACGACACTCCGGAGAAGATTCTCAAGGCCACCATCGATCCGCTGGTAGGCGCTCAGCCTTACCAGGGTCGCGACCTGGCTTTCCAGCTGGGCCTGAAAGGTGACCAGATCAAGCAGTTCACCCAGATCTTCGTCGGTCTGGCCAAGCTGTTCCAGGACTACGACCTGGCCCTGCTGGAAGTGAACCCGCTGGTGATCAAGAAGGACGGCAACCTGCACTGCCTGGATGCCAAGATCAACATCGACAGCAACGCCATCTACCGTCAGCCCAAGCTGCGTGCTTTCCACGACCCGTCGCAGGACGACGCCCGTGAAGCCCATGCGCAGAAGTGGGAACTGAACTACGTAGCCCTGGAAGGCAGCATCGGCTGCATGGTCAACGGTGCCGGTCTGGCCATGGGTACCATGGACATCGTCAACCTGCACGGCGGCAAGCCGGCCAACTTCCTGGACGTTGGCGGCGGCGCGACCAAAGAGCGCGTGACCGAAGCCTTCAAGATCATCCTGTCCGACAGCAACGTGAAAGCCGTTCTGGTGAACATCTTCGGCGGCATCGTGCGCTGCGACATGATCGCCGAAGGCATCATCGGTGCCGTGAAGGAAGTCGGTGTGAAGGTGCCGGTCGTGGTTCGCCTCGAAGGCAACAACGCCGAACTCGGTGCCAAGGTCCTGGCCGAAAGCGGCCTGAACATCATCGCGGCAACCAGCCTGACCGACGCTGCCCAGCAGGTCGTCAAGGCCGCGGAGGGTAAGTAATGAGCGTCCTGATCAATAAAGACACCAAGGTCATCTGCCAGGGCTTCACCGGCAGCCAGGGTACCTTCCACTCCGAACAGGCCATCGCCTACGGCACCCAGATGGTCGGCGGCGTGACTCCCGGCAAGGGCGGCTCCACCCACCTGGGTCTGCCGGTGTTCAACACCGTCAAGGAAGCCGTGGAAGCTACCGGCGCTGACGCCTCGGTAATCTACGTTCCGGCTCCCTTCTGCAAGGACTCCATCCTGGAAGCGGCCTTCGGCGGCATCAAGCTGATCGTCTGCATCACCGAGGGTATCCCCACCCTCGACATGCTGGATGCCAAGGTGAAGTGCGACGAACTGGGCGTACGCCTGATCGGCCCGAACTGCCCCGGCGTCATCACCCCCGGCGAGTGCAAGATCGGCATCATGCCCGGTCACATTCACCTGCCAGGCAAGGTCGGTATCGTGTCGCGTTCCGGCACCCTGACCTATGAAGCCGTGAAGCAGACCACCGACGCCGGCTTCGGCCAGTCCACCTGCGTGGGCATCGGCGGCGACCCCATCCCGGGCTCGAACTTCATCGATATCCTGAAGCTGTTCCAGGAAGATCCGCAGACCGAAGCCATCGTCATGATCGGCGAGATCGGCGGCAGCGCTGAAGAAGAAGCCGCGGCCTACATCAAGGCCAACGTGACCAAGCCGGTGGTGTCCTACATCGCCGGTGTCACCGCACCGCCCGGCAAGCGCATGGGCCATGCTGGCGCCATCATCTCCGGCGGCAAGGGCACTGCGGACGAGAAGTTCGCTGCCCTGCAGGACGCTGGTGTGAAGACCGTGCGTTCCCTGGCTGACATCGGCAAGGCCCTGGCCGAGCTGACCGGTTGGGAAGTCAAGAAGGCCTGAGCCTGACTGACTGTAGAAAAGGCCGCCCTCGGGCGGCCTTTTTCATGGGCGCGTTCATGACGCCTCATCACCTGCCGGCTGCCTTTTCGCCGGTAATTCGTTAGGATGGCAACCTTCCGCTCCATCGGCCACCTCGTGGCCCCTCCAAGACCTGCTCCCAAGAGGGTGGGCTGCCTCGTTTTCCTCATTGCTGGTACTGCCTTCCATGAAAGCTTTGCAAAGCCGGGACGTCCTGGCCCTCGGATTCATGACGTTCGCGCTGTTCGTCGGCGCGGGCAACATCATCTTTCCCCCGATCGTCGGCCTGCAGGCTGGCGAGCACGTCTGGAGCGCCGCCCTGGGCTTTCTGCTGACCGCGGTCGGGCTGCCGGTGCTGACCCTGATCGCCCTGGCGCGCGTCGGTGGCGGCATGGATGCCCTGAGCAGGCCGCTGGGCCAGACGGCTGCCCGGGCGCTCGCCATCGTCTGCTACCTTTCGGTAGGGCCGCTGTTCGCCACCCCTCGCACTGCCACGGTCTCTTTCGAGGTGGGCGTCGGGCCCCTGCTGGGTAACGGACCGATCCCGCTGTTCCTCTACAGCCTGGCCTATTTCCTGGTGGTGCTGCTGGTCTCCCTCTATCCGGGGCGGCTGCTCGACACCGTGGGCCGCTTTCTCGGTCCGCTGAAGATCCTCGCCCTGGCGGTGCTGGGCGGCGCGGCGCTGTTCTGGCCAGCGGGTGGTCCTGCCACGGCGGCGCCCGACTACGCCTCGCGGGCGCTGTCCCAAGGCTTCGTCAACGGCTATCTGACCATGGATACCCTGGGCGCCCTGGTGTTCGGCATCGTCATCGTCAACGCCATTCGTGCTCGGGGCGTGACCGCCCCCGAGTTACTGACGCGCTATACCATCATCGCCGGCCTGATCGCAGGGGTTGGATTGGTGCTGGTCTATCTGAGCCTGTTCCAGCTCGGGGCCGGCAGCGGGGCGCTGGTACCCCATGCCAGCAATGGCGCCGAGGTGCTGCATGCCTATGTGCAGCACACCTTCGGCAGTGTCGGCAGCGACTTCCTCGCGGTGCTCATTACCTTGGCCTGCCTGGTCACGGCAGTGGGTCTGACCTGCGCCTGCGCGGAGTTCTTCAGTGAGTTCCTGCCCTTCAGCTATCGCAGCCTGGTGGTCCTGCTGGCAGCCTTCTCGCTGCTGGTGTCCAACCTCGGCCTGACCCAGCTGATCCAGATCTCGGTGCCCATTCTCACCGCCATCTATCCGCCCTGTATCGCCCTGGTGGTCCTGAGCTTCTTCACCGCTCGCTGGGCGGCGCCCGGTCGCATCGTCGGGCCGGTGCTGCTGGTGGCGCTGGCGTTCGGCATTCTTGATGGCTTGCAGACCGCCCACCTGACGGTACCCTATCTGGGGGATGCCGTGCAGTGGCTGCCACTGGCCGACTCGGGCCTGGGCTGGCTGTTGCCGGCTGTGGTGGTGGGCCTCGTTGCCCTGGCGCTGGAAAGCCTGCGTCGCGGAGGTCGGGCGACAGAGAGCGAGGCCGAGCCAGATCCCTCGCACTCCTGAATCAGTCGTCCACAAAAAAGCCCGCATCAGCGGGCTTTTTTCATAACCGATCAGCTTACGGCTTGGGCTGGGTAGCCGGCGCGTTGCCGTTGGCGGTACCGGTGGCCGGGCTGACCGAGGTGGCTTCGCCGTTGGTTTGCTCTTTGGCAGCCTCATTGGCGGCTTCGTTGCGCTGCTCGGCAGCTTTGTTGCTCTGCTCGGCGGCTTTGTTCAGGTTTTCCTGAGCTTTCTGTTCGGTCTTGGCAGCATCCTGAGCCTTGTTTTCGGAAGGCTTGTCACAGGCGGCGAGGCCGAAGGCGGCAGTGAAGAGCAGGGCGATGGCGAAGGGCTTTTTCATGTGTTTTCTCCTTATGAACTACACGACAGCCGTTCGAGCGCACCGTTAAAAGTTAAGTTCCGCGTCTATCTCAGGCATCGCCCAAATTCCTACCTGTATCGCGAACCGGAACCGGAAAGGTTGAAATGTTGCGCGTCGCCCCCATCTCCGCCACATCGCCAGGCATCTGGCGCGTACCTATCGATAGCGGAGTTCGTAGCATGAGTGTGGAGACTCAAAAGGAAACCCTAGGCTTCCAGACCGAAGTGAAGCAGCTGCTTCACCTGATGATTCACTCGCTGTATTCCAACAAGGAAATCTTCCTGCGCGAATTGATTTCCAACGCCTCCGACGCGGCCGACAAGCTCAGATTCGAGGCTTTGTCCAAGCCCGATCTGCTCGAAGGCGGGGATACGCTGAAGATTCGCCTGAGCTTCGACAAGGAGGCCGGCACGGTCACCCTCGAAGACAATGGCATCGGCATGAGCCGTGAAGAGGTCATCGCCCACCTTGGCACCATCGCCAAGTCCGGCACCGCCGATTTCCTGAAGAATCTCAGCGGCGACCAGAAGAAGGATTCCAACCTCATCGGTCAATTCGGTGTGGGCTTCTATTCGGCCTTCATCGTCGCCGACCAGGTCGATGTCTATACCCGTCGTGCCGGCCAACCCGCCGCGGAGGGCGTGCACTGGTCGTCCAAGGGGGAAGGGGAGTTCGAGGTCGCGACCATCGACAAGCCCGAGCGCGGTACTCGTATCGTGCTGCACCTCAAGCCCGAGGAGCTGGAATTCGCCGATGGCTGGCGCCTGCGCAACGTGGTCAAGAAGTACTCCGATCACATCGGTCTGCCCATCGAGTTGCCCAGGGAACAGCAGGAGAGCGAGGAAGAACAGTCGGCCGAAGCCGAGTGGGAGACCGTCAACCGTGCCAGCGCGCTCTGGACCCGTCCGCGTACCGAACTCAAGGACGAGGACTACCAGGAGTTCTACAAGCACGTCGGCCATGACTTCGAAAACCCGCTGACCTGGAGCCACAACAAGGTCGAGGGCAAGCTCGAATACACCTCGCTGCTGTATGTGCCGGCCCGTGCCCCCTTCGATCTCTACCAGCGCGAAGCGCCCAAGGGCCTCAAGCTCTATGTGCAGCGCGTCTTCATCATGGATCAGGCCGACCAGTTCCTGCCGCTGTACCTGAGATTCATCAAGGGTGTGGTGGACTCCAACGACCTGTCGCTGAACGTTTCCCGCGAGATCCTGCAGAAGGATCCGGTGATCGACTCCATGAAGTCGGCCCTGACCAAGCGGGTGCTGGACATGCTGGAGAAGCTGGCCAAGAGCGAGCCGGAAAAATACCAGTCGTTCTGGGGGCACTTCGGCCAGGTGCTCAAGGAAGGTCCGGCGGAAGACTTCGCCAACCGCGAGAAGATCGCCGGCCTGCTGCGCTTCGCCTCGACTCACAACGGCGACGACGCTCAGAACGTTTCCCTGGCCGACTACATTGGCCGCATGAAGGAAGGTCAGGACAAGATCTACTACCTGACTGGCGAGAGCCATGCCCAGATCAAGAACAGCCCGCACCTGGAAGTCTTCCGCAAGAAGGGTGTCGAGGTGCTGCTGCTGACCGATCGCATCGACGAGTGGCTGATGAGCTACCTCACCGAATTCGACGGCAAGCACTTCGTCGATGTCGCCCGTGGCGATCTGGACCTCGGCAAGCTGGACAGCGAAGAAGACAAGCAAGCCCAGGAAGAGGTCGCCAAGACCAAGGAAGGCCTGGTGGAACGCCTCAAGCAGGCCCTGGATGCTCAAGTCAGCGAAGTCCGCGTTTCCCATCGCCTGACCGACTCGCCGGCGATCCTCGCTATCGGTGAGCAGGATCTGGGTCTGCAGATGCGCCGGATTCTGGAAGCCAGCGGCCAGAAGGCGCCTGATTCCAAGCCGATCTTCGAGATCAATCCGCAGCACCCGCTGATCGAGAAACTCGATGGCGAGCCCGACGAGGATCGTTTCGCCGACCTGTCGCACATCCTGTTCGATCAGGCTGCGCTGGCCGCGGGCGATAGCCTCAAGGATCCCGCCGCCTATGTCCGCCGGTTAAACAAATTGCTGGTGGAATTGTCCGCTTAAAGATAGAGAAGCCCGCCTCGGCGGGCTTCTTTCTATCCACCCTTTGGAGGACCCCATGGTCGATGTCACTGTAAAACCCGTTGCCTACGAAATCGATGGCCAGCCGTTCGAGAGCCAGCTGGTCTACGCCACCAGTGGTAATCCCACTCGACCTGGCGTGCTGTTCGCGCCGAACTGGATGGGGGTGTCCCACGGTGCCGTGGAGCAGGCCAAAGAACTCGCTGAGGCCGACGGTCTGGCCTACCTGGTGGTGGACTTCTATGGGCGTAACGTCCGGCCGCAAAATGCCGACGAGGCCCTGGCAGCCATGACGCCGATCCGTGGCGATCGCGCCCTGCTGCGCCAGCGCATGCAGGCGGCCTATGCGGCGCTGGTTGCCCAGGCGGAGACAGCGGCGGTGGACGTCCATCAGATCGCGGCCATCGGCTTCTGCTTCGGCGGCTGCGCCGCCCTGGAGCTGGCGCGCGATGGCGCCCCGCTGAGCGCGGTGGTGACCTTCCACGCCAATCTCGATACGCCTGCGCCGGCCGATGCGGCTCGTATCACCGGTCCGGTGCTGGTGTTGCACGGTGCCTCGGATCCGATGGTGCCAGACGAGCAGCTCACCGGTTTCCGCCAGGAAATGGATGCCGCCCAGGTGGATTGGCAGTTGCTGAGCTATGGCGGCGCGGTGCATTCCTTCACCGATCCCGAAGCCAACAATCCGGGCAAGCAGCAGTACCACCCGGTGGTCGCCAAGCGTGCCTTCCTGGCAATGCACAACCTGTTCGCGGAAGTCTTCGCCCAGGGCTGAGTGCTTGCCAACACCTGCCGGTGCCCTGACCGGGCCCGGCAGGATCAGCCGCGGATGACTTCGTCGGTGAAGTCCAGCGGTGTCCGGCAGCGCCGGCACAGATAGCGTCGCCCCTTGCGCACCAGCGCGTGACGCTGGGCAGTGAACTCGAAACGACCATCCGGGCAGCTGCAGCGATACAGATAGAGCGTCCGGGCTCGCTGTGGCAGCTCATAGGTATGGCAGCGATCCGGCGGCAGCCCATAGACGCCGCGCATGATCAGCTGCCACTCCTCGCCGTGAGGCCTGATGCCACCGCCAAACAGTTGATGCGCCACCAGGTGCGCCACCTCATGGGCGACAGTCTGTTCGAGAAAATGGCCGCGGTTTTCCTGATAGAGCTGCCCGTTGAATCTCAGCCGATTCTCGGTGAGATGAGCGACGCCGGCCCGCTGGCCACGCAGGGCCAGGCTGACCTCGGGGCGGGGAAATCGGCGTTTGAAAAAGGCCTCGGCCTGTCGATAGCAGTCTTCGACCCGGTCTTTGAGTTGTTCAGACATGGGCAACCTCTGGAGCGCCGGACAATTATGCCGAAGCTCGTGCCTGTGCCCTAGCGTCCGCGGTCGGCTGGTGGCCGTAGTGCCGCCGTAGCGTATCCATGGCCGCATTGATGGCCTGCAGCCGGCCGGTGCTGCCGCCGTGATCGGGGTGATGACGGCTGGCGAGCTGGCGATAGCGGCGGCGGATCTGGCCATAGTCGGCCGAGCGATCCAGGCCCAGCAGACGCAGGGCTTCCAGCAGCTCCGATTCGCCGTTGACCAGCGCCCAGAAGTGATTGAGCAGATTCGCCACGTCTTCGGGCGTGGTGGTCTCCAGCTGGGTGAGATCCAGGTAATAGGCACGCAAGGGGTCGGCCACGACCAGCCCGGCGCGGGCGCGCAGATAGGGGCGCAGCTCTATGCGCAGGGCACTGATGATGAGTTCGGCGCGTTGCTCCGCACGCAATTGGTCGCGCAACTGGTAGAGGGCGTTGAAGACGCGAAAGTGCAGGCGGAAGAGTTGATAGTTGTCGGTCACCGGACGGGGTGGGATCAGCGGCGAGCCTGCCCGGCGCAGGGCCTGCAGCAACTCGTACTCCGACAGGCTGGTCTGGGCCCTGAGCAATTCCTGGTGCAGCGCCTTCATGAGCTCCTGGGTATCGCTCATGGCTGTCGGTCGCTCCGGACTGACGTTCGGGGTAGGGCGCCGGCCGCTTTGCGCGTAAAATGCCGGCCTTTCGTTTTTTCCTTTCGCGGATTCATCCATGGGCACCCTTTCGGTCAACCAGAACAAGCTGCAGAAACGCCTGCGCCGTCTTACCGGCGAAGCCATCGCCGACTACAACATGATCGAGGACGGCGACAAGGTCATGGTCTGCCTGTCCGGCGGCAAGGACAGCTACACCCTGCTCGACATGCTGCTCTATCTACAGAAGGTCGCCCCGATTCGTTTCGAGATCGTGGCGGTCAACCTCGACCAGAAACAGCCGGGCTTTCCTGAACACGTTTTACCTCAGTATCTGGCGGAGCTGGGGGTCGAGTACCACGTTCTGGAACGTGATACCTATTCCGTGGTGAAGGAAAAGATCCCCGAGGGCAAGACCACTTGCTCGCTGTGCTCGCGCCTGCGGCGGGGCATTCTCTACACCTTCGCCGATGAGATCAGTGCGACGAAGATGGCGCTCGGCCATCATCGCGATGACATGGTAGAAACCTTCTTTCTCAATTTGTTCCATGGCGGCACCCTCAAGGCCATGCCCCCCAAGCTGCGCGCCGACGACGGGCGCAACGTGGTGATTCGCCCGCTGGCCTATTGCAACGAGAAGGACATCGAGGCCTACGCCGTCCTGCGCGAATTCCCCATCATTCCCTGCAACCTCTGCGGCTCCCAGGAAAACCTGCAGCGCAAGGTGGTCAAGGAGATGCTGCTGGAGTGGGAGCGCAAGACGCCGGGACGTACCGAGATCATGTTCCGCGCCCTGCAGAACGTCGTGCCGTCGCAACTGGCCGATCGCGAGTTGTTCGATTTCGCCAGCCTCAAGATCGATGACAGCGCGACGCCGCGCTTCGTCCAGGTGATGAATCTCTGATGCGGGATTACACCTGGCTGCTCGAATACGCGCTCAACCGCTGCGGTTCCCGCGCGGCCCTGGAGGCGCGGCTGCCGCAACCGGTGGACGCCGCGACCCTGAGGTCCGTGGGCGATGACCGCTATCTGTCGCTGTTGACCCGCCGCATCTTTCGCGCCGGGCTCAAGCACAGCCTGGTGGATGCCAAGTGGCCCGCCTTCGAGGAGGTGTTCTTCGGCTTCGATCCGGAGAAGGTGGTGCTCATGGGCGGTGAGCGTCTGGAGCGGCTGATGCAGGATGCGCGGCTGATCCGCCACCTGGGCAAGCTGCGCAGCGTGCCGATCAACGCCCAGATGGTGCTCGATTTTCAGCGTAGCCACGGCAGCTTCGGTCAACTGCTGGCCGAGTGGCCAGGCCAGGACATCGTCGGTCTGTGGGAGCTGCTGACCAAGCGGGGCAACCAGCTGGGTGGTCTGTCGGCACAGCGTTTCCTGCGCATGGCCGGCAAGGACACCTTCCTGGCGACCGACGACGTGGTGACGGCGCTCAAGGCGCAGAACATCCTCGACAAGGCACCCACCGCCAAGCGTGACCGCCAGAAGATGCAAGAGGCCTTCAATCTCTGGCAGGAACAGAGCGGACGGCCGCTCTGCCAGCTGTCGGTGATGCTGGCTCTGACGGTGAATCATTGAGTGATGCCCTGGCGCGCGCTCAAGGCCTGCTCGAAAGGGCCGAGCGGGTGCTGTTCATTACCGGGGCAGGGCTGTCCGCCGATTCCGGACTGCCGACCTATCGCGGTCTGGGTGGCCTGTACAACGGCCTCACCGACGAGGGCGTCCCCATCGAGGCGGCGCTGTCGGGCAGCATGTTGCGGCAGCGTCCCGACGTCTGCTGGCGCTATCTTGCCCAGCTCGGACGAGCCTGCGCCGCGGCCGTGCCCAATGCGGCGCACCAGGCGATCGCCAGCTTCGGTCGGCGTTGTCCCGGCAGCTGGGTGCTGACCCAGAACATCGATGGCTTTCATCGGCAATCGGGGTTTCCGCTGGCGCGGCTGATCGAGATTCATGGGCAGCTGGAGCCGCTGGCCTGCATGAGCTGTGGGCAGGCGGTGGCGGATGCCCAGGCCTGCCTCGCAGGTCCGTTGCCACCGCGTTGCCTTGGCTGCGGTGGCATCCTGCGGCCACCGGTGGTGCTGTTCGAGGAGGCTCTGCCGGTCACCGAGCTGCAACGTCTGCAGGCTGCAGTGGCGGAGGGTTTCGATCTGGTGATCGCCGTCGGCACCACGGCTGCCTTTGGTTATATCCAGGCGCCGATCGGCCAGACCCTGGCGCAGGGTGGCGATCTCATCGAGATCAACCCGGACCGTTCGTCGTTGAGCGGTCTGGCGACCATTCAGCTCAAAAAAAGGGCCGTAGACGTCCTTCCTCCGCTTTTGAGTCACATCAGCGGCTAAAAAAACTTGCTATCTGTGATCCAGGTCGGCAAGGTGGCGAAACTTTGAAAAAACGTCACGGTCGTGCCCATGCCAAGGAACCGCCTCGCACCCCTCGTGCCTCTGTCTTTTGTCTGTCTGCTCGCCGCCTGCGCAAGTGCACCGCAAAGCCCCGACGCCGCGGTCGCCCAGGATCAGTCCAGCTCCTCCCACACCTTCCAGATTGCCTCGCTGCATAGCCTGAGCAGTGCTGCCAACGGCTCGACGGCCGTGGAGAGCGAGGCAGGTCCGCAGCGTCCGGTCTTCCCCCATACCCGCTCACCGCAGCAGCTCGACTGGGATCACGAAGTGGGCCCGCGTCAGGCGCTACCCAATCTGGCAGACCAGATCCTCGACCGCGCGACCCAGCTGGTAGGGACGCCCTATCGCCGTGGCGGCAGCAGCTTGACTGGTTTCGATTGCAGCGGCTTCGTCAATTACGTGTTCCGCGAGCGGGCCGGCATGAACCTGCCGCGCTCTACCCGCGAGATCATCGATCTCGAAGTGCCGGTGGTGAGCAAGAACGATCTGGAACCCGGCGATCTGTTGCTGTTCAATAGCAACGGCCGTGGTCGGGTCAGTCACACCGGTATCTACATGGGCGAAGGCAAGTTCATCCATTCCTCCAGTCGCCGGAGCGGCGGGGTGCGAGTGGACAGCCTGGACGACCAGTACTGGAAGGTGAGTTTCCTGGAAGGCAAGCGCGTATTGCGCTGAAGCGTATCGCTGCGATTGTCGCCGGTGCGCTTCGAGGACCCGCCGGTGCTGCGTGGCAGGCCGGCGGCGATCAATGGATAACTAAGGATGTTCCCAATGCCGCATGCGGCTCGCCTCGGATTGTATTGCGCCTTCGTGCTGCTGGCCGCCTGTGCCGGCAGACCGCCCCAGGCACCCGCACCGGTAGCCCCGGTCGCCTCTCGTCCCATGCTGGAAAGCCAGGCCCAGGCGGCCAACGATGTGCTCTTTCGCGCTATCGGGCTGGTGGGAACGCCTTATCGCTATGGTGGTAATACACCGGCTGGCGGTTTCGACTGCAGTGGCCTGATTGGCTATGTCTATCGCGACGCGGCCGGCGTCACCCTGCCACGCTCGACCCGGGAAATGATCACCCTGGGTTCGCCCAATGTGGCACGCAATGCCCTGCAGCCTGGCGACTTGATCTTCTTCGCCACCGCGGGCGGTCGCCAGGTAAGCCATGCCGGCATCTATGTCGGGGAAGGGCGTTTCGTGCATGCGCCGCGCACCGGCGGTACCGTACGCCTGGACAGTCTGGCCAAGCCCTATTGGCAGAAAAGCTACCTGCAGGCCAAGCGGGTCCTGTTCACGCCGAGTCTCGCCGGCGGCTATTGAACCCCGCTTCGCCTGGGCCGCTCGAATAGGCATCCAGCCCGTGCGGAGCCCATCATGCCCCAGGCGATACGTCTGCCGCCCCAGCCGGCTCGCTGCGAGCTGTGCGGTCGGGCGGCACCGCTCACCCGTCACCACCTGATTCCTCGTTCGCTGCACGACAAGGGCTACGTGCGCAAGAAATTCGACCGCGTCAGCCGGATCACCGCCACCCTCTGGGTCTGCCGACCCTGCCACAACCATATCCACCAGACCTTCGACGAAAAGACCTTGGCGATGGAGTACAACAGTCGCGAGCTGCTCCTCAGCGATGCGCGCATTCGCCAATTCGTCGACTGGCTGGCGGCCAAGCCCGATGGCTTCGTGCCCAAGCGTTAGATAATACCACCCCTATAAATAGCGGCGTTTGGGAGTTCTCCTTACTGTCCTGAGTGGCGCAAAACGCAAGTGATCAACGGCGAGGGGAGGGTGAAAGGCCTGGGTCGCGGTTTGTTGAGGGAGGGACGACTACCGCCGGAAATGTAAAGGCCGCCGAGGGCGCCCTGGTCAAAACTGTTGGCTGTCTCTCAGCTCAGGGGTCGCGTGCCACGGTAGCGCGCCGCTGCGATTAGGATGAGGCAAAAGCCACGGCGAAATCGGCCAGTCCGGTTCGACCTCACGAGGAGCGTCGATGAGATCCTTCGCCCTGCCAAGCCTGGCGGGGATCCTGCTTTTGTCTTCCGCTGCTTTGACCCAGGCGGATGAGGTGACCCTGACGCGGGGCGAATATCTGACTCGCCTGGGTAACTGCCAGGGCTGCCATACCCGCCCGGATGGCGCACCCTTCGCCGGCGGTGTCGCCTTCGATACGCCCTTCGGCCGCCTCTATTCGAGCAACATCACCCCGGATCGCCAGCAGGGGCTGGGCGACTGGACGACGGATCAGTTCCGCCGCGCGCTGCACGACGGTCTCGGCCGTGAAGGCGAGCAGCTCTATCCCGCCTTTCCCTATACCGCCTTTACTCGCCTGAGCGACGAAGACGTCGCTGCTATCTTCGCCTTCCTGCGGATCCAGCGGCCGGTGCCCTATGCGCCGCCAGCCAATGCCCTGCGCTTCCCCTATGACCAGCGTGCGCTGATCCGTGGCTGGAAGTGGCTGAACTTCACCCCAGGCCCGCTTCCCGCAGTGGCCGATGCCCGGCTGGCGCGGGGCGCCTACCTGGCCGAGGCCGTGGGGCACTGCCAGGAATGCCATACCCCGCGATCCTGGAGCCAGGGGCTCGATAGCGGTCGGGCCTATGCCGGGGCGACCCAGCAGGGCTGGACGGCCTGGAATCTCACCCCGGACCGCCGCGGTCTCGGCGGCTGGAGCGATGCCAAGCTCGCCCGTTATCTGCGTGAAGGGCATCAGCGTGGGGAGGCCGTGGCGGCGGGGCCCATGGCCGAGGTGGTGAGCGGCGGTACCCGCCATCTGGACGACGCCGATCTCGCTGCCCTGATCGCCTATCTGCGGACCTTGCCTGCCCAGCCAGGAGCGGTCCCCGCGCGCGCCGAGGTGCAGCCGCCCGGGGAAGGCGGACCTCTCACGGCGGGCGAGGCGGAAAGCGCAGCCCTGTTGCAGTCGGCCTGCGCCAGTTGCCATGCGCCGGATGATCGCGGTCCGGCTGGACCCTATCCGCGTTCCTTCAGCAACTATTCGGCGGTACGCGATCCGGCCGGGACCAACCTCGTACGCGTGCTGCTCGACGGGCTCGACCGTCAGGGCCGCACCGAGCATGCCTTCATGCCAGCCTATCGCGATCTGCTCAGCGACCAGCAGCTTGCCGATCTGGCCACTTACATCGGCCGCCGTTTCGGTGGCCATGCCGCCGATATCCGTCCCGCGGACGTGGCGGCCGCGCGCGAAGGAGAGAAATAGCGGTGGCGGCCATCGAACTCAAGGTCAACGGCGAGACCCGGCAACTCGACGTCGATCCACGCATGCCTCTGCTGGACGCCCTGCGCGACGAGCTGGGTCTGAAGGGACCGAAATTCGGCTGTGGCCTGGGTGAATGCGGTGCCTGCACCGTGCTGGCGGATGGCAAGCCCGTCCGCGCCTGTCTGCTACCCGCGACGTCCTTCGTTGGTCGTGAGCTGCTGACGCTGGAGGGCTTGGGTACCCCTGAGGCGCCCCATGCGTTGCAGCGGGCCTTTATCGAAGAACAGGCAGCCCAGTGCGGCTATTGCATCCCGGGCATGGTGATGACCGCCCAGGCGCTGCTGGAACGAGTGCCTGATCCGAGCGATGCGCAGATCCGCCAGGCGCTGGCGGCCAACCTCTGTGGCTGCGGCACCCACTACCGCATCCTGCGCGCGGTCAAGCGGGCGGCGATGCTCTTGCGTGACAAGCAGGCCCCGGCATGACGCTGTCGCGACGCGCCTTTCTCGGCGGCGGCGCGGTGCTGCTGCTGGGCTTCAGCCTGCAGCGACCGGTCGCTGCCCAGGTGCTGCCCGCCCCCGCCGATAGTGCCGCCCTGGCCAAGACCCTCGATCAGCGGCAACTGGATGCCTGGCTGGCGGTGGATGCCGAGGGCCAGGTCACTGTCTACAGCGGCAAGGTGGAGCTGGGGACTGGGGTCAGTACGGCGCTGCGCCAGATCGTGGCCGAGGAGCTCTGTGTGGCCTTCACCGCCACCCGATTGATCCAGGGGGATACCCGGCTGACCCCGGACCAGGGCATCACTGCGGGTAGCAAGAGCCTGCAGGTGGGTGGCGCCCAGTTGCGCAAGGCCGCTGCCAGTGCGCGGCAATTCCTGTTCCTCGAAGGATCGCGGCGGCTAGGTCTGGATCTGGCGGTGGTGGATACGGTGGATGGCCGTGTGGTGTATCGCGGTGATCCCACTGGACGCTATGTCAGCTATGGCGAGCTGGTCGGCGGGCGACCTCTGGGGCGGCTGGTCAACCAGGCCGTACGGACCCGGGCCGTCAAGGATTACCGCCTGGTCGGTACTTCGGTGCCGCGCGAGGACATTCCCGCCAAGCTGTTCGGGAGCTTCGATTATGTCCATGACTTGCGCCTGCCCGGCATGCTGCACGGTTGCGTGGTGCGACCGCCCTGCACCGGCTCGGCGCGGCTGGCGGGGGTGAGCATTCGCGGCATTGATGCCAGTGCGCTGCCTGCCGGTGCTCAACTGGTGTACGAGGGCGCCTTCGTCGTGGTTTTGGCGGCGCAGCCATGGCTGGCGCGACAGGGGGCTGCGGCACTGCGGGTGGACTGGAGTCTGGTGCCGGACATGCCGCTGCCGGGCGAGCTCTATGCGCACCTGGAAGCCAAGGCCGGTCCGCCCGAGGTGCAGCAGGAGGCGGGTGATGTCGAGCAGGAGTTGGCGAACGCCGCGCAGCGGCTCGATGCCGAGTACCGCTGGCCCTATCAGAATCATGATTCCATCGGCCCCTCCTGCGCGGTGGCCGAGGTCCGCGCGGATGGTGCCACGGTCTGGAGTGGCACCCAGGGTGTCTACCAGCTACGGGCGGCCTTGGCGGATCTGCTAGGACTGCCGGAGGAAAGCATCCATGTGATCTATCAGCAGGCCTCCGGCTGCTATGGCCACAACGGCGCCGATGATGCGGCTGCCGACGCGGCGCTGCTGTCCAAGTTGAGTGGTCGACCGGTGCGGGTGCAATGGAGTCGCGCTGACGAGCACGGCTGGAATCCCAAGGGGCCAGCCATGCTGATGCGCCTGGCCGGTGGTCTGAGCACCGCGGGCGACCTGCTCGCCTGGCGCTTCGCCAACTGGACGCCTACCCACCTGACCCGCCCCAATGACCAGACTGGCAGGGCGGCGCTGCTCGCCGGACAGCTGGCCTACAACCTGCCGCTCAAGGGCGGGCGGGGCGGTGGCGATCGCAACGCCCCGCTGGATTACGACGTGATCAATGTCCAGGTATCCACGCACTGGCTGGAAGCCAGCGATTCGCCGCTGCGACCGTCGGCCTTGCGTGCCCTCGGGGCGGTCGGCAATACCTTCGCCAATGAATCCTTCATGGATGAGTTGGCCTTGGGGGCCGGGGTCGATCCGCTGGAATTCCGCCTGCGCTATCTGCAGGACCCGCGGGCGCGGGCGGTGCTACAGGCCGCTAGCGCCAAGGCCGGGTGGCAACCGCCGGTCCTGCAGGAAAAGGCCTGGGACGGTGCCCCTGCGAAAGGTCAGGGTCTGGCCTTCCTGCGCTACGAAAACGAGAACGCCTATGTGGCCGCGGTGGTCGAGGTGGCGGTGAGCGAGGCCACGGGTATACGGGTCACTCGGGTGGTGGTGGCCCATGATTGCGGTCTGATCGTCAACCCGGACGGCTTGCGCAATCAACTGGAGGGCTGCGTGGTGCAAGGCATCGCCCGGACCCTCAAGCAGGCGGTCCGCTTTGATCACCAGGGGGTGACGAGCCTGGAGTGGGGCGCCTATCCGCCGCTGACCTTCGATGAGTTGCCCGAGCTGGAACTGGAGCTGATCGATCGGCCAGAGGAGCCGGCGGTGGGTGCCGGGGAGGCCACCACTGCCGCCATCCCCGCGGCCATCGCCAATGCCGTCGCCGCGGCGACCGGTCTGCGCCTGCGCGAGGTGCCCTTGAACCGCGAGCGCCTGCGCGCCGCGCTGGCCGCTCGCGGTTAGGCGCGTTTCAGGCGCTGCTTGAGAAACAGCACGCCACCGGCGCCCAGCAGGGCCACTACCGCGGCGCCGATCCACAGGGGCTCGTTGCCGGCAAAGCTGAATTGGTGGGCGCCCTTGGCGGCCAGGTAACCCGGGCTCATCATCAAGGGCGCCCAGACGATGGCGGACAGCACGTTGGCCGACTGAAAGCGCAGCTGGTTCATGGCCATCATCCCGGCCACCAGGGGCACGGTGTTGCGGATCATGGTCAGGAAGCGGCCGCCGAAAACCGCGAAGAAGCCGTAGCGGCGGAAGAACAGCCGGGTCTTGGCTACCTGCTTGCGATAGCGGCGGAAGGGCGGCCGGTGGACGATGCTGGGCCCGAGCCAACGGCCGATGATGTAGGAGCAGATGTCGCCAAGGATCGCGCCAACGATGGCGGCCAGCACCAGCGGTACTGGCGAGAGGACCCCTGAGCCAGCCAGGCCGCCGACCACCAGCATCAGTGCCGTAGCCGGAATGAAGACGCCCAGCAGCACCAGGGATTCGCCAAAGGCGAGCAGGCCGACGATTAGCGGCGCCCAAGCCTGATGGGTTTCGATGAAGCCAAGCAGCGATTGCGTGAGAGATTCCATGAGGGCCACTCTTGCCGGAAAGTCCTAAGACTACGCGGCGCCCCGAGTCTGCCAGCCGTTTCAACAGCTTGAATCAATTTCCGTTGCCGGAAGTGCGCAGGAGCGCGCATTGGCGCCCCGGCTGCCGACCTCAGGTCTCCGCCAGGGCGTCCTGAGCGGCCTGCCAGCGCAGGTCGTGGCGTTCACCCACGACGAAGCGATCGCCCTGGAAGTCCCAGCGCTCCACCTCGACGGTCTTGTCGGCGCCTTCACCGACCAGCAGGCGATTGAAGGAATTGGGCGAGGTGCCGCGCACCCGAGAGGAGAGGGCGGTGCCGGCCTGGACGATCCAGACCTCGCGGGGCAGGGTGGGGTATTGCCGGCTCAGCGGCAGCACATAGGGCAGGTGGATGTGGCCACCCATCACCAGGTCCAATCCGGCATCGGCCCAGGTGGCGAGGGCGTGGTCGGCGTTATGCTGCAGGTTGCTCAGGTCGCTGAGTTCGAGGGCGCCAAAGGGCTGATGGGCGATGACGATGCGCAGCTTGTCCGGCCCGGCGCGGCGCAGGCGCTCGGCCACGCGCTCGATCTGCGCGATGCTCACCGCACCGTCCTTGTGGCGCTGCGGAGCGGTGGTGTTGAGGCCCACCAGCAGCAGCTCGTCGTTCTCGAAACTGGGCTCCAGATCCTGCCCGAAATGGCGGCGATAGTTGCCATAGGGCATCAGGAAACGGGCGAAGAAGTTGTACAGCGGCAGGTCGTGGTTGCCCGGGATCACCAAGGTGCGTGGGATGCCGTAGCTTTCCAGGCGTTCGACGAACACCTTGGCGGCGGCGAATTGCTCGCGCCGGGCGCGCTGGGTGATGTCCCCCGAGAGGATGAGGACATCGGCGCCGTGTTCGCGGACATGGGCTTCCAGGGCCGCGACCACGGCAGGTTGCTCGGTGCCGAAGTGAGTATCGGAGATTTGCAGAAGGGTCGTCATGAGGACCTGGTTTCCAACGGATTCCCCTTTACGACCGCAACGGGCGCCAAGCTATCCAGCAATGCTGTCTAAAGGCTAGTCCAAGGCCTGCGAGCCACGCGCAGCAGCCTTGAACCCTCTTTTAGACTTCGCCGTCGTGGTGCCAGGCGTCATGCAGGTCGGAGGCGTTGGCTTCGCCGACTTCGGCGCGGGCCTTGAGCCAGTCCAGCAGGGCGGTACGGTCTTCCTCGGTGGGCGAGGTGTAGCGCTTGTTGGCCATGATGGTGCCTTCGACCCAGGCGTTGTCGAAACCGCCGATGTAGTCCAGCTTGCGCTCTTCGACGTAGTCGATGAAGTCACCCAGGAAGGTGTCCAGATCGTCTTCGCTGAGTTCGTTCTTGAAGCTCACCTTGATTTCGAAGGCCAGCTCCTGGAACTCGCCCAGGTACTGCTTCTTGCGCAGGCGACGCTTCATGCGGCTCAAACGGGGATCTTGGTTGGTATCGGTCATGGCGAAGGCCTGGATATCGATGAAAGGGCAGGCATTATCCCTGGCGTTGGTCGGTAATGCCAATGGTGACCGCCGGGAGGGACGGTTAGCATGACGGTTTTGGCTGCGACCAGAGCGCGCAGGGGTGGAAGGGTGACGGGCAAGACGAGAAGCCGCTCCGGTAGCGTGACCATCCGCGACGTGGCCAGCCTGGCCGGCGTCGCGCCGATCACCGTCTCGCGGGTGGTGAACGCGCCCGCAAGCGTCAAGGCGGCCACCCGTGAGCGGGTACTGGCCGCCATAGCAGCAAGCGGCTACATGCCCAACCTGGTGGCTGGGGCCTTGGCCTCCAATCGCAGTCGATTGGTGGCGGTGCTGGTGCCCATGCTGACCAATCCGCTGTTCGCCGACAGCTACCAGGCGGTGGCCGAGCGACTGGCTCAGGCCGGGTATCAGGTGTTGCTGGGCGTCACTGGCCACGATCCCGAGCAGGAAGAGGCGCTGCTGGCGACCATTCTCAGTCGACGGCCGGATGGCCTGATCCTGACCGGCGTTGATCACACGCCGGCCAGCCGTGCCCGGCTCCAGGCGGCGGGCGTGCCGGTGGTGGAGACCTGGGATCTCAGCGCGGAGCCCATCGATCAGGGGGTGGGGTTTGACCATGAGGCAGTGGGGGCGCTGCTGGCCGAGCGGGCTAACGCTGGCGGTTATGCCCAGGTCGCCCAGGTGGCGGTGGACGACCCCCGCGGTACCCGGCGACGTCTGGCCCTGAGTCGGGCCCTGGCCACCCTCGGCATCGCCGAGACGGCGCCGGCGCTATTCACCGGCCTGCCCAGCCTGGAGCAGGGGCGTCAGGCCCTGTGCCAGCTGCTCGCCCAAACCAAGGTGCGGCCGCTGCTGGTGGTCTGCACCTCCGACACCCTGGCCCATGGCGTGCTGACCGAGGCCCTGGCGCAGGGGCTGGCGGTGCCCGGCGACGTGGCGGTGATCGGTTTCGGCGACATGGCCTTCGCGGCCCATACCCTGCCTGCCTTGACCACGATACGGGTGGATGCCACGGCCTTGGGGCACACGGCAGCGGAATTGTTGTTGGCCCGTCTGGCGGGTAGTGATGGAGAGCCACAGCGCGACCTGGGTGTCGAGTGGATCGAGCGCGGTAGCGCCTAAGGACAGATGGCGGTTGTCAGACGACTTCCTGAGCGCTAGGGTGATTGAAATGGTAGCGGTACCATTTTTGCTCAGCAGGGGAGGAGCCGGATGAAGATCGTGATGATTGGTGAAGCCGCCACGCACCAGGAGGCGCTTGCCAGGGACCTGGCCGGCCCGGCCACCTTTATTACCTTGCCGCGGGAAGCCCATGAATCAGCCGCCTGGGACGAGCGAATCGAGGGCGCCGATGTCCTGGTCGCCATGCGTCTGCAGCGTTCAACGCGGGCGCCCAGGGTACGGCTGCTGCAGGTACCTGGCGCTGGCCTCGATGGCATCGATTTCGGAGTGCTGGCAGCGGACTGTCGCGTCTGCAACGTCTTCGAGCACGAGATTCCCATGGCCGAATACGCCCTGGCCTGCCTGCTGGATCATGAGGTGCGCCTGGGTGAGGCCCAGGCGGCCTTCGCCAGCGAGCGCTGGACCCATGCCTATCTGGGGCGCCAGCCGCGCGGTGAGCTGCAAGGCAGGACCCTGGCGATCCTGGGTTTTGGCAGGATCGGTCAGGCAGTGGCGCAGCGGGCGCGGGCCTTCGGCATGCGCATCCTGGCCATCACCCGTAGTGCCCGCGACGGCCGGGTGCCCGCCGGGGCCGATGCTGCCCTTGCGCCCGAGGCGCTGAACGAGGCCCTTGGCCTGGCTGATTACGTAGTGCTGGCCTGTCCGCTGGACGAGACCACCCGGGGCTGTTTCGGCGCTGCCCAGTTCGCCGCCATGCGGCCGGAGGCCGTGCTGCTGAACCTGGCACGGGCGGCGGTGGTGGAAGAAGACGCCCTCTATCATGCGCTCGCCGACCGGCGCATCGCCAAGGCCTACCTGGACGTCTGGTACCGCTACCCCAGTGGCGAAGGCGATCTCGTGGCACCCGCACGGCATCGCTTCGAAGAACTGCCCAATGCCGTCTGCACGCCGCATGTCTCGGGTTGGACCCACGGGCTGTTCGCGCGCCGCTATGCCTTCATCGCCGCCAACATCGAACGCCTGCGTCGGGGCGAAACGCTGCTCAATCAGGTCCACGGACCTCGCTAGAGGAGGCGCCATGCGCATCACTCGCATCGAAACCACCAGGCTCACGCAACTGCCCAATCTGCTCTGGGTGGAGATTCACACCGACAGCGGCCTGGTCGGTCTCGGTGAGACCTTTCGCGGCGCCGAAGCGGTGGAGGCGCAGATCCACTCGCTTTGCGCGCCGCTGCTGTTGGGTCGCGATCCCCTGCAGATCGAAGCCCACAGCCGGGCACTGCTGCGTGGCTATCTGGGCTTCAACGGCAGCGGCGTGGAAACCCGAGCGGCTTCGGCGCTGGACATCGCCCTCTGGGACCTGTTCGGCCAGGCTATGGGCGTGCCGATCCATCAGCTGCTGGGTGGCCAGGTCCACGAGCGGATGCGCGCCTACAACACCTGCGCCAGTCCCAACTTCAATACCGGTGGTGAGCAGCGCCGGCTGATCGCCAAGGGCGAGGCCCGCGTGGCCGGTCGCTACGACGATCAGGTGGCGGCGGTGGAAAACCCGGGCGAACTGGCCCAGAGCCTGATGGACGAAGGGTTTGCCGCCATGAAGATCTGGCCCTTCGACGCCTTCGCCCTGGCCAGTGGCGGCCAGTATCTGTCCAGCACCGACTTGCGCCAGGGTCTGGAGCCCTTTGCGCGTATCAGGGAGGCGGTCGGCGATGGCATCGAGGTGATGTGCGAATTCCATTCCTTGTGGAATCCAACCTGCGCCCTGCAGATCGCCCGAGCACTCAAGGACTACAACATCTTCTGGGCGGAAGATCCGATCAAGATGGATCACGTTCAGGGGTTGGCGGATTTCCGGCGACTGGCGGGCATTCCGGTCTGCGGCAGCGAGACCCTGGCGATGCGCGGTGCCTTCCGCGATCTGCTGGCGGCCGATGCGCTGGACTATGTGATGGTGGACCTGTCCTGGTGCGGTGGGCTGAGCGAGGCACGCAAGATCGCCACCTTGGCCGAGGCCTATCAGAAGCCCATCGCCCCGCACGATTGCACCGGACCGGTGGTGCTGATGGCCTCGCTGCATCTGGGGTTGGCCTCAGCCAATGCCATCTTTCAGGAAGTGGTGCGAGCCTATCTGGCGGGCTTCTATCGTGAGCTGGTCACCGAGCTACCGGTACTGGAGCAGGGCTGGCTGCTACCGCCAACCGCACCGGGCCTGGGCACCGCCCTGCATCCGGCGCTGCGTCAGCGGCCGGACCGGATCGGGCGGGTATCAACGCGGTAAGGGGCTCAGGCGGCCATGGCTGCGCAGGCAGCGGCGCAGGCTTCACAGGCCTGGGCGCAAGCCTGGCAGTGGTCGGCCTTGTGCTTGCCGCATTCGGCGGCGCAGGCGCGGCAGGTCGCCACGCAGAGGGCACAGGCTTCGGCCAGGCGATCGCTGCCGCGCTGCATGAAGGTGGCGGCCAGCCGGCAGGCGTCGGCGCAGTCACGATCCAGGCGGACGCAATCGCGCATCATGTCCAGATTGGCTTCACCCAGACAGGCGCTGGCGCAGGTTTCGCACGCGGCCGCGCAGTCGAGGCAGGCCTTGATGCAGGCAGCGAGGGAGGATTCGGTCATGGCTATCTCCTGGCGGTGGGGTGCTAAGGGTGGACCCGGCCGCCGGGCGCCGAGTTCGGCCCGCGCGATCGATTGACGCTCTCTCGGGTAGTCCGTACCCTGCGCCCTTGCACGTGGTGCCCCGTTTGAGTCGGGGTGAAACAGGGAAGCCGGTCGAGCCGGCGCTGCCCCCGCAACGGTAGTTGAGTAGCAGCTGCGCGAGACCCACTGGCCCCGGCCGGGAAGGGGCGCAGCGGGTGCCCGAGGGTATCGACTCACCAGCCCGGAGACCGGCCACGCTTGCGTTCATCTCGGCGATGCGGAGGGCGTCGTGCGGCGTCGCCACCTGCCTTGCGCGGGCGGCGTCTCTGCCCGTTTCTCCGTCGCGCCCGCACCCGGAGAACCGCCATGACCGACACCCCTGATTCGAACAGCCCCGAGCGCGACGAGCGCCATCGCGCGCGCATGGTGCGCAAGAAGGCGGTGATCGACGCCCGGATCGCCGACGCCCAGGACGAACGCGGCCTGCTGCTGGTGCACACCGGCATCGGCAAGGGCAAGAGCAGCTCCGCCTTCGGCATGGCGGCACGCGCCCTCGGCCACGGCATGCAGGTCGGCGTGGTGCAATTCATCAAGGGCCGCCGCGACACCGGCGAGCAACTCTTCTTCAGGCGCTTCCCCGACGAGGTGCGTTACCACGTCATGGGCGAGGGCTTCACCTGGGACACCCAGGATCGTGCCCGCGACCTGCAGTCGGCGGCCGCGGCCTGGGCGGTGGCAGTGGAGCTCTTGCGCGATCCGGCCATCGGCCTGGTGCTGCTGGACGAACTCAACATCGCCTTCAAGCATGGCTATCTGGAGGTCGACCAGGTGCTGGCCGATCTCGCCGGGCGTCCGGCGCACCAGCATGTGGTGGTGACTGGCCGCGGCGCGCCGCCCGCCCTGATCGAAGCCGCCGACACCGTGACCGACATGAGTCTGGTCAAGCATGCCTTCCAGGCCGGCGTCCGCGCCCAGCAGGGCATCGAATGGTAGGCGAACCGCGGCACTGCCCGGCGCTGCTGATCGCCGCCCCGGCCTCCGGTCAGGGCAAGACCAGCGTCACCGCCGCCCTGGCCCGGTTGCATGCACGCCGGGGGCGGCGGGTGCGGGTGTTCAAGTGCGGCCCGGATTTTCTCGATCCGATGATCCTCGCCCGTGCCAGTGGCGCCCCGGTCTACCAGCTCGATCTGTGGATGATCGGCGAGGCCGAGAGTCGGCGCCTGTTGTGGGAAGCGGCGGCGGAGGCGGACCTCATCCTCATCGAAGGCGTCATGGGGCTGTTCGACGGGCAGCCGTCGGCGGCGGACCTGGCCGAGCGCTTCGGCGTACCGGTACTGGGGGTGATCGACGCCGCGGGCCTGGCGCAGACCTTTGGTGCCCTGGCCTATGGCCTGGCCCACTATCGGCCGGGCCTGCCGTTCGCCGGTGTGCTGGCCAATCGCAGTGGCAGCCCGCGGCAGACGCAGCTGATCCGCGGCAGCCTGCCGGCGGGCATGACCTTCTTTGGCAGCCTGCCAAGAGACGCCGGCATCGAGCTGCCCAGTCGCCACCTGGGGCTGATCCAGGCCGACGAGGTCACCGACCTGGATCGCCGTTTGGACATGGCGGCCGATGCCCTGGCCGCCAGCTCCGACATCGAATTGCCGCCGCCAGTGGCCTTCGCCGCGCCGGAGCCGACGCCGGTCGAACCGCTGCTGGCCGGGGTGCGCATTGGCGTGGCCCGCGATGCGGCCCTGGCGTTTCTCTACCAGGCCAACCTGGACTTGCTGCGCGCCCTGGGCGCCGAGCTGCAATTCTTTTCCGTGCTCGCCGACTCGACGCTGCCGGAGGTGGACAGCCTCTATCTACCGGGCGGCTATCCCGAGCTGCACCTGCAGGCGCTGTCCAACAACCTTGGCATGCGCGCCGCCATTCGCGCCCACCACGCCGCCGGCAAGCCGATCCTTGCCGAGTGCGGTGGCATGCTCTATCTGCTCCAGGAGCTGACCGACAAGGCCGGTGAGTCCGCCGCCATGCTCGGTCTCTTGCCGGGCAGCGCACGGATGCAGGCCCGGCTGACCGCCCTGGCTCTGCAATCGGTGGAGTTCGCGCAGGGCACCTTGCGCGGCCACACCTATCATCATTCCGCGCTGGAGTCGCCCGAGGCGCCCTGGGCGCGGGGTCTGTGCCCCAATGGCAAGGCGGTGGCCGAGGCGGTCTATCGAGACGGTCGCCTCACCGCCAGCTATATTCACTTCTACATGCCGTCGGCACCCGCCGCGGCCGCCGCGATGTTCAAGCCGTGACCACGACACCCTATACCCCTGCCGAACAAGCCGCCGTCTACCGAGCCATCGCCGAGCGCCGCGACATGCGCCATTTCTGCGGTGGCGAGGTGCCCCCCGAACAACTGGCCCGCCTGCTGGGCGCCGCCCACCAGGCCCCCAGCGTCGGGCTGATGCAGCCCTGGCGCTTTCTGCGCATCAGCGATCTGGTCTTGCGCCAGCGCCTGCACGAGCTGGTGGAGGAAGAGCGCTGCGCCACCGCCGAAGCCCTCGGCGAGCGCAGCGATGACTTCATGAAGCTCAAGGTGCAGGGCATTCTCGACTGCGCCGAGGTGCTGGTCGCTGCCCTGATGGACGGGCGCGAAGCCCATATCTTCGGCCGCCGTACCCTGCCGGAGATGGACCTGGCCTCGCTCTCCTGCGCCATCCAGAATCTCTGGCTGGCCGCGCGTTGCGAAGGCCTGGGCATGGGTTGGGTCTCGCTGTTCGACCCGGAAGCGGTGCGCACCCTGCTGGAGATGCCCGAGGGGTCCCAGCCAGCGGCCATCCTCTGCCTGGGGCCGGTGGAAGCCTTCTATCCGCGACCCATGCTGGAGGAGGAGGGCTGGCGTCAGGGTCGCCCGCTGGAAGAACTGGTCTTCGAGAATCGTTGGGGCCAGAAGCCATGATGCTGGCCTTCGCGGTCGTCGGCGGCATGCTGCTCGACCTGCTGCTCGGCGAACCCCGGCGGGCCCATCCCCTGGTGCTGTTCGGCCGCTACGCCGACAGCCTCGAAGCGCGCTTCAACCCCGGTGGCCGTGGCTGGCGCAGTCATGGGGTGATGGCCTGGAGCCTGGCCGTGCTGCCCTGGGTGCTGCTCACCGCCTTGCTCTGCCAGATCGGCTGGCTGGCCTGGATCATCCAGCCTCTGGCACTGTATCTGGCGGTGGGACTGCGCAGCCTGGGCGAGCACGCCGAGCCGGTGGCACGTGCCCTGCAACGCAACAACCTGCCTGAGGCGCGGCGCCGGGTCGGCTACCTCGTCAGTCGGGAGACAGACGAGCTGGACGAAACCGCTGTGGCCCGCGCTGCCACCGAATCCGTGCTGGAGAATGGCAGCGACGCCGTCTTCGCCGCGTTGTTCTGGTTCGCCCTGCTCGGCGCGCCGGGCGTGGTGCTCTATCGCCTAGCCAATACCCTGGACGCCATGTGGGGCTACCGTACCCCGCGTCTGGAGCGCTTCGGCTGGGCCGCGGCGCGCCTGGACGATGTCCTCAACTATATTCCCGCGCGTCTGGTCGCCCTGACCTATGCCGGTCTTGGCCGCTTCTGGAGCGCCATCGAAAGCTGGCGCTCCCAGGCGCCGCTGTGGGACAGCCCCAACGCCGGCCCGGTGATGGCCGCCGGCGCCGGTGCCCTGGGGGTGAGCCTGGGCGGCGCCGCCCGCTACCACGGCGAATGGCACGAGCGTCCGTTGTTGGGTCGCGGTCCGGCCCCTACCTTCCTGGCCATCACCCGTGCCCTCCAGTTGGTACGACGCGGTGCCTGGCTGTGGACCTTGCTGATCGCCCTGGGAGGACTGCTGCTTGCTTGAGCACGGCGGTCGACTGCGGCGCGCGGCGCGCACCTATGATATCCCCCTGGCCGACTGGCTGGACCTGTCTACCGGACTGGCTCCTTGGCGCTGGCCATTGCCCGAGATTCCCGCCAGTGCCTGGGCGCGCCTGCCTGAGCCCGATGACGGCCTGGTGGACGCCGCCTGCAGCTACTATCGTGCGTCCGCGCTGTTGCCGGTGGCTGGTTCCCAGGCTGCCATCCAGGCGCTGCCCGTCCTGTGCGCGCCTTCGCGAGTCGGGGTGCTGGCGCCCTGTTATGCCGAGCATGCCCTGGCCTGGCGTCGCGCTGGCCACGAGGTGCTGGCGTGGAGCGAGGAGCAGATCGCGACCGGGCTCGACCAAGTGGACGTACTGGTGGTGGTCAATCCCAACAACCCTACCGGGCAGCGCCTCTCACCTGCGCGGCTGCTGGACTGGCATGCCCGCCTCGAAAGGCGGGGCGGCTGGCTGGTGGTGGACGAAGCCTTCATGGACCCGACGCCGGGTGCGAGTCTCGCGCCCTTCAGCGATCTGCCCGGGCTGATCGTGCTGCGCTCCTTTGGCAAGTTCTTCGGGCTGGCCGGCATGCGCCTGGGCTTCGTGCTTGCCGCGCCGGACCTGCTTTCGCTGCTCGATGAGCATCTCGGTCCCTGGACGGTCAACGGGCCCAGTCGTCATCTTGCGCGGCAGCTGCTGGTCGACCAGACGGCTCATGAGCGCCAGCGTGAGGCGCTTCGGCAAGCCGGCGAGCGCCTGGCGGCGGTGCTCGCCGGGCACGCCCTCGACCCTAGCGGTGGCTGCGCCCTGTTTCAGCTGCTGCAGCGCCCGGATGCCACGGCCCTGCACGAGCACCTGGCGCGCCAGGCCATCTTTACCCGCTTGTTCCCCGACCTTGGCGCCCTGAGATTCGGCCTGCCGGGCGACGAATCCGGCTGGCAGCGCCTGGACCAGGGGTTGGCCAACTACCGGAGTCCCCTATGAGTACGCTGATGGTGCAGGGCACCACGTCCGACGCCGGCAAGAGCACCCTGGTGGCCGCCCTGTGCCGCTGGCTCTATCGCCAGGGTGTAGGGGTAGTACCCTTCAAACCGCAGAACATGGCGCTCAACAGCGCGGTGACCGCCGACGGTGGCGAGATCGGCCGGGCCCAGGCGGTCCAGGCCCAGGCCTGTGGTCTGGCGCCCCATACCGACATGAATCCCGTGCTGCTCAAGCCCAATACCGACGTCGGCGCCCAGGTGATCATCCATGGCCGCGCCGTCACCAGCATGGACGCCAAGGCCTATCACGCCTACAAGCCCGTGGCGCGCGAAGCGGTACTGGCCTCCCATGCCCGGCTGGCCGAGCGCTTCGAGGTGGTGCTGGTGGAAGGCGCCGGCTCGCCGGCCGAGATCAACCTGCGCCAGGGCGACATCGCCAACATGGGCTTCGCCGAGGCAGTGGACTGCCCGGTGCTGCTGGTGGCGGACATCGATCGCGGCGGTGTCTTCGCCCATCTGGTCGGCACCCTGGACCTGCTCGAACCCAGCGAGCAGGCACGCGTCGCAGGCTTCATCATCAACCGCTTCCGCGGCGACCTGGCCCTGCTGCAACCCGGGCTGGACTGGCTCGAAGCCCGCACCGGCAAACCGGTGCTTGGCGTGCTGCCCTATCTGCATGACCTGCACCTGGAAGCCGAGGATCGCCTGGCCACCGGCCAGGTCGCCAAGCAGGGTCCCCGCTTGCGGGTGGCGGTGCCGGTGATGCCACGGCTGAGCAATCACACCGATTTCGATCCCCTGCGCCTGCATCCCCAGGTGGAACTGCTGTTCGTTCGGCAGGGCGAGGCCCTGCCCGCGGCGGATCTGATCATCCTGGGCGGCTCCAAGAGCGTGCGCAGCGATCTGACGTTCCTGCGTGCCCAGGGCTGGGACACGGCCATTGCCCGTCACCTGCGCTATGGCGGGCGTGTGCTGGGCATCTGCGGCGGCTTCCAGATGCTGGGCGAGCGAGTCGCCGATCCGCTAGGCCTGGAGGGCGCCCCGGGTGACAGCCTGGGCCTTGGACTCCTGGCCATGACCACCGAACTGGCCGCGGAGAAGCAGCTGCGCAACGTGCGCGGCTGGCTGTGCGAGGGCGACGCCGAGGTCGCTGGCTATGAGATTCATGCCGGCGTCAGCCGGGGAGCGGCGCTGGAGCATCCGGTGCTGCGCTTCGAGGATGGTCGCGTCGATGGCAGTCTCAGCGCAGACGGCCAGGTGCTGGGTACCTACCTGCACGGCCTGTTCGAGTCGCCCGCTGCCAGTGTCGCGCTGTTGCGCTGGGCGGGTCTGGCCGAGCCGCAGCAGCTGGACTACCACGCCCTGCGCGAACGCGATCTGGAGCGCCTGGCCGACCTCGTCGAACACCATTTGGACACCGGGCGCCTGCGCGCCCTCTGCGAGCTCTAGATGCGCGAACTCATTCTTGGCGGCGCTCGCTCCGGCAAGAGCGCCCTGGCCGAGCGCCTGGCTGCCGAATGCGGACTGGCAGTCACCTATATCGCTACCGCCGGGGGCAGCGATGCCGAACTGGCGCGCCGCATCGAACGCCACGCGGCGCGCCGGCCCGCACACTGGGCGCTGGTGGAAGAGCCCCTGACGCTGAGCGAACGCCTGCAGGCGCTGGCCGCGCCAGAGCAGTGTCTGCTGGTGGACTGCCTGACCCTCTGGCTGACCAACCTGCTGCTGCTCGACGATCCTCGGCGTCTGGAGCAGGCCTGCGCGCAACTGCTCGACGTCATCCCCCAGCTGCCTGGCCGGCTTATTTTCGTCAGTAACGAGACCGGTCTGGGCATCGTCCCCCTGGGCGAGCTGACACGGCGTTATGTCGATGCCGCTGGCGAACTGCACCAGGCCCTGGCCACCCGCTGCGATCGCGTGGTGCTGAGCGTGGCCGGTCTCCCCCTGATCCTCAAAGGAACCCCGTTATGAGCATGCCCTGGTGGCAAGGACCCTGCCGCCAACCCGATACCGCTGCCGCCGAAGCCGCGCGCCAGCGGCAGATGGTCTTGACCAAGCCGAGCGGCTCGCTTGGCGATCTGGAGGTGCTGGCCATTCAGCTGGCGGCCCTGCAGGGCACGCCGCGCCCTCTGCTGCAGCGCACCGCCATCGCCGTCTTCGCCGGTGACCACGGGGTCGTGGAGGAGGGCGTCTCGGTCTATCCGCAGTCCGTGACCGCCGAGATGGTGCGCAACTTCGTGCGCGGGGGCGCCGCCATCAGCGTGCTCGCCCGGCAACTCGACGCCGCCCTGGAAGTCATCAACCTGGGCACCGTCACCCCCCTGGAGCCGCTGCCCGGGGTGATCGATCTACCCCTGGGACGCGGCACCGCCAATTTCACCCTGACGCCAGCCATGACCCATGACCAGTGCCAGGCGGCGCTGCAGGCCGGACGCGACGCCGTGTTGCGGGCCTGTGCCGGCGGCGCCGACCTCTTCATTGGCGGCGAGATGGGCATCGGCAACACCACCGCCGCCAGCGCCCTGGCCAGCGTGCTCCTGGACACCTCGCCGCTGGCCCTCGCCGGGCCCGGTACCGGGCTGGACGCCGATGGCGTGGCGCGCAAGGTGGCAGTCATCCAGCGTGCGTTGTTGCGTCATGGCGATGCCTTGCAGGATCCCTACGAACTGCTGCGCCGGCTGGGCGGTTTCGAGTTGGCCGCCTTGACCGGCGCCTATCTGGCCTGCGCCCAGCAGGGCCTGCCGACCCTGGTGGATGGCTTCATCTGCTCGGTCGCTGCGCTCTGTGCCCAGCACCTGCAGCCCGATACCCGCGACTGGCTGCTGTTCGCCCATTGCGGCGCCGAGCCCGGCCATGCCGCCGTACTGCTGGCCCTGGGTGGCGAGCCGCTGCTGGACCTGGGCCTGCGCCTGGGCGAGGGCAGCGGCGCGGCCCTGGCGGTCCCGCTGCTGCAGCTGTCCTGTCGCCTGCACAGAGAGATGGCCACCTTCGCCGAAGCCAGCGTTTCCAGTCGCGCCCATGACTGATTGCTGGCTGCTGCGCCATGGCGCCACCGAGGGTCCCGAAGGCTTTCGCGGCCGCCTCGATCCGCCGCTGTCGGAACAGGGGTGGACGCAACTGCGCGCCGCCGTCGCCGCGCAGCCGCCTTTCGCCCTGATCCTGAGTTCGCCGCAGCAGCGCTGCGCACGCTTCGCCGAATGGCTGGCAGCGGAGCAGGGTGCCGAGCTGCTGCTGGAGCCCGATCTGCGCGAACTGGATTTCGGCGCCTGGGAAGGCCGCAGTGCGGCCGAGCTGATGCAGGACCAGGCCGAGGCCCTGGGGCTGTTCTGGGCCGATCCCTATGCCTATACCCCGCCCGAGGGCGAGCCCGTGGCCGCCTTCGCCGAGCGGGTGCTGGGGGCGGTGGCGCGCTGGCGTCCGCGACTGCAGGCGCAACGCAGCCTGATCGTCACCCACGGCGGCGTCATCCGCCTGCTGTTGGCGCGCCAGCGTGGTTTCCCGCCCAAGGATCTACTGCAGGTCGAGGCACCCTACGCGACCCTGCAGTCGCTGGCACTGGAGCAAGACTGATGCCGCTGTCCTGGTTGATCGCCGTGCAGTTCCTCACCCGCCTGCCGGTCCGGCTACCGGGCATGCCCGCACCCGAGGCCGTTGGCCGTTCGGTGCTCTGGTATCCGGCAGTCGGCCTGCTAGTCGGCGCTGTGCTGAGTCTGATCGCCTGGCTGGGCGCCGGGGGCGGCGTCTTACTCCAGGCGGCGCTGGTGCTGGCCGGCTGGGTGATGGTGACGGGCGGGCTGCATCTGGATGGCCTGGCCGACACCCTCGATGCCTGGGTCGGTGGCTATGGCGACCGCGAGCGGACGCTGGCCATCATGAAGGATCCGGCCTGCGGCCCCATGGGCGTGCTGGCGCTGCTGCTGACCCTGCTGCTCAAATGGAGCGCCCTGGTCGTGCTCTTGCCGGACTCGCTGGCGTGCCTGTGGCTGGCGCCTCTGGCCGGTCGCCTGGCGCTGCCTTGGTTGCTGTTGACCACGGCCTATGTGCGTCCGGGCGGGTTGGGCGACATGCTCAGTCGCCATCTGCCACGGAAGCTGCTCAACAGGGTGCTGCTGCTTGGCGCTGCGGGTCTGGCCTTGCTGCCCCAGGGCTTCGTGGCGCTGCTGGTGACCGCTGGCATCGCCTTGCTGGCGCGCCGGGCGCTGCGTCAGCGCCTGGGCGGTACTACCGGCGACACGGCAGGCGCGCTTCTCGAAATCACTGAAACCGGGGTGCTGGTGGCACTGGCGCTAACGTTGCGCTGAAAAATGTGCGCAAGCGTGAGACAGCCTGGGTTTTGCGACCTCCGTCCTTGAACGGCCCGGGTTAAACCATTATGAAGTGCCGTGGTATCTCGCCCAGCGAAGCCACCTCGGCACGTGCGGATCCAAGGGGGAGTCGTCGTCAGCTGGACAAGGAGCTCCCATGCCTGATGCGCCTCAACGCACCGCTTCGCCCGAGGAGATCGCTCCGGCCTCACGGCTCCGTCTCAAGCCGCGTAGTCTGTTCGCCACCTTCTTTCTGGCGTTCATCCTGGTCGATGCCGTCGGCACCCTGCTGTTCACCCTGCACAGCTATCGTCAGGCTCGGGATGCCAGCAGCCAGAGCATCGATTATCGGCTGATGAGCGCCGCCCTGGCACTGCCTGAAATCCTGGGCGAAGACTATCTGGCACAGCTGCAGGACCCGGCCAAGGCGGATTCCGCACGCTACCAACGCACCTTGATCAACCTGGATCGCTATGCCCGCAAGGCCGGGCTGGCGTCGCTCTATGCCTTCGTCAAGGAAGGTTCGAATTTTCGCTTCATCATGGATTCGGCCAACGAGGAGGAAATCCGCGTTGGCTACTTTGGCGACTATCGCCAGCTCTACGATCAGGCACCGCCGGAACTCGGAGCCGTGTTTGCCGATCATCAACCTCGTTTCGCGGAATACCAGGATAATTTTGGCAGTTTCCGTTCTCTGTTCCTGGCCATTCCCGGGCAGGACGGGCAAGCAGTCGTCATAGGGGCGGACATGTTCATGGAAGGAATAGCAGCAGCAGAGCAGTCGGCTCTACTGGATTCGCTGCTGATAGGCGCAATCATCTTTGCCCTGGGGGCTCTGGTCAGTCGGATACTGGCCGGTGCGCTCAATCGCTATCTTGCCCGCCTCGGGCAGGCCACCGAGCGCATCGCCGACGGCGACTATCAATTGGGCCTCAAGGAAGGGCGCGATCCGGTCGGCCGGCTGGGCCGTGCCATGAACCAGATGGGCGCCGCCCTGGCCGCGCGCGAGCGACGCATCAGCCAACTGGCCTTTCGCGACATGCTTACCCGCCTGCCCAACCAGGTGCGGTTGGTCCTGGAAATTCGCCAGCGTATCGAACGCGCCGCGGCTGGGCGTTTCGCCGTCTTGCTGCTGGACGTGGCGAACTTCCGCAACATCAACGAACTGCTCGGCCAGGAGGGCGGCGACAAGATCCTGCGTCATCTGGCGCGCCGGCTAAGGGTCGCGGCGCCGGAAGAAAACGGCGTAGCGCGGATCGGTGCCGACACCTTCGTGTTGCTGCTGCCCTGGTTCGATGGCGCTTCGGCGGAGGCGGCGCTGCTGTCGCTGCGCAACCTGGTGGAGAAGCCCTTCGTCAGTGGCAATCAGCGAATATCCCTGCGCATCACCTTCGGCATCGCCTGCTACCCCGAGCACGGCACCAGCGCCGAAGCCTTGCTGGCCAACGCCGAGACCGCCCTGCAGGATGCGCGCCGGCGGCAGCTGCCCTTCGCCTTCCATGATCCGGACCAGGAGCGCCAGCGCCAGCTCGGCATTGCCATGCTCGATGCCCTGGACCTCGCCGTGGATCACGATCAGTTGCGGCTCTATCTGCAACCCAAGATCGCGCTGCCGGATGGCCGGGTCGAGGGCGCCGAAGTCCTGATCCGCTGGCAACATCCGGAGTTGGGCCTGCTCAAGCCGGACGCCTTCGTCGGCATCGCCGAACAGAGCCGCAAGATCTGCGACATCACGCTCTGGGTGCTGGAACGTTGCATGCGCCTGCAGCGCGAGCGGCAGCTGGGTGCCCTCAAACTCAACGTCAATCTGTCGCTGCTGGACCTCGAGCACCCGGCCTTCATCGCCCGCATCGGCCGGCTGCTGGACGAGACGGGTGCCGTAGCCGCCGGCTTCTGCCTGGAGATTACCGAGTCCCGGGCCATGAGCAATCCGGTACAGGTGCTCGACTGCCTGCGCCAGCTCAAGGCGATGGGCTTCGAACTGTCGCTGGACGATTTCGGTGCCGGTCATTCCTCGCTGGCCTGCCTGAGCAGCTTTCCCATCGACGAGCTGAAGATCGACCGGCAGTTCATCGAGCACTGCCAGTTGCCGGGTGATCAGGAGGTGATTCGCCTGCTGGTCCAGCTTGGACAGCTACGCGGCCTGCGCGTGGTGGCGGAAGGGGTGGAAACCTACCAGGCGCTGCAGGTGCTCACCGAGCTGGGCTGCGACCAGATCCAGGGCCAGTTGGTAGCTGGGGCTCTGTCACTGGAAGACTTCCAGCACTGGTACGCCGAGCAGGAGCAAGGTTACTGGGAGCTCAGGGCCTAGGCGAAGGATCTCCCCGTCCCAGAGATGGTCGTCAATACCCCAGAAAGCACGAAGCCGCCTTGCGGCGGCTTCGGTAGCGAACCCTGACGCTTAGAAACGGTAGGTCAGCTGGGCGCCCAGGCCGTGGGCGCTGTTGTCGTACTTGGCATTGTAGCCACCGCGCAGGGCATCAGGCGCGCGGTTGACCTTGACGTTGTCTTCCCACAGGTACGCATAGGCCACATCGATGGTCATTTCCTTGGTCGGGGACCAGCCAGCGCCCAGGGAGAAGGTCTTGCGATCACCCACCGGGACGCGCACGTTGCGGTCGGCGTTGTCCACCGGCGAGGGATCGATGGCCATACCAGCGCGCAGTACCCACTGGGGATTCAATTGATAGGAGGCACCCAAAGCGTAGGACCAGGTGTCTTTCCAGTTGAACTCTTCGGTAATCTCGCCTAGGCGATTGCCTAGTACTGGCAGGGTGGGAGTGCCCTCGTTCTCGACGGTAATGGCGTCCAGCCGGCTCCAGCGGGTCCAGGTCGCCCCAGCGTACAGAGTCCAGTCGTTGTTCAGGCGATAGGTGAAGGAGGCGTCGCTGCTTTCCGGGAGGGTGATGTTGAGGTTGGCGTCGTACTTGCCGTTGAGCCGTCCCAAGATGGCGTTAAAGGTAGGATTCGCACTGGCGGCGTCGGTGACCTCGGTGTGGCCCTTGAGCTTGTAGCTGACCTTGGAATGGTAGGCCAGACCGAACGTCAGGTCATCGGTGAGGTCGGCCAGCACGCCGACGTTGAAGCCGTAGGCGGTATCGTCACCCTTGATCTTGACCTGGGCATCGCCGCCGCCAAACGCACCAGCGTTCAGGTTGCTGTTGAGCTTGCCTTCAAGACGGTTAATGGTCGGACCGAAGCCGATGGAGACCTTGTCGGTGATCTTGTAGCTGATGGTCGGCTGGATGGTGATGACTTCCACCTTGCTCGCCTGGCCCTGATAGCGGCCCTGGAAGGCGTGCTCATAGTTGCTGATCAGCGCATAGGGCACGTACATGCCCAGGCCGAAATGCAGGCGATCGTCTACGGGGGTCACGAAGTAGCCGAAGGGCACCACCGAATTAGGCACCATGTCGCCGTCGTTGCTGCCAGGCACCTGCTGGCCGTTGGCATAACGGGCGTTGACATCACTGATGTCGACCTTGGCGTGAATGTAGGCGCCACCCAGGGACACCTCGCGGCCCAGGCGTGACATGCCGGCCGGGTTGCCATAGATGGTGGAGGCGTCCTGCGCGGAGGAAGAGCGTCCGGCGAAGGAGGTACCCATACCGCTGACACTTTGTTCGTTGATAGCCAGACCGTTCGCCAGGGCATAGCCGGAAGCGCTCGAAACGGCCAATGCAAGCAGGGTCAGTTTTATTGTTTTCATGCTCTTGCAGCTCCATTGAAAGGCGAGAAGCGCTACCCCCGCGGATTCCCAAGTCCGAGTGAGTACCTGCGCACACTCTGCTTTTAGCAGGCCTCGCCCGTGAATACAAAAAAAACTATTCGGTCACGTTTGGTTCGGGGTGGTCATCAGGCGTTCATCCGACGAACCCGCCTGGAAAGCCGCTGAATGCCCTGTTCCCCAGCGATGGACATACCGCCGACGGGCACCGAAGAACAGGCTCGGGTGGCTTATACTGTCGGCTCATCTGTTCGGAGTGCGCCCTTGACTTCTGCCCCTCACTGGATCCGCGACGATGCGGCGCTGGCCACCCTCTGTCAGCGGTGCCAGACCTTGCCCTTCATCGCCCTCGATACCGAATTCATGCGGGTCGACACCTTCTATCCCAAGGCCGGCCTGATTCAGATCGGCGACGGCGAACAGGCCTACCTGGTCGATCCGCTTTGCATTGGCGACTGGACCCCTTTCTCAGCCTTGCTGGAAGACGCTTCCGTCGTGAAGGTGCTGCACGCTTGCAGCGAAGACCTGGAAGTGTTGCTGCGTTTGACCGGCAGCCTGCCGCAGCCGCTGTACGACACCCAACTGGCGGCTGCCTATCTGGGTCTGGCCCATTCCATGGGTTATTCGCGGCTGGTCGCCGAAGTGCTCAAGATCGACATACCCAAGGACGAGACGCGCTCGGACTGGCTGCAACGTCCCCTGACCCCGCTGCAGGAGCGCTACGCGGCAGCCGACGTGACCTATCTGGTCGACGTCTACCACTACCTGAACGCACGTCTGGATGACCAGCGGCGCACCTGGCTACTGGAAGATGGCGCTGAACTGGTGGCCAATCTGCGGCGTATCAGCGATCCCTGGGAAGCCTACCGCGACGTCAAGCTGGCCTGGCGCCTGTCGCGCCAGCAACTGGCGGTGCTGCGGGTGCTCTGCCACTGGCGCGAGGTGACCGCCCGAGAGCGCGACCAGCCGCGCAACCATGTCCTGCGTGAACGCTCGCTCTGGCCGCTGGCGCGTTTCCAGCCCGACGACAAGCAGGCGCTGGCGCGCATCGACGACATGCACCCGCGCACCGTGCGCCAGGATGGCGATACCTTGCTGGCGCTGATCGACGAAGGCGTGGCTACCCCAGCCGACCAATGGCCGGCGCTGCAGTCCGAGCCCTTGCCCCACGAGGCATCGCCGCTGCTCAAGGCCCTGCGCGCCATCGGCGAACGCGATGCCGAGTCCCTGGGCATGGCACCGGAACTCATGCTGCGCAAGAAGGTGCTCGAAGCCCTGCTGCGCACCGGCTGGCCCGATGGCGACTACCAACTCCCGGAGAATCTCCGCGGCTGGCGTCGCGAGCGCTTTGGCCAGGCCCTTCTCGATCACCTGCAGGCGCAGCGCACCGCGCCCCTGGAAGACACCCCATGAAGCTGTTGTGCTCTATCTACCGAAGCCCGCGCAAGCCGGAAATGTACCTCTATGTCGACAAGCTTAAGGGTCTGACCCGCGTCCCCGAGGGCCTGCTCACCGCCTTCGGCCCCCCAGCGCTGGCCTTCGAGTTCGTGCTGACCCCGGAGCGCACGCTGGCGCGGGAAGACGTCGCCAAGGTCCTCGAGAACATCGACAAGCAGGGCTATCACCTGCAGATGCCACCGCCGGAGCTGGAGCGCGACGACTACATCGAGCACCTGCCCGAAGAACTGCTGCGTCTCAACGATCCGCTATGACCGCCGTCCTGCTCCTGGAAGACGAGCCTTCAGCCTATGTGCAGGCCTGGCGCCAATTGGCGCCGGACCTGGAACTACGGGTGCCGGCGGACCCGGCCGAGGCTCTTCGTCTGGCGGCAGCAGGGGGCTACTGGTTCGGCCAGCCGGATCGCGCAGCAGCGCTGCTGCGCGAGGGCGCCAAACCGACCTGGCTGCAATCCACCTGGGCCGGCTATGCGCCGCTGCTGGCAGCGGATCTGCCTTGCGACTATCGCTTCACTCGCGCCGTGGGGTTGTTCGGCCAGAGCATTGGCGAATACGTCCTGACCTATCTGCTGCAGCATGAGCGTCAGGTCATTGCACGCCAGCTCAGCCAGCGTGAGCAACGCTGGGATACCCGCACGCCGGGCACCTTGGCTGGGCGACGTTTGCTGCTGGTAGGGGCCGGTGACATCGGGCAGGACATGGCGCGGTTGTTCGCCCCCTTCGGCATGACGATCACCGGCGTGGCGCGCAGCCCCCGCGCCGTGCCCGGCTTTGCCCAGGTCGTGACGTTGGCGGAGCTGCGCCAGGCGGCGAGGGAGGCAGACTTCGTCCTCAACCTGCTGCCGGACAGCGCCAGCACCCGGGATATCTATGATGCGGCCTTCTTCGCCGCCTTGCCCGCAGGCGCCCTGTTCATCAATGCCGGACGCGGCACCAGCGTGGTGGATGCCGCTCTGATCGCCGCGCTGCAAGGCGGTCACCTGGCCGGGGCGGTGCTGGACGTGTTCCGCCAGGAGCCGCTGCCGCAGGACCATCCCTTCTGGCAGGTACCGAACCTGCAACTCACCGCCCATGTCGCCGGGCCCACGCCGCCGGCAGCGGCCATCCGGCTATTGCTGGACAACCTCCAGCGCCTGCAACAGGGGCAGCCCCTGCGCGGCGCCGTCGATCTCGCCCTTCAACCGAAGGTATAGGGGCCGGCCACTGCCAGCTCCTCGACCTTCAGTCGCGGGCTGGGTAGCTCACGGGCCTGCAGTTGTTCCGACAGGCTGGCCTTGTCGCCCAGCTTGCCGATGGCCACCGCCAGCTCGACCTTGAACGGCGCCGGCACCCGCAACTCACGCTGAATCCCCTCGCGATCGATGCCTGCCATGCCGTGCACGTGCCAGCCGGCATTGGTCGCCTGCAGCGCCAGGTAGGCCCAGGCGGCCCCGGCGTCGAAGCTGTGGCTGGGGAAGGGCACTTCCTCGCCACTGCTGGCGCGCAGCAAGGTGGTCTTCGACAGGATGATCACCAGGGCCGAGGCATGCTGCGCCCAGGAGCGGTTGAACTCGCTGATCAGCGACAGGAACAGCTCCCAGTGGGCGTCGTCGCGCCGCGCATAGAGGAAGCGCCAGGGCTGGGCATTGAAGGCCGAAGGTGCCCAGCGTGCGGCTTCGATGAAGCCGAGCAGGGTCTCTTCCTCGATGGCTATGGGTTCGAAGGCGCGGGGCGACCAGCGCTGCACGAACTGCGGGTCGACGGGGTACTGTGGAGTACGGCTGCTGTTGGTCATGGGCTCATCACACGCAGGAAAGAAGATCCGGCACGGTAATCCGACCCGATGGAGCCGACAAGGGCGCGAACGGTGCTTGGCGCCTGGGGCGTGCGGCACTAGACTGCGCGGCCTTTCCTTTGCCCGACAATCCGCCATGGCCGCCATCACCCAGCCGTTCTGGAAGCGCAAGACCCTCGATCAGCTCGATGCCCAGGAATGGGAGTCGCTGTGCGACGGCTGTGGCCTGTGCTGTCTGCAGAAACTGGAAGATGAAGACGACGGCGCCGTCTATTACACGCGTATCGCCTGCAAGCTGCTGGATCTCAAGACCTGCCAGTGCAGTCGCTATGCCGAGCGTACCCGCTTCGTGCCCGACTGCATCCAGCTCACTCCGGCCCAGGCCGACCAATTCGCCTGGCTACCACCGAGCTGTGGCTATCGCCTGGTGGCCGAAGGCAAGGACCTGCCCGAATGGCATCCGCTGGTCTGCGACGATCCCGAGGCGGTGCACAAGGCCGGCATCTCCCAGTCCGGCCGCATGCTCAGCGAGACCCAGGTCGCCGAAGACGACTGGGAAGACTATCTGATCTTCCGCGCGGGCTGATAACGGCTTCAGACCACCGCAGGGCTGGCCCGCAGCGGTACGGCCAGGTCCGCCGCTCGATGGCAGCGTACCTCCGCCAACGTGCCTGGCAGCAGTGCTTGAGGTCGCTCGCACCCGGCGCCCGCCTGCGGACAGCGATCCCGAAAGAAACAGCCCGTCGGCAGCACCCGGTTGCCCGGCAACTCGGTGCGCTGCGCCGCGGCATTGCCCGTGAGCGGCTGGTCCAGCCGCGGCACCGCCTCCAGCAACAGCCGGGTATAGGGGTGGCTGGGCTGCTCCAGCACCTCTGCCGCCGCACCCAGCTCGACGATCTGCCCCAGGTACATCACCGCCACGCGATCGGCCAGGTGGCGCACCACCGAGACGTTGTGGGAGATCAGCACGAAGGTCAGGCCGCGATCGCGTTGCAGCTGGGCCAGCAGGTTGAGGATCTGGGCCTGCACCGAGATGTCCAGAGCCGAGGTGGGTTCGTCGAGAATGATGACGTCCGGGTCCGACGACAGCGCCCGGGCGATGGCGATGCGCTGGCGCTGGCCTCCGGAGAACTGGTGCGGGTAGCGATCCAGGTATTCGGGACGGATACCGACCTGCACCGCCAGGCGCTCGGCGAGGGCAGGCAATTCGACAGAGGAGCTGCGACCCCGTACCACCAGCGGCTCGGTGATCAGCTTCCACACCGGCAGGCGCGGATCCAGCGAGGACTGCGGGTCCTGGAAGACGATTTGGATATTGCGCTCGCCACGGGCGGTGCCGGTGAGGGTGCCGCTCACCGGCTCCACCAGCCCCATCAGGACCTGGGCCAGGGTGCTCTTGCCGCAGCCGGATTCACCTAGCACGCCTAGGGTCTCGCCGGAAAAGAGTCGCAGGTCGATGCCGTTGAGGGCATGGGCCTGGCCCTTGGTGCGGCCGAGCCAGTCGCGGCCCACCGGATAACGCACCTCGACGCCGCTGAGTTCCAGCAGCGGTACGGCGGGCGGAAAAAGGGTGTTCATGCCGGGGCGTCCTCCGCCTGCAGCCAGCAGGCGCTCAGGTGATCGGGGGTGTCCGTCGGCAGCAGCGCGGGGCGCGTCTCGCAGCGCTCATGGCGCCGGGTGCAACGATCCTTGAAGCTGCAGCCGCCAGGCAGCTGGGCCAGGTTGGGCACCTGGCCGGGGATGCTGGCCAGGTCGCTGCCCGGCACCGCCTTTTCCGGCAGGCAGGCCATCAGGCCCTGGGTATAGGGATGCCGGGGTGCCTGCATGACTGCCGCGGTAGCCCCCTGTTCGACGATGCCGCCGGCGTACATCACATAGACGCGGTCGCAGAATTGCGCGACCAGCGCCATGTCATGGGTGATCAGCAGGATGGCGGTGCCCCGGGCCCGTGCCTTTTCGCGCAGCAGGAGCAGCACCTGGCGCTGTACCGTGACGTCCAGCGCGGTGGTCGGCTCATCGGCGATCAGCAGCTGCGGATCGCAGGAGAAAGCCAGGGCGATCATGATGCGCTGGCGCATGCCGCCGGACAGCTCGAAGGGATAGCGTTCGAGGATCTGCTCGGGATCGGCGATATGCATGTCCTTGAGCAACTCGATTGCCTTGGCGCGAGCCTGGGCGGCATCCAGCGCGGTATGGCGGCGAATCACGTCCAGCAGCTGGCGACCGATGCGCCGCGTCGGATTGAGCGCGGTCATCGGCTCCTGGAAGATCATCGCCGCCTCGCGGCCGCGGACCTCCATCAGCTGGCGCTCGCTCAAGGCGAGCATGTCGTGGCCCACCAGGTTGACGCTGCCACCAGTGACCCGGTAGCTGCCGGGTGGCAACAGGCCGAGGGTGAGCATCGCGGTGACCGACTTGCCCGAGCCGGACTCGCCCACCACGCCGACGATCTCGCCGGGGGCCACACTCAGGCTGACGCCGTTGAGCGCCTTGGCGCTGCTGCGAAAGCCGGGGAATTCCAGATTCAGCTGGTCGATGTGCAGAACGGGCTGGCCCATGTCATTTGCCCTTTTGGCGAGGATCGAGCAGATCGCGGATGCCATCGCCCAGCAGGTTGAAACCGATGGCGGTGACCAGGATCGCCAGACCCGGGAAGGTCGAGTACCACCACTGGTCGAGGATGAAATTGCGGCCGCTGGCGACCATCACGCCCCATTCCGCGGTGGGCGGCTGGGCGCCCAGACCGATGAAGCCCAGCGCCGAGGCCATGAGGATGGCGTTGCCGATGTCCAGGCTGAATTGCACCAGCAGCGGCGGCATGGCGTTGCGGGCCACGTGCCAATGCACCAGGTGCCATTTGCCGGCGCCAAAGGTGCGTGCTGCCTGGACATAGGCCAGCTGGCGGATGCTCAGGGTCTGGCCGCGCGCCAGGCGCACATAGAAGGGGATGCGCACCAGGGTGATGGCCAGCATGGCGTTGAACAGACTCGGCCCGAGGGCGGCGGCCAGGGCCATGATCAGCACCAGCGAAGGCACCGAGAGGATGATGTCCATCAGGCGCATCATCAGCCGATCGAAGGCGCCGCCGACGATGCCCGACAGGCAGCCGAGCAGGCCGCCGATGGCGCAGGCGGCAAAGGCCACGAACAGGCCGACGCCCACCGACTGGCGGCTGCCGTAGATCACCCGGCTGAGCAGGTCGCGACCCACCTCATCGGTGCCGAACCAGTGCAGGGCGCTGGGTGCCTGCAGGCGGGCGGTGAGTTTCAGCGCGTTGGGCTGGTAGGGCGCGAGCCAGGGCGCGGCGACCATGCACAGCAGCACCAGCAGGGTGATCACCAGCCCCGTGAGCATCAGCGGATTGCGGCGGATGCGCCAGGCCAGCCAGGCGGTCTGCTCGCGCCAGGGGGGGCGCACAGCGGTCAGGGTCGTCATGCTAGTTCACCTTGCCGATGCGGGGATCGACCAGCCGGTAGAGCAGGTCGATGAAGCGGTTGAGCAGGACGTAGATGAAGGACACCACGATGGCGAAGCCCATGACCGCCGGGAAATCCAGCGCCTGGATCGACTTGACCACATAGGCGCCCATGCCCGGCCAGGCGAACACGGTCTCGGTGAGCACCGCGCCATAGAGCAGGTCGCCCAGCGCCAGGCCGATCACCGTGATGGAGGGAATCAGCGCATTGGGCAGCGCATGGCGCAGCACTACGGTGGTCTGCGACAGGCCATAGGCGCGGGCGGTGCGGATATAGTCCTCGCCCAGCTGTTCGAGCATGGCGCCGCGGATCTGCCGGGTGATGACGCCCAGGTTGACGAAGGCCAGGGTCACCGCCGGCAGTAACAGGTGCCTGGCCGCGCTGACGAAGCCGGTGAGATCGCCCGCCAGCAGGGTATCGATCAGATAGAAGCCGGTCACCGCTGGCGGTGGCGTCAGCCCCTGGTCCAGGCGCCCGCCGCCGGGCAGCCAGCCGAGGTGCCCGTAGAACAGCACGATCAGCCCCAGGCCCAGCCAGAAGGCCGGGGTGGAGATGCCGGCCACCGCCAGGGTACGGCTGATGTGATCGATCCAGCGGTTGTTGTAGACCGCCGAGAGCACGCCCAGGGGCACGCCAATGAGGATCGACAGCAACAGCGCGGCCAGGGCCAGCTCCAGGGTGGCGGGAAAGAACAGCTGCAGGTCTTCCAGCACCGGGCGATGGGTGCGGATCGACTGGCCCAGGTCGCCCTGCAGCAGGTCCCCCATGTAGCGGAAGTATTGCTGGTAGAGCGGCAGGTCCAGGCCCAGCTGCTGACGGATGCCGGCGACGATTTCATCGCTGGCACGCTCGCCGGCGATCAGTCGTGCCGGATCGCCGGGGATCAGGTGGGAGATAACGAAGGTGATCAGGGACACCCCGATCACCACGATGAGGATATCGGTCAGCTGCTTGCGCAGCAGATTGAAGAAGGCCATGGCATACCTCGCGAGGCGGGTGCCGGAGCGCGCCGGCACCCGTCGCCCTTACTTGGACATCGCAGCGAAATCGAAGACCTGTTCGAGCATGGGGTTGAACACGTACCCCTTGACCGCGGCGCGCATCGGCACCGTGTAGGCCTTCTGGTAGAGGTAGGCGTAGGCGGCGTCGCCCACCACGATCTTCTGGGCTTCCTGGTACAGCGCCTTGCGCTGAGCCACGTCGCTGACGCTGGCGGCGTCGCGCAGCAACTGGTCCACCTTGGGATTGCTGTAGAAGGCACGGTTGCCCGCCAGTCCCGCATTGGTGCTGTCGAACCAGAAGTTCATGAACATGTAGGGGTCGGCGAAGTCCGGACTCCAGTTGCCGATGGCGACGTCGAAGTCGCCCTTGCCCAGGCGTTCGCGGAAGGTGGCGTTGGCCAGCTTCTCCATCTTCAGGTTGACGCCCAGGGTGCCCAGGCCCGCCTGCAGGGTCAAGCCGATGGGTTCCCAGGCCGGATCCTTGTCCGAGTAGAGAAATTGCAGCTCCCGGACCTTGGGCGCCTTGCCCAGGGCGGCCTGGGCGGCTTCCAAGTCCTGCCTGGGCATTGGCAGGCTTGGATCATGGCCCCACATGCCGTCCGGGATCGGGCCGTTCATGAGCTTGGCCTTGCCCGTGGCGATGCCTTCGACGATGCCCTGGTAGTCGAGGGAGTCGACCACCGCCTTGCGCGCGTTGACGTCGTTCAGGGGCGCGCGCCTGTTGTTGAGGTAGAGGTAGGTCACCCGCAGCGAGGGGTAGGCGGTGGTGACGAAGCCGGACTTCTGCGCCAGGGCCTTGACCTGGTCTTCGGGCAGGTCCTCGATGATGTCCAGGTCGCCCTGTTCCAGTTGCAGGCGCCGTACCGATGGCTCGGCGATGATGCGGATCACCACCTGCTTGAGCGTGGGCGCCTGGCCGGCGTAGTGCGGGTTGGGCTCCAGGGTCAGCGACTGGCCCTTCTGCCAGGCGGCCAGGCGATAGGCGCCGGAGCCGGCGGTGTGGCCGGCCAGCCAGGCGTCCACGTCCTTGCCGTGGGTGCTGGCCACCTTGGGGTTGATCACGCTGGCGCCATCGTGGGCCAGGGCGAAGAGGAAGGGCGCGAAGGGCTTCTGCAGGGTGAATCTGATCGTCTGCGGATCCACCACGGTCACCGTCATGTCCGCCGGGAAGATGCTGGACGGGCCCTGCTTGAGCTTCATCAGACGCTCGACGGAGAACTTGACCGCCTCGGCGGTGACCTCGCTGCTATCGTCGAACTTGTTGCCGGGCTTCAGGGTGAAGGTCCACACCAGGTTGTCGGGGGAGACGGTCCAGCCGCTGGCCAGGTCGCCCTCGACATCGGTGCTGCCCTTGCCGTCTTCCACCTTGTAGCGCATCAGGCGCTGGTAGGCCGGATAGGTCACGGTCCAGTCGTTGTTGTCGAAGGTCACGCCCGGATCGACGGTCTGCAGATCCGCAGGCTTGCCGATGACTAGGGTGTCGGTCGCGGTGGCGGCGCTGGCCGGTTGCCAGGCGCCGAGGCCCAGCAGGGAAACCAGGGCGAGCACGCGGGACGCCGATGAAACGTGGGTGCGCGAAGACGAGAACATGCCGGTACCTCGGATTGTTTGGGTTTATGGGTGTTTCGGCAGTGGGCAAGGCGGTCGAGCGAAGGGCTCGCGGCGCCGGATTCGAATGACCCGGTCGCCGGCAGGATCAGTTCAGCAGGGCGGCGAGCTCCTCCTGGCCGAGATGGTGGTAGTCGATCAGCGCATAACGACGGGCGTCGGGCAGTTCGAAGTGCCACCACTCGCTGGGGATGAAGGTGAAGCCGGCGCTCTGCATGATGCCCAGCAGCAGCAGGCGGTTGCGCTGGGCGGCGGCGGGCAGCGCCGGATTGAACAGATGCGACAGCTCGCGCATGTCGTCGAAGCCGGTACCCATGTCCAGCGGTTCACCGGCCTCGTCGAGCAGGGTCACGTCCACGGCCACGCCGCGGCTGTGGTGGGAACCCTGCGCCGGATCGCTCACGTACTGGGCGTCGGGCAGCACCCGCCACAGCAGTTGCTGGGCATAGGGCGGGCGGTAGGCATCCAGCACCTGCAGACGCAGACCGGCCTGTTGCGCCAGCGCGCTGGCGCGGTGCAGGCGGCCGGCGGCATCCCGGTGCAGCAGGCAGTGGGCGTCCTGGTAGAGCACCTTGCCGGCCAGGTTGTCGGCGGTCGCATAGACCAAATGGATGGCTACGCCGTAGTGGTCGGCGTCGATCTCGACGAGTTCTGGATGGTTCACGGTACGGAATGCTTCCTTAGGGTGAAGAAGAGGGCCAGGGCTCATTCGAATTGCCCGAAGCGCTGCTGCAGGGCGCGGTTGCTGGCCAGACGCTGTTCCAGGGCATCGCCCGAGCGATCCGCCACCGCCGACACCAGCAGGTTCAGCAGGCAGGCCAGCGGTGCCAGGGAGTCCCAGAACTGGTCGACTTCCAGGCGCAGTTGCAGCAGGTCGGTGGGGTAATCCCGCGCCCAGGGGCAGTGGTAGTCGGTGATCAGCGCCATGGGCAGCCTGGCATCGCGAGCGCTCTCGCAGAGCTTGCGGGTCACGCTGGAATAGGCGCGAAAGTCGGCCACCACCAGGTAGGGCTGGGCGAAGCCGCTGTTGAAGATGTCGGCGTAGGTGCCCGACAGGCCATCGACATAGAAGGCCTTGGGCCGGATGTATTCCAGCAGGCTGTGAAAACTGCCGAGTACCCCGCGGGTGGTCTGGATACCGGCGATGAACACCGCGTCCGCGCCGGTCAGCTGCCGGACCACCTGTTCGAACACCGGTCCGCGGGCCAACTGGTAGACGTCTTCGATGGCGGCGAGCTCGGCGGCCAGGGAGCGGTCCAGGGCGTCGCTGCGTCCACTCTGCTGGCGAAAGGCACTGAAGCGATCGGTGATGCGCCAGGCTTCCAGGCCTTCGTCTCTCAGGCTCTGCTTGACGTCGTCGAGGTTGCGATAGCCCAACGAGCGCAGCAGCCGGCCCACGGAAATGCCGGTGGTGTTGGTGCGCTGGGCGATGCTGTCGGCGGTCTCGAAGGGGAGTTTCTCCGGATTGGCCAACAGGTAGCCCGCGACGCGTTTGCCGGTGGGCGTAAGGTCGGCGAAGGCGCCTTCGAGGGCCTGGAAGAACAGCGGCTTGGTCAAGGTGTGGATCCGCAATGTTATCTAGCTGTCATTAAAAGCTCCGTTGTTCGAAAGCTAACATCGCTTTTCCAGGCGTCGCAAGAGGTCGCACGCCGGTTGTCACCGAGGTGTCGCAAAGCGGATTCAGGGGTCGCTACGAGATAAGCCAATCGGGGCTGAATGGCCTGAAGGAAGGTAGCGGCGTCCCGGACGAGACGCCGCGGTACAGCCGGAGGTCAGCCCAGCGGCGACTCCATGTGCGAGGTGCGCTCGATAGCCCCGTAGCGGTCGCCGACCGCATGGGCCCGCTCCAGTAGCACCTTGAGCTCCGCCAGATCCTGAGCGATGCGGGTACCGGGGTCGCGGCGCAGCAGGCGAGCGAACAGGTGGCCCAGGCGACCGGCTGGCGGTTCGTAGGCCATGACGGCCGTCACCTCGGTGCCGCCCGGTACATCTTCGAAGCTGACCCAACCCAGGTTGTTCAGACCGGCATATCCGCAGGAGCGCCAGCCGATCAGCCGGCCCGGGACGTCGTCGGTGACTTCGGCGTCCCACTCGAAGCGGCCCATGGGTGCCTTGACCACCCAGTGCGAATAACGGTCGTTGAGCACGTCCACGCGCTCGATATGACGCATGAAGATCGGCAGGTTGGAGAAGTCGCGCCAGAACTGATAGAGCTCATCGCGCGGCCGGGCGATCACCACCCGCCGAGTCTGGGAGGCAGCCGAACGCCATGCCAGCGAGCGACGAACGTCACGTTCGAAACGAACCTTGGTTAGGGTGCGCCGAATCGAGCAATGGCCACGCAGGCCACGATTCAGCAGCCAGGCACCGGTGGCGCCCGTGAGCAAGCCAAGCAGGCCGCCACGCGCCAGGCCGCGGCTGAGCAGCAGGCCACCGCCGGCCACGGAGGCCAGGCGTTCCACGCCTTTTATGGCGGCGGCGTCGCGAGGCGGAGGAGCGAGAGGGGGAGTGGGGGCATCTAGGTGCATGGCAGATTCTCCTTTAGCTGTGGAAAAGACCTGCCCAGAGCCCCCGCCGTTCCCTAGCCGGTCAGGCCCAGTACCCGGAAGACGAAGGCGTATTCCAGGGCCACGTCGCGCAAGGCCTGGTAACGGCCACTCATGCCCCCGTGGCCGGCGCCGAATTCGGTCTTGAGCAGCAGTAGCGGCGCCTGGTTGGTGCGCAGTTCGCGCAGCCGCGCTACCCACTTGGCGGCTTCCCAATATTGCACCCGGGTGTCGTGATAACCCGCCACCGCCAGAATGGCTGGATAGGCCTGGGCCTTCACGTTTTCATAGGGGGCATAGCTGGCGATGCGGTCGCGCACCTCCGGTTCGTTCGGATCGCCCCATTCGTCGTATTCGGTCACGGTCAGCGGTAGATCCGGCTTGAGCATGGTGTTGAGTACATCGACGAAGGGCACCTCGGCGATGGCGCCAGCGTAGAGCTCGGGACGCTGGTTGAGCACCGCGCCGATCAGCAGGCCGCCCGCGCTGCCGCCGCTGATGACCACCTGTTGCGGCGTCGTCAGGCCCTGATCGAGCAGATGCTCGGTGCAGGCGATGAAATCGTCGAAGGTGTTCTGCTTGTGTTCCAGCTTGCCGCTGCGATACCAGGCCTCGCCCAGCTCGCCACCACCGCGGACATGGGCGATGGCGAAGCGCACGCCGCGATCCAGCAGACTTAGGCGCGCGTGGGAGAACCAGGGGTCGAGGCTGTGGCCATAGGCGCCATAGCCATAGAGGTACAACGGGGCGCTCTGTGGCAGATCGCGACGACCAACCAGGCTGATGGGGATGCGCGTGCCATCGGCGGCGGTGGCCCAAAGGCGGCGGCTTTCATAGGCATCGGCGTCGAAGGGGCCTTCCACCGGGACCTGCTTGAGTACCCGCTGGGCGCCGCTGGCGAGATCCAGCTCGCGGACTTCCGCCGGGCGATTGAGCGCCTCGTAGCGCAGGCGCATGACCGGGCTGTTGAATTCCAGCACGTCCATGGCACCGAGGCTGTAGACCTCGTCCGGCAGGTCGACCCGATAGGGCGCCTGGCCGTAGGGACGAACTTCCAGAATCGGCAATCCTGCCGTACGCAGGCTCAGCACCAGCGCCTGGGCGCCGAGGCTGGCATCCTCCAGCATCACCTCAGGGTCGTGGGGCACGAGCAGTTGCCAATGCGACCGCGTCGGGCTCTCTTCGGCGGCCTGATAGAGCGCGAAGTTGATGCCGTCCTGGTTGCTGCGCACATACCAGCCGTCGACGCCATGATCAGGGAAATACTCATGGCCTTCTTCGCGCGGTGCCAGGCAGACGAAGACTTCATCCGGCCGATCCGCGTCCAGTACCCAGGCCTCGCTGGTGGTCTTGCTGTGGGACAGCAGCAACAGCTTGCGTTCCGAGCTCGAGCGATAGCATCCCAGGAAGAAGCGGCCGTCGGTCTCGTGGAAGACCAGTTGCGGTTCGGCATCGCCCAGGTGGTAGCGATAGAGCTTGTGGGGGCGACGGGATTCATCGCGCTCGCCAAAGAACAGGGTGCGGCTGTCATTGGCCCAGGTCAGGCTGCCATCGCATTCCTCGAAGGGCAGTTCGGTCACCGCGCCGGTGGCCAGCTCCTTCACATAGAGTCGATAGGTCTCATCGCCGACCTGGTCCAGACTGTAGGCGAGTCGGGTCTGGTCCGGGCTGATGGTGAAGCGGCCGACGGAGAGAAAGCCGCCGTCGGCGATGGCATTGCCGTCGAACAGCAATTCCTCGGTCGCGGGATCAGGCGTCAGGTCGCCATCGGCCGGGCGGCGGCAGCGATAGTTGCGACCGTATTCGTCACCGGCCTGGGTACGCTGATAGTAGAGATAGTCGCCGCGGGGGACGGGTAGGGACAGATCCGTCTCGCGAATGCGCGCGCGGATCTCCTCGAACAGCTGCTCGCGCAGGGCGGCCTCGGGTGCCAGCTGGGCTTCCAGGTAGGCGTTCTCGGCCTCCAGGTGAGCCAGCACCTCGGGGGCGTCACGGCTTTCCAGCCAGACGTAGGGGTCGTCGCCAGGGGCGCGGCGGGCGGTGGGGGCTTGGGTCATGCGAGCTCCTTGGGCGCCGCGCAAAGACACGCGGGCGGGGCAAAACCGCTATCATAGGCTTCTCCTTTCCGCTATCGCCATGGATCGCAATGACCGAGCAAGAGTACCTGATCGCCTGGGCCGTCTACGCCATCGCCGCGCTGCTGTTGTTGGTGGTGTCTTTCAAGGCCACCGGCTGGCTCTGGCGCTGGCTGCGTGAACCCCTGCGCCTGGTGGTGGCCGTGCTGCTGGTGACGCCCGCGATGGTGGATGCCGAGCATGGTCTCTACGCGCCAGCAATCGCGGTGACGGTGCTGGATCTGGTGTTCAAGGTCGGCAACAGCGCCTGGTCGGCGGTCGCCAACCTGGCCGCCGCGGGCACCATCGGTGTGGTGCTCTACCTGATCTTCGTCCTGTGCCGCTGGCTCTACCGCCGCTCGCATCCGCGCTCCGCCCCGGTCGCTGCGGAAGCGCCGGCGGATGGTCCTCAGCCCGAATCGCCGGCGGCCCTGCGCGACCCGGCAGCGCCTGCTGAGCGCCGCGAACCCCGAGGCCGCAGCGAGCGCGTGGAACCGCGTCTGTAATCCAGGCTTGCGCACTCGGCGTCACCCCTGCAGCATGACCGCGAAGGGCAGCGGCTGCAGTCGCCGTTGAATCAGGCAGCCACCCGGAGGGACGGACATGTGCGAATTGCTGGGCATGAGTGCCAACGTGCCCACGGATCTGGTCTTCAGTCTCCAGGGTCTGATGCAGCGTGGCGGCCGTACCGGCCCGCACCGGGACGGCTGGGGCGTCGCCTTCTACGAGGGGAGGGGCCTGCACCTGTTCAAGGATGCGCTGCCGGGCGCCGATTCCGAGGTGGCCAAGCTGGTCCAGGGCTATCCGATCAAGAGCCATACGGTGATCGGCCATATCCGTCACGCCAACGTGGGCGCGGTCAATCTGGCCAATACCCACCCCTTCGTGCGCGAACTGGGCGGGCGCTACTGGAGCTTCGCCCACAATGGCCAGCTGCAGGATTTCCATCCCGAGCCGCGCTTCTATCGCCCGGTGGGCGATACCGACAGTGAAGCGGCCTTTTGCAGCCTGCTGGATCAGGTCCGCGAGCGCTTTCCCGAACCGGTGCCGGTCGAGATGCTGCTGCCGCAGCTGGTGAATGCCTGCGACGGCTTTCGCAAGAAGGGTGTCTTCAACTGTCTGCTCAGCGACGGCGACTGGCTGTTCAGCTTCTGCACCACCAAGCTGGCCCATATCACCCGCCGCGCCCCCTTCGGTCCGGCCCAGTTGCGTGATGCGGAAGTCCACATCGACTTCAAGGCCGAAACCACGCCGGATGATGTCGTCACCATCATGGCCACCGAACCCCTGACCTGCGATGAGGTCTGGACCCTGCACCAACCAGGGGAGTGGCATCTCTGGTGGAATGGCGAGATCGTCACCCAAGGCCGCGTTTGAACAGGAAGCCTCCCCGCGATGCTGCGTAGTTATATTCGTCTGCTGTTGTTCACCCTGGCCTTGCTGGTGGGGGTGCAGATTCCCGGCTTCATGCTTGATTACGAGCAGCGCGTGGACGCCCATCGCCTGGAGTCCGATCAGGCCCTGGGCGGCTTCCGGCGGACCGCGCAGCAATATTTCGAGGGCAGTCTCGACGGCCTGCTGGCCCACTATCAGGCCAGTGAGGATCCGGTTTTTCGCAGCGATGCCGACAGCCTCGCCGTCCTGATGCGGCGCAATGCGCTCTTCAACGAAGAATGGCAGGCGCTGCAAGGCCCCTGGTATCAGCGAGCCTGGCATATCCTGGTTCGACCCAATCCGGAGCTGCGTGACGAAACCCTGCGGCAGTACCGTTATCAGGTAGTGCTCACGCCTGAGGCCATCGGCTGGGGGGTAGGGCTGGGCCTGGTGCTGGCCGTGACGGTGGAAACCCTGGCGCTTTGGCTTTCGATCCTGCTCTATCCGCGGCGTCCGGCACGGCGTCTTGCCTAGGTCTAAAAAAATATTTCACGTTTTCAGGTGTTTAGCGGGAAAAAGGGCTTGACGCTCATCTCCCGCGCTGTAGAATGCGCACCCACAGCAGGCACGTAGCTCAGTTGGTTAGAGCACCACCTTGACATGGTGGGGGTCGTTGGTTCGAATCCAATCGTGCCTACCAAACAAAACCCGCACTGCTGGCGGGTAAGAAAAAAGGCGATCCGAAAGGGTCGCCTTTTTTCGTTTGGGTATGGGTTGGGGAAAGCGCCAGCGGTCAGCGCTTCAGATCCGTCCTGGTGACTGGGGCTCGATGACCAGTTCGCCGTATCCGCCCTGATTCTGGCGAATCACATCCGGATCGGCATGGCGCCTGAGTGATCGGCGTGTTCCGCCGGAGAAGGGTCATGAGCCAGGCGCCTGTTGCCCGGGCCACGGGGACGGTGGGGCAGTGACCGGCGCCAGGCCAATAGCGCGGCTCGGCCATTCCGCCGTCGCCCGCTATCCGAGAGTGGCCGCCAGGCCTTCGCGGCAAGCCGCTGGCGATTCTTCATGACCTGAGTCATTCCAGCGGCGTGCTGCTGGGCCAGGGTCTTTGCCCCCCCAGGCAGGCGAAGCGCTAGGCGTCTTGCTGCCGGGCGGTCATTGGCCACGTGAGGGCAACGAACGCCATCCCGCCGCCCACCAGCAGCAGCGCTGCACTCAGGCTCCAGTGCTGCGCGATGAAGCCGATCGTGGCCGGACCGATGAGAATACCGGCGTAGCCGATGGTGGTGATCGCTGCAATGGCGTGGCTTGCGGGCATCCGGGTCTGCCTTCCGGCGGCACTGAAAAGCACGGGGACGATGTTGGAAGCCCCAAGGCCAACCAGTAGAAAGCCGGCGAAGGCAAAGGGCTGGGTGGGTGCCAGGACCGCCATCAGGAAGCCTGCCGCGGCGAGTAGACCGCCGCCTACGACCACTTTCAGGCCGCCCAGCGTCTTCACGATCCAGTCGCCGGTCAGGCGGCCAATGGTCATCGCCAGCGCGAATACCGTGTAACCGAAGCCGGCCTGTGCCGGGTCGACGTCATGCGCATCGATCAGGAACAGGGCGCTCCAGTCCAGGATCGCGCCTTCGCCGAGAAAAATCAGAAAACAGAGCAAGCCGATGAAGGCGACGATCCCGCGCGGCAGCGTAAACAGCGGGGTATGCCCGGCGTCATGATTGCCGTAGGGCAGCAGACCCTTGATTGAAGCCGCGAGTAGAACGATCAGCAGCGCGCTGAACACCAGGGTCGCAACCAGCGGTTGCGTTCCAGCCCCCAGCAGAACGCTCATGCCGCCGGCGCCGACAATCCCGCCGACACTGAACAGGCCGTGGAAGCCGGACATCATGTTGCGACCGCTGTCCTTTTCGACCATCACGGCCTGAATGTTGATGGCGACGTCCAGGGCGCCAACGCTTGCCCCGAACAAGGCCAGGGCTATCGCCATGCCGAAAATCGAATCGGCGATGGCAAGCAGGGGCAGCACCAGGGCGAGTGCCACCGAGCTGGTCGCGATCACCGCGCGGCACCCAAAGCGGCTGGCGAGGATGCCGACGATAGGCATCGCGACAATGGAGCCCAGGCCCAGGCAAAGCAGCAGAAGGCCAAGCGTTGAGTCATCGGCGCCGATCCTTGCCTTGGCAACGGGCACCAAGGGTGCCCACGCGGCCATGGCAGAACCCGCAATGAGGAAGCCCGCTCGGGTCGCCCATTGCTCGATCGCTCCCGAAGGCTGTTGGGCGGCGAGTTGCACGTGTTGCATTGGAGAGACTCCGGAAAAAGGTGGCAGTAGAGGTGATAACACTTCATACCAGTGTTAGCTGATCATGCATCATTAAGCAAGAATGCGCACAATCGTGCATGTTGTGGCTCTATGCGCAGAGCTGGACGGCCATGCCTGATTCGAGCGCGCTGGCGTCGAGGCATAGGCAGGACCTGGTAGCTCTGCCTAGGGGGAGGGGAGGTGAAGGCCTGTGCGAATCTGTGGGCGGAGCGGAGCTTCAGTATGGCGACAGGCTCAGGTGCAGTAGCAAACCGACGGCTTCTCCTGCAGCGACGGCCTATGTCTGGGCACTGTCAGGTTTTGGGCGTCGGCGGCTGAGGACAGGGCTCTCTGAGGCGGTTTTTGCAGAAGGGGTATGGTTGGGTGCAGTCAGGCCTGGCAAAAAAATCCGCATCGATGGTGAATGGAAAAGGGCGATCCCAGAGGTCGCCCTTTTTGTGTTTGCCCATGCTGCACGCTGTGATCGATGCGGACTTGCTGGGCATCGGGTCGTTTAACGGGGCGACCTTGCGATCGCCCTGTTTGCCCAGGTCGGGCCATCAGCTGCTTGGGGTGACGGTCTCGGTGAAGGAGCCGGCCGGTTGCAGTCCGTGCTTGTTCGCCGTGAAGTCCATGGCCGTCGACGCGTAGCGCACCTCATCCTGAGCTTGCTTGAGCGTCAGGTTGGCTTCATAGAACTTGTCACTGGCCAGCTGCTTGGCCGCCTGATCGACGTCGGTGATGGTTTGCTTGAGTGGTGCCAAGGCGATGGTGGTGTCGATATCCACGCCGGCCAGTCGCAGGGTTTCCGCAGCGCCCTTGGCGTCCCCGTGTTTGAGTTTGCTATTGGCGTCGGCGACTGCCTTCATTTTCTGTGGGTTGGCCATATAACTGTCTTGCACCACGGTATCACCCCATATCGGCAGCCAGGACGTTACGGTGGTGCTGGTATCGGCTTTGCCCTGATTGTCCTTGACCTTCAAGTCACTTGCGGCTCTTTTGAGTGCAGTATTATCCGACTGCGCAAGTTTGAGTGCCTGCTGGGCATCCTTGACATGGCCCACGGCTTTCGTGGTGTGACCTTGGAACAGTTCCACGCGCGCAGCGGAGATGTCGGTGAAGGCTCTTTGGCCCTGGGTGGACAGGGCCTGAAAGCTGCCCAATTCGCTCGGCGAGGGCGCTTGAGTGGCCGCGAAGGCCGCAGACGAGCAGGCGGCTACGATGGCGACGACCAGCATGCTTTTTGCCAGTTTATTCTTGACGTTCATTTGCTGCCTCCAGCGGATATGCAATTGAAGTAAGGCTATCGCTCAGGTACCAGAACCAAGTTCTGTAGTGCCTGGAATCGATATTCCGCCGAATCGCTTAACATTGGATTAATAGCGGCGGCGTGCTTCTTGAATGAGGGCTGAACAACGTCGTACTGCAGGGCTTTCAACTATTTGAGCGGGCGTGAGTACTTTTTTGCGCGCGCTCAATCAAGGCCATGTTTGATGGAAGAAGGACCTTCATTCGGAGCGTAGGAAATTTCGGTCTTCAAGTGGCTCTTTTATAGAGCGCCTGACCGGTGGTGTCCTGGTCAAGCTGTGACCTCTTGCCTCGGTCGTGACGGTCCGGCTTTTAACGTAGACTGGCTGACGATTTTTCTTGGGCCGCCAGACGATTCGCCAGAGGCGAGAAGGGGGCCGGTGCAGCGAGGAGCAGGTGATGACTCAAGGTGGTGAAGGGCGGCAGATCGGCAAGGGTGGCTGTCTCGGGTTGATCTTGCTGTCGATCCTGTTCGCGGTCGTGGTCTTCGGCTCCATCATCTACGTCTATCGCCACAATGCGACGCCGGTCAGCCGCGCCAACGAGCAGCAGGCCATCGACCAGTGCCTGGCGCGGGCCAATGCGCCGGAAACCTCGCCGGCCGATCGTCAGGCGCTGATGGAAAACTGCCAGGAAATGCAGAAGCAGTTCCTCAAGAAGTACCCCGACGCGGCCCGTTAAGCAGACGACAGTCCCTGGCGAGGTTGCGCCAGGTCTCAGTTTCTGAAAGGATTTCCGTCCCAAACTTTCCAGTGATCCTTTCGCGTCGCCCGGAATGCCTTGCGGCCCTGCCACTGTGCGGCGGGATTTCCAGCGGTGCGGCTGCTTACTGGCCAATCCCACCATGTGGCCCTTGGTATGGGTCACCACTGAGTTGAGGAGGCGCCATGCCTGTCATTACTCTCCCCGACGGTAGCCAACGTCCATTCGACAAGCCCGTCACCGTAGCCGAAGTCGCCCAGTCCATTGGTGCCGGTCTTGCCAAGGCCACTATCGCCGGTCGCGTCGACGGTCAGCTGCGCGATGCCAGCGATCTCATCGAGCAGGATGCCAACCTGCAGATCATCACCGCCAAGGACGAGGACGGCCTGGAGATCATCCGCCATTCCTGTGCCCACCTGGTGGGGCATGCGGTCAAGCAGCTGTTCCCGACCGCCAGGATGGTCATTGGCCCGGTGATCGACGAAGGCTTCTACTACGACATCGCCTTCGAGCGTCCCTTCACCCTCGACGACCTGTCGGCCATCGAGACGCGGATGCGCGAGCTGATCGACAAGGACTACGACGTCATCAAGAAGATGACGCCGCGCGCCGAGGTCATCGAGGTGTTCAAGGCCCGGGGTGAGGAGTACAAGCTGCGCCTGATCGACGACATGCCCGAGGAGCAGGCCATGGGCCTGTACTACCACGAGGAATACGTCGACATGTGCCGTGGCCCGCACGTGCCCAACACCCGCTTCCTCAAGGCCTTCAAGCTGACCAAGCTGTCCGGTGCCTACTGGCGTGGCGATGCCAAGAACGAGCAGCTGCAACGTATCTATGGCACCGCCTGGGCGGACAAGAAGCAGCTGGCGGCCTATATCCAGCGTATCGAGGAAGCCGAGAAGCGCGACCATCGCCGCATCGGCAAGCAACTCGACCTCTTCCACCTGCAGGAAGAAGCACCCGGCATGGTGTTCTGGCACGCCAATGGCTGGACCGTCTACCAGGTACTCGAGCAGTACATGCGCAAGGTTCAGCGCGAGCACGGCTACCAGGAGATCAAGACGCCCCAGGTGGTTGATCGCATCCTCTGGGAGCGCTCGGGTCACTGGTCCAACTACGCCGAAGGCATGTTCACCACTGCCTCGGAAAGTCGTGACTTTGCGATCAAGCCGATGAATTGCCCCTGCCACGTGCAGGTGTTCAATCAAGGGCTGAAGTCCTACCGCGACTTGCCGCTGCGCCTGGCCGAGTTCGGTGCCTGCCACCGCAATGAGCCGTCCGGTGCCTTGCACGGCATCATGCGCGTGCGCGGCTTCACCCAGGATGACGCCCACATCTTCTGTACCGAGGAACAGGTCAAGCAGGAAGCCGACAACTTCATCAAGCTGACCCTGCAGGTCTATGCCGACTTCGGTTTCACCGACGTGATCATGAAGCTCTCCACCCGGCCGGCCAAGCGCGTCGGTTCCGAAGAGCTGTGGGATCGCGCCGAGAAGGCCCTGGCCGATGCGCTGGATGCCTCGGGTCTGGACTGGGAATACCAGCCGGGCGAGGGCGCCTTCTACGGGCCGAAGATCGAATTCACCCTCAAGGACTGCCTGGGTCGTCAATGGCAGTGTGGTACCCTGCAATACGATCCGAACCTCCCGGAGCGTCTCGATGCCAGCTACATCTCCGAGGACAACAGCCGTCAGCGTCCAGTGATGCTGCACCGCGCCATCCTCGGTTCCTTCGAGCGTTTCATCGGCATGCTCATCGAGCACTATGCCGGTCTGTTCCCGGCGTGGCTCGCCCCGACCCAGGCGGTGGTGCTCAATATCACCGACAAACAGGCGGATTTTGCCCAGCAGGTCGTCGGCGAATTGAACGCTGAGGGCTTCCGGGCCAAAGCCGACTTGAGAAACGAGAAGATCGGCTTTAAAATCCGCGAGCATACTTTGCTCAAGGTTCCCTATCTCCTCGTCATTGGAGACCGGGAGGTTGAGACACGATCCGTTGCCGTGCGTACCCGCGAAGGCGTCGACCTGGGCTCCATGCCCGTTGAGCGTTTCCGCGAGCTGCTCACGCAAGCGGTTTCCCGGCGTGGCCGGCAAGATTCGGAGTAATCACTATCAAGCAGCGTGACATGAGACAAGACAAGCGAGCAGCCCCCCGGGCACCGATCAACGAAAATATCACCGCCCGGGAAGTTCGCCTTATTGGCGCCGATGGACAGCAAGTAGGCATCGTCTCCATTCAGGAGGCCCTGCAGGCTGCCGAAGAAGCCAAGCTGGATCTGGTGGAAATCACCGCCGACGCCCTCCCTCCGGTTTGCCGGATCATGGACTACGGCAAGCACGTCTTCGAGAAGAAGAAGCAAGTCGCGGCGGCGAAGAAGAACCAGAAGCAGGCTCAGGTCAAAGAAATCAAGTTTCGTCCAGGGACGGAAGAAGGGGATTACCAGGTAAAACTACGCAACCTGGTACGTTTCCTAACCGAGGGGGACAAGGCCAAGATCTCGTTGAGATTTCGCGGCCGGGAGATGGCCCACCAGGAGCTGGGCATGGAGCTGTTGAAGCGGGTCGAAGCTGACCTCGTCGAACACGGCACCGTTGAGCAGCATCCTAAGATGGAAGGACGCCAACTCATCATGGTCATCGCCCCCAAGAAGAAAAAGTAACCACCAGGGCACTGGCAGGCCTTGCGGTTATGCGTAATCACTCAATGCGGAGTATCCGAACATGCCAAAGATGAAAACCAAAAGCGGCGCTGCGAAGCGCTTCAAGAAGACTGCTGGCGGCATCAAGCACAAGCACGCCTTCAAGAGCCACATCCTGACCAAGATGACCACCAAGCGTAAGCGTCAGCTGCGCGGTACGTCGCTGATGCATGCATCCGACGTCCAAAAGGTCGAGCGCATGCTGCGCCTTCGTTAATCCTGGTCAAGAATTTAGAGGAAGTTACTCATGGCTCGTGTTAAGCGTGGCGTTATCGCTCGTCGCCGTCACAAGAAAATCCTGAAGCTCGCAAAAGGCTACTACGGTGCCCGTTCGCGCGTCTTCCGCGTCGCTAAGCAAGCGGTAATCAAGGCAGGCCAATACGCCTACCGTGACCGCCGTCAGAAGAAGCGTCAGTTCCGCGCTCTGTGGATCGCTCGTATCAACGCTGGTGCTCGTATCAACGGTCTGTCCTACAGCCGTCTGATCGCCGGCCTGAAGAAAGCGGCCATCGAGATCGACCGTAAGGTACTGGCCGATCTGGCCGTGAACGAAAAAGCGGCGTTTGCTGCGATTGTCGAGAAAGCTAAAGCTTCGCTGGCTTAAGCCCCCCGGCAATCTCGCGCCTCTGGCGCGAAGCAACGTTATCAATAGGGGAAGAGCCTCATAGCTCTTCCCCTATTTTGTATCTGGAGTCCCTAGATGGAAAACCTGGATGCGCTGGTCTCCCAAGCCCTGGAGGCCGTGCGGCTCACCGAAGACACCAATGCCCTGGAACAGCTCCGGGTCAACTACCTGGGCAAGAAGGGTGAACTGACCCAGATCATGAAGACCCTGGGCCACCTCACGGCGGAGGAGCGTCCCCAGGCTGGCGCCCTGATCAACGCCGCCAAGGAACGTGTCCAGGACGCAATCAACAGCCGCAAGGCGACGCTGGAGCAGGCCGCCCTGGCCGCTCGCCTCGCTGCGGAACGCATCGACGTGACCCTGCCCGGTCGTGGTCAGGCCTCTGGCGGCCTGCATCCGGTCACCCGTACCCTGGAACGTATCGAGCGCCTGTTCGCCAACATCGGCTATGGCGTTGCCACCGGTCCCGAGATCGAAGACGACTACCATAACTTCGAGGCGCTCAACATCCCTGGCCACCACCCGGCGCGGGCGATGCACGATACCTTCTACTTCAACGCCAACATGCTGCTGCGCACCCACACCTCGCCGGTGCAGATCCGCACCATGGAGAGCCAGCAGCCGCCGATTCGCATCATCTGCCCAGGTCGCGTGTACCGTTGCGATAGCGATCAGACCCACTCGCCGATGTTCCATCAGGTCGAAGGCCTGGTGATCGATGAAGAGGTCAGCTTCGCCGACCTCAAGAGCACCCTGGTGACCTTCCTGCGCGAATTCTTCGAGGAAGAGCTGGAAGTCCGCTTCCGTCCCTCCTACTTCCCCTTCACCGAGCCGTCTGCCGAGGTCGACATTCGCCGCCCGAGCCGCGATGGCGAACCGGCTTCGCGCTGGCTCGAGGTGCTGGGCTGCGGCATGGTCCACCCCAATGTCCTGCGCATGGCCGGTATCGATCCGGAGAAGTACCAGGGCTTCGCCTTTGGCATGGGCGCCGAGCGCCTGGCCATGCTGCGCTACGGGGTCAACGACCTGCGCCTCTTCTTCGACAACGATCTGCGCTTCCTGGCGCAATTCCGCTAGCTGCCAGACGGGAGTCCTATGAAATTCAGTGAACAATGGCTGCGTAGCTGGGTGAACCCTGCGGCTACGCACGAGGATCTGGTTGCCCGGCTGTCCATGGCCGGCCTGGAAGTGGACGGCGTCGAAGCGGCGGCCGGTCGCTTCCAGGGCGTCATCGTCGGCGAGGTGGTTTCCGTCGAGCGCCATCCCGATGCCGACAAGCTCAACGTCTGCCAGGTCAGCAACGGTCAGGAATCCTTCCAGGTGGTCTGTGGTGCGCCCAATGTGCGCGCAGGCCTCAAGGTGCCTTTCGCCACCGTCGGCGCCACGCTGCCCGGTGACTTCACCATCAAGAAAGCCAAGCTGCGCGGCGTGGAATCCCACGGCATGCTCTGCTCGGCCAGCGAATTGCAGATCAGCGACGACAACAGCGGGCTGTTGGAGCTGCCGGCCGGCGCGCCGGTGGGCGAGAATATCCGCAGCTACCTGCAGCTGGACGACGCCATCATCGACGTCGACCTGACCCCGAACCGCGGTGACTGCCTGTCAATCGCCGGTCTGGCACGGGAAGTGGGCGCTCTCTATAACGCTCACGTCGAGCCGCTGCAAGTCGAGGCCGTAGCGGCTACGCACCAGGAGACCCGTCCGGTCGAGGTGCTGACGCCCCAGGCCTGCCCGCGCTACCTGGGTCGCGTGGTCAAGAACGTCGACCTGTCCCGTCCCACGCCGGACTGGATGGTCGAGCGTCTGCGCCGCAGTGGCGTGCGCAGCATCGACGCCGCCGTCGACGTCACCAACTACGTGATGCTCGAACTGGGTCAGCCCATGCATGCCTTCGATCTGGACCAGATCAAGGGCGGCATCCGCGTGCGCCTGGCTCATGCCGGCGAACGCCTGGTGCTGCTGGATGGCCAGGACATCGAACTGCGCAACGACACCCTGGTGATCGCCGACCACGAACGCGCCCTGGCCATCGCCGGCGTCATGGGGGGCGAGCACAGCGGTGTTGCTGCCGGTACTCGTGATCTGTTCCTGGAAAGCGCCTTCTTTGACACCATCGCCGTGGCCGGCAAGGCCCGTTCCTACGGCTTGCACACCGATTCCTCCCACCGCTTCGAGCGGGGCGTGGACTTCGAGCTGGCGCGCAAGGCCATGGAGCGCGCGACCCGCTTGCTGCTGGACATCGTCGGCGGCGAGCCGGGCCCGGTGATCGAGGCGGTCAGCGCCGAGCACCTGCCGCAGGTTGAGCCGATCCTGCTGCGCGCCGAGCGCATCGAGCGCGTCCTGGGTCTGACCCTGGATGACGCCCAGGTCGAGCGTCTGCTCAGTGGTCTGGGTCTGGCCGTGGCCCGCCTGGAAGCCGGTCGCTGGCAGGTAGGTGTGCCCAGCCACCGTTTCGACATCAGTATCGAAGTGGATCTGATCGAAGAGCTGGCGCGTCTCTATGGCTACAACCAGCTGCCGATCCGCTTCCCGCAGGCGCGCCTGGCGCCGCAGCCCCTGCCCGAGAGCAAGGGCGAGCTGAGCCAGCTGCGTCGCCTGCTGGTGGCTCGCGGTTACCAGGAAGCCATCACCTACAGCTTCATCGACGAAAAGACGTTCCTTCTGTTCGCCCCCGAGGCCCAGCCGGTGATGTTGGCCAACCCCATCTCCACCGACATGGCCGCCATGCGTTCGTCGCTGTGGCCGGGTCTGGTCAAGGCCGTGCAGTACAACCTCAACCGTCAGCAGGACCGCGTCCGGCTGTTCGAGTCGGGTCTGAGATTCGTTGGTCAGCTGGAAGGCCTGGTGCAGGAAAACGTCCTGGCCGGTGCGGTCTGCGGTTCGCGTTTGCCGGAGAACTGGTCGTCCGGTCGCGAGGCGGTGGACTTCTTCGACGTCAAGGCCGATGTCGAGGCGCTGCTGGCCCAGTCTGGTGCGGGTTCTGACTTCCGCTTCGTCGCAGGCGAGCATCCGGCGTTGCACCCGGGGCAGACCGCGCTGATCGAAAGGGCAGGGCAGCCGGTCGGCTACCTGGGCGCCCTGCATCCGGAAGTGGCGCGCGAACTGGACGTGGATCGTCCGGTGTTCCTCTTCGAGCTGGCGCTTGATGCACTGACCACTGGCAGCCTGCCGCGCTTTGGCGAGCTGTCGCGCTTCCCCGAAGTGCGGCGTGACCTGGCGCTGGTGGTGGACGAAACGGTAGCCGCGGGCGACCTCCTGGCCGACATCCGCGAAAACGCCGGAGAAGGCCTCAAGGAGCTGCGTCTGTTCGACGTCTACCAAGGCAAAGGTATTGATCCACATAGAAAAAGCGTCGCCATCGGCTTGACCTTGCAACATCCATCGCGCACATTAACCGATGAAGAAGTCAACGAAACGACGCAGAAAATCCTCGTTTCTCTGGAAAGAAGGTTCAACGCCACCTTAAGGAAATAGCGCATGGGGGCCCTGACGAAAGCTGAGATGGCCGAACGTCTGTTTGAAGAACTCGGTCTGAACAAACGTGAAGCCAAGGAATTGGTCGAGCTGTTCTTCGAAGAAATTCGTCATGCGCTCGAAAGCAACGAGCAGGTCAAGTTGTCCGGTTTCGGCAACTTCGACCTGCGCGACAAGCGCCAGCGCCCCGGACGCAATCCCAAGACAGGGGAGGAGATACCCATCACGGCACGCCGTGTGGTGACCTTCCGCCCCGGGCAGAAACTGAAAGCCAGGGTCGAGGCCTATGCTGGAACCAAGTCATAACGACGAACTGCCGGTCATACCGGGCAAGCGCTACTTCACCATCGGTGAGGTGAGCGACCTCTGCTTGGTCAAACCGCACGTGCTGCGCTACTGGGAGCAGGAATTTCCCCAGCTGAACCCGGTGAAGCGCCGCGGCAACCGGCGCTACTACCAGCGCCACGACGTGCTGATGATCCGCCAGATCCGCTCCCTACTGTACAACGAAGGCTTCACCATCGGGGGGGCGCGCCAGCGCCTCACCCAGGGCGACGAGACCCGTGACGAGGGTTCGCAGTACCACCAGCTCATCCGCCAGATGATCAGCGAACTCGAAGAAGTCCTCGTCGTACTGAAGAAGTGAAAAAAAGCTTCCATTAATCAAAGCGTTGCAGTAAGATGCACGCCGTTCCCTAGAGGAACATAGTCGGGGCGTAGCGCAGCCTGGTAGCGCACTTGCATGGGGTGCAAGGGGTCGAGTGTTCGAATCACTCCGTCCCGACCAAATTAACGATGAGGCTCAAGCACTTAGTGGCTTGGGCCTTTTTCGTTTCTGGAGCTAAATCAAAATCAGCTGGCGATTCGCTGGGGTAGGGTTCCTGGTAGCTTTCGACCGGGTTGCTGCAAGAGTATTGCTGGTTATAGGCATACCTACCTTACTGAGTCTTCCACCCCGCCTGCTCACTGGTAACGACGTATAGAGACATCCAGCTCAGTAGAGCTCGGCATTACCTGCGCAGCTGTTCTCGTTATCGCCTGTGGCGGCTTATTCGATCTTGAGCGCCCTGTTCGAGATGCGCTCCTTCGATCACTGCCAAAAGCGTAATCCAACCTGCTTCCGGGCCAGCCGCTGCTTTGGACTAGCTAATAGAAATAGGAAGGCCCAGCGTTAATACTGGGCCTCCTAATGTCATTCAGCGTCCTTAGCGGCATCTGCTCCAGCAGAGGTGAGCTTTATCGGTAGCACCAAAGAGCGATCGCCTTGAGCGTCGACGTGGACGTTGCCCTTATGAATCAGCCCATGCTCTTGCAGGTCCTGAAGAACGTCCATAACGGCATCTTCACCGTGATGGTTATCGAGAATTTCACTACCCAGGCCTGCTGGATGCGAGTGATACAGGCGGCGCAAGATTTCAGCTTTGAGTTCTGCATTGATAGCCATGTGGTCTCCTCGTATGTGTGCACAGGTTATGACAATCGTTGAGCTGACCAGTGCCTGCGAAGGAGAGGCCGGACATCTTCTGGAGCATCTATGCTACGCAGCTTAGGTCGTTGCAGTGCTTCGATGTTCGAAACAGGAGTGTCATCCCTCTTCGCCTCGACTAAAAATCCAGACGCTCGAAACCAACTAGATTTTGATGCGTAAATTTTTGTGCCCTTGTAGTTGAGCTCTGCCCCATAAGAGCGTGCTGCTGTACAGCCTAAGCGTCTAGCCGTTGAGGGCTCAGCTATCTGGGCTGAGCGGGAAGGCAGTGGAAGCGGTCATCCCTCAGTCTGGACGTCGCACTCAAGCATGCGGCAGGTCTTTCGCATTGGGTTAACCGAATGAATAGCCCATCGCCTGCTGACCATTCTTGAAGAATCGAGACGAGTTTCGTTAAAACAACCCTATTGCTCTCGGTGATGATCCTGCTTGCAACAAAAGCTAGCTGGAGAAGCTTTCCTCGGGCGGGAAGAAGGGCGTGGAAATGAACTCTTAGTGTGGGAAGTGAGTTGCATAATGCTTCTTCAGCGCCTGAATGAAGTCCGTCGCTAGCGGCGTCTGGCCCGATCCCGCAGGCGCGACGACGTACACGGGAAACAACAGCTCAGGCTCGAAGCGGTGGATGGTGATGCCCTTGTGCAGAAAATCCTGGGCAACGTTCGGACTCATGAGGGCGGCGCCCATGCCGGCGGCGACCATCTCGCAGGTGATGGAGCTGTATTGGCCTTCCACGGCGAGCTTGCGTTCGACACCGGCCTGCTCGAAGACCTTGTCCATCTGCTCGCGGGTGCCATCGCCATGGCAGAGAGAGACGAAGTTCTCGCCGTGGAGATCCTGCGCCCTGATGACTTCCTTTGAAGCCAGTCGATGGCCTGGCGGCAGGACGCAGACGGCGCGGAGCCGGGTGATCAGCAGCGTTTCTAGAGGGCCGGCGTCGCTGGGCTGGACCACGACACCCAAATCGCAGAATTGCGACTGTACCCACTGCACCACGGTGGGGGAGGCGTTCATGTGCAGGGAGACAGTCAGCTCTGGGCGGGTCGCGACGAAGTCTTTGATGACGTGGGGGATGAGCGTGAGGCCGGTCGAGGGTACCGCCGCGATACGCAGTCGCCCGGTACCCAGGTTGCGGATGTTCTTGGCTGACTGACGCAGGCTGTCCAGCCCTACGTAGGCCCGTTCCACTTCTTGGAAGAAAGCACTGCCTTCCTTTGTGGGTATCAGCCGAACCCCCGCGCGTTCGAACAGTTTGAGTCCGGTACTCAGCTCCAGCTGGGCGATCAGTCGGCTGACGTTGGGCTGCGAGGTGTGCAGGGCTTCGGCGGCCGCGGTCATGGAGCCTAGACGCATCACGCTGCGGAAGGCTTCGATCTGTCTGAGATTCAACAGAGCTCTCCATATCAAATATGAATACTTAACCCGTACCTTAGTATTTGACCCTATGGGTTCAGGCTGACAATACTCGGTCACAAGCCAAATGGCCCCATAAAAAGAAAGCGTTTCCGAATGGCGGTTACCGCGATGTCCTCGGAGGCGGATGCCTAGATCTTCCGGTCGTGTCCTCACGACGTTCTCGATCTGCCGCAACGCAAAAAAGGGAGCATTGCCCGTGACCAGTCCGTATCTCGTCCGTACCTCATCCATCTCCTTGCGTCAGGGTTTGTCCGCGCTGCTGTTGGCCGCAGCGGGCGCTGGCATGACGCTTCCCGCTCACGCTGAAACCACGCTGTACGTCGCCGGCGTCGGCGGTTCCACCGAGCAGATGTACAAGACCCGCGTCATTCCCGCCTTCGAGAAAGCGCATGGGGTCAAGGTCGTGTATGTATCGGGTAACTCGACTGAGACGCTGGCCAAGCTGCAGGCGCAGAAAGGGCGGCAACAGATCAATGTCGCCATGATGGACGACGGCCCCATGTACCAGGCGCTGCAGCTGGGGTTCTGCGAAAAGCTCACGGACGCGCCTGTCTACCAGGACTTGTACCCCCTGGCGCGTCTGAGTCCCGAGGCGACTGCGGTAGGTATGGTCGCCACCGGGATCGGCTACAACGAAGAAGCCTTCAAGAAGCGCGGGTGGGCGGCCCCGACGTCCTGGACCGATCTTGAGGATCCGAAATATCGGCAACTGCTGGGCATGCCGCCGATCACCAATACCTACGGCCTGCATTCACTGATCGAGATGGCGCGGCTGAATGGCGGCGGCGAGAAAGACATCGATCCGGGCTTCGCGGTGTTCGAGAAGAAGATCGCGCCCAACGTGCTGGCCTGGGTCAGTGCGCCGGGCGAGATGGACGGGATGATGCAGAACGGCGATGTGGTCATGGCGGTGTACGGCAGTGGCCGGGCGGTAGCGCTGCAGAACACCAGCTTTCCGCTCAAGTTCATCTATCCGAAGGAGGGGGCCGTAGCCCTCCAGGTGGCCGCCTGCTCCGTCACGCCCAATGCGCAGTCCGAACTCTCCCAGCAATTCATTCAGTACGTGCTGTCGCCGGAAATCCAGAAGATCCAGTCCGAAAGTAACGGCTTCGCGCCGGTGAACCGCACTGTGGAGCTGCCCCCAGCACTGGCTGCCCGTATGCCCTATGGTCAGGAAAAGGTCGACAGTCTCCTCAAGGTCGATTGGGACACCATCAACCAGAAGCGTTCCGAGTGGACGACGCGCTGGAACAGGACCATCGAGCGATAGCGGGCGTACCGGCCAGACGGCGATGACATGACATCGGGATTGCGGATGGAGAGGACTGGCCCCTCGGGCTACTCCTCCGCTCGCTGCAGCGCCAAGTCCTCACGTCATCGTCCGGCTCGACCTGCTCACTGATCGAGTGGCTGGTTTTCCCTAGGAATCGGTCGCTCCCACCTCCCTTGGACGAACAGCGATCACGCCTTCGTGATCGCCGGAGGCATGCCCATGGCTTTCCTGATCCTCGACGGCCTCGTCAAAACCTATGGTGACTTCACCGCCATCGCCGGACTCGACCTGGCCGTGGAGAAAGGCGAATTTCTTTCCCTGCTCGGCCCTTCGGGGTGCGGCAAGACCACGACCCTGCAGAGCGTTGCCGGCTTCGTGCAGCCCTCCGCCGGACGTATCGTGCTGGACGGGCGTGACATCACCCATGTTCGCCCGGAGAAGCGTGGGCTGGGGATGGTGTTCCAGAGCTATGCGCTGTTCCCCCACATGACCGTGGCCGAGAACGTCAGCTTCGGCCTGGAGATGCGCGGTGTTCCGCGCAGCGACAGGGCGGAGCGGGTGAAGTCGGCGCTCGATATGGTTCGGCTGCAGGGCCTGGGCGAACGCTATCCCAAGGCCCTGTCCGGCGGGCAGCGTCAGCGGGTGGCCATCGCGCGTGCCCTGGCGATCCGCCCGGACCTGTTGTTGCTGGACGAGCCGATGTCGAACCTCGACGCCAAGTTGCGCGAGGACATGCATATCGAGTTGCGTGCCATCCAGCGTGACCTCGGTATCACCACCATCCTGGTCACCCACGACCAGGTTGAAGCGATGACCATGAGCGATCGCATCGCGGTGATGCACGGCGGGCGCATCGTGCAGATCGGTTCGCCGTTCGAGACCTACGAGCGGCCCCAGTCGCCCTTCGCCTCAAGCTTCCTGGGCAAGACCAATGCCTTCCCCGGGGCCGTCCACAACCGCAAGCCACGCTGCTACGAGGTCAAGGTCGATGGCCTGATGCTGCACGTCCCTCATGAGGGGCATCAGTTCGACGGCGATGTAAACGTATACCTGCGGCCGGAAAAGATCCGCCTGGCCGATCCTGCCGAAGCCCGGTTGCGCGGCACGGTGCGCATGCGGGTGTTCCTGGGCAACCTCTGGCTGATTGGTGTCGAGAGCCCCCTGGGGCCGGTGAACCTGACGCAGCCGAACCTCGGCGCGCCGCCGCCGCTGGAAGGGGAGGAGGTGGGCCTGACCTGGCTGGACGACGACCTGCGCCTGCTCGGCCGGGAGGTGTCCCATGGCCACCTATGATGCCGAGCGCGTTGGCAGCGCCCCCTGGCTGCTGACCGGCCCTGCGCTTCTCGTATTCCTGACCCTGCTGGCGGCGCCGCTGGTGCTCACGGCCATGCTGTCGTTGAACCTGTTCAGCGACACCAAGGGGGTGATTCCCGTGTACTCGCTCGCCAACTACCTGGAGGTGTTCGGCGACGACTATTTCCACGAGATCTTCTTGCGTACGGGTGGGATGGCGCTCGCCGTCACCGTCTGCTCGGTCCTGATCGGCGTACCGGAGACGCTCATCATCGCTCGCATGCGGGCACCCTGGAGGTCACTGTTCCTGCTGGTGGTGCTCGGACCACTGCTCATCTCGGTCGTGGTGCGCACCCTGGGGTGGGCCATCCTGCTGGGCAACAACGGGCTGATCAACCAGGCGTTGCAGGCGCTGGGCGTCATCGATTTTCCGATCCGCATGATGTTCACCCAGTTCGGGGTCGTGCTGGCGCTGACCCATGTGCTGGTGCCCTTCATGGTGATCGCCGTCTGGGCCAGCCTGCAAAAGCTCGATCTGCAGGTGGAGCAGGCCGGCCTGTCGCTGGGCGCTTCGCGGATGACGACCTTCAGGCGGGTGGTGCTGCCGCAGATCGTGCCGGGAATCCTCTCGGGCTCGATCATCGTCTTCGCCCTGGCGGCCTCGGCCTTCGCCACCCCCGCGATCATCGGCGGACGTCGCCTCAAGGTGGTGGCGACGGCGGCCTACGACGAATTCCTGGGTTCGCTGAGCTGGCCGCTGGGCGCCGCTATCGCGGTGCTGCTGCTAATCGCCAACCTGGTGATCGTGGTGGGTTGCAGCCGGTTGGCCGAGCGCCGTTTCAAACACGTCTTCGAGTGATCGCCATGTACCGGAACGGTTTCTTCTCCCTTGCCTTTCATGCGCTTTTCATCGCCTTCATCGTCGCGCCGCTGGTGGTGGTGATGGCGGTGTCCTTTACCGGCGAAGGCTTCATTTCATTGCCTTCCGGTGGCCTGTCGCTGCGCTGGTTTGAGGCGCTGTGGGCCAACCAGGAAATGGTCGATGCCTTCTGGCTGTCGCTCAAGTTGGGCCTGGTGTCGGCGACGGTCGCGACCTTGCTCGCGGTCCCCGCGGCGCTGGCGATCAGTCGCTACGACTTTCCCGGACGCGGGGCGATCACGGGCTTCCTGATGTCGCCGCTGATGATTCCCTCGGTGGTGCTGGGGATCGCCTTCCTGCGCTTCTTTTCCCTTGCCCAGGTGGGCGGCTCGCTGTGGGCGCTGAGCATCACCCACGTCATCGTCGTGCTGCCCTATGCCTTGCGGCTGACGCTGGCATCCACCATCGGCCTGGAGCGCGATGCGGAACACGCCGCGCTGTCCCTGGGCGCCAATCGGCTGCAGACCTTCTGGCGGGTGATCCTGCCGCGGATCCGCACCGGCGTGGTCGGCGGCTGGCTGCTCGCCTTCATCCAGAGCTTCGACGAGTTGACCATGACGGTCTTCGTCGCCACACCTGGAACTACGACCTTGCCGGTCGCCATGTACAACCAGATCTCCCAGACCATCGATCCCCTGATCACGGCGGCCTCCACGGTGCTGATCCTGGGCACCCTGGCGGTGATGTTGCTGCTCGATCGTCTCGTCGGCCTTGATCGGGTGTTGATCGGAGAGAAGCAATGAACGACAGCAGCGTATCCCCCTCGGCTGAGGTCATCGTGGTTGGCGGCGGGCTGGTCGGCATGGCGGTCGCATACGGCCTGGCGAAAGCCGGCACCAAGACGCTGGTGCTCGACCAGGGCGACGACGCCTTCCGTGCCTCGCGGGGCAACTTCGGTCTGGTCTGGGTGCAGGGCAAAGGCTTCGATCGCCTCGAATATTCCCGCTGGACGCGTTCTTCGGCGCTGGCCTGGGCCGGGCTGGCCGAGGACCTGCTGAAGGAGACGGACGTCGATGTCCGGCTGAAACAGCCTGGCGGCTTTCACATGTGCTTTTCCGATCAGGAGCTGGCGGAGCGGCAGGCGCGACTGGCAGGTATGCAAGCCGGTCTAGGCGACTATCCCTTCGAAATGCTGGATCAGGCGGATCTGCGGGCACGCTTGCCTGGCATCGGTCCGAAGGTCGTCGGGGCGAGCTACACGCCCATGGATGGCCACGTAAATCCGCTCAAGCTCCTGCGGGCCTTGCATGCGGGAGCGCAGCACCACGGGGCGACGGTATTGGGGCGGATGCCGGTCGAGCGGATCGATTCCGCGCCGGGCGAATTCACCGTGGTCACCTCCAAGCGACGCTTCACCGCGCCACGCCTGGTGCTGGCGGCGGGCCTGGGCAATCGGCTGCTGGGGGAGCAGGTCGGATTGCATGCCCCGGTTGCGCCAAATCGTGGGCAGGTATTGGTCAGTGAGCGGGTTCGCCCCTTCCTGAATTACCCGACCATCAATGTGCGCCAGACCGACGAAGGCAGCGTGCAGCTCGGCGACTCGATGGAGGAGGTCGGCTTCAATGACCTCACCACCACCGACGTGCTCGCCCGGATCGCCCAGCGTGGCGTCAACACCTTCCCGCTGCTGGCTGACGTGCGCCTGGTGCGCGCCTGGGGCGCCCTGCGCGTCATGAGCCCGGATGGTTATCCGATCTATCAAGAGTCCGCGTCGCATCCCGGGGCCTTCGTCGTCACCTGCCACAGCGGCGTGACCCTGGCCGCGGCGCACGCGACCCGGATCGCGCCTTGGGTGCGGGGCGGGGATCAACCGGAAGAGCTGGCGGTGTTCGCTGGCGAACGTTTTCTCACGGGGGAGGTGTTTTCCCATGCCCACTGATTCCTTGTTTCGCCGCGTGGACGCCGAAGGCGGCCGTCTCATCACCCTGAGCTTCGACGACCAGGCCTTCCAGGTGCCGAGCGGTCTTACGGTTGCCGCCGCCTTGCTGCTGGCCGGCGTACGGCAGTTCCGCACCTCGCCCGTCGGCGGCGAAGCACGCGCGCCCTATTGCATGATGGGTGTGTGCTTCGAATGCCTGGTCGAGATCGATGGGGTGCCGAGTCGCCAGAGTTGCCTGATCGAGGCAGCCGACGGCATGCGTATCCGTTCGCAGCAGGGCGCCCGCGAGCTGCCCTTCACCGCTGCCGAACCCGTGGTGATGGAGGTGCAGCCATGAATCTCGAACCTATAGACGTCGTCGTCATCGGGGCAGGCCCTGCTGGCATGGCTGGTGCGCGAACCCTGGCTGATCTTGGCCTTTCTGTCGTGCTGCTGGACGAGCAGGCCGCGGTGGGCGGACAGATCTATAGAGGCATCGGCAACGCCACGCCGGCGCGGCGCGAGCTGCTCGGTGAGGATTATGCGGCGGGCGCCCGCCTGGCGGACGCGATGAAGGGTGCGAACGTGCGCCACGAAACGGGGGCTTCCGTCTGGCAGATCACCCGCGAGCGCCAAGTGCATTACCTCAAGGATGGCAGGGTGCGCTCCTTCGCCGCCAAGGCCGTACTCCTTGCGACCGGTGCCATGGAACGGCCCTTTCCCATCCCGGGTTGGACCCTGCCCGGGGTAATGACGGCCGGGGCGGCGCAGATCCTGCTCAAGACCGCCGGTATCGGTCCACAGGGACCGGTGGTGCTGGCCGGGTGCGGACCGCTGCTGTACCTGCTCGGCTGGCAATACCTGCGGGCGGGCATACCCATTGCGGCCCTGGTGGACACCAGCCGCCGTGAGGATTACTGGCGCGCCCGTGGCCATTTGCTGGCGGCGCTCAGAGCCTGGCCCTATCTGCGCAAGGGCGTCTCGCTGTTGCGCGCCCTGCGCAAAGGGGAGGTCCCGCACTACACCGGCGCCGAGCAACTACAGGTCGAGGGGGAAGAGCAGGCGAAGGCGCTCAGCTTCGTCGTCGACGGGAAGGCACAACGGGTGTCGGCCGACACCGTGCTGCTGCATCAGGGCGTGGTGCCGAATATCCAGTTCACCCAGGCGCTCCGGGCCCAGCATCGCTGGGATGATGCGCAGCTGTGCTTCGTGCCGGAAACCGATCAGTGGGGCGCGCTCGACGTACCTTTCATCTCTGTAGCGGGCGACGGCGCGGGTATCGGCGGGGCTCAGGCGGCCGCGCTGCAAGGGCAACTCTCGGCGCTGGGGCTGGCGCGTACTCTGGGCCAGATCACCCCGGCCCAGCGCGATGCCCAGGCCGCGCCCTTGCGTGCCGAGCTGGAGCGCAACCTGCTCATTCGTCCCTTCCTCGATGCCCTGTATCGCCCCCGCGAGGAGAACCGCATTCCTGTACGTGACAACGTCACCATCTGCCGCTGCGAAGAGGTAACGGCAGGCGATGTCCGCCGCTTCGTCGAGCTCGGCTGCAGCGGGCCCAATCAGGCGAAATCCTTCGGTCGCTGCGGCATGGGTCCCTGCCAGGGACGCATGTGCGGCTTGACCGTCACCGAGATCATCGCCAAGTCGCGGGGGCTCACGCCCGACGAAGTGGGTTACTACCGCATTCGTCCCCCTATCAAACCCATCACCCTGGGAGAACTGGCGAGTGGCTGACCTGACGGCGGACGTGATCGTCATTGGCGCCGGGCTGCATGGGTTGAGCACGGCCTGGCATCTCGCGCAGCGCGGCGTGCGGGTAATCGTGCTCGAAGCCGACTATGCCGGACGGCATGCCTCCGGCGTGAACGCCGGGGGAGTGCGGACGCTCGGCCGGCACCTGGCCGAAATCCCCCTGGCGCTGGCGTCTCGGACCCTCTGGCACAACCTGCCGGAGCTGTTGGGAACCGATGCGAGTTTCGTCGCGAGTGGTCAGCTGAAACTGGCCGAAAATGACGAAGAGCTCCAGCAGTGTCAGGCACGCGTCGCCGAACTCGAAGCGATGGGTTTCACCCATGAGGTGCTCATCGATCGAGAGGAAGTCTTCGAACTCCTGCCGACGGTCGCGCCCCATGTGGTGGGTGGCATCTGGGTGGCGGGCGATGGTTACGCCACCCCCTATCGCGTGGTGACGGCGGTCCGGCAGGCAGCGGAGCGCCTGAGCGTGGTGCTCCATGAACAGACGCCTGCGCTATCCATCATCCAGCGAGGCCCGCGCTGGCAAGTGGAGACACACAGAGGACGATTCGAGGCGGACCAGCTGGTGGTGACGGCCGGCGCCTGGGCAGGGCGCCTGGCAGGGGAGATGGGTGAGCCCGTACCCAGTTATCCGCAAGGGCTGATGCTGATGGTGACCCATCGAGTAGCGCCCTTCTGCAAGCAGGTGCTCGGCGCCACCGGCCGCGCCCTGTCCTTCAAGCAATTCGACAACGGCACGGTGGTCATCGGGGGCAAATTGATCGGTGACCTGGATTTCGACGCCCGTCATGGGGAAGTCGATATCACCCGTCTCGTGACCAGCGCCCAGACTGTGACGGACCTCTTTCCGCACCTCAGGCATCTGGGCATCAACCGCGCCTGGTCCGGTATCGAAGCCTTTACCGAGGACGATCTGCCCGTCATCTCGAACAGCAGTCGCGCGAGTGGCCTGACCTACTCGTTCGGTTACTGCGGCAGCGGTTTCCAGATGAGCCTCGGCACCGGCCAGCGCGTCGCGCAGCTGGTGCTGGGCGAGTCGTCACCCATTGATCTCGCAGCCTTTGCCATTGATCGCTTCCACAGAGATTCCTCAACCCCCAGGCCAGTAAAGGAGCCTATATGCAACCCATTACCCGTATCGAAACCAACCAGCGTATGAGCCGGGTCGTCCAGTACAAGGGCGGCATCACCTTCGTCGGCGGCCAGACGGCCAATGATCGCACCCAGGACATCAAGGGGCAGACCGCGCAGGTGCTGCAGAAGATCGACGACTACCTGGCCAAGGTCGGCCTGGACAAGACGCGCATTCTAAGCGCCCAGGTGTGGCTGTCGGACATCCAGGCCAACTTCGCCGGTATGAACGAGGTGTGGGACGCCTGGACACCGGAAGGGGAGGCACCTGCACGTGCTACAGTTGAGTCCAAGCTGGCGGCGCCGGAATTGCTGGTCGAGATCGCCATCGTCGCAGCGGCGGAGTGAAGGCGGCCGCATCAGCGCCCTGTAGCTGAGACACTGCGCCTATATCAAGAAACGCCGGTAAAGCACTGCTTTTGAGGCAGAGCCGATTTGGCTACAGACCCATGGAGACTGTTGCGACAGGTGCTCGATGTAAGGCGTATGTAGCGGGAAGTGTGACGCTTTAGAAGGCTGGGATGGTTGCTAGACCATCCCAGCCACCGCTTCTAATCGACGGTAGTCGCTTGAGCGTTGGCGCACCGCGAACTAGAGATTGCCCGGCGATACAGCGTGACCATCTCGTCTAGCAATTCCTGAGCGATGTTGCAGGCAACCTTTAGCCGCAGCTCGTCAGAAGGACCGGAGTCGCGCTCTGCCAGCTGAACTAGCAGGTCACCTAGCATCGAGGCACGAAGATCCGCATCGGCTTCGATAGACCGAGTGGAAAGATCCATTTGGTTAAGCGCGATTGGCTTGCTGGGGAAGGGGACCACAGAGGACTTCTTCTCAGCCATGACACACCTCCGTGGTAGAGGTATATGGCGAGCAGATAGCGCCGAGGCGGAGCTCGGGCTTAAAAGGAGATACAGGCATTTTAACTGCTCCTCAGACGATTAAGGAGCCGCCACCCGCCGTTGCTACACGGTAAGGGAGGCGGACCGTGCAGGGGTAGCAAACCGGCGTCCGAGGGAACCGGCCAGGCAAAAGCCTGCCCTACACGGCCCGCCATAGAATCATGAAGCCAATACGCGCACGTACGACTCCCTGACTATGGCGCTACCGCGCCTCGAACGCTTCAGGTTGCTACACCTAGTCATGGGATTGACCATGACAATGCAAATTTACCGCTTCGGAGCGCGTCCTAGCAACCTAGGGTAACGCAGCGTTACCAAGACGTGGTTGGCGCGTTGCGCTTGGCCTAGGCACCGGCGAACCTGATCAAGTTTTTTCCAGCAGATCAACGATATTGCGGCAGTACATCATTATCGTTGGGCGAAACAGGGACTGCTGCTCGAATCTGTCCTGCTTATTACCAAGCGGATGCATAAAGGTCACCCGCTCGACGCCAAGCAGAGCTAACTCGACTTATTGCCTCCAGGTCCTTGCGCAAGTAGCTCCAGATGCTCCTCTTCTGTCTGCTCAACCACGTAGATCTGCTTGGCTACTGGAATTTTTGTCCGAAATTTAGGCGGCATTAGCGGTTTCAAGCAGGACATCGTTCGTTTCGTCAGCGCTATCAGTTAAGTTATCCGGTAATCGGTGTCATGCCTCCCTAAAGTGTCAGTTGTGTCTGGTGAGCGTGTCTAGCTCAAAGATAGTGATCCTGAGAGAACGAGTTTTAAAATAGCGATCGGGGCAAGTGTCAAGTAATGGTTAACACTTCTATAATGCAAAGATATCGACCGAATTTATATTTTTAGCTGGTAGGTTTGTAAATGCCTGCTAATACTTCCATATGCAATATCCTATAAAGTAATCTCAAGGCTTTCGGCTTTATAAGCCTCCTCGGCCTCCTGATTACACGGTCTCAATCGATATCAAGGCATAGCTTCCGCATCGTCTCAAACGCCTAGATTCATAGCGAAATCAGATCTCACCCTGTTCGGCTACCATGGCGGTTGTCCTGATCGATGAGTCAATCGGCTGACCTGTAGCTTGCTAGAAAAATTCACATAAAGGCTGCGCTAACAGCGAAAGATCTTACAATCTAGCTCTGGACCTCCTATAGACGTTAGCCCACCAAGGGATAGGCCTGTGACTGACTCAGATAGCTCATTCGCACCACTCGTTGAGGTCGTGAACCTTGCCGCATCCCTCAAGCGCTTCGCAGATGATCGCGACTGGCAGCAATTCCACTCCCCCAAAAATCTCATCCTGGCTCTCACTGGCGAGGTAGGCGAGCTATGCGAGATTTTCCAATGGATGAGCGACGCCGACTCGATCTCCGCAGCAACAGATCCCGAAATAGGCCAAGCCGTGAAGGACGAACTGGCGGATGTATTGATGTACCTGGTTCGCCTGAGCAGCGTACTCGGCATTGACCTCAACGAGGCCGTAACGCAGAAACTCGCCTCGAATGGCCAGAAGTACCCTGTGGATAAAGCTAGAAGCAACAGCAAAAAGTACGACCGACTTTGACCAACACGCACCTAAGGACAACCCGTGATCGTATACGCTGCGACCAAACAGCAATTTCTTAAAGACAACGATAACGATGACATTGAGGAGGTGATACTCAGACATTACAAGGATGCTACCGGTAAGAACGTTGGCACCTCGGAAATCAGGTCATGGCAAGGGTCCCTAACGTACATGGCCAAGGTCCTGAGAGATGAGGATCTGCCAAGCGATGTAGGCCTGGCCATTGAATTGCACATTCCACAGTCATCGAAGCGAATCGACTTTCTACTCACCGGTCGCGACGAGAGCCAAGCAAAAAAAGCCGTGCTGATCGAGCTGAAGCAATGGAGCAAGGCCAACGCCACTGCTAAGGATGCCATCGTCAGAACGGCATTGGGTGGCAGCCTCGTTGAGACCATTCACCCGTCCTATCAGGTATGGTCATATGCGGCGCTGTTGGAAGGTTTTAACGAGGCGGTGTATGACAAAAGCATCGAAATCCATCCTTGCGCCTACCTCCATAACTATGTCAGCGACGGCATCATAGATTCAGCTCACTACGAGCCCCATATCAGCAAGGCTCCGTTGTTCCTGAAAGGTCCGGAAGAGCTCAGTAAACTTCGAGGCTTTCTGAAAAAGCATATAACTTATGGCGACAACAAAGAGGTCCTTTACGAGTTGTCCGAAGGGAAAATTCGCCCGTCCAAGGCGCTAGCTGAAGCCTTGGACGGGTTGATGAAAGGCAAACCCGAGTTCGTATTGATTGACGATCAGAAAGCAATCTTTGAATCGGCGCTGGCTGCGGCAAGCGAGGCCTCGGACCAAACACCCAAGGTGATGATCATCGAAGGTGGACCTGGCACCGGGAAAACTGTTCTTGCTATCAATCTGCTGGTGAAGCTCACCGAATTGAAGCTGATGAGCAAATACGTCTCTAAGAATGCAGCCCCACGTAAGGTCTACGAAAGCAAACTGGTTGGCACCATTAAGCGCAGCCATTTCTCGAATTTCTTTTCAGGCTCTGGGGCATTCATCGACACTGAGGCCAACACATTCGATGCGCTTATCGTGGACGAAGCTCATCGGCTGAATGAGAAAAGCGGGCTTTACGGAAACCTTGGAGAGAACCAGATCAAGGAGCTGATTGAGTCAGCGAAATGCTCAATTTTCTTCATTGATGAAGACCAGCGTGTAACCTTGAGCGATATCGGCAGTAAGCAGGCGATACGCGCCTTTGCAAAAGCCAAGGGTGCTGTGGTGGAAGAGTACGAGTTGTCTTCGCAGTTTCGCTGCAGTGGTTCTAACGGTTACCTGGCATGGCTGGATGACACGCTGGGCATTCGCTCGACGGCAAATCCGACGCTTGAGACTCAAGAGTACGAATTTAAGGTGTTCGACTCACCTCAGGCGATGCATGAAGCGATCAATGAAAAAAACCAAGGAAACAAAGCTCGTGTGGTCGCCGGCTATTGCTGGCCTTGGTTGAGCAAAAAAGAAGCCGCTGTTGGGGTGATTATCGGGCCAGATCTGGTCGTACGTGACGGTCAGGTAGTGACATCCCCGGATAAGCGCGACAAGCATGATAAATCGATTCGCGGTTGGAAAAAAATGATGAAAGAGCAACCCATCCTCGCGAAAAGTGAAACAGACCTGATCATCAAAAATACGTACCGAACACTGATGACACGCGGGATGAAGGGTTGCTATCTGTACTGCACCGACAAAGAGACGGCGCAATACTTCGAGAGTCGGCTTAGCCAACACAGCAATCATTGACGGTATTGTTTGCTAGGAGTCCCTGTACCGGAGAACACAGGGGCAACGATCAACAGTGCAACCATTTGCTTGATAGATTCGGCCCCGATTCGTTTCGGGGACGGTTCTCAAAAAGCACCGCCCACCGGAATCTAGGCCACGCAGCGTTCCAGCTGGTATTCCAAACAAGTTGACCTAAAATTATTTACCAGCCAAAACAGATCGATACCGCCTAAGTTCAAATTACTCCGGCGAGTCAATACAGCCGAGGCGGAGCTCGGGCTTAAAAGAAAAACGGTGCATTCATGCTGCTCCTTTGTTCGGTTAAGGAGCCGGAACCACCGTTGTCACGCGGTATGGAGGCGGACCGTACGAGGTGACAACCGAGAACCAAGGGAATCGGCCAGGCCGAAACCTGCCCCGCACGGCCCGCCATAAATGCACGCAGCCAAATGCTTAGCATTGGGTGTGGGCGATTAGTCTACTGTGCCCTTGTTCATCGAGTTGTCACGCCCGGCCATGCGATTGACCATGAACAGGCAAATCTGCCGTTCTCAAATGCTAACCGAAACCGGTTACAAGCGTCTGTGGCGCTACCAGCAATGATCGCAAATCGGTACCCCTAAGCGACTTGCCCATGGGGCGCGACCACTCGTTGGACACGCCCTCCAAACAGGTATCCCGCTTCCGGCCCCGGAAGATATCCCACGGTCATTTCAGACGTGACTCCAGGATTGCTCTCTCCACCTATGACTCATCGGCTTTTGGTCTGCAGCAGACCATTCGGTATGCAACAGAAATATGGTAACAGGCCAAATCGGATTTATCCGGGACAGACCAGTTGGTACAAAAGAGACTCGCCTGGCAGCCGAAAGGCCTTGGTAGGGGAGAGGAAATGGCAAGCTATTCCGCACACGAGCGCTACGCGTCGACTGACTGGGTCACGACGCCAACCGCGCTGCTGGTAGATCCGCGGCTGACGCCCTTGGAGCGCAACGGCTGGCACGTCTTGCGCATGCTTAGCGGCCCGGATGGAGTCAGTTCGCTTACGAGTCTGAGCCAGCTACGACGCTATCTCACTACCACGCCGTTAGGACAACGGGCGGGCTATGAGACGGCGCGACGTGTTCTGAAAGTACTGCGCCTGACGGGTTGGATCACTCTGATCGGTGTGCAGCGTGACCCTATGACGGGCAAGGTGATGAGCGAGCGCTACCAGGTGCATGAGCGTGCCTTGGCGTTTGATCAGGCATGCAATGCCGACCACACGCTTGCCGGCCTATGGCAGGCGTGCCTTCACGAGACAGGCCATCCGATCCAGCGGATTGCGCAGCATCTCAATCAGGCGTTCGATCAAGGGCAGCGCAGCGACGATGCAGATAATAATTGCGCTCCGGACCCAGGTGACTTTATGTGCTCTATTTCTGAGGCGGTATCTGCGGAGTCCGGCTTAGGCCAAACCGGTCTGCCACAGACCAACGAAGTCCACGACAAACCAATTGGCCAATACAGTACGTACAGTAGTAATACGTATAAAGTACGTACGTATCCTTCAGAGCTGGAAAACACAAAGGGCAGTGCTCCGCTTCCATCCTGTCTCGCGGGAATTGATGAGGAGCAGTTGCAGGAGCTGCTGACGGCACTTGATGAATTGTCCTTGGAGCAGCGTCAGCAGGTGTTGGCAGAGCTTGACGCCAGACACCGTAGCGGCGGGGTACGCAACGTGGTGGCCTATGCCTTTGGCTTGATCAGACGCGTGCAGTCGGGAGGTTTCCGGCCTTATGCACTCAGGGGCAGGCCGGCAGTGCAGACCGTGACGAACAGAGACCCCGGCATGGACCATCGTCCCCGCCCGGCACATCGAGTAGCCCCCGCAAAGCGCTCAACGCCCGAGGTTGCTGAAAACCACATTGCGACGCTTCGCAAGATGCTCAACATGCCTGTCAGGGTGTCGCGTGTGCTCGACGACATCAAAGCGCGGTCTGAGCAGTACGCCAAAGAAAGCTAGTAGCGGTATTGAGCCACTCTGCGGGCTTGGACTGCTCATATGCCCAGTGCGGACGCGTTCGTAATGCTTTTGCCGCGGCGATGGATGATGACCATCTCATCCAACAGATCTTGCGCAGTCATCTTGATAATCGTGGCGCGAAGCGAATCTGTTTCCAGGGTGCACGCGTCAAGCTGATCGAGTAGGTCCTTTAGTACTGAAAAGCGCAGCTCGATGTCATCGGAAAGGTCCGGAAGGTCGCTTGCGAAGTTGCTTGCGTCGATACCTTTCCGAGGGAGCGAATAGATGGTCATGACCGATGGCGGCATAAATGTCACCGCCAGTTGATCAACCCATCACGCATACAGGGGTCCCTTATGAGCATGCTGAACCAGGTTGCTTGCTTCATTGCACTGCGCGGTGGAAATCTGTGGCGTCAGTCGCGCTGAGCCTGCAGGAATACGGCGAACAGTTCCGATTGCGACTTGATGCCCAGCTTGCTGTAGACGTGCTTACGGTGCACCTTCACGGTCTCGGCCGAGATGGCCAGTTTGCGCGCCACCTCCTTGCTGGAGTAACCGCTGAGCACCAGGCGCGCGACTTCCAGCTCGCGGCCGGTCAGCGCCGTTTCGACCTGGCGCGCCATCCGCTCGAGGCGCTCCTGCCAGGGGGGAGCGGCTGTCGGCTCACTGGGCTCCGGCTCGTAGCCCAGGCGCTGGCGCGCCAGTGCCATGACCCAAGGCGCTACCAGGGTGAGCAGGGCGATCTGCTCAGGTCGGAAGCGTTGCCGTGAACCCAGTGAGAGACACAGGGTACGAGCCTCGGGGAGGACCACATTGAACTGGACCTCGTCAGCGACCACGTTGAGGCTGAAGTAGCGCTGGTAGTAGTCCGTTTGTTCAAAACAGTCCGGGGCGATTTCGCTCAGGCGCACCAGACCTTCACGCGGGCTCTCCCGACTGGCGATGTAGAAGGGATCGAGCAGGTACAGGCCGTGCAGGTAGTCCTGAAAGAGCCGGTCCGGTGCACCGTCGTCGCCGGGACTTTCGGCCAGCACCTGCGGGCGTCCCTCGCTGAAGATCAGTGCCACCCAACTGTCATGGTGTACGTACTGCTCCAGCGCGCGGGCCATGGCACGCCAGAAATGCGGGCGGTCGAGCGCTTCGATGAGTTCGGCCACGGTCTGATGGAAGGCGATGTCGTGCAAGGTCATGGTCATCTGTGTACCCCTATGGGGTTACCCCGCGTGCGTAATTCCGCCTGTGTGACTCCGCCGCCATACTCGACTCCGAAAGGTGGGGTGTCCGCATTCTGTGTTTGCCCCCCACGTGATGCAACAGCAAGAACGGAGCCCCGTCATGCAAGTTGAACTCGCTCAGCTCACCGGTCGTGATGGTGATACGGCCCATAATCTCGCCCAGGCCCTGCAAGCCATCGCGGCGTGCAGGACGGGCACTCGCCTGTTGGTGTTTCCCGAGACCTACCTGACGGGTTTTCCGACGCCAGAAAACGTTGCGGCCCTGGCTGAGCCTTTGAATGGCCCGAGTCTGACCGCCATCGGCAAGGCAGCGGCTGCGCGTGGCGTGGCGGTTGCCATCGGTTTTGCCGAGGACGACGACGGTACGTTCTATAACACCACCGTGTTGATGGACGGGCAGGACATCGTGCTGACCTACCGCAAGACGCACCTGTGGGCGTCGGATCGCGGTGTGTTCGCGCCGGGCGATCGCTACGGCACCGCGCTGCTCGATGGCGTGCGGGTCGGCCTGCTGGTGTGTTTCGACATCGAATTTCCCGAGAGCGCCCGTGCCCTGGGTGAGCTCGGCGCTGAGCTGCTGATCGTCACCAACGGCAACATGGATCCCTACGGGCCGACGCACCGAACCGCGATCATGGCACGGGCGATGGAAAACCAGGCCTACGCGGTCATGGCCAACCGCGTCGGCGCAGGGGACGACGGCCTGGTATTCGCCGGCGGCAGCGCGGCGGTCGACCCCAACGGCAGCCTGCTGCTGGAAGCCGGTCGCGAGCCGTGCGCACAGACCATCGACCTGGACTTTCATCGCCTGGCCGAGGCCCGCCGTGATTACCGCTACCTAGAAGAGCGGCGCATAGCGCTGCCAGGTACGCGCATCGACCATGCCAATGGTGTGCGTGAGTTACTGATCCCCTGACCTTTCCTTCTGAAGGGCGCCACAGACGCGCCCGTTGCGGCCTTGCCGCGCGCTTTTGCCGACTTCGGTCCTGCCATAACAACGTATAAAATGGGAGTAACCAGTAATGGCTCGTCTGCAACGATCCCTGTCTCTGGGAGCGGTGGTGCTGTTCGGCATCGCCTACATGACGCCGATCATCGTCCTCGGCACCTTCGGCATCCTGGCCGAGATTACCCATGGCGCGGTATCAGCGGCCTACCTGGCCGCTGCGGTGGCGATGTTCTTCACCGCACTGAGCTATGCGCGCATGGCCAAGCTGTTTCCGGTAGCCGGATCGGCCTATAGCTATGTACGTCACAGCATCAGCGATCATCTCGGGTTCATCGCCGGTTGGGCGGTGTTGCTCGACTATCTGTTCCTGCCGATGGCGATTTGGCTGATCGGCGCGGCCTACCTTCATTCGGCGTTCCCGCAATTGCCGCAGGCGCTTTGGGTGCTCATCTTCATCCTGGTCACCAGCGTGATCAATGTAGTAGGCCTACACCTGGCCAAGGGCATCAACAGCATCTTGATGCTGGTGCAGTTTCTGGTCCTGCTGGCCTTCGTGGCGCTGTGCGTGCATTACGTGGTGGGCGACGCCAGCAAGCCGCTGCTGTCGCTGCAGCCGTTCCTGGGCGAGGGCGTGAACCTGTCCCTGGTGATGGCGGGCGCGGCGGTAGCCTGCTACTCCTTCCTGGGCTTCGATGCGGTCAGCACCCTGACCGAGGAAACCCGAGACCCCCAGCGCACCATTCCCAGGGCAATCCTGCTGATCACCCTGATCGGTGGACTGATCTTCGTGATCACCGCCTATTTCGTGCAACTTGCACATCCCTCCACCCTATTCGAGAGCAGCGATGCGGCGGCCTATGAGATCGCCCGCAATATCGGCGGTGATCTGTTCGTGTCGGTCTTCCTGATCGGGTTGATCGTCGGTCAGTTCACCTCGGGCTTGTCAGCGCAGGCCAGCGCCTCGCGCCTGATGTTCGCCATGGGCCGCGACGGCGTCCTGCCTCGTGCGCTACTGGGCACCCTGAGTCCGCGGTTCGGTACGCCGGTGGGCGCTATCCTTGTCTGCGCGGTGGTAGCGCTGCTGGCACTCAAGCTTGACGTCGCCACGTCGACCTCATTCATTAATTTCGGCGCCTTTCTAGCGTTCAGCCTCGTGAACCTCTCAGTGATCGTTCACTTCGCACGCCAGCCGCAGAAACGTGGTCCCCTACAACTGGTGCTCTACCTGCTGTGTCCGCTTCTCGGCCTGCTGGCGACGCTGTGGCTGATGATCAGCCTAGACCGCCTGGCAATCATGCTTGGCTGTAGCTGGCTGATGCTCGGTGGACTCTATCTGGCTTGGCTGACGGGAGGTTTTCATCGCCGGCCGCCAGCGCTTAGCTTTGAAGCGGAGCAGGGGTGAGTAGCTGGATCGTTGCAGCTCGAGGCCAGCAGCGCGAGCAGGTCGTCGACGGACCGCTCGTATGTCCTTGTCGACGGTTTCACCTGATACCGGACCATCACCGTATCAACTGCAGGCGCCTTTAGGCGCTCCGCCCAAGCGCTTGCTCGGACCTGGCAATCGGCTTTTGAAGATGACGACGCGGCGTATGGTATGCATCCAGACCGCGCTGGTATGGGTGTAGAACGTATGCACCGCGAGCGTAATGTTTTCTCCTGACCCCTCTGCTCACGGGTCCTGCGTAAATCAACATCAGCGCGTTAGCACTCAGGACACCACCTCCACGCGGACCAGACTCTGCTGACTAAGCGGGGCCAGGAACTCGGTCGCCGTGGCATCGGTAATCAGCGTCCAGTCCGTCTTGAGCGGCGTCCTGTGCTGCTGGCGATGGTCGAGTCGGCAAACACGGACACTTCGGTTGGCTGCTGGATCATCAGTCCCGCGAAATATGCCGGCCCACAATGGTCGGACATCTCTAGCAGCACCCGTCGATCAATTTTCCCATCCCGGTAGCCAAGTCTTCCCGCTTGGCGCGCTTGGCATTCGAGTGATGCCAAGCAGGTCTACATCGGTGTCCCTGCCTGCCGCGCGTGCTGTGTGCTGACGCAGGCCATTCGCTGATCGCTACTGGCGTCCATCCTGCTCAAATCGATCAAAATACTGTTTGATTTGCGCATTTATTTTATCTCTCGTATGCTGATTTTGCGCGAATCAGTCATGAACTTGATCATTTCGCTCAGTAGGCTTCACATCCACCCCATCCCCATCCCCATCCCCATCCCCATCACTGTGGCACCTATAAAAATAAGGAGCTCTCTCGTGGCCCAGATTCCAATCAAGCGCAGTATCGAACGTGTACCCGGTGGCATGATGATCGTGCCGTTGTTGATCGGCTCGCTCGTCGCTACCTTCCTGCCGGACATGCCGAAGTTCTTCGGTTCGTTCACCAACGCGTTGTTCACCGGGTCGCTGCCGATCCTGGCAGTGTTTTATGTGTGCATGGGCGCAAGCATCGATATCAAGGCAACGCCTTACCTGCTCAAGAAGGGCGGGGTGCTGTTTGGCACCAAGGTCGGGACTGCGATCGTAATTGGCGTGATCATGGGCCAGTTCCTGGGCGAGCAGCCGATCAGTTCAGGGGTGTTTGCCGGGCTCTCCACTCTGGCTGTGGTAGCAGCGATGAACGATACCAACGGCGGTCTGTACATGGCGCTCATGGGGCAGTACGGGCGCTCCGAAGATGTGGGGGCCTATTCGGTGATGTCGCTGGAGTCGGGCCCGTTCCTAACCATGGTCACCCTGGGCGTTGCCGGGCTAGCGGCCTTTCCTTGGCCGACGCTGGTGGGCGCGATCCTGCCGCTGCTGCTCGGTATGCTGCTGGGCAATCTCGACCGTGAAATGCGCGAGTTCCTGGCCAAGGCCGTACCAGTGATGATCCCTTTCTTCGCCTTGGCACTGGGGGCGAGCCTGGACCTGCACAAGGTGTGGCAGGCCGGCTTACTGGGCATCGGCCTGGGCGTGGCGGTGGTGGTGCTCACGGGTATCCCTCTGTACTTCGCGGACCGCGCGTCGGGAGGTACTGGCGTTGCAGGGGTGGCGGCGGCGAATACCGCAGGCAATGCGGCGGCGGTGCCTGCGCTGGTAGCGGCGGCCAACCCGATCTATACCGAGGCGGCCAATTCCGCCACCTTGTTGGTGGCTGCCTGTGTAGTAGTGACCGCCGTGCTGTCACCGATTCTCACCGCGTCGGTCGCCAAACGTTATCAGACGCGTCACGGTGCGGCAGCGGAGGGCGCGAACGTGAGTGACAGTTCGGACACACGGCGGGAGGTCATTCGATGAAGTTATTGATTATCGCTGATGATCTTTCAGGTGCGGCGGATTGTGCCATTGCCTTCGCGGGCGCCGGTCAGAGCACGGTCGTGGCCTTGGATCCGTCCCACGATACAGGGGATGCGACAGTGGTGGCCATCGATACCGACACTCGTCGGCTCCTACCAGCACAAGCAGGTGAACGCACTCTCAAAGCGTGGCAGACCCTGCGCCGACCAGGGCAGCGCCTGTACAAGAAGATCGACTCCACCCTGCGTGGTAACTGGGCGGCGGAAGTTGCCGCCTTGAAGCTGGACGCGGGTCTGGCAATCATTGCGCCCGCTTTTCCGGCCACAGGGCGAACCACACTGGAAGGCAAGGTGTGGGTCAACGGTCACTCGCTCGAGAGCACGGACACCTGGCAACTCGAGCATGCCGGCCGTTGCGCGGATATCTCCACGCTGCTCGAGGAAGTCGGCCTTCGCGTGGCCAGGCTGCCGCTGGAGACGCTGCGCGGTGACGCGGCGGCGCTGGTCCGCGTTATCGCGGGCACGGCGGGCGGGCTGGCCGATGCGCTGATTGTTGACGCTGAGAGCAGCGAGGATCTGCGTATCCTGGCTCGGGTAACGGCCCAGTTGTCGGAACCGCTGTTCTGGGTGGGGTCGGGCGGCCTGGCTCGGGAAATGGCTGCGCTACCTGAATTGCTTGGTACGCCATCGCCGATGCCTACCACTACGCGGAAAAAGTATGCGCCTACGTTGGTGCTGGTGGGCAGCCTGTCCAGCGTGTCCGAACGCCAGTGCGCGATGCTTAAGGATCGCGCTGGCGTTACCGAGTTGACGGTGCCGCCGGCGGTATTGCGCCAAGGCCCTTCACACGCGGACTGGGCCGAGTGGGAAGCTCGTATCGGCCAGATGCTTGGTGGTGGCAACGACTTGCTGGTCCGTATTGGCCGTGATGAGACCTTCAATCCTGCCGAGGGCGCGCAGCTTTCTACTTCGCTCGCGCAGCTCGTGAAGCAGCAGTTTGTCTATGTCGGCGGCCTGGTCGCAACGGGCGGCGAAACCGCGCGGGCCATGTTGGGGGCTGTCGGCATTGGCAGCCTCCAGCTGCTCTGTGAAATCGAAGCAGGTGTCGCGTTCGGGCACCCAATTTCCACCCGCGACGGGCACCATCCCGGTGTGGTGACCAAGGCCGGTGCGTTCGGTACGGATCACGCGCTGTACGCCGCCTGGCTACATATGCACAACGCTCTCGAGCCCGCGCATGACGCTGCGGGTCCTATCTTAAATCCTGCGCTACAAGGTACCCATCATGAGTAATTATCTACCCGTCATCGGCATCACCATGGGCGATGCGACCGGGGTAGGCCCGGAAATCATCGTCAAGAGCCTCGCCCACGAGGTGGTGTATCAGCAGTGCCGCCCACTGGTGATCGGCGATGCGCAGCGCTTGGAGCAGGCCAACGAGATCGTCAAGGGCAGCGCCAAGGTGCGTCGCATCCAGGATGCCGGCGAAGCGCGCTACGAGCCGGGCATCATCGACTGTATCGACTTGGCACTGATCCCTGCGGACCTGCCCTTCGGACAGTTGTCGCCCATCGCAGGTGACGCCGCCTATCAATACATTGCCAGGGCGGTGCAGATGGCCGAAGCCGGCCAGATCGACGCCATCTGTACCGCCCCGCTAAACAAAGAGGCGCTGCATGCCGGCGGCCACAAGTATCCGGGGCACACCGAAATGCTTGCCCACCTGACTCAGGTTGACGAAGTGTCGATGATGCTGGTGGCGCCTCAGCTGCGGGTAATCCACGTCACTACGCACATGGGCATCATCGACGCAATTCGCAAGATCGAGCCTGGTCTGGTCCAGCGCACCATCGAACGCGGCAATGCCACCCTAATCAAGGCGGGCATCAGCCGGCCGCGCATCGGGGTGTGTGGTATCAACCCGCACGCGGGTGAAAACGGCCTGTTCGGCTACGGCGAGGAGGAGGAAAAGATCATCCCGGCCATAAAGCTGCTGCAGACGCAGGGCCTGGACGTGACCGGCCCGCTGCCGGCCGACACGCTGTTCTTCCGCGCCGGCCGTGGGGATTTTGACCTGGTGGTGGCCATGTATCACGACCAGGGGCATGGCCCGGTCAAGGTCCTGGGTCTGGAAGCAGGAGTGAACGTTACCGTAGGCCTGGACGTGATCCGCACCTCGGTGGACCACGGCACGGCCTTCGACATTGCCGGCAAGGGCATCGCTGACGAACGTAGCCTGCTTGAAGCACTGCGCCAGGGTACTGAGCTGGCCACGCGTCGAGGATGAGGGCTTGCGTCACCCTTGTGTAAGATTGTCGGCCCTTTCGTCACAAGGCCGTCTATGAAAGCCGCCGACCGTCATCGCGCCATCCTCGAGCTGGTGCGCGCCCGAGACACCCACGTCGAGCAACTCAGCGCAGCTCTCGGCGTGTCGGAAGCCACCGTGCGCCGGGACCTGGCTATGCTCGCCAAGCAACGGCATCTGGTGCGCACCCACGGCGGCGCGACTGCGCTGCTCGGCATGCACGAGCCGGAAGCTTCGCTGGAAGAGCGCAAGGCCAGCCAGCGGGATCAGAAAGACGCCATCGCCAGGGCCGCGGCCAGGCACGTGGAAGACGGTGACACGCTATTGCTAGACGGCGGCACCACCTGCGCGGCGCTGGCGTTGCACCTGTGTGCGCGGCAGAACCTGCACGTGGTCACCAACAATCTGCTCGCGGTGACACCCCTGGCCAACGCACCGGGCGTTCGCCTGACCCTGATCGGCGGCGATCTACGCGGCTCGAGCATGAGCACACTCGGTCCGCTGGCGGAGCTGACCCTCAGCCGCTTGAGCGTGGACAAGGCGTTCCTAGGAGCGGACGGTGTGGTGGCCGAATTTGGCCTCTGCGAGGCCAGCGACCAACAGGCCTACCTGAAGGAGTGCATCATCAAACGCGCCGCCCAAGTGTTCGTTCTCGCCGACGCCGACAAACTCGGTCGAGCCCGCCAGCAACATTGGACACCTCTTGAACGGGAATGGACGCTTATCACCGATTCCCAAGCGCAAGAGACGCAGTTGGAACCCTTCAGGGCAGTGGCGCAGATCAGGGTCGAGACGGCTACTGTCGACTGACGCGGTTCTGGGAGCCGGGCGCTCGATGCAAATCGACAGGTAAAAGGCCGTGTTCGCTTTCGGCATACGATCGACAAGCGTCTAATACCGGGGGCGCGGCAAAACATGCGCTCTGCCGTGAATACCTGCTGCCGGTCTGAGAACGCCGCCGTTGCATTCGCGTCGGGTGTTGTCGGGCAGTGCCACAGACAGTTTTTTGCCGTGCCGTAGTCGGTCGTCAATTTGTTCCAAAGCGCTTTGCCGTGCAGGTGCACTCAGGGATGTTTTCGCGATCAAGAGCGCAGCAAGCTCGTTGAGATTATGTCGATGGCGATCCCGGGTAGGGATACCCAGAAATAGCCGGCATCACCCACCGTCAAAACCTGGCCGATCCGGTGCACCATTGTCACCGAGACTTTCGGACTCTTCTCTCTAAAGAGCAAAGCCACCCAGCTGACGTGGTGTACGTACTGCTTAACCGAGAGCACTGCCGGGACAAAGCGGTATAACCGCGGCCTGATGGTTCTGCCCAATGCAGAGCGGGAGCGCAAGCAGTCGCAAGTCTCATTGTGTGAGCGCGATGCAACTGTTTGTGCCTAGGCACCTGTTTTTGATCGGGCCACGAGACAATGCGGCGTTGTACATACAGTTATCTACTTGATCAAACTGACAAAATTGTCATCCTGTAGTACCCCTTCCTGACCGAGCGATCAGGATAATTTGGCGAGGTCATCTTCTGGACCTCGAATCATGTCGCGCTTACTTTCTTCCCTAACCGTTGCGCTGCTGGGCGCTACTCTGCTCGGTCAGGCGCAGGCAGCCCTGCCGCAGCACCCCGATCTCGACCTGGACGCCGCACATCGACTGGCGCAAGCCGCACCCTGCAGCGCCGCGCTCGCGGTGCTCGACCGCAGCGGCCAATTGATCCTCCTGCAGCGCGATACCCGCGTCGGGCCGCATAACGCCGAGGCGGCTCGCCGCAAGGCCTTCACCGCCCTGTCCACGCGCACCCCGTCCCAGGCGCTAGCCGAGCGCGCCCGGCAGAACCCGGACGCTGCCAACCTCGTCACCTTGCCCGAGTTGCTGCTATTGGGCGGCGGCATCCCCCTCTATGAGGGCGACCAGTTGGTCGGCGCCCTGGGTATCGCCGGTGCCGGCGGTGGCGGGGCGGACGAACGTTGTGCACTGGCCGCCGCTGAACACCTCAACCTCACCTCCCATCCTTGAAGGAGATCTTCATGAAGACGTTCGTTCTGTTGTCTGGCCTGGCCCTGTCCGGCCTTGCCGTCGCCGCGCCCAATCCCCTGAGCGTCCATGTGCTCAACCTGGAGGACGGCAAGCCGTCGGCCGGGGTGCACGTGACCCTGGAACGCCAGGTAGGGCAGGGCTGGCAGCCGCTGGCGGAAGAGGTCACCAACGACCAGGGTCGGGTGCCGGCGCTGTTCCCCAAGGAGCGGACCTTCGAGAAGGGTGAATACCGCGTGGTCTTCAAGACCGGGGACTACTATCGCCAGCAGGGCCGTAGTGCCTTCTTCCCGGAAATCCCCGTGGTATTCGACGTCACCCAACCGGAGCAGCACTACCATATCCCGCTGCTGCTGAGTCCCTACGGCTTCAGTACCTATCGAGGTTCCTAGATCAGTTGAGGGGTGAGGTGCCTTGCCGGAGCTACCGCTGGGATAGGTGAGGCCTAGCCAGTGACGTGATGGAAGGGCATCCCCCTGGTCAGCTTGCCGAGCTCCGCTTAGATGGGCACAACCTCTCGGCTGGCCGGGGGGACGACTCCTGCTGGTCGATCCCTTCGTGGTGTCTTGAACGAAAGGTGATGGCTTTTCCGGCCACACCTCTCGTCGTTTAAAACGCCGCCATCAAACGAGATGATGCCAAGGAGGTAATCCACCTGCGATCCAGCTGTTTGCAGGTTTGGGCGTTCTTTTCGGCAATACGCGTTCACGCGGTCAACGACCTCTATGCGGCGCATTACGGGGATGTATCTGTCTAGCCTGTAATAGCGCTGACGTAGTCATAGGCCCTTTCCTGCTGGCCAAGATTCGCGTGAAGCGGGAGCAGTGAAACAGCGCCTGGCAAGAGAAGAAGCCCATCGTCATCGCGTTAATCGTTTTTGCCTCCCGTTATTTCTCCAGTCGATGTCGTTGATACTGTCTGACTGATGGCGTTCGCCGTGTTTTTGACCAGGAGCCGGTGCCTATGCCGCTAGATCAAGATCTTCCTTTATTACCCTGGCTAGTCATGTGCCTGGCCGTAAACGGATCATGGCGATGAGCCAGGACTTCGCTTCGCTGCGAGGCAGCCAGCAGGGTCCGGTGCTCTTGCTGGCGTCGGGGCCGTCGGCGGGGGAACTCCGCCTGGAAGCCTGGCGTGATGTGCCAGTCATTACCATGAACGGCGCCATTGCCAAATTGACGAAGAGCGCCATCAAGCCGTTGTTCTATGTCTGTAGTGATCTGAGTTTTGCCGCCCAGCAGCCCGAACTCTATGCGCAGGGCCTCGAACGCGCCCAGCACCTGGCATTGTGGCCGGAGGCCATCGATGAGTTGTCAGCCGGGTTGCATGGCAAGGCGCATGGGCTCAAGCGGGCGCCCAGTACCCGACTGGAGCACTACCTCGGCGCTGAGCGTGCCCAGGCGCAACGTGTCCATACGCTGCTCAGTCGCCGGGCACGCGACATCGGTTTCAGTCGGGACATGGACTACGGCATCTTCGATGTACGGACCGTCGCCTTTATCGCCCTTCAATTAGCCTATCACCTGGGTTTCAGCGAGATTTATCTGGCCGGTGTCGATCTCAATGCCCAGGCCCCACGCTTCTACGAAGGCAGCACTGACCCGAGATCGCCCTGCGGTCTGGACGAGCATCTGCACAACCGTATCTTGCCCGGCCTCAAGGTCATGCAGGACGTCATGACCGCCGACGGCCGGCAGGTCTTCAACCTGTCTCGCTGCAGCCGCATTCCTGCGCAACTCATCCCGCGCGCCGATCTGGCGTCCGTGGAGGCGGCCTGGCTGGGTCAGCGGACCCGTCAGGCCGGTTGACGACGAAGCTTCAGTATTCCTGCCGCGTCGGGCGGAAGAGGATTTCGTTGATATCCACGTCGTCCGGTTGGCTCAAGGCGTAGATGACTGCCCGGGCAAAGGCGTCGGCGGGAATGGCGAGCTCATAGAGCTTGCGAACGTTTTCGGCGACGTCTGCTTCGGTGATGGAGTCGGGTAACTCCGTGGCAACTGCGCCGGGGGAAAGGATGGTGGTGCGCAGGCCATAGGGCTTGACCTCCTGGCGCAAGCCTTCGGAGATGATCCGTACGGCATGCTTGGTGGCCGAATAGACGGTGCTGCCGGCGCGGACCTTATGGCCGGCAACCGAGGCGACGTTGATGATGTGGCCGCTCTTCTGCGTTTGCATGGTCGGCAGTACCGCGGCGATGCCATAGAGCACGCCCTTGATGTTGACGTCGATCATCTGGTCCCAGTCTTCCAGACGCCGCCGGTCCAGTGGCGAATGCGGCATCAGCCCGGCGTTGTTGAGCATGACGTCGACACGACCATGGTGCTCCAACGCCAGATCGACCAGGGCCTGGACCTGCTCGGCCCGGGTCACGTCGGTGGCCTTGACCTCGACCTGGGCGCCCGTGGCCCGCAGATCGGTTGCCAGAGCTTCCAGACGTTCAAGTCGGCGCGCGCCCAGCACCAGGTGCGCGCCGTGTTGGGCCAGCATACGCGCGGTGGCCTCACCCAGGCCGCTGCTGGCCCCCGTAATGACGACGACCTTGTCTCGGATGTTGTCGCTCATGTAAAGCTGCTCCTGAAGGCTGTTGAAAGTCATCAGACTTCATACCTTACTTAAGGTGCATGGGCTGATGCGGCTGTTCTCCACTGGGCTTCGCTTACGCAGGTCTACGGCAAGCCCTCCGGCGCCACGACATTCTGTCGAAATTTCAGAGCGGCCAGTCCGCAGTCAGCGCCAACCGAGGGTGAGACCCCAGACCACCACATAGCGCGTGGCCTTGGCCAGGGTCACCACCAGCAGAAAGCGCCACAGCGGTTCGCGCATCACCCCGGCCACCAGGGTGAGGGGATCGCCGATCACGGGCGTCCAGCTGAGCAGCAGCGACCACCAGCCCCAGCGCTGATAGGCCGCCTGGATGCGGGCAAGGCGTTGCGGCGACACCGGAAACCAGCGGCGCTGGCGAAAGCGTTCGAGGTGGGTGCCCAGCCACCAGTTCAGCGTCGAACCCGCGACATTGCCCAGCGTCGCGGCCAGCAGCAGGAGCGCCGTGGCATAGCGCTCGGTGAGCAGCAGCCCGGCCAGGGCCGCTTCCGACTGCAGGGGCAGCAGGGTGGCCGCGCCAAAGGCGAGGGCGGCCAGCCCGAGATAGACACTTAGAGCTTCCAGGGTAGAGCTCCAGCAGGAAAGGTCATGGGAGTCTGTCTCGGGTCGGAGGAACATCGCCGAGCATAGCGTCAGGGACGAGGCTACACCTCCTCTCCGCCCTGAGCCCCGGTGTTCAATCCAGCCTGGCGATCCAGTCCGCGACCGAATCGCCGCTGCTCATGTCCGGCTGCACCAGGCCATCGATCATGAAGGTCGGCGAGACATGGATGCCGTTCTGCCGGGCGTACTTGCAGTGCCACTTGATGGCGTGCTGCAGGTCCGGCTTGGCGAAGGCGTCGGCCAGGGCCAGGCCGCTGTAACGCTCCAGGCGCGCGATGATGTCGTTGGGTGTGGCCTCACGGTTGGGCCCGGTGGCGTGATCCTTGAACTCGAACTCCTCGCGGTGGGCGGCCACCGCCGCCAAGACCGCCTTGGCACTTTCCTTGCCACCTTCCAGGGTATCGGCGGCCAGGACGCAGCGCACCACCACCCCGGAGAACAGGTGCCAGGGCTGGGATTGCAGGCGGATCTTCAGGGTGATCCGGTCAGGGCCGGCCTGGGCCAGCAGGTCGTCGAGCTTGTTGAAGGCCTTGACCGAGAAGGGACAGGTAGGCTCGAGAAAGACTTCGAAGGTGCGGGGGCCATGACCCCAGCTGAGCGTGTCTGCGTACATCATGAAACTCCAACCGAATTGAGCGAAGCGATCAGGTTGTGACCGCGCGCTGTCCCGGGCGTTTTCCAGGATTCAGGACGGCGCGGGACGCCTCAGGGAATCAGCCGTCGCCTGCGCATGTCCTCCAGATGCGCGAGCAAGACCTCGTCGGACCTCAGGATCATCTGCCCAAAGCCCGCTTGCCGCGCCTTGGTCACGTCGAAGATAGCGTCCTTCTCGACACGGAAGATGAAATCGCCAAAGGCGCCGGGTGCGATCCGTTCGGGATCGGCCTCGGCCAGTCCTTCGCGTTGTGCCAGCGCCTGCCAGACCGGGTTCAGTGCGGTCAGGCGCTGGGCCAGGGAGATAGGTTGCGGCTCGCCCACGTCCAGGCCAAACCAGTTGGCCAGCTTCGGCCAGACGTGACTCCAGCGGAAGACGTCGCCATTGGTGAGATTGTAGGCGCCGTCGCGCTCTTCTTCCGCTGCCCAGACCGCCGCCTCGCCCAAGAGCGGCGCGGCGGTGACGTTGACCAGGGCGCCGCGGTAGGCCTGCTCCGTTCCGGGAAACTGCATGGCCGTGCCGGTCTCGCGACAGAGCGCGCCATAGAGGCCGATGAGGTTGCCCAGATTCATGGCCGATCCCAGCGAATGGCCGATGACGATGTCGGGCCTCAGCGCCGTCCAGCGAATGCCATCAGCTTCGAGACTGCGGACGAAGTCTTCATGGCGGAAGTAGAGGTTGGGCGGGAAGTGACGACTGTCGTCCTCGCGGGCCGGCGTCTTGTAGACCCCCAGGTGAGCGCCGTAGATCTTGCCGCCCTGGACGAAGGTGATGCGGTCCAGGGGCGCTCCGGCGCTACGCACCGCGCCCACCAGGTTCTCCAGCATGGCGGCGTTTTCGTCCGCCTCCACGCCTGGATCGGGGTTCGGCTTGAGGGCGCTGTAGAAGAGATGGGTCACGCCGGCCAGGTCGGCCTTGGCCGCTGCCAGGCTATCCCGGTCCAGCAGGTCGGCGGTCAGATGGGGAAAGCGGCTTGGGCCCTGTTTCGAGCGGCCAACGGTGGTGATGGACCAGCCGGCCTTGGCGAAGGCCTCCAGCACGGCTTGGCCGATGATGCCGCTGGCGCCGGCGATGAGCAGCTGTCTTCCGGTCATGGGGTCTCCCGATAAGGTCTGGTGAAAGATGAAGAAAAGACCCTGGTGCCTGATGCTTTGTCCCCGTGGCGGGCCGGACGGTAGGCGGGCGAAAACCAGTGTCCTGCTCGCGCAGGCACGGCTACTGTGGCAATAACGCCTGCGGCTTTGGAGAACCTCCCTTGATCAGCCCATCCGGCACAGCTGCCATTCTCGACTCCCTGCTCGGCGAACTCGTCGCCGCCCTCGAACTGCCTGCCTCCCTGGCGTCAGCCCTGCAGGTTCAGGGTAGCGGCAGTCTCGCCTCCTGCTTTCCGGTCAGCGACCTGGCCACGGCGGTGATCGGTGTCGCCGGATTGGCCACCGCCGACCTGCTGGCCGAGAGAGGACCTGCGGTCCCGGTAGAGGTGGATCGTCATCTCGCCGCGGCCTGGTTCAAGACAACCTTGCGCCCCCTGGGCTGGGAATTGCCGGGCGTCTGGGACCCGGTCACCGGTGACTACCGCACCCGTGACGGCTGGCTGCGGTTGCACGCCAACGCGCCTCATCACCGGGAGCGCGCCCTCGCCGTGCTGGGTTGCACCAACAGCCATGACGCCGTCGCGCGGGCCATGGCCGGTTGGCCTGGCGAAGCCCTGGAAACGGCCATCGTCGCGGCAGGTGGCTGCGCGGCCAAGCTCCGCACCCAGGCCGATTGGCAGGCGCATCCGCAGGGGCAAGCCGTCCGCGCCGACCCCCTGATCGCTCAGGAATGGACGGCTGCCGATACAGCGCTGGATTGGCAGCCGGATCCGCAGCGTCCCTTGCAGGGCATTCGGGTCCTCGACCTGACACGGATCCTCGCCGGGCCCATCGCCACGCGATTGCTGGCTGGACTGGGCGCCGAGGTGCTACGGATCGATCCGCCCGACTGGGACGAGCCGGCCCAGGCGCCCGAAGTCACCCTCGGCAAGCGCTGCGCACGGCTCGATCTCAGGCAACCTGCCGATCGCCAGCGCTTCGCGGCGCTGCTGGCCGAGGCGGACATCCTGGTTCATGGCTATCGCGCCGATGCGCTGGAACGGCTGGGTTACGGAGCTGCGGCGCGACGTGCCCTCAATCCCGGCCTGATCGATGTGTCCCTCTGCGCCTATGGCTGGAGCGGTCCCTGGAAGCTCCGGCGGGGCTACGACAGCCTGGTGCAGATGTCTTGTGGCATCGCGGCGGCCGGCAGTGAGTGGCGGCAGGCGGAGCAGCCGGTACCCCTGCCGGTTCAGGCGCTCGACCATGCCACTGGCTATCTGATGGCCGCCGCGGCCATTCGGGGACTGGCGCGGCGTCAGCGGGAGGGGCGCGCGTTGACGGCGCGCCTGTCACTGGCGCGCACCGCCTGGCTGCTGACCGAGCGACCGGGCGCGTGCGGCGGTCCCGCTTACCACGGGCCGGAGGAAGGGGATTACCGCAAGGAACAGGAACCTACCGCCTGGGGATCGGCGTTGCGCTTGCGAGCGCCGCTCCGGATTGGCGGGGTCGAGCTGCAGTGGCGGCGCCCCGCGACGCGACTCGGATCCGCCACGGCGGACTGGAGCCGCTAGGGGGCAGCAGACACCTGATGCACCCTCCGGTGGGATCAGTCCAGGTCGCTGGCCGAATGGCGCTCGGCCACTTGCTCGCCGGCCTCACCCCAGGTGCGATTGACCCGGCGACCACGCTGCACCGCCGGCCGGGCGGCGATGGCCTGCGCCCAGCGCTGGACGTGGGTGTAGTCCTGTACGGCAAGGAATTCCGCGGCGTTGTACAACTGGCCCAGCACCAGGTTGCCGTACCAGCTCCAGATGGCGATGTCGGCGATGCCGTATTCCTCGCCAGCCACATAGCTGCGCTCGGCCAGCAGACGGTCGAGCACATCGAGTTGGCGCTTGGCTTCCATGGCGTAGCGGTTGATGGGGTATTCGAGCTTTTCCGGCGCATAGGCATAGAAATGCCCGAAGCCACCGCCCAGGAAGGGCGCGGAGCCCATCTGCCAGAACAGCCAGTTCAGCGTCTCGGTGCGACCGGCGTGATCCTTCGGGATGAAAGCGCCAAAGCTGTCGGCGAGATACAGCAGGATGGCGCCGGATTCGAAGACGCGCAGCGGCTCGGCACCCCGACGATCCACCAGGGCCGGGATCTTGGAGTTGGGATTGATCTCCACGAAGCCGCTGGAAAACTGATCGCCCTCGCTGATACGGATCAGCCAGGCGTCGTACTCGGCGTCGGTATGCCCGAGCGCCAGCAGTTCTTCCAGCAGGATCGTCACCTTCATCCCATTGGGCGTGCCCAGGGAATACAGCTGGAAGGGGTGCTCGCCGACCGGCAGTTCCTGGTCATGGGTCGGGCCGGCAATGGGACGGTTGATGCTGGCGAAGTTGCCGCCGGAGGTGGTGGGGGTCCAGACGCGTGGGGGAGTGTAGGGATCGGTCATGGTGGCACTGTCCTCTGTCGGCACGGATTGGTAGTTCGATCATAACCGAACTTTGCACTTGGTCTGTCAATGGTCTCAAGCGGGCAACAGACCAGGTCCAGCAGCGCAGGCAGACACGGTAGATCAGCGATCCATGCAGACGCCGCCTGCCAGCGTATGGCAGGCGATCAGGCGTTCTGTTCGGTCAGTCGCTGCACGGTAAGGCTACGGTACTGGCGCGGGGTCATGCCCTTGAGCTGGTGGAAGCGGCGGTTGAAGTTGGAGATGTTGTTGAAGCCCGCCTCGAAGCAGATGTCGGTGACCGGCATGCGGCTGTGGGAGAGCATCTCGCAGGCCTTGCTGATGCGCAGGCTGTTGACGAATTCGACGAAGGTACGACCGGTGGCCTGGCGGAAGAAGCGCGAAAAATAGGTCGGTGTCATGCCCAGGTGCTCGGCTACTTCTTCCTGGGTGAAGTCGCGCTGGTAGTGATCGAAGATGAAGTTAAGGGCACGGTTGGTGCGATCCACCGCCTGTTCGCTGGCAGTGGCCGGCTCGACGCTGCCGGAGAGCAGCTGATAGCGCTCCGAGGTGGCCAGCGCCTCCATCAGCACCAGGAAATGACCGAGGCGGGTCGCACCGCCACTGTCGGCGATCTGTTGCAGTAACACCTCGGCACGGGCGATCAACTGCGAATCGTGGAATTCGATACCGTAGCGCGCCCGCTCCAGCAGGGGGGCCAGACCGCTCAACTCGGGAAACACCGCCGTGGCGTTGTCCACCGTCTCGTTGGTGAAGTTGACCAGCATGTCGCGCTTGGCCACCACCTCGCCCTCGGCGATTCGGCTGATCCAGTTGTGTGGCAGGTGGGGGCCGGTCAGAAACAGGCTGCCCGGATAGAAGTTGCCGATGTAGTCGCCGATGAAGGCCGTGCCTGAACTGGCCACGATCAGGTGCAGCTCGTATTCCTTGTGGAAATGCCAGCGCACCAGCGGACAGGGAAAGCCATGCTCCCGGTAGATCACCGAGTGACCGCTCAGGTCCTCCATCAACTCGTAGGAGGGATTGCTCTTGCGCAGGGACTGACTCATGGGGCGACCCATCGCTCACGTTGGTCCTGATCCTGGCCCTGTTCGCCGCGTGGCGCAACCCCGTCTCAGGCGGGCCGCAGCACCACTGCGGCGCGCAGCTTGCCGCGGCCGAAGCGACTCATCTTGTCGAACTCGGCGTGGGACACGGGGATGTGCTGGCAGTCCAGCTCCCGCCGGTGCTGGCTGTGGTCGACATCGGGATCGTGCAGGTAGACGAAGTCCTCGTCGCAGTCGGTGACCAGCACCCAATGCGGTCCCTTGGCCTTGGTCAGCCGGAAGGAGCTGATCAGCACCAGGGGAAAGGCGCCTTCGGCGACCCAGCCAGCCACGTCCAGGCGGGTACGGTAGAGACGCTCGATGGGCGACTGCTTGACCTCGGCGCTGAAGTCTTCATGCACCAGGCGCATGACTTCCTTCTTCTCTTCGCTGCGGACCCCGTCGAGAAACAGCGGGCCCCGGGTGTTGACCTGCAAGGTCACGCGGAAGCCGCGTCGCTGGGCGGCCAGGGCCAGGCCATGGGGGCCGCAACCACCATGGCCCGCGGTCATGTAGATGGTCGTGGCTTCACGCCACAGCCGCAGTTCCTCGCGCCGCTCCAATGGCCGGCCCGACTGCAGCGCGCCCATGGCCATCAGCAGGCAGGACGGGCCACAGGTGAAGTCGGTGGTCTGGCGATAGAAGGGCACCGGGCGCGCCTGGCCTTCGCGTGGCTGGCGGATACGCTTTTCGAAGCGCAGCGCCTGGCTGTGGTCTTCGTAGTAGTCCTCCACCGTGGCGAAGGGCAGATAGCCATTGCGCTCATAAAGGGCGATGGCGGCGGCGTTGTCCGGTCGTACTTCCAGGCGCAGATAGGCGCAGTCGCGCTCCACCGCCTCGTCTTCGGCGGCGTCGAGCAGGCGCTGACCCAGACGATGGCCACGGGCCGCCGGATCGACGGCGATGGAGTAGAGACGCGCCAGCGAGGTGTTCTGGTGAAACAGCACCAGAGCGTAGCCGGCCACCTGGCGGTCGTTTTCCGCCAGGATGAGCACGGCGTTCGCCCGGGTGAGCATCCAGTGGAAATTGCGCCGGGAAAGGCGGTCATAGCTGAAGCAGCGGGCTTCCAGATCGACCAGTGCCGCCAGATCGTCCAGCCCGGCGGGCCTGAGCATGAAACTCATCGCGAAGGATTCTCCTGGAGCAGAGCGGGCAGCCTGGCATGGTTAAGCAACGGTTAATAGCGCCCGCGTTACAACAGTTGGAGTGGTCTGGCGGCATCCGGGTTTCCGCCGCCACCACGCCCCGCATCGAGGAGGTCCAGTGAGCAAGCTGTATATCGTCGTGGAACGCAAGGAAGACTGGTCGTCCTACTATCCCAGCGAAGACGTCATCACCGCCCAGGAATACCTGGAGCAGTCCAACGAACAGGACAATGGCAAGCGGGTCCAGGTCATCAACCTCTGCCGCAGCCAGAAGTACCTCGGCCACGGCTACTACTGCTCGCTCCTCGCCGAAGCCCGCGGGCACAAGGTCATCCCCTCCGTGCGCACCATCAGCGAGTTGGCGCGCAAGTCGCTCTATGGCCTGGCCCTGGAGGACCTGGACAAGCTACTGACCAAGGCGCTGGCCGGCCATCCCTATGGCAGCGCCGATGGCTTCACCCTCACGCTCTATTTTGGCAATACCGACATCGCCCCCTTGCAGGATTTGGCGCGCCAGGTCTTCGAGGCCTTTCCCTGTCCGCTGCTGCTGGTGGAATTTCGCCGCGACCGCGCCGGTTGGCACATCGGCGGACTCAAGCTGGGCAGCATCCACAAGCTGCACGAACAGCAGGAAGATCACTTCGCCAACGCCCTCGACGGCTTCAGTCGCCGCGTCTGGCTAAAGCCCGGCCGCCGCGAGAAGTACCGATTCGACCTCGCCATCCTGCATGACCCCAAGGAAGCCTTTCCGCCTTCCGATGCCAAGGCGCTGAAGAACTTCGTGCGCGTCGGCAAGCACCTGGGCATGGACGTGGAGCTGATCGAAAAGAAGGACTATGCACGACTGGGTGAATTCGACGCCCTGTTCATTCGCGAGACCACCGCCATCGATCACCATACCTATCGCTTCGCCAAGAAAGCCGAAAGCGAGGGCCTGGTCGTGATGGACGATCCGCGCTCGATCCTCAGATGCACCAACAAGGTCTATCTGGCCGACCTCCTGCGCGCTCACAAGCTGGACATGCCCGCCACCGAGATCCTCTACAAGGACAACCCCGGCCAGCTCGAAGGGCTCGGCGAGCGCCTGGGCTTTCCGCTGGTGCTGAAAATCCCCGATGGCTCCTTTTCCCGGGGTGTCATCAAGGTCGAGGACCCGGCGCAGCTGCGCAAGGCCAGTGCCGAATTGTTCGAGCGCTCGGTGCTACTGCTGGCCCAGGAATTCTTTTACACCGAATACGACTGGCGCATCGGCGTGCTCAACCAGGAGCCGATCTTTGCCTGCCAGTACTTCATGTCCAAGGGCCACTGGCAGATCTACGACCACAGCGCCAGCGCCACCGAGGTCAGCGGCGATTTCCGTACCCTGGCGGTGCAGGACGCGCCCCACGCCGTGGTCGAACTGGCGGTACGCACTGCCAACCTGATTGGCGACGGTCTCTATGGCGTGGACCTGAAACAGGCGGGCGACAAGCTGGCGGTGATCGAGGTGAACGACAACCCCAACATCGATTGTGGGGTGGAGGACCTGGTGCTCAAGGATGATCTCTATGCACTGGTCCTGGAGGAATTCATCCGGCGGCTGGAGTCGCAACGCGGTGGACAGCCTTGGTAACGCGCCAGGGTCGCGAATCGTAGGTTGGGTTGAGGCGGCTCCACCGTCGAAGCCCAACGGGATGGGGTCAGCCTGGGCACCGTTGGGCTTCGATGTGCTCAGCCCAACCTACCGGGGGGCGTAGGTTGGGCTAAGACGGCTCTATCGTCGAAGCCCAACATGGCAGGGTCAGCCTAGGCTGTTGGGCTTCGCTGCGCTCAGCCCAACCTACCTGGAAGTGCTCAGGCGCCGTGGCACTTCTTGAATTTCTTCTCGCTGCCGCAGGGGCAGGGATCGTTGCGACCCACTTCCTTCAGCGGATTGCGCACCGGCTCCTGGGCATGGCCATGGTTGCAGTGCGGGCCGTGCACATGATGGGCATGGCCGTGATCGTGGTCATGGTCGTGATTGCAATCGGGACCGTGGACGTGCTGGTTCATCTCATAACTCCGGGATGTAGGCGCCAGGCACGAACTGCCCCTGGCGAGAAAAATGGACACTGCGGCCGAACAGCCAGCCGGTCTTCACCCGGCCGCGCAGGCGGTAGTTGATCGGCTCGTTGGGGTTCTCCAGCATGCGACCGACGTCCTTCACGTAGCGCCACAGGTTGGTCTGTACCGGTACGGAGAAGCTGCGCCGACCATTGGCTGGCACCGACGAGTGCAGGTTGGTGACGCCCTGGGACAGCAGCAGGTCGTTCAGGTAGACCGTATAGGCCAGGCTGCGTACGGGCAGGGTGCTGTCGTTGGGGTTCTGGACGCGGAAGTGCAGCACGAAGTCTTGGCTCCAGAGCCGGGCGCGGATCAGCTCGACACCGGTCAGCTCGACCTGGGGTTCTTCGTAGTTGTGCCCGATGTAGGTACAACCGCCAAGGCTGCTCAGCAAGACGCCGAGCAGGGTGATGAACAAGGCCTGGCGAAGCATGCGGCACTCCCGTTTTCTGCGCAGTTTAACAAGCACCGATTGCTGCACAAGTCGGGGCCGCTTGGCACAGGCTAACAAAAAAACGGCGGGGCCAGTCGACCACGCAGACTGGACCGGCCCGACGTGACGTTGCATCCTGCATCCCTTGCCGTGACCGAGGAGGTCGTCATGTCCGCCGTTCTCTATGAAATCGCCTTCCACGGCGAGCTGATCGCCGGCGCCGATGCGCAGCAGACCCGGCAGAATCTGATGCGACTGTTTCAGGCGGATGAACAGCGCATCGCCGTGCTTTTCTCCGGTCGCCGCATGATCATCAAGAATCGCCTGGATGCGGCGACGGCCGAGCGCTATCGCGCCACCCTGGCCCAGGCCGGGGCGCTGGTCGAGGTCGCGCCCATGGCCGAGCCGGTCGAGCCGGCGGCGGCGCCAACCGAGACCCGGGCAGAGCCAGCACCGGCACCTGTACCCCTGTCCTCGCCATCCTCCGCCGAGCGCGGGTCGCTGTCCGTGGCGCCTCGGGATGCGGTGATGGCCGCCTTCGTCGATGTCCAGGCGCCGGATTTCGGGCTGGCGCCGGTGGGCGCCGATCTCCAGGATCACAACGCGCCGGCGGCACCCCCGCAGGTTGACCTCTCGCACCTGAGTCTGGCCCCAGTGGGTAGCGATCTGGCTCCGGCATCCGCGGCGCTACCCGTGGCGGTTCCGGACACAGATCACCTCACGCTTGCCCGGGAAGAGCCCTAGTCGGTCTACAGGAAACCGGCACAGCACTTCTTGAACTTGGCACCACTGCCGCACAGGCAGGCATCATTGCGACCCGGCAGGGGACGCACGGTCGGGTCGAGAAAGTACCAGCGGCCCTCGCGCTGGACGAAGCCCGAGCGCTCTTCATGACGATGGGCCCCGCGCCCATCCTCCCAGCGTGCGACGAAGCTGACCCGGGCATGCTGCGCATCGCCTGGCTCGGGGCGATGCTCCAGCACCTGCAAACCCTGCCAGCGACTGCCCAGGCTCCAGGCCGTCAGGGCCTCCCGGTCCAGCTGTTGCTGCTGCGCGGGCGCCGTGGTGGCTACCAGGTAGTCGATCAGCCCCAGCACGTAGGCGCTGTAGCGCGAGCGCATCAGCCGTTCGGCATCAGGCGCCGGAAGGCCTTCATGGAACGGACCGCAACAGTCGCCGAGCGGGCGGTCCGAGCCACAGGGGCAGGGGGCCATGGATTGCATCTCACCACCAGTACTTGCCGAAATTCTGCGGATTGGCCCAGAACCGGGCATTGAGCCAGTCCGGGACCTGCTTGTAGTCGTGCAGATCATAGCTGAACAGGGTGACCACCTGGCCTTCGCGGGCGAAGCGTTCGCTGGCCTGCAGGGCGAGGGCGTAGAAATCCGTCGCCTGCCAGTCGCTGGCGGCCAGGTCCACCAGCACGGCCAGCCGCGAGGTGTTGAAGTTGCGCAGACCGCCGAGCAATTCGCGGCCCTGGCGCAATGGCAGGTGTTCGAGGCAGTCGGCGACGATCACCAGATCGTAGCGTTCGGCCAGCAGCGTAGGGTCCTCGTGCGGTGCCGAGGCGTGCAGCAGCTGGCATTGGGGGTGAGCGTCCACATAGGCTTGCAGCGCCGGCAGGGGTTCGCGTGCCACGCACAGCAGGCGCGTGGGTCGATGGTGCTCGAGCAAGCTTGCCAGAGCCTCTTGCGGGGTACGAGACGAGAATATCTTTGCCATTAAGGGAACCCTAATCAAATCGCGATTGACTAAGCAACCAGCGTTGTCAAGATGTGTACGCCACCATTAGTCTGACAGCGCAATACAACGAAAGACGAGCCTAACTCGCGGCACCAGGTCTATAGGAGACCCTTCATGAGCAAGAGCATCGCAAGGACAGCTTTACCCCTCATCCTGGCAAGCACCGTGCTGGCCGGTTGCGCGGGCGGCGTACAGAAATCCGATTGGCCGGTGTGCGCTGCGGTAGGCGCGCTGGTCGGCGGCGCGGCAGGTGCTACTCAGAGCGGTAACGTCGCCGGCATGGCGGCCCTGGGTATCGGCACCACCGCTGGCGCCTATTGCTGGGTGCATGGCAAGGGTAACGAGCAGGTCGCTCGCATGGAGCCCGCTCCGGCTCCGGCGCCCGCGCCGGCCCCTGCGCCGGCACCGCTGCCCAAGCAGGAAGTGATCACCGCGCGTGACCTGCACTTCGCCTTCGACTCCGCTGAAGTCAGTCCGCAGGACCGTGCCCAGCTCGATGGTATCGCCGGCCGTCTGCGCGGCGAAGCCGCCAGCACCCGTCTGTCGATCACCGGTCACACCGACAGCAAGGGTACCGACGCCTACAACCAGCGTCTGTCCGAGCGTCGTGCCAAGTCGGTCAGCAACTACCTGATCCAGGCCGGTGTGCCGGCGGCCAGCGTCGTGTCCGTGAAGGGCATGGGCGAGCGTCAGCCGATCGCGACCAACGAGACCGCTGAAGGCCGTGCCACCAACCGTCGCGTCGAAATCCAGATCGACCGCGAGTGATGCAGGGGCGGCGGACCGAGGTCCGCCGCCTTTACTTTTTCCGGCGATAGGCGTTATGGTCCGATCCATCTCGTCCTCCTGCTGGAATCCATGAAAACCCTGTCCCTTACCGGCAAAGTTCTTCTTCTGCTGTTCTGGCTCGCCGCAGCCGCCGCCCTCGCTCTGCCTCTCGCTCGTCCCTTCCCCGAATTGCTCGCGCTGGTCGCCCTGGCCCTGCTGCTGCTGCACCTGGGTGAAGTCTTCGCCAGCCGTCGTGCCTTGCGTCTGCGTCGCCACCCCTGGCTCGACCGCGTGAGCCTGTTGATCTTTGGCGCCTTTCATCGCCTGCCCCCACAGCTGCCGAGCGCCTGATCGGCCTGCGACCACAACGTTGGGCGCATCCTGACGACAGGCGCGTTATCATAGCGCCCAAGATCCATTACTGTAGATGCATACAGCGCTCGTCCGCCGGACGTGGCGCTGCTTTGCCATCGCCCGGAACCAGGCATGCTCAGCACCGAACTCAAGACCCAGATCCAGGGCGCCTACACGCGTTTCCTCGAAGCCAAGTCGCTCAAGCCACGCTATGGCCAGCGCCTGATGATCGCGGAAACCGCCAAGGGCCTGGGCGCCATCACCCAGGACGGGGAGGGCCACCGCGAAGGTGAGCCGGCCGTGGTGGCGGTGGAGGCGGGCACGGGTACCGGCAAGACCGTGGCCTATGCCCTGGCCGCCATCCCCGCGGCCAAGGCTGCCGGCAAGCGTCTGGTGATCGCCACGGCGACGGTGGCGTTGCAGGAGCAGATCGTGCACAAGGACCTGCCGGACATCCTGCGCAACAGCGGGCTGTCCTTCAGCTTCGCCCTGGCAAAGGGCCGCGGGCGCTATCTTTGCCTGTCCAAGCTGGACATGCTGCTGCAGGAAGGGCAGGCACAGAACGCCACGGCCCAGCTCTTCGCCGAGGACGGCTTCAAGATCGATGTGGACGAGTCGTCCAACGAGCTGTTCGGCAAGATGATCGAGCGCCTGGCCGGCAATCGCTGGGATGGTGACCGCGACAGTTGGCCGGAAGCCATCGAAGACGTGCAGTGGTCGCGCATCACCACCGACCACAGCCAGTGCACCAATCGCCACTGCCCGAATTTCCAGCAGTGCGCCTTCTACCGGGCGCGTGAGGGCATGACCAAGGTCGATGTCATCGTCACCAACCATGACCTGGTGCTGGCCGACCTGGCGCTGGGTGGCGGCGCCATCCTGCCCGATCCGCGCGACACCCTCTATGTGTTCGACGAAGGCCACCACCTGCCGGACAAGGCCATCGGTCACTTCGCCCATTTCACCCGGCTGAGATCCACCGCCGAGTGGCTGGAGCAGATCGCCAAGAATCTCACCAAGCTCCTCGCCCAACACCCCTTGCCCGGCGATCTCGGCCGGCTGGTGGAGCAGGTGCCGGAGCTGGCACGGGAGATCAAGACCCAGCAGCAGTTCATGTTCACCGCCTGCGAGGCCCTGGCCGATTTCCGCGCCGGCGAGGACATGGAAGGCCGGGAACGGCCGCGGCACAGATTCGTCGGCGGGGTGATCCCCGAAGACCTGCGGGAAATGGGCATCGAGCTCAAGAAAGGCTTCGCCAAGCTCACCGATTTGTTCACCCGCCTGACCGAGATGCTCAAGCAGGCCATGGATGGCGAATCCAGCATTGGCCTCGCCAGCTACCAGGCCGAGGAGTGGTATCCGCTGTTTGGCAGCCTGCTGGCCCGCGCCCAGGGCAACTGGGAGCTGTGGACGGCCTTCACCTGCGAAGACCCGGAAGACAGCCCGCCCATGGCGCGCTGGATGACCCTGGCCGAAACGGGATCGCTCTACGACATCGAGGTCAACGCCAGCCCCATCCTGGCTGCCGAGATGCTGCGTCGCCATCTATGGAACGTGGCCTTCGGCGCCCTGGTGACCTCCGCGACCCTGACCGCGCTCGGCACCTTCGACCGCTTCCGCATGAGATCCGGCCTGCCGCGCTCGGCGGCCACCGCCGTGGTCCCCAGCCCGTTCCGCCACGCCGAAGCCGGGGTGCTGCGGGTGCCGGATCTGAAGGCGGATCCGCGCAATGCCGCCGAGCACACCGCCGCCATCGTCCGCGAATTGCCAGCCATGCTCGAAGGTGCCCGTGGCGCCCTGGTGCTGTTTTCCTCGCGGCGGCAGATGCAGGACGTCTTCGACGGCCTGGAGCGGGACTGGCGCAAGCGGGTACTGATCCAGGGCAACCTGTCCAAGCAGGAGACCCTCAACAAGCACAAGAAGCGCGTCGATGACGGCGAGGCCAGCGTGCTGTTCGGTCTGGCCAGCTTTGCGGAAGGGGTCGACCTGCCCGGTGCCTACTGCGAGCACGTGGTCATCGCCAAGATTCCGTTCGCCGTGCCGGACGATCCGGTGGAAGCCGCCCTGGCCGAGTGGATCGAGGCGCGCGGTGGCAATCCGTTCATGGAGATCGCCGTGCCCGACGCCTCCCTGCGCCTGATCCAGGCCTGCGGCCGGTTGCTGCGTACCGAGCAGGACAGTGGCACCATCTCGCTGCTGGATCGCCGCCTGGTGACCCAGCGCTACGGCAAGGCCATCCTCAATGCGCTACCGCCGTTTCGGCGGGAGATTCAGTAAATGGCGGCCAGGGTTACGCCAATTCGTAGGTTGGGCTGAGACGGCTCCATCGTCGAAGCCCAACAGATCCGGCGCCGAGGCAACAGCTGTTGGGCTTCGCTGCGCTCAACCCGACCTACCGCGACCTTTGGCAATGGCCGTATCAGCGGACCGTCTGACCACGGCGCCAGAGCATCACCAGTAAGGAAGACCCATGACCGTTCACGGCTATCACGACCTGAGATTCGAATCCGTCCGCGAGGCCTTCGCCGAGTTGTTGGCCGCCGGCCAGACCCGCGGCGCGGCGCTGTGCGTCCAGGTCGGCGGTGAAACGGTGCTGGATCTCTGGGGCGGGATGGCGGACAAGGACGGCCAGACGCCGTGGCACACCGACACCCTGCTCAATCTGTTCTCCTGCACCAAGGCCTTCACCACGGTGGCGGCGTTGCAGTTGGTGGAGGAGGGCAAGCTGGCCCTCGATGCCCCGGTCGCCGAACGCTGGCCGGCATTCGCTGCGGCCGGCAAGGCCGACATCACCCTGCGGCAATTGCTCAGCCACCGCTCCGGCGTCTCCGCCTTGCGCGAACGCCTGGCGGGTGACGCCCTGTACGACTGGGACACCATGACCGCCGCGGTCGCCGCCGAGGCACCCTGGTGGACGCCCGGCACGGCCCATGGTTATGCCCCCATCACCTTTGGCTGGCTGCTGGGTGAACTGATCCGCCGCGCCGATGGGCGCGGGCCGGGTGAGGCCATCATGGCCCGCACTGCCCAGCGTCTCGATCTGGATTTTCATATCGGTCTGCCGGCGAGTGAAGACGAGCGCGTCGCCCATATCGTACGCGGCAAGGGGGTGCTGGGTGATGCCGCCGCGCAGCGTCTGCTCAAGACTACCATGAGCGATCCGGGCGCCTTGCCGACCCTGGCCTTCGGCAATCCATCCGGCGTGCTCACCAGCACCAACAAGGCCGAGTGGCGCCGCTTCGAGCAGCCGGCCGCCAACGGCCATGGCCATGCACGCAGCCTGTCGGGCTTCTATGCCGGTCTGCTGGCCGGCGATCTGCTGGAGTGGGAAACCCTGAGCGAGGCCCTGCGCGAGCACAGTCAGGGCGAAGACCGTACGCTCTTGACGCCGACCCGCTTCGGCCTGGGCTTCATGCTTGATCAACCGGACCAGGCCAACGCCACCTATGGCCTTGGGCCTCAGGCCTTCGGCCATCCGGGGGCGGGCGGTTCGACCGGCTTCGCCGACCCGGAGCGCGAGGTGGCCTTCGGCTTCGTCACCAATACCCTCGGCCCCTATGTGCTTATGGATCCGCGCGCCCAGGCCCTGGCGCGCGCGGTAGGGGAGTGCCTCTAGGGCAGTCGGCTAGCGGGCGATGGCCGCCTCGATATCGCGGAATTCAATCACCCGGACGTAGGGCGCGATTTCGCCACTGATGGAAAAGTGCGCGCCGATCACCGTGACTTCGACGCCCTCGTTTTCCACCAGGTACTGGACGACCTCATGGAAGTCGCCATCGCCGGCCACCAGGTAGAGCTTTTTCCAGCCGCGTTTCGCATGGGAGCGCATCAGGTTGAACGCGAGGCCGACATCGACCCCCTTCTGGCTCTTGGTCGTGTACTGCTCGCCCGTTACCGGATGCAGGATCGGCCCGCCACCCACGGACGCAGGCCATTCGTGAGCCTTGGTTTGCAGCCAGTAGAGCTTGACCCTCAGGCCGGCGCCCTTGGGCGGGGCCGAGCTCAGGAACTTGTTGAAGCCGGTCTGGGCGATGGTGGGTGGGTCGCTATCGCAGTTGAAGTAGTAGGCGTCACCTATGGGTTCGCCCGCATCCTGCTCGATGAAAAGACGTAGTTTTAGATAGTCGAATTTGGCGCCGGATACAGAGCCGTTCCAGGCGCTCAGTGCATAGGCGCCGTCGACGAACCACGCCACGCCCGTTCGAGTTGTAGTTGGCATCGTATTGCTGGGACCAGGCCTGTTACCGTTGATGGGCGCACACCCGCACGCGGGATGCGCGGCGCCTATTGTGGGCTTAATTCCCTGTTTGCGCCTCAGGTAACGACAAGAGAATCCAAACGCCGTGATCTAGAGCGATCGCTCGGGCGGGAAAGCGGCCCTGGACGCTGGGGGGCGAGCGGATTTACGTCGCCCTGGCTTCACGACCGTCGTTGGCGTGCGCGGCATCGACGATCAAGGCGTTCTGCAACAGACGGATTCGCGGTGCCACATGGTAGGCGCCGTCATCGTTATGGCGCAGGTAGAGGCGTTGGCAGCCAAGACACTGCCATACCGTGCTCTGGTTGTAGGGATAGAACCGGGGAGCGATGGGCGCGTCATTCGACCAGTAGTGGGTGGCGCCTGGGTGATATTCCTCGATGATCGACTCCTCGGGCGCATGACGCGCCAGGGTGCCGATCTGCGCGAAGTCCGTTTCCCGGTAGCCCACCGGCCAGGCAGTCCACCCCGCCAGATCCCGCTGCACGCAGCGGCAGTCCTGCGTGATGGCTGCGGCCCTTACGGCCAGGTCCTTGAGCGTCGCGACATCGATGAATCCGTCCATGAACAAGCCTCCTGCTGGCCTGGCAGCCCTGCCGCGAAGCGGACCTTCGCCGACGATTGATCCCGCCATCATCACCCTGGCGTTCAGGGAACTCAATTAGCGCTATCGACAAGGGGGCGTTGGCTCTCTTCGTACGTGCTGACGAGACGAAGCGCCACGCGGATTTCCCCTGGGTCGCGGTCCCGACTACAGTTGTCTGACTAATCCAACAATACCAACAAGGAATGCCCGATGTCCGCTCCGTTCTTCCGCACCACCCTCGCCGCCGTTCTTACCTGCTGTATCGCCTTGCCTGCCAGCGCCGCCCTCGACGAACGCATCCAGTCCGCGGCAGAGCAGGCCAAGGCACCGACCCTCACCTTGCTGGAGCGACTGGTAAACATCGATTCGGGCTCCGGGTATGAGCCCGGGCTGACCGAAGTCGGCACCCTCTTGACCACCGAACTGAAAAAGCTCGGCGCCGCCGTGCAACAGGTGCCCAACACCGCGCCGGACAAGAGCCAGCATCTGGTGGCGACCTTCAAGGGTACCGGCAAGGCCAAGATCCTCTTGCTGGCGCACATGGATACCGTATTCAAGGAAGGCACGGCCAAGGCCCGGCCATACCGTACCGACGAAAAGCGTGCCTATGGCCCGGGTGTGTCCGATGACAAGGGCGGCATCGTGGTCGCCCTGGCGGCCCTGGACATCCTCAAGAGCCTCGACTTCAAGGACTATGGGCAGATCACCCTGCTGCTGGATGCCAGCGAGGAAACCGGCTCTCAGGCCGCCACCGACCTGATTGCCAAGACCGCCAAGCAGCATGACGTGACGCTGAACCTGGAGCCGGGGCGTCCGGCCGATGGCCTGGTGGTATGGCGCAAGGGCAGCGCCACCGCTGTGGTGGAGGTCAAGGGCAGGTCGTCCCACGCGGGGGTCGCCCCGGAATTGGGACGCAACGCCGCCACCGAGGTGGCGCACCAGGTATTGCAGCTGGGCAACCTGGGCGACGCGGAGAAGAAGACCTCCGTCAACTTCACCGTGATCAATGCCGGTGAGCGCATCAACGTGATTCCTGACCACGCCATCGCCAAGGCTGACGTGCGCGCTGCCTTGCCGGAGGAATTCGACCGGGTCGAGCGGGACCTGGCACGGATCGCCGCCACCAAGCAGGTCGCCGACACTGAAGTGACCACCCGCCTGGAGCGCGGCCTGCCGCCGATGCCTCAGACTCCGGCAAGCGACAAGCTCCTGGCCATGGCCCAGGGCATCTACGGTGAGCTGGGTCGTACCCTGACCGTCGAAGGCAGCGGCGGCGCGGCGGATGCCAGCATCGCGGCGGGCGCCGGGGTTCCCACCCTGGACGGTTTCGGCATCGTCGGTGGCAAGCTGCATACCCCCGAGGAGTATGTCGAGCTGGACAGCGTCACGCCGCGCATCTATCTGCTCACGCGGATGCTGGTGGAACTGTCGAAGGCGCAGTGACGGCGCCCCAGGCATTGCCTCCCGCAAGACCGGTGCCTGTGGCACCGGTTTCCCCACCTCTGTAACCAGGCAGCGGCTGCCGCCAGGGATCGTGCGCTAGCCCTTCGCACCTGCCGTCAAATCCTGATCTCGTGCAGAAATCAGCTCAGCCGTGAGCGACTGTGGACGACCTGCGCCTGGCAGTCGGCGGTCGTGACGTGCGTGGGATGGCCAGCCGACGGCAAGGCGCCGGTAGCCGATGGAGGCCTGGCAATCCTGCCATTGGTCGGCATACAGGTAAATTTCGTGACTCCACCGCTTTGCCCCGCGTAGGTTTGCGGCCACAATCTCGAAACTACTTTAAGTTCACTCGCGCCGCCGGCTCTGGCCGGGACGTTGGATTCACTCTGTCCTCCGGCTTGCCGATGGGAAACTTTGCATGAAGCTGATCAAATCCACCACCCTCATTCTCTGCATGGGCGTGTCCGCCTGCAGTTCCTTCCAGGGCCAGGGCGACCAGGCCGCCGCGCCTGCCAAGCCGGGCAATGCCCAGGCCAGCACTGCCGCCAGTGGCGCGCACTGGTGGTGGCCCTTCGGCGGCAGCGAAAAGCCCGCCGAGCCGGTGAAGCCGGTCGCCAAGGCCGCCGAGCCCAAGGCCGAGGTCAAGGTTGCGGCCAAGGTGCCGGCGGCCAAGCCGGAGCAGGCCGCTGCGGGAGAGAAGGGTGGTCACTGGTGGTGGCCCTTCGGTAGCGAAGAGGCCAAGCCGATGGCCAAGGCCGAGGCCCTCAAGCCAGTACCCGTCAAGGTCAGCAAGGCCTGGCTGGACGATCACGAGCAGAAGCTGCGCGTCGCCGTGGCCGGCAGCAACGTCAAGATCGAACGTCGTGACGATGCCCTGGTGCTGGTGGCACCGGTCGACAGCTCCTTCAACCCGGATCGCGCGGAGATGCTGCTGCCGGTGATGCTCGGCCCGCTGTCCCGCTCGGCCAAGTCGGTGAGCGTTGACCAAGATAGCGCCGTCATCGTACTCGGCTTCAGCGACAGCACTGGCACTGCCGCGCTCAACGACAAGATCAGCCTGCAGCGGGCCCAGGCCGTGGCGGCGATCTTCCGTCTCAGCGGCTACACCGGCAATCGCCTCATCGTGCGTGGCCTGGCTGCGGCCCACCCGCGTGCCGACAACACCACCGCCGCCGGCCGCGCCGTCAATCGCCGGGTCGAGGTGCTCATCCAGCCGCGCGCGACCGTGCTGGCCAGCCTGCAGTCCCTGGCTACCCGCTAGGTCGGCAAAGCTTGTCCTGAAGCAGGCGAGCGGGGCGGGACTTGGTTAAGCTAGGTCGATACCGACCTAGCAGGAGACCTCCATGTCACCGTCCCTCGCCGATATGCGTCGCGACTACACCCGCGACGGCCTGACCGAAGCCCAGGCACCCGCTGATCCCTATGCCCTCTTCGGGCAGTGGTTCGAAGAGGCGGTGCGCACCGAGCAGCCGCCCGTCGAAGCCAATGCCTGCTGGCTCGCCACCGTCGATGGCGAAGGGCAACCCCATTGCCGCGTGTTGCTGCTCAAGGGCGTCGATGCCCAGGGCTTTGTCTTCTATACCAACTACGACAGCGCCAAGGGCCAGCAACTGGCGGCTCAGCCGCGGGCGGCCATGACCTTCTTCTGGCCGGCGCTGGAGCGTCAGGTGCGGATCGAGGGGCTGGTGGAGCAGGTCTCCGCCGAGGAGTCCGATGCCTACTACCGGGTCCGCCCGCTGGGCAGTCGCCTCGGCGCCTGGGCTTCGCCGCAGAGCCAGGTCATCGCCAAGCGCTATGAGCTGGAGCAGCGCTTGACCGAGGTGCAGCAGCGGTTCGTCGACGGTGAACCCAGTCGCCCGCCGTTCTGGGGTGGTTATCGCCTCAAGCCGCAGCGCATCGAATTCTGGCAGGGGCGCTCCAGTCGCCTGCATGATCGCCTGGACTACCAGCGCACCGAAGACGGGTGGCAGCGCCAGCGACTGGCACCGTAGGACGGTAGCCTCGCGAACGGGCAGCAAGCGGATACGCGACGCCGCGGTACCAGCGGTACCAGCGGTACTCAGGGATTCCGAGCATTGCCCAGGCCTGCCGGGATGGACGCGCAGCCGTTTTGCTGGTCATTCTTAAGGCGTTCGCAAGGTACCGTCGTTACAGTCGCCGGAAACCTCCCCGGATGCCCTGGGTCAAGGATAATAGCGATCCGTATCCTGAGGTCCGCCCACTGCGGCCCCCTGTCTTTCATCTGCCTTTGGAGTTGCCTCATGAACAGAGTCCTACAACTCGCCGCTTCCCTGACCGCCGTCGCCCTACTGGCAGGCTGCGCATCCGATCAGTCCGGCGACGTCTATTCGCGCGATGAGGCCAGGCAGGTACAGACCGTCCGTACCGGTACCATCACCGCGCTGCGCCCGGTCACCATCGAAGGCACCAAGTCGCCCATCGGTGCCGGTGCTGGCGCCGTGGTAGGCGGCATTGGCGGCAGTGCCATCGGCGGCGGTCGTGGCAGTTTCGTGACCGCCATCATCGGTGCGGTCGCCGGCGGCCTGCTGGGCTCGGCCACCGAAGAGGGCTTCACCAAGGCCAATGGCGTCGAGATCACCGTGAAGGAAGACGACGGCGGCTCGCGTGCCTATGTGCAGGCGGTCAACAAAGGCGAGATCTTCCGCGTCGGCGAGCGGGTTCGCATCCTGACCGTGAACGGCACCAGCCGCGTCGCGCCCAACTAATCGGCCTGACGTGCCTTCGGGTACGTCCATGCCCTTCCAGAGCGGGTGTCCGAATCGCTAGACTGCGAATCGGACACCCGTTTGCGTTTTCGCCCGTAAATAGTTGTCGCCTGGGCGCAATGCCGCGCCCGGAGGTCGTCCTACAATCCCCCTCAGTCACCGCCGTGATCGGCAGGAGAAACCCCGATGTCCGCTTCTCAACCCAACGTGCAACGCGCCGCCTTCGATGAGGTGATGGTCCCGACCTACGCCCCTGCCGCGTTCATTCCGGTGCGAGGAGAGGGCTCCCGCGTCTGGGACCAGGCTGATCGCGAGTACGTGGATTTCGCCGGCGGCATCGCCGTCAGCGCCCTGGGCCACGGCCATCCGGCGCTGATCAACGCCCTGACCGAGCAGGCCGGCAAGCTCTGGCACGTCTCCAATATCTACACCAACGAGCCCGCCCTGCGTCTGGCGCGCAAGCTGGTGGATCACACCTTCGCCGACCGGGTGTTCTTTGCCAACTCCGGCGCCGAAGCCAACGAGGCGGCCTGCAAGCTGGCCCGTCGCTATGGCCATGACGTCAGCGGCGGCAGCCGCTACGAGATCGTCGCCGCCACCAACAGCTTTCATGGCCGTACCCTGTTCACCGTCAGCGTTGGTGGCCAGCCCAAGTATTCCGATGGTTTCGGTCCCAAGATCGAAGGCATCCGCCATGTGCCCTTCAACGACCTGGCCGCTCTCGAAGCCGTGGTGTCGGACAAGACCTGCGCCGTCATCCTCGAACCCATCCAGGGCGAGGGCGGCGTGCTGCCGGCCGACCAGGCCTACCTCGAAGGCGCCCGCCGCCTGTGCGACGCCCAGGGCGCGCTGCTGATCTTCGACGAGGTGCAGAGCGGCGTCGGTCGTAGCGGTCATCTCTATGCCTACCAGCACTATGGCGTGGTGCCGGACATCCTCACCACCGCCAAGAGCATCGGCGGTGGCTTCCCGCTGGCGGCCATGCTGACCACCGACAAGGTCGCCCAGCATTTCAGCGCGGGCGTGCATGGCAGCACCTACGGCGGCAATCCGCTGGGCTGCGCCGTCGGCGCCGCGCTGCTGGACATCGTCGCCACGCCGGAAACCCTGGCCGGTGTCGCCGCTCGCCATCAGCGCTTTTTCGCCGGCCTGGAGCAGCTCAACGCCCGCTATAGCCTGTTCGAGCAGGTTCGCGGCCTGGGTCTGCTGATCGGCGCGGTGCTCAACGACAGCTGGAAGGGGCGTGCCAAGGACATCGTCACCGCCGCCAACGAGGAAGGCCTGATGATCCTCCAGGCCGGCCCGGACGTGCTGCGCATGGCACCAAGCCTGATCATCCCCGAGGCGGACATCGACGAAGGCCTGGCCCGCCTGGATCGCGCCCTGGCGCGCCTCACCCAAGGCTAATCTCCGGACGCGGGACGCGTACCGCTGGCATCCAGGGATGGATCCGTACACAAGGAGTTCTCATGCTGGTAATGCGCCCTGCGCGCGCGGCGGATCTGCCCCTGGTCCAGCGGCTCGCCGCGGATAGCCCGGTTGGCGTCACCTCGCTGCCCGACAACCCCGAACGGTTGCGCGACAAGATCCGCACCTCGGAGTCGTCGCTGGCGGCCGAGGTGGGCTTCCATGGCGAGGAGAGCTATTTCTTCGTGCTCGAAGACACCACCAGCGGCGAGCTGCTGGGCTGTTCGGCCATCGTCGCCTCTGCGGGCTTCTCCGAACCCTTCTACAGCTTTCGCAACGAGACCTTCATCCATGCCTCGCGCGAGCTGAAGATCCACAACAAGGTGCATGTGCTGTCGCTCTGTCACGACCTGACCGGCAACAGCGTGCTGAGCAGCTTCTACGTCCAGCGCCCGCTACTCGACACCCCCCACGCCGAACTCAACTCCCGTGCCCGGCTGCTGTTCATGGCCGCCCACCCGGCGCGTTTCGCCGAGACGGTGGTGGTGGAGATCGTCGGCCTGGCGGACGATGACGGAGAATCGCCGTTCTGGAACGGGGTAGGGCGCAACTTCTTCGACCTGGACTACACCACCGCCGAGCGGCTGTCCGGACAGAGGAGCCGCACCTTTCTCGCCGAGTTGATGCCGACCTATCCGCTCTATGTGCCCCTGCTGCCCGACAGTGCTCAGGAAGCCATGGGCCAGGTGCACCCGCGCGCGCAGATCACCTTCGACATTCTCAGTCGCGAAGGCTTCGAGACCGACAACTACATCGACATCTTCGATGGCGGCCCGACCTTGCACGCCCGCACCACGGCCATCCGGTCCATCGCCGAGAGCCGTCTCGCACCGGTGAGCGAGGGTGCAGTGGCGCCCGAGGACGCGCCCTGGTTCCTGATCGCCAACGATGGCCTGGAGAATTTCCGGGCGCTGGCCACGCCACTGCGCTGGGCTCCCGGTGAGTCCGTCGTCCTTTCCCCCGAGCAGATCGCCACCCTGGAGATCGCCGAAGGCGACCGGGTTCGTCTGGTAGCGCTGTAGCCGACCCTAGCGTCTTTGGAGGTCCGATGATCGTCCGTCCCGTTACCCGTGCCGATGTGCCCGCGCTGCTGCAACTGGCGCAAGCGGCCGGTGCCGGTCTCACCACGCTGCCCGCCAGTGAAGAACGCCTGGCTCAGCGGGTGGAAAACGCCGAACGCAGTTTCCTGCAGCAGGCGCAGCCTGCCGATGCCGACTATCTCTTTGCCCTGGAAGACGAGGGTGAGGTCATCGGCATCGCCGGGATCGCCGCCGCCCTGGGGCTGCGCGAGCCCTGGTACAACTACCGGGTCGGCCTGACGGTGAGCGCCTCGCGTGAACTGGACATCCACCGGCAGATTCCCACGCTGTTCCTGGCCAACGACATGACCGGCAGCTCCGAGCTCTGCTCGCTGTTCCTGCGCGCCGATCGCCGTGGTGGGGCCGCCGGGCGGCTGCTGTCCAAGTCGCGCTTCCTGTTCATCGCCGAATTCCGCGAGCTGTTCGCCGAGCGCATCATCGCCGAATTGCGCGGCATGTCCGACGGTAACGGCCAGTCGCCGTTCTGGGAGGGCCTGGGCCGGCATTTCTTCAAGATGGAATTCTCCCAGGCGGACTATCTCACCGGCATCGGCAACCGCGGCTTCATCGCCGAACTCATGCCGCGCTTTCCGCTGTACACCTGCTTCCTGTCGCAAGAGGCGCGTCAGGTGATCGGGCGGGTGCACCCGGACACCGAGGCGGCTCGTCGGCTGCTGGAGGCCGAGGGCTTCAACTACCAGGGCTACGTCGACATCTTCGACGCTGGCCCGACCCTGGAGGCGGAAACCGCCAAGGTGCGGGCGATCCGTGACAGCCAGCGCCTGGTGCTGGCGGTGGGTACGCCTGGCGATGACGCTGAGGTCTATCTGATCCACAACCGCAAATGTCAGGACTGCCGCATCACCAGCGCCCGTGCTCGCCTGGCGGCCGGCACCCTGGTGGTCGACCTGGCCACCGCCCGCGAGCTGCGGCTGATGGCCGGCGCCCAGGTGCGCGCCGTGCGCCTGATGCCTTGAGGAGACGTCATGGATAGCCTCTATATCGCTGGTCAATGGCGCCCCGGGCGGGGCGAGGTATTCAGCTCCGTCGATCCCTATGACGGCATCCCGCTCTGGCAGGGCGCGGCGGCGGACGCGGACGACGTCGATCAGGCCATTGCCGCCGCGCGCGAGGCCTTTCCGACCTGGGAAAGCCGCGGGCCGGCCGCTCGTCTGGCCATCCTGCAGGCCTTTGCCCAGGTGCTGCAGGCTCGCCGTGCAACCCTGGGGCGCGCCCTGGCCGAGGAGACCGGCAAACCCCTGTGGGAAGCCGATACCGAGATCGGCAGCATGATCGCCAAGGTGGCCATCTCCGCCCAGGCGGAAGCCGCGCGTAGCGGCGAACGTGCGGCGACGGTAGCCGATGCCCGCAGCGTGACGCGCCATCGTCCCCATGGCGTCCTGGCGGTCTTTGGCCCCTACAACTTTCCCGGCCATCTGCCCAATGGGCATATCGTGCCGGCGCTGCTGGCCGGCAATACGCTGGTGTTCAAGCCTAGCGAGCTGACGCCGCGCTTCGCTGCCCTGACCCTGGATTGCTGGATCGCCGCCGGGCTGCCAGCGGGCGTGCTCAATCTGATTCAAGGAGGGCGTGCCACGGGTGAGGCCCTGGCCGCGCATCCCGGTCTGGACGGTATCCTCTTCACCGGTTCCAGCGCCACGGGCGCGGCCCTGCACCGCCTCAATGCGGACCGTCCGCAGCGGCTGCTGGCCCTGGAGATGGGCGGTAACAATCCGCTGGTGGTGGCGCCGGTGGCCGATCTGGACGCCGCCGTGGTGACCATCATTCAATCGGCCTTCCTTTCCGCCGGGCAGCGCTGCACCTGTGCCCGTCGCCTGCTCGTGCCCCAGGGTGACTGGGGCGATGCGCTGCTGGCGCGTCTGGCAAGCGTCAGCGCGGGTCTCAGTACCGGCCGCTTCGACGCCGATCCAGCGCCTTTCATGGGCACCGTCATCTCCCTCGCCGCTGCCCAGACCCTGCTGCGGACTCAGGCCCAGCGCCTGGCGCAGGGTGGCCGCGCGCTGCTGGAGATGCGTCAGCCGGATGCGACGCGTGCGCTGCTTACCCCGGGCATCCTCGATGTCTCGGGGATCTCTGAATTGCCCGACGAGGAAGTCTTCGGTCCGCTGCTGCAGGTCCAGCGCTATACGGACTTCGACCATGCCCTGGCGCTGGCCAACGCCACCCGCTTCGGCCTCGCGGCCGGGTTGCTGGCCGACGATCCGGCCACCTACGAACGGTTCTGGCAGGGCGTGCGCGCCGGCATCGTCAACTGGAATCGTCCCCTGACCGGGGCGGCCAGCGCGGCGCCCTTCGGCGGCGTCGGCGCCTCCGGCAATCATCGTCCCAGCGCCTACTACGCCGCGGATTACTGCGCCTTCCCGGTCGCCTCGCTGGAGAGCGACGCCCTGAGCCTGCCTGCCCAATTGCCCCCAGGATTACACCTATGAGTCACCTCGCTCTCGCTGCTCGGGAGGTCAATTTCGACGGCCTGGTCGGTCCGACCCACAACTATGCGGGCCTGTCCTATGGCAACGTGGCCTCCCAGGCCAGCAAGCAGCAGTGTTCGAATCCGCGCGAGGCGGCGCGTCAGGGCCTGGCCAAGATGCAGGCGCTGATGGAGCTGGGTTTCGAGCAGGGGGTCCTCGCGCCCCACGAGCGGCCCGACATCGCCTCCTTGCGCCGCCTGGGCTTCGCCGGCAGTGATGCCCAGGTGCTGGAAAGCGCCGCGCGCGAAGCCTTGCCGCTGCTGCTGTCCGCCAGCTCCGCCTCGGCCATGTGGACCGCCAACGCCGCCACCGTCAGCCCGAGCGCCGACACCCATGATGGCCGGGTGCATTTCACCCCGGCCAACCTGGCCTGCAAATTTCACCGCAGCCTCGAACCGACCACCACGGCGCGCATCCTCCAGGCGATGTTTCGCGATCCCGCGCATTTCCAGCACCATGCGCCGCTGCCGTCGGTGGCCCAGTTCGGCGACGAGGGCGCGGCCAACCACACCCGCTTCAGCCACGACCACGGCGCCCCGGGCGTGGAGTTCTTCGTCTTTGGCCGTAGCGCCTTCGATCCGCGCTATCCCGAGCCCCATCGCTATCCGGCGCGCCAGACCCTGGAAGCCTCCCAGGCCATCGCCCGGCTGCACGGGCTGAGCGAGGAGGGCGTGGTGTTCGCCCAACAGAATCCGGCGGTGGTGGACCAGGGCGTCTTCCACAACGACGTCATCTCGGTGGGCAACGCCCAGGTGCTGTTCCATCACGAAGACGCCTTTCTCGACAGCGACCGCGTGCTGGATGAACTGCAAGGCAAGCTCGCCAGGCGCGGCGGCCAGCTGCAGCGCCTCTGCGTGCGCCGCAGTGAGATCAGCGTCGGCGACGCCGTGCGTTCCTACCTGTTCAACAGCCAGTTGCTGGATCGGCCGGGGCAGGGCGCGCTGCTGGTGGTACCCGATGAGTGCCGGCAGAATCCGGCGGTGTGGGACTACCTGCAGGCTCAGGTCAATAGCGCGGGGCCCCTGGGCGAGGTCAAGGTGTTCGACCTCAAGCAAAGCATGCAGAACGGCGGCGGACCTGCCTGCCTGCGGTTGCGGGTGGCCCTCAAGCCCGACGAACTGGCGGCGGTGAATCCAGGGGTGCGCTTCACGCCGACGCTGCATACCCAACTGCTCGATTGGGTGGATCGCCACTACCGCGACCGCCTGGCGCCCGCGGATCTCGCCGATCCCCAACTGCTGGGCGAGGTCCGCACCGCCCTCGACGAGCTGACCCAGTTGCTGGGCCTCGGCTCGGTCTATCCCTTTCAATTGCCCTGACGCCCGGAGTTTCCATGAGCGACCGTCTCGATCTCATCCTCGAACCTACCGCCGACGAGCAGCAGACGCTGCAAGTCCAGCGCCTGGCCATCCGCCTGGCCGGCCGCGACCTCTGGCTGGAAGCCGACGGCAGCGGCGGTCTCAACATCTTCGCCGACTCCCAGGACGACGAAGAACAGACCCCGGTCCTGGTGCTGCGGCCCCAGGCCCTCAATGCCCTGGGGCTGTCCATCGCCCTGGAAACCTTCGCCGACGAAGGCGATGAGAATCATGTGCATGACGCCGATTGCGGTTGCGGCCACGATCATTGAGTATCTAGCTCCGACACGTCGCTCAGCGGAGTAGAGCATGGCTGCATCTGAACGTTATCGGTTGGCGCTTGGCCGCCTGCTGGACCTGACCCTGGCCGGCCGCGAGCCGACCGAGAAGATTCAACTGACTGCCGACGGCACCCGTCTCCACTGGCTGACCGAAGGCGTGCTGGAAGTCACTCCGCCGGTGGCGCGCGACAACCACCTGGACCTGCTGCTCTCGGCGGGTATCCATGGCAACGAGACGGCGCCCATGGAGCTGCTCGACGAGTTGCTCGGCGGCATCGCCAGCGGAGCCCTGCGTCCTGCCTGCCGAATGCTGTGCATGTTCGGCAATCCCGATGCTATGCGCCGCGGCACCCGCTATGTCGAGCAGGATCTGAATCGCTTGTTCAACGGTCGCCATGCCCAGGCCGAAGGCTCCGAGGCCCAACGTGCCAACGATCTCGAGCGCCTTTCCGCGCAGTTCTTCAGCAAGCCTGATCGGGCCCGACTGCACTACGACCTGCACACCGCGCTGCGCGCCTCGGCGCTGCCGCGCTTCGCCCTCTATCCCTGGAGTGCCGGGCGCGAGCATTCGGAAGCCGAGTTGCAGCGCCTGGAAGCCGCCGGCATCGAAGCCGTGCTGCTCTATGACAAACCCGGTATCACCTTCAGCGCCTACACCTACGCCGAATGCCAGGCCGAAGCCCTGACCCTGGAGCTGGGCCAGGCCCGTCCCTTCGGCGAGAACAGCGAACTCGACCTGAGCCGCCTGCGGCTGCTGCTCGAAGCCCTGATCGAAGGCCGTGAAGCCGAACTGCCGCCGCCGGATTCCTCGCTGCTGAGATTCCGGGTCGCGCGCCAGGTGTACAAGTCCAGTCCGCGCTTCCAGCTGCATCTGGCCGACGACGTGGCCAACTTCTCACCGCTGCGCCAGGGTTCGCTGCTGGCCGAGGATGGCAGCGAGCGCTGGATCGTCGACGAGGCCGAGGCGCGCATCATCTTCCCCAACCCCAAGGTCGCCGTCGGCCTGCGGGCCGGGCTCATCGTGGTCCCGGCATAAGGAGCGGCCTTTATGATCGATCTGCGCAGCGATACCGTCACCCAGCCCACGCCGGCCATGCGCCAGGCGATGCTGGACGCCGAACTCGGCGATGACGTCTATGGCGAAGACCCGACTGTCACCCGGCTGGAGCAGCGTCTGGCGGGCGATCTCGGCCTGGAGGCCGGACTCTTCGTGCCCAGCGGCACCATGAGCAATCTGCTCGGCCTGCTGGCGCACTGCGAGCGGGGCGACGAATACCTCGTCGGCCAGCAGGCCCACACCTACAAGTACGAAGGCGGGGGCGCCGCGGTGCTCGGCTCCATCCAGCCGCAGCCCATCGAGATGGCGGCCGACGGCAGCCTGGACCTCGACCTGGTGCGCAGCTACATCAAGGCCGATGACTTCCACTTCGCCCGCACGCGATTGCTGGCGCTGGAGAACACCATGCACGGCAAGGTCCTGCCGCTGGCCTATCTGGCGGCGGCAAGGGCCTTCACCCAGGAGCACGGCTTGGCCCTGCACCTGGACGGCGCGCGGCTGTACAACGCCGCGGTCAAGCTGGGCGTACCGGTGCGCGAGATCAGCCAGCATTTCGATTCGGTGTCGATCTGCCTGTCCAAGGGCCTCGGTGCGCCGGTGGGTTCGGTGCTCTGCGGCGATGCTGCCCTGATCGCCAAGGCGCGTCGCTGGCGCAAGGTGGTCGGTGGCGGTATGCGCCAGGCCGGCATTCTGGCTGCGGCGGGGCTGCATGCCCTCGATCACCAGGTCGAGCGTCTGGCCGAAGACCACGCCCATGCCGCCCAGCTCGGCACTGCCCTGGCCGAACTCGGCTACCAGGTGGAGCCGGTGCAGACCAACATGGTCTACCTCGCCATGGGTAACGAAGCACCCGCCCTGCAGGCCTTCCTCGCCGAGCGCAGCATCCGCATCAGTCCGGCTCCACGCCTGCGGCTGGTCACCCATCTGGACGTCAGCGCCGCCGATATCGAGGCGGCCGTCGCCGCTTTCGCCGCCTACCGCCGCCGCTAAGTCTTCCGACGACGTTTTTCCTGCGCAACCGGGGCGACACCGGGGCGCAGGCGTCGATATACTCCCAGGCATGCGTGTCCGTTTTCCGCACGTGCCGCGTCTGCGGCGCCCGCTCCGTTCGTCTCGTCTGCGATCCAGTCGGATGCCCGTCACGCGCGTCGAAAAGCCCATTGTCTGGAATGAATATGAAAAGCGCCGAAATCCGTGAAGCCTTCCTCCGCTTCTTCGAAGAGAAGGGGCACACCCGGGTCGCCTCCAGTTCGCTGATCCCCGCGAACGATCCGACCCTGCTGTTCACCAACGCCGGGATGAACCAGTTCAAGGACTGCTTCCTCGGCATGGAAAAGCGCAGCTACACCCGCGCCGCCACCAGCCAGAAGTGCGTGCGCGCGGGCGGCAAGCACAACGACCTGGAGAACGTCGGCTACACGGCGCGTCACCACACCTTCTTCGAGATGCTGGGCAACTTCAGCTTCGGCGACTACTTCAAGCGCGACGCCATCACCTTCGCCTGGGAATTCCTCACCTCGCCGCAGTGGCTGGGTCTGCCCCGGGAAAAGCTCTGGGTCACGGTCTACGCCACCGATGACGAGGCCTACGACATCTGGACCAAGGAAGTCGGGGTGCCGGCGGCGCAGATGGTGCGCATCGGCGACAACAAGGGCGCGCCCTATGCCTCGGATAACTTCTGGACCATGGGCGACACCGGTCCCTGCGGTCCCTGCACCGAGATCTTCTTCGACCATGGCCCCGAGATCTGGGGCGGCCCGCCCGGTTCGCCGGAAGAAGACGGTGATCGCTACATCGAGATCTGGAACAACGTCTTCATGCAGTTCAATCGCACCGCCGACGGCGTCCTGCATCCGCTACCGGCGCCCAGCGTCGACACCGGCATGGGCCTGGAGCGAGTGAGCGCCGTGCTGCAGCACGTGCATTCGAACTACGAGATCGACCTGTTCCAGAATCTGCTGGCGGCTTCGGCCGAGGCCATCGGCTGCGCCAACGACGAGGCTCCGTCGCTCAAGGTGGTGGCTGACCACATCCGCTCCTGCAGCTTCCTCATCGCCGACGGCGTGCTGCCGTCCAATGAAGGCCGCGGCTACGTGCTGCGTCGCATCATTCGCCGCGCCTGCCGCCACGGCAACAAGCTGGGCGCCAAGGGCACCTTCTTCCACAAGATCGTCGCCGCCCTGGTGGCCGAGATGGGGCAGGCCTATCCCGAACTGGTCCAGCAGCAGGCGCACATCGAGCGCGTGCTGCGCACCGAGGAAGAACAGTTCGCCAAGACCCTGGAGCAGGGCCTGAAGATCCTCGAGCAGGATCTGGCGCAGCTTCAAGGCGACACCATCCCCGGCGACGTGGTGTTCAAGCTCTATGACACCTACGGCTTCCCGGTCGACCTGACCAACGACATCGCCCGCGAGCGCAACCTGAACCTCGACGAGGCCGGCTTCGAACGCGAGATGGAGGCCCAGCGCGAGCGGGCTCGTTCCGCCAGCGCCTTTGGCGTGGACTACAACAGCCTGGTCAAGGTCGAGGGCGAAACCCGCTTCCTGGGCTACGACACCACCAGCGCCTCGGGCACCATCGTCGCCCTCTACCGTGCCGGTCAGCCGGTCGATAGCCTGGCCGAAGGCGAGGAGGGCGTGGTCATCCTCGACCAGACGCCGTTCTACGGTGAATCCGGTGGCCAGGTCGGTGATACCGGTACCCTGGAAAGCGCCGGCGTCGGCTTTGCCGTACGCGACACCACCAAGACCCAGGGTGCCTTCCTGCACCATGGCGTGGTGACCAAGGGTAGCCTCAACGTCGGCACCGCGCTCATGGCCCAGGTCGACGCCAGCCGCCGCCAGGGCATCGCCCTGAACCACTCCGGTACCCACCTGCTGCACGCCGCGCTGCGCCAGGTGCTGGGCGATCACGTCCACCAGAAGGGCTCCCTGGTCAACGACCAGCGCCTGAGATTCGACTTCAGCCACTTCGAGGCCATCAAGCCCGAGGAGCTCAAGCGCATCGAGACCATCGTCAACGAAGAGATCCGCAAGAACAGCGCTGTGACCACCGAGGTCATGGCCATCGACGAGGCCAAGGCCCGCGGCGCCATGGCGCTGTTCGGCGAAAAATATGGCGATGTGGTGCGCGTGGTCGGCATGGGCGGTGAATTCTCCGTCGAGCTGTGTGGTGGTACCCACGTCGCCCAGACCGGCGACATCGGCCTGCTCAAGCTGGTCAGCGAAGGCGGCGTGGCCTCCGGCGTGCGCCGCGTGGAAGCCATCACCGGCACCGCGGCCCTGGCCTATCTCAACGGCGCCGAGGAACAGCTGCGCGAAGCCGCCAGCCTGCTCAAGGGCAGCCGCGACAATGTGCTGGACAAGCTGGCCGCGCTGGTCGAGCGCAATCGCCAGCTGGAGAAGGAAATCGAGCAGCTCAAGGCCAAGGCCGCCAGTGCTTCGGCCGGCGACCTGGTAGACCAGGCGCAGGACGTCAAGGGCGCCAAGGTCCTGACCGCACGCCTGGATGGCCTCGACGGCAAGGCGCTGCTGGCGCTGGTCGATCAGCTCAAGAACAAGCTGGGCAGCGGCATGATCCTGCTGGGCGGCGAAGCCGACGGCAAGGTGGTGCTGGTGGCCGGCGTCACCGCTGACCTGACCGCCAAGCTCAAGGCTGGCGAGCTGATGAAGCGCGCCGCGGCCGTGGTCGGGGGCAAGGGTGGTGGTCGTCCGGACATGGCCCAGGGCGGCGGCACCGATGCCAGCCAGCTCGAAGCGGCCCTGGCCTGTGCCGGTCAGTACGCCGAGGAAAGCCTATAGGAGCCATAATCTCGCGAGCTAGAGCCAAACAAGGCGGAAGTGCTTGAGGAAGCGGATCGGACTCGCGTTCGAGTTTACGAATGGTAAATGAGCATTCCGAAAGCAATTCCAACGCCGTTTGGCCGGCGCGCAGCAGATTATGAACGGGCTCGGGTCGCCGGGGAGGGCGGCCCGCTTCCTCCCTCAACAACATGAATCAGATTTTTCTGCGGACGGGCAGCAAGCAATGGCATTGATCGTACAGAAATTCGGCGGTACCTCGGTGGGTACGGTGGAGCGTATCGAGCAGGTCGCCGACAAGGTGAAACGCTTCCACGAAGCAGGTGACCAGATCGTCGTGGTGGTGTCGGCCATGAGCGGCGAGACCAACCGTTTGATCGGCCTCGCCAAGCAGATCATGGAGCAACCCGATCCGCGCGAGCTGGATGTCATGGTTTCCACGGGTGAGCAGGTCACCATCGGTCTGCTGACCATGGCGCTGCTCAAGCGCGGCGTCCAGGCGGTCTCCTACACGGGCAGCCAGGTGCGCATCCTTACCGACAGCGCGCACACCAAGGCACGTATCCAGCAGATCGACGATGCCCGCATCCGCGCCGACCTCAAGGCACGCAAGGTCGTGGTCGTAGCCGGCTTCCAGGGCGTCGACGAGCAGGGCAACATCACCACCCTGGGCCGTGGTGGCTCCGACACCACGGGCGTGGCCCTGGCGGCCGCGCTGAAGGCCGACGAATGCCAGATCTACACCGACGTCGACGGCGTCTACACCACCGATCCGCGCGTGGTGCCCCAGGCCCAGCGGCTGGACAAGATCACCTTCGAGGAAATGCTGGAAATGGCCAGCCTCGGCTCCAAGGTGCTGCAGATCCGCTCGGTGGAATTCGCCGGCAAATACAACGTGCCGCTGCGCGTGTTGCACAGCTTTCAGGAGGGTCCGGGCACCCTCATTACCCTTGATGAAGAGGAATCCATGGAACAGCCGATCATCTCCGGCATCGCCTTCAACCGTGACGAAGCCAAGCTGACCATTCGCGGTGTGCCGGATACCCCCGGAGTGGCCTTCAAGATCCTCGGCCCGATCAGCGCGGCCAACATCGAAGTCGACATGATCGTGCAGAACGTCGCGCACGATAACACCACCGACTTCACCTTCACCGTGCACCGCAACGACTACCAGGCGGCCCTGGAGATCCTCAAGCGCACCGGTGTCGAGATCGGTGCCCGTGAGTCCGTGGGCGACATCAAGATCGCCAAGGTCTCCATCGTCGGCGTCGGCATGAGATCCCATGCCGGGGTAGCCAGCCAGATGTTCGAAGCCCTGGCCAAGGAGAGCATCAACATCCAGATGATCTCCACCTCCGAGATCAAGGTCTCGGTGGTCATCGAGGAGAAATACCTGGAGCTGGCCGTCCGCGCGCTGCACACCGCTTTCGAACTCGACGCCCCCGCACGCGGCGTGGAGTGACCCTGCAAGCGAGGTCCCTGCCACAGGGGCCTCATCTATCGCCCCGGTCTGCGGAACTTTACTTGCATGGACAGAGGTCAATAGCGACTAGAAGGTCCATTCAGGGATCGTTTCGGCTTTTACGTGCAGACTGGGTTAAACGCTCAAGGAGAATGGAATGCTTATTTTGACTCGTCGGGTTGGTGAGACCCTGATGGTGGGTGACGAAGTCACTGTGACGGTGCTGGGGGTCAAGGGCAACCAGGTCCGTATCGGCGTCAATGCACCCAAGGAAGTCGCGGTTCATCGCGAGGAAATCTACCAGCGCATCCAGAAGGAAAAGGACCAAGAACCAAACCACTGATTTTTTTTGAATTTTTCTCTTTGCAAACGGGCAAACCTTCGATATAGTTTCGCCCCGTTGCGGTGAGGTGGCCGAGTGGCCGAAGGCGCTCCCCTGCTAAGGGAGTACACCTCAAAAGGGTGTCGAGGGTTCGAATCCCTCCCTCACCGCCATTTGCTTCAAACTGGCTCCGCTGTACTGGCCAAATGGTAAGTACCTGATAAACAAGCAAATTTGCTTGACACGTCAGAAACGGAAGCTAGAATACGCAGCTTCAACGCACTCGTAGCTCAGCTGGATAGAGTACTCGGCTACGAACCGAGCGGTCGGAGGTTCGAATCCTCCCGAGTGCGCCAAATCGACGAAGCCTCTGGCTTCAGCAGTACCAGCGGTGTTCTGGCTAAACTCACCGAAACGCACTCGTAGCTCAGCTGGATAGAGTACTCGGCTACGAACCGAGCGGTCGGAGGTTCGAATCCTCCCGAGTGCGCCAAACATGAAGAAGGGCCTGCAGCGATGCAGGCCCTTTTTTATTGCCTGCGGATTCATGCGAATATCCGCGGCCATCCATCACGCCGCGGCTGCCACCGGCCCGGTCAGTGTTTTTTCGGATATCGCCCGCGAGAGGGTCGCATCATGCAGTGGGACCGACCGACTCCCCATCTCCTGCCGCTGCGCATCGGTGCCGAGCACATCGATGGCCTGGGCCATGCCAACAATGCCGTCTACGTGAGCTGGCTCGAACAGTGTGCCTGGCAGCACTCGGCTGCACTGGGCCTGGATCTCGCCACCTTCCAGCGCCTGGACCGTGCCATGGCCGTGGTGCGCCACGAGATCGACTACCTCAGCAGTGGTTACCAGGACGACGAACTGATGCTGGGCACCTGGCTGGTGGACTGGGATCGCCGCCTGCGCATGACCCGCCAGTTTCAGCTGCAGCGCCCGGCGGATGGCGTGACCCTGTTGCGCGCCCGGACGACCTTCGTCTGCATCGAGCTGTCCTCCGGCAAGCCCAAGCGCATGCCGCCCGAGTTCCTGGCCGGCTATGGCCAGGCGCTGCCCAACGAGGACGTCTGAGCATGGAGATCGCCCTGGCGCCCATGGAGGGCCTCGTCGACGACATCCTGCGCGAATTGCTGACCGAGGTCGGCGGGCTCGACTGGTGCGTGAGCGAATTCATTCGCGTCTGTGATCGCCTGCTGCCGGCAGCGGCCTTCGCCAAGCTGGCTCCGGAGCTGGGGCAGGGCGCGCGGACACCTTCGGGTACCCCCATGCGGGTGCAACTGCTGGGCTCGGATCCAGCCTGCCTGGCCGACAATGCAGCCTTCGCCTGCACCCTGGGCGCACCGGTGATCGACCTCAATTTCGGCTGCCCGGCCAAGACCGTGAACAAGTCCCGTGGCGGCGCGGTGCTGCTCAAGGAGCCGGAGCTGCTGAACCGGATCGTCGAGAGCGTCCGCCAGGCCGTTCCGGCGGCCATTCCGGTCACCGCCAAGATGCGTCTGGGCTACGACAGCCCGAACAGTGCCCTGGCCTGTGCCGAGGCCCTGGCAGCCGGTGGCGCGTCGCAACTGGTGGTCCATGCGCGGACCAAGGTGGAAGGCTATCGCCCGCCCGCACATTGGGAATGGGTGGCACGGGTGGCCGATCGAGTCGCCGTGCCGGTACTGGCCAATGGCGAGATCTGGACCCTGGACGATTACTGGCGCTGCCGCAGCGTCAGCGGGCAGGCGTCGGTGATGCTGGGCCGAGGCCTGGTCTCCCGGCCCGATCTGGCGCTGCAGATCGCCGCGTCCGTGCGCGGTGAAGAGGCCACCCCCCAGAGTTGGGCGGAGATCCTGCCCCTGGTGCAGCGCTTCTGGTTGATGGCGCAACGCAAGCTGGCGCCACGCTATGCGCCCGGACGACTCAAGCAGTGGCTGGGCATGCTGACGCGCAGCTACCCCGAGGCCGCAGCGCTGTTCGCCCAGGTGCGCCGCGAATCCGATTGCACGCTTATCGACGGCTTGCTGGGCATGGCTGGGCAAAACCCGGCCAGTCTTGATCTCGATCAAGAACGCCTGCTGCAACCTGTATAGGCTGCAAGGGGTGGTGACGACGGAGCGTCGTCACTCGAGCACGCAAGGCACTTCAGGCGACCTAGGGTCGCCTTTTTTTCGTCTGGGCACTGACCGGAACTTCGCCTGGGCCGTGCGGCCTATGCTGGATCCCCTGCAATCCAAGAGTCACCGTGCGCCTACCCTGGACGGTCTTTCTCGCACCTTCGCCCGCGGCGCTGGTCTTCGCCGGCAAGACCCTGTTCGCCGCCGCCCTGGCGCTCTGGCTGGCCTTTCGCTTCAGCCTCGAACAACCGGTCTGGGCCTGCATGACGGTGATGATCGTCTCCCAGCCGCTGTCGGGTATGGTGTTGGCCAAGGGACTGTTCCGCCTGCTGGGTACCATGGCGGGTACCTGCATGGCGGTGGTGCTCATGGCCTTCTTCGCCCAGACGCCCTGGCTGTTCCTGCTGGCCCTGGCGGGCTGGATGGCGCTGTGCACGGCGGCCTCGACCCTGTTGCGCAACCACTTCTCCTATGGCTTCGTGCTGGCCGGCTATACGGTCGCCATCATCGGTCTGCCCGCCATCGCCCATCCGCTGACGGTGTTCGATCAGGCGGTAGCCCGCTGTACCGAGATCTGCCTGGGTATCGTGGTGGCCTCGGCGGTGAGCGCCCTGATCTTGCCACAGCGCGTGGAGCAGAATCTGGCCGCCCAGGCGCGGCGTACCTGGGAGCAGGGCGTGGCCGCCGCGCGGGCGGAGCTCGCCGAGGCCCAGGATGCCACCCAGGGCCTGCTAGCCATGCTCGGCCAGGTGGTAGCGGTGGATGCCCAGCGCGACCATGCGTGGTTCGAAGGGCAGCGTGGTCGGCAGCGCGCCAGGGCATTACGTCTGCTTTCACGGGATCTGCTCAGCCTGTTGCGCACCGCCCGCGGCGCCATGCGCCAGTGGCGGGGCCTGGGGGAGGCCCAGCGCGCCGTCCTGCAGCCCTGGCGCGACGAAATGCTCGTGGCCCTGGCCGACCCCCAGGCTGAGGTGCTGGAGGCCCTCCTGCAGCGTCTGAGGGCGGCAGCTGGTACCACCACATCGCTGGACAACGACCAGCGCTACCTGCTCGCCCGCTTTGCCATCCTGCTGGACAAGATCCAGCAGGCCGGTCGCGCCCTGGATAGCGTCCATACCGCGCAGCTCAGTGCCGTGGCACCCTCGGCCCTGGCCCGCCATCGCGACCTGCAGACGGCGCTGCTCTATGGCCTGCGCAGTGCCTGTGCGCTGCTGGGCGTCGGGGTGTTCTGGCTGGCCAGTGCCTGGCCGTCGGCACCCGGTGCCATGCTCATGGCCGGTGTCATCTGCAGCCTGTTCGCCAACCGCGACAATGCCGCCACCATAGGGCTCGGTTTCCTGCGCGGCATTCTCTATGCGGCGCCGGTCGCCATCCTCATCAGCCAGGTGTTGCTGCCGCAGATCACCGGCTATCCGCTCTTATGCCTGGTATTGGGCGTGCCACTGTTCTTCGCCGCCCTGGGCATGGCCGGTCCGCCCAGCGTGGTGGGGACGGCAACGGCCTTCGCCATCCACCTGCTGGTGCTGGTGTCGCCGAGCAACCAGGGCCACGTGGAGATGGGCGTCTTGCTCAACCAGCTGCAGAGCCTCTTGATCGGCGTGGGCTTCGCCGTGCTGGTGTTCCGCCTGATCAGCCTGCGTACGCCGCGACGGACAAGCCGCCGCATCCTCGAAGCCACCACCTACGATCTGCAGCGACTGGCCTCGGTGCCCCTGGCCAATGCCGAGACCTGGTTCGGCGGGCGCATGGCGGATCGCCTGCTACTCCTGGCGCGACATATCGAGCAGTTGTCGGCGAGCGAGCGCGGGCGCTGGGAGCAGGGCTTGCTGGCACTGGACCTGGGCAACGAATTGCTGCATCTGCGGGCCTGTCTGGCAGGTGCGCAGGGCAACGTCGCTCAGGCGCGGGACGTCTTTCTGGCGCGCTTTACCGAGCAGTTGGCCGTAGGCTTCGGCAATCTGCAGCCCGGTGCCCTGGATACGGCAGCGGATCGCCTGCGCCAGACGCTGGAGCAGGCCCCTGACGACGAGCCGCATCGACTGGCGCGCGGCGCCATCGGGCAGCTTCAGCAGACCTGGCGCAGCTGTTGTCTGAAGGCGATAGCGGAGGAGGGCACGGATGAATCTGCATGAATGGGCCATTGGCGGGGTCTACCTGGGCCCACTGTTCGTCTATGGCGTCCTGGCGCTGCTGCTGACGGCCCTGTCGATGTGGCTGCTGCAGCGCAGCCGGCTCGGGCGCCAGCTGTGGCACAGCGCCCTGTTCAGCTGCGCGCTGTTCGTGCTCTGGCTGGCCGGCATCGTCGCTGTCCTGGCCACCTGAGCCTAACAACAAGAGGATCGACCCTTGATGCACAAGACCCTGCGTGTGGCGATCACCCTAATCGTGGTGCTGCTGGCGATACTGGCTGGTACCTGGCTCTGGCACTTCTATCTCTATACGCCCTGGACCCGTGATGCACGGGTGCGTGCCGACGTAGTGGTGGTGGCACCCGACGTATCCGGCTGGGTAACCCGCCTGGCAGTGGTCGACAACCAGCTGGTCAAGCGAGGGGACCTGCTCATGCAGATCGACCAGCAGCGCTACCAGGCCAATCTCGACCACGCCAAGGCGGTGGCAGATACGCGCCAGCAACAGCTGCGCTTGCGTGAAAGCGAGGCCGCCCGCCGGCAGCGGTTGGGTACGAGCGCCATCAGTGCCGAAGACCGCGAGACCGCCCAGGTCAATGTGGCCGTCGCCCGCAGCCAGTACCAGGAAGCCCTGAGTGACGTGAACCTTGCGCAGATCAACCTGGATCGCAGTCGCGTCCTGGCGCCGCGGGAAGGACGCATCACCAACCTCAGGTTCGCCGAGGGCAACTATGTGCAGACCGGCCAGGCGGTGATGGCGCTGGTGGATACCCGCTCCTTCTATTTGATGGCTTATTTCGAGGAAACCAAGATCCCGCATATCCATCCCGGTGACGGGGTACGGGTAAGGCTGATGAACCAGGCCGCGCCCTTGCAGGGCAAGGTGGCGAGCATCAGCAGCGGCATCACCGATCGCAATGCGGCCAACGATGCCCAGTTGCTGGCCAACGTCGAGCCGACGTTCAACTGGGTACGCCTGGCGCAACGCATTCCGGTGCGCATCGAGCTGCTGAACGTGCCGGCGGATATGCACCTCAGCGCCGGCATGACAGCGAGTGTCTCGGTGCTTGACGGGGAAGGCCACCATCCGCTGCAGGGCTGGCGTCGACTCTGGGATTACTGAGCGCCTTGAATGGGGAGGAAAAGTCGCCGACCGAGGGCCAGGCAAGGCGAGGATTCGCGAGGCAGCGGACCGGGCTCGCGCTCGAGTTTACGAGTGGTAAATGAGCATTCCGGGCGAATTTCCAACGCAGCCTGGCCGAGCGCAGGCCCTTTTCAGTACGACTAAAGTCGTCTGGAAGCCTTACCGGGCGCGCCTAGAGTAGAGCTCGACGCTCCCGTCATGCTGTAAGGAACAACAATAATGAATGACAGCACCTACCGGCGGATTGAAGCCAGTCCGCGTTTCCAAGAACTGGTGCGCAAGCGCGGGCGTTTTGCCTGGACGCTTTCCGCCATCATGCTCGGACTCTATGCCGCCTTCATCCTTTTGATCGCCTTCGCGCCCAAGGTCCTCGGTACCCGTATCCATGCGGAGACCGCCATGACCTGGGGCATTCCCCTGGGCGTCGGTCTGATTCTCTCGGCCTTCGTGCTGACGGGTATCTACGTGCGCCGGGCCAATGGCGAATTCGATCGGCTCAACGCGGAAATCCTCCGGGAGGTGCAGCCATGAGACGTCTACTCCTGGCCAGCGGGCTGCTCGCCCTGTCGCCTTCGCTCTGGGCCGCCGATGCCCTTACGGGCGCCGTCCAGCGCCAGCCGCTGAACATCTCCGCCATCCTGATGTTCGTGGTCTTTGTCGGGGCCACCCTGGGCATTACCTACTGGGCTTCCAAACGCAACCGTTCGGCTGCGGACTACTACGCCGCGGGTGGCCGCATCACCGGTTTCCAGAATGGCCTGGCCATTGCCGGTGACTACATGTCGGCCGCCTCCTTCCTCGGTATTTCCGCGCTGGTGTTCACCTCGGGCTACGACGGCCTGATCTACTCCATCGGCTTCCTGGTGGGCTGGCCGATCATCCTGTTCCTGATCGCCGAGCGCCTGCGCAACCTGGGCAAGTACACCTTCGCCGATGTGGCGTCCTATCGCCTCAAGCAAAAGGACATTCGCACCCTGTCCGCCTGCGGTTCGCTGGTGGTGGTCGCGCTCTACCTGATCGCCCAGATGGTCGGCGCCGGCAAGCTGATCCAGCTGCTGTTCGGTCTGGACTACAGCATCGCCGTGGTGCTGGTGGGCATTCTGATGGTGCTCTATGTGCTCTTTGGCGGCATGCTGGCCACCACCTGGGTGCAGATCATCAAGGCGGTGCTGCTGCTGTCCGGTGCCAGCTTCATGGCCTTCATGGTGATGAAACACGTGGGCTTCGACTTCAATCGGCTGTTCGCCGAAGCCATCGCGGTACACCCGAAAGGCGAGGCGATCATGAGCCCCGGCGGTCTGGTGAAGGATCCGATCTCGGCCTTCTCCCTTGGCCTGGCGCTGATGTTCGGTACTGCCGGCCTACCGCACATCCTGATGCGCTTCTTTACCGTGAGCGACGCCAAGGAAGCCCGCAAGAGCGTGTTCTACGCTACCGGCTTCATCGGCTACTTCTACATCTTGACCTTCATCATCGGCTTTGGCGCCATCCTGCTGGTCAGCACCAACCCGGCCTTCAAGGATGCCGCAGGTGCTCTGCTGGGCGGTAACAACATGGCGGCCGTGCACCTGGCCAACGCCGTGGGTGGCAGCATCTTCCTGGGCTTCATTTCGGCGGTAGCCTTCGCCACCATCCTGGCGGTGGTCGCCGGTCTGACCCTGGCCGGCGCCTCGGCGGTGTCCCATGACCTCTACGCCAGCGTGATCAAGAAGGGCCAGGCCAACGAGAAGGACGAAATCCGCGTCTCCAAGATCACCACCGTGGCCCTGGGCGTCGTCGCCATCGCCCTGGGGATTCTCTTCGAGAAGCAGAACATCGCCTTCATGGTGGGCCTGGCGTTCTCTATCGCTGCCAGCTGCAACTTCCCGGTCCTGCTGCTCTCGATGTACTGGAAGCGCCTGACCACCCGTGGCGCCATGATCGGTGGCTGGCTCGGCCTGATCACGGCGGTGACGCTGATGGTGCTCGGCCCGACCATCTGGGTGACCATCCTCGGTCATGCCAAGCCCATCTACCCCTATGAATACCCGGCACTGTTCTCCATCGCCGTGGCCTTCATCGGTATCTGGTTCTTCTCCATCACCGACAAGTCGGCGGCTGGTGAAGAGGAGCGGGCTCGCTTCTATCCGCAGTTCGTCAGATCCCAGACGGGTCTGGGTTCCAGTGGTGCGGTCTCCCACTAACCACCCATGGCGCTAGAACGAAGCCCGGATCGGCAACGATCCGGGCTTTTTTTCGTGCGACAAATCAGATCTGGCAGGGGTTGCTGCAGGTCGCCTGACAACCTTGGGATTTTCCGCCACCGGCGCAGGTCCATGGAATAGGCCCGTTGCTTCGTATCATCCGATTACGGCGACGGTCGACCCTTGGCCTTCATGGAGAATGGCAGATGACTCTCTCGACCATCCTGGTTCTGGTGCTGCTGGTCCTGCTCATTGGCGGACTTCCAGTGTTTCCGCATTCGCGCAGCTGGGGTTACGGCCCGTCCGGCATCGTGGGTGCCATCCTGGTCGTGCTGCTGGTATTGCTGCTACTGGGCATGATCTAGCAAGGGGTGTCGCGCTGAAAATGCCCTGCAAAGGTGCATCGGACAAAGTCCTTGCCCAAGTCGGTGCAGCGCGGTAACGTCGGTTTTCCGGCCTGCCTTGCCGAGTGCTGTAAACAAAACCGGAGTCCGTGAGAGCGGACTCCGGTTTTGTTTTGGGCGCTAGTTGGCCGCGCCGTCCTGGCGACTGCGCTGATAGAGATCCAGCACGACCTCATCCAGGATGGACGAGGCCCCCCAGGGACGGCTGCTGTTGAGGATGGCGACCACTACCCAGCTGCGGGCGTTGGCATCCCGGACGAAGCCCGCCAGGGCTCGTACGTTGTTCAGGGTGCCGGTCTTCATGTGCGCCTGGCCGGTCAGCGGCGAATTCTTCATGCGCTTGCGCAGGGTGCCGTCCATGCCAGCCAGGGGCAGGGAAGCGATGAATTCCGGCCCATAGGGGCTCTGCCATGCCGCGCGCAGGATTTCGGCCATCTCCCGGGCACTGACCCGCTCGGTCCGTGACAGACCAGAGCCGTTCTCCATGATCAGGTGACTGGCATTGATGCCCTTGCGCGCCAGCCACGAGCGGATGACCCGCAGCGCTGCCTTGCCATCGTCGGCATCCGCCGAGGTGCGGAATTGTGCACCTATGGATAGGAACAGCTGCTGGGCCATGGTGTTGTTGCTGTACTTGTTGATGTCGCGAATGATCTCGACCACATCCGGTGAGAAGGCCCGTGCCAGCACCTCGGCATTGCGCGGCACGCTGCCTTCACGGGTACGGCCCTTGATGCTGCCACCCAGTTCCTGCCAGATGGCCCGGACCGCGCCGGCGGTATAGGCCGGGTGGTCGAGCAGCGACAGATAGCTCTGGGCGTTGCAGCCGTCCGGCAACTGCCCACTGACCACCAGGCTGGTGCTGCCATCGGCCTGAGGCACCGGATTGAAGCGCACTTCGGGCCAGGCCGGGCAACCGCTCTTGCCGGTGGCACGCATCTGGTTGTCGATGTTGACGTTGGTCAGCGGCGGATCCATGGATACGCTGACCCGGCCATCGGCCGAGCGGACCACCATGCGCACCGACTTGAGATTGACCAGCAGCGAGTCCGGCCCGACCAGGAAGGTCTTGTTCTCGTCGTCGCCATCGTCGTTGAAGGCGGGCAGGTTGGGCTTCACGAAGCGACTTCGATCCAGCACCAGGTCACCAGTGACTTCCAGCACGCCATTGGCCCGCAGGTCGCGCATGAGCAGCCAGAGCCGCTCCATGTTCAGCTTGGGATCGCCGCCACCCTTGAGGTAGAGGTTGCCGTTGAGGATGCCGTCCTTGAGGGTGCCGTCGGTATAGAACTCGGTCTTCCATTGATAGGTGGGACCCAGCAGTTCCAGAGCCGCGTAGGTGGTGATCAGCTTCATGGTCGAAGCCGGATTCACCGAAACGTCGGCGTTGTAGTAGTCGTTCTCGCCGGGGCCATCCAGCGGCAGCATGACCAGCGACAGGTCGCTGCCGGGAATCTTGTTGGTCTGCATCGCCTTTTCGATTCGCGGCGGCAGAAAGGAGGTATCGGCACTGACGGGCAGGGAAAAGCCCAGGGCGCAGCAGCTCAGCAGCAGGCCCAGAGATCGGAAGGTCTTTCGCATCGGGACACACACCTTGGCAGGGTACCGGCCTAGTTGAAGAGAAAAGGGGCCGATAGACGTCGGAGTGTGGGCATTATGCAGTAAGGAGGGAGGGGCGAGCCAACCCCAAGGGGCAGGGCGCGGATAAAGAAACGACCGCCGAAGCGGTCGTTTCTGGAAAGGACGGGATCAGTTGTAGCCGGTGGCGTCCTTGGTACGGTCCGGACTGTTTGGCGAAGGCGGATCGCGCCCGTCGTCGGTCTTGGCGTGCTCGGTGCGCAGGGGCTTTTCGTCCTTGGGCAGTTCGCGTTCGTCGGCTTTGCGCTTTTCTTCGGCCATGGGATCCTCGTCTACGTGATTACCTGTCAAGGTGTGACCGGCGCAGGCGTTTCGCCGTTCCCCTGGGGCGAGGAGCGGTCGGCGAACACGCCGGCGGCCTGCAGCTGGCGCAGCGCATCGCTGACCTGGCGAGCGAAGGTTTCTTCGATGGCGGTCCCGGCCTGGTGGCTGGCGGCCAGCGGCAGGAACCAGACTCCCATCCAGGTACGTACCGAACTGGCATTTCGCACTCGCGTGGGTGAGCTGCCGTCGGGCGCAATCCATTCGGCGGTCAGCACATAGTCGTCCTTGGCGGTACCCGGGACGAGAAAGAAGGTAGCACCGGTGATCAGCCCGCTGGCGATGGCGGCGGCGTAGGAGGTGCTGTTGTACAGCTTGAGGCGCAGCAAGGCGTCATCGGGTCTGCCGGGTTCCGGCACCAGGGTGATGCGGTTGAACAGCCTGGAGCCTGCCAGGATCTCGCGCAGCCGGGGCTTCAGGCCTTCGCGGGCGACGGCGATCGACGTCGCGTCCTTGGCGTCCTCGACAGTGCCACGATAGAAATTGAATTCCACCAGCACATTGGGGCGCTGTGGTGGGGCGCTCAGGGGCGCGCGGAATGCCTGGGAAGAGAGTTCGTCACCGGGAAAAGCGGCGCAACCAGCGAGCAGAAGCAGGCAGAGCAGGGCAGCGAGAGTCTTCATGAAACGCACCTCATCCCTAAGCGGCGATAGCGAAAGCTGGCAGGGGCCAACGTCCGCGCAAAAAAAAGCCCAACCGGGGTTGGGCTTTTTCGAGAAGGCGGGTGATTAGATCACCTGCACCTCATCAGCCTGCAGGCCTTTCTGGCCTTGCACGACCAGGAAGGAAACAGCCTGGCCTTCTTGCAGGCTCTTGAAGCCGTTACCCTGGATGGAACGGTAGTGAACGAACACGTCCGGGCCGCTCTGGGGGGTGATGAAGCCGAAGCCTTTCTCGTCGTTGAACCACTTGACGGTGCCAGTTTGGCGAGTAGACATGGATTTCTCCTTGAATAAGATGACGTTGTTGTCCACGAGGACGACAGTTTTGAAACGAGGAGAAACCCATGCCGCGAAAGCTGGCCCTGATGTACTCCAGGTTCTCGACAGGTGAGCCGCTTTGTAGAGACAGCCTCACCTGACAGCGATGGATGGTCTCAGACTGGCTTGCGCAAAACAAGACCTTTGAGCTGCTCGATGTTGACTTTACCGACCATGGTCGAAGCGGCATCTGGCGCGGCGAACTGATGGTGGAAGAGGGCGGCAGGGTGCGACCCTGGGCATGGAACGGGGAGACTGTGCGAAGCGATCCGTGCTGAATCGTTTTCTATGCACAACGTGTTGCGATCTAGTCACTGCGCAGGGCCTCACCTCCGCCTATCGATGAGGCCTGTCCAAAGGTTTGTCAGGTTTTTCAGGGCCCTATGAACATCTAGGTACTCGCCGAGGGGCATCTGCGGAACAGTGCGCAGCTTAGCGGTCGGTACCCCTGGCTGCTGATCGCGGAGCCTCAAACAGCTGACAACGGCGTCCGGATGTAGCGCGCACCTCTGGCTGAGCGAGACGACCGCTCGCTTCAAATGCCATGAAGACGCTGGGTGCCCCCCATCCTGTACCCGGAAGAAGGTCGCCGATCGAGGAGCCGACTCCACTGCGAGCATAGGTTTTTCAGCAAGCCGAAGCAGCCGCTCGGCGTTTGAGGACAGAAGCTCAACGGTGGCACGGGCGGTCTTGGGCCAGTGGTGTCGGAAGGGTGATGAGCTGCTCAATTTTGGTAGTGGCTAGGTGATATTATCTTGTCCGAATCATTACCCCCGGACCGCAACGGTCCAAGGAACTACTGTGAAAAACGGACTCGAAAGCGCAGGACGCGCATTGAGCCAAGGGCTCGCTGGCTACCGTGTCGAGCTGCGCCGCCTGAACCTCAATGAAATATTGGTAGCGGTCTATCATGCCCACCAGTCGATTAAGCTGACTCAGCGAATACTGACCAACGAGCAGGCCAGCAATCCGTTCCTGCTGAATACGGTAGTGGCGGCCATGCGTGTCGAAGCTGATGCTGTGGGTCTCTTCATCGAGATTCCAATCGCCCAGGACTGCCTCACGGCCTGAGTTCAGGCGCGCCTGTAAGACCTCAACCTCCTCTAGCTGCCAGGTACACCGTTCGCGCCGAGGCTTGAGCCAGTTGCCGTGCGGGTGTTTCCACGGCACGGCATGGCGCCGAGCAGTGGAGAGGCATGAAGGGAATTAGGTCAGTGTCTGGTACACGAGCAACGCGGTGCCGGCAGCGACTCCCTCCATGATCCTGCGCACCTGTTTCAAGGGTGAGGCATAGCTATCAAGCGCCGGCTCTGATGATCGCGGTAAAATGGGCCGCTTTCTACAGGAGTCTCCGTTCATGGCCTTGCTGGGTCGTTTCAACAGCTTGCAGATTTTGCGCAATACACCCATCGGTCTGTTCCTTGACGCGGGCAACGACGGCGAGGTTCTGCTGCCGCGTCGCTATGCCCCGCGTGACGAACCCTGTGCCGAAGGTGATTGGCTCAATGTGTTCCTCTACCTGGACAGCGAGGACCGGCTGATCGCCACCACCGAGAAGCCGAAAGTGCAGGTTGGCGGCTTCGCCAGCCTGCGCGTGGTGGAAGTCGGTCGGGTCGGGATCTTCCTTGACTGGGGGCTACCCAAGGATCTGTTGCTGCCGCATTCCGAGGAGAAGCGTCCCCTGCAGGTGGGTGATCATTGCGTGGTGCACGTGCATCTGGATGCCCGTACCCGGCGGATCGTCGCCACCGCGCGGCTGGATCGCTACCTGGATCGCGAGGCGCCACGCTACAAGGCCGGCCAGCCGGTGCCCTTGCTGGTCGTCGAGCAGACCGACCTGGGCTACAAGGTGATCGTCGACAACAAGCACTGGGGTCTGGTGCATCGCAACGAGGCCTTCAAGCCCCTGCGGCTGGGGCAGCGCGAGCGAGGCTTCATTCGTGAGGTACGGGCGGACGGCAAGATCAGCCTGACCCTGCAGCCCCAGGGTGCGGCCGCCGGTAACGACCTTGCCGAGCAGATCCTTGGCCTGGCGAGAGCCCGCGGTGGAGTGCTGGAGCTCAGCGACAGCAGTCCGCCCGCGCTGATCCATCAGCTGTTTGGCGTCAGCAAGGGCAACTTCAAGAAAGCCATCGGCCATCTCTATCGCCAGGGACGGATCGTTATCGAGGACGACCGGATTTCTGTACGCGAGGACGCCGCGGACTAGCGCCGCGACGGGGTGTCAGATCGCTGTCATGGCTGGGCTGCACCAGGGATTCGGGGTCGAAGGCGCGGGCTCGCTCGTCCGGCCCGGCTTCGCGTTCTAGGTCGCCGACCAAGCGGGTGATGCGATCGGCCAGCTTTTCCGAGCTCAGGCTTTCGCGCAGGCGCTCCACCATGAGCGGCAAGGCGAACGGCGAGGGGTGATCGAGAGTCACCAGGCGCAGGGGCAGCGCGCCGGTACGGGTCAGTGTCTGCTGCAGCCGATCGGCGTCGAGCTCCTGGCGCAGCACCTCGGTCTGAGCCTGGCCGAGCAGCAGGTTATCCGGATCGTACTGACGAAAGACCTGATAGAAGAGGCTGCTGCTGGCCTGTAGCTGGCGGTTGCTCTTGTGCGCGCCCGGATAGCCGGAAAAGATCAGCCCGGAGATGCGGGCGATCTCGCGAAAGCGCCGCTGGGCGAGTTCGGCGGCGTTGAGGCTTTCCAGGGTGTCACTGATCAGGTTGTCGGTGGTGAAGAGGCTGGCATCGAGCAGCTCTTCCCAGTCCAGGCTGACGGGTGAGACCAGCTCCAGGCCATAGTCGTTGACGGCGATGGAAAAGGTGCAGGGGCGGCGCTGCGCCAGGCGCCAGGCGAGCAGGCTGGCCAGTCCGAGATGGGCGTGGCGGCCAGCGAAGGGATAGAGAAAGAGGTGCGAGCCCTCGCGGGATTCCAGGGTCTCGGCGAGCAGGTAGTGGGCGCTGGGCAGCGCCGACCATTGCCGCTGGACATCCAGCAGCGGCTGCAGCAACCGCATTTCCGGACTCTCGTAACGTTGGGCCTCGGCATCTTCGAGCAGGGCCAAAACATGCTTGGCCAGGGTGTCCGAAAGCGGCATGCGGCTGCCGCTCCAGCGTGGGATGGCGGCCTTGCGACCGCTGGCGCGGCGCACGTATACCGTCATGTTTTCCACCCGCACCAGTTCCAGGGTACGGCCAGCGAAGAGAAAGTGATCACCAGGGCGCAGGCGGGCGATGAAGCCTTCCTCGATGTTGCCCAGGCGATTGCCACCGCCGCCCTTGGACCAGAATTGCACGTTGAGGCTGGTCTCGCTGACGATGGTGCCTATGCCCAGGCGATGTCGCTTGGCCAGCTGCTTGTCGGGGACGCGCCAGATGCCCTCGGCATCCGGCTCGGCGCGGCGATAGTCCGGATAGGCCGACAGGGAGGCGCCGCCAGTGCGGACGAAGGCGAGAGCCCAGGCCCATTCGCCGTCACTAAGGCCGCGATAGGCCCAGGCACTACGGATTTCCAGCAGCAGGTCCCCTGGTTCGAAGCCGCCCCCCAGGGCCACGGTCACCAGGTGCTGCACCAGGACATCGAGGGGCTTGACTGGGGCCGCGCGGGCCTCGATCTCCCCGGCCGTGATGGCGCGGCGGGTGGCGGCCGCATCCAGCAGGTCGAGGCTGTAGGTAGGCACCAGGGTCGCGCGGGAAGCGCGCCCCGGGGCGTGACCACTACGGCCGGCGCGTTGCAGCAGGCGAGCGATGCTCTTGGGCGAGCCGATCTGCAGTACCCGCTCCACGGGCAGGAAGTCCACGCCGAGGTCGAGACTGGAGGTACAGATCACCGCCTTGAGCTGGCCATTCTTGAGGCCACTCTCCACCCATTCTCTGGCCTGCTTCTCGATGGAGCCGTGGTGCAGGGCGATCAGACCGGCCCAGTCCGGGCGTGCCTGCAGCAGGGCCTGGTACCAGAGCTCGGTCTGTGCCCGGGTATTGGTGAAGACCAGAGTGGTGGGACTGTCTTCGAGTTCGCGGATCACCTGCTGCAGCAGGCGCATGCCCAGGTGCCCGGCCCAGGCGAAGCGCTCGACTCCGCCCTGGGGCAGCAGGGTATCCACCTGCAGGCGCTTGTCCTGGCGGCCCTGCACCAGGTGTCCCGGTTCTCCGGCCAGCAGGACATCCAGCGCGTGAGCCTGGTTGCCCAGGGTCGCCGACAGGCCCCAGGTCTGCAGGCCGGGGTTCCAGCGGCGCAGGCGGGCCAGGGCGAGTTGGGTCTGGGTACCGCGCTTGTTGCCAAGCAGTTCGTGCCATTCATCGATGACTACCAGGCGGACATGACCCAGGGCTTCCTGGGCGTCCTCCCGCGACAGCAGCAGCGACAGACTTTCGGGAGTGGTTACCAGGGCCGTCGGCAGGCGGCGATTCTGTCGCGCCCGCTCGCTGCTACCGGTATCACCGGTGCGCAGGCCCAGGGTCCACTCCAGCTCATCCTCGAGTACCGGACGCTCCAGGGCACGCAGGGTGTCCGCCGCCAGCGCGCGCATGGGCGTCAGCCAGAGCACCGTGAGCGGCGGTGGCGCCTGCTTGCGCTTGCTGGGCAGCCCCTTGGCGGTGATCGGCTTGGGCGCCACGAAGGCATCCAGGGCCGCCAGCCAGACCGCGTAGGTCTTGCCGGAACCGGTAGTGGCATGCAGCAGGCCGGATTCTCCGGCGGCGATGGCCTTGGCCACCTCGCGCTGGAAGGGAAAGGCCTTCCAGCCCTGGGCTGCCAGCCAGCGACTGCCGGGGCCCTTGCGCGATCGGGTAGCGGTGGCCATCTTGGCACTCCTTTAGACCGGGTTCGAACGCCCGGTCATCTCGGCCGCCATGGCGGTGGCGTAGCTGTCGGTCATGCCGGCGATGAAGTCGATCACCCGCATGAAGGCCTGGTGCAGGGTCCAGGAGGGATCCGGGGCGCTGTTGCCCAGCAGGTCGAGGATACGCCGACTCTTGAAGGACGGCTCGCGGCCCCGATGCTGTTCCAGGGCAGCGCCGCAGAAGGCGTTGAGCAGGATCTCCAGGGTAGTGTAGGCACCGATCTCGTGGAGGGTCTTGCGCTTGTCGTGAAAGATCTTTTCCCGGGCCAGCGCCTTGGCGCGCTGCACGCAGAGCTTGGCCGGACCGGCCATGTGCTCGACCAGGTCATCACCCAGGGTGCCGGCGAGCAGGGCGTCCTGCTGTTCGACGAAGGCGCGGGCGGTGGCGTTGGTCAGGTGTTCGATGGCCTTGCCGCGCAGGATCGCCAGCTTGCGCCGGCGGGAGTCGCGCGGACCCAGCTGGCGATAGGTCTCGGGCAGGTCGTCGCCGACCAGGCCCAGCAGCAGCGCCTCGACCTCGGCATAGTCCAGCAGCTCCATCTCCAGGCCGTCTTCCAGGTCGATCAGGCCGTAGCAGATGTCGTCGGCGGCCTCCATGAGGTAGACCAGGGGATGCCGTGCCCAACGCTCGGGACCCAGCAGAGGCAGTTCGAGCTTTTCGGCGATCTGTTCCAGCAACGGCAATTCGCTCTGGTAGCAGCCGAACTTGTGTTTCTTGTAGCCAGGCGCCGCGGCATAGCGTGATGTCCAGGGGTACTTGAGATAGGTACCTAGGGTCGCGTAGGTCAGGCGGGTGCCGCCGTCGAACTGGTGGTATTCGAGCTGGGTCAGCACCCGGAAGCCCTGGGCATTGCCTTCGAAGTGCAGGAAATCCTGGCGCTCCGCTTCGCTCATGTCATCCAGCCAGCCGCGTCCGGCCGCCTGGGTGAACCAGTAGCGAATGGCGTCTTCGCCGGAATGGCCGAATGGCGGGTTGCCGATGTCATGGGCCAGGCAGGCAGATTGCACCACCATGCCGAGATCGCTCGGGTCACACCACTCGGGCAGGTCGCCTCTGAGACTCTCGCCCACGCGCATGCCCAGGGAACGGCCGACGCAGCTGACCTCCAGGCTATGGGTCAGGCGCGTGTGGATATGATCGTTGCTGGTCACGGGGTGGACCTGGGTCTTGCGGCCCAGCCGGCGGAAAGCGCCGGAAAAGATGATGCGATCGTGGTCCTTGTGAAAGGGGCTGCGCCCCAGTTCATCCGGGCTGTGCAGGGGTTTGCCCAGCCGTTCGCGGATAAGAAGTGTCTGCCAGTCCAAGGCCATCCTCGAGCTATCACCGTTTAGGGGACGCCGGCGGTTACCGTTCGGCGCTTCTGCGTTCTGACCTCGGCAACATACGATCATCACCCCTCAGTTGGCAAAACCCGGCAGTTGGCTGGCGTCCAGGTCGATCAGCAGCAGGCGCTGACCGCTTTCCAGGAACTGGCTGGCGGTCAGGCAGTACTGGTTGGTCGTGGCATCACGATACACCGTCGAGAGCGCCAACCGGCGCTCGTTCCAGCCCTCGGCCAGCAGTGCATAGAAGTAGGGACGCCAGGACCAGTTATGGTTGAGGTAACGCCGGTTCTCGCGCCAGAACATGCCGTTCCATTCCAGGTTGGGGGTGATCTGGGTGCCGGCGTGGTCGCACTGGTAGATGCGCAGCAGGCCGGGAAAGGCGTGGGGATCGGGCAGGGCGCTCAGGGGGCCGCCGTGTTCCGCCCAGGGTTTCAGCCGGGTGACGAAATCGGCGAGCCGCTGGCGCAAGGCGAGCAGCTGGGTCTGCTGAACCAGCTTGCCGTCGACGAAGCGACTGCGCAGGGCGGCGAAGCGCTCCTGGTAGCGGTCACTGGCGCTCAGCTCATGGGTGGCCTGGGCGAACAGGAAACCCTGGACATAACGTGAGCCGCACTCCAGCGCGAAATCCAGTTCGGTCTCGGTTTCGACACCTTCGGCGATGAGCCAGCAGCCGGTCTTTTCCGCCATCTGCGCCAGGGCCTTGACCGCATCGCCGCGGGGACCGCCCCGGGCAGCGGCCTGGAACAGCCGCATATCCAGCTTGAGAATGTCGGGTTGCAGGTCCAGCACCCGATCGAGTTGCGAATAGCCGGAACCGAAATCATCGATGGCGATGCGGATGCCGCGTTCCCGATAGCGGGCCACGGCCTCGGTCAGGCGCGGCAGATCGCCGGCAGCCTCAGTGATCTCGTAGACGACCCGGCTGGGCGCGACCCCAGAGCGTTCCAGCTGCACCAGGCTGGGCAGGTCGGCGCCACTCTCCAGCTGGCCGATCCAGCGTGGCGACAGGTTGAGGCTGAGAAACCAGTCTTCCGGTGCGCTGGCGAAGCGCTGCAGGGCATCTTCCCGAAGCGTGCGATCAAGGTGCAGCAAGTCTGCAGTCGGGGTATGCGGGTCGGCAAACAGGGGCCCGACGGAGGTGTGACTGCCGTCGGCCTGGCGCAGTCGGCCAAGCGCCTCGACCCCGGCGATACGTCCGGTAGCGGTGTCGATGAAGGGTTGGAAGAAGGCAGAGGGCTGAGCACTGGTCACGAGCGGTTCCTTGTCGTCAGGTAGGCAGGCGGATGTCGACCTGACCCGTTGCCATGCGATAAGGGTGCCAGAGGAAAAAACGGCTCCCTGGGGAGCCGTCCATGATCAGCGGGGTGGCGGTAGCGGATGATCCGCCTGTTCGCGATGCCGGTTCTGCAATCGATTGACGATGGGATACAGCGCCAGGCCGATACGGGCCAGGCGGCCCACGGCGCCAAGGCGCTTGCCGAACAACGACAGGAACACCGTCGCGCCCAGCATCAGCGGCTTCTTCGCCGAGCTGGCGACCTTGTCGCGATTGGGTCGTACCAGATCACCGATAAGGCTGATGGGGTTGTGCAAGGGTTGGGCGTTGTAGATGAGCTGCTGGCGATACATCTCCATGCGCAGCCGGACCAGTTCCTTGCGCTTGGCCTGGCTGGTGGCAGAGGAAAGCGGCTGGTTCATGGCAGTAGGCGCTCCCGGTTGCGGTTCAGTTCTTCCAGGGTGGCATGGAAAGGCGCGGCGCCCTTGACCAGGCGAAGGGCTCGCAGGATGCAGATCGCCAGCGCCACGGCATAGAAGCCGCACAGCGCCAGAGTCGCGGTCATGCGATAGGTATCCCAGAAGGCGATGATGACCGCCGCCGAGATGCCTACCAGCACCAGCAGGCCAAAGATCAGGCTCAGGCCGGTAAAGAGGAACAGCTGGAAGGTACGAACCTTCTCTTCCTGTACCTCGATACCCAGCAATTCCAGGTGGCTCTGCAGCAGTCCTACTACCGCGCCGGCGAGGCGCTTGACCGAAGGCTTGGGCGCCTCGTCAGGCAGCTCCCGTGGAGGAGAGGAGGTGTCCATGGCAATCCCCCAGGCTTAGCGGCGCGATGCCAGCAGGCCGATCAGGAAACCGACACCAGCGGCAATGCCCAGGGCCTTGAAGGGATTGTCGACCACGTATTCCTCGGTGGTCTCTTTGGCGACGACCCCCTGGCGGTAGAGGTCGTCCTGCTTGGTCTTGAGCACGTCGCGGGAACGCTCCAGGCTGGAGCTCAACTTGGCGCGCAGTTCATCTGCCTGCTCGCCAGCCATGCTTGCAGTGTGCTTGAGCAGCTGCTCGGCGTCGGCCAGCAGGGTGTGGAATTCGTCGGTCAGCGCCTGCTCGGCCTCGCCCAGATGACGACGGACCCGGTCAGTGTTCTGCTGGTGTGCCTGCTCATCGATATCAGCGGCAAGCTCGTCTTTGAGCACGGGGGAGATTTTGTCGTTCATGGGGCGCTCCTGAATAGGCAATGAGTATCCGTTTCAGGCCTTTCGAGTGAGGGCTCCGACCAAAGGTTCCACGGGTGGGGCCGCACGCCCTTCCAGTGCTTTCTCTATATAGAAGGGTCAAAGCATATAGAAGGGTCCAAAGCGGACGAATGGTCATACCATACCGATTTCGGGTCTCGAAAAGTTCCGCACTATTAATCGATTAGAAGAGCTGGCTCACAAAACGGCGTGCTAGCGCCATTGGGCGTCTTATTCAAGTATTGGGCTAGAACTTTGCTGTTTCTATCACTGTCAGTTGCGTCGTATTTGATCGTCCATGCACTTATAGACAAATAAGAGGGGGAAGAATGGAAAACGCCATTGATAGACTGACTGCCGCTTTCAGTACTTATAAATGCTCGGTCACGGCGCCTCGCCCTGACGGCAGTATCGTGCTGACGGTGCAGGACCAGCAGTGTGATGACGCACGGGTGAACCGGGTGGTCAGCGCCCGGCAGCTCGGTGAGAGCCAGCTGCTGAAAACGGTGATCGACGAAGTTCGCAAGGACGTGTCGTTGCGGGCCGGAGCCTTGGCACCGCAATCCATGGCCGTGCTACGCGCCACCGGAGCCAATATGCTGAGATATTCCGAATAAGGGATAGGCAGCAGAAGACTTCAGCTCGAGACTTGCAGTACGGATGCCCTGCATTCGTTGGTCTCGAATACTGAAGATTACAGATGGCAAACAAGTACTTGGCCGCCTTTAGCGGTATGTCCAAGGTCGATTGTCTAGCTCTTGCACTTCAACAGACGACAATCTCCGCAGGGAAGTTGCATCGCGGGCAGCGCGTACATGGGGCACGCAACGTCCATCACGCCCCAGGACGGGAAGCCCTGTCCGGCTTGTACGGCAGCCAGCCGAGCACTGGCGATCACACCGTTGAGCAGTTCCTCTTCCCGATACAACGCCTGGCGCAAGGCCGGCGAGCGATAGAGGATGCGCCCACACCTATCCAATAGCGTGAAGGAAAAGCGCCCGGTGCGATCCGGCAGCGTCGGCCATACCTTGAGCGGGGCCAATTGCTCGTCGAGTCGTGCGCAGGTCAGCTGATACAGCGAGACGCCGACTGACGGGAGCGGCGTAACTGCGCCCACGTTATCGAGGAGCGTCCCAGGGCCTGAGGTCTGCACGAGACTGCTGGTCATGCCTTCCGTGGTTTGCATGGTCCTGTTCCTGCCTTAATTCGCCACGCTGAGGTGGTTTACCGTGCCGCTGCCGCCCGCCAGCAGAGCGCTGACGCCATGGCCCTCATCAATGGCAATACCCAGACGAATGCTATCGATCAGGCGCGCGAGTCGGGTCTGATCGTGCAGCTGCTGCTTGCTGATCAACCGCTTTACCTTGACGCCATTGTCGTCGGACAGCGTCAGGCTGACGCTGCCGTCGAGGCGTTCGATGCGAAAGTTGACCCGAAAGTCGTGCTCGAAAGCCGCGGCGATGAGCTGGAAGGGGTTGTCCATGACGTACCTGACTGGCGTGAGCGGGGTCAGTGCCATTGACTTCAGCGGGCTGGGCTAGTTCTGCGGGAAACCTCAAAAGTATGACCGACGGCCCGTTTCAGCTGCTCACCTGAGTGTCGCGTTCGCTCCAGCACTGGGCGAAAGCCCGCTGCCAGTCTGGCAGCGTCTGCCCCAGCACCGCCGCCAGCTTGTCGGTGGACAGGCAGGAATTGGCGGGTCGATGCGCCGGGGTGGGGTAGGAGCTGCTGGGGATGGGGTTGAGGCGCGCCTTTAGTTCGCCGGTCTCGCGCAGCCGCTGCGCGATCTGTTCGGCGAAACCGTACCAGGACGTGGTACCGGTCGCGGTCAGGTGATAGGTGCCCCAGAGGTCCTGCTGGTCACTGCACGCCAGCAGGCGCTCGGTAGCGTCGGCGATGGTGCGCGTCCAGGTGGGGGCGCCGATCTGATCGGCGACAATATTCAGTTCGTCGCGTTCGCTGAGCAGGCGCACCATGGTGCGCAGGAAGTTGTTGCCCTGCCAGGAATAGACCCAGCTGGTACGCAGGATCAGGTGACGTTCAGCCTGTTCACGTACGGCGTTTTCACCGGCCAGCTTGGTGCGCCCATAGACGTTGAGCGGACAGGTGGGATCCTCCTCGCGATACCGGTCCTGCTTGCTGCCATCGAAGACGTAGTCGGTGGAGTAGTGGACCATGGGCACGCCCAGTTGCTGGGCGGCGCGGGCAAAGACCTGGGGAACCCGTTCGTTGATCAGGGTGGCGGTCTGGGCATCGCTCTCGGCGGCATCCACGGCGGTATAGGCTGCAGCATTGATGATGACGTCGGGACGGGCAGCGAGAACGCGTTGGTAGAGGGCATCCAGCTGGGTGAAATCCACCTGGGCCCGGCCGACGACGGTCACCTGGGCCTTGGGTGCCAACAGGGTTTGCAGTGCCTGAGAAAGTTGTCCGTGTTGACCCGCGATGAAGACGTTCATGTGACTGAGCTATTCCAGAAGGGCTGGCGCGTCCGTGCCTGTTTGACAGGGTGGGCGTCGCCACGACAGCCCTGAGCAAAAGGCGCAGTCTACCCGATGACCGGCGTAGGACAAGGCTAGCCTTTCGCCTTCGCAGGGCCTTTGGCATTGGCTCTGCCAGGCCTGCCTGGCCGGAAACCAGCCCAGGCGAAAGGATGAAAAAATTTGTTTCACGAATACTTGACAATTGTGCGACGGGGGAAAGGTATCCGTTGGTCTTTTTCCAGGGGAGTTGTGCACAACTTGTGCTAGCGCCTGTCAAGTCCTCTCTGGCCCCCACAGATCCCTGTCTAGAATCGCCCTTTTGAATTAAGTTGTTGATTACGTTGAACTTATCAAACTGGTTAAAAAATGAGCAAGTTGTTTGCGGGGCCCGCAGAGCAAGGCTCAGGGTTCTTTTCCACCATGTTTTCAACAAAGTTATCAACAGAACCTGTGGATTGTTCCGAGAAGAGCCGACCTGAAAACCTTAATCGGTGCTGAACGACAGGCTGATTGGACAGGTGTCTGCCGTTCTGTCGTCCGGCTTAGCCGGACAGGGCCAACTGACGACTCAGCAGGGCGCGCAGTGAGGCCGGCTTCACCGGTTTGGGCAGGAAATCCAGGCGCGCTTCGCGCACCTTGGCCAGGCATTCCGGACGGCCATCGGCACTGATGACGATGCCGGGAATGTCCTGGCGCAGCACCTGGCGAATCCATTCTGCGACGTCCGGACCCGTGTCGGCATCACTGAGGTGGTAGTCGACGATCAGCAGGCGTGGCACCACCCCCTGATCCAGCAGGGCGGCACATTCTTCACGGCTGCGCGCGGTCCAGACCTGGCATCCCCAGCGGCCCAGCAGGCTGCGCAGGCCCAGCAGGATGCTGTCTTCGTTGTCGATGCACAGCACCGGATCGCCCGCCAAGGGCTGGGCGGCTTCGCTGGCAGTGGCCGCCTGGATGGCGAGGGCGGGCGCCAGGGGCACCTTGACGCTGAAGACACTGCCATGGCCCGGCCAGGAGCGCACCGAGAGTTCGTGGCCGAGCACCCGGCAGAGCCGATCGGCGATCGCCAGGCCCAGGCCCAGGCCTTTCTCGGCGCGGGTCTGGTGGCTGTCCAGACGCTTGAACTCCTCGAAGATCAGCTCGAGCTTGTCCGGCGGGATGCCGGGGCCGCTGTCCCAGACCTCCAGGCTCACGTTCTGCCCCTGGCGGCGTACTCCCAGCAGCACGCGGCCATGGGCGTATCTCAGGGCGTTGGTGAGGAAGTTCTGCAGTACCCGGCGCAGCAGCTTGCTGTCGCTGTTGACCACCAGCTGGCTGGTGCGGATGCGCAGACTGGTGCCCTGGTCCTGGGCCAGGGCCTTGAATTCGACACCCAGGGCCTCGAACAGGGTGGCCAGGGGGAAGGGCGCCGGCGCGGCCAGGATGCGCCCGTTCTCCAGGCGCGAGATGTCCAGCAGGTCGGCGATGAGGTCTTCGCTGGATCTCAGGGCGCTGTCCATGTTGCGCACCAGTTCCTGGGCCTCCTGGGCGAGGCCGTCCTGGTGGGCGAGGGCAGCGGTGAACAGTCGGGCAGCGCTCAGCGGCTGCATGAGGTCATGGCTGACCGCGGTGAGGAAACGGCTCTTGGACTGGTTGGCCGCCTCCGCGTGGGCCCTGGCTTCCTCCAATGCCTGGTTGAGCTGCGAGAGTTCGCGGGTGCGTTCTTCCACCCGCTGTTCCAGGCCTTCGTTGGCTTCGCGCAGGGCGCGCTCGGCCTCGCGGAAGGCGGTGATGTCGGTAAAGCTCATCACGAAGCCACGGCCGGGCATGGGGCTGCCGATCAGCTCGATCACCCGGCCGTTGGGAAAGGTGCGCTCCGAGGTGTGGGGAATGCCCTGGCGCATCCGTTCCACCCGGCGCGCCACGTGGTCGTCGGCGTCGCCAGGTCCGCAGAGGCCACGCAGGGCGTTGTAGCGGATGATCTCGGCGATGGGGCGGCCGACCTGGATCATGCCGTCCGGATAGTCGAACAGCTCCAGGTAACGCTGGTTCCAGGCGACCAGGCGCAGCGACTGGTCGACCACGCTGATGCCCTGGGAGATGTTCTCGATGGCGCCCTGCAGCAGCGCCCGGTTGAATTCGAGTACCTCCGAGGCCTCGTCGGCGATGCGCACCACGTCGTCGACCTGCATGTCGCGGCCTTCGATGGCGGCCTTGACCACGGCGCGCGCGGAGGAGGCACCGATAACCCCGGCCAGCAGCCGCTCGGTCTGGGCGATCCACTCGCTGTTGGCGTTCATGCCAGGGTGGTAGGTGAGGCCGCTCTGCTCGGCGAAGCGGCTGAAACTCAGGCGTGCGCGCTCATCACCCACGAAGCGGGCGGCGAGCAGCCGCAGGTCCTCCAGCTTCACCGCCAGCAGGGCGCGATTGCGCGGCCGGGGCAGGGCGTACTGGGCGATGAAGCGCCCGGCCTGCCAGTATTCCGAGACCCGGGTGCGCGAGAGCAGCGACACCAGGGCGAACAGCAGGAAGTTGCCGGCCAGGGAGACCAGGGCGCCGACCGTGGTCGGTTGTAGCGTCCGCTCCCCCGCGGGCTGCTCGAACCAGGCCAGGCCGGGAAAGGCCTCCAGCGGCCATTGCAGGCTGGTGGCTACTACCGGCAGCACCATCAGATAGCCCCAGAGCAGCGCGCCGGCGGTGAGCCCGGCAAAGACGCCCCGGCGATTGGCGGCCTTCCAGAACAGCGCCCCGACCATGGCCGGCCCGAGCTGGGCAATGGCGGCAAAGGCGATCTGGCCGATAGTGGCGAGACTGGCATTGGAGCCCAGCAGGCGATAGCTGCAATAGGCCAGCACCAGGATGACCACGATGCTGGCGCGGCGCACCGTGAGCATCCAGTGGCTGAACACCGCGTGCGGACTCTCGACCTGCCCACGGCGCTTGAGCAGCCAGGGCAGGACGATGTCGTTGGAGATCATGGTGGAGAGGGCGACGCAGGCGACGATCACCATGCCGGTGGCCGCCGAGGCGCCGCCTAGAAAGGCCAGCAAGGCCAGCCAGGGACGCTCCTGGGCCAGCGGCAGGCTGATGACGAAGGAGTCGGGCAGCACGCCGCCGGGCAGGTGCAGCTGGCCGGCCAGGGCGATGGGAATGACGAACAGGGCGGCCAGCGCCAGGTAGAGCGGAAACACCCAGCGCGCCAGGTTGACGTCCCGGGTATCGATGTTTTCCACCACCGTCACATGGAACTGGCGCGGCAGGCACATCACGGCGATGAAGGCCACGCCGGTCTGGATCAGCAGGCCCGGCCAGTCCAGCGTCTCCCGCCAGTATTCCTGCAGCTGCGGCGCCTGTTGGGAGCGGGCGAGCAGGTCGGCGAAGCCGTCGTGCAGGTCGTAGGTGACCCAGAGGCCCACGGCGATAAAGGCGGCGAGCTTGACCAGGGATTCGAAGGCGATCGCCAGCATCATGCCGCGATGGTGCTCGGTGACATCCAGGTTGCGGGTGCCGAAGAGAATGGCGAACACCGCCAGGACCAGGGAAACGAACAGCGCGGTGTCCTGGGCGCGGGTGCTCAGGGACTCGGCATTGATGCCGGTCAGCAGATTGACGCCGATGACGATGCCCTTGAGCTGCAGCGCCAGGTAGGGGAGGACGCCGACCAGGCAGATGAGTGCGACGACGATGGCCAGGGTCTGGGACTTGCCATAGCGGGAGGCGATGAAGTCGGCGATGGAGGTGATGTTTTCCTTCTTGCTGATCAGCACCATCTTCTTGACCAGTTGCGGGGCCAGCAGCAGGAAGAGGATGGGGCCCAGGTAGATGGGCAGGAACGACCAGAGCTGGTCGGCAGCCTGACCGACCGCGCCGAAAAAGGTCCAGCTGGTGCAATAGACGGCCAGCGACAGGCTGTAGACCCAGGCCCGCAGGCGTGGCTTGAGCGGTGGGCGGCGATCGCCATAGAAGGCGATGGCGAACAGCATGGCGAGGTAGCCGAGGGTTACGGTGATGATCAGCCCGCTGGGCAGGGACATGGCGACTCCAGGCAATCCAGGCGCCCATCGCGCCCGGACAAAGTGTCGCACCTTGGGGTGCCAGACGTCAGGTCTGGCGACATTGGGTTGAGCCAGACGGTTTGCCCTGTTAGGTTGGCGGGCTGATTCAAGCGAGAGAGAGTGTCATGTTCCAAGCGCAGCCCATTTCCCTGCAACGTGGTGCGCTACGCCTGGATCCGCTGGCGGAAGGCGACGTGCTCGAACTGGTCGGCCTGGCCGAGCGCAATCGCGAGGCGCTGCATTATCTGAGCGGACCGTTGCGGCCGGACTGGTACCGTCTGGCGCTGGCCGAGCAGCGCGAGGGGCGAGCCTTGCCCTTTGCCGTACGGATCGCCGACCGGCTGGTGGGTACGACCCGCTTCGCCGACTTCCTGCCCGCCTTGCCCGCCGCCGAGATCGGCTGGACCTGGCTCGATGCCGAGCAACACGGCAGCGGCCTGAATGGCAACATCAAGTATCTGATGCTGCGCCATGCCTTCGAGCACTGGCAGTTGGTACGGGTACAGCTCAAGACGGCAGCGACCAATCTCCGGTCCCAGGCGGCCATCGAAAAGCTGGGTGCGGTGCGCGAGGGGCTCTTGCGCAATCATCGGCGCTTGGCGGACGGTCGGCTGGACGACACCATCATCTACAGCATTACCGACCGCGAGTGGCCCGAGGTGAAGGCGCGACTGGAGGCGTCCTTCAACTAGCGGCAACGTCTGGCCGACCGTTCGTCGCTGACCATCGCTACGCAACGGGTCTGCGCCGCTTGTTTGGCGCCGCTATTCCGGCGGCCGTCCTTTCTTGTCCAACAGTTTTCCGCAATACGGCCGACATGCCTGCTCAATGGTACGAGTTCGCCTGTCTCCTTTCGCGGATCGCTGTATGTCTTCATTGTCACCTTCCTCTGCGCTGCGCACGCTCAGGGTCGTCTGGCCCTTCGTCATCATCCTGTCCTGCCAGGCGCTGGTAGCCATCTTCAGCCTGCAACTGCTGTCGACGGTGCGCGCCTATGTGTCCGCGGAAAGCCTGTGGAGCAAGAGCCTGGGCAACGCCATGCTGTCGCTGGGTGCCTACCTGGATGAAGGACGCCTCGAGGCCTATCAGGACTATCTGGCTTCCATCAGCGTCAATGACCTGGATCGTGCGGCGCGCACGGAACTGGATAACGGCGGAAGTCCTGCCGAAGCCGCGCGCCTGCTGCGCCTGGCCGGCAACAGCCCGGATGACATCGATGGGCTCATCACCCTTTTTCGCCTGGCCCGACACGTCGAACCGTTCGAGGGAGTGATCGCCCGCTGGCAGGTCACCGATCCCTACATGGACGAGTTCCAGGCCCTGGCGCGGACCAGTTTCGAATTGATCAGGCTACAGGGGCCGGGGCCGGCGCTGATCCCGTTGAAGCGCCACCTGCTGGATTTGCACGACCGCATGATGCCGGAGACCGTGGCCTTCTCGGAGCGCCTCGGCCTGGCGTCACGGCAGATGGTGCGCGGGCTGTTCATCGCCAATGTGCTGGTGGGTGCACTGCTGGTCCTGCTGGCCATCTGGCGCATGCACAGCCTGGTGCAGCAGCGCTGGCGTTCCGAGCAGGCACTGCAGGCCGAGAAGGAGCACATGCAGGTCATCCTGGCTTCCATCGGCGATGCGGTGCTGGCGCTCAATGCCCAGGGGCGGCTGCTCTATCACAATCCGGCGGCGGCGCGTCTGCTCGCCAAGCCTGAACTGGCCGCCGGCACACCGGTCAATCACCTGTTCGATATCCAGATCGAGGACCAGCCGGGGTCGACGCGCCCGCTGGCCGAGCGGCTGCTGAGTCAGGATTGGCGGGCCGGCGACGAACCCCTGGCCCATCAACTGGTACTCACCGAAGGGACCCGTATCCCGGTGGCGCTGACGGTGAGCGCGCTGCCGCGTGGCGAGGCCGGCACCGGGGTGGTGCTGGTGATGCACGACCAGACCCGGGAGCGGGCCTTCCTGCACGATCTGGCCTGGCAGGCGAGTCACGATGCCCTGACCGGGCTGCTCAATAGGCGCGAGTTCGAGACCCGGCTGGAGCGCCTGCTGGCCAATCCAGAGCTGGTCTGCGCGTCGCTGCTGTTCATCGATCTCGATCAGTTCAAGATCGTCAACGACACCTCCGGGCACTTCCACGGCGATCGGCTGCTGCGCCAGCTCTGCGAGCTGCTGGGTGGTCAGCTGGGTGAAGACGACTGCCTGGCGCGCCTGGGCGGCGATGAATTCGGCGTTCTGCTGGAAAACCGTACGCCGGCTGAAGCCGAGGCCGTGGCCGAACGACTGCGTTGCTGCGTCGGTGCTCTCCAGTTCGAGGCCGCCGGGCAGGGCTTTCGCGTCGGCTTGAGCATTGGCGTGGTGCACCTGGGTGGTCATGCCCTGGCGCCGGAGGAGGCCCTGCGGCTCGCCGATCTGGCCTGCTACGCCGCGAAGGACAAGGGCCGCAATCGCATCCAGGTCTTTGCGCCCGGTGATGTGGAGCTGGACCAGCGTCATGGCGAAATGGCCTGGGTGCAGCGCCTGCACCGGGCGCTGGCCGAGGACAGATTCCGCTTGTTCGTCCAACCGATCCTGGGTTTGCGCAGCGAGACCGTAGCGGATCGCCATGTGGAGGTGCTGATGCGGCTGGAGGAGGGCGATCGGCTGATCGCACCAGGCGTCTTCATCCCGGCGGCGGAACGCTATGGGCTGATGCCGGACCTGGATCGCTGGGTGATCGCCGCGGCGCTGGCCCGCTTCGCCGAATTGCCCAACGGGCTGCTCGATACCCTGGCCATCAACCTGTCGGGTCATTCCCTGGGCGAAGCGGGCCTGGCCTCGTTCGTCAAGCAGCAGCTCCAGCGCTGGCAGATCGCGCCTGCACGGATCTGCTTCGAGATCACCGAAACCAGCGCCGTGGCCAATCTGGATGCGGCGCGGCAGTTCATGGACGAATTGCGTGGGCTGGGGGTGAGGTTTTCCCTGGACGACTTCGGGGCCGGAATGTCGTCCTTCACCTATCTCAAGCACCTGCCGGTGGACTACCTGAAGATCGATGGCAGCTTTGTCCGCCATCTGCTGGAGGATGCGGTGGACAGCGCCATGGTCGAGGCGATCAACCAGCTGGGGCATCTCACCGGCAAGAAGACCATCGCCGAATTCGCCGAGAACGACGCGGTGATCGCGGCGCTAGGCGCCCTGGGCGTCGACTATGCCCAGGGCTACGGCATCGCCCGGCCGCAGCCCTTTACCGAAGACACCTGTCAGGCGCTGCTTCGGCAGGTGTGGTGCGAGCCCTCAGGCGCGGCCGTCGTCGTCCTTGAAGCGGCGGAAGAGGGTGGCCAGTAGCGCGCCTGAGATGTTGTGCCAGACGCTGAACAGGGCGCTGGGCACCGCTGCCAGTGGCGAGAAATGCGCGGTGGCCAGGGCGGCGCCAAGACCGGAATTCTGCATGCCGACTTCTAGCGCCAGGGACTTGCGCTGCGCCAATGGCAGCTTGCAGAACTTGCCGGTGAGATAGCCGAGCAGGAAGCCGAAGCCGTTGTGCAGGATCACCACCGCCATGATCAGCAGGCCGGACTCGGCGATGCGCGCCTGGCTGGCGGCCACCACCGCGGCGACGATCACCACGATGCTGACCACTGACGCCAGCGGCAGCACCTCGACCAGCGCGCCGACCCGTCGGCCGAGCAGGCGCTGAGCGACGAGGCCCAGGGCGATGGGCAGCAGCACCACTTGCAGGATCGACCAGAACAGGCCGCCAAAGGAGATCGGCAGCCAGGTGGAGGCCAGCAGCCAGATCAGCGCCGGGGTCAGCAGGGGAGCCAGCAGGGTGGTCACGGCAGCGATGGCTACCGACAGCGCCAGGTCGCCCTTGGCCAGCCAGGTCATGACGTTGGACGCCGTCCCGCTGGGGCAGCAGCCGACCAGGATGACGCCCACGGCGATCTCTGGCGGCAGGTGGAACAGCTGGCACAGCGCCCAGGCCACGCCCGGCATGATGACGAAGTGCGCCACCACGCCCAGCAGCACTCGCCAGGGGTGGCGACCGACGGCGGCGAAGTCCTCGACCTTGAGGGTCAGGCCCATGCCGAACATGATCACCCCCAGCAGCGGCACGATGGCGACGCTCAGGGGCTTGAACACGGCGGGAGCGAAAAACGCCAGCAGGGCGGCGAGCAGCACCCAGAAGGCGAAGGTATTGCCGACGAAGCGGCTGAGGGCGGCCAGGGCGCGCATGGCAAACTCCTTTTTGTAAGGGCAGAAAAAAGGCCGGTCTGCGCCGGCCTTGATTGAAGCTTACAGTCCCTGGGGCAGCTCTTCGCCACCCAGGGCTTCGATCAGCTGTGGCAGGAATTCCGCCAGGGTCATCATCATCAGCACGAAGCTGGCGTCCTGCTGGCCGAGGGCGTCTTCGCCACCGTCCTGTTCGGCCTGGTCCTGCAGCAGGTCCTCGAACTTCAGGCGCTTGATGGTGACCTTGTCGTCCAGCAGCAGGGCGAGCTTGTCCTGCCAGGCCAGTGCCAGCTTGGTGACCAGCTTGCCAGCGCCCAGGTGGTTCTGGATCTCTTCGCTGGTGAGGTCCTGCCCCTTGCAGCGCACCACGCCGCCATCTTCGCCGGCGTCGCGCAGTTCGCACTCGTCGAGGATATAGAGGCCGTGGGTGGCGTCACCGGCCTTGACCCAGTCGGTGAAGGTGGCCATCGGCGCCTGCTTGACGCCCAGCGGTCGTACCGGCAGCGAGCCCAGGGCATCGCGCAGGGTGGAGAGCAGGTCCTCGGCGCGCTTGGCGCTGGAGGCGTCCACCAGGATCCAGCCCTGCTTGGGGTCGATGGCGGCATAGGTGGTCTGGCGACGAATGAAGGCGCGCGGCAGGAAAGCCTGGACGATCTCGTCCTTGATCTGCTCCTTCTCCTTCTTGTAGACCTTGCGCATCTGCTGGTTTTCGATCTCGTCGACCTTTTCCTGCACGGCTTCCTTGACCACGCTGCTGGGCAGGATGCGTTCTTCCTTGCGCGCGGCGATCAGGAAGAAGCCCTGGCTTTCGTGTACCAGCGGCAGGTCCGGGCCCTTGCCGAAGGGGGCGACGAAGCCATAGGTGGACAACTCCTGGCTGGCACAGGGGCGCGCCGGTTTGGCGGCGAGGGCGGCGTCGAGGGCTTCGGTCTCGAAGGCGACTTCCTGGGTGAGACGGTAGACGAGCAGATTACGGAACCACATGGTGTCACTCCCAAAAACGAAGCGCGCATTATCCGCGTCGCCCGCCCTGGAGGCCAACCCCGGATCGCGGTGGTCGTCGGGAATGCCGGCATTCTCTGACAGCTCCGGAGCGCAACGCTAAGCCTTTGGAAGTGCTGGGAAAATTTTTTTCAAAAAGGGGTTGCCAGGTGGGAAGCCCCTCCGTAGAATGCGCCCCACTTCGAGAGCAAACGGGTGATTAGCTCAGCTGGGAGAGCATCTGCCTTACAAGCAGAGGGTCGGCGGTTCGATCCCGTCATCACCCACCACTCGAGGTAATGCGCAGCGGTAGTTCAGTCGGTTAGAATACCGGCCTGTCACGCCGGGGGTCGCGGGTTCGAGTCCCGTCCGCTGCGCCATTTAAAGGTTGTCTGGTCCTGAACGCCAGCAACCATCGAAAAGCGGCCCTAGTGGCCGCTTTTTCGTTTGGGCGCGATTTTCCTATCGTGCTTTCTCGCGTTTTCCCTTCCTTATATGAATTGCTTGGGTCGATGGGTTTGCACCTTGGCCTGATCACCCGCGCGTGGAAAACGCTGCGCGTTAATCGCGGCCATGGGCCGCTCCTACAGGGTGTCACGCGCTTGTAGGAACGGCTCATGGCCGCGATAGGTTGGGCAAGGTGCGAACTCAGCCCCTTATTGCATCAAGTACCGCTTCCAACGGGTGGCGCAGGCGGCGGTCGTCGATGCGCTTGACCTGGCTGCGGCAGGAGTAGCCGGTGGCTAGGGCTTCGCCCTGTTCGGCCGGTACCGCCAGGGCGCGGGCCCAGGACTGGTCGTAGATCACCTTGGAGGTCGCCAGATTGCGCGCCTCGTGGCCGTAGGTGCCGGACATGCCGCAGCATCCGGTGCTTTCCGGCTTGAGGCCCAGGCCCAGGCGCTCGAACACCTGCTGCCATTGGCTGACGCTGGCCGGGGCGTTGGTCTTTTCGGTGCAATGGCCGAGCAGGCGATAGACCTTGTCACCGACCACCTGCTGCTCTTTCGGCAACACCTGCAGCAGCCACTCCTGGGGCAGCAGCACCTCGGGCATCCGGGCGATGCCGGGGACCTTGGGGTATTCCTGGCGATAGACCAGGGTCATGGCCGGATCCAGGCCTACCAGCCTGACGCCGAAGCCGGCCAACGTGGCGAGCTGGGCCGCGTTGCGCCGCGCCGTGCGCTCGAAGGCACCGAGGAAGCCTTGTACCTGCAAGGGTTTGCCATTGGCGCGATAGGGCGCTAGGAACACCCGCTGGCCCAGACGGGCAGCCAATTCGAGAAAGGCGGCGGTGAGTGGGGTCTCGAAATAGCGGGTGAAGGCGTCCTGCACCAGGACGAGGGTCTTGGCGCGTTCTTCGTCGCTCAGTGCCAGCAGCCGCTCCGGGGTGGCGATCTGTACCTGCCATTGCTGCATGACCGGCGCCAGGTCGAAGCGGCTGAGCAGGGGGCTGTCGACCATGCCGATGCGCTCCGCGAACAGCCGCTGGATGGGCGTGGCGCCCATGACGGCGTTGTAGAGGCCGGGTGCACGGGCGAACGCCGGCAGGCTGAATTCCAGCGAACCTATCAGGTAGTCGCGCAGGGGGCGCAGGTAGCGACGGTGATAGAGCTCGAGAAAGCGCGAGCGGAATTCCGGCACATTGACCTTGATCGGGCACTGGCCCGCGCAGGACTTGCACGCTAGGCAGCCGGCCATGGCGTCATAGACCTCGTGGGAGAAGTCCGCCTCGGTCTGGCGGCCGTTGCGCCAGCGCTGCGGCAGAGCCTTGAGCCAGTTCAGGGCACCACGCGGGGCCGGAGCCAGGACGTCGATGCCGGCCTGGCCCTGCAGGCGCAGCCATTCGCGGATCAGGGAGGCACGGCCCTTGGGGGAGTGGATGCGCTGGCGGGTGGCCTTCCACGAGGGGCACATGGCGTCGTCGGGATCGTAGTTGTAGCAGGCGCCGTTGCCGTTGCAGTGCATGGCGGTGCCGTAGCTCTGCCAGACGCGCTCGTCGAGGGTGCGGTCCAGTTCGCCTCTCAGGGTCACGCCATCGACCTTGAGCAGTTCGGCGCCGCTGGCGAGGGGCGTGGCGATCTTGCCCGGGTTGAGCTGGTTGTGCGGATCGAAGGCGCCCTTGAGCGCCTGCAGGGCGGGATAGAGATCGCCAAAGAAGGCCGGCGCATATTCCGAGCGCACGCCCTTGCCATGTTCGCCCCAGAGCAGGCCGCCGTATTTCTGCGTCAGTGCGGCCACCTGGTCGGAGATCGGCCGCACCAGCGCCGCCTGGCGCGGATCCTTGAGGTCCAGCGCCGGGCGCACGTGCAGCACCCCGGCGTCGACGTGGCCGAACATGCCGTATTGCAGGTTATGGCCGTCGAGCAGGGCGCGGAACTCGGCGATGAAGTCGGCCAGGCGCTCCGGTGGAACCGCGGTGTCCTCGACGAAAGGTTGCGGGCGGATCTCGCCCTGGACGTTGCCCAGCAGGCCCACCGCGCGTTTGCGCATGGTGTAGACGCGGGTCACGGCATTGCGCCCGATGGCCAGGGTGTGGCCCAGGCGCTCGACGGTGGGGTCCTGGCGCAGGTGCTCCAGAAAGCCCTGGACGCGGGCGTCCACTGCCTCGGGATCGTCGCCGCTGAATTCCACCAGGTTGATGCCCAGGGTGGGACGCTCCACGTCCTCGGGAAAGTATTCCGCCACGCTGTGCCAGACGATGTCCTGCATGGCCAGCAGCAGTACCTTGGAATCCACCGTCTCGATGGACAGCGGTTTCAATTCGATCAGGGCGCGGGCGTCGCGCAGGGCGTCCATGAAGCTGCCATAGCGGACGTTGACCAGCACCGAGTACTTGGGAATCGGCAGGACATTGAGCTTGGCTTCGGCGATGAAGGCCAGGGAGCCTTCGGCGCCGCAGAGCACGCTGTTGAGGTTGAACCGGCCATCCGGCTCGACCAGGTGCGCCAGGTCATAGCCGGTCAGGCAGCGGTTGAGCTTGGGAAAGCGCGCCTCGATCAGTTCGGCCTGATTCTCGGCGATGTCCCGGGCGCAGCGGTAAACCGCGCCGGTGCGGTCCTGGCGGGCGCAAAGGGCGTCCAGCTCGGCGCTGTCCACCGGGCGACTCTGCAGGCGTTCCCCACCGATCAGGTAGGCGTCCAGTTCCAGTACGTGGTTACGGGTCTTGCCGTAGGTCACGCTGCCCTGGCCGCTGGCATCGGTGTTGATCATGCCGCCGAGGGTGGCGCGGTTGGAGGTGGACAACTCCGGGGCGAAGAACAGCCCGTGGAGCCTGAGCGCGGCATTGAGCTGGTCCTTGACCACTCCAGCCTGGACCCGTACCCAGCCCTCTGCGGCATTGATTTCCAGGATCCGGTTCAGGTGGCGGGAGAGGTCGACCACGATGCCGTCGGTGAGCGACTGGCCATTGGTGCCGGTGCCGCCGCCGCGCGGGGTGAGGACCACGCCCTGGAAGCGCGACTCGCCCATCAGTTGGGCCAGGCGCTGGACGTCGGCGCTGTCCTTGGGAAACACCGCCGCCTGGGGCAGGCGCTGGTAGATGGAGTTGTCGGTGGCCATGACCGTACGGCTGGCATGGTCCGGTGCGATCTCACCCTGGAAACCGCTGGCGGCGAGGGCGCTGAGGAAGTCGGTGTAGGCGGCGGCGAGGGGCGCCGGGGCCGGCAGGCGGGCGATCATGTTCATCAGGCGGGCTCTCTGGCGGCGGATGGCCGTCTCCTTCAGCGAACGAAGGAATGGCATCGACCTTTTCTGGCTATAGTAGGCATTCTCACCACAGCGCGCCGGGGCCACAACCGAAGATTCCGCCGCCTATGCCGGAAGATCCTGAATGAATCACCGTCGCCTGACGCCCTCCATGTCGCTGCTGCTGGCCTTCGAGGCGGCGGCGCGCCACGAGAGCTATACCCGGGCGGCCGAAGAGCTGTCCTTGACCCAGAGTGCCGTAGGGCGCCAGGTGCAGGCGCTGGAACAGTTGCTGGGTCTGACGCTGTTCCGCCGCGAAGGCCGGCAGATCGTGCTTACCGACGTGGGTCGCGCCTATAGCCGTGAGCTGGGCCTGGCCCTGGGGCAGATCCGCAGCGCCACCCTGCAGGCCATGGCCTTCGCCTCCGGGCAGGGCACGCTGCGCCTGGCGGTGCTGCCAACCTTTGGTTCCAAGTGGCTGTTGCCACGCCTGGGTGACTTCTACGCTGCCCATCCCGGCATGCTGGTGCACCTGCATTCGCGCATCCAGGCGGTGGACTTCGCCGCCAGTGAGATCGATGCGGCTATCAGCGTCGGCAGCGGTAACTGGCCTGGGCTTTGTGCTCATCCGCTGCAGGCCGAGCAGCTTGTGGTGATTGCCAGCCCGACGACGCTGGCCGAGTTGCCGGATGCGACGCCGGCGACCCTGGCTGGCCAGCTGCTCCTGGGCGTGGCCAACAATCCCCAGGCCTGGGGTGAATGGTTCCGCCACCATGAGCTGCCCCATCGGGCCATGCGCCCGGGGCCGAGTTTCGAGCTGACCTCGCACCTGATCCAGGCGGTGCGCGCCGGCATCGGCATCGGGCTGGTGCCGCGGGTACTGGTGGAGGACGAGCTGGCCCAGGGCGAGCTGCTGGCCTGCGGTCCGGCATTGGTCAGTCGGCGCAGCTATTACCTAGTCTATCCGCCGCGCAACGAAGGGCTGCCGTCGCTGCAGGCCTTTCGCCAGTGGCTGCTGGCCGAGATCAACGAAGGAGAGGGACTGTCATGAGCAAGCCGGGACAGCGGGTACTGGCCGCGCTGCGGCAGATGATTCTGTCCGGCGAACTCACGGCGGGCGAGCGGCTGGCGGAGATTCCCACCGCCGAGCGCTTCGCCGTGTCACGCATGCCGGTGCGCCTGGCCCTGCGCACCCTGGCCCAGGAGGGCTTGCTGGAGCGCAGCGGCGCTCGGGGCTATCAGGTGCGCGCGCTGACGGGCGCGGATCTGGAAGGCGCGGTGGAGGTGCGCGGCGTGCTGGAAGGCCTGGCCGCGCGCCAGGCGGCCGAGCGCGGCCTGGATGCGGCCACGCGCGCCACGCTGGAAGACTGCCTGCGCCGTGGCGATCGACTGTTCGCCAAAGGGCATGTGCGGTTGGAGGACCTGGAGGACTATCACGATCTCAATCGGGCCTTTCACCAGGCCATCGTCGCGGCCAGCGGTAATCCGGCCATCGCCGTGGCCCTGGGGCGTCACGAGCACCTGCCCTTCGCCTCGGTGAGCGCCCTGGCGGTGGATGCCGAGGATCTCGACCGCGAGTACCGTCGCTTCAATTTCGCCCACCTGCAGCACCACGCGGTGTTCGACGCCCTGGTGCGCGGCCAGGGCGCCCGCGCCGAGGGCATCATGCGCGAGCATGCCCAGGCGACCCTGGGGTATGCGCGGTGGTTTGGTGGGGAAGAGGGCGAGGCGGGGGCGATGAAGGTGCTGGTGTAGAGCGGACCCTCACCCCGGCCCCCTCTCAAGGGGAGAGAGGGAGGTAGGGCGGGCTCGGTTTGTCAGAGATCCAGCACCAACCGCTCGCCCTTGGCGCGCGAGCAGCAGGGGGTGAAGCGGTCGTTGGCGGCGTGCTCGGCCGCGGAGAGAAAGAGGTCGCGGTGCTCGGGTTCGCCGGCCAGCACTGGGGTCAGGCAGGTGCCGCAGAGGCCCTGGCCACAGGAGACCGGCAGGACGATCCCGAGGTCGGCCAGCACCTCGACCACGCTGCGCTCGGCCGGTACCTCCACGCGGCGTCCGCTGCGCGCCAGCTCCACCTCGAAGGGCCTTTGCTCGCCCTGGGCGGCGGGGTCGGCGGCGAAGTATTCGCGGTGTATCTGGCCGGGTTGCCAGCCCTGGGCCTGGGCGGCGTCCGCCACGGCGGCCATGAAACCCGCTGGTCCGCAGACATAGAGGTGGTCGTCCGGCGCCGCCGGACCGAGCAGGTGCTGGAAGTTGGGTCGCAGCGCCGGGTCGTGCTGGTCGAAGTGGACCCTGACCTGGTCGGCATAGGGCCGCGCCTTGAGCCAGGGGATGAAGGCGGCGTGCTCGCGATCCCGCACCAGGTAGCGCAGGCTGAAGCGCGCGCCCTGCTGATAGAGCTGCTCGGCCATGGCCAGGATCGGGGTGATGCCGATACCACCGGCCAGCAGCTGGGTGCGGCGCGCAGTGGGGACCAGCGCGAAGAGGTTGCGCGGCTCGTTCACCTGCAGGCGATCACCTACCTCCAGTTCATGCATGGCCTGGGAGCCGCCGCGGGAGTCGGCGACGAGGAGCACCGCGATGCGATAGCGAGTCGGGGCGGGCTCGGGTGCGGTGCAGAGCGAATAGTGGCGGACCAGGCCGTCGCCCAGAGTGATCTCCAGGTGAGCGCCGGCGCTGAAGCCGGGCAGCGGGCCACCGTCGGCGCGGGCCAGGTCGAAGGCCAGGATGGTTGGGGCTTCACGTTGCACGGCGGTGACGATCAGATCGAGCATGACTGTCTCCTAGGCGATCTGCCGGACCGGGATGCCGGTGGCGGCCTGTTCGGCGGCCAGCAGGCGGTCGATGATCTGCCGCGACTGCACGCCGCCGGCATCGATATTGAGCTTGAGCAGCCCGCGTTCGGGATAGCGCAAGAGGTTCTGCTGCTGGCGCTCGAGCATCTCCAGGTCTTCGCCGAAGATCTTGCCCTGGCCCTCGCGGATGCTGGCGGTGAGTTCGGCGTCCTCCGCCTTGAAGTTGCGTGCCATCCCCCAGAAGTACCAGATGGAGGTCTCGGTCTCGGGGGTGATGAAGTCCACCACCACGCTGGCGGCCTTGACCGCCGCCGGCGCGTCGTAGCCGCCATGGCCGGCATGGGCCACGCCTACTTCGATCATCACGTGGCTGGGCGGGGTGAAGCGGCAGATCTGCCAGCGATCCACCGGGACGTCATCGGCCAGGCCATTGCCACGCAGGGCCATGCGCCAGAAGGGCGGGGCGGAGATGTTTTCCATGTGCCGGCTGGTGATTACCTCGTCGCCCTCGACGCGGGTGGCTGGCGGCGCCTCGTCGATCTCCTTCTGGCCGATGCTGGAGGCATGGACGTAGGTCTCGTGGGTGAGGTCCATGAGGTTATCGATCATCAGTCGGTAGTCGCACTGGATATGATACAGGCCGCCGCCATAGGCCCAGTCGGGGCTTTCGGCCCATTCCAGATAGGGAATCAGGGCCGGATCGGCCTTGGCCTGATCACCTGGCCAGACCCAGATGAAGCCGTGCCGCTCCACGGCGGCATAGGGGCGTACCGCGGGAAAGACGCCGACCCGCTGGCCTGGCATGCCCAGGGTCTTGCCGCCGCAGCCCATTTCCAGGCCGTGATAGCCACAGACCAGGGTGCCGTCGCGGACGAAGCCCAGCGACAGCGGCGCACCACGGTGCGGGCAGAAGTCTTCCAGCGCCACCACCTGGCCGTTGGCGTCGCGATAGAAGACCAGGGGCTCGCCGCAGATCTGCCGGCCGAGGGGCTTGTCTTGGACTTCGGCGGGGGTGCAGGCGACGTACCAGGCGTTCTTCGGGTACATGATTGGAACCTCTTGTTGTTGTCTATTGGATCCAATAATTGATTGGGGTACCCGAGGGTGTCAATGCGGTTAGGCCCGGTGGGGTAGCGGTTGCTGGTCGATAATCGCCCAATAAATTGCGGCTGTATTCGTTGCGGTGAAGCCAGAATGGCTTTGATTGTCTTGGCATTTCCTCTAATTGGGACCTGAGGAACGGTCAGATTTGAGTTTGGCCTGAGGCAGCTAGTGCCTTGTGAATTGGATCCATTTTTGCCAGCCTTTTCGAGCTGTGATTCCAACAACAAGAATTCAAGGATGCTTGCCATGTCAGAGCGCTTCGCCGTCTTTTCGTCTGGGGCCAGGAGCACCGTGCTCCGTTTCCGTTCTCCTTCCTGCGCCGGAGGTGGGCGATGAGCGATCTGCGCGAGATCGTCGATCAGGGCCCCATGCGCGGTTTCCAGTACCTGGCGGTGCTGGTCTGCATCCTGCTCAACATGATCGATGGCTTCGACGTGCTGGTGATGGCCTTTACCGCGGCCTCGGTGTCTCGCGAATGGGGCCTCTCCGGATCCCAGATGGGGATGTTGCTCAGCGCCGGTCTGGTGGGGATGGCCGCCGGTTCGCTGTTGCTGGCGCCGTTGGCCGATCACTGGGGGCGCCGGCGCCTGATCCTGTTCTGCCTGCTGCTCTCGGGCGCCGGCATGCTGCTCTCGGCGCTGGCTGGCTCACCTCTGCAACTGGCGTTGCTGCGGGGCCTGACCGGACTGGGCGTAGGTGGGGTGCTGGCCAGCAGCAACGTGATCGCCAGCGAGTATTCGGCGCGCCGCTGGCGCGGCCTGGCGGTCAGCCTGCAGGGCATGGGCTATGCCCTGGGCGCTACCCTGGGAGGACTACTGGCGGTCTGGCTGCTGTCGCACTGGGGCTGGCGCGCGGTCTTCTGCGCCGGCGGCCTCATCACCCTGGGAGCCATTCCCCTGGTGCTCATCGGCCTGCCCGAGTCGCTGGATTTCCTCCTCACGCGACGCCCGGCCGGGGCCCTGGTACGGATCAACCGGCTGGCCCGACGCCTGGGGCAGCCGCCACTGGCCGCGCTGCCACCCCGGACCGAGGCCCGAGCGGCGGGCGGTACCGTCGGCCGGCTGCTGGCGCCCGCGCTACGGCGGACCACGCTGCTGGTGTGGACGCTGTTCTTCCTGGCCATGTTCGGCTTCTATTTCATCATGAGCTGGACGCCCAAGCTGCTGACCACCCTGGGGCTGTCCGAGCAGCAGGGGGTGGCTGGTGGCGTGCTGCTTAGCGTAGGCGGCATCTTTGGCGCCGCCCTGGTCGGCCTGCTGTTCGCCCGCTTGCCGCTGTCACGCGCGCTGGGTGGCTTCATGCTGACCACCGCGCTGCTGCTGGTGGCCTTCGCCCAGATGGGCAGTTCCTACCTGGGTGCCCTGGCCATGGGCCTGCTGATCGGGCTTTTCGCCAATGGCTGCGTCGCCGGACTCTATGCGCTGCCAGCGCTGGCCTATGCCGCCGAAGTCAGGGCCACCGGGGTGGGCTGGGGCATCGGCATCGGCCGTCTTGGCGCCATCCTCTCACCGGTGGTGGCCGGGCTGCTGCTCGACAACGGGTGGCCCCCGCTGCGCCTGTATCTGGTCTTTGCCGGGGTGTTCGTGGCGGCAGGTCTGCTGCTCCTGCTGACTCGTCCCGAGCAGCGACCTACGGCCACGGAGGTGAGTTGGCGGCAGGGCGAGGCGCTGGGCTAGCCGCTTTTGGCAAGGTCATCTTTTTGCCGAAAATAGTTAATTGACTTAACTAATTCCCTGGCGTAGCTTCGGCTCCATATCCACCCAACAACAAGAGGCACACGCCATGGGCAGTTACGACGGACGCTGGCAGACGGTCAAAGTGGACATCGAGGACGGTATCGCCTGGGTGACGCTCAATCGTCCCGAGAAACGCAACGCCATGAGTCCCACCCTCAACCGCGAGATGGTCGAGGTGCTGGAGACCCTGGAGCAGGACGCCAACGCCGGCGTGCTGGTGCTGACGGGTGCCGGCGATGCCTGGACCGCGGGCATGGATCTCAAGGAATACTTCCGCGAGACCGATGCCGGCCCTGAAATCCTGCAGGAGAAGATTCGCCGCGAGGCCTCCCAGTGGCAGTGGAAGCTCCTGCGCATGTACGCCAAGCCGACCATCGCCATGGTCAACGGCTGGTGCTTTGGCGGCGGCTTCAGCCCGCTGGTGGCCTGCGACCTGGCCATCACCGCCGACGAGGCCACCTTCGGCCTGTCCGAGATCAACTGGGGCATTCCTCCGGGCAACCTGGTGAGCAAGGCCCTGGCCGACACCGTGGGTCACCGCACCGCGCTCTACTATGTGATGACCGGCAAGACCTTCAGCGGTCCCGAAGCCGCCGCCATGGGGCTAGTCAACCAGAGCGTGCCACGTGACCAGTTGCGTGAGGTGACCACCGCCCTGGCACGTGAGCTGCTGGACAAGAATCCGGTGGTGCTGCGTGCCGCCAAGGTCGGCTTCAAGCGCTGCCGCGAACTGACCTGGGAGCAGAACGAGGACTACCTCTATGCCAAGCTCGACCAGTCGCGTCTGCAGGATCCGGAAGGCGGTCGCGAGCAGGGCATGAAGCAGTTCCTCGACGACAAGAGCATCAAGCCCGGTCTGCAGACCTACAAACGCTAGATCGCCACCGCCCACCCGTACAACAACAAGAGGTAGCGTCATGGTCGAGGTATCCCTGCTCATCGGCGGCGCCAGCCGCCCGGCCGGCAACGGTCGCAGCTATCAGCGTTGCCATCCGGTGACCGGCGCGGTGGTCTCCACGGTGGCCGCCGCCACCCCGGAGGATGCCGACGCCGCCGTCGCCGCGGCCCAGGCCGCCTTTCCCGCCTGGGCGGCGCTACCGCCGGGCGAGCGGCGCCGCCGGCTGCTGGCCGCGGCCGACGGGCTGGCCGCACGCAGTGACGAATTCGTCGCCCTGGCCGGGGAGACCGGCGCCATGGCCAACTGGTACGGCTTCAATGTCCACCTGGCGGCCAACATGCTGCGCGAAGCGGCGGCCATGACCACCCAGATCCAGGGCGAGGTCATTCCCTCCGATGTGCCTGGCAGCTTCGCCATGGCGCTGCGCCAGCCCTGCGGCGTGGTGCTGGGCATCGCCCCCTGGAATGCCCCGGTGATCCTGGGCACCCGCGCCCTGGCCATGCCGCTGGCCTGCGGCAACACCGTGGTGCTCAAGGCCTCGGAGCAGAGCCCGGGCGTGCACCGGTTGATCGGCCAGGTGCTGCAGGATGCCGGCCTGGGCGACGGTGTGGTCAACGTCGTCACCAATGCTCCGGAAGATGCCCCGGCCATCGTCGAGCGGCTGATCGCCAACCCGGCGGTGCGGCGCGTCAACTTCACCGGGTCCACCCGGGTCGGTCGTATCGTCGGTGAGCTGTCGGCTCGCCACCTAAAGCCGGCCGTGCTGGAGCTGGGCGGCAAGGCACCGCTGCTGGTGCTGGAGGACGCTGATCTGGATGCCGCGGTCGCTGCTGCGGCCTTCGGTGCCTACTTCAACCAGGGGCAGATCTGCATGTCCACCGAGCGCCTGCTGGTGGACAGCCGCATCGCCGACGCCTTCGTCGAGCGCCTGGCGGCCAAGGTGCGCACCCTCAAGGCCGGTGATCCGAGTGCACCCGACTCCGTCCTCGGCTCCCTGATCGACGCCAGCGCCGGCACCCGCATCAAGGCCATGATCGACGACGCCGTGGGCAAGGGCGCGCGCCTGGTCTGCGGTGGCGAGCTGGAGGGCAGCATCCTGCAGCCGACGCTGCTGGATGGCGTCACCGCCGAGATGCAGCTCTATGCCGAGGAGTCCTTCGGTCCGGTGGCGGTGGTGATCCGTGCCGAGGGCGATGAGGCCCTGCTGCGCCTGGCCAACGATTCCGAATTCGGCCTCTCGTCGGCCATCTTCAGCCGCGACACCGCCCGTGCCCTGGCGCTGGCGCAGCGGGTGGAGAGCGGCATCTGCCACATCAACGGCCCCACGGTACACGACGAGGCGCAGATGCCCTTCGGCGGCGTCAAGTCGAGCGGCTACGGCAGCTTCGGCTCGCGCGCTTCCATTGAGCACTTCACCCAGTTGCGCTGGGTGACGCTGCAGACGGGGCCGCGCCACTACCCGATCTGATCAGCGTCCGCCGTCCCTAGCTCCTGTCGCGACAACAATAAGAGGCGCCTTCGGGCGCCAGCCCAGAGGAGAATTCAAGGTGAGTCACGTCACGCACACCCGCGCGCCCGCCGATCAGCCGCTGCGCTATCGCCCGGTGACCCTGGGACAACCCGGCGTCACCGTGGAAGAGCGGGGTGGACTGCTCTACATGGCCTCCCAGGAAGCCCTGACGCCACCGCCGCCGCGACTGTTGGACCGGCTGCTGCACTGGGCCGAGGTGGCACCGAACCGCACCTTCTTCGCTGCCCGGGACACGGGCGGTGCCTGGCGCGAATTCTCCTATGCCGAGATGCTGCAACGGGTGCGCCAGCTGGCCGCCGCGCTGCTGGAGTTCGGCCTCTCCGCCGAGCGCCCGCTGGCGATCCTCTCCGGCAACGATCCCGAACACCTGCAATTGGCCATGGCGGCACTCTACGCCGGCATTCCCTTCTGCCCGGTGTCGCCCGGCTATGCACTACTGTCCCAGGATCACGCCAAGCTGCGCCATGTCTGCGGCCTGCTGCAGCCGGGACTGGTGTTCGTCAGCGATGGCCCGGCCTTCCAGAAGGCGCTGGACGCCGTGCTGCCGGCCGACGTACCGGTGATCGCGGCTCGCGGTCAGGTACAGGGCCGTATCACCCTGGCCTTCGCGGCGCTGCTCGCTCGCGGTGAACTGGCCGCGGCCGAACGCGCCTTCGCCGCGACCGGCCCGGACAGCATCGCCAAGTTCCTTTTCACTTCCGGCTCCACCAAGCTGCCCAAGGCGGTGACCACCACCCAGCGCATGCTCTGCGCCAACCAGCAGATGCTGTTGCAGACCTTTCCGGTGTTTGGCGAGGAGCCGCCGGTGCTGGTGGACTGGCTGCCCTGGAACCACACCTTTGGTGGCAGTCACAACCTGGGTATCGTGCTCTACAACGGCGGCACCTTCTATCTCGACGAAGGCAAGCCGACGCCCCAGGGCTTCGGCGAAACCCTGCGCAATCTGCGCGAGGTATCACCCACCGCCTATCTCACGGTGCCGCGCGGCTGGGAGGAGCTGGCCAATGCCCTGGAGCGCGATGCCGAGTTGCGCGAGCGCTTCTTTGCCCGCATGCGGCTGTTCTTCTTTGCCGCGGCGGGGCTGTCGCAAAGTGTCTGGGATCGCCTGGATCGCATCGCCGAGGCCCACTGCGGCGAGCGCATCCGCATGATGGCCGGCCTGGGCATGACCGAGGCCTCGCCCAGTTGCACCTTCACCACCGGCCCGCTGTCGGTGGCCGGCTACGTCGGGGTGCCGGCGCCAGGGTGCGAACTCAAGCTGGTGCCGGTGGACGGCAAGCTGGAAGGGCGCTTCCGCGGGCCGCACATCATGCCCGGCTACTGGCGTGATGCCGGCCAGACCGCCGCCTGCTTCGACGAAGAGGGGTTCTACTGCTCGGGCGATGCCCTCAAGCTCGCCGACCCTGCCAATCCGCAACTGGGCCTGATGTTCGATGGCCGCATCGCCGAGGACTTCAAGCTGTCGTCCGGGGTGTTCGTCAGCGTCGGTCCCTTGCGCAACCGCGCGGTACTGGAGGGCACGCCGCTGGTGCAGGACGTGGTGGTGGCGGCGCCGGATCGCGAGTGTCTGGGACTGCTGGTCTTTCCGCGACTGGCGGACTGCCGGCAACTGGCCGGGCTGGACGAGACCGCCGATGCCGCCACGGTGCTGGCCAGCGCGCCGGTGCAGGACTGGTTCGCCGCTTGGCTCAAGCGCCTCAATCGCGAGGCCTCGGGCAACGCCAGCCGCCTGGAATGGATCGCCCTGCAGGAGGAGCCGCCGTCCGCCGACCGTGGCGAGATCACCGACAAGGGCTCGCTCAACCAGCGCAGCGTCCTGACCCATCGCGCGGAACGGTTGGAGGCCTGCTATCGCGGAACGGCGCCGCTGTTGATCCGGGCCTGAGGTGCAATCCAGAGGATCAGGCGACACGGTGCAATGCCGGCTGTTTCTGTCCTCGCGGTCTTGGCCGAAAGGATATCTCGACCCATGCGGTTCCTGTTTGAGAAACGCCTGACACCCTGAGTGGTGTCAGGCGTTTTCATTTCTACCTTCTGCGAATTGGGCTGGCGCCAACAGCGAGGCCCGCCGTATCTGCCGCTTCCGTCTGGTCCGCCGTTCACCTGGGCTTCGTCATCTCATCCGCGCATCGGATCTGGGGGTGGTTGTTCAATACGGCGATTCCTGTCTCTCATTCTGATTTTTAGACTACTCAATCCATTCCTGGCTGAGATTTTGGATTTTTACTGCTTGCATTTGGCTATTCATCCTTTATTTTGAAATAGCGTTTCATAAATACAAGGGTAAAACCCCTCCGCTAGCCGGCATGTGCCGCCTCTAAAGGTCTCTGTGCATGAGCTTCTTCGCTGCGCCTCCGACGCTGGAAACCTCCGTCTTCACCCGCCTGCCCGAGCGCTATCGCCAGCCGCGGCGCACGGCCTGGGCCGATGCCAATCGCCAGGGCAGGGCCATCGATTCCTTTCTGGAAGGGCCCTCTTTCGATCGACAGGGCAATCTCTATGTGACCGACATCCCCTATGGGCGCATCTTTCGCATCGACCCCAAGGGCGAGTGGGAGCTGGTCTGCGAATACGACGGCTGGCCCAATGGGCTGAAGATCCACCGCGACGGGCGAATCTTCATCGCCGACTACAAGCGCGGCATCCTGCAACTCGATCCACGGCGTGGCGAGGTGGAGACGGTGCTGGGCAGCGCCGGCTCGGAAGGCTTCAAGGGCGTCAACGACCTGGTGTTCTCGCCGAGCGGCGATCTCTACTTCACCGACCAGGGCCAGACCGGTCTGCAGGATCCCAGTGGACGCGTCTATCGCCTGGGCGCCGATGGCCAGCTCAGTTGCCTGCTGGCCACGGTGCCCAGTCCCAACGGCATCGTCTTCGATCCACGCCTCAACCATCTGCTGATAGCGGTCACCCGGGCCCAGCAGGTCTGGCGCATTCCGCTGGGCAACGGTCCGCTGATCGGCAAGGTCGGTGTCTTCGCCCAGCTGCATGGCGGCCTGGGTGGCCCCGACGGTCTGGCGCTGGACGAGGAGAGCAATCTCTATATCGCCCACACCGGCTTCGGCTCGGTGTGGCAACTCTCCCCGGTGGCCGAACCCCTGGCGCGCCTGCGCTCCTGCGCCGGCATCAGCAACACCAACCTGGCCTTCGGCGGTCCCGAGGGTCGCAGCCTGTTCATCACCGAATCCGAGACCGGCAGCATCCTGCGCGTCGAGACCCCGGTGCGCGGACTCCCCCTGTATTCCCATCTCTGACCGGCGCGGCCGCGCTTGCCCAGACAACAATTACAAGAGAGGTCATCCATGAACCAGACGAGTACTGGCGCCCAGGCGCCGCTGACCGATGCCGAGGGCGAGCAGCTTCTGCGGCGCGCCCTGTGGCGCATCCTGCCGTTCATCTTTGCCTGCTATGTGGTCAGCTACCTGGATCGCACCAACGTGGGATTCGCCGCCCTGAGCATGAACCAGGACCTGGGGCTTACGGCGACGATGTTCGGCTGGGCAGCGGGTCTGTTCTTCTTCGGCTATTTCCTCTTCGAGGTACCGAGCAATCTGCTGTTGCAGCGCTTTGGCGCGCGGGTGTGGATCGCGCGGATCATGATCAGCTGGGGGCTGATCTCCATGGCCACGGCCTTCGCCACCGGCCCGGTCAGCTTCAGCATCCTGCGCTTCCTGCTGGGGGTAGCCGAGGCCGGCTTTACCCCAGGGGTCTACCTTTACTTCACCTACTGGTTTCCGGGTAAATGGCGCGCCAAGGCCACTGCGGCCTTCCTGCTGGGCATTCCCACCGCCAACATCATCGGCTCGCCGCTGTCGGGGCTGCTGCTGGACGTGCATGACTTCATGGGGCTGAGGAACTGGCAATTCCTGCTGGTGGCGGAAGCCCTGCCGGCGGTGCTGCTCGGCATCCTCTGTCTCTTCGTGCTGGTGGATACGCCGGCCAAGGCGCGCTGGTTGTCGACCCGCGAGCGCACCTGGCTGACCGAGCGCCTGGCACGCGAGCAGCGCGAGATCGGCTCGACCCATGGCTCCACGCTGCGCCACGCCTTCACCAATTCCAAGGTATTCATGCTGGCCGCCATCAACTTCTGTGGCATCGTGGGCTCCGTTGGCATCGGCATCTGGATGCCGCAGATCATCAAGAGCCTGGGCATGCAAAACACCACCGTGGGGCTGGTGGCCACCATTCCCTATGTGCTCGGTGCCGTCGCCATGACGCTCTGGGCACGCCAGGCCAGCCGAAGTGCCCAGCGTCTGCCCTATGTGGCGGGCGCCCTGGCGCTGGCCGCCCTTGGTCTGGTGGGCGCCGCACTCTCGGCGGATCCGCTGCTGCGCATGACCTGTATCAGCGTGACGGTAGCCAGCATACTGTCCTTCCAGGCGACCTTCTGGGCCATTCCCTCCACCTTCCTGACCGGCAGGGCGGCGGCGGGCGGGCTGGCGCTGATCGTCTCCATCGGCAACCTGGGCGGCTTCGTCGGGCCCTTCGCCATCGGCCTGGTGAAGGATGCCACCCAGAGTTTCTCCGGGCCTTTCTATGTGGTGGCCTCGGTGCTGGCGCTGGGCGTCGCTCTGATGCTCTGGCTGGGTGATCCGAGTCGGCGGGCGCCGGTACGGCCAGTGGGCGAGGCTGCATTGCAGGGCGCTGGTCGGACCTGAAGGGGGCGGCAGGGAAGGCGCCCACGCGGCGCCTTCCTTTCTTGGCCAAGGCCTGATGGCTGTGAGAGATGTGGCACCACCAGGCATCCTTTAGGTGAGGTGCGGTTATAGAACAGCCTGGAGGAAGATGCAGACATGAAAAAGGCAGCCCTTGGCTGCCTTTTTCATGTCTGAGCGCGGGCTAGGGCAGGGCACAGCCCTTTTCCTTGAGCGCCGCCAGTACCCAGCTGCGGTCGTTCTTGCCTTCGGCGATCTGCTGCATCTGCTTTTCTTCGGCGGCGTGCTTGGCGGCGGCGCGGTCATAGACCTCGGCGACGTGGTCATAGGGCACGCAGAGCAGGCCGTCGTCATCGCCGATCACCAGGTCGCCCGGCTCGATGACCATGCCGTCGATGGCGATGGGCACGTTGATCTCGCCGGGGCCGTCCTTGTACGGACCACGGTGGGAGACGCCGGCGGCGAACAGCGGGAAGTCACCGGCGCCGATGTTGGCGGCATCGCGGATGGCGCCGTTGATGACGATGCCGGCCACGCCGCGCTTGATCGCGTAGGCCACCATCATCTCGCCGATCAGGGCGTTGCTTAGATCGCCGCCGGCATCCACCACGATGACGTCACCCGGTTCGGCGATGTCCAGGGCGTAATGCAGCATGAGGTTGTCGCCCGGGCGCGCCTTGACGGTCAGCGCCGGGCCGGCCAACACGCCCTGGCGATGCATGGGGCGCAGCCGCGAGCCGCCGGCGGTCATGCGGTGCATGGAGTCGCTGACGTTGGCTACCGGGATGTCGCGGTAACGCGCGACCCAGTCGGCCGCGACCTTGCGTTGGGCATTGAGCACTCTGAAGCCGATGGTCATGGGCATTTCTCTTGTAGGGATTGTCGGATGCCGCCACGTGTTAGCTGGCTAAATTCAGAATTGCATTTCGTTTTAGTGGATTCAAGTCCCTTGGTCGACCGATTTAGGGAGCTCCTCAATAAAATTTGCAATGGCGTTTCATTATGATAGTTTTTGAATCAGATCGCTCGCCCTAGGCGCTGTGCCCGTCCATAACAACAAGGGGTACCTCGATGACCCGCAAGATTCTGCTCACCGGTCCGGCATTGGCTCCCGAAGCCATGGCCCTGGCCGCCGCCCACGACGTTCAGGTCATCCCGACCGAGCCCTACATGCCCCATGACGACCTGCTCGCCCTGATCCGCCAGGAGCAGCCGGACGCCATCATCGTGCGCCAGGGCAAGCTGACCCGCGCCCTGATCGAGGCGTCGGCCAGGCTGGCGATCATCGCCAAGCACGGCGTGGGCTACGACACCATCGACCTGCAGGCCGCGGCCGACCGGGGGATTCCGGTCACCATCGCCCTGGGCGCCAATGCCCAGTCGGTGGCCGAACACGCCTTCGCCCTGATGTTCAGCGTGGCGCGACAGACCGCCTGGCTGGATGCGCGGATGCGCGCCGGGCACTGGGACAAGGCCCAGGCCAACGGCACCGAATTGTCAGGCAAGACCCTGGGCTTGGTAGGGCTGGGTGCCATCGGCAGTGTGCTGATGGATCTGGTGGCACCGCTGCGGATGCAGGTCCGGGTCTATGATCCCTATCTCAAGAACCTGCCCGTGCGCGATCATGTGCAGCGTGAAGAGAGCTTCGACGCCCTGTTGGCCGAGTGCGACGTCATCAGCCTGCATTGCCCCCTGACCGAAGCCAACCGCCACCTGTTCAGCGCCGCTCAGTTCGCCCGCATGCGTCAGGGCAGCCTGCTGATCAACACCGCCCGTGGCGAGCTGATCGATACCCAGGCCTTGGTGACGGCGCTGCGCGAAGGTCAGATCGGTGGCGCCGGCCTGGACACCTTCCATCCCGAACCGCCGCCGGCGGACAGCGACCTGTGGGGACTCGCCAACCTGGTGGCCACGCCCCACGTCGGCGCCAACACCACCGAGGCGCGCGACCGCGTCGGCCTGGTGGCGGTGCAGCAGATTCTCGATTGCTGGCACGGCAAGACGGTGGAGTCACGCGCGGTGGTCAACCGCCACCTGACGGCCGCCTAGACCCGGCTGCGACGCGGCAGCCTGCAGCCCGGCTGCCGCGTCTTTCTCCACAACAATAAGACGGAGAGCTCTCATGACTACCTCAACACCCCCGATCAGCGAACTGGAACGCGCAACGATGCGTCGCGTCGCTTGGCGCATCCTGCCGTTCCTGATCGTCTGTTACCTGATCGCCATCATCGACCGTGGCAACATCGGCATGGCCTCGCTGCAGATGAACAAGGACCTGGGCCTGACCCCGGCGATCTTCGGCTTTGCCAGCAGCCTGTTCTTCTTTTCCTATTTTCTGGTGGAGGTGCCGAGCAACCTGGCCCTGCAACGCTTCGGCGCGCGGATCTGGATCGCCCGGATCATGATCACCTGGGGCCTGATTTCGGCCGGTACCGCCTTCGTGCAGGGGGCCAACTCGCTGTACGTGATGCGCTTCCTGCTCGGCGCCGCGGAAGCGGGCTTCTTTCCCGGGGTGCTGCTGTATCTCACCTACTGGCTACCCTCCAACTATAGAGCGCGGATGGTCGCTATCTTCATGGTGGCGATACCAGGCGCCAACTTCCTCGGCTCACCGCTTTCCGGACTGCTGCTGAGCATGGACGGCTGGCTGGGCATGCGCGGCTGGCACTGGCTGTTCATCCTCGAAGGTATCCCCGCCGTGCTGCTGGGTATCGCCTGCCTGTTCATGCTGACCGATCGCCCGGAGCAGGCCAGGTGGCTGAGCGATGAGCAGCGCAACTGGCTGACGCTCAAGCTGGCCGAGGAGCGCGGGCGCAAGACCAGCATCGGTCATATATCCCTGTGGCAGCTGCTCAAGCACAAGGACATCTGGGTAATGGCGCTGATCTACTCGGGCGCCTCGGCGGCCGGCAGCACCATGAGCGTCTGGGCGCCGCAATTGCTCAAGTCCTTTGGCCTGTCCAATCTGGAGGTCGGCCTCACCAATGCCATTCCCTATGGCCTGGCCTCCGTGGCGATGGTCCTCTGGGGCCGCAGCTCGGATCGGACCGGCGAACGTCGCTGGCACACCTCGCTCACCATGCTGCTGATCGCCGTGGGCCTCCTGCTGGGCATGTTCACCTCGTCCCTGGCGGCCACGGTAATCCTGTTGAGCCTGGTGCTGATCGGTGCCTACTCGATGAAGGGGCCGTTCTGGGCACTCGCCTCGGGCTGGTTGTCGTCTTCCACCGCCGCGGCGGGTCTGGCCGCCATCGGCGCCCTGGCCAACCTGATCGGCGGCGGTGTGATGGTCAACGTCTATGGTGCCATCCACGGCGCCACCCACAGCCATGCCCTGGCCGTGCTGCCGCTGGCCACCCTGTGCGCCATCAGCGGCCTGCTGGTGCTGGTCATGGGCCGCAAGGCCGCCCGCGCCAAGGCCGAAGCCCAGGCCGCAACCGCCAACGCCAGCTAGTGGCGACCGCTGCCGGCCCGCTCGGGCCGGCAGCCTCACGAGGACTCCAGCATGATCTTCACGCGTCGGCGCTTCCTGCATGCGAGCGCCCAGGCAAGTGCCGCCCTGTGCCTGTTCAAGGCCCTGGGCGTCCAGGCCGCCACCCCTTTCTCCACTATCCAGACGGCGCCTCGACTCAAGGCTCCGGTCGGCAGTGTCGACTGCCACATGCACCTCTACGACGACCGCTACGCGGCCGCGCCCGGCGCCAAGCTGTTACCGCCCAATGCCTCTCTGGACGACTACCGCCAGTTGCAGGCGCTGCTGGGGCTGCAACGCCTGGTGATCGTCACGCCGTCCACCTATGGCACCAACAATGGTTGCCTGCTCGATGGCCTGGCGCGCTGCGGAGGGCAGGCCCGGGGTGTGGCGGTCATCGACCGGACCATCACGGATGCCGAACTGCAGAAGTTGCATCAGGCCGGGGTGCGCGGTATCCGCTTCAATCTCAGCTATGGCGGCGCCGATCTGGCGGATCTTGAGCCCCTGGCCGCACGGGTGAACGAATGGGGCTGGAACGTCCAGGTGGTCGCTCCTGGCAACCAGCTGGTGGAACTCGAAAGCCGCCTGCAACGCCTGCCGGCGCGACTGGTGATCGATCACCTGGGTCATGTGCCCCAGCCGGAAGGGGTGAACTCGGCGGCCTTCGCCGTGCTGGGTCGGCTGTTGGACGGCGGCCGTACCTGGGTGAAGCTGTCGGGGCCCTACATCAGATCGCGCAGTGGTCCGCCGGACTATGCTGACGTCGGCGCCGTGGCGCGGGAGCTGGTGCGGCGCCATCCCGAGCAGCTGCTGTGGGGCAGCGATTGGCCTCACCCCACGATGCCGGCTGACAACAAACCGGACGACGGACACATCTTCGACCTGCTGGCCGAGTGGGCCCCCGATGACCAGACGCGTACCGCCATCCTGCGTGACAACCCGGTCAGTCTGTACGGTTTTTGACCGTTGAGCCGTACAGCGGCTTGCCGCCCAGGCTGCGGGTCAGTTCGTCGGCGGTGGCACCCAGTACCCCATGCAAGGCGCGAGCGCGTTCCTGGGTGAGGCGATTGGCCGGGCCGGAGATGACCAGGGCGCCGAGCAGTTCCTCCTGGGCGCCATAGATCGGCAGCGCCAGGGACGCGGCATGGGGATCGGTGACACCACAGGAGTAGTAGGGCGTCAGACCGGCCTTGGCGACCTCATGGGAGGTCTGCAGGGCCTGGGCGCTGGCCGCTTCGTCCATGGGGCGCATGTCGCCGGGCTGCAGGTGCAGGCGCAGGCGATGTGGCGAATTCACCCGGTACTGGCAGAGTCGATAGGCGCCGTGGCGCACATAGAAGGAAGCGGTCTCGCCACTCTCTTCGGTCAGCTGGTGCAGGCGCGGCATGATGTGGCGCTCCACGTCGTGGGCGTCCTGGTAGATGGCATTCAGCCTCACCACTTCGCTGGCCAGCATGTAGCGGCCATCGGCGAGGCGCGTGACCAGGCCAAAGGTCTCCAGCGAGACCAGCAGGCGCATGATGGTGCTCTTGATCAGCCCGGTGCGGGTGGTGAGCTCGGCCAGGCTCAGGGCCGAATCGCCGATACGAAAGGCGGTGAGCACGGTCAGGACGCGGTCGGCGGAGGCGACGCCAGCAACCTCCGGGCGTGGACGAGGGGTGTTCAACCTGGATGTCTCCTGAGCGGGCGGGAAGCCGCATTATCCGCGAGCGAGCCACAAGCGCCTAGGGTTTGCTTGGCCCTCACCCCAGCCCTCTCCCTGAGGGAGAGGGTGTATTCGAGCGTAGGTTGGCTTTCGTAGGTTGCGGTTGTGCGCAGCGAAGCCCAGCACGGAACACCGCTATCAACCGTCAGCCCTTCAGCCCAACTCCCCATTGAGCTTGCGCAGCAGGCGCAACAGCTCGGCCCGTTCGGTATCGTCCAACTGGGCGGTGGCGGCGCGGTCGCTGGCGGCGGCGCGGTCCTTGAGTTCACCGACCAGGGCGCGACCCTGGTCGGTGAGGTGCAGGGCGTAGGCGCGGCGGTCCTGAGTATCGCGTACCCGGGCGGCCAGGCCCTGGCGTTCCAGCTTGTTCAGCAGCAGGACCAGTTGCGGCGGTTCAATGGCCAGGCGCCGAGCCAGGTCGGCCTGCATCAGGCCTGGCTCCTGTTCGAGGATCACCAGGGCGGTGAACTGGGCAGGGCGCAGGTCGTAGCTCGCCAGGCTGTCCACCAGGTGCTGGAACATCTTCATCTGGGCGCGGCGCAGGGCATAGCCTACGGCGGTGTCCAGCCAGGGAGTGGCGGCAGGGTCCAGGGGCGTGGTGTCGTCGGGGGAACTCATCGGCGGGAAGGGCTTCCGTCGGAGATGGCGAGAGGAGGGTATCAAGGGGTCATTCTAGTCCAGATCCCGTCTCGCGCGTCGATGGCGATAGGCGAACTGGGCGCGGCTCAGGCCAAGCAGTCGCGCGGCGGCGGCCACATTGCCGCGACTGCGCACCAGGGCTTCGTCCAGCAGCTCGGCTTCGAGCTGACCTAGATGCAACGAGCGTTCGTCATCCACGCCGAGGCGCTCCAGCCAAAGTGACGCTCTGGCAACGCTTCCACGAGATCGGTCGGTAGCGGCTCACCGTGAAGCAGAGGGAGGTCGTTAAATTCGTTAGGGGCGCTAACGCTCACCCGTGCTCCATGGGTTCTGCACTTCGCGTACATCGCTGGGAAAATGTAGTCGCCGACAACAATCAATTCGAACAGGCCAGAACCGCACCGAAGGGCGCAAGTTCGTCGTCAACTTCCTGCACAAGCGCTAGCGCTAGCGATCGATCGGGATGCCCCGGTTCGGCGGCGGCGGAGGCGCCGGCGGCTGGGGCTGCTGGGCCTGAGGGTGGGGCACCATATGCCAGCTCTCGTCACGCGGACGGCGGTCGATGTAGACCGGTACCGGCTGATAGAGGATGCCTGATCCGCGTACCTGGGTTTCCTGCCGAAAGCCGGAGGAAGAGGACGAGCCACCAACCACGGTGATGTCATCGACCGGGCGCTGGCGGGTGGAGGCCGGCGCCGGTACCACGGTGACTTCGCGCGGCGCGGCGGCCGGCGGAGGCGTGGCGGGTTTGGGCGGAGGGGTGAAGCCGTTGCTGTCGGGCAGATTCTGCAGCGGAATGGTGGTGATCTGACTATTGGTCGGGCAAGCGCCCTGGGTATAGGTCGTCCGCCCCTGGGCGTCCACGCATTTGTAGACATCCTGAGCGGCCACGACGCCACTAGCGAACAGCAGGCCATAGAGCAGCGAACGCATGATGAGGCCCTCCGGGCACTCGAAGTGTCACCTGCAGGATACAAGATGACCGCGACGGCTCCCAGTATCGAGAATAAGCCTGCGGCTAATCGTCAGACCTTAAAGGCTAGGCCTGGTCTGCTGTGAACGTATAACATCCTGAAACATTCTTTCCAGGACAGCGACGCGTGAAGTGGTTCGTTATCGGCGGTTTTTTTCTCTGCGTTTTGTATGTGCACTTCCGCGGTCGGGTGCGCCATCGCTTCCTCCGTCAGCTCAGTGATCATTCGACGGTGCTGGCACCGCTGAACACCTTCATGTTCCTGACGTCGCGGGTACCCAACCAGCCCTATCACCCGGTGGAGCGCTTTCCCGAACTCCAGGTGCTGCAGGACAACTGGCAGCTTATCCGCGACGAGGCCCTGGACCTGCTGCGCGCCGGCCAGATCAAGAAAGCCGCCGAGCACAACGATGCCGGCTTCAACTCCTTCTTCAAGAGCGGCTGGAAGCGCTTCTATCTGAAGTGGTACGGCGACAGCCATCCTTCCGCCATGCAGCTGTGCCCGCAGACCACCGAACTGCTGCGAGGTATCGGCACGGTCAAGGCCGCCATGTTCGCCGAACTGCCGCCCGGCTCGCGACTGGTGCGCCATCGCGATCCCTACGGTGGCTCCCTGCGCTATCACCTGGGCCTGGACACGCCCAACGATCCGCGCTGCTTCATCGAGGTGGACGGCCAGCGCTATCACTGGCGCGATGGCCAGGCGGTGGTGTTCGACGAAACCTTCATCCACTACGCCGAGAACACCACCGAGCAGGATCGCATCATCCTGTTCTGCGACATCGAGCGGCCCCTGCGCTATCGCTGGGCCGGCGCCTTCAACCGCTGGGTCAGCGGCACCCTGCTGGCCTCCGCGGCCTCGCCCAATGACGCCAGCGACAGAACCGGCGGCCTCAACCGCGCCTTCCGGCATCTCTATCGTATCCGCCAGCGTGGCAAGGCGCTGAAAAAGCGCAACCGCTTCCGCTACTACCTCGAACAGTGGCTGCTGCTGGCGGTGCTGATTGGCGTGGTCATCTGGATCTGACGGTCGCCTTCGTCAGCCAAGACAGCGGTTCGACTTGACCCCGACGCGAATCGCCTCTAATACTGTATAAATATACATATAGAGGCCATAGCCATGGACAACACCCCTGCAGGTCTGGCGGCATGAGCGGCGGCGCCAGCCTGGCCCGGCTGTTCGAGGAGCGGCGGCTCTGGAAGGGGCAGACCAGTCCCGAGGCCCGGCGTAGCCGGCAGCCCACCGGCGTCGCGGCCCTCGATGCCCATCTGCCCGGGGCAGGGTGGCCCGAAGCGGCCCTTACCGAATTGCTGCTCGCCGGGCCTGGCCACGGTGAGTTGCGCCTGCTCTGGCCGACCCTGGCCCGTCTGAGCCAGGCCGCCGAACGCATCGCCCTGATCGGCCCGCCGCTGTTACCCTATCCCCTGGCCTGGCAGGCGGCCGGCGTGGTGCTGGAATCCCTGGTGGTGATCCGCGCCCAGGGCGCCGAGGTGCTCTGGGCCGCCGAGCAGTGCCTGCGTTCGGGATGCTTCGGCGCGGTGCTCTGCTGGCCCGAGCGGGCCGATGATCGCCAGTTGCGCCGGTTGCAGGTCGCCGCCGAGAGCGGTCGTACCCTGGCCTTTGCCCTGCGCCCAGCCGCCGCCCTGGACAATCCTTCGCCAGCGGCCTTGCGCCTGGAACTCAAAGCGCCTCTCGAACGGGTCCACATCCGCAAATGCCGGGGTGGTCAGCCCGGTTCCCTCAGCCTGGCCGGCGGCGCTTGAGCAGGCCATGCGCTGGGCCTGCATCCTCTTTCCGCAGCTGGCACTGGATGCCGTGCTGCGCCGCCATCCGCAGCCGGAGCAGCCGCTGGTGCTGCTGGCCGGACCGCCACACCGACGCCTGCTGCAAGCCGTCAATCCAGCTGCGCGGGCCCTGGGGCTGCGCCCCGGCCTGACCCTGGCCGCTGCCCAGGCACTGACCCGCGATTTCGAGCAGCAGGAGCACGATCCGGCGCTCATCGAGACGGCCGAAGCGTTGCTGGCGGCCTGGGGTTATGGCTTCAGCTCCCAGGTCAGCCGCCACTATCCCCGGGCGCTGTTGCTGGAGGTGCAGTCCAGCCTGCCCCTGCTGGGGCCCTGGCCGCGTCTGGAGCGGCGCTTGCGACAGGAACTCCAGGCCCTGGGCTTTCGTCATCGACTGGCCCTGGCGCCCAACCCGGTGGCGGCGCGGATGCTGACCAATGTCGCCGATGGTCTGGTCGCGTCCCCCGAAGATCTGCCGCACCTGCTCGACCGCCTGCCCGTGGAGCGGGCCGGTTTCAGCCCTCAACAGGCCCAGGCACTGGTACGCATGGGCATCCGCCGGCTGGAGCAGCTCAAGGCTTTGCCCAGGGCCGCCCTGGCCCGGCGCTTCGCGCCGGAGCTCCTGCAGCAGTTGGATCTGCTGTGCGGCAGTCGCAGCCTGGCGCTGGAGTTCTATCGGCCGCCTGATCGCTTCGTGGCGCGGGTGGAACTCAACTTCGAGGTGGAGTCCCACCAGGCGCTGCTGTTCCCGCTGCGCCGCCTCACCGCCGACCTGGCCGCCTGGCTGGCCAGTCGCGACCGCGGCGTGCAGCGTTTCCTCCTGTGGCTGGAGCATCGCCAGGGCCCGGCCAGCACCCTCACCATCGGCCTGCTGGCGCCCGAGCGGGATGCCGCCCTGCTGTTCGAATTCGCCCGTGGCCGTCTCGAACAACTGCAGGTGGTGGCGCCGGTCCTGGCGCTGCGTCTGGAAAGCGAGGAGTTGCCGCTTTTCGTACCCGAGCGCCACGGGCTGTTCGACGAGCGACCGGACCAGGCCGTGGGGTGGGAGGTACTGCGCGAGCGCCTGCGCGCGCGACTGGGCGAGGAGGCGGTGCTCGGCCTTGGTATTCAGGCGGATCACCGCCCCGAGCGGGCCCTGGTCTGGCGTCACGAACGGCGCCCGGAAACCGCCTTGCCCGGCCTGCGTCCGGGCTGGCTGCTGCACGAACCGCGCCCTCTCGACGGTCAGCCAAGACGGGTCCTGGCCGGTCCCGAACGCATCGAAAGTGGCTGGTGGGACGGCGGCGACCAGCGCCGTGACTACTACCGCATCGAGGTGGCCGACGGACGCCAGGCCTGGGCCTTCCGCCGCTATGGCGAAGAGGCGCCCTGGTGGATCCAGGGCTGGTTCGCATGAGCGGCTATGCCGAGTTGCACTGCCTGTCGAATTTCAGTTTCCAGCGCGGTGCCTCCAGTGCCCTCGAATTGTTCGAGCGGGCCAAGGCGCTGGGCTACGGGGCGCTGGCCATCACCGACGAATGCACCCTGAGCGGCATCGTCCGTGCCTGGCAGGCGGCGCGCCAGGTCGGGCTGCCTCTCGTCGTCGGCAGCGAGATGACCCTGGACGACGGCCTGCGCCTGGTGCTGCTGGTGGAGGATCTCCAGGGCTACGCGAGTCTCTGCGCCCTGATCACCCGGGCGCGCCGCCGTGCGCCCAAGGGGCGCTACCAGCTAGGTCGCGCGGATCTGCAGCAACCCTTGCCCGGCCTGCTGGCCATCTGGTTGCCGGGCGGCGAGCCCCTGGTCGAGGAGGGCGTCTGGCTCAAGCAGGTCTTCGCCAAGCGGCTGTGGATAGGCGTCGAGTTGCTGCGCCAGGCCGACGATGCCGCCCGGCTCGCCCAGCTGCAGGCGCTGGGTACGCAGCTGGATCTGCCTGGGGTGGCCTGCGGTGACGTGCACATGCACACCCGGGGGCGACGCGCTCTGCAGGATGTGCTTACCGCCATCCGCCATCATCTGCCGGTGGCCCAGGCCGGTTACCGGTTGCACCCCAATGGCGAGCGCCATCTGCGGCCGCTGGCGGTGTTGGAAGGGCTCTATCCTGAAGCCCTGCGCGGCGAAACCCTGAAGATCGCCACCCGCTGCCGCTTCGACCTGGGTGAGTTGCGCTACCACTACCCCCACGAGGTGGTACCCGCTGGCGAAACGGCCCATTCCTGGCTCGCCGAACTGACCCGTCGCGGCCTGGCCTGGCGCTGGCCGGAAGGACCGCCAGACAGGGTCACCCAGCAGGTAGCGCTGGAACTGACGCTGATCGCCGAGAAGGGCTACGAGAACTACTTTCTTACCGTGCACGACATCGTCGACTACGCCCGCCGCCAGCACATCCTCTGCCAGGGCCGTGGTTCGGCGGCCAACTCGGTGGTCTGCTACGTGCTGGGGATCACCGAGCTGAATCCGCTCACCGGCCATCTGCTGTTCGAGCGCTTCATCTCCCGCGAGCGCGACGAGCCGCCCGACATCGACGTCGACTTCGAGCACGAGCGACGCGAAGAGGTCATCCAGTACGTCTTTCGCCGCTATGGTCGCGAGCGAGCCGCGCTCACCGCAGTGGTCAGTACCTATCACGCCGCCGGCGCCCTGCGCGATGTCGGCAAGGCCCTGGGCCTGCCGGGTGACCAGCTCGATGCCCTGTCCGGCTGCGCCGGGCGCTGGACCGACGAGATCCCGGGCCCGCAGCGCCTGCGCGAGGCAGGTTTCGACCCGGACAGCCCGCTGCTGCAGCGGGTGCTCATCCTCGCTGGTCAGCTGATCGGGTTTCCCCGGCATCTCTCCCAGCACCCCGGCGGCTTCGTCATCTCTGAGGCTCCCCTGGCGACGCTGGTGCCGGTCGAGAATGCCGCCATGCCCGAGCGCACCCTGATCCAGTGGGACAAGGACGACCTTGATGCCGTGGGCCTGCTCAAGGTCGACATCCTTGCCCTGGGCATGCTCAGCGCCCTGCGCCGCTGCTTTGACCTGGTCGCCGACTGGCGCGACCAGCGCTGGACCCTGGCCAGCCTGCCCCAGGAGGATGGGCCTACCTACGCCATGATCTCCCGTGCCGATACGGTGGGGGTGTTTCAGATCGAATCCCGCGCCCAGATGGCCATGCTGCCGCGCCTCAGGCCTCAGACCCTCTACGACCTGGTGATCGAGGTGGCCATTGTGCGGCCCGGCCCCATCCAGGGCGACATGGTGCATCCCTACCTGCGCCGCCGGAATGGGGAGGAAGAGGCGGACTATCCCCATGACGAGCTACGCCCGGCTCTGGAGCGTACCCTGGGGGTGCCGCTGTTCCAGGAGCAGGTGATGCAGATCGCCATGGTCGCCGCCGAATACACCCCAGGCGAGGCCGATCAGCTGCGGCGTTCCATGGCCGCCTGGAAGCGCCATGGTGGCCTCGAACCCCACCGCGAGCGGCTGCACAGGCGCATGGTCGAGCGCGGCTATAGCCCGGCATTCGCCGCGCGGCTCTTCGAACAGATCAAGGGCTTTGGCAGCTACGGTTTTCCCGAATCCCATGCCGCCAGCTTCGCCCTGCTGACCTATGCCAGCTCCTGGCTCAAGTGCCATGAGCCGGCCGCCTTCGCCTGTGCCCTGGTCAACAGCTGGCCCATGGGGTTCTACAGCCCCGACCAGGTCCTTCAGGACGCCCGGCGCCACGGCATCGAGGTGCGTGCCGTGACCGTGCAGGCCAGCGACTGGGACTGCCGGCTGGAGGCGGGCGCGGGCCATCAGCCGGCGATCCGTCTGGGCTTGCGACTGGTGCAGGGGCTGGCGGAAGCGGTCGGCCGGCGTCTGGTGGCCGCGCGAGGCACGCAGCCTTTCCGCGATGTCGAGGATCTCTGCCGGCGGGCAGAGCTGGATGCCCGGGCGCGCGGGCAACTGGCCGAGGCTGGCGCCCTGGCGAAGCTCGCCGGCGATCGCCATCAGGCGCGCTGGGCCATGGCAGGTGTGGAGCGCCAGCTGCCGCTGTTCGAGGCAACCGGCAGCGCCGCCGAGGAGCGCCCGGTCTTGCCCGCGCCCAGTGTCGCCGAAGACCTCCACGCCGACTATCGCATGCTGGGTACCACCCTGGGTCCGCATCCGCTGTCCCTGCTCAGGGGCGAACTCCAGGCGCGGCGTTGCCGGGATTTTCGCCAACTGGCCGAGATCGAGCCAGGTGCCCTGGTGCGGGTAGCAGGTCTGGTGCGCGGACGGCAGCGACCCGGCACGGCCAGCGGGGTTATCTTCGTGACCCTGGAAGACGAGCACGGCATGCTCAATGTGGTGGTCTGGCGCGCGGTGGGCGAGCAGCAGCGACGACCGCTGTTGCAGGCTCGGCTGCTACAGGTCGAGGGGCATCTGGAGCGCGAGGCGGGGGTACAGCACCTGATCGCTGGTCGCTTGACCGACCTGAGTCCACTGCTCGACGAACTCATGGTGTCGAGTCGGGACTTTCACTAGGGCGAGGAGAGGGTAGAGCGGGAGAGGGTGAAGCGGAGGACTGTCTTCCGAAGCGCTCTTGAGCGCCCGGAAGACAAGAATCGACCAACGCAGTCTTAGCTGACGGCGTCTTTCAGGCCTTTGCCGGGCTTGAAGCCAGGCAGCTTGGCAGCGGCGATCTTGATGGTGGCACCGGTCTGCGGGTTGCGGCCTTCGCGAGCAGCGCGCTCTTTTACTGCGAAAGTTCCGAAACCGACCAGGCTGACGCTGTCGCCTTGCTTCAGGGCGTCGGTCACCGCAGTGGTGAAGGCGTCCAGGGCTTTGGCAGCGGTGGCCTTGGGCAGGTCGGCAGACGCGGCAATGGCGTCGATCAGCTCAGCTTTATTCATGTAAAAACTCCATGTGTGAGTATTGGCCAGGCAGTATAGCGGCAGCTTTGCCTTGCGTAGAGCCTTTGTGAGCCTCTACGTGGCCGGTTGAAGCAGCCTTGTTGTTCGGCGCTACAGGATACGCATAGCGGGCGAAAGAACGATAGGGTATTCGATCTGCCAGGGGCGTGAAAACCTGATCCGCACTGCATTTTCCACGCTTCACAGCCCAGCCGTCGCCTTTTTGGGCAGCGCCGATGGCCGTTTGGTTTCCTCCAGGCGCTGAACGAAAAGTCGCGAGCGAGGGTGAGGCGAGGTGAAAACGCTACGCAAGCGTAGTTCACGCGTAGTGAATGAGCACGGCGACGGCGCCACCCTGACCGCACTGGTGCCCAGGGGTTTTGCAGCGAAGCATCACCCAGCGCTGCTGGTTTTGGTACAGCGCCTAGGCTACCCGGTCAGGAGAAAGCTGGGGCTGCAGCGGTGGCGTAAGAGGTGGTAGACCATAGGCGGCGCGGGCGGCATCGCAGTGGGGATTGGCTTCGCCGTTCTCCCAGGCGGCGGTGAACTCGCGGCAGGTGCTAGAGCGGTTCTCGTAGACGGTACAGCGGGTACCGCAGCCCACCTCGCCCAGCAGCGCCACGCAGCGTACCGGCTTCTGCTCGGTGCCCTGCATGGCCGCCAGATGGGGGCTGACCGCGACGGTCAGGTAGTCGGGTACCAGGCCGCCTGCCGACTGGCATTCGCCCCAATAGAAAGACACGCGGAAATGGGCGCAGCAGGCGCCACAGTTGAGGCAGGGATTCTCGGTCGACATGGACGAACGCCATCGCAGAAACCGGCAGCGCCGGCGGGACAGACGTGGATTCTAGGCAAGCCCCAGCAAGCTGCGAAGCCCCCCGCAATGACCGTTCGGCGGCGACCTACGGCACTCTTTTCAGGTGTCCGGGTGTGACCAGATGTCGCTGCAGCCAGGCGATGAACAGCCGTACCTTGGCCGGTACCAGCCGCCGATGGGGATAGAGGGCGTGGATGGCGATGGCCTGGGTATGCCAGGGGGTGAACAAGCGCTCCAGCCGACCCGTCGCCAAATCGGCACTCACCAGGAAATCCGGCTGGCGAATGATGCCGTGGCCGTCCAGCGCCGCCTGGTGCAGGACACTGCCATTGTTGGCACGCAGATGCCCGCTGACCTTGACCTGCAAACGCTCTCCCTCCCGCTGGAATTCCCAGTCGTCGCCATCGCTGGCGTAGCTGTAGAGCAGGCAGCGATGCTGGCGCAATTCGGCGGGATGCTCAGGGCGACCATGGCGCTGCAGATAGGTGGGCGCGGCGCAGATGAACAGTTCCACCGCCCCCAGCGGCTGTGCCACCAGGCTGGAGTCACTCAGCTCGCCGATGCGCACGGCCAGATCAAAACCCTCCTCGACCAAGCGCACCTGCCGATCACTCAGTTCCAGGTCGATGGAGACGTCCGGATACTCATGCAGAAAGCTGCTCACCAGGGGCGCCAGGTGACGCACGCCAAAGGTGAGGGGGGCACTGACCCTGAGCCGTCCGCGAGGGCGCTCGTGGCCCTCCTGCAGGCGCTGCTCCAGCACGTCCAGATCGCCCAGCAGCGGTACGAGCCCTTCATAGAGTGTACGACCGGCCTCGGTCAGGCTCAGGGTACGGGTGGTACGTTGCAACAGGCGGGTGCCGTAGTGCCGTTCCAGGGCGGCCAGGTGCTTGGTGAGCGCCGAGCGAGACAGCTCCAGACGCTCGGCCGCGGCTGTCAGGCTGCCCAGTTCGACGATCTTGATGAAGGCCTGCAGGGATCTCAACGTATCCAAAGATTGTTTCCAATACGTGCACAGTTCATTCCCAGGGTGCGCCTTTATTCGCTGCTTGGAAACAGGACAATAGGCTCATCTTCCTGTCTGAGAATCATCATGACCGACCGCACCTCGTCCTATGCCGCCCTGTTGCTGCGCCTCGCCCTGGGCGCCATGTTCCTTGCCCATGGCCTGACCAAGTTGCTGGTGTTTACCCTGCCGGGCACGGCGGGCTTCTTCGCCTCGGTGGGCTTTCCTGGCTGGATGGCGTATCCGGTCACCTTCTTCGAACTGGGCGCGGGCGTGCTCTTGATCCTGGGCGCCTGGGTGCGTCCGGTCGCGGCAGTGGCCGCCGTCCAACTGTTCGCGGCCGCGACGGTCCATTTCGGCAACGGCTGGTCCTTCTCCAATCCCAACGGCGGCTGGGAATATCCGCTCTTCCTTGCCGTGACCGCCGCTGCCCTGGCCCTGCTGGGCGCAGGTCGGCTCTCCTGGGATGCCCGCAAGCACGCCTGATCACCCTACGAGGTCGCCACCATGTCGCTTCCCACCTTGTTCGTTTCCCACGGCTCGCCCATGGAGGCGCTCGATGCCGGCGCGGCGGGCGAGGCCTGGCGCGCCTTGGGGCACGCCCTGCCGACCCCGGCGGCCATCGTCATGGTGTCGGCGCACTTCGATACCCGGATACCGGTATTCGGCAACGCCAAGCGGCCGGCCACCGTCCATGACTTCCATGGCTTTCCCGAGGCCCTCTACCGGCTGGATTATCCTGCGCCTGGCGCTCCGGCACTGGCCGACCAGCTGGCTCAGGGGCTACGTGACCAGGGCTGGGAGGCCGAAACCGGTGAGCAGGGACTGGACCATGGCGCCTGGGTGCCTTTGCGCTATCTCTATCCCGATGCTCGGATCCCCGTGGTACCCCTGTCGATGAGCGCCGCGCGCGGACCGGAGTACCATTTCGCCCTGGGTCAGGCGCTGACCCGGGTGCTACCCGCCGATACCCTGCTGATCGGCTCCGGCAGCCTGACCCACAACCTGGGTGATTTCCGCCGTGGCGGTGACGAGTCACCTGGCTATGTGCGGGACTTCCAGCAGTGGATCCAGGGCCGTCTGCGCGAGCGGGACCTGGAGGCCTTGCTCGATTACCGGCGCCAGGCACCGGGTGCCCGCCAGGCGCATCCTACCGACGAGCACCTGTTGCCGCTCTTCGTCGCCCTCGGTGCAGCGGATCCGCAAGGCAGCTTCCAGGTCCATCACGACGGCATCGCCCATCGCATCCTGGCCATGGATCTCTACGGCTTTTCCCGCCACTAGCCGATCAAAAAGAAGGCCCGGGTCAATCGCTGACCCGGGCCCTTGTCTTTCGGACGAAACTGTTCGCTGCAGGCATCGCTCCTCAGCCGAACAGCTCCGGACCGTAGCCCCACATCAGCACCGTGGTAGCCATCAGCACTTCCAGCACCAGCACCCCGATGGCCAGGGTGGAGCCGGACATGATGAAGCCTTCCCGCTGGTCGATGTTGAGGAAGGAGGGGATGCCGGTGTAGAGCAGGTAGGCCGAATAGGCCAGGCCGACGATCCCGGCGATGGCGCACAACCACACCAGTGGATAGAAGCCCACCAGCCCGCTCAGCAACATGGGCGTGGCTACATAGCCTGCGAAGAGAATGCAGCGATTGGCACTGGGCCGATCCGGATAGCGCCGCGCCAGCCAATGGATCACGTGCCCCATGGCCACCACCGCGGCCATGATCAGTGCATAACTGATGACCGCCAACACCACGGCGGTAGGTAGATCCAGTACATGGGCTTCGCCGCCGCCGAAGCGCCAGCCGAAGGTGGTGGTACCCACCAGCGAGGCGACGACGGGAATGGCGGCCAGGAAGGCAACGTGATGGGCAAAGAAGTGCCCGACCGTTTCCCCTTCGCGACGAATCTGTTGCCACTCGCGATCGGGATGGGCCAGCAGGCCCCAGACATGATTGATCATGATTCTGCTCCTCACCCGCTGTGGTCGCCGCAAGCGGGCCTCTATGGGATGGCGAACGCTGTGTCTCACGCAACTGGCGACTACCTTTGGAGTATAGAAGAGCTCTGCAATGCGTCATGCGAGCCGACGAAGGGCAGTCTGCCTGGAAACGAAGCGACCAATGGTCATGGGGCACCAGTCCGGTGCATTTTTTCGTGTGGTATCGCTCGTTGGTGCCCTACGTTCGATACCTGACCACCTGGACAGGATATTGCTTGCTCAAGGCATCTGTTACCGCCATGCGAGGCCCGTCATGCCATCTCTCGACATCATCATCGCCGGTGCCGGCATGGGCGGCCTCACTGCCGCCCTGGCGCTCGGTCAGGCCGGGCATCGGGTCCGCCTGTTCGAGCGGGCGCAGGGCCTGGCCCCCATCGGCGCGGCTCTCTCCATCTGGCCAAACGGCGTCAAGGTGCTCGAACGCCTCGGCCTCGGACCGGCTATCGCGGCGGTGAGCGGCGATATGCAGACCATGAGCTATCACGATCGCGAGGGGCGGTTGCTCACCCGCTTCAGCCTGCTGCCTCTCTATAAGGCGGTCGACCGCCCGGCGCGTCCCATCGCCCGCGCCCACCTGCAGCGACTGTTACTGGACGCCGTGGGGACCGAACGGGTGACCCTGGGCGTCGCTTGCGAGGATTTCGCACAGGACGCGGACGGCGTGACCGTGCAGCTCAGCGACGGTCGTCGCGAGCGAGCCGATCTGCTGATCGCCGCCGATGGCACCCACTCGCGCTTGCGGGATCGGGTGGTGGGGCAGGCGATCACCCGGGAATACTGTGGCTACGTGAACTGGAATGGCCGGGTCGCCATCGCGCCGGAGCTGGCGGACGAGCACGAATGGGCGCAATTCGTCGGGGATCACCAGCGCGTCTCGCTGATGCCCATGGGCGGCGGCGAATTCTATTTCTTCTTCGATGTGCCCCTGCCCAAGGGCACGCCCAACGAGCGCGATCTGTACCGCGCGGAGCTGGCCGCGCACTTCGCCGGCTGGGCACCGCCGGTGCAGCGCCTCATCGAGCGCCTGGATCCCCAGGGCGTGGCTCGTGTGGAAATCCACGATACACGTCCGCTGCCGACGCTGGTACGGGGGCGGGTGGCCTTGCTGGGCGATTCCGCCCATGCCATGGCGCCGGATCTGGGGCAGGGCGGTTGCCAGGCCATGGAAGACGCCTGGGTGCTGGCGCGGTGCCTGGAGGCAGACGCCGATCCGCGCGTGGCACTCCAGGCCTATGAGCAGGCGCGCCTGGAGCGGGTCGCCGGGATCGTCGAGCGAGCACGCAAGCGCTGCGAGATCACCCATGGCCACGAGCCCCTGGCTACCCAGGCCTGGTACGCTGAATTGGCCCGCGAAACCGGGGAGACGGTGATCGCCGGCCTGCGCAAGACCGCCGATGGCGGCCCGCTGTGAATTAGCCCTGGCCCACGGTGACGATTGGCAGTGCCGGGGGTCGAAAAGCCCACGTCCTCGTCGGAGAGTTAGCCCATGCGTCTGCGTCTCGCCCTGACCCTCGCCAGCTTCGCCATCGCTCCGCTGGCCTTCGCCGCCGATGGCGGCTGCCCCTATCCGCAAACGGTGAAATTCGCCGGGCCCAACTGGGAAAGCGGCATGTTCACCACCGAGGTCCTGCGCCTGCTGGTGGAGAAGGGCTACGGTTGCCAGACCGACAGCGTGCCGGGCAACACCGTGACGCTGGAAAACGCCCTGGCACAAAACGACATCCAGGTCACCGGCGAGCAGTGGGCTGGGCGCAGCCCGGCCTGGCGCGCGGCGGAAAAGGCCGGCAAGGTCTTTGCCGTGGGCGAGACGGTCAAGGGTGCCACCGAAGGCTGGTGGGTGCCGGAATACCTGGTCAAGGGCGATCCCGCTCGCGGTATCAAGGCCAAGGCGCCGGACCTGAAGAGCGTGGCCGATCTGCCCCGCTATAAAGAGCTGTTCCGCGATCCGGAAGAGCCGGGCAAGGGCCGCTTCCTTAACTGCCCGACCGGCTGGACCTGCGAGATCGTCAACAGCCAGAAGCTCAAGGCCTACAAGCTCACCGACAGCTACACCAACTTCCGCACCGGCACCGGCCCTGCGCTGGATGCCGCCATCGCCACCGCCATGCGCCGGGGTGAGCCGGTGCTCTTCTACTATTGGTCGCCGACCCCCTTGATGGGCCGCTACAAGCTGGTTCAGCTGGAAGAACCGCCCTTCAGCGAGAAAGCCTGGGCGACGCTGTCGGATCCCAAGAATCCCGATCCGCTGCCATCGCGCTCGCTGCCGGCCAAGATCACCATCGGCGTCTCCCGCGACCTGCATGACAAGGCGCCAGCCCTGGTGGCGCTGTTCGAGAAGGTCGAATTCCCTCTCGACCAGTTCAACGGCATCCTCGCGGGCATGGCGGAGAAGCGTGAAGACGCCCAGGTGGTGGCCAAGCGTTTCCTCAAGGAGCATCCGGAGGTCTGGACATCCTGGCTGCCGGCGGAAAACGCCGAGCGGGTGAAGGCGGCGCTCTAAGTGCAGTGATAGAGGATAATGGCGGTTTTCCGTGCTGGAGCCGCCCATGACCGTTGCCGCCCTTACCATGTACGTCGAGCCCGCCGAGGTGCGCGATGCCTATCGCCAGCTCGCCGAGGCTGTGGCACTACGCCTGGGGACGACGCTCGAACCTGCGCCCGAAGAGCTGCCTGCGCTCTGGAGCCATCCCGAGCTGCTGCTGGCCCAGACCTGCGGCTATCCCTGGGTCACCCGACTGCGCGGCCAGGTCCGCCTGGTGGCTGCGCCGCGTTACCGCTTCGATGGCTGCGAAGGTGCCGAGCATTGCGCCTTCATCCTGGTACCCGAAACCCTCGAAGCGAGCAGCCTCGCGGACCTGCGCGGTAAGCGCGTGGCGCTCAACAGCCTGGATTCCAACACCGGCATGAATCTCCTGCGCCAGGCCGTGGCCCCCCTGGCCGAGCGCGGGCGCTTCTTTGGCGAAGTGATCGTCAGCGAGAGCCATGCCAACAGCCTGGCGCTGTTGCAGCAGGGGCACGCCGATGTGGCCGCGGTGGACGCCGTGACCTATGGCTACCTGCAGCGCGCTGAACCCGAGCGAGTGACCGGTCTGCGCCCGCTGCAGCGTACCCGCCGGAGTCCGGCGCTGCCCTTTATCACCGCGGCCAGTCGCTCCGATGCGGAGGTTCAGGCTTTGCGTGAGGCACTAAGCGACAGCCTGGCCGCCGATCCCGAGCTGGCCGAACGCCTCGCCATCGAGGGATTCACCGCAGTAGACGAAGCGACCTATCTGCCCCTGCTGGACTGGCGCCGCGAGGCGGTGGAGCAGGGCTATCCGGTGATTGCGTAGGTGGGGATGAGATAGCGCCATCATCGAAGCCCAAACATGAAGGGCCAGGCCTGGCGCCGTTGGCGCTGCGTTCCGACCCATCGCGGCCATGGGCTGCTCCTACGGGACATCATGACTCTGTAGGAGCGGCCCATGGCCGCGATGAGCATCATAGGTTGGGTTGAGACGGCTCCATCATCGAAGCCCAAACATGAAGGGGCCAGGCCTGACACCGTTGCTGCCGCGTTCCGACCCATCGCGGCCATGGGCCGCTCCTACGGGACAGCATGACTCTGTAGGAGCGGCCCATGGCCGCGATGAGCGTCGTAGGTTGGTTGAGACGGCTCCATCGTCGAAGCCCAAACATGAAGGGCCAGGCCTGGCGCCGTTGCTGCCTCGTTCCGACCCATCGCGGCCATGGGCCGCTCCTACAGGACAGCATGCCTTTGTAGGAGCGACCCATGACCGCGATGAGCATCGTAGGCTGGGTTGAGACGGCTCTATCGTCGAAGCCCAAACATGAAGGGGCCAGGCCTGGCACCGTTGCTGCGGCGTTCCGCCCCATTGCGGCCATGGGCCGCTCCTACGGGACATCATGCCTTTGTAGGAGCGGCCCATGGCCGCGATGAGCATCGTAGGTTGGGCTGAGGCAGCTCCACCGTCGAAGCCCAACATGACGACTCCGCCCTTTGGGCTTCGCTGCCCTCAACCAACCTACGCCGGCACTCGCTCCTGTAACCGCCGAAACTCCATCAGGTCATGGCTGCAGAACAGTGTCAGCCCCAGATCCTGGCGCAGGGAGAGTTCGCGCAGGCGGGCCTGGTTGTCCAGGCGGCTGGCGCGGTCGTCTTCCATCAGGCGCTGGTAGAACCTCAGGCCCGGCGTGCAGTGACGCTCGGGGCGGCCCATCTCGTCGCGGTAGAAGTAGGCGTCACCGGCGTGCAGCAGCCAGCCGCCCTCATGCTGGATGGCGATGCCGGCATGGCCCGGGGTATGACCGGGCAGCGGGATCATCAGGATCTCCGGCGGCAGCCCAGGCAGGTCACGCACGCTGGCGAAGCCGTTCCACTGCTCGCCCTGGGGTTCATGGAAATTCCAGTGGCGGATCCCTTCCCACTGCGCCGGGCTGTAGCGACGGCGGCCGATGAAGCCGTGGCGCTGGCGCTGGGCGTCCCACTCACGCTGGAGCACATGGACCTGGGCCTGGGGAAAGTCATCCAGGCCGCCCGCGTGATCGAAGTCCAGGTGGGTCAGCACGATATGGCGAACATCGCCCGGACGAAAACCCAGGCGGCGAATCTGCGCCAGGGCGCTGAGCTCGGGGTCGTACTGGATGCGATTCATCAGCCGGAAGAAGGGACTCAGCCGCCGACCGCGCTCCTTGAGGTCGGCTTCACCGAAACCGGTATCCACCAGCACTAGACCGGACTGGTCCGTCTCCACCAGCAGGCAATGGCAGGCGAGGTGCGCGGCGAGGCCACGGCTGAAACCGTCGTACAGTGCCCCACCCAGGGGGCACATGCAGCCACAGTTGAGGTGATGGATACGCATGGTGGGCTCCGTGAGAATGTTCTCCGGTAGAAGAGGCGAGGGCGGACAAAGTTCGAGCGCAACGGCCGTCCGCTCAGGCGACCCTGCTGGCGCTGATGCTTGCCAGCAAGGGCCGGCAGGCCTAGGGTGGCGACGATCAATCGACCGGAGCACGACTCTTGGGTAGCGACAGCCAGGCGGGCGCCGCCGTCTATTCGCCTCTTACCCTGCGCCTCTACGACGCCTGGGTACTGGGGATTTCCAATCGGTACGCCTGGGGCTGTCCCACCGGCGAGGTCCTGCTGCCGTTCTTCCGCCAGCACGTCGGTCGACGTCATCTTGAGGTGGGCGTGGGCACCGGCTACTACCTGGCCAAGGCGGATCTGCCGGCCGACACCGAGGTCACCCTGCTGGATCTCAATCCCGCCAGTCTCACCGCCGCCCGCGCGCGTCTAGGGCGGCCGGCCCGGACCCTGCGCCACGATGTGCTGGAGCCGCTGGACGCTGCGGTTGGCCCCTTCGATTCCATCGCCCTGTTCTATCTGCTGCACTGCGTGCCGGGCAGCCTGGCGCAGAAGGGGCGGGCGTTCGCCCAGCTCGCACCAGTACTGGCACCCGGTGGCGTGGTATTCGGCGCCACCATCCTGGGCGACGCCGCGGGCCACAACGGCTTCGGCCAACGGCTGATGACCCTGTACAACCGCAAGGGCATCTTCGGCAACGCGGGCGATACCCTGGCGGATCTCGAGCGTGAGTTGCGTCGGCATTTCGTCCAGGTCGAGCTGCGCCAAGTGGGTCGGGTGGCGCTGTTCAGCGCCCGTGAGCCCCACGCAGGCAGTGCCAGAGCCTTCGGCTGAACCCTGAGCCTTCGGCGCTGACCAAGGTAGGATCGCCAGCGGAACGGCTCTGCCGTCCTGGCCCTCCCAGTGCAGACGGAGCCTCTCATGCCCACAGCCTTTCCCCGCCGTTCCCTCCTGGCCGCCGGCCTCTCCCTTGGCCTGCTGGCCGCCGGCACTGCCCAGGCCGACAGCTGGTGCGCCAGCAAGCCGGTGAAGTTCGCCGGGGTGAACTGGGAAAGCGGCATGCTGCTCACCGAATTGATGGGCTTCGTCCTGCAGCACGGCTATGACTGCAAGGTGGACAGCATCCCCGGCAACTCCATCACCCTGGAGCAGGCGCTGGGCAACAACGACATTCAGGTATTCGCCGAGGAGTGGATCGGCCGTAGCGAGGTCTGGAACAAGGCCGCCGCAGCCGGCAAGGTGGTTGGCGTAGGCGCCCCCATCGAAGGCGCCACCGAGGGCTGGTACGTACCGCGCTACCTGGTGGAAGGCAAGGATGCCAAGGCGCCCAACTTGAAGAGCATCGCCGACCTGGGGCAGTACGCCGAGCTGTTCCGCGATCCGGAAGAGCCTGGCAAGGGGCGCTTCTACAATTGCCCGGCCGGCTGGACCTGCGAGCTGGAAAACACCCAGATGCTGCAGAGCTACGGCCTGAGCGACAAGTACACCAACTTCCGCCCCGGTACCGGACCGGCGCTGGACGCCGCCATTGTCTCGGCCACCCGCCGCAAGCAGCCGATCCTCACCTACTACTGGTCGCCGACGCCGTTGCTGGGCCGGGTCGATATGGTGCAGCTCAAGCCGCGCGACGGCGAGGAGAAGCACATCCAGGTGCAGGCCGGACTCTCCAAACCCTTCCACGACGGCGCTCCTGAACTGGTCGCCGTGCTGAGCCGCGTCAATGTGCCCATCGACCTGCTCAACCGCACCCTGGCCGAACAGGCCGAAGCCAAGCAGGACGCGCCTGCCGCCGCCAAGGCGCTGCTCAAGGCCCATCCCGAACTCTGGCAGGCCTGGGTGACCGACGCGGCAGCGCGCAGCAAGATCCAGGCGGCGCTCTAGGATGTTTCCCGAAGGCCTGACCTTTTCCTGCGCCGACGCCGTCAATCGCGGCGTCGACTGGCTGGTGACCCGCTACGGCGATGTCTTCCGCACCGTCTCCGACACCCTGCTGCAGGCCATCGTCTGGCTCGAAGGCCTGCTGCGCAGCACCCCCTGGTGGGCGCTGTTGCTGATCGTCGCGGCCCTGGCCGCCCATGCCACCCGGCGGGTGCTGCCAACCCTGCTGATCACCGGCCTGCTGTTCCTGGTCGGTGCCCTGGGGCTCTGGGACAAGCTGATGCAGACCCTGGCGCTGGTGCTGGTGGCCACCGCCATCGCGGTGATCATCGGCATACCCCTGGGCATCCTCTGCGCCCGTAGCGCTCGCCTGCGCCTGGTGCTGATGCCGCTGCTGGACATCATGCAGACCATGCCCAGCTTCGTGTACCTGATCCCGGTGCTGATGCTGTTCGGCCTGGGCAAGGTGCCGGCGATCTTCGCCACGGTGATCTATGCCGCACCACCCCTGATCCGCCTCACCGATCTGGGTATCCGCCAGGTCGATCGCGAGGTCATGGAAGCGGTCAACGCCTTTGGCGCCAGTCGCTGGCAGCAGCTGTTCGGCGTGCAGTTGCCGCTGGCGCTGCCGAGCATCATGGCCGGCATCAACCAGACCACCATGATGGCGCTGTCCATGGTGGTGATCGCCTCCATGATCGGCGCCCGCGGCCTCGGTGAGGAGGTGCTGGTGGGCATCCAGACGCTGGACGTGGGCAAGGGCCTGCAGGCGGGCCTGGCCATCGTCATCCTGGCCGTGGTGATCGACCGCATCACCCAGGCCTACGGTCGTCAGCGCCACGAGGTGGAGCGATGAAAATCGTCGTCGAACGGGTCTCCAAGATCTTCGGCAAGCGCGAACAGGCGGCCCTGGCCTTGCTCCGCGAGGGGCACGACAAGGCCGAGATCCTTGCGCGCACCGGTTGCGTGGTGGGCGTGGACGACCTGTCCCTGGAAATCGCCGAGGGCGAGATCTTCGTCATCATGGGGCTGTCCGGGTCCGGCAAGTCGACCCTGGTGCGTCACTTCAACCGGCTGATCGACCCGAGCAGCGGGCGCATCCTCATCGATGGCCAGGACATCCTGCAACTGCCGCTGCCGGCGCTGCGCGAGTTGCGGCGTCAGCGCATCAGCATGGTGTTCCAGAGCTTCGGTCTCTTGCCGCACCGGCGGGTGCTGGACAACGTCGCCTACGGCCTCAAGGTCCGCGGCGAGCCCAAGGCGGTGTGCCGGGAACGGGCAATGCACTGGCTGGAGGTGGTCGGCCTGGCCGGCTACGAGGGCAAGTGGCCGCATCAGCTCTCCGGTGGCATGCGCCAGCGGGTCGGCCTGGCTCGTGCCCTGGCCACGGATACCGAGATCATCCTGATGGACGAGGCCTTTTCCGCCCTCGATCCGCTGATCCGTGCCGAGATGCAGGAACAACTGCTGGAACTGCAACAGCGGCTGCACAAGACCATCGTCTTCATCACCCATGACCTGGACGAGGCACTGCGCCTGGGCAATCGCATCGCCATCCTGCGCGACGGTCGCCTGGTGCAGGTGGGTACTCCCGCAGACATCCTCGGCCAGCCGGCCGACGACTACGTGGCCCGCTTCGTCCAGCGGCGCACCGCTGCGACAGTTTGAAACAATTGTGGCAGAGGCCTTCACGAGCATTTCACAGGCGTGACGCTCTGATGGTGAGACCTGCGGCCTGACCCTGTCAGGCCTTTCTCTTCCCACTGGAACCGCGCCGCAATGGACTATCTGCTACAACTCGCCGCTGACCCTACCGTCTGGGCCGCGCTGGCCACCCTGATCGTGATGGAGGTGGTGCTCGGCATCGACAACCTGATCTTCATCTCCATCCTGACCAACAAGCTGCCTGTCCACCAACAGCAGAAGGGCCGTCGCATCGGCATCAGTCTGGCGCTGGTCCTGCGTCTGGGTCTGCTCGGTACCGTGGCCTGGATCGTCCAGCTCACCGAGCCGATCATCGAGGTCTTCGGCAAGAGCTTTTCCTGGAAGGACCTGATCCTCATCGCCGGTGGCCTGTTCCTGTTGTGGAAGGCGACCAAGGAGATCCATCACAACGTCGACCCCGAGCCCGACAGCGCCCTGACCAAGGGCGGCGAGACGGCGACCCTGGCGTTCGGCTCCGCCATCGTGCAGATCCTCTTGCTGGACCTGGTGTTCTCGGTGGACAGCATCATCACCGCCGTGGGCATGACCGAGCACCTGCCGGTGATGGTGATCGCGGTGGTGGTGGCGGTGACCGTCATGTTGCTGGCGGCCGACCCCCTGGCCAAGTTCATCGACAGGAACCCGACTGTCGTGATGCTGGCGCTGGGTTTCCTGATCATGATCGGCATGACCCTGATCGCCGAAGGCTTCGGCGCCCATGTACCCAAGGGCTACATCTATGCAGCCATGGCCTTCTCGGCGCTGATCGAGGGTCTGAACATGCTGTCGCGGCGGGCCAAGCGTCGCCAGCAGCCAGCTGGCAAATGAGAAAAAGGCGTGCCGGAAGGCTTTGTTACATTCCGGCACGTCTATTGCTAACTATAACTCGAGAACCTAGGCACTATCGTTCTAGCCCCTTGTCATAGCAGCGTCACACGTGAGGTTTACAACTGAAGTCATGAACATACAAGCCCAAGCCCAGAACGCCATGCATGCCCTCAGCGCCGCTTTCGCGCCGATGAGCTGCGTCATCGACGCTCCTAGCAAGCGTGGTTTTTCCTTCATCGTCGTCAACGAGCATGGCGTGGCCAAGCATACCCGCCGGATCTACCGCGACGAATACAGCACCCCAAGCCGCCTGCAGGCCATCATCGACAGTACCCGTCTGGCCATCGCCGGCTGAGATTCAGCCGGCTTCCGCTTTATCCCTCCCGCTTTATCTTCTGCGCCCCACCCGAGCTACGGGTGTACCGGCGGCAGATATGCCAACGTTCCCCCCAACAGCCACAGCAGCACCAGCACCAAGGGTGCATGGACCAGCAGCTGCACGAAGGAAAAGCCGACCAGGTCGCGCGCCTTCAGCCCCAGCACGCCCAGCAGCGGCAGCATGTAGAAGGGATTGATCAGATTCGGCAGTGCCTCGGCGGCGTTGTAGATCTGCACGGCCCAGCCCAGGTGATACTGCAGGTCGTTGGCCACCTGCATCACATAGGGCGCCTCGATGATCCACTTGCCCCCGCCCGAGGGGATGAAGAACCCTAGCAGCGCCGAATAGACCCCCATCAGCAGGGCGTAGGTGTCGTGGGTGGCGATCTGGGTGAAGAACGCAGCGATATGGTGCGCCAGGGTCTGGCCATCGGCGCCGTTGACCTTGGTCAGGATGGCGGCGATGGAGCCATACAGCGGAAACTGAATCAGCACCCCAGTGGTGGCTGGCACGGCTCGGGCCACGGCGTCGAGGAAATGCCGCGGCCGCCAGTGCAGCAGGGCCCCCACGCTGATGAACAGCAGGTTGTAGGTGTTCAGCCCGGAGATGGCCTCGATGGCCGGCTTGCTGGCGAATTCCTGTACCAGCCAGCCGGCGGCCAGCAAGACCAGCAGCACAATCAGGATCGGACTGTATTCGAGCCATTCGCCCGGACGGGTCGGCTTGTCGGCGGCCTTGGGCGCCGGGGTGACATCGACGCCACAGGCGCGGGCATCGCGCGCGCTGTCCGGACCCGGTGCGGTGACATAGGCGATCACCGCCGAGACCACCAGCAGCACCAACAGCAGGGCCCCGGATTGCCAGAGGAACAGCGTCTGGCTGAAGGGGATCACCCCGGTAATGGCCAGGATCGACGGGGGCAGACTGGCCGGGTTGGCCTGCAGCTGCGCCGCCGAAGACGACAGCCCCAAGGCCCAGACCGCGCCCAGGCCGAGGTAGGCGGCGGCACCGGCGGCACGATAGTCCATCTTGAGTTCTTCACGTCGCGCCAAGGCGCGCACCAGCAGGCCGCCGAACACCAGGCTCAGGCCCCAGTTGAGCAGGGAGGCGAGCATGGCGACCAGGGCCACCCAGCACACCGCACCACGCCCGGTCCGGGGCACCCGCGCCAGCCGCTCGATCAGCCGCGCCGCCGGCCCGGAGCTGGCGACCACATAGCCGCCGATGACCACGAAGGCCATCTGCATGGTGAAGGGGATCAGGCTCCAGAAGCCATCGCCAAAGGCCTTGGCGGTCTTGGCTGCCGGCGCACCCATGCCAAGGGCGGCCAGGGCCACCACGGCCACGGCGAGCACGGCGAACACCCAGGAGTCGGGAAACCAGCGTTCGGCCCAATTGGAACAGGCCAGGGCGAACCGCGCGCTGCGCGAGTCGCGGGAAGGGGTTGAGCTCATGGTGGATCCTTTTGTTGTTGTTTTGGACAGGGACATCAGGCGTAGGGTGGAAAACGGCGCAGCCTTTTCCACGCGTTGAGGTCATATCGCGGCCATGGGCCGCTCCTACAGGAACTTTCGACCTGTAGGAGCGGCCCATGGCCGCGATCAATCCACTACCGCCGCTCCACCGCCAATGCCACCCCCTGGCCGCCCCCGATGCACAGGGTCGCCAAGCCTCGACGCCCGTCACGGCGACGCAGTTCGTGGAGCAGGGTCACCAGCACCCGGCAACCCGAGGCGCCGATGGGGTGGCCCAGGGCGATGGCGCCGCCGTTGACGTTGACCTTCTCGTCATCCCAGCCCAGCTCCTGACCTACGGCCAGGGCCTGGGCGGCGAAGGCTTCGTTGGCTTCGATCAAATCGACGTCGGCCAGCTGCCAGCCGGCTTTTTCCAGCGTCTTGCGGGTTGCCGAGACTGGGCCGATGCCCATGATCGCCGGGTCTACCCCGGCGCTGGCATAGGCGGCGATATGGGCGAGCGGCGTGAGCCCCAGGGCAGTGGCCTTGGCCGCACTCATCACCAGTACCGCAGCGGCACCGTCGTTCAGGCTGGAGGCGTTGCCCGCAGTGACGCTGCCGTCCTTGGTGAAAGCCGGCCGGAGGCGCGCCAGCCCCTCGGCGGTGGTGTCTGCGCGGATACCCTCGTCGGTGGCGAACAGCAGCGGCTCGCCCCTGCGCTGGGGAATGGAAATCGGCGTGATCTCCTCCTGGAAACGCCCGGATTCCACCGCTGCCGCCGCGCGCTGTTGGGAGCGGGCGGCAAAGGCGTCCTGGGCCTCGCGGCTGATCTGGTACTGCTGCACCAGATTCTCGGCGGTCTGGCCCATGTGGTAGTCGTTGAAGGCATCCCACAGGCCATCGCTGAGCATGGTGTCGACCAGCTCGGCATGGCCCAGCCGCAAGCCGGTGCGTACCTTGGGCAGCACATAGGGCGCCAGGCTCATGTTCTCCATGCCGCCGGCGACGACGATCTCGGCGTCGCCGCAGCGGATCGCCTGGACGGCCAGTTGCACCGCCTTGAGGCCGGAGCCGCAAACCTTGTTCAGGGTCAGGGCCGGCACCTCGTGGGGCAGGCCGGCCTTGACCGCCGCCTGGCGCGCCGGATTCTGGCCCGCACCGGCGGTGAGCACCTGGCCGAGGATCACCTCGTCCACCTGGGCTGGGTCTACGCCGGTCTGCTCCAGTAGAGCGCGGATCACCTGGGCGCCCAATTCCACCGCGGGCACATTGGCCAGGGAACCCTGAAAACTGCCGACTGCGGTGCGGGTAGCGGCGACGATGACGACGTCTTGCATGATGGGGGTCTCCTCAAGCCTGGATGGGGGCGCCGGTGGCGGCGCGCAGTTCATCAAGGCTCACGCCTTCGGCCAGCTCCACCAGCCTGAGGCCGCCTTCGATCACCTCCAGTACGGCCAGGTCGGTGATGATCAGGTCGACCACGCCGACGCCGGTCAGCGGCAGATCGCAGGCCGGCAGGATCTTGTGGGCACCCTTGGCGGTGTGTTCCATCAGCACCACCACGCGCTGCACGCCAGCCACCAGGTCCATGGCGCCGCCCATGCCCTTGACCATCTTGCCGGGGATCATCCAGTTGGCCAGATCGCCTTTTTCCGACACCTGCATGGCGCCCAGGATGGCCAGGTTCACATGGCCGCCGCGGATCATGCCGAAGCTGGTGGCGCTGTCGAAATAGCTGCTGCCGGGCAGGGCGGTGACGGTCTGCTTGCCGGCGTTGATCAGGTCCGGATCGACCGTCTCGGCGGTGGGGAAGGGGCCGATGCCGAGCAGGCCGTTCTCCGACTGCAGCCAGACGTCCATGCCGGCGGGGATGTAGTTGGCGACGAGGGTCGGCAAGCCGATGCCGAGGTTGACGTAGAAGCCGTCCTGCAGCTCCCGGGCGGCGCGTTGCGCCATCTGTTCGCGGGTCCAGGCCATCTTACTTCTCCTCGCTCAGGGTGCGTTTCTCGATGCGTTTCTCGGGGCTTGCGTTGACCACCAGGCGCTGCACGAAGATGCCGGGCAGGTGGATCTGGTCGGGGTCCAGCTCGCCGACTTCCACCAGCTCTTCCACCTCGGCGATGCAGACGCGCCCGGCCATGGCGCACAGCGGATTGAAGTTGCGCGCGGTCTTGTTGAATACCAAATTGCCGGCCTTGTCGGCACGCAGCGCCTTGACCAGGGCCACGTCGGCGGTCAGCGCCAGTTCCATGACATGCGGCTGGCCATTGAAGTCGCGGACCTCCTTGCCCTCGGCCACCAGGGTGCCGTAGCCGGTGCGGGTGTAGAACGCCGGGATGCCCGCGCCACCGGCGCGCAACTTCTCGGCCAGGGTGCCCTGGGGCGTGAATTCCAGCTCCAGTTCGCCGGCCAGATACTGGCGCTCGAACTCCTTGTTCTCGCCCACGTAGGAGGAAATCATCTTGCGGATCTGCCGGGTCTCCAGCAGTTGGCCAAGGCCGAAGCCATCCACCCCGGCATTGTTGCTGATGGCGGTCAGCTCGCGGGCACCGGTATCGCGTAGCGCGGCGATCAGCGCCTCGGGAATGCCGCAGAGGCCGAAGCCGCCCACGGTCAGGGTGATGCCGTCGCTGACCAGCCCGTCGAGGGCGGCCGCGGCGTTGGGATAGAGCTTGTTCATGGCAGAGGTCCTCTTGTCGTTATTGGGCGGTCCAGCCGCCGTCCATGGTCCAGGCGGCGCCGCGCACCTGGGCGGCGGCGTCGCTGCACAGGAACAGCGCCAGCTTGCCCAGCTGGTCGGTGGTGACGAATTCCTGCGAGGGCTGCTTCTCGCTGAGCAGGTCGCGACGGGCCTGGTCCGGGTCGCTGCCCCGGCTGTCCAGCTGCTGCTGGATTAGCGGGGTGAGCACGAAACCCGGACAGAGCGCGTTGCAGGTGATACCGGTGCGGGCTGTCTCCAGGGCGGTGACCTTGGTCAGGCCCACCACCCCGTGCTTGGCGGCCACATAGGCGGCCTTGCCGGTGGAAGCCACCAGGCCGTGCACCGAGGAGATGTTGACGATGCGTCCCCAGTTTCGCTCGCGCATGGTTGGCAGCGCCAGGCGGGTGGTGTGGAACACCGCCGAGAGATTGAGGGCGATCACCGCGTCCCAGCGCTCCACCGGAAAATCTTCCACCGGTGCCACGTGCTGGATGCCGGCGTTGTTGACCAGGATATCCACGCCGCCGAAGTCGCGGCTGGTGTAGGTGAAGAGGTCTGCTATCTCGTCCGGTTTGGACAGGTCGGCGGCGTGGAAGCCGGTACGGCCGCCGATGCTGGCTTGCGCGGGCGCAGGATCGCCGAAGCCGTTGAGAATGAGTGTGGCGCCCGCGGCGGCCAGGCGTTGGGCGATGCCCAGGCCAATGCCGCTGGTGGAGCCGGTGACCAGGGCGGTCTTGCCGGTAAGGTCCATGAGCTGTCTCCTTAGACGAGGCCGGTCAGGTAGTAGAGGGCGATGACGCAGAACACCGCCACGGTCTTGATCAGGGTGATCTTGAACACGCCGCCATAGGCTTCGCGATGGGTCAGGCCGGTGACCGCCAGCAGGGTGATGACCGCGCCGTTATGCGGCAGGGTGTCCATGCCGCCACTGGCCATGGCCGCGACCCGGTGCAGGACTTCCAGCGGGATGCCCGCGCCATTGGCGGCGGCGATGAAGGTGTCGCTCATGGCCGCCAGGGCGATGCTCATGCCGCCCGAGGCGGAACCGGTGATGCCGGCCAGCAGGGTCACGCTCACCGCCTCGTTGATCAACGGATCGGGGATGGCCTTGAGGCCCTGGGCGAAGAGCACGAAGCCGGGCAGGGCGGCGATCACCGCGCCGAAGCCGTATTCCGACGCCGTGTTCATCCCGGCCAGCAGGGCGCCGGAGACGGCGGTCTTGCTGCCCTCGGCCAGCCGGCCGCGGATGGCGCCGAAGCCCGTCGCCAGCACCAGCAGGATGCCCGCCAGCAGCGCGCCTTCCACCGCCCAGATGCCGGTCAGCTTGGCCACCTCCTGGGTCACTGGCTTGGCCATGCCCGGCAGCGCCAGGTTATGGGTGGCGCCGTACCAGTCGGGAATCCAGCGGGTCAGCAAGAAGTTGAGCACGCCCACCAGCACCAGCGGCGCCAGGGCCAGCCAGGGGTTGGGCAGCGGCAGGTCGGCGGAGGTCTCCGGCTCGTTGCGCAGCGGCACGCTGGCATAGCCTTCGCCGCTAGTGCGGGCCTTGCGGCGGGCGCTGCCAAGGTAGGCCAGGCCCACGGCGATGACGAACAGCGATCCAGCCAAGCCCAGCCAGGGCGCGGCCCAGGCGGTGGTCTGGAAGAAGCTGGTGGGAATGATGTTCTGGATCTGCGGCGTGCCGGGCAGGGCGTCCATGGTGAAGGAAAAGGCGCCCAGGGCGACGGTGGCGGGGATCAGCCGCTTGGGGATGTCGCTCTGGCGAAACATCTCGGCGGCGAAGGGATAGACCGCGAAGACCACCACGAACAGCGAGACGCCGCCATAGGTGAGCAGGGCGCAGACCGCGACGATCACCGGGATGGCTCGTTCGCGACCGAGCAGGCGGATGGCCGCGGCGACGATGGCGCGGGAGAAACCCGACAGCTCGATCAGCTTGCCGAACAGGGCACCGAGCATGAACACCGGGAAGTAGAGCTTGAGAAAGCCCACCATCTTGTCCATGAACACCCCGGTGAAGGCGGGCGCCACGGCGGACGGATCGGTGAGCAACACGGCGCCGAGGGCGGCGAGAGGGGCGAAGAGGATGACACTGAAACCCCGGTAGGCGGCGAACATCAGCAGCGCCAGGGCGGCGAGTGCGATCAGGACACTCATGGCTTCTCCTAGAGCTTCGCCTGAGGCGAAGCGATTCTTGTTGTTATAGGGCGATACCGAGATCGCCTGAACGCAGGAGCTAGAACCGTGCCAATTTATTAAGTCTTTGTTTTATATGATCTTTTATCTGAGCAATAGACAATCGCCAAAAGTTTTTCTCAAAAGCTGGACCCTGTAGGTTGGGTTGAGCGGAGCGAAGCCCAACATTCGACCACGGTTGGGAATGTTGGGCTTCGACGATAAAGCTGTCTTAAACCAAGCTAGGTCTGGACCCTGTAGGAGCGGCCCATGGCTGCGATAGTCCGCCCATCGCGACCATGGGCCGCTCCTACAGCGTGTCTCTGTTTATAGAGGTGTCTCAATTAAGAGACGTCAGTCCCAGCGCCATCAGCTTCTTGTACAGCGTAGACCGCCCTAACCCTAGGCGCCGAGCGGCTTCATCCACCTTGCCGCCGCAGGCGGCAAGAGTGTCCTGCAACAGCTCGCGATCGAAGCGCTGGCGGGCTTCGGCATAGGTTTCGCCGCTTGGGCCAGGGAGGGATCGACCTGCTGTGACAGGTGCGGGGGCCCCATCCAGCGCCGCGGCCAGGGCCCTCGCATCCAGCTGGCTGTCGTCGCCTAGCAGCACCGCGCGTTCCAGCACATTGCGCAACTCGCGCACGTTGCCGGGCCAGGGTTGGCGCTGCAGCAGCGCCAGGCCATCGGCGGTGAGGTCGGGCGTCGACTGTCCGCCAACCTGGGGCAGGCTGTCGAGGATGGCCTCGGCCAGCACCGCCAGGTCGTCCAGTCGCTCACGCAGCGGCGGGATGCGGATCGGCAGCACGTTGAGACGATAATAGAGATCGGCGCGAAAGCGTCCTTCAGCCACGGCCGCCTCCAGGTCACGCGAGGTAGCAGCGATCATTCGCACGTCGCAGGCCAGTACCTCGTTGGAGCCCAGCGGCTCGTACTCCTTTTCCTGCAGCACCCTTAGCAGCTTGGCCTGCAACGCCAGGGGCATGTCGCCGATCTCGTCGAGAAAGAGGGTGCCGCCCTGGGCGATCTGCAATTTGCCTGGACGTGCCCGACGCTCGGCGCCGGTAAAGGCGCCCGGGGCGGTGCCGAAGAATTCCGCTTCCAGCAGGCTTTCCGGAATGGCGGCGGCATTGATGCTGACGAAGGGTCGCCCAGCGCGTGGCGAGGCGCCGTGGATGGCGTGGGCCAGCAGCTCCTTGCCGGTGCCGGTCTCGCCCAGCAACAGCACCGCCGCTTCACTGGCCGCGGCGCGGCGGGCGCGACGCTTGACCTCCAGGCTGGCCGGTCCGCTACCAACGAAATGGCCGAAGCCGTACTTGGCGGTACGCGCGTGCTGCAGCGAACGGCGGGTGGTGGCCAGCTCTTCCTGGATGCGCAGGTAGCGGGTCACCAAGGGCGCCAGCTGCTGCAACTGGTCGAACAGGGCGAAGCCGATGGCGCCGATCAGTTCGCCGTCATCGGTATGGATCGGCAGCCGCATCACCACCAGGGGGCCGCTGCGGGTCTCCAGCATGTCCAGCAGGATCGGCTGACCGTTGCGCGCCACCTCGCGCAGCAGGCTGTGGGGAATGATCTGCTCCACCGGCTGGCCGATGGCGGCGGCGGCATCCGGCAGGCCGAAGTGCTGGGCGTATCTCTGGTTGATCCAGACGATGCGCGCCTCGCGGTCGACGATCACCGTGCCATTGCTGGTCTGCTCGATGATCTCGAACAACGAGCGGATTGCCCGCTGGCGAATGCCGGCATAGTCTTCCAGCCCGGGCAGACCCGGCGGGGTACGGCTCATGGCTTCAGCGCATGGCGCAGCTGGTGCAGCCGCCGTTGGACGATGCGCTCACGGCGCGCCGCGTCCCAGTCATAGAAGCCCGCGCCACTGCGCACCCCGGTGCGGCCGGCGGCCACCTGGTCTTCCAGCAGCTGCAGTGGGGCCTCGTCCCGCGCCAGGGTCGGCCAGAGGTGGCTGGCGATGTCGCGGAAGGTGTCCAGGCCACCCATGTCCGCCGCCTCGAGGGGGCCGACCATGGCATAGCGCCGACCCAGGGAGGCGCGCATCACCCGATCCACCGTCTCGGCATCCGCCGCGCCGCTCTGCACGATGTGCAGGGCTTCGCGCAACAGGGCAAATTGCAGGCGATTGCCGACGAAGCCGGGAATGGCGCGCTGCAGCACCACGGCTTCCAGGTCGGCGGCTTCGAGCAGCTGGCGAACGGACTCCAGGTGCGCGGGCAGGGTGGCTGTGCCGGGTACCAGCTCCACCAAGGGAATGAAGTGTGGCGGATTCCAGAAGTGCGCGATCAGCAGACGCTCGGGATAACGCAGGTGCGCGGCCAGCTCGTCCGGTGGCAGGCCGCTGGTGTTGCTGGCGATCAGGGCGTCGGGGCGCAGCACGGCTTCGAGCTGGGCATAGAGACGATGCTTGAGCTCCAGGCGCTCGGGTACGGCTTCGAACAGCAGGTCGCAGTCGGCGAGATCGGCAAGCTCGGTCGTCGTCGTGAGGCGGCCTATGACTGCCTCGGTGTCCACCGCGATATCCGCTTCTTCCAGCTCGGCGAGCAGGGTGCGCGCGGTGGCCGCGACCTCGGCGAGTCGGCTGGGGTCGACGTCCTGCAGGCGCACGGCATGACCGTGGCGAGCGAGGTGCACGGCGATACCGATGCCCATGAGACCGGAACCCAGGACGGCGAGGCGTGGCGTGGTCATGATCTTTTCCTTGTAAGACGGCCGCGGCAACCGTCTCACACTTGACCGCTCCCGGCCAAGGCACGGGGGGTCGCCTTGCACCAAAGGCGGGCCCTGGTAATGGATTCGTTGCGGGACCCTGGGCTCTGTCACGCCCCTTGGCAAGGTCTGGCATGGGCACTGCTACAGGACAGGCACGTCCATCCCGAGGAGTCCCTTATAAGCAACGCCGGCAATGACTATCCCCTGAGCGAAGTCCCGCCTCATGCCCGCAAGGGCCTGGCCTCCCTAGCCATGGTACTGTTGGGCTTCACCTTCTTCACCGCCACCATGTTCGCCGGCGGCAAGCTGGGGGTGGCCTTCGGTTTCGCCGACCTGCTGCTGGTGATCGCCCTCGGCAATCTGCTGCTGGGTCTCTATGCCGCGGCCCTCGGCCATATCGCCTGTCGCAGCGGCCTCAACTCGGTGCTGATGGGGCGCTTCGCCTTCGGTGAGCGCGGCAGCAAGCTGTGCGACCTCATCCTCGGCTTCACCCAGATCGGCTGGTACGCCTGGGGCACGGCTACCGCCGCGGTGGTGCTGGGCAAGTACTTCGGCCTGGAGCAGGGCGCGGTGCTGGCGCTGATGGCGGTGTTCGGCCTGGGCTTCTGCGCCACCGCCTACATTGGCTATCGGGGCCTGGAGATCCTCTCCTGGATCGCCGTGCCGGCCATGGCCCTCCTGCTGATCCTGTCGATGAGCGTGACTACCGCCAAGGCCGGAGGGCTAGCCGGCCTGCTGGCGATCCAGCCCAGTGCCCGCCTGGACCTCTCTACCGCCATCACCCTGGTGTTCGGCACCTTCGTCAGCGGCGCCACCCAGGCCACCAACTGGACGCGCTTCGCCCGTTCCACCCGGGTAGCGGTGCTGGCCAGTCTGATCGGCTTCTTTGTCGGTAACGGCCTGATGGTGCTGATCGGCGCCTATGGTGCCATCGTCTATCAGCAGCCCGACGTGGTGGAGGTGCTGATGCTGCAGGGCTTCGCAACCGCCGCCCTGGCCATGCTGCTGCTCAATATCTGGAGCACCCAGGACAACACCATCTACAACTTCGCCGTGGCCGGCTGCAATCTGGTGCGCACCAGCCGCCGCAAGACGGTGACCCTGGCCGGCGCCCTGATCGGCACCGCCCTGGCGGTACTGGGCATGTACGACCTGCTGGTGCCCTATCTGGTCCTGCTCGGCACCGTGATCCCGCCCATCGGCGGGGTGATCGTCGCCGACTTCTGGCTGCGCCACCGCGGCCGCTATCCACTGCTCGCCGAGGCCCGCCTGCCGCACTACAACTGGCCGGGCCTGGCCGCCTATGGGCTGGGCACCATCGCCGCCTTCGGCTCTCCCTGGGTCGCACCGCTGGTGGGCATCGGGGTGGCGGCGCTCGGCTATGGCGTGTTCAATGGCCTGAGTCGCGGTCGTCGTACCGCCGCCCCCGCTTCGCTCTAGGAGATCCACCATGCGCATCCTCAACGCCCGCCTGCGTGACCGCGAAGGCCTCCACGACATCCGCCTCGAAGGCGGACGCATCGCCGCCATCGCCGAGCAGCTGATGCCCCCCGCGGTAGGGCCGGACGACCTCGACGCCGCTGGCAACCTGGTGGTGCCGCCCTTCGTCGAGCCGCACATCCACCTCGATGCCACCCTGACCGCTGGCGAGCCGCGCTGGAACATGAGCGGCACCCTGTTCGAAGGCATCGAATGCTGGGGCGAGCGCAAGGCCACCATCACCCAGGAAGACACCAAGACCCGCGCCAAGCGTACGATCCGTGCCCTGGCGGCCCACGGCATCCAGCACGTGCGCACCCATGTGGATGTCACCGATCCGTCCCTGGCGGCGCTCAAGGCCATGCTGGAGGTGCGCGAGGAAACCGGGCACCTGATCGACCTGCAGATCGTCGCCTTTCCCCAGGAGGGCATCGAGTCCTTCAAGAATGGGCGCGAGCTGATGGAGGAGTCCATCCGCCTGGGCGCCGATGTGGTCGGTGGCATTCCGCACTTCGAATACACCCGCGACCAGGGCGTAAGCTCGGTGAAATTCCTCATGGACCTGGCCGAGCGCACCGGCTGCCTGGTGGACGTCCATTGCGACGAGACCGACGATCCGCATTCGCGCTTTCTCGAGGTGCTGGCCGAAGAGGCACGCAGCCGCGGCATGGGTTCGCGGGTCACCGCGAGCCACACCACCGCCATGGGCTCCTATGACAACGCCTACTGCGCCAAGCTGTTCCGCCTGCTGACCCATGCCGGCATCAACTTCATCTCCTGCCCGACCGAGAGCATCCACCTGCAGGGCCGCTTCGACAGCTTCCCCAAGCGCCGCGGCGTGACTCGGGTCAACGAGTTGCTGGAAGCCGGCCTCAATGTCTGCTTCGCCCAGGACTCCATCGTCGATCCCTGGTATCCGCTAGGCAACGGCAACATCCTGCGAGTGCTCGAAGCGGGGCTGCACATCTGCCATATGCTCGGCTATCGCAACCTGCAGTCGGCGCTGGATCTGGTCACGGTGAACAGTGCCAAGGCGCTTTGCCTGGGCGACCGTTATGGCCTGGAGGAGGGGCGGCCCGCCAACCTGCTGGTGCTCTCCGCCGACAGCGACTACGAGATGGTCCGCAGCCAGGGTCTGCCGTTGTACTCCATCCGTAACGGCAAGGTGCTGATGCAGCGCCGACCGGCGCAGGTGGAGCTTGCGGATCGGTAATAGGTGTTGGTCAGGGCGGTCGGGTGGTCCGCCGATGCGGACAGGCTTGCCGGTCGCTTGTGAATTTTTAGGACTGGCAAAGATCTGAATCTCACTCGGACAACTCCCTCTCCCTCTGGGAGAGGGCTGGGGTGAGGGTGCACCCCAAGCCGCAGTCTCAGTGGAAAAGGCTGCGCCGTTTTCCACGCTACGGCACTGGGTCTAGGTAGGCGCGGCTGCGACCACGGTAGGTTGGGCTGAGACGGCTCCATCGTCGAAGCCCAACGTTGGCGCTGTTGGGCTTCGCTAGCGCTCAACCCAACCTACGAAGCTCCATGAGTGATCGGCTGATCGCGGCCATGGGCCGCTCCTACGTGCTGACTCCTGTAGGAGCGGCCCATGGCCGCGATACCCAATACCATCACCCAAATCGGCGGATCGCCATAGGCTCGACCAACCTTGGCGCTGTTGGGCTTCGCTGGCGCTCAACCCAACCCACGAAAACCTACCGCCCGCTTTCCGCGAAATCCCGTAGCGCCGCGCCGTCCAGGCGATAGCGCACCCACTCGCCCTGGGCCTTGGCGCCGAGGCTTTCGTAGAAGTCGATGGCCGGGGTGTTCCAGTCCAGCACGCTCCATTCCAGGCGACCGCAATCATTGGCCACGGCCTCGCGGGCCAGCTCGCGCAGCAGGCCCTTGCCCAGGCCGGTGCCGCGGGCGATCGGGCTCACATAGAGGTCTTCCAGGTAGATGCCGTTGCGGCCCAGCCAGGTGGAATAGCTGTAGAAATACACCGCGTAGCCCACCACCACGCCCTCGTGCTCGGCGACCAGGGCGCGAGTCGGGGTGTCGGGAGCGAAGAGGGTGGCCTCGATCCGCGCCGGGTTGGCCAGCACCTCGTGGACGGCCTTTTCGTAGTCGGCCAGTTCGACGATCAGGGCATGGATACGGGCGGCGTCTTCGCGGCGGGCGGGGCGGATCTGGAGCGTCATGGGAGTCCTTGGCTAGGTCGCGGGGCGACGACGACCTCAGGAGGTAGCCGTCGCCCGGTGGGCTGCCCGGGACAGCATGGCGGCGACCTGCGCGGCCAGCTGGTCCAGGGTGAAGGGCTTGGTCATGAGTTCCATGTTACCACCCAGAAAGGCCGTCCTACTGAGCGCGCCCTCGGCATAGCCGGTCAGGAACAGCACCGGCAGCCGTGGTCTGAGCTGCTGGATCACCTCCGCCAGCTGGCGGCCATTCAGACCCGGTAGGCCGACATCGGTCACCAGCAGGTTCAATTCGGGGATCTGCTCCAGCAGGCGCAGCGCGGTCTTGCCTTCGGCCGCGCTCCAGACCCGATAGCCCAGGGCTTCCAGCGCCTCCTGGTTGACCAGGCGCACGGCGTCGTCGTCTTCCACCAGCAGGATGGTCTCGCCGGCGCCCTGGGTGAATTCCGCCGGCGTGGATCGCTTCGGCTCGGCGTTCTGCTCCGCCGTCGGCAGGTAGACGCAGACCCGGGTGCCGCGCTCGTTGCTGGCGATGGTCAGGCGGCCATTACTCTGCCGGGCGAAGCCATACACCATCGACAGGCCCAGCCCCGTGCCCTGGCCCTGCGGCTTGGTGGTGAAGAAGGGTTCGAGCACCTTGCCCAGCAGCCGCTCCGGGATGCCGGTCCCGGTATCCAGGACCTCGATGCGGACATAGTCTCCCGGCACCAGGGCATCGTCCTCGGTCCCCTGTGCGGTAACGGTGACCAGGGAGGTCGCCAGGTTGATGACCCCGCCGTCCGGCATGGCATCGCGGGCGTTGATCACCAGGTTGAGCAGGGCGTTCTCCAGCTGATTGGCGTCGGCCAGGATCCAGGGCAGGTCATCGGCAAGGGCCAGCGTCACCGAGATCTGCTCGCTCACCGTGCGTTGCAGCAGTTCCTGCAACGCCAGGATCAGTTCGTTGGCGCACATGGGTCGGGATTCCAGCGATTGCCGGCGCGAGAACGCCAGCAGCCGCTGGGTGAGCGACGCCGCCCGATGCGCCGAGTGCTGAGCGGCCTCCATGTACCGCTCCAGGCCTTGCAGCTGGTTCTTGCCCTTGATCCGCATCAGATCGAGCGCGCCCAGTACCCCGGTCAGCATGTTGTTGAAGTCATGGGCGATACCGCCAGTGAGCTGGCCGACCGCTTCCATCTTCAACGACTGCCGCAGCTGCTCTTCGGCGCGGCTGCGCTCGGTGGTTTCCCGTTGCAACTCGCTCAGGGTGTGGGCGAGGGTGCGGGTTCGTTCCGCCACCTGGGATTCCAGTTCTTCGTTGAAGCGCCGCAAGGCCAGTTCCGCGCGCTTTTCCTCGCTGATGTCGGCGATCACCGTGGTCGCGCCGATGATCCGCTGAGCCTCGTCGTGCAAGGGCACCGCGCTCACTCGCAGCCAGGATTCCTCGCCCGCATCGTTGGTGTGATAGAAATCCTGCCCCTTCACCCGCTCGCCCCGCAGGGCCCGCGCCCCGGGGAATTGATCGGGCTGCAGCAGCCGCCCGGCGGTGTCCAGGGCGGCCCAGCGCAGCGCCTCCTCAGGCTGCCGAGACGGGATCTGCTGGCCGGACACATGCTGCTCATAGAAGGGGTTGCTGACCAGGGTGCGGCCTTCGCTGTCCATGAAGGCCACGCCGACCGGCAGGTTCTCCAGCAGCGTCTGCATGCGCTCACGTTCCTGGGCGAGTTCGGTGAGGCGATCGCGCATCTCGAACTGGCGCAGGCGTGAGCGCCAGGCGGCCGCGACGCTGCTCAGCAGGGAAGCACCGCTCAGGGGCCGCTCCAGGATCACCAGATTGGTCGCCGCCGCGGGCAGCTGACGGCGCAGAAGATCATTGCCCCGTCCCGAACGCTTGGAGTCCGACGCCAGCAGCACCAGCGGAATGTCCGACCAGGTCGGCTGCCGCTCCAGTACCCCTGCCAGGGAGGTCATGTCCTGGCGCAGGGCCTCCTCGGTGAAGACGATGATCCCGATGTCGTCGCCGAGCGCTGCCGCCACCTCGTCCAGGGTGGACAGATAGCGCGTGTGATAGCCCTGGGTGAAGAGCCGCTGCAGGCTGGCTGCGTCACCTCGCAAGGGCGCGCAGATGATGAGTTCGCAGGACGGCGCCGCTGTCTTCGTCAATCGCGCTCTTCCATCAGGGGCTGTTTGGCACCGAAATACTCCGGCGTACCGGTCAGCACGCCACGGAAGTCCACCAGGGGCTTGCCGACCCGAATGCCCTTGGTGTCGATGCGCAATTCCCGAATCGCGTCCTCATGACCGCCACCGCGGTGCTTGAGGATGGAAATGGCCTTGCGCAGGCGCCCCTGTGCTTCGAAGAAGCGGATCAGCACCACGGTGTCGGCGATATAGGAGATGTCGAGGCTGGAGGTCATCGAGCCGACCAGCCCGTGCTGGGGATTGATGAGAAAGGTCACCACCCCGGATTGACTCAGGTACGAGAGCAGTTCGTGCATCTGCAGGATCAGCTGCTGTTCCTGCGGCATGGCCGCCAGGTAGCCGTTGAGACTGTCCAGCACCAGCATCCGGCAGTCGTCTTCCTCGACATCCCGCCGCACGCGCCAGGCGAACTCGCCGGGAGACAGCTCGGCGGGATCGATCTGGTGGACCACCAGCAGACCCTCCTCGATATAGCGCAGCAGCGGCATGCCCATGCTGTCCGCGCGCTTGAGCAGGGTGCCGATGCGCTCGTCGAACTCATAGACGGCGCACCTCTCGCCCCGCGCGCAGGCCGCCATCACGAACTGCAGGGCGAGGGTGGTCTTGCCCGTACCGGCCGGGCCGGTGATCAGGGTGCTGGTGCCGCGCAAGGGACCGCCGTGCAACAGGGCGTCCATGTCGTCGATATTGCTGGGCACCGGCTCGCCGGCGAACTCCTGGTAGCGCCCCGCCGCGATCATGCGCGGATAGACCTCCAGGCCACCGCGGCGGATGGTGAAATCGTGATAGCCGGCAATGAAGTCCACGCCGCGCAGTTTCTGGACCTGCAGGCGTCGGCGCGCGGCGCCGAAGTCCAGGGTCAGGCGCTCCAGGGTCAACACCCCGTGGCAGAGGCTGTGCAGGTGGTTGTCGCGTTCGCCGCCGCTGGTGGTCAGATCGTCCACCAGCAGGACGGTGAGGCCACGCCCGGCGAAGAACTGCTTGAGCGCCAGCACCTGGCGCCGATAGCGCAGTGGGTCCTGCGCCAGCAGGCGCATCTCCGAGAGACTGTCGAACACTAGCCGGCTCGGTTTGAGCTCGTCCACGCGAGCCTGGATCAGCCCGATGGTGTCACCCAGCTCGGACTCCCAGGGATGCAGGATGGTCTGCTCCTGCGCGCCGCCCAGTACCGCATCGGCGGCCGACAGCTCGAACAGATCCACGCCGTCCAGGCTCCAGCCATGGGACTCGGCCACGCTCTGCAGCTCTTCACCGGTCTCCGACAGCGTGATGTACAGCACCGACTCGCCTCGGCGCACGCCTTCGAAGAGAAACTGCAGACCCAGAGTGGTCTTGCCCGACCCCGGGGTGCCTTCGAGCAGATAGAGCCGATCTTTCGGCAAACCGCCGCGCAAGACCCTGTCCAGGCCGGGATTGCCTGTCGCGATAATTGACCGGCTAGGGGAACTCATGGATGACTGGACCTCGCGGCGACGGAAACGAAAGAGGGCGGTAACTCTGCCGCGCAGGCGGTCCCTGAGCAGACTCGGGGCGCGCGATGGCGTGAGGAACCGATGGAACTACGCCGGCAGGCGGCGGCGCTGGAGGTCGAGGGCGCGGTCTGCGCCCAATTAATCGTCAGTCTAATATCGTCGCCTGTCACACACCACTCTGCCGGTGGTCGCCAACGCGCCGCCGGTGCTTCCCGGTGTCCTAACGGCTCATCGCAGGGTTCAGGCGATGCCGTTTGGTCCATCCAGCACCCGACGGACCTTGCGCGCCAGGTCATTGGGGATATAGGGCTTGGAGATGACATCGAACTCCGACCCGCCGATGTCGGTACGCTCCAGGGAGTTCTCGGCGTAGCCGGTGGTGAGCAGCACCTTGATCTGCGGTTGCAGGCGTTTCACCTCGCGCGCCAGCATGACCCCGTTCATGCCACCGGGCATGATCAGGTCGGTGAACACCAGATCGAAAGGCTGCTCGTTCTCCCGCAGCACGCGCAGGGCTTCACTGGCATTGAAGGCGATCTGCGCCGTGTAGCCGTAGTCTTCCAGCACCAGCTTGGCCAGCTCGGCGACGTCCGGGCGATCTTCCACCACCAGGATGCGCTCCGTGCCACTGCGCCGCTCCGAGCGCTGCTCCGTCTGCTGATGGGTGACATGGCTGTCATCCACCGGGAAGTAGAGGCGCAGCGTGGTGCCGACGTCCTCTTCCGAATAGATGCGCACCGTGCCACCGGACTGCTTGGCGAAGCCATAGACCATCGATAGCCCAAGCCCCGAGCCCTTGCCTTCTTCCTTGGTGGTGAAGAACGGGTCCATCACCCGGTCGCGGATGCTGGCCGGCATGCCATGACCGTTGTCGGTGATCGCCAGGCTGACGTAACGGCCGGGCATGAGCCCGTCGTACGACATATTGGCCAGCTCGCGCACCTCGATGTTGCGCGTCTCTATGCCCACGCTCGGCTGCGGGCAATCCAGCAGGGCGTCCCGGGCGTTGATCAGGATGTTGAGCAGCGCCACCTCGGCCTGGGTCGGGTCGATCCGGCAATTCCACAGCTCGGGATCCAACTGGGTGCGGATTTCCACATCGCCCAGGGTGCGCTCGGCCAGCTCATGGGCGCCACGAACCAGGTTGTTCAGGTTGAGCACCCGGCCTTCGAGCTTCTGCTTGCGCGAAAAGGCCAGCAGCTGCTGGGTGAGGGTACTGGCGCGCTCGGCCGCCGACTTGGCGTGGGTCGCGCTGCGCACGATGCGTTCCTGATCGAAGCTGGGCTTCTCCGCGGTGCGGTGGATGATGTCGATGTAGCCCATCATCACCTGCAGCAGATTGTTGAAGTCATGGGCGATGCCGCCGGTGAGCTGGCCTAGCGCCTCCATCTTCTGCGCCTGGCGCAGGGCATCCTCGGCATCGCGGCGGCGACTGACATCCAGCTGGGAGGCGAAGAAATAGGTCAGCTCGCCCGCGTCGTTGTACACCGGCGAAACGAACAGCGCGTTCCAGAAGGTCGAGCCGTCCTTGCGGTAGTTGATGATCTCCACCGAGATCTCGCGTTCCTGTTCCACCGCCTCGCGAAGGGAGTTGACCACCGAACGATCGGTTTCCGGGCCCTGCAGGAAGCGGCAATTGCGCCCAAGCAGTTCTTCCACCAGGTAGCCGGTCATGTCGGTGAAGGCGTTGTTGGCGAAGATGATCGGATTGTCCGGCTGGTTGGGATCGGTGATCAGCATCGGCATCCGCGTGGTTTCCACCGCGGCGAAGAAGATGTTCTTGCCCTCGTGCGAAACATCACTCGTCGCGGAGTTGTCGACCCGCGCCTTGCGGGATGGGGGCATTTGGCTCACGGGGGCGGGGTCCTTGGAGAGGCAGAAAGGGCGTCAAGCCCTCAGACAGCCAAGCGGCGCAAAAACTTCATCGGCGTCGCGCTTGAGGCCGTCTGGCGCGGTCGTCAGCCGAGCTGAAACCCAAGCAGGGCGCGGCTTTGGCGGCCATTTGCCAGCGTACCGCTCACTCGCTTCAGGCGACCGTTAAGGAAGTTTGTGGAGAACCTCTCACCCGGACGATGTCTGACCTGCCATGAAGCCAAGAAGCCTTGATATACAAAGACAAATTCTTGTCCTGGAGGATGATCCGAGGCAGCGCGAGCTGCTGACCGAAATCCTCACCGAACAAGGCCTGAACGTCGTGGCTGTGGCTTCCAGCGATGACGCCCTGGCGCACATGGATACCCGCGGCAGCGATACCAAGCTGGTCATCGCCGACGTGAACGTGCCAGGGATGCTGGATGGGCTGGCCTTTGCGCAGTTGGCCGCGGCCAGCTGGCCCACGGTGCCCTTCATCATCATCTCCGGCTACATCGACCAGGACCTCGCCATCCTGCCGCGTCGCGCCGCCTTCCTGCCCAAACCCTGGGGCGTGGATGATCTCTGTCAACTGGTCGAGAACCTGCTGCCGCGCCGCTAGTCCTGAGAGGCGAAGACACTCTTTCTCGGCCACCCCGAGATCCATGACCGGGCTCGACGCCTGGTTCTGCGGCCGCTTCGCCTACCTCTCGTCGGCCATCCAGTACCGGGCATGGCGAAATGACATGACATCCGTCGGCTAGCGGTCCCATCCGGGAACCAAATGCCCCGAACGCTATCAATGTGCCATCTATTTTCGACTGGCAAGGAGCGCTTCATGGACGCAGTCATCACCCAGATTTCTCAGATCTCCGATTGGGAATTTCTCATTGCGCTGGAGCGCAGCCTGGAAAGTCGCGGTCGCCTGGATTTCACCGCCAGCAACGCCCTCGAACGCCAGGGTCAGCTGCTGTCGCGCCGCTACCTCCTGCAGAAGGGCAAGCTCGGTAACGGCCCCTTCACCCCGGTCGAAGACGAGATCCTCCAGGTGCTGGCCACCGCCACCGCCGCTCTGCGCCGCACCCGTCGCATGCCCCACAACATCGTCAAGAGTCTGCGCGCGGGCGGTCTGATCGAGGCCGTCGAACGCAACGTCTGCCACGCCGGTGCCCTGCAGTGCCGCACCGACTTCGAAGCCGACGGCATTCCCCGCGGCACCCTGGAGCGCATTGTCGACCGCTATCCCCAGGCCTTCGAACTGGAAGCCCGTCGCGCCGCCGCCCGCTACATGGCCGAGAACGAACCCGCCTTCCGCGCCGCCGGTTGAGCCCCTCAGGCCGCCTGCGGGCGGCCATCTCCTGGTGTGCGAGCAGGTCGATCGCCAGGCGCTGGCCCGCGTGACCCTTTCGCGCCACTGCCGCAACGGGCCGCGCTAGGCTCGTCGCCGCATACCTGCTCACCATCATCCCCAGCCTCGATACGGCGTTGTTCCTGCGCACCGCTGCCACCGATGGCCGCGCCTGGCTTAGCGTGTGACTTTGGGATAACGCTAGCTGCCTGCTGTGACGTGCTGCCGTTGCCTTCGACCTGGGTAAGTGGCTGGTGGTATTAGCAATGTCCTCAATCCAACGGCCGGCATCCTCTACCTATCCTTCCTGCTCTAGTTCATGCTCAAGGTCGATCCTTGATGCCTGTACCTTCGACCTGATCGCCTCCACGTCGTGTTGCCCCTGGTCTGACCTAGACCCTAACGAGCCCACCCGCACGGCGGGAGCGTGCTGAGCACGAACGCCGTCAGCTGATCGCTTGAGCGTGCGCCGGGCGTGGTCTGCTGTTCGTGGTGAGGCTGGTGTTAAAACGGTGCGTTGGGGGGAGGGGTAGTGAGCCTGTCGGCGCGCTAAAGCAAATGCCAGAAACGACAAAGCCCATATTGGGCGGGTCTTGGGGATGATCCTTGCTGATCAAACTGGTCGAGCGACTACGTCAGTCAATCCGCCTGAAGGTGGCTCCAAATAAGGCTTTTTCATGTCGATGTAAATGCTGGCATACACGCTCGGTAACCTCAAACCCAACCTCAGTGCTTTCGCTCGGGAAGTCTTGGTGGTTCGAGACACACGCTGAGCCAGGGTTAGGCGACAGGATTTTCAGAGACACCAAGCAATTAGGTTATAAGCGCGGCGGGTTCTCTAAGTTGTAACTGTCTCGCAGAATGGCTGGATGCAATCCGTAGGTCAGCGGAGCATCCAGCGCTAAGTTTTGTAATGTTCAGCCTTTATCCGTTGCTGCGGGCTGTAGGCTTTTCTTTCTGCGATCTTTTGTAGACTCACGGCGTTTTACAAGTGCTTTGGAAAATGCTCTAAGTTCATCAATATCGCCTGTGATTTCTTCCGGCGATGGGCGATTTTCCGCTAAATTTCGCGATTTATCATGGCCGAACATCCATGTGCTACATCTAGACATTGCGAGTTCAATTGTCTTGATGTCGTCATCATCAATAAAAATTTCGGGTAGTCTCAAAGTCTGAATGCTATTTCTGCCGCGAGTAACCACATCGCCAAAAAGATCCTGCTCAATTGAGGATTCCCAAGCTTCGCGCAGAAGGCAGTACAAATAAGCTGCCTTCTGATTGTAACTCTCAATATCTGAATTGTGCTGATTTTTGAATTTTGCTAGTAGTTCAATAAGATGTTGCATCCTGCTAGAGGTACTCATTCCCCTCCACGGTGCCTTGTTAACGCAAAGGCCCGAATCAGTTCCATTTCTTCTAATTGTGACAATGGTTTTAGATGGTGTTTCACCCTTTAGCGCAGATTCGGTCAGCTTTCCTTCAATTTCCATTATCAGCGATAAGTCATGTGTAAAGATGATGACCTGTCTAGATATGCATTCTTTGACAAGTCGTGATGCAATTCGCTCGCGATAAACATGATCCAGTGATGTTACTGGGTCATCTAGGATTATCGGTGATTTATTTTTGAATGTCTTTAGCTCCGCTAAAAAGGCGGCAATAGATATGACTTTTTGCTCACCCTCGCTAAGAACCTTTCCTGGTTTCTTCGACATTAAAGAAAAAGCGTGGGAAGTGTCGCCTGTTCTCACAATTGGCGATATCTCTATCTTCGTATCCATCCCCAGTGCGGTTAATTCGTTCTGGAAGTTATTTACAAACTCAGGCGTGACGTATTGAGATATTATGCTTCTTGATTTTGTAGAAAACCTTTGCTTCGTCGTTGTGATGGAGGCAGCTGCTGCGGTAACTTTTCGGTTGTGGAGCAGCGCGTTCCGATAGTCGACAAATGCTACCTGCTTTTTATTTATTTCTTGATTCAGTTCCAGCCGTTTTTTCTTTGCAATATTTGCTTGATATTGCTCTGGCTTTAATGATTCGGTTAGAGTCTGAATCCTTCTCTGAAGCTCGGCTTTAAGTGTGGTCTCTAGTAAGTCAATATCTATAGGGTCAGTGTTGTAGGCGACGAATTTATCCTGTGTAGAGGGGGCAAAATAGCTTTTACGATGGTGTAGTGTAATGAATACATTTCCTAGCCCTCCGTCTGAACCTACTGCCCAGATGAGGTCGGCGACAAGTGGTTCGTAAGTGTCTTGTTCCGGAATATTGCATGCCTTAATTCCTGATAATGCATCTTGATAAAGGCGTGAAGCTTGTTCAAAGTCTTTTTGAGTTTTATCTGCTATGTATCTATCAAACCTCAAGAGCCTTTCTTGGGCTTCGGCGGTAAGTTCTTGCATGCAAAGTACGCAGGATGTTTGACTGGACCCCTTCGGGTAGGCTTCTCCAGGGTAGGCCAGCTTTTCAGAAAATTCTCTGGCCGCCTCAAATAGTCGCTTCCACTCCGGTGAGTGTATGCCCGATAGAGGGTCTGTTGTGCTATACGCGCTAAGGGCTAATTCATAAGCTTTATTTGTCGTAGCTAAATTTTCAGCAAGTGATGATATTAGTTCTGATTTTTCCGACGTGAAAATACCAAGTGCTAGCTTCGCTCGCTGTATGGCTCTGGGTAGACGGCTGGAAATTATTGTGTTTATTTTTTCTATGTCGCTAATTGTTGTGCCGTTTTCGTAATTCTGAATGGATAGCTTTACTTTGTTGAGCTCTTCATCTTCCTCTGCGGTAAAGCTAGTCAGGGTTACAACATTTTCATCGCTCAGTGCTTGTCCAATGTTGTCGATCTCAAGCTTACGGTCAGGATGGTATTCAAGATTTTGAATTGTCGGAGGAGTAGCATCCTTCATCAGCTTATTTATTTCAGCTCTTACTAAGTCTAAGATCTCAGTCGCATTGTCAAATGCTTCAGCTCCCTCCGGCTTGAAAGACACCTGATTGTTTTTATCTAGTAGTTCTTTTCCACAATCCACATCATAAACATTTATACTTTTTAGCAGGGGGTGTTGATTGTTTGGCTGCCATATCCATTCAGATTTTATATCACCGATTTTTATGCCTATTGTCGCTGATTGAGCTGAGATGGATTTGTTGTATATGTTTCTCAGGATTTCCCGCTCTTCATGCTTGGCATGGCAAGCATTTTTCAAGATTCTTGAATATCCTGATTTCCCAGAGCCATTTTCGCCATAGATAATCGTAATTCCGTCGTGACCAAAATCTAATATAGAAGTGCTGTTAATGGCGTTTATATTAGAAACTGAATGGATCGAGCAAATTGAAAATTTTTCATTAGAAGATTCTTGAATTGGTCTAGCTTGCTCCTCTGCCATCAAAGGCTTGATGCATATAGAGCTGTTAGGTTCGTGAATTTTAAAGTGGGCTGCTAGGTTAGTTGATACTTCGCTTAACCCAACTGCCAAAGTGTTGTCGATTAGTAGGCGTCTTATCAAATCGGCTTCCCATGCTTCCAGGTCTTGCGCCCAAGCAATGATGCCTTTAAAAGAACTCATATAACTCTCCTTGTTTAAAAGTTTGATACTAGATTCGCCCGTGCATTTCCAGTGGCTACCTTGCTGCCTCGACTCGAAAAAAGTCGGAGCCTTCCACGATCAGAAATTTTTGCTGGTCGCGGCAGAAACGCAGCCTGCTGCAGGGATTCGCAGGCTTTTTTAAAAGGGCCCAGTAGGGCTGTCGGCCACACGTGGCGTAGCTTTAGCTCAACTGCAGGGATGCAGAAAAACCGACACATTTAGCCCGCAGGTGTGGCAGGGGGACAACGGCGCGCGCGGGGTAAGGAGGACTCCAGCGGCAAGGAACAGTCGGTTGGGAACGATCCTGCTCGGTTGCTATCAGATCGCCACCAAGGACCGGCTTGCAGGGGATTGCTGCCATGGATCGTATCGTCGCTCAGATTTCCCACGTGCTTGACTGGGAATACCTCATCGCGCTTGAGAGTAGTCTCACTGCCCAGGGCCTCATGAATGAGAAAGTCCGGGCTGAACTGGATCGGCACGGGCTCACCCTTGCCCGTCGTTATCTGATCAAGAAAGCCAGGCTTGGCAGTGGCCCTTTCTCTGTCGTCGAGGAGGAGATACTGGATGTCCTGGCCGCAGGTGTTGCCACGCTCCGGCGCGCTGGGCAGCTGCCGCACGATGTCATCAAAGGCATACGGGCCGGTGGCTTGGTGGGGATGGTGCAACGCCGCGTCTCCCATTCTGGCGACGCTTCAGGGCGTAGCGATTGGCAGATATTCGGCACGCCCCGAGGCGCTTTCGAAGGGATCGTGAATCGCCACCCAGCAGCCTTTGACGCTGAGACGGTCAAGCTGGCGCGGTTCCACGCGGTGTAGCGGCCAGGCGTTGCTCTACAGCTGGAGTGCAAGGCACACAAAGGCCGCTCCGCGCGGTCTGTCGCTGACCAGAAAAAGGTAGGCGTGCTGCTGGCCTCGCTGCAGGAGGGGCCAGGGTGGCCAAAGCGAAAAGCCAAATGCCAGAAACGACAAAGCCCGCACTAGGCGGGCCTTGGGGTGATCCTTGCGGATCAAATTGGTCGGAGCGACTGGATTCGAACCAGCGACCTTCTCGTCCCGAACGAGACGCGCTACCAAGCTGCGCTACGCTCCGTAATGGATGGCGCGCATTCTACCTAAAACTCATGCAAGCACAAGGGGTTAGGTAAAAAAATCGCGCCGGGCAGGAATCAGAGCTCCTTGATGGTGCGAACCTGGTCCTTGTTGATGCGGGTCGGCTTGCCGTCGAGCTGCTTGAAGGTATAGAAGCCCGAGTCGTCGTCATACTTCGGCGTATCGGTGGCCTGGATCTCGCGGCCATCGTTGAGGGTGATGACGCTGGGCGTGGAGCAGCCGGCGAGCAGGGCGCTGGCAACGACCAGCAGGGCGGCGGGGAGCAGGTGCTTGTTCATGGGACAGTCTCCTTTCTTGGCAACCAAGCGGGCTTAGGACCGCGCGTCTGGGGCCGAGTTCGTCCCAGAACCGTCCGGTCACCTGCGCTGGCGCCGCGGTTCCCTGCGTTCACCCCGGCTGTTGCAGCGCCGTGGGATCGTTGAAGTTGGCGAGGCGGGCATCGTCCTCGGCAAACTCCACGCCGGTCAGGCCGAGGGACAGCAGCGCCCCACGCGGGCTGCGCTCGCCCTGAGCCCAGGCCTGGCGCAGCGCGGGCAGCAGGTGTCGGGGGAGGGCGGTGAACAGGGGCTGCCAATAGCCGTCCTGGCGCGCCATGACCGGCCCCTGGGTCGCCTGCGCTGCCGCCAGCAGCTGGTGGGCAAGGGGGGCATCGAGACGCGGCGCATCGCAGGGCAGCAGCAGCACCCAGTCGTGGCGCGCCACGGCGAGGCCAGCGAGGATGCCGGCCAGGGGGCCCGGAAAGTCGGGCTCTTCATCGGCCACCACCTGGTCCGCCCACTGGGCATAGCACGCTGCATTGCGATTGCAGGAGATCACCAGATCGTCGGTGAGCGAGCGCACCGCGGCCTGAACATGGGCCACCAGCGGCTGGCCCTGCCATTCCACCAGGCCCTTGTCGCGTCCACCCATGCGCTGCCCACGGCCGCCGGCAAGGATGAGGATGGAGGCGGGCAGGAGTGACATGCAGGGGACCTCGGGTGGGCGTTGGCGCGCTGGCCGGAAGGGAAATCGGGCGACCATCCTAGCCGAGTTTCGCCAGCGGCCCCGTCAAGAACGCGGGTTGGCCTGGTTCGGGCGCTGGGCTAGACTCGGGCGCGCCCGTTGGAAAGTGGCGTGCTAGACACCTTTTATCCCATTCGCACAGCGGGCGGGAGTTCCCGCCCAAAAGGAGTTTGGAAACGATGAAGACGATGCTGTTATCCGTCCTGGCCATGGCGGCGCTGCCCGCCTTCGGCGCCGGCGGTGGTGAACCGCCCTCGGTCAAGGTCACCTTTGGCCAGCCGACCATCCGGCAAAAGCTGTTCTACGAAAAGCTCTACGAGAAGAAGCCCTATCCCGACGCCACCCTCTATTACTACGACAACGGCGTCTACAAGATCATCTCCCCGGGCGAGGAGCACTACGGCGTCTACGTGGTGCACGGCAAGCTGACCGATGACCAGTACCAGGTGGATTTCATCTCGCTGCCGTCCGCGGACTGGGGCGGCAAGACGGCCCGGCACTTCCTCAAGTTCGATCGCAAGGCCGGCACCTTCAAGCAGCAGGCGACCTGGGAAGAGGATCCGGACATCGCGCCGCAATACGGCCGCTTCAGCCAGGACACCAACGACATCGCCGATCCGCGCCCCATCAAGTGGGACACCCACGCCGAAGGCGAGCAGCGCAAGCGCTAGGCCAGGGCCAGAGACGCACCCTTCTGGTTGAAGGGGCGTCGGCTTTTCCTCTAGGCTGTGGTGATGCAGCCCTCCCGGACCTTTCCGTTGACCGTGGCCGACAGTGCCTCTTTCTGTGGGCGCGGTCGCCCTCTGGCGGTCGCCAGCCCGCCGCTCACCACCCCCGGGAAACCCGCTGCCCGTCCAGCGGTCTCTCGCTGCACGCCTTCTTCCCTCGCATACTTCGGAAACCCAAGCAGATGAGCCACAAAGCCGAGGCGGTTTTCGTACCGCTGAACATTGCCGTGCTGACGGTCAGTGACACCCGGACCTTCGACAACGACACCTCTGGTCAGCTGTTCGTCGACCGCCTGGAGTCCGCCGGGCATTTCCTCGCCGCCCGCGTGCTGCTCAAGGATGACCTCTACAAGATCCGCGCCCAGGTCGCCCAATGGATCGCCGAAGACCAGGTGCAGGTGGTGCTCATCACTGGCGGCACCGGTTTTACCGGTCGCGACAGCACCCCGGAAGCCGTGGCCTGCCTGCTGGACAAGCAGGTGGATGGCTTCGGCGAGCTGTTCCGCCAGATCTCCGTGGCCGACATCGGCACCTCCACCGTGCAGTCCCGCGCCCTGGCGGGTCTCGCCAACGGCACCCTGGTCTGCTGCCTGCCGGGCTCGACCAATGCCTGCCGCACTGCCTGGGACGGCATCCTCGCCGAGCAGCTGGACAACCGCCATCGACCCTGCAACTTCGTGCCGCATCTCAAGCAGGCCGAACCCTGCGGGCCGCGCGGATGAGCCTGCTGTCGCTGGAAGAAGCCCTGGCCCGTCTGCTGGCCATGGCGGCCGAAGACGGCCCCTTGCCCCAGGAGCGCGTGGCCCTGGGAGACGCTGACAGCCGTATCCTGGCCGCCCCGCTGATCGCCGATCTGGATCTGCCGCCGTGGGACAACAGCGCCATGGACGGCTATGCCCTGCGGCTGGATGACTGGCAGGGCGAGCCGCTACGGGTTTCCCAGCGCATCTTCGCCGGCCAGGCGCCTGCGCCCCTGGAGCCGGGAACCTGCGCACGGATCTTTACCGGCGCGCCGGTGCCCGCCGGTGCCGACTGCGTGGAAATGCAGGAAAACGCCGAGGTCCTCGACGACGGTCGGGTGCGCTTCGTCGAGATGCTGCGGCCGGGCCGCAACATCCGCCGCCGCGGCAACGAGGTCAAGGTGGGTGACGAGGTGCTGTCGGCCGGGACCGTCCTGGGCCCGGTGGAGCTGGGCGTCGCCGCCTCGCTGGGGCGTGCCCAGCTCGAAGTCCATCGACGGCTCAAGGTCGCGGTGCTGTCCACCGGTGACGAACTCGTCGCGCCTGGCCAGCCACTCGGGCCGGGGCAGATCTACAACAGCAATCGCGCCTTGCTGATCAGCTGGCTACGGCGGCTGGGGTGCGAGGTGTCGGACCAGGGCATCCTGCCGGATGACCTCGCCGAGACCCGCAAGCGCCTGGGCTCGCTGCAGGCCGACCTGATCCTCTCCACTGGTGGCGTCTCCGTCGGTGAGGCCGATTATCTCGGCCAGGCCCTGCGCGAAGAGGGCGAGCTGACGCTGTGGAAGCTGGCGCTCAAACCAGGCAAGCCACTGACCTGCGGACGCTTCCGGGGTATCCCCCTGATCGGGCTGCCGGGCAATCCGGCCTCGACGCTGGTGACCTTCGGTCTGCTGGCGCGGCCCTATCTGCTGCGCCGGGCCGGCAAGATCGACGTGGCGCCCTTGAGTGTCGAGGTGCCGGCTGGTTTCGACTGGCCACGGGCGGGTGCGCGTCGCGAATACCAGCGCGCGCGGCTGGAGAATGGCCGGGCGGTACCTCACCGCAACCAGGGCTCCAACGTGCTGCAAACCGCGGCCTGGGCCCATGGTCTGGTAGAGCTCCGCGAGGACCGTACCTTCGCCGAGGGCGATCCGGTGCGCTTCATCCCGCTGGCCGAATTGCTCAAGGCGTAGCAAGCCGGAGGTCGCGACTGAACGTGGCCGTTGGGCCACAGTCCTAGTCTCCAGATTCGCTCGCCGGGCACTGCCCGGCACCTGACGCGGCATCTCGCCGCGCAGAGCCAACCTTGGACGACAGACATGACGACGACAGGCACCCTGGCTGACGCAGCCCTGGTCATTCTCAATGGCAAGGAAACCGGCAACGAGGAGGTCCGGGAGGCGATCCTCGAACGGCGCGCCGCCGGCCATCGCATCGATGTGCGAGTGACCTGGGAAGAAGACGACGCCGCGCGCTTCGTCGAGCAGGCGACCCGCGAGGGCTACGGCACCCTGGTGGCGGCGGGCGGTGACGGCACCCTGCGCGCGGTGGCCGAAGCCATGGCGCAGAACCACAGCCAGGCGCGCCTCGGTCTGCTGCCGCTGGGCACCGCCAATGATTTCGCCCGCGCCGCCGGCGTGCCGGTAGAGCCCGCGGCCGCCCTGGCGCTGCTCGATGGCCCGACCAGCGCCATCGACCTGGTGGCAGCCGATGGTCAGCTGTTCCTCAACATGGCCACTGGCGGCTTCGGCTCCCAGGTCACCGCCAATACTCCGGGCGAACTCAAACGCCTGCTCGGCGGGGCGGCCTATCTGCTCACCGGCCTGACCCGCTTCGCCGAGGTGCATTCGGCCCACGGCCATTTCCGTGGTCCGGGGTTCGAGTGGGAAGGCGAGTTCCTCGCCCTTGGCATCGGCAACGGCCGCCAGGCGGGCGGTGGTCATGTGCTCTGTCCCACGGCCGTGGTCAACGATGGCCTGCTCGATATCGGCATCCTGCCGGCCTCCCAGGACGTGCTCGGCACCCTTGGCGAGTTCCTCAGCAAGGGGTTCAGCACCGAGGAGATGTTCGTGCGTGCGCGCCTGCCCTGGGTGGAGCTGGAGGCCGCCGAAGGCCTGGACATGAACCTCGACGGCGAACCGGTCAAGCGCGACCGGGTGAGATTCGAGGTGCGTCCGGGTATCCTGCAGGTCTGTCTACCGGTGGATTCGCCCCTGCTGGGCGAGACTGCCGGCACGCTAGCCGAACCGGCAGCGACGTCCTAAGAAGGTGTTCACGAGCTCGCGAGCTAGAGACAAACAAGGCGAAAATGCCTGAGGAAGCGGAGTTTACGAATGGTAAATGAGCATTCCGACGGGGCTGGCCCTCCAGGGCATTTTCAACACGGTTTGGCCGACGCGCAGCAGATTGTGAGCAGCTTCCAAGCAGGTGGCTGCGGAGGTAACGTTGGAATTACTGATCAATGCGGGAATCGTGCTGGCGACCGTGGCGGGTATGGAAGCCTTCGCCTGGTGGTCGCACAAGTACATCATGCACGGCTGGGGGTGGGGCTGGCATGAATCCCACCATCGCCCGCGCACGGGTTGGTTCGAGAAGAACGACCTCTATGCCATCGTCTTCGCCGGCCTCGCCATCCTGCTGATCGCTCTCGGCAATGCCGGCTACTGGCGCCTGCAATGGATCGGCGCCGGCATGACGCTCTACGGCCTGCTGTACTTCATCGCCCACGATGGCCTGGTGCATCAGCGCTGGCCATTTCGCTACGTCCCGCGCAATGGCTACCTGAAGCGCCTCTATCAGGCGCATCGCATGCACCATGCGGTGGATGGTCGAGAGGGCTGCGTGTCCTTCGGCTTCCTGCTGGCACCGACTACGCAGAAACTCAAGCAGCAGCTGCGCGAGATACACGGTGGCGCGCTGAATTCCTCGCGCGAACGCAAGGCGCGGGATCAGGCTGAAGAGGGCGTGGAGTAGGAGAGGGCTGCGCCTCCGAGGGAGGCGCAGTGGGGTATCAGGCGACGGCGGGGGTGTCGTAGGCGGCAAACAGCGAGTGCGCATACTGGCTGCGCTCGCTTTCGTTGCGCAGCAGATCGATGAATTCCTTGGCGGGCGGGTTCAGGGTCCCAGCCTCGGCGGCGGTGACCACCTGAGCCTGTTCACCCGCGGCCAGGTCAGCGAAACCCGCGCCGAGACGCTCGGTGCAGTAGGCATCCACCACGGTCAGGCCATCACGCAGCAGGTCGCGCAGATTGGCGCCCTGTTGCACCTGTGCCTGATCGTCGAAGGGATCGATGATGTTGGGTCTATCGCCATGGGCATAGGGCGTGAGCATGTGGCGGTCGATGAATTCGGGCAGGCGGGTATCGGCCTGTTCGCTGTCGGCCCGCAGATGCGCGCAGAGCGCGACCAGGGTACGCCACTGGGTGGCGGTGAAGAATTCGGGCTTGTAACCGGACTGCGCGTTAGCGGAAAGGCCAAGGGCAAGTAGTGACGAGGAGGCAGCGAAGCGATCGTGTGAAACAGCCGTTTCCGTCTTGTGCATGTGCAAATCCCATACTCGTAGGCTGACTACCGGATGCAGCGCTCTGGCTCAGGCATCCATCCATCCGCGGCCCGCGAGGGGTCGCTTTAATCCGACCCGTTTATCGCATAAAAGTTTGCCGTTGGTCATCCCCGAGATGCACGCAAATGTGACCGCCGCTCTATGGCGGGCGTCAGCGGCGCGGGCGGGTCCAGAGCGTGGCCGGGCGCGCCTCGTTGCGCTGGTGCCGCGAGAGCATGGCGCGGGCAGCGCCGCGGCAGACCAGGCGCAGCTTGTCGGCGGTGCTGGTGCTGACGCGCTGATCCCAGGCGTGGGCGCCCAGTTGCAGCACCTGCACGCCGATCTCGCGATAGACGCCCCGCGCGGTGGCAATGGCCCAGGCCGAGCGCAGGGGCAGGGCGGCAATGCCCTGGCGCGCCGAGTCGTAGTAGGGCTCGGCCAGGCGCACCAGACGCTCGGCCAGTTGCGCCACGGCATCGCGATGCTGGGGTTCGGCCAGTTCGGCAGCGGGGACGCCCAGCTCGTCGAGCCATAGGCGCGGCAGGTAGATACGCCCGATACGGGCATCCTCGACGATGTCGCGGGCGATGTTGGTGAGCTGGAAGGCCATGCCCAGGTCGCAGGCGCGATCCAGGGTCTCCTCGTCTTCGGCGCCCATGATCCGCGCCATCATCACGCCCACCACGCCAGCGACGTGGTAGCAGTACTCCAGGGTGTCTTCCAGCTCCACATAGACGCGTTCCTCGACATCCATGCGAAAGCCGGCCAGGTGGTCCAGCGGCAGCGCCAGGGGAATGCCGTGGCGCTTGACCACCCGTTGGAAGGCAGCGAAAGCCGGATCCCGCAGCGACTCATCGCCGTAGGCCGCGCGGGTCAGCCGTTCCAGCTCGGCCAGACGCTCTTGGCCACCCAGGCGGTCGCCCTCGACCTGGCCATGGCCCAGCTCCTGGCCGTCAATGACATCGTCGCAATGGCGGCACCAGGCATACAGCAGCACCGCGCTCTCGCGGGTCTCTGGCGCGAACAGCTTGGCGGCGGCGGAAAAGCTCTTGGAGCCGACGGCAATGCTCTGTTCGGCGTGATCGACGACGTCATGGGTGGCAGTCATGGCTAACCGTGCTCCTCGAGGATGACGCTGGCGGTGGCCTTGGCTGAGCCCACCACGCCCGGAACGCCGGCACCGGGATGGGTCCCCGCGCCGACCAGATAGAGGTTGGGAATGACACTATCGCGATTGTGCGGCCGGAACCAGGCGCTCTGGGTGAGGATGGGCTCCAGGGAGAAGGCCGAGCCGTGGTAGGCGTTCAGCTCCTGGTGGAAATCGGCGGGGGTGAAGATGCGCGAGGTGACCAGGTGCTCACGCAGCCCCGGCATGTAGCGCTCTTCCAGGTAGGCGAGGATCTTGTCGCGCAGGCGCGGGCCTTCCACGCTCCAGTCGACGTCGGCATTGCCCAGGTGTGGTACCGGCGCCAGCACGTAGTGGGCACTCTGGCCGGGTGGCGCCAGCGAGGGGTCGGTGACGCAGGGCGAGTGCAAATAGAGCGAGAAGTCGTCCGGTACGCCGGGGCCCTTGAACAGCTCGTCGATGAGGCCGCGATAGCGCTGGCCGAAGCAGACCATGTGGTGTTCGAGGCCCACCGGCGGCCGGCTCAGGCCGAAGTGGATGACGAACAGCGACATGCTGTGTCTCTTGCGCTTGAGGCGGTTGCTCTCGACCACGCCATGGGTGTGGTGACCGAGCAGCTTGCGATAGGTATGCACCACGTCGGCGTTGGAAGCCACCAGGTCGGCCTCGATCTGGCTGCCATCGGCCAGGCAGACGCCGGTGGCGCGATTGCCTTCGGTGAGGATGCGTTCCACCGGCGCGTTCAGCCGTACTTCGCCGCCGAGATCGGTAAAGAGCTTCAGCAGACCCAGGACCAGTTGATGGGTACCGCCCTTGGCGAACCAGACGCCCCACTTGCGCTCCAGCGCGTGGATCAGCGCATAGATCGAGGAGGTGGCGAAGGGATTGCCGCCCACCAGCAGGGTATGGAACGACAGCGCCTGGCGCAGTTTTTCGCTCTTCACGAAACGCGACACCTGGGCGTAGACGCTGCGCCAGGCACTGAGCTGGAGCAGCTTGGGTCCGGCGGCGAGCATGTCGCTCACCTTGAGGAAGGGCTTGGCGCCCAGGCGGATATAGCCTTCCTCGAATACCGCCTGGGAATAGGCGAGAAAGCGCTGGTAGCCGGCCACGTCGTCCGGTTCCAGGGCGCGGATCTGTTCGTCCAGCCGGGCTTGGTCGTTGACGTAGTCGAAACGGGTGCCGTCTTCCCAGCACAGCTGGTAGAAGGGGCTGACCGGGAGGAGCTCCACATAGTCGCTCATCCGCCGACCACTGAGGGCGAACAGCTCCTCGAGCGCCGAGGGATCGGTGATGACGGTGGGGCCGGCATCGAAGGTGAAGCCCGCGTCCTCATAGACGTAGGCACGGCCACCGGGCTTGTCGCGACCCTCGATGAGGGTGGTGGCGATGCCGGCCGACTGCAGGCGGATCGCCAGGGCGATACCGCCAAAGCCGGCGCCGATGACGATGGCCCGCTTGGGCACGTTACCTTGGGTCATGGTGCTTCCTTGGACTGAGGGGGACGCGCCAGCGCAGCATCCAGTGCCGGTTTCAGCGGTACCGGCGGTTTGCCGGAAAGGATGCGCAGGCGATCGAAGGCGGTAAGGCGGCCGGCGTAGAACCGCTGGATCAGCGGTTCGCCGAGGCCGTAGAACCTTTGCATGACACGCACCCGGTGTTCGGGGCGGCCAGCGAGAAAGAGCATGCGGTTGAGCAGGCGGAAAAAGCCCTGGCCCTGCCAGCGGCCCCGGGCATAGTCCCGCAGGATATCGCGCAGCGACGCACTGGAGGTGAAGGGCTGGGCGGCCAGGTGCTCCGCCAGGCGCACCGCTTCGGGCAGCGAGTAGCCGGTGGTGGGATGGAACAGCCCCGCAGCCAGGCCAATCGGCGCTCCTGCGGTGACGTTGTTCCAATAGCGATCGAGATCACCGCCCAGGGTGATGGGCAGCACGCCCTGTTCCTCGCGCAGCACCTCGGCGATTTCCCATTCCTGCTGGCGGGCGTAGTCGGCCAGGTGCTGGCGCAGACGTTCGACGGGAAGGCTTTCGCCGTCGGCGTAGTAGGTGTCTTCGATCAGCAGGCGATCCGGGGCCAGCGGCAGACTGTAGACGAAGCGATAGCCGTCCAGCTGATCGACGGTGGCGTCCATCACGATGGGTTCGGCAAGGCCGTGGGGGTGGGTAAGACGCACCTCCTGGCCGAGAAATTTCTGATAGCCGAGCCAGAGCGCCGGATCGGGTCGCGGCCCCCGGGCGTCGATCACTGCGCCGGCGGCCAGGGTGTAGCCATCGGCGAAGACCACGCCGTCGTCCTGCAGCCGCAACACCTCGCGGCCCAGCAACAGGCGCTCGGCTGGCAGGCGCGCGCTCAGCACCTCATGGAAGCGCTTGGCGCTGATGCTGGCATAGCCGCTACCGAGCTGCCGCTGCCGCTCGGGGAAGCGCACCTCGTAGCCCGGCCAGCGGTGAGCGACCAGGGGCGCGATCCAGGCATGCTGGGGCGCGGTGAGATCTGGCTCGTGGAAGGACCAGGTGTGATTGCCACCCAGTCGCGGGCCGGCCTCCACCAGGCGCCAGTCCAGCTCAGGGCGGGTCTCGGCCAGGCGCAGGGCGAGCAGTCCCCCGGCCAGGCCACCCCCGACGATCAGCAGGTCAGGACGCATGATGCAGTCCTCCCTGGGCCAGCCCATCCACCAACCGTGCGGCGGCGGTGGCACCCCCGGCTGTCGCCGCGATGGGCACGAAGCGTTCGGCCGCCCGGCGATAGCTGGGATCGGCCAGGACCGCGCCAAGGGTCTGGGCGAGGCGCGCCTTGCTGGCCAGCCGCGGCGCCAGGCAAAGGCCGGCGCCGACCCGTTCCAGGCGCCGGGCGATGCCCGGCTGATCGAAGACCATGGGCAGGGCCAGCATGGGTTTGCCGGCCGCCAGGGCGTCCAGCACGGTATTGAAACCGCCATGGGTAATGACGGCATCGGCGCGGGCAATGGCGGCTTCCTGGGGCGCGAAGTCGGTGACCCAGGTGGCGCCATCGTCCAGCAGGCGGCGCTCGGCGGTGCCATCCAGCCGCCCGCAGTGGGCGATCAGCACCTGAACGTCCAGCTGGCGACAGGCCTGGGCGACGCGGCGGAACAGCGGTAGCCGTCCGCCCTGCAGCGTGCCGAAGGAGGCGAAGACGAAGGGGCGGCGCGGATCGATCTCCAGCGCCAGGCGTTGCTCGCGGGCCGTTGGCGGACGCAGCGGACCCACCTCGTGGAAGTGGGGCGGCGGCGCACGGCGGGGAAAGTCGAAGCCCGGCAGGCACTGGCTCAGCTGCAGATAGGGCGAGAAGCAGTCATCCAGGGTACGCCGCTCGCCAAGACCGAAAGCCTGGGCCTGGCGCTGGATCACCTTGCCCTGACCACGCATGATCAGGTCGAACACCTGGGTGGCGCCCTGGACGATCTGCCGCTCCCGCTCGCTGCCAGGATAGGCGAAGGGCAGGGTGGGCAGCGGCAGATGAGGTTCGCGATTCATCGGCACGGCGCAGGCCAGCGAGGCGTAGGGCAGCCCGAGATGGTCCCCGAGCAGGCCGCCGGCCGGCTCCATCTGGTCGGCGATGAGACAGTCGACGCCCAGGTCACGCAGGGCGGTCGCGCCTTCGCGGCAGAACAGTTCGGTGTTGCGTGCCATGTCGGCGATCACCCCGAACACCGACCAGGGCTTGCTGCTGGCGGTACGGGCGAGCAAGGGGCCCAGGCTGCCACGCGGATGGCTGGTCGCGCCTATGGCCTGGAAGTCGATCCCGGCCGGAAGCGGCCGGTCGCCGACCTCCACCTGGTGCAACAGGGTGACCCGATGGCCAAGCGCGACCAGCGCCTCGCCCAGCACCAGATGGGTGGACAGGTGGCTCGGCAGCGGCGGCGAGATCAGGGCGACATGCATGGCGGCGTCCGGTCCGGTATCGGCCACTATGGGCACCGGGCCGAGGTGGCGTCCAGCAGCTCGGCCTGGCGCAACTGCGCCAGATCGGCCGAACCGGTGCAGAAGCAGGCGATGCGCAGCTGCTCGATTACCACCTGGAAATGCGCGATCACCGCCTCGGTCGACTCGGTGGCACCGGGGAGGGCGGCCGCCGCCTGGCCCGCGAGGTCTGCGCCGAGGCGAATGGCCTTGGCCACGTCGATGCCGTCGCGGATGCCGCCCGAGGCGATCACCGTCGCTTGCGGGCAGGCGGTGCGTACCTGACGCAGGCTTTCGGCGGTGGGGATGCCCCAGTCGGCGAAGGCTCGGGCGATGGCACGCTGCTGCGCGTCACGGGCGCGCTCGGCTTCCACGGCAGCCCAGCTGGTCCCGCCCGCGCCCGCTACGTCCAGCACGGCTACGCCCACGTCGATCAGCTGCCGAGCAACGCGACCGGAGAGCCCGGCGCCCACTTCCTTGACGACGACCGGTACGGCCAGATGTGTAACCAGGTTTTCCAGGGCGGCGAGAATGCCCCGCCAGGTGCGATCACCACCGGCCTGTACGGCTTCCTGCAGCGGATTGAGATGCACGATCAAGGCGTCTGCCTCGATCATCTCCACCGCACGGCGCGCCTCGGTGAGGCCATAGCCGGCCACCAGCTGCGCGGCGCCGAAATTGGCCAGCAGCGGTACGTCCGGCGCCAGGCGGCGCAATTCACCGGTCAGGCCCTGGTCGCCCCCTTGCTGCAGGGCGATGCGCTGGGAGCCGACGGCCAGGGCGATACCCAGGGCCTGGGCCGCTTCGGCCAGATGCCGATTGATCAGCGCCGCCCGCTCTGGACCGCCGGTCATGGAGCTGATGAGCAGGGGCGCTGCCAGCGGACGGTCGAACAGGCGCGTGGCCAGGTCGACGTCGTCGAGATTCAGTTCGGGCAGGGCGTCATGGGTGAAGCGAAAGGCCTCCAAGCCCGTGGTGACGGCGCTGCGGGCCTTGTGGGGATCCAGCACGATGTCCAGATGATCGTTCTTGCGGCTTGCCAGTTCCCAATCCACCATGTCTTCTAGAGTCCGCCCTGAATGACCTTTCGTCGGTCGTTGTGGTCTGGTAGGGGACGACGGGTTCGCTTTGCGAAGACCGAATCCACCGAGGTGCGACCGTTCGTCGGTTCCACATATGGAGTATCTCGACTCATGGCGACCGTATTAGTGCCGAACGCGACAGACAATTTTGCCGCTACGCTCCAAGGGCAGCGTACCCGTATCGACGAGCGTCTGGCAGTACTGTTGCCGGCCGGTGATGATCCGGTCGCCGAGGCCATCCGTAGTGGCGTCATGGCGCCCGGCAAGCGGTTGCGTCCGCTGCTGATGGTCCTGGCGGCCGACGACCTGGGCCAGCCCGACGAGGCCGTGCTCGACCTGGGCTGTGCGGTGGAGATGGTCCACGCGGCCTCGCTGTTCCTCGACGACATGCCCTGCATGGACGATGCCCGGCTGCGCCGTGGCCGGCCGACCCTGCATGTACAGTTCGGTGAAGACGTCGCCATGCTGGCGGCAGTGGCCCTGCTCAGCCATGCCCTGCGCCTGGTCGCCGGCCTGGCAGCGGTGCCGGCGGAGACCCGCACCCAGATGGTCTGCCAGTTGGCGGATGCCGTTGGCACGGCTGGTCTGGTCTGTGGCCAGTACCACGATCTGCATGGCGGACGGCAGGCCCGCCCGGCCGATGCCATCGCCCTCACCAACCAGCTCAAGACCGGCGCGCTGTTTTCCGCCGCCATGGGCATGGCCAGCGCGACCCTGGTCACTTCCCCGCAGCAGCGCGAGGCGTTTCAGGTCTTTGCCTGCCAGCTGGGTCTGGCCTTCCAGTTGCTCGACGACCTCGATGATGGCAAGGGCCTGGGCAAGGACGCTGACAAGGATGGTGACAAATCCACCCTGGTCAGCCTGCTGGGTCGCGATCATGCCCAGCGCCAGCTGCAGAGCCATCTCAGGCAGGCACGCGAAGCGCTCGCCCAGGCAGATTGCGCCGACGGTGCCCTGGCCGGGCTACTCGATATCGTCTTTCGTCCGCGTTAGGGCGAATTCTCCCGGATCTGGCCCTCTAAACCCTGGATAGCCTTTTTCCTGTGAGAGGAGCGTGAAGATGTCGAAGTGGAAGATTGCCTACAGCAACAGTGACGGCAACACCTCGGTGGTTTCCACCGAAGCCGATCAGAAGCCGGACATGGAACGCGTCGCCCAGATCGTGCGTGACGATGCCCTGGAAGAGTACGACGACAGCGAAGTACCGCGGGATTACGACGAACCCACGGTAGCCCTGCTGGAGCGCCATGGCATCACCATCACCGGGATCACCGAAGAAGGCTGATTCCCAAGGTATCTGGCTCTAGCGCAAGGGCCAGATACCGCCATCACCCACCACGAAGATCCGCCGCGCTGGGTCGGGCGCCAGCAGGTGTCCACCGGTAAAGTCACCAAAGGCCGGCAGGATAAGCACCTCATCATTTTCCAGACAGAAGCAGGGCAGACGCAGTGCCTGCCGCCCCCGGCCGTGCAGCCGAAACGCCGGATGGATGTGCCCGGCCAATACAGGCAGGTACGGATGAGGATCGGGTTCGTGCTGCAGCGACAGACCCTCCAGCTCCAATGGCTCACCCACCACCTCGATGCCCAGATTCCCCGGGGGATCCCCGGCACGTCGGTCATGGTTGCCGCGGATCAGCAGCAGGCGCAGCGCGGCCTGGCGCTCGCGCCAGCGCGCCAGGGTGTCCAGGGTCAGGGGCGCGCGGGATTCCGGAGCATGCAGGAAGTCGCCCAGGAAGATGATCTCGCGACAGTCGTAGCGCGCCAGCAGGGCATCCAGCCGGGCGATGTTGCCCGCCGTGGTGCCATGGGGCACAGGCTGACCCAGCGCCCGAAAGGCGGCGGCCTTGCCGAAGTGGATGTCCGCTACCAGCAGCGCCTGGCGCGCTGGCCAATAGATCGCCTTTTCCGCGAGCAGCCAGAGTTCGACTCCGGCGAGGATGAGGGGGTGATAGGCAGGCATGACGTCTCCAGAAAAAGCTCCCTGCTCTGATAGCGGTCATGTGCCAGGGTTCAGCGTGTCGCATGCTGGGCAGCACAGCCAGCCCGTAGCGATGGCGATCCGCCGATGCGACCACGCCTGCAGGTAAAGAGGGAGCTCGGGATCATCGCGGCCATTACCACTCAGGCCAGTTGTAGGAGCGGCCCATGGCCGCGATCCGTTCGCACGGTAGGGCCTATGACCGCCATTGAGCCAGGCCAGGTGCACCGCGGCGGGCAGGCCGGTAAACTGGCGGTTCACTAGAGTCCGGAGCGACCCATGTCGACATCCTTCGCCCAGATGCTGGAAAACATCACCCCCGATATCTACGACGGCCTGAAGCTGGCCGTGGAGATCGGCAAGTGGCCCGACGGCCGCAAACTCAGTCGTGACCAGGTCGAGCTCTGTCTGCAGGCAGTGATCGCCTACGAGGCCAAGCACCTGCCCGAAGACCAGCGGACCGGTTACATGGGCCCCCAGGAATGCGCCTCCAAGTCGGTGCCCATCGAGAACATCCTGTTCAAGTCCGACGCCATTCACTGATCGGCCACGCCCTACCCGACGAGGTGCCCTTCGCCAGAAGAGGCACTTCGCGTCTTTATCAGAGCCCGCCCAACGTCTGCTGCGCGTCGGCCAAACGGCGTTGAAAAGGCCTTCGGAATGCTCATTTACCATTCGTAAACTCCGCTTCCTCAGGCCTTTTCGCCTTGTTTGTCGCTAGCTCGCGAGACGTTGAGCGGGCTCTTAGAAACCGAGAAGCACCACCGTGATGACCGAACTGGGCCGTGGCGCCCTGCGCAAGATGGCCGTGACCCTGGCCGACCCCGTCAACTATGCCTTCCGCCTCGATGAGCGCGAGGTGCCGGTCAACCCGCTGATCGGCCGCCGCGTGCGCCTCGAATACCTGGGCGCCATCCATTGCACCCATTGCGGTCGCAAGACCCGCAAGAGCTTCAGCCAGGGCTACTGCTATCCCTGCTTCACTGCTCTGGCCCAGTGCGACAGCTGCATCGTCAGTCCGGAAAAGTGCCACTACGAGCACGGTACCTGCCGCCAGCCGGAGTGGGGCGAAGCCCACTGCATGGTGCCCCACGTGGTCTATCTGGCCAATTCCTCGGGCCTCAAGGTAGGCATCACCCGCGCCACCCAGCTGCCCACCCGCTGGATCGACCAGGGCGCCTACCAGGCGCTGCCGATCCTGAGGGTCGCCACCCGGCAGCAATCCGGCCTGGTGGAGGACGTGTTGCGTAGCCAGGTGGGCGACCGCACCAACTGGCGCGCCATGCTCAAGGGCGTCGCCGCGCCGGAAGACCTGGTGGCGGTACGCGAGCGCATCTTCGATGCCTGCGCCCAGGGCCTGGACGATCTCCAGGGCCGTTTCGGCCTGCAGGCGATCCAGCCGGTGGTCGACATGGCGCCCATCGAGATCCATTATCCGGTCACGGTCTATCCCACCAAGGTGGTCAGTCATGACCTGGAAAAGACGCCTGTGGTGGAAGGCACGCTGCTGGGCATCAAGGGTCAATACCTGATGTTCGACACCGGCGTGATCAACATTCGCAAGTACACGGCCTATCAGCTGGCCGTGTCCGTTTCCGAGTAAGGATGTAAACCCATGCGCACCGACCAGCCCCAGACCATCTACCTCAAGGACTACCAGGCGCCCGAGTACCTCATCGAGGAAACCCGCCTGCGCTTCGAGCTGCACGACGACCAGACCCTGGTGCACGCCGAGCTGCGCCTGCAGCGTAATCCGGCGCGTGGCGCCGGCTTGCCGCCGCTGGTGCTGCACGGCGAGGAGCTGGAATTGCTGGCGGTCGCGCTGGACGATCAGGCCTTGGCCGCAGGCGATTACCAGGTCGAGGCGGGCAGCCTGACCCTGCAGCCGCAGGGCGAGGCCTTCGTGCTCAAGACCTCGGTGCGCATCCATCCGGAAAGCAACACCGCCCTGGAAGGGCTGTACGTCTCCGGCAAGATGTTCTGCACCCAGTGCGAGGCCGAGGGCTTCCGCAAGATCACCTACTACCTGGATCGCCCGGACGTGATGAGCGTCTTCACCACCACGGTGGAGGCCGACAAGGCCAAGTACCCGATCCTGCTCTCCAATGGCAACCCCGTGGCCAGCGGTGACACCGAGGGTGGTCGGCACTGGGCCACCTGGGAAGATCCTTTCCCCAAGCCGGCCTATCTGTTCGCCCTCGTGGCCGGTGACCTCTGGTGCGTGGAAGACAGCTACCGCACCGGCAGCGGCCGCGACGTGGCCCTGCGTATCTATGTCGAGCCGGAAAACATCGGCAAGCTGCAGCACGCCATGGACAGCCTGAAGAAATCCATGCGCTGGGACGAAGAGGCCTATGGCCGCGAATACGATCTGGACATCTTCATGATCGTGGCGGTGAACGACTTCAACATGGGCGCCATGGAAAACAAGGGGCTCAACATCTTCAACTCCAGCGCCGTGCTGGCCAGCCCGCGCACCGCCACCGACGCCGCTCACCAGCGCGTCGAGGCCATCGTCGCCCACGAGTACTTCCATAACTGGTCGGGCAACCGTGTGACCTGCCGCGACTGGTTCCAGCTGTCGCTCAAGGAAGGCTTCACCGTGTTCCGTGATGCCGGCTTCAGCTCCGACATGAATTCGCCGACGGTCAAGCGCATCGAGGACGTGGCCTTCCTGCGCACCAACCAGTTCGCCGAGGACGCCGGTCCCATGGCCCACCCGGTGCGTCCGGATCACTTCATCGAGATCTCCAACTTCTACACCCTGACGGTGTACGAGAAGGGCGCCGAGGTGGTGCGGATGCTGCACACCCTGTTGGGCCCCGATGGCTTCCGCAAGGGCACCGATCTCTACTTCGAGCGTCACGATGGCCAGGCGGTGACCTGCGATGATTTCGTCAAGGCGCTGGAAGACGCCAATGGCGCCGACTTCAGCCAGTTCAAGCGCTGGTACAGCCAGTCCGGCACGCCGCGCCTGGCGGTCAGCGAGCAGTACGATGCGGCGGCCAAGACCTATCGCCTGACTTTCCGCCAGAGCTGTCCGCCCACTCCGGGCCAGCCGACCAAGGAGCCCTTCGTCATCCCGGTCCAGCTGGGCCTGCTGGATGGTCAGGGTCGCGAGCTGCCCCTGCGCCTGGAAGGCGAAGCCGCCGCCCAGGGCACCGACCGGGTGTTGTCGGTCACCCAGGCCGAGCAGACCTTCACCTTCGTCGACGTGCCCGAGCAGCCGCTGCCTTCGCTGCTGCGTGGCTTCTCCGCGCCGGTCAAGCTCAGCTTCCCCTACAGCCGCGAGCAGCTGACCTTCCTCATGCAGCATGACAGCGACGGCTTCAATCGCTGGGATGCTGGCCAGCAACTGGCGGTGCAGGTGCTGCAGGAGATGATCGCCGGCCAGCCGCTGGACACCCGTCTGGTGGAGGCCCTGCGCACCGTGGCGGCGGACGAGTCCCTCGATCCGGCCATGGTCGCCGAGATGCTGTCGCTGCCGTCCGAGGCCTACCTGGTGGAGCTGTCCGAGCAGGCCGATCCGGGGGCCATCCACGGCGCTCGTCGCCAGGCCCGCCGTGCCATCGCCGAGGCCCTGCGCAAGGTGCTCTGGCAGCGCTACCGCAGCGCTCGTGAGGAATCGCGCGCCACGCCCTACCAGGCCAGCGCCGACCACATCGCGCGTCGTAGCCTGCAGAACGCCGCCCTGGGCTATCTGATGCTGCTGGAAGAGCCTGAAGCCCGCGATGCCGCCCTGGAGCAGTTCGAGCACGCCGACAACATGACCGAGCGCCTGGCCGCGCTGAGTGCCCTGGTCAATTCCGGCTTCGAGCAGGAGAAGGCGGAGGTGCTGGCGCGCTTCCACGAGGAGTTCAAGGCTGATCCGCTGGTCATGGACACCTGGCTCAGCGTCCAGGCTTCCAGTCCGCTGCCGGGCGGCCTGGCCCGCGTCCAGGCGCTGATGGAGAACCCGGTTTTCACCCTGAAGAACCCCAACAAGGTGCGGGCGCTGATCGGGGCCTTCGCCAACGCCAACCTGGTCAACTTCCACGCCGAGGATGGCAGCGGCTACCGCTTCCTGGCCGATCAGATCATCACCCTCAACCGGCTCAATCCGCAGATCGCCTCGCGCCTGCTCACGCCCCTGACCCGCTGGAAGAAGTACGGTCCCGCGCGTCAGGCCCTGATGCGCGCCGAACTGGAGCGCATCCTGGCCAGCGGCGAGCTGTCCAGCGATGTCTATGAGGTGGTGAGCAAGAGCCTGGCGTAGATCGGTTCGGCAGCGCGCCCGCTCGGGCTGCGAAATCCATAGGGTGGGCTGAGCGACGCGACGCCCAACCTGCTCGCCGCCCCAAAGCCCGACGCCCAGCCGTCGGGCTTTTTTTTGCCCGTCATCTTCCTTGCGGCTAGAGTCCAGAGATCGTCTGTCCCCCGATCCACCAGGCGGACGCGTGCACCTCGTCCCCGCGCAGGCGCCGCCTGGCTGATAGAGATGTTTTCGGCTGACGGCTGTATTCAAATCAGCTGCAGGACGAGGTGTAGCCGCCGACAGGGCAGGTGATAGGTCTCGATGGGCCACCAGGCCCACCCACCGTCAGAGAGGGAAGCGGTAGATGAATCATGCACAGCTGATGGATTGGGGCTTCGTCCTCATAACCCTGTGCAACATCCTGCTGATCGCTCTGGTAGTGTTTCTCCTGTGGCAGCGCTACGTTGCCGGCGACGCCGCGGCCAAGAGCGAGGCCGCCAGCGAGGAACAGCCGCCGCCTGTTCCCGAGGCGGTAGAAAACCTGCCTGCCGACACCCCGCCACCACAGCTGCCTGCCAGCACCGCCCCGGTTGCGAACCGTAACGTCGATCTCTTCGACGAAGGTCCGGAAGAGGTCTACGACGCCAACTATCCCGAGTGGAAGAAGAGCGACGACCCCTATGTCGAGGAATTGCTGTCGCACCGCGAAGCCCTGGAGCTCAAGGTGGACAACATGGTCATGAGGCTCACCCGCGCGCACAAGGTGGTGACCGGCCTGCGGGCGCAGAATCGCGAGCTGCGCGCCTCCGAGGCCCAGGCCCAGCGCCTGCAAGAGGAGCTGATCCGGACCCAGACCACCCTCGCCCAGATTCGCCAGGAGCGGGATGCCCTGATGGCCGAGGTAAAGCACAGCCGCAAGGCGGACGCGCCTCCACGCAATCCGACCGACGCGGGCGCGCCATCCGCACCTTGACCGGTGATTTCCCGGGCGGTGCTTCACCAGCCATCTTCCCAATCAGCGCATCCGTCGCGCTGAGCGGCGGTCTTCATGGCTTGTCTCTACAGCGCCCTGTCCACGGTGCGTAACGCCTGCCGCAGCGCCTTTATCCAGATCGATGTCCAGCTGACGCGCCGCCACGACCTGATCCCAATCTGGTAGAGGCGGTAAAGGCTCTCTACGTCATGAGCGTGAGACGTTGCAGGCGGTGATGCTGGTGCGTAAGCAGGCCCGCTCAGCGTAGCGGCACGCACCCTGGTCCTGGAGGGGTTGCTCTGTCTGGTCGAAGCGGATAATAAGGTTGAAACCCGCGAGATAGAGCTTCTAAGGCTGTATTGCGCGATGCTGGAATTGCCATTTCCCGTCATTGGGGATCGCCTTTCCTGCGCCGATGCCAAGCTATCGCAGGAATCCCGCCGTTCGGCTGTTACTGGCCAAATGAGATCGGGCGCGTGATTCAAGTCTGCAGCCGAGGCGTATGTCCAAGAAGGGATAGCCGGGTGCCCACAACTCAGGGATGAAGCATGAAGTTCCTCGTAGTAGACGACAGTCGAGCGGTCCAGACCATCATCAAGCGCATTCTGGTCAGTACGGGCTACAAGGATATCGAGTTGCGGGTCGCGTCCACCGGTAGTGAGGCTCTGGTCCTGCTGAAGAACTGGACGCCGAATCTGGTGCTCACCGACTGGCACATGCCCGGCATGAGTGGCCTAGAATTGCTCCAGGCGATCCGCCAGCGGGTGGGGGCCGATATCCATGTGGGCTTTGTCACCACCGAGTCCTCGGCGCGCAACATCCAGGAGGCCTACCGCAATGGCGCGGCCTTCGTCGTCACCAAGCCCTTTACCCAGGACACCTTGCAGCAGGCGGTGCTCACGGTGCTCCAGGATGGCGCCAGTGCCGAACAGGCCATCGGATCCTCCGGTCGCGAGAGCCTGCCGATGCCGACCCGCTTCAAGCCTGATCCACAAAGTATTCGCCAATTGCTCGGCCGGTCGTCCATCGTTTGCCAGATCGAGCCCATGGCCCCGATTCCGGTCGACCGCCTGGCCTTGCCCTATGTGATCGGCATCTATGGCCATCCGCAGAGCAAGGCGCTGGAAGCGGTGTGTCTGCTGGATCTCAATGCGGCCTGTATTCTCGGCGGGTCCCTCGCGGGCCTTGCTCCCGCCGCCATCCATGCCGCCATCGCCAGCGGGACCCTGAGTCGGGAGATCTACGAGAACGCTACCGCCTTTCTGGCGGACCTCAACGGCATGATCTCCGCCGGCAAGGGTGGCGCACCGCTGGTGCTCAGTACCAGCCACCTGGTGCAGAAGCCTTTCGAGAAGCTCTACAGCCTATGGCGCCAAAACAACGGTCGAGCCGATTTCAGCCTGTCCTTTCCCGAACTCGGCGACGGTTTCATCGCCTTCCTGCTGAGCTAGGGAATGGACGACTCGCGCTTCGTCGAATGGGGTTTCCTGCTGGTCACCCTGTCCAACGTATTGCTCATCGCCCTGGTCATGACGCTGCTCTGGCAACGGCTCTTTCCACCCCCCGTAGCGGTGGCCGAGGACGAGGAGGCCGCCGAGCCCGGTGAGTCCCTGACACTCGGTAGCCAGGCCGAGACCGCGGCCAGCCTGATTGACGATGCGCGGCAAGCGGATGTCGAACCCCTGGGCCAGGCCATGAGCGACAGCCTGGACCTGGTGGGCCGCCTCGACGGGGTCGAGGGCGATGACTACCCGGACTGGAAGAAGACCAACCAGCCCTATATCGACGACCTGCTGTCCCACCGCGAGAATCTGGAGTTCAGGCTGGATGATCTCAAGTCCAAGCTGGATCGAGCGCACAAGCTGATCAGCAACCTGCACGTGCAGAATCGCGAAATGCGCGGTGCGGAGGCGAAGTTGCAGCGCCTGAGTCTCGACCACGATCGGGTCCAGGGAGCCCTGCTGGAAATGCGCCGCGAGCGCGATCAGCTCAAAACGAAGGTGCAGCGGCTCGGCGAAGAGCTGCTGCGCCAGCGGCAGCAGCTGGCGGCCCCGGCCGCTACGCCGGAGGGGGATGGACGATTGCAGGAGGAGCTGGAAACCCTGCGTGAAAGCCTCGAAGAAGAACGGGCGAAGTTGTCGCGGACCCTGGTGGAGAAGGAGTTCATCGAGCAGGTATTCATCGACACCGATGCGGTCACCGACAACTACCAGGCCCTGCAGCGCGAGCATGCCGCACTGCAGGAGCAGTTGCGCGCGTTACAGGCCAGGCTAGCCGTCAGTCAGTCCTGATAGAGGGCATCGCGGATGGCGTCGGGGAAGGGCCCGCTCATGCCGGCGATCGCCGTATTGGTCAGGATCACCACGCTCAATTCGCGCGCCGGGTCGATGAACCAGGCGTTGCCGTAGACGCCACCCCACTGCAGGGTGCCAGGCGTCTGCGGTGTCTTCGCCAGCCGGGCATTGCGCAGCACCGCCGCGCCCAGGCTGAACCCCCAGCCAGGGGCGTCTTCGCGTTGCAGCCCTGGGATCTGATCTTCCATGAACAGCCGTTGACTGGCTGGTTGCAGCAGCCTGCCCTGGCGGAGTGCCTCCAGGAAGGCTAGATAGTCGCCTGCGCTCCCTTGCATGCCGCCACCGCCCGAGGCGAAGGCGTTCGCCGAAAGGGCGCGCGCCGGGGAATAGAGGATGCCGCCCTTGGGTAGCGGCAGCAGATAGGGCTCGCTCATGGGTTCGGGGCGCGGATAGCCGTTGCGATAGGCGGTCGCCAGACGCGCGGGGTCGGTGACGTGGAAGGTCAGATTTTGCAGCGCGAGCGGTGCCGATACCTCGCGCTGGACCACGGCGGGCAGCGGCAGCCCTGTCGCGGCGGCGATCACACCACCCATCACGTCCAGGCCAAGGGAGTAGCGCCAGTGGCTGCCGGGGCCGAAGTCCAGCGGCACGCCCGCCAGGCGCCTTAGATTCTCTTCCAGGGTCAGGGTAGCGCCATCGAGGCCGTCGGATACTCCGGCTTGGTGATAGGGACCATCCCGCTCTTCGCCAAAGCCGTAGTGCAGCCCGGAGGTATGGCTGAGCAGCTGCGCCAGGGTGGGCACGGCCGGCGTGCCGTCGGCCAGGCGCGTGGTGAAGTAGGGCAGGTAGCGACTGACGGGAGCCTGCAGGTCCAGCTGGCCCTGGTCCGCCAGGCGGAGTGCCGTGACGGCCACCACCGGCTTGGTGAGGGAGGCGAAGCGGAACAGCTGGTCTTGCTGCATGGCGCGGCCGGCCTCACGGTCGGCGAAGCCGGCCGCGCGGTGATACACCACCCGTCCCTGGCGAGCGACCATGACCACGGTGCCGACGATGCGTTGCTGGGCGATGGCGCGCTCCAGGATCGGATCCAGGCGGGCGGCGAGCGCGGCGTCCTCGGCCTGGGCGAGGGGAACGCTAAGGCCGAGACCGAGGGCGCTGGCGAGCAGTAGGGAAGACATCTGGTTTAAGCTCCTGACGGATGCCGGCTGCTGGACCGGCCAAAGAAGGAATCCTCGCATGATTCGCGACATTTTGAAGATGGGTGATCCCCGACTGCTACGGGTGGCGCCGCCGGTGGCTGCGGCGCGCCTCGGCTCGGCCGAGCTGCATGGGCTGATCCAGGACATGTTCGACACCATGGCCGCCGCCGGGGGCGTTGGTCTGGCCGCGCCGCAGATCGGGGAGGACCTGCAGCTCATGGTCTTCGGCTTCGAACGCAACGCCCGCTACCCCGATGCCCCGCCCGTGCCGCTGCAGGTCTTGATCAATCCGCATATCGAGGTGCTCGATGCCAGCGAAGAGCTGGGCTGGGAGGGGTGCCTGTCGATTCCGGGTCTGCGCGGCGAGGTGCCGCGGCCGCGGCGAATTCGCTATCGCGGCGTGGATGGTGACGGCCGCCCGGTGGAGCGGGAGGCGGAGGGCTTCCATGCGCGGGTGGTGCTGCATGAGTACGACCATCTGATCGGTCGTCTCTACCCCTCGCGCATCCAGGACTTCGCCCGCTTCGGCTTCACCGAGGTGCTCTTTCCCGAGCTGACGCCGGCTGCCCAGCGCTAGGCGCTCCGGCGTCCAGCTGCGCCCGCACGGCCGCCGCAAGCTGGGCGAAGGGCACTGCCCCGTCCAGCGCCTGGGCTTCTTCGATAGGGGCTCGTGCGGATCTGAGCAGCAGGGTCGGCACGGCGGTGATGCCCAGGGCTTCGGCGCGATCCTCGGCGTGCAGCACCACATCGGTATGCTCGCCACGGGCGAGGCTGGCCTTGAGTGCCTCGCTGTCGAGCCCGTTGCGGCGTGCCAGATCGAGCAGGACCTCCAGGTCACCGATATCGTGACCCTCTTCGAAGAAGGCCTGGAAGACCGCGAGGTGGAAGGCGTCAAAGCGGTCGTGGTCGCGCGCGAACTCCGCCGCTTCCAAGGCCAGGCGGCTGCGCGGTTGTACCGGCGGCAGGCGCAGCACCATGCCGTACTCGGCGGCCATGGGGTAGACCGCGCGATCCCAGGTCCGGCGCAGGTAGTCGCCCGCGGGGTCGAGGGTAGGGGTGGGATCGGGGCGTAGTTCGAAGGCATGCCATTCGATGGCAAGGCTGTCGCCGAATTCCTCCTGCAGGCGCGCCAGCTGGGGCAGTTCCAGATAGCAGAAGGGGCAGACGTAGTCGCTCCAGACATCCAGACGAACGCTCGGGGTGGCGGTCATGGCAGTGCTCCGGAAGGGCATGGTGTCCGTCGGACCGCGAGCAGGCGCGGATGTTCGGCGATGATGGATTTTCCGAACCAGACAGGCAGGCGCCGAGCACCGTCCTGTCGGTTGTTCTTCATATCTGGAAACCGAATTCCCGCCGCTCAATTGCGTGAAGTGGGTGGCGCTCCGCGATCCAGAGGCTTGCCTTGAACCAGTCTCGGCGCTCAGGTTCGTATCGCTGCACCTCTTCTTTCACGCGCTAAGGGCTATCACCTTGGGTTTTTTCGACCGCAAACTGACATTCCTTCGGCAGACCTTCTCCTACGTGGGCTGGTCGGTGTTCTGGCTGCTGCTATGGGACATCGCTATCACCGTCGACTACATGATCTTCGTCGACCAGCGGGCGCAACTGCCCAATATCCCGCTGACCCTGATCGGCTCGGCGCTGATCGTGCTGACCAGCTTCCGCAACACCAGTGCCTATCAGCGCTGGTGGGAGGCGCGCACCCTCTGGGGTGGCATGGTCAACAGCTCGCGCAGCTTCACCCGGCAGGCGCTGACGCTCATCGATGACGGCGACGAACACTTCAACGCCATCAAGACGGTCCTCATCGAGCGCCACCTCGCCTATGTCCGCTGCCTGGCCTGTCAGCTCAGCGGGGATCCCCTGCCCAAGGAGGTGCGTACCTACCTGGGCAAGGAGGAGTGGGCGATGCGCAAGGAGACCAACAACTTCGCCAACGCCATCCTCAGCGGTTCCTCCAGCCTGATCGCCCTGGAGTACCGCGCCGGTCGGCTGGACAGCATTCGCCTGGAGCGTCTCGAGGCCACCTTCGTCGACATGTCCAACTGGCAGGGCGGCATGGAGCGGATCGCCAATACGCCCTTGCCCTATCCCTATGTGAACTTCCCGCGGTTGTTCATCTTTCTGTTCTGCGTGCTGATGCCCATCGGCCTGGTGGAAAGTCTGGAGTGGTACACGCCGCTGGCCTCCACGGTGGTGGGTTTCATCTTCCTGGCGATGGAAAAGGTCGGCACCGATCTGCAGAACCCCTTCCAGCGCAGTCGGCACCAGATCACCATGGGCACCATCTGCAACACCATCGAAGGCAATCTGCGCACCATGCTGCGCGATGCCCGTGGCGGTTACGCATCGGTCAGCGAGATCGTGCGGGATTCGCGGCTGAATTCGCCGGAAAGGGATTCCGTCTGACGGCCTGGACGGCACCCGGCGGCCAATACGGCCGGGTGCCCGAACCGGCGCTCTACTTGAAGTCCCACTGCATCTGCGCGGGGATGCTGATGTCCCGCGAGGAGTGCACGCAGACGTCCAGGTAGTCGGTGAAGCGCGGCGGGGCAGCGATGCCTTCGTCGAGCAGGCGCTGATTGTCGAACAGGTAGTTTAGGTCGGCGAAGCCGCCGTACAGCTTGAGCGCGCGCAGCACCAGGCGCGGATTGGCCGGGCCGATGCGTTCGTTGAAGTCCGCGGCCAGTTCCTTGAGGTCGGCACTGTCCACCTGCCGATAACGATCACCCACCGGGGCATCACCCATGGCACCGGCATAGGCTTCGTCGATCTCGCCAAAGGTGCAGGCGCCCGCATTACCCGCGGAGATGTGGTACAGGCCGTAGCTCAGCTTGGGCTTCAGTGCCAGTTCCACCAGGGCTTCGGCGCAGTAGTCCACCGGGATGACATCGATCTGTTCATCGAGGCCGCAGGTGAAGCGCTCCAGGGCGAAGCCCATGCGGAATACCCAGAAGATGCTTCCCGAGGCCTTGCAGCCCGAACGGCGGTGACCCACGACGATGGAGGGGCGCGCCACCACCAGCGGCAGCAGCGGCAACTCATTGCGCAACTTCAGTTCGATGGCCGCCTTGGACGCGGTGTAGTCCACCAGTTGCTGCTCCGGCTCGGGAAAGTCCCAGGTCTCAGCGACCGGCGATTCGCGCTGGGGGCCGCAGGCCATGGCGGTGCTGACATGCAGGAAGCGTTTCAAGCGACGGGACTGGGCGCAGGCCTCGGCCAGGGCGAAGGTGCCTTCGACATTGACCGGCCAGATCTTGGGATTGCGCGAGAAGGAGGCCACTGCCGCGCAGTTGATGACCTCGTCCAGCGCCAGCAGCTGGGGCCTGGCGGCCTCGATCCACTGGGTATCGAGCAGATCGCCGCAGAGGATTTGCTCGGGTTGCAGCCGGGCGGCCAGATATTCGTCGACGTCGTGCATGCGCAGGTTCTGCAGCAGGCGTTCCAGGCCTTCCGCCTGGGTAGCGGCGCGGACGAGGAATCTCAGGCCTTCGATATGTCCCAGCTCCAGCAGGCGCAGGGTGACGGCGCCGCCGAGAAAGCCGGTGGCTCCGGTGACGAGGATACGGCGCTGCGGGGCGGTGAACTGGATGGAGGAGACGGGAAGCGACATGGTGGAGGGCCCTGGTAGGGTGAACGTGGGCCTAACCTTAAGGTACGTCGCTGAAGGATTTATTAAGGCCGGGGAACCCCTCGAGGCTGGTGTCTTTCTAGATGCTTGCCTTTACCGACCGATACCTGCCTGGAGACCCCTATGGAACTTCCCGTTCACGACCTGACGACCCTTTTCGAGCAACTGGGCCTGGATTCCGATCCGGCTGCCATCGATGCTTTCATCGCCAGCCATTCACCGCTGCCCGACGAGGTGAAGGTCTCGGAAGCCGATTTCTGGTCACCGTCGCAAAAGGCGTTCCTGAAGGACGAGATCATGGAAGATGCCGATTGGGCACCGATCGTCGACGAGCTGAACGTCCGCCTGCATCGCCATGACTAACGTACAGGGCCGAGTCCTTTCGGCTCTGTAGTCCTTCCCTTTCCGCGTCTGGAGATTTGCCATGAACGCCGTGTATGCCCAGCAGCAGCCGAACGATCCGCTCGTCGCCGACGATGAAGACGAGGTAAGTGAAGAGCAGCTCGACGAATCCGTCGAGGAAACCTTTCCCGCAAGTGATCCTATTTCGCCCTGATGGATGCCTGGCGCCGTTTCGACGGCGCTGTTCCTACCCCTGATCCTGCTTTCTTGCACATTCGTCGTGCCACTTCCCTCCGCTGACCAGTCATTCGCGTTGTGACTGCTAAGGTGATCGCGTCGCGTACGCACTGCGACGGGGCACGCAAGCGGCCCAATGGATCGTTCATCGCAGGGAATCCCATGATCAAGACCTTCTTCGCCACCCTGGCCGGGTCGTTGCTCGCGCTGGCCGCGCCGCTGGCCGTCGCCGACCCCATCGTCATCAAGTTCGCCCATGTGGTCACGGACGACACGCCCAAGGGGCGCGGTGCGTTGCAGTTCCAGAAGCTGGTACAGGAGCGTCTGGCCGGCAAGGTCAAGGTCGAGGTCTATCCCAGCTCCACCCTGGTAGGCGACGCCGACGAACTGGAGGCCTTGCGCAGCAACCGGGTGCAGATGCTGGCCCCTTCGGTCTCCAAGCTGAATACGTTGTCCAAGGCGCTCAAGGTCTACGATCTCCCCTATCTGTTCGACAACCTGGAGGCGGTCAAACGCTTCCAGCGCCGTGACAAGAGCCGTGAACTGCTGGGCAGTCTGGTCACCCACGGCATCACCGGGTTGGCCTACTGGAACAACGGTGGCCGTCAGCTTTCCGCCACGCGGGAAATCCACGCGCCTGCCGATCTCAAGGGCCTGACGTTCCGCGTCGAATCTTCCGAAGTCCTCGCCGCCTACTACCAGCAGCTGGGCGCCCAGGCGGTCAAGCTGCCGTTCGCCCAGGTCTACGACGCCTTGCGGACCGGCAAGGTGCAGGGCGCGGAAAATCCCTGGTCGAACCTGCTGGGCCAGAAGATCAACACCGTGCAGCCCTACATCCTCGAGGACAATCACAGCTTCTTGACCTATATGCTCATTACCAACACCAGCTTCTGGAACGCTCTGCCCTTCGAGATCCGTAGCGAACTGGAGGCGATCCTCGACGAGGTGACCCAGTCCGTGAACCGCGATGCGGAGGGCATCAACGCCAAGGCCCGCGAGCGGGTGGCGGCATCCGGCACCAGCAAGATCCTGGTGCCAACGCCCGCCGAGCGCGAGGCCTGGCGCGCAGCCATAATGCCCCTGATCAAGAAATACGAAAGCGTGGTGGGCAGCGACGTCCTGCGGGCCGCCGAGGCGGCCAATCGGCGCTGAGATTGCACGGGCGTCCACCCTGGATTTGCGGCAAACTGGCACGGCGTCATCCCGACAACAAGAGGAATAGCCGTGCAGCACGCGGTCATCAGCGGTAGTGGGCTCTATACGCCGCCCGAAAGCATTTCCAACGACGAACTGGTCGCGTCGTTCAACCAGTGGGCCGGCCAGTGGAACGCCGAGCATGCCGACGCCATCGCCCAGGGCAGCCTGGCGCCCCAGGCGGAATCCAGCGCCGCCTTCATCGAGAAGGCCTCCGGCATCCGCAGCCGCCATGTGGTCGACAAGGCGGGCATTCTCGATCCGGCGCGCATGGTGCCGCGCATCCCCGAACGGACCAATGACGAACCCTCGATCCTCTGCGAGATGGGCGTCGCTGCGGCCCGCGAAGCCCTGGAACGAGCAGGACGTACCGCCGCCGACATCGACGGTGTCATCGTCGCCTGCTCCAATCTGCAGCGCCCCTATCCGGCGGTAGCCATCGAGGTCCAGGCCGCCCTGGGTATCCAGGGCTATGGCTTCGACATGAACGTCGCCTGCTCATCGGCGACCTTTGGCCTGCAAACCGCCGCCAACGCCGTGCAACTGGGCCAGGCCCGGGCGGTACTGGTGATCGATCCGGAAATCTGCACGGGCCACCTCAACTTCCGTGACCGCGACAGCCACTTCATCTTTGGCGATGCCGCCACCGCCCTGGTGGTGGAACGCGCCGACCAGGCCACCTCGGCGCATCGTTTCGAGATCCTGGGCACCCGGCTGTTCACCCAGTTCTCCAACAACATCCGCAACAACTTCGGCTTCCTCAACCGCGCGGCGGAGGAGGGCATGACCAATCCGGACAAGCTGTTCGTCCAGGAAGGGCGCAAGGTGTTCAAGGAGGTCTGTCCGCTGGTAGCCGAACTGATCGCCAACCACCTCGCCGAGCTGGACATTCCGGTCGAGCGGGTGTCGCGTTTCTGGTTGCACCAGGCCAACCTGGCGATGAACCACCTCATCGTCAAACGCCTGCTGGGGCGCGAGCCTGAGGCCAACGAGGCGCCGGTCATCCTGGATACCTATGGCAACACCAGCTCGGCAGGCTCGGTCATCGCGCTGCATCTGCATCATGAGGATCTGGCCAGCGGTAGCCTCGGCGTACTCAGCTCCTTCGGCGCGGGCTACTCCATCGGCAGCGTGATTCTGCGCAAGGTCTGATCGACGGCAGGAGTCTTCCCGGGATGACCGTTGTCGGACCTGGGAAGACATCTTGAGTAAGGGAGACCCCGTGCAGCCAGGAAGCCTGCTCCGGGTACAGCTGCGACAGCTGCGCCCCACCCAGCCCGCGATCGGTCATGACCAGGTGCTGTACAAGCTTGGCAAGTACGCCTGCGACCGGCGCAAGTTGTTCGACGACTACTGTGAAGCCAACGGCCAGCACCTGAGTGGTGGGTTCCAGCCCAGCACCAGCCTGCGTTCCGCAGGCGATACCCTGGGCGCAAGGCCGCCCGGAACCTACCCGGACGAAATGAAGACCGTCGTCATAGGGCCGGAGCAGCAGCTCTATCTCACCGACGGCCACCACACCTTTTCCGCCTTCTGGGAACATCCCGGCGGTGGCCCCGAGACCTGGGTATGGGTCAGGGTCACCGACGATTTCAGTGCGTCCGCGACCATGGCGGAGTTCTGGATTCGCCTGCTGGATGAACGCAAGGCCTGGCTCAAGGATCCCCAAGGGCGGCCGATCCTGCCCGAACAGCTCCCAGCATCCCTGGGGCTCACCGCCATGGCGGACGATCCTTATCGCGCCCTGGTGTATTTCACGCGCCAGATCGGCTACGACAAGCCACGTACTCCAGACGGTCGGGTATTGCCGTCGGAATTCCTGGAGTTCTACTGGGCCGAATGGCTGCGCATGCTGCTGCCCTTGCAGGGCTACGATCTCGACGATCGCAAGCGCTACGCCAAGCTCGTCGAGCAGGCGGCCAAGTTGATGGTGGCGAACCCCGGCATGCTGATTGGCAGTTCGGGGCGTACCGCGTTGGAGATGGGCGGCTACCGAGCGGTGGACAAGAAGGTACTGCGCAAGCTTTCTGCCAGCGATGGCAAGTTCACCTACCTGCTGGCCGCCCGCGCCCAGCGTGCGGCCCTGTCCCGGGCGATCTAGCTGATTCAGGGCATAAGTGTCTGTTACTAGCAGCTTTTTTTCTCTTTGGTGTTGACAGGGGAGGCCGGGCCTCTTAACATGCGCACCGTCCTGACCGACGGGGCTATAGCTCAGCTGGGAGAGCGCTTGCATGGCATGCAAGAGGTCGACGGTTCGATCCCGTCTAGCTCCACCAAATTTCGATTTCGCCTGCGGGGGAAATCGGTAGAAGGTTTCGTCCCCTTCGTCTAGTGGCCTAGGACACCGCCCTTTCACGGCGGTAACAGGGGTTCGAGTCCCCTAGGGGACGCCATATCAGTCACGTATCCCAGACGTGGCAAGATGCTGTACTTGGGGCTATAGCTCAGCTGGGAGAGCGCTTGCATGGCATGCAAGAGGTCGACGGTTCGATCCCGTCTAGCTCCACCAATTTCGTGATCCGCAAGGGTCGCACCAGGGTAACGTCCCCTTCGTCTAGTGGCCTAGGACACCGCCCTTTCACGGCGGTAACAGGGGTTCGAGTCCCCTAGGGGACGCCATATCGGTCACGTATCCCAGACGTGACAAGATGCTGTACTTGGGGCTATAGCTCAGCTGGGAGAGCGCTTGCATGGCATGCAAGAGGTCGACGGTTCGATCCCGTCTAGCTCCACCAATTTCGTGATCCGCAAGGGTCGCACCAGGGTAACGTCCCCTTCGTCTAGTGGCCTAGGACACCGCCCTTTCACGGCGGTAACAGGGGTTCGAGTCCCCTAGGGGACGCCACACTCGAAAAAAACCGCCTCACGGCGGTTTTTTTTCGTCCGCACGAAAGCCATTCACCAGGGTCTTTCCCAGGTGCCCGTCAGGGCATTGAATTGTGTTAGACCTGTACGCCGAGTCCAAGCAAGGGGAGTGGGATGATCGTCGAGTATCTCTACAGCCTGGCCCAGGTGTCTGCCGAGCAGTGGAACGGTTTGCTGGTGGACGACCAGCCCTTTCTGCGGCATGAATTCCTCTCCACCCTGGAAGACAGTGGCAGCCTGGGGCAGGGGACCGGCTGGCAGCCGGCGCACCAGATCCTCAAGGATGCCCAGGGACAGCTGCTCGCCGCGATGCCGGCCTATCTCAAGGCGCACTCCTATGGCGAATACGTCTTCGACTGGGCCTGGGCCGACGCCTGCCGCAGGGCCGGGATTGACTACTATCCCAAGCTGCTGGCTGCCGTGCCCTTCTCCCCGGTACAAGGCGCGCGCCTGCTGGGTGAGCCAGCCGCCTGCGCGACCCTGCTCGACGCCACCACGGGCAGCCTGGCCGGTCTGGAGCTCTCCAGCCTGCACGTCAACTTCACCGACCCCAAGGCCGATGCCGTGCTGCAGGATCGCGATGGCTGGCTGGCCCGCCTCGGTTGCCAGTTTCACTGGCATAACCGCGGCTACCGCGACTATGGCGATTTCCTCGCCGCCCTGACCTCGCGCAAGCGCAAGCAGCTGCGCAAGGAGCGCGATCAGGTTGCTGGCCTGGGGGTGAGTTTCGAGTGGCGCAAGGGCGATGAGTTGAGCGAGGCGGAGTGGGACTTCGTCTATGCCTGCTATGCCAATACCTATGAGGTGCGCGGCCAGGATCCCTATCTGACACGCGCCTTCTTCAGCCTGCTGGCGGAACGGCTGCCCGAGGCCATTCGTGTGGTGCTGGTGCGCCAGGGCAGCCGGCCGGTAGCCATGGCCTTCTACCTGAGAGACGGCGACACCCTCTATGGTCGCTACTGGGGCTGCCTGCAGGAGTTCGACCAGCTGCATTTCGAGACCTGCTTCTATCAGGGCATCGAGTACGCCATCGCCGAAGGACTGCAGCGCTTCGATGCCGGCGCCCAGGGCGAGCACAAGCTGATTCGCGGCTTCGAACCTACGCTGACCCGTTCCTGGCACTACCTGGTGCATCCGGGGCTCAGAGCGGCCGTGGCCGAGTTTCTCGATCAGGAGCGAGCAGGGGTCCAGGCTTATGCCCGACAAGCCGCCGAAGCCTTGCCCTACCGCCAGGAGGATGGCGCGGCCTCATGCTGAACTATCTGTGGTTCCTGCTGGCCGCGCTGTTCGAGATCGCGGGCTGCTACGCCTTCTGGCTCTGGCTGCGTCTGGATCGCAGTCCCTGGTGGATAGTCCCGGGTCTCGCCAGCCTGGTGCTCTTCGCCTTGCTGCTGACCCGTATCGAATCGGCCTACGCCGGTCGCGCCTATGCCGCCTATGGCGGCATCTATGTAGTGGCCTCGCTGGGTTGGCTGGCGCTGGTCGAGCGCACTCGCCCGACCTGGACGGACCTGGCGGGTGGCCTGCTCTGCGTGGTGGGGGCGCTGGTGATCCTGCTGGCGCCGCGGGGCAGCGCCTAGCAGGCCGGTAGAAGCCTAGTCGGCGAGCAACTCCGGTGGGACATCGCGCCTTAGCACCAGCTGGCACAGGGCGCTGTCCGGATCGAAGAGGATGACGGCTTCGCCGGTTTCCAGCGCGCGTCGGGCGCGTTGGGTGCGGGTCGCCAGGGGCGTCTCGTCACCGTTGTCGGTACCGTCGCGGGTAACGAAGTCTTCCAGCAGGTTGTCGAGGGTGGCGGCAGCGAGCTGGTCGTGGGGGATGATCATGGAGAGGTGCCTGGAAAAAGGCGCCCAGGATACCCCAGGCGCGATAGTCGAACGCTATTTGCTGCTGTCGCCGACGACCTCTTCCAGGGGCGGCAGATGCGTCTGGTTGTCCATCTGGGTGTCCTCCGGCAGCAGCTGATGACCAAAGCGGTCCAGCGAACTGTCGGCGGGCTGGGCATCGCTGTCGAACACCGGTGGGCTGAGCATGTAGCCGGTCAACAGCTGACTGAGCGCCGCCAGGCTGACGATATGGGTGCGCTCGTAGCCGTGGGTGGCATCGCAGCCAAAGGCGAGCAGAGCGACCCGTACGTCCTGGCCGGAGCTGATCGCCGAATGGGCGTCGCTGTAGTAGTAGCGGAATAGGTCGCGCCGGACCGGGATGTCATTGCGTTGCGCCAGGCGTAGCAGGTGCCGCGACAGGTGATAGTCGTAGGGGCCCGCGGAGTCCTGCATGGCGACGCTGACCCGATGCTCGTCGGACCTCTGACCCGGCGCGACCGGGGCGATGTCGATACCGACGAATTCGCTGACGTCCCAGGGCAGGGCACCGGCAGCCCCCGAACCCACTTCTTCGGTGATGGTGAACAGCGGATGGCAGTCGATGGGTGGGGTCTGGCCGGTTTCCTTGAGCATCTTCAAGGCGGTGAGCAGGGCAGCCACGCCCGCCTTGTCGTCCAGGTGGCGCGAGCTGATGTAGCCGCTGTCGGTGAATTCCGGCAGCGGATCGAAGGCGACGAAGTCGCCGACCTGCACGCCCAGCTGCTCGGTCTCGTGGCGGCTCTTGGTCACGGCATCGAGGCGTAGCTCGATGTGATCCCAGGTCACCGGCATCTTGTCGATCTCGGTATTGAAGGCATGACCGGAGGCCAGGAGCGGCAGTACGCTACCCCTCAGGGTGCCATCGTCAGTGAACAGGCTGACCCGACTGCCTTCAGCGAAGCGGCTGGACCAGTGGCCTACGGCCGCCAGGCCCAGGCGACCGTTGTCCTTGATCTCGCGGACGATGGCACCGATGGTGTCCAGGTGCGCGGAGACCGCCCGGTCCGGACTCTCCTTGTGGCCCTTGATGGTGGCGCGGATGGTGCCACGCCGTGTGAGCTCGAAGGGGATGTCGAGCTCATTGAGCCGTTCGGCGACGTACATGACGATGGTGTCGGTGAAACCGGTGGGGCTGGGAATCGCCAGCAGGTCCAGCAGGACCTTGCGTAGGTAATCCAGATCGGGTTCAGGCAATCGATTCATAGCGGAACCTCCCGGGATAGCGGGAACAACAGGTCGATGAAGCGTTCGGCGGTGGGGCGTGGCTCGTGATTGGCCAGGCCCGGACGTTCGTTGGCTTCGATGATGACGTAGTCGGGTGAGTCGGCGGCGGGGACCAGCAGGTCCATGCCGGTGACGGGGATGTCCAATGCGCGCGCGGCCTGGATGGCCGCGTCGGCGAGCACCGGATGCAGGCTATCGGTGACATCCTCCAGGATGCCGCCAGTGTGCAGATTGGCCGTCTTGCGCACGGCCAAGTGGGTGCCGGCGGGCAGCACGCTGTCCCAGTCGTGACCGGCGCCGCGGATGGCGCGCTCGGTTTCCTCGTCCATCGGGATGCGCGACTCGCCGCCGGTAGCTGCCTGGCGGCGGCGGCTCTGGGCTTCGATCAGGTCCCTGACGCTATGCTGGCCATCGCCGACGATTTCCGCCGGGCGGCGGATGGCGGCAGCCACCACTTCGTGGCCAATGACCACCACGCGCAGATCGAGGCCCTGGTGAAAGCTTTCCAGCAGCACGCGATCATCATGGCGCTGCGCCGCCTGGATGGCGGTGGCAAGGTGCTCGGCGTCGCGGATATCCACGGCCACGCCCTTGCCCTGTTCGCCATTGACCGGTTTGACCACCAGGGCGCCATGCTTTTCCAGAAAGGCAGTGTTGTCTTCCTCGCTGCCAGCCAGTTGCTGCTCCGGTACCTTCAGCCCGGCACGGGCCAGGGTGCGACTGGTTAGCACCTTGTCGGCGCAGAGGGTCATGGTCACGGCGGAGGTGAGATCGGTGAGGGATTCGCGGCAACGGATGCGCCTGTTGCCCTGGATCAGGGTGAAAAGACCCCCTTCGGCATCGTCCACCTGCACCTCGATGCCACGCCGCAAGGCTTCGTCGACAATGATCCGTGCATAGGGATTCAGTTCGGCGGCAGGGCCGGGACCGAGGAACAGCGTCTGATTGATGCCGTTCTTGCATTTGATGGCGAAGGTCTGCAGCTGACGGAAACCCAGCTTGTCGTAGAGTCGCTTGGCCTGCAGGTTGTCATGCAATACCGACAGGTCCAGATAGGCCAGGCCGCGGCTGGCATAGTGTTCGATCAGATGGCGAACCAGCGCCTCGCCGACACCGGGCCGGCTGCACTCGGGCGAGACCGCCAGGCACCACAGCGAGGAGCCGCCATCGGGATCCCGGAAGGCCTTGACGTGATTGAGGCCCATCACGGAGCCGATGATGGCGCCGCTGTCATCGTCTTCCGCCAGCCAGTAGACCGGACCGCCCTTGTGCCGGGGCGTCAGCCGCTCGGTGTCGACGGGCAGCATGTGTCGCTGCTGATAGAGCCGGTTGATCTCGCTCCAGTCTTGCGCGGAGCAGGCGCGGCGGATACGAAAGCCGCGATAGATCCGGCGCGCCGGGCGATAGTCGCTGAACCAGACCCGCAGGGTATCGCTAGGATCGAGAAACAGCTGCTGTGGCGCCTGGGCCAGCACCTGATGCGGTGCGGCCACGTAGAGCGCGATGTCGCGCTCGCCCGGCGTTTCGGTGAGCAGCTCCTTGGCCAGACTGGCGGGATCGGGATAGGTATGGCCAACGAGCAGCCTTCCCCAGCCGCAATGAAGGCAGAGCGGCTGGGAGGTCGGATGGTCGCCTTCCGCCAGGCGTGCCTGCAGCCGTTCGTAGGAGGGCGTCTGGGCACGCTGGAGGCGCTGGTTGTAGCTGGTCGCTTTCATGCCTTGTGCACCCTCACAGTCCGTGTTCGCTCATCCAGAGGTTGAGCGCGGCGAGTTGCCAGAGCTTGGAACCACGCAGGGGCGTGATGCGATCGGCCGGATTGGTCAGCAGGCGATCGATCTCGGCGGTGTCGAACAGACCGCGATCCTGACTGGGGTCCAGCAGCAGCTCGCGTACCCAGGTCAGGGTATTGCCTTCCAGGTGCTTGAGGCCCGGTACCGGGAAATACCCCTTGGGTCGGTCGATCACCTCCTGAGGAATGACCTTGCGCGCGGCGGCCTTGAGTACCTGCTTGCCGCCGTCGCCCAGTTTGAACTCGGCGGGAATGCGTGCCGAGAGTTCGGCCAGGCGATAGTCGAGGAAGGGCACTCGAGCTTCCAGGCCCCAGGCCATGGTCATGTTGTCGACCCGCTTGACCGGGTCATCCACCAGCATCACGGTGCTGTCCAGGCGCAGGGCCTTGTCGACCCCGGCGCTGGCGCCCGGCTTGGCGAAGTGCTGACGGACGAAGGCTTCGGCGGCGTCTTCCTCCAGGCGTACACCCGCCTGCACGGTGGCGGCGTACTGGGCGTAGTCGCGGTCGAAGAAGGCGGCGCGGTAGGCGGCGAAGGGATCGGCAGCGCCATGCACCTGGGGATACCAGTGATAGCCGGCGAAGAGTTCGTCCGCGCCCTGACCGCTCTGGACCACCTTGCAGTGCTTGGAGACCTCACGGGAGAGCAGGTAGAAAGCGATGCAATCGTGGCTCACCATGGGCTCGCTCATGGCCGAGAAGGCGCGCGGCAGCTGCTGGATGATCTCGTCTTCGGCAATGCGCAACTGGTGGTGGCGAGTGCCATAGTGGTTGGCGATCAGATCCGAATACTTGAATTCGTCGCCGCGCTCGCCACCGGCATCCTCGAAGCCGATGGAGAAGGTCAGCAGGTCCTTGACGCCCGAATCGTGCAGCAGGCCGACCAGCAGGCTGGAATCCACGCCCCCCGACAGCAACACGCCCACCTCGCGCGCGGCGCGTTGGCGGACCGCGACGGCATCCTTGATGCCATGCAGGACCCGTTCGGCCCAATCGTCCAGGGTGTAGCGGCGCTCGTCTTCACGGGGGCCGTAGTCCAGGTTCCACCAGGTCTCCTTATGCTGCTGGCCCGAGGCATCCACGGTCATCCAAGTCGCTGGCGGCAGCTTCTGCACGCCCTTCAGGATGGTGCGCGGCGCTGGCACCACGGCATGGAAGTTCAGGTAGTGGTTGAGCGCGACCGGATCGATGCTTGTGTCGACGTCGCCGGCTTCCAGCAGGGCAGGCAGGCTGGAGGCGAATCTCAGGCGCTTGTCGGTGAACGACAGATACAGCGGCTTGATACCCAGGCGATCCCGGGCGATGAATAGCCGACCGCTGTCTCGCTCCCAGATGGCGAAGGCGAACATGCCGTTGAGCTTGGGCAGCATATCCTTGCCCCAGGCGTGATAAGCCTTGAGCAGGATCTCGGTGTCACCCCCGGAATAAAAGCTATAACCCTTGGCTTCCAGCTCGGTACGCAGTTCGGGATAGTTGTAGATGGCGCCGTTGAACACCATGGACAGACCTAGTACCGGCTCGATCATGGGTTGGCCCGAAGCTTCCGCCAGATCCATGATCTTCAGCCGGCGATGGCCCAGGGCGACCGGTCCCTGGCTGTGGAAGCCCCAGGCATCGGGTCCGCGCTGTTCGAGGCGGTGGGTAATGCGCTCCACCACGCTGATGGCTGCGGGTTGTTGATCGAAACGAAGCTCTCCGGCGATGCCGCACATGGTTCTGTGCCTCTTGAATCCTTGGGATGCGGCGCGGTGAGTTCAATCCCGAACCCGGCGTGCGCATCCAATGCGTGTGGACTTCTCGCGATCCTTGAGAAGCCAATGCAATGGCGCTGTGCGTGTGGGAGGCGTGGAGCGGACAGGTCGTCTGTCTGGCGCTCCAGGTCTGAACGCACGCATCGACCGACAGCAGGTCTCAGAGAGGGTGGGGTGCCGCCGGTCAGGGCCTCAGGTTACGAGCCCCGGGCACGGCGGATGGTTCCATGCGAATGGCCGTGGCTGCCGCCACCGTCACAGGTGGGGCTGCCGGATCGGATTCAATATGTTATAATGTATCTTTAATGTGCCGAAGACATCCTGTCATCGGTGCTCCAGATCAGGAGAGCCTTCATGAGACCCGGTATCCATCCCAACTACCGTCCTGTGCTGTTCCACGACACCACGTCGGACACCTATTTCCTGATTCGCTCCACCGCCGAGAGCGACCGCACCCAGGAATACGAAGGTCAGACGTATCCCTACATCAGCCTCGACGTGTCCAGCGCCTCGCACCCAATCTACACCGGCGAGCAGCGTCAGATGAAGGTCGAAGGCCGCGTCTCGAGCTTCAACAAGAAGTTCGCCGGCTTCCCGGGGGGCAACAGCAAGTAAGCGTCCCACGAGCAGCGCGCCGACTCAGCGTGCGCTGCTGACCCCTTCGAGGGTGGCGAAGGAGGTGTCCTTGGCGGTCAGCAGGAAATCCTGCATGAAGGGCGCCTCCAGCATGTCTTCGCGGATCGCCGCATAGAGCGTCGCATAGAGTCCCTTCTCTCCCAGTCGGCGCGCCGTGACATAGCCGCGCGAGCTGTATTCGTGGATCGCCCAGTTGGGCAAGCAGCAGACCCCGCGACCCGACGCCACCAGTTGCAGCATCATCACCGTCATTTCCGCCGTGCGAATCGACAGCGGCTCGACATCGGCCGGATCGAGAAAGCGGGTGAAGATATCCAGCCGATCGCGTTCCACCGGATAGGTGATCTGGGTCTCCTGAGCGAGATCCCCGGGCACGATGAAGGGACGCTGTGCCAGCGGATGCTGGTTGGCCACCGCCAGCAGGGCTTCGTAGGTGAACAGCGGCACGTAGGTGACGCCCGAAAGATCCACCGGATCGGCTGTCACCACCAGATCCAGATCGCCTCGGGCCAGGGCGGGCAAGGGGGCGAAGGAGAAACCGGAGGCCAGGTCCAGCTCCACTTCCGGCCAGGAATCACGAAATTGATCGATGGTGGGCATCAGCCACTGGAAGCAGCTGTGGCATTCGATGGCCATGTGCAGCCGACCCGCCGTTCCGCCCACCAGTCGTGCCAGGTCTCGCTCGGCACTGCGCAAGTGGGGCAATACCGCATCGGCGGTCTGCAGCAGCCGCAGGCCGGCACTGGTGAAGCGAATGGGCTTGGTCTTGCGAATGAACAGCGGGGTGCCCAGGCGCTCTTCCAGTTCCTTGAACTGGTGGGAGAGGGCGGATTGGGTCAGGTGCAGACGCTCGGCTGCTTCCACCAGGCTGGAGGATTCGCGGAGAGCATGCAGGGTTTTCAGGTGGCGAAGTTCGAACATGGCGCTGGCACTGGACATAAAGGCGCATCATGAAGACTTTTCATGGTGCTGCCTATGCTCTACCGCGCTTGGCAAGCTGTTGCAGTGTCTGGCGTTGTGGAGAACATGGCGATCCCTGAGCGGATAACCCGCTCAGGAAAAGCTTTCTTCAGGCAGCGTTGCTGTCCTTGGCGGCCTGGGCCGGTCCCGAATGCGCGAGGAAGTCTTCCAGCGCAGCCCGCTCGGCATCGGTGAATACCAGGCCCAGCTTGGTCCGTCGCCAGAGCACGTCATCCGCACTGGTGACCCACTCGTGGCGTTGCAGGTATTCCACCTCGCGCACATGGAGATCAGCGCCCAGCACCGCACCCAGGTCCTCGACCGAGCGCGAATCACCCAGCAGGGTCCAGACGCGACTGCCGTAGGTGGTCGCCCAGCGCTGCGCCAGGGCAGGCGTCAGGCCACTGACCTTGTCCAGCAATTCACGAGTCAGCGCCTGCGGCGTGGTCATATTTTCGCCACCGGGCAGCGGTGCGGAGGCTGTCCAGCTGGTGCCGAGCTTGGGGAAGAAGGGCTGCAGCTGCGCCATCGCCGACTCGGCGAGCTTGCGGTAGGTGGTCAGCTTGCCACCGAATACCGACAGCAGCGGCGCGCCCTGTTCTTCAGCCAGCGACAGGGTGTAGTCGCGAGTGATGGCGGAAGGATTGTCCGACTCGTCGTCGCACAGCGGACGGACACCAGAGAAGGTGTGCAGGACATCGTCACGGCTGAGTTGCTTGCGGAAGTGAGCATTGGCCACGCCCAGCACATAGTCGATTTCCTGATCGGTGATGGTCACCTTGGCCGGGTCGCCCTGGTATTCGCGATCCGTGGTGCCGACCATGGTGTACTGGCCCAGGTAGGGGATGGCGAAGACGATGCGGCGGTCTTCGTTCTGCATGATGTAGGCCTGGTCGCCTTCATACAGCTTGGGCACGATGACATGGCTGCCCTGGATCAGGCGGATGCCATAGGGCGACTTCTGCTGCAGGTCCTGGCGAATGAAGCTGGCGACCCAGGGGCCTGCCGCGTTCACCAGCGCCTTGGCACGAATCTGCCGACGGCCCTGAGGGCCCTCGATCTCGACGTCCCAATGACCGTCAACCCGGCGGGCGCTGACGCAACGGGTACGGGTCACGATGTCGGCACCCTTGTCGCGCGCCTGCATGGCGTTGAGCACCACCAGGCGCGCATCGTCCACCCAGCAATCGGAATATTCGAAGCCGCGCTTGATCTCGGCCTTGAGCGGTCCTTGTGCGTCGAACTTGAGACCACGGGAGCCCGGCAGCTTTTCCCGCTTGCCCAGGTGGTCATAAAGGAAGAGGCCAGCACGGATCATCCAGGCCGGCCGCAGGTGCGGGCGGTGCGGCAGGACGAAGCGCATGGGCTTGACGATATGCGGCGCCTTGGCCAGCAACACCTCGCGCTCGGCCAGGGCTTCACGCACCAGGCGGAATTCGTGGTGTTCCAGATAGCGGAGGCCACCGTGGATCAGCTTGCTGCTGGCGGAAGAGGTGTGACTCGCCAGATCGTCGCGTTCACAGAGAAACACCGACAGTCCACGACCCGCTGCATCGGCCGCAATGCCTACGCCATTGATACCACCACCGATGACGGCGAGATCGTAAGTCCGGGGAGTTGCAGTGGATGCCTGGGCCATGATGCCTCCTGTGAAACGAACATAATTATTCGGTTTCGAACATAATAGCCCAGCAAAAACACAGGTTCTAGCCAAGCCTGTGTCTTCAGACCGCTAAAACGAAAAAAAACGAATATTGAGGAGGGCGAGGCGACGAATGGTCGCCCCCTCGGGCTAGCGCGAGCGTGCTACTTCCACCTTGACCTGCCACTCGCGCAGGCAGCGAGCGAAGGCGGGCGAGGGTTCCTGCTCGGTGAAGAGCTGATCGATCTGTTCAAGGCTGCCCAGTCGAATCATGGCGTTGCGGCCGAATTTGCTGGAGTCGGCGGCGAGAAACACCTGGCGGGCATTATGGATGATGGCCTGGGAGACGCAGACTTCCTGATAGTCGAAATCCAGCAGGGTGCCGTCCTCGTCGATGCCGCTGATGCCAACCAGGGCGTAATCGACCTTGAACTGCTTGATGAAGTCAGCGGTAGCCTGACCCACCACGCCACCGTCGCTGCGTACCTTGCCGCTGGCAATGAGGACGTCGAAATCGTCCTTGGCGCTGAGGATGTTGGCCACATGGAGGTTGTTGGTGATGATCTTGAGGCTGCGATGCCCGAGCAGGGCATGGGCGATGGCCTCGGTGGTGGTACCGATGTTGATGAACAGCGAGGCGTGGTCGGGTACGGCGGCGGCCACGGCTTCGGCGATCAGGCGCTTTTCCTCGCGCATCTGACCGGCCCTCATGCTGTATTCGGTATTTTCCACGCTGGAATCATGGGCGGCGCCGCCATGGTAGCGTCGCAGCAGGCCGGCTTCGGCGAGCTGATTGATGTCACGACGGATCGTCTGGGGGGTCACGGAGAAATGCTGGGCCAGCTCTTCGATGCTGACGTAGCCACGCTCACGAACCAGTTCGAGAATCTGCTGTTGGCGAGGCGCCAGGCTCATTACGGCTTCCTTGAGGTGATCGAGTAAATTCACAGAGGATGCCGTAGGTCGTTCATAGTGGAAAGCGCTTGTCGCGCAAAGCAAGACCGGCGTCGGAAGACGCCGGTCGTTTCGCTGTCAGTCGAGTGCCCAACCGCGGGTCCGCTCGACGGCTTTCTTCCAGCCCTTGTACAGGGTGTCTCTCTTGCTCGGGTCACAGGCCGGTTCGAAGACCCGCTCGATGGTGCTCTTGCTGCGCAACTCGTCCAGGCTGCTCCAGAAGCCGGTGGCGAGGCCGGCGAGATAGGCCGCGCCCAGGGCGGTGGTCTCCTTCATTTCCGGCCGCTCGACGCGAGTGCCGAGCACATCCGCCTGGAACTGCATGAGGAAGTTGTTGGCGGTCGCGCCACCGTCCACGCGCAGCGACTTCAGGGCTTCACCGGCGTCCTGCTGCATGGCGTCCAGCACGTCGCGGGTCTGGAAGGCGATGGATTCCAGGGTGGCGCGGATGATGTGATCCACCTTGACGCCACGGGTCAGGCCGAACAGGGCGCCCCGGGCATAGGGGTCCCAATAGGGCGCGCCCAGACCGGTGAAGGCCGGGACCAGGTAGACGCCGTTACTGTCGGTCACCTTGGTGGCGAAGTACTCGGAGTCCAGGGAATCGTTGATCACCTTGAGTTCGTCGCGCAGCCATTGCACGGTGGAGCCGCCGTTGAAGATGGCGCCTTCCAGGGCATAGTTGACCTCGCCGCGGGGACCGCAGGCGATGGTGGTCAGCAGGCCGTGCTGGGACTGCACCGCCTTCTCCCCGGTGTTCATCAGCAGGAAGCAGCCGGTGCCATAGGTGTTCTTGGCCTGGCCTGGCTCCACGCACATCTGGCCGAACAGCGCCGCCTGCTGGTCACCGGCGATACCGGCGATCGGGATGCCGGTGGTCTGGGTGCTGCCCAGGTGCGCATGCCCATAGACCTCGGAAGACGACTTCACCTCCGGCAGCATCTCGCGGGGGATATCCAGCACCTCGAGCATGGTGGCATCCCACTCACGCTTGTGGATATCGAACAGCAGGGTGCGCGAGGCGTTGGTGTAGTCGGTCACATGGGCCTTGCCCTGGGTCATCTTCCAGATCAGCCAGGTGTCCACGGTGCCGAACAGCAGCTCCCCACGGCGGGCGCGCTCGCGGCTGCCTTCCACGTGATCGAGGATCCACTTGATCTTGGTGCCCGAGAAATAGGGGTCGATCACCAGGCCCGTGGTCTTGCGGATATGGTCTTCCATGCCATCACGCTTGAGCTGGTCGCAGATCGCGGTGCTCTGGCGGCTCTGCCAGACGATGGCGTTGTAGATGGGACGGCCGGTGGTCTTGTCCCAGACGATGGCGGTTTCGCGCTGGTTGGTGATGCCGATGGCCGCGATCTGCTCGTTGCTGATGCTGGCCTGGGCCAGGGCCTCGACGAAGACGGCGCTCTGGGTTGCCCAGATTTCCATCGGATCATGTTCTACCCAGCCAGCCTGCGGATAGATCTGCGCGAATTCGCGCTGGGCGATGGTCACCACGTTGGCGTTGCGGTCCAGGACTATGGCGCGGGAGCTGGTAGTGCCCTGGTCGAGCGCGACGATGTACTGCTTGTTCTGGTCGGTCATGGTCGTGTTCCTTATTGTGATTCGCGGCGATCAGGACGCTTTGGAAGCGGAGTTCACTTCGGTACGGGCGCTTGCCTCGGCCTTGGCCGGAACATCGCAGGCACCCGAGGCCAGGCCGGGCAGGTGACGGCAGATCAGCGCCTTGTAACCAGCGGCGCCCAGGCAGGCACCGACGATGGGGCCGAAGATGGGTACCAGGAAGTAGGGGATGTCGCGGCCGCCGGTGAAGGCGATCTCACCCCAGCCCGCGAAGAAGGTCATCAGCTTGGGCCCGAAATCCCGAGCCGGGTTCATGGCGAAACCGGTCAGCGGGCCCATGGAACCGCCGATGACGGCGATCAGCAGACCGATCAGCAGAGGTGCGAGAGGACCGCGGGGCAGGCCGTTGCCGTCGTCGGTGAGGGCCATGATCATGGCCAGCAGAATGGCGGTGATGACGGCCTCGACCAGGAAGGCCTGACCGATCGACAGGGACGGATGGGGATAGGTCGAGAAAACACCGGCCAGCTCCAGGCTCGCCTGGCTGCCGCGGACCATGTGGTGCGCCTGTTCATAATCGAAAAACAGGCTGCTGTAGAGGCCGTAGACCAGCGCCGCGCCGCAGAAGGCACCGGCGACCTGGGCCAGGATGTAGGCCGGAACCTTGCGTCTTTCGAAGCCACCGAACAACCAGAGGGCGATGGTGACCGCCGGGCTCAGGTGCGCACCGGAAACACCGGCGGATAGATAGACCGCCATGCTCACGCCGACGCCCCAGATGATACTGATTTCCCACAGCCCAAGGGTGGCACCGCCGACTTTCGCCGCCGCCACGCAACCGGTACCGAAGAAGATGAGCAGGGCAGTACCGAGGAATTCGGCGATGCATTGACCGCGTAGAGTTGGAGCGAGAAGAGTACTCATGGGGGAGCCTCATGGTTGTTGTATTTATAGGTGGCCCTAGAGCCATTTGTTCGCAACCGAAAATCTAATTTCAAATATGAAAACTGTCAAAGCTCCTGAGCGCAAAAACAGTGACGACGTTCGACAATTCATTGCCAATGCGACGCCGCCTGCTACTTTGGTCATATGGGCCCGAGCGACAACCTGCCCGTTATCAGGTCTGAAGTAATGATGTCGCTGCCAGAGCCTGTCTGAGACCAGGTGCTTACGCGACCTCACGCCTGCTGTTCTTTCTTTCTGCCCAGGTAGCGCGCATGTCCCTAGAATTTCATCAGGTCGATGCCTTCACCGATCAACCCTTTCGTGGCAACCCTGCGGCCGTGTACCGCCTGGACAGCTGGCCTGCCGACGATCTGCTGCAACGGATCGCCACCGAGCACAACCTATCGGAAACCGCCTTCGTGGTGCGTGAGGGCGAGACCTGGCGGATCCGCTGGTTCACCCCGCGCGTTGAGGTGCCGCTGTGTGGCCATGCCACCCTGGCCGCTGCCCATGTGCTGTTCGAAAGCTATGGGGAAGCAGGCGATCGGCTGGAGTTCATCAGCCAGTCCGGTGTGTTGCGGGTGTTTCGCGAGACCAAGGGGCTGCTGGCGCTCGATTTTCCGGCACTGGTCCCCTCGGAGCTGGGTGTGACCCCTGAGCTGGAGCGAGCCCTGCGAGTCTCGCCCGTGGATGCCCTGGCGGCGGACAAGCTGCTGGTGCTGCTGGAGTCGGAGGAGGCCGTGCGCGAGTGCAAGCCGGACCTGACCGCCATCGCCAGGCTGCCCTGGCAGGGCGTCATCGTCACTGCCCGGGGGCGGGACGTCGACTTCGTCTCGCGCTTCTTCGCGCCGGCAGTCGGTGTGGACGAGGATCCGGTCACCGGCTCGGCCCATTGCAGCCTGATCCCCTATTGGTCGCGACGGCTGGCCAAGCGGATGCTTACCGCACAACAGCTCTCGGCGCGGGGAGGTCAGCTCTGGTGTCGGCTCGACGGAGACCGGGTGAGTATCGCCGGACGCGCGGTCACCGTATTCAGGGGCCAGCTGCTGCTGTGAACCGGCCGCCTCGGATGCCTGGCGCATCCAAGGCGGCTAGCGTCCTCAGGCGTGCAGCGGCGGTGCGATGAGGAATTCGAGCAGCGCCTTCTGGGCGTGGAGGCGATTTTCGGCTTCGTCCCAGACCACGGCTCGGGGATCGTCCAGCAGGGTATGGCTGATCTCCTCGCCACGGTGGGCCGGCAGGCAGTGCATGAACAGCACGTCCTCGGCGGCGCCGTCGAGCAGTTCGGCATTGACCTGATAGGGCTTGAAGGCTGCCAGACGCAGGCGGGTTTCCTCTTCCTGCCCCATGGAGGTCCAGACGTCGGTACTGACGAGGTGCGCCTGGGCCACGGCCTCACGCGGATCCCGGGTCAGCTGAACCCGATCACCGGCGCGTTCGAGAAAGCGCGGATTGGGCTCATAGCCCTCCGGGCAGGCGATGCGCAGGGTGAAGTCGAGTTGCTCGGCCGCCTCGATGTAGCTGTTGCACATGTTGTTACCATCGCCGATCCAGGCCACGGTCTTGCCGCGGATGTCGCCCCGGTGTTCGAAGAAGGTCTGCATGTCCGCCAGCAGCTGGCAGGGATGCAGGTCGTCCGACAGGCCATTGATCACCGGTACCTGGGAGTTGGCCGCGAAGGTGGTCAGCATCTCGTGGGCATAGGTGCGGATCATCACGCCATCGAGCATGCTGGACATGACCCGAGCACTGTCCGGGACTGGCTCGCCGCGGCCGAGTTGGGTATCGCGGGAGGACAGGAAGATCGCCTGGCCGCCGAGCTGGATCATGCCGGCCTCGAAAGAGAGGCGGGTACGGGTCGAGGCCTTCTCGAAGATCATGCCCAGGACGCGATTACGCAGGGGCTCGTGGAGCATGCCCTGGTTGCGCAACGCCTTGAGTTCGATGCCGCGTGCGATGAGTTGCCGGAGTTCCTCGGGGGAACAATCCATGAAAGAGAGAAAGTGGCGAACCGTCATTTCGTTACCCTAGCGTCCCGTCCCGGTAACGGCCACCCGTGAAGGGCGCGGCGAACCTGAGAGCATGCCGTTTTACACGGCGGAAAGACCAAAGGCGAAATGGTATAAGTTCATGTCGCATTTTACCACCATCGCACGCTGGCACCTTTTCAGGCCTGCCAACGCGCGGTGGGGTAGAGGTCGGGAGCACTCCGGACAAAGTGCTCCGGCAGGGCTTACAGCAGGTCAGCGGGAACGTTGCCGCCATTGTCGGCGAGTTTCTGCAGGACGGCCTTGTGCAGCCACATGTTCATCTCGGCAGAGTCACTCATCTTGTCGGCAGGGCAGTTCAGTTCCTTGGCCAGTTCCTGGCGCGCGGTCAGGCTGCTGTCCAGGTCGAGGAGCTTGAGCAGGTCGACGATGGAGGTCTTCCAGTTGAGCTGTTCGCCTTTCTGGGTGGCCAGGCCGTCGAGCTTGGCGGCGACGTCCACCTGGCTCATGGGGGCGGCGCTGCCGGTCGAAGCCGGGTTTCCGGCGGGTGCGGCGGTATCGGTCGCGCCAGCGGTGGGGGCTGCGGCGGGGGTATCCGCGTGGGCTTCACCAATGCCGAGCTTCGAGAGGATCTTGCTGAACAGGCTCATGGAGTTCTCCTGGGGTCTTGGATCAGGCGCATCACGTGGCGCCTACCCTTAACCTGACCACAGCCTCGCCGCCAAAGTTTGCCAAGTGGCCTACCGAATCACCGCCGGCGGAGCGAACGGCCTTGAATGGGCGTGGTCGATTGGCAGGTCGAGCCGCGCCTGTTTCGGGCTGGACGTCGCGGAAATCCCGGCGTTCCACCGGCCTTTCCGTTACAATCGTCCCACCGTATTAGCGAGGTGCATCGTGGAAATCATCGATACCATCAAAGACCAGATTGCCAACAATCCTGTGCTGCTCTACATGAAGGGTTCGCCGAACGCGCCTCAGTGCGGCTTCTCTTCCCGTGCCGCTCAGGTACTGATGGCCTGTGGCGAAAAATTCGCCTATGTCGATATCCTGCAGAATCCGGAAATCCGCGCCAATCTGCCCAAGTACGCCAACTGGCCGACCTTTCCCCAGCTGTGGGTTGGCGGCGAGCTGGTCGGCGGCAGTGATATCCTGGCCGAGCTGTACGAGAAGGGTGAGCTGCAGACCCTGATCAAGCAGGCCGTGGAGCAGAAGGACGCCTGAGTCCTCCGCCCATGAAAAAGCCCGCATCATGCGGGCTTTTTCATGGGCGTCTGCTCGATCAATCGTCGTCGTGCATCTGCGACTGGATGTAGTTCTCGATCCCGACGCTGGCGATGAGGCTCAGCTGGGTTTCCAGCCAATCGATGTGCTCTTCCTCGGATTCGAGGATGCTCTTGAGCATGTCGCGGCTCACGTAGTCCCGCACGCTTTCACAGTAGGTGATGGCTTCACGCAGATCAGCCACGGCGCTGATCTCCAGGCGCAGGTCGCACTGGATCATCTCCTGGGTGTTCTCGCCGATCATCAGCTTGCCCAGATCCTGCAGGTTGGGCAGGCCTTCCAGGAACAGGATGCGCTCGATCAGGCGATCGGCGTGCTTCATCTCGTCGATGGATTCCTTGTACTCGTGATGACCCAGCTTGCGGATACCCCAGTCGTTGTACATCCGCGAGTGCAGGAAATACTGGTTGATGGCCACCAGTTCGTTGCCGAGGATCTTGTTCAAATGCTGGATGACGGTGATATCGCCTTTCATGGCCGGACCTGCAAATCGGGTGGGATTGCCGGCAGTCTGAGCGTGGAAGGGCCCTTTGTCAAAAGCTTAAGTTGTTGAAAAATCGACGAAAATCGAACGGTAATCGAAAGCTTTTCCATCCTTTCCGTAAGCGTTTGATTAGACAATAAAAAAGCCGGACACAAGGTCCGGCTTTTTTTGCAGGGATGTCGCTCAGGCGCGCGGGACGTCCAGGGCGTAGGCGAGCTGCTGGGCACCATGCAGCTCACCGAGGGTTTCCTTGACGACCTGCTTGGCGAGGCAGGCGCACTTGCCGCACTGGGTGGCGCAACCCGTGCTTTCCCGGACTTCCCGATAACTGCAGCAGCCTTCATAGATGGCTTCGCGAATATGCTTGTCGGTCACGCCACGGCAAAGACACACGTACATGGATCGCCTGCTGTATGAGTGGAGGTGCCGCCAAAGCTAATGACAATGAGAATGATTGTCAAAGTTGTAGGCGGCAAAATCTCATTAAAGGCGTCCTTGGCGACAGGCGGTTGTCAGATCAGTCCAGGTCGACCCAGCCGCCCATTTCTCGCCACCGATTGACGATGCCGCAAAACAGCTCGGCGGTCTTCTCGGTGTCGTAACGGGCCGAGTGGGCTTCGCGATTGTCGAACTCGATGCCGGCCGCCTGGCAGGCCTTGGCCAGTACCGTCTGACCATAGGCCAGACCGGCCAGGGTGGCGGTATCGAAGCTGGAGAACGGGTGGAAGGGGTTGCGCTTCAGGCCGCAGCGCAGCACCGCGGCATTGAGAAAGCCCAGGTCGAAGCTGCTGTTATGGCCGACCAGGATGGCTCTCTTGCAGCCACTGGCCTTGAGCGACTTGCGTACACCCTTGAAGATCTCGCTCAGCGCCTGCTCTTCGCCCACTGCCATGCGCAGCGGATGGTCGAGCTTGATGCCGGTGAACTCCAGCGCCGCAGCTTCGATATTGGCGCCAGCGAAGGGCTCGACGCGGAAGAAATAGGTGTGATCCGGATAGAGCACTCCTTCCTCGTCCATGGCCACGGTGGTGGCGGCGATTTCCAGCAGGGCATCGGTGGCGGCGTTGAAGCCGCCGGTCTCGACGTCGATCACCACCGGCAGATAGCCGCGGAAGCGGCGCGCCATGGGGATGCGCGAGTCGGACATGGGTTGGCTCGCATCCAGTTCGTCGCTGAAGGTCTCATCCATGCTCATACGCCCACCTCCAGACGCCAGCGCAAGGTCTCGCCCGCGCGCAGGGGAACCACCTCGTGATCGCCAAAGGGGAGGGAGGCCGGCGCCTGCCAGTCCTCGCGCACCAGGGTTACGGTCTCGTTGTTGCGCGGCAGGCCATAGAAGTCAGGGCCGAAGTGGCTGGCGAAGCCTTCCAGGCGGTCGAGGGCGTCGCGGCTCTCGAAGGCTTCGGCATAGAGCTCGAGCGCACCGTAGGCGGTATAGCAGCCGGCACAACCGCAGGCCGCTTCCTTGGCGTGACGGGCGTGGGGCGCCGAGTCGGTGCCGAGGAAGAACTTGGGGTTGCCGCTGGTGGCGGCGTCCAGCAGGGCGCTCTGGTGGGTGTTGCGCTTGAGGATCGGCAGGCAATAGAAATGCGGCCGGATGCCGCCCACCAGCATGTGGTTGCGGTTGTACAGCAGGTGATGGACGGTGATGGTGGCGCCCACGTTGGCCGGGGCCTCGCGCACGAAGGCAGCGGCGTCGCCCGTGGTGATGTGTTCGAACACCACCTTCAGCGTCGGGAAGCGCTGGACGATACGCACCAGGTGCTCGTCGATGAATTTCTTCTCGCGGTCGAAGACATCCACCTCGGCATGGGTGACCTCGCCATGCACCAGTAGCGGCAGGCCGATCTCAGCCATGGCTTCCAGGGTCGGGAAGAGGTTGTCGAGGGAGGTGACCCCGGAGTCGGAGTTGGTGGTGGCCCCGGCCGGATAGAGCTTGGCGGCATGCACGAAACCGCTGGCCTTGGCGCTGCGCACGTCTTCCGGGCTGGTGCGATCGGTGAGGTAGAGCACCATCAGCGGCTCGAAGCGGCTGCCCGCCGGACGCGCGGCCAGGATGCGCTCGCGGTAGGCGGCGGCCTGCTCGGCAGTGCGCACCGGTGGCACCAGGTTGGGCATGACGATGGCGCGACCGAATTCGCGGGCGGCGTCGGCGACGGTCTGCGGCAGGGCGGCGCCGTCGCGCAGGTGAATGTGCCAGTCATCGGGACGGGCAAGGGTGATCCGGTCGGTCATGCGGGATTCCAGGCTGCGGGAAAGTGGGGAAATGCTACCGGAAAAGGGGGTAGCCGGCACCCGTGCAGCGGGATCGCGCTCAAGTTTTCCGCGCCCTTGACCGATATGAAGCCCAGGTACTTTTTTCTTTCCGGAGCTCGACGTGCGCCCGCGTTACCTCTTCCTTTCCTGTCTGCTGCTCGCCGTTCCGGCCTGGGGGATGACCTTCCAGAGTCGGCTCGAGAGCGTGGAGTGGAAGGTGGAGGGCGACATCTTCGCCTGTCGGCTGCTGCAACCCATCCCGCGCTTCGGCAGCGGTGGTTTTTTGCGCCGCGCCGGCGAGGCCACGGTATTCGAGCTGCGCCCCAACGGTCAGTGGTTGCCGGCGGGCAGCGCCAGCCTCAAGGCCGCGGCGGTGCCCTGGAAGCCAGGCCTTGGCGACATCAGCCTCGGCTCGGTCAAGGTGGTGGAGGGGGAGCAGGCCCTGACGACCAGCGCGCAGCAGGCTCAGCGTCTGCTGGCGGGATTGATGGAAGGGCGCATGCCGCAGGTCAGTCGGCCGGGTGCCCTGGATGACCGCGTCGAGGTCCGGCTGCTGCCCGTGCACTTCGAGCCGGCCTACCAGCAGTTCCAGGCCTGTACCCAGAAGCTGCTGGCGGTCAACTTCGAGCAGATTCGCCATTCCCAGGTCGGCTTCCCGGGCGGTGGCGATACCCTGGACGACAGCGCCAAGGCCAAGCTCGATCTCATCGACGAGTACCTGAAGGCCGATCCAACGGTCAACCACGTCATCGTTTCGGGCTACAGCGACAACCAGGGCACCCGGCTGGACAATCGCCAGGAATCCCGGCTGCGTGCCATCGCCGTGATGGAATACCTCAAGGCCAAGGGCTTCCCCGCGGAGCAGATCGAGTTGCGCTTCTTTGGCGAGCAGTATCCGCTGGCACCCAACAGCAGCAAGACCAACCGGGCGCTCAACCGGCGCGTGACCCTGATGTTCTCGCGGGTGCCGCCAAGCAGCGAGCCAGCGGCCGCGCCGACCACCAGTACCGCGGCCAATCCGAGTGAGCCACCGGCGCCGACCCCCGCCCCGCCAGCCAAGCCCAAGGGCTGATCCGCTGCAACCGCATGTCGCCCAGACATCAGAGTGCGTCGCGCCTCTGTAAAAGCGGCGATACCACCAGTAGAATTACCGCTTTCCGACTCAATGCAACACACGGGAGCGAACGGCATGGCGGATGTGAAGAAGGTAGTCCTGGCGTATTCCGGCGGCCTGGACACCTCGGTGATCCTCAAGTGGCTGCAGGATACCTATAACTGCGAAGTGGTGACCTTCACCGCTGACCTCGGCCAGGGCGAGGAAGTCGAACCGGCACGCGTCAAAGCTCAGGCCATGGGCGTCAAGGAAATCTACATCGACGACCTGCGCGAAGAGTTCGTCCGCGACTTCGTCTACCCGATGTTCCGTGCCAATACCGTCTACGAAGGCGAGTACCTGCTGGGTACGTCCATCGCCCGTCCACTGATCGCCAAGCGCCTGATCGAAATCGCCAACGAGACCGGCGCCGACGCCATCTCTCACGGCGCCACTGGCAAGGGCAACGACCAGGTGCGCTTCGAGCTGGGCGCCTATGCGCTCAAGCCGGGCGTCAAGGTGATCGCCCCCTGGCGCGAGTGGGATCTGCTCTCCCGCGAGAAGCTGATGGACTACGCCGAAAAGCACCAGATCCCGATAGAGCGCCACGGCAAGAAGAAGTCGCCGTACTCCATGGATGCCAACCTCCTGCACATCTCCTATGAGGGTGGCGTACTGGAAGACACCTGGACCGAGCACGAAGAAGACATGTGGCGCTGGACCAAGTCCCCGGAAGCCGCGCCGGACACCCCGACCTACATCGAGCTGACCTACCGCGCCGGTGACATCGTCGCCATCGATGGCAAGGAGCTGAGCCCGGCTACCGTGCTGGCCGAGCTCAACCGCATCGGCGGCGAGAACGGCATCGGCCGTCTGGACATCGTCGAGAACCGCTATGTGGGCATGAAGTCCCGTGGCTGCTACGAGACCCCCGGTGGCACCATCATGCTCAAGGCGCACCGCGCCATCGAGTCCATCACCCTCGACCGCGAAGTGGCCCACCTCAAGGACGAGCTGATGCCCAAGTACGCCAGCCTGATCTACACCGGCTACTGGTGGAGCCCGGAGCGGCTGATGCTGCAGAAGATGATCGACGCCTCCCAGGCCAGCGTGAACGGCGTGGTACGCCTGAAGCTGTACAAGGGCAACGTCATCGTCGTCGGCCGCAAATCCGACGAGTCGCTGTTCGACGCCAACATCGCCACCTTCGAAGAAGACGGCGGCGCCTACAACCAGGCCGATGCGGCGGGCTTCATCAAGCTCAACGCCCTGCGCATGCGCATTGCCGCGGGCAAGGGCCGCACCCTGCTGTAAGGGTGGCGACGCCATGCGAAACCCCAGCCTAGGCTGGGGTTTTTTTATGGCTTAGAGGTCGAAGTCGTACTCAGAGATCTGCCGCTTGAGGCGGCGTTCCTCGAGCATGTCGTCGATCAGGCGCCGCTTGGTCAGGTTGGTCTTGCTGACGATAGGCTCCACCGTTTCGGGCGCTTCGCCATCGCTCTCGAAATCGTCGTCTACATCGATATCGCTTTTGTCTTCGGCCATTGGTAACTCCTGCAAGGCTGGACAGGGTCACACGCCAGTCATCGACAGGGCTGCGGGACCTTTTCGCGCACCTTATAGCGACAAAGCAGGGGCCGGTAAAAAAGATTTTTTCAATCGCTGAAGGGCTTTGGTGAGCCCTTTTTCAATCGTCCGAGGTTTTTGCCTTGTATTCGCAGAGGTCCTCGATGCGGCAACTGCCACAGCGAGGCTTGCGCGCCTGGCAGACGTAGCGGCCATGCAGGATGAGCCAGTGGTGGGCATCCAGCAGGTAATCCTTGGGCACCACCTTGAGCAACTTGAGCTCGACCTCCACCACGTTCTTGCCGGGGGCCAGGTTGGTCCTGTTGCTGACCCGGAAGATGTGGGTATCCACCGCCATGGCGATCTGCCGGAAGGCCGTGTTGAGCACTACGTTGGCGGTCTTGCGACCGACCCCGGGCAGGGCTTCCAGGGCTTCGCGGGTCTGGGGTACCTCGCCGCCATGACGCTCCAGCAGCAGTCGGCAGGTTTCGATGACGTTCTTGGCCTTGCTGTTGTAGAGGCCGATGGTCTTGATGTACTCCGACAGCCCTGCCACGCCCAGGTCAAGGATGGCCTGGGGCGTGTTGGCCACCGGATAGAGGCGCGCGGTGGCCTTGTTGACGCTGACGTCGGTGGCCTGGGCGGAGAGGATCACCGCGATCAGCAACTCGAAGGGCGAGGCATAGGCCAACTCCGTCTTGGGGTCGGGATTGTCCTCGTGCAGACGACGAAAGATTTCCAGGCGTTTGGCGGCGTTCATCGGGCGGTTCGCTCTTCGAGGGCGGCGAGATGAGAGGCGGCCTGCTGCGCGGCGCTGCCCAGGGCTTCGAGCTGCTCGCGCTGTTCAGCGGTGGGCGTGGCCCCAAAGGCACGTTCGGCCCTGGTCAGTTGGGCACGCGCCAGGGTGGCGGCGATCCGCGCCTGCTTGAGGGCGGCGGGATCGGTAGCGGCCGTCGCCAGGGCAGGTGCGCTGGCAGTGAAGGGCGCTTGCTGCGCGTTGTCCAGGGCCGCCTGGGCCTGCTGGGCGGCTTCACGCAACTGCTGCACCTGGGTTTCCAGCGCGGGCGTACCGTATTGGACCAGTTGCCGTTCGGCCTTCTGCAGGGCGACGCGCGCCATGGCGGCAGCGATCTTCAGCGGCTTGAGCGAGGATTCCGCCGTGGCGGGGGGCTCTGCAACCGTGGCGGTCGCCGGTGGCACCTGACGGCGCTGGCGCTCGGCGTCCAGCCGTTCGCGGTCCCGCTGCAGGCGTGCCTGGCGGGCGTCAAAGCGGCTGCGGTAGTACTGCGCGCGCTGACGTTCAGCCTGGCGATCGACCGGTGCCGGTACCGCCACCAGATCGATGCAGTCCACCGGACAGGGCGCCAGGCACAGCTCGCAACCACTGCATTCGCTTTGGATGACCGTGTGCATCAGCTTGGCCGCGCCAAGGATGGCGTCGGTGGGGCAGACCTGGATGCACTTGGTACAGCCGATGCATTCGTCCTCGCGAATCACCGCGCGCTGGCTGGGCGTGACCGGATAGGGCGAGTCCAGTGGCAGGGTCGGGCGCTGCAGCAGGGTCGAAAGCTCGACGATGGTGGCTGCGCCCCCGGGCGGGCACTTGTTGTGCGCCTCGCCCGCGGCGATGCCGGCGGCATAGGGCTGGCAGCCGGGATGGCCGCACTTGCCGCACTGGGTCTGGGGCAGCAGGGCGTCGATGGCGGTGATGAGGGTAGCGTGGGCGTTCATGATCGAGGTCGGGGCTGGGGGAAGAACGGCGCCCTGGGGCGCCGTCTCTAATCACATCACCCGCTGGCCGGGCTTGGCGCCGCTGTCGGGGCTGAGCAGATGGATCTCGCTGCCGCCAGGGCCGGCGGCCAGGACCATGCCTTCGGAGACGCCGAACTTCATCTTGCGCGGCGCCAGGTTGGCGACATACAGGGTCAGGCGGCCTTCGAGCTGACTCGGCTCCGGGTAGGCGCTCTTGATGCCGGAGAAGACGTTGCGCTTGGCATCGCCGATGTCCAGGGTCAGGCGCAGGAGCTTGTCGGCGCCTTCGACGAATTCGGCCTTTTCGATCAGGGCGATGCGCAGGTCGACCTTGGAGAAGGTGTCGAAATCAATGGTCTCGGCCAGCGGGGCCTTGGTCAGTTCGCCATTGCCGGCGGGCTGGGCCGTGGCCTGGGCGGCCAGGTCTTCCTTGGAAGCGTCGATCATGGTCTGCACCTTGGCGGGTTCGATGCGGGTGAGCAGGGGCTGGAAGGCATTGAGCTGATGATTGGCCAGGCGGGTGTCGAGGTCGGCCCAGGTCAGGGGGGCGACATTGAGGAAGGCCTCGGCGGCGGCGGTCAGGTTGGGCAGTACTGGCTTGAGCAGGATCGCCAGCTGGCGGAACAGCTCGATGCCCTGGGCGCAGATCGCCTGGACTTCGTCGGCCTTGCCGTCCTGCTTGGCCAGGCTCCAGGGCGCCTTGTCGGCGATCCAGGCGTTCGCGCGGTCGGCCAGGGCCATGATCTCGCGCATGGCACGACCGAAGTCACGGGTCTCGTAGGCCTCGGCGATGCTGGGCGTGGCGGCGCGGAAGGCGGCTTCCAGCTCGGGGGCGGCCTGGGCGTCCACCAGCAGGCCGGCGTTACCCTTGTGGATGAAGCCGGCGCAGCGGCTGGCGATGTTGACCACCTTGCCCACCAGGTCGGAATTGACCTTCTGCACGAAGTCCTCGAGGTTCAGGTCGATGTCCTCGACGTGGCGCGAGAGCTTGGCGGCGAAGTAGTAGCGCAGGTATTCGGGATTCAGATGATCCAGGTAGGTGCGCGCCTTGATGAAGGTGCCGCGGGACTTGGACATCTTCTGGCCGTCGACGGTAAGGAAACCGTGGACGTTCAGCGCCGTAGGCTTGCGGTAGCCGGCGCCTTCGAGCATGGCCGGCCAGAACAGCGCATGGAAGTTGACGATGTCCTTGCCGATGAAGTGGTACAGCTCGGCCGCGCTGTCCTTGGCCCAGTAGGCGTCGAAGTCCAGGTCGTCGCGACGATCGCAGAGATTCTTGAAGCTGGCCATGTAGCCGATGGGCGCGTCCAGCCAGACATAGAAGTACTTGCCCGGGGCATCGGGAATCTCGAAGCCGAAGTAGGGCGCATCGCGGGAGATGTCCCATTCCTGCAGGCTGGCGTCCAGCCATTCGGCGATCTTGTTGGCCACTGACTCCTGCAAGGCGCCGCTACGGGTCCAGCCCTTGAGCATCTCGGCGAAGTCGGGAAGCTTGAAGAAGAAGTGCTCGGATTCGCGCAGCACCGGGGTCGCGCCGGAGATGGCCGACTTGGGATCCTTCAGTTCGGTCGGCGCGTAGGTGGCGCCGCACTTCTCGCAGTTGTCGCCGTACTGGTCGGCGCTGCCACACTTGGGACAGGTGCCCTTGATGAAGCGGTCGGCCAGGAACATCTGCTTGTCCGGGTCGAAATACTGGGTGACCGGACGGGTGGCGATGTGGCCGTTCTCGCGCAGCTTCAGGTAGATGGCGCGTGACAGCTCGCGATTCTCTTCCGCATGGGTGGAGTGGAAGTTGTCGAAGGCCACGCCGAAGTCGGCGAAGTCGGCGCTGTGCTCGCGCTTGACGTTGTCGATCAGCTGCTCGGGCGTGATGCCCTCGCGCTCGGCGCGCAGCATGATGGCCGAGCCGTGGGCGTCGTCGGCGCAGACGTAGATGCACTGATTGCCGCGTAGCCGCTGGAAGCGGGCCCAGATGTCGGTCTGGATGTACTCGACCATGTGGCCGAGGTGGATGGAGCCGTTGGCGTAGGGCAGGGCGCTGGTGACGAGAATCTTGCGGGGCTCGGTCATGGTCTTGGCTGGATCGCGGCGCTGATAAGGTGACCGACCATCATAGCGAAATGGCCGGTCGGTTTCATCCGTGGGGATGGGCGTTAAAAAGCGCGAAGTCCTGCGCGCTAGCGCCAGACAAGGCGGAAATTGCCAAAGAAGCGCAGTTTACAACGGGTAAATGAGCATTCTGAGGCAGTTTCCTACGCCAGTCTGGCCGCCGCGCAGCAGACTTCGAGCATTCAGAGATCGGCCAGCTGCCAGTACAGGGCATTGACCATGGCCGCGCCCAGGGCGGCGCTGCGGGCACCGTTCCAGCCCACATCCGGACGGGGATCGTTGGCGTTGTCCTTGAAGGGCAATTCGAGGGTCAGGGCCAGGCAGCCATGGGTATGGCCGACATACTTGGTGGCGAGCTTGAGGGTCTCGCTGCCGAAGTGACCCCGGGGATAGCCGTACCGGGTCTGGAAGTCCGGGCTGGCACGCTGGAAGCGCTGCAGGAAGGCCTGTTGCTCGGCCTCTTCGCGCTCACCGAAGTTGGGCAGGCCATTGCAGCCGTCGACGAAGACATAGGGCAGGGCTTCGTCGCCGTGGATGTCGAGGAAGAGGTCGCAGCCGGTCGCGGCAATGGCGCGGCGCACCGCCAGGATCTCGGGGCTGCGCTCCTCGTCCGGCTCCAGCCATTCGCGGTTTAGGTTGGCACCGGCCGCGTTGGTGCGCAGATTGCCCAGGGCCGAACCGTCGGGATTCATGTTGGGCACCACGTGCAACACGGCGTGTTCCAGCAGCTTGGCGCCGACCGGGTCGCCCTGGTGTTCGCCCAGGCCCAGCAGGCGGCGCAGCAGGCCTTCGACGAACCACTCGGCCATGGGCTCACCGGGGTGCTGGCGGGCGATGACCCAGATGTTCTTCTTGCCGGCGCCCGGCGTGCCGATGCGCAACAGGTCCAGTGACCGGCCCAACAGCGAGCGACCGACGGTTTCCAGACGGACGGCAGGATGGCGCTGCGCCTCACCAACGAAGGCCAGGTGGCGGCTCTCCGGATAGGGCTCGAAGTAGGCGAAGAACAGACTGTCGTGATCGGGGGTGACGTCCCAGCTCAGGGTCTTGCCGTCGTAGCGAGTGGGAATGCGGAACCACTCCTGGCCACAATAGCTCGCGGCCACGCCATAGTCGCGCCAGCCCTCGGGGTAGGCGCACTCGCCGGCATTGGCGAAGCTCAGCCGGCAGGGCAGGCCGCGGGCACCTTCCAGGCGGAAGTGGAACCACTGGGTGAAGGGCGAGGCAGTGTCAGGACGGATGCGTAGGCGGATGTCGGCGGGGTCGGCCAGGGACAGCACCTCGACGGCACCGCTGTCGAAGGTGGAACTGATGTGCAGGGAAGGCTGGTTCACGCAGGGCTCCACGGGCTGGGGGCAAGCCGGGAGTGTAGCGCCGTGCGGATAGGCTTTACCAAGGACAGTGGGTAGCATAGGCCGCAGCTTCTCTTTCCTATCCGTCGTTTCCGGGAGTCTGCATGACCGCTCCGACTCGCGAGGCCATCGAGGCCGCGCTGCGCCAGTATCACGATCCCTATCTCGAACAGGACCTGCTCAGCGCCGGCGCCCTGCGCGACCTCGCGCTGGACGGTGGCCGCGTACGGGCCCGCTTCGAGCTGGGCTATGCCGCCGGATTGTTCAAGGGCGGTCTGGCCCAGGTGCTCAAGACCGCGCTGGAGAACGTGCCCGGGGTCGAGACCGCCGAGGTCCAGATCGATTGCCAGATCGCCCCTCACGCGGCCCAGCCGCAGCTGGACGCCATGGGCAACGTCAAGAACATCATCGCCGTGGCTTCCGGCAAGGGCGGCGTGGGCAAGTCCACCACCGCCGCCAACCTGGCGCTGGCCTTGGCCCGCGAAGGCGCCCGGGTCGGCGTGCTGGACGCCGACATCTATGGCCCCAGCCAGGGGATCATGTTCGGCTTCGCCGAGGGCACCCGTCCCGAAGTGCGCGATGAAAAGTGGTTCATCCCGCTGCAGGCCCATGGCGTCGAGGTCATGTCCATGGCCTTCCTGACCAATGACAAGACCCCGGTGGCCTGGCGTGGCCCGATGGTCTCCGGCGCCCTGATCCAGCTGATCACCCAGACCGCCTGGAACGACCTCGACTACCTGGTGATCGACATGCCGCCCGGCACTGGTGATATCCAGCTGACCCTGGCGCAGAAGGTGCCGGTGGCCGGCGCGGTGATCGTCACCACGCCCCAGGATCTGGCCCTGCTGGATGCCAGGAAGGGCGTGGAAATGTTCCAGAAGGTCAACATCCCGGTGCTCGGGGTGGTGGAGAACATGGCCGTGCACATCTGCTCCAACTGCGGTCATGCCGAGCACCTGTTCGGCGAGGGCGGCGGCAGCAAGCTGGCCGAGCAGTACGGCGTGGATCTCCTGGCTTCCCTGCCGCTGGCCATGGCCATCCGCGAGCAGGCCGACGCCGGACGTCCCACCGCCATCGCCGATCCCGACAGCCAGATCGCGCTGATCTACCAGGAACTGGCACGCAAGGTCGGGGCCCGCATCGCCTTGGGCGGCCAGGCTGGGGGCGGCATGCCAACCATCACCGTCAGCGACGACTGATTTCGTCCGGTCGTCTTTGAGACCGCGCGGCTATCCACTAGAATGCGCGGTCAATTTTTTCACCCCCGGAGCAAGACCTGCCATGAGCATCAAATCGGACAAGTGGATTCGCCGCATGGCCCAGGAGCACGGCATGATCGAGCCCTTCGTCGAGCGCCAGATGCGCGGCGCGGACGACAGCCGGGTGATTTCCTACGGGGTGTCCAGCTACGGCTACGACGTGCGCTGCGCCAACGAATTCAAGGTCTTCACCAACATCCATTCGGCGGTGGTGGACCCGAAGAATTTCGACGACAAGAGCTTCGTCGACGTGGTCAGCGATGTCTGCATCATCCCGCCGAACTCCTTCGCCCTGGCGCGTACCGTGGAATACTTCCGTATCCCCCGTGACGTCCTGACCATCTGCCTGGGCAAGAGCACCTATGCCCGCTGCGGCATCATCGTCAACGTCACGCCGCTGGAGCCCGAGTGGGAAGGCCACGTCACCCTGGAGTTTTCCAACACCACGACGCTGCCGGCCAAGATCTACGCCAACGAAGGCGTGGCCCAGATGCTGTTCCTGCAATCCGACGAGGCCTGCGAGGTCTCCTACAAGGATCGCGGTGGCAAGTACCAGGGCCAGCGCGGCGTGACCCTGCCGCGCGCCTGATCCGCGCGTCCGTCCTGGAAGCCGCTCTCGGGCGGCTTTCCTGTTTCCGGGACTCAAGAACTGGCGTCAGCCGCCGATAGCCTGTGACCTGACTTATCTTTGGAGTGGACTTTCCATGGCTGGCATTCTCGACACCGTCGATCAACGCACTCAGCTGGTTGGCGAGAACCGTCTGGAAATTCTCATGTTCCAGCTGTCCAGCCGGCAGATGTTCGCCATCAACGTGTTCAAGGTGCAGGAGGTGCTCAAGCTGCCGCGCCTGACCCAGATGCCCAAGCGCCATCCCATGATCTGCGGCGTCGTCCACCTGCGGGGTCAGACCCTGCCCGTGATCGATCTGGCCGCGGCCATCGGCATGCGACCGATCACGCCCGACGAAAACAGCACCATCATCGTCACCGAGTACAACCGCTCGGTGCAGGCCTTCCTGGTGGGTAGCGTCGATCGCATCATCAACCTCAACTGGGACAGCATCCAGGCTCCGCCCGGCGGCGCCGGACGCCAGCACTACCTGACCGCCATCACCCGCATCGAAGACCGTCTGGTGGAGGTGATCGACGTGGAAAAGGTGCTGGCCGAGATCGCCCCCTACAACGTCAAGGTCTCCCAGGAGCGCCTGGCCGATCCGCTGCTGGCCAAGGCTCGCGGTCGCGAGGTGCTGCTGGTGGACGACTCCAGCACCGCCATCGGCCAGCTGCGCGACACCCTGGTGCAGCTGGATCTGAAATTCCACGTCGCCACCGATGGCCTGCAGGCCCTGCGCAAGCTCAAGGCCTGGGCCGACGAGGGCGTGGTGCTGACCGAGAAGCTGCTGATGGTCCTGACCGATGCCGAGATGCCGGAAATGGACGGCTATCGCCTGACCACCGAGATCCGCCAGGATCCGCGGCTCGCCGACCTCTATGTGGTGCTGCACACCTCGCTGTCGGGCAGCTTCAACGAAGCCATGGTGAAGAAGGTGGGCTGCAACGCCTTCCTCTCCAAGTTCCAGCCCGATCAACTGGTCGAGGAAGTGCGCCGGCGCCTGGCGCTGGCCGAGGAGTAATCCTCGCGGTTTCGCCGCTCCGGCGCCTCCCTTACACTGGCGGCCTTTGTCCGCCGCCAGGAAGCCGCGCCCATGTCGCACCTCAGTGCCCTCTATCGTTATCCCGTCAAGTCGACGGCCGTGGAATCCCTGGCGCAGGCCGAGGTGGACGCCCTGGGCCTGGTGGGTGATCGCCGCTGGATGGTGGTGGATGCCGACACCGGCCGCTTCCTGACCCTGCGCCAACTGGCGAAGATGAATCACATCGAGGCGCGCTGGCTGGCCGCTGACTGCCTGCGCCTGAGCGCGCCGGGCCAGGAGCCGATCGAGGTGACCGTCCCGGAGGCCACGGGCGAACGCCTGGGTGTCACCATCTGGCGCGACACCCTGCAGGCGCCGGTGGCCGCCGAGGCCGATGCCTGGTTGAGCGATTTCCTTGGGCGTCCTTGCCGCCTGGTGCACATCGCCGAGAGCCATGCTCGCCAGATCAACACCGATTTCGCCGAGCCCGGGCAGAAGGTGCATTTCGCCGACGGCTTTCCCTTGCTGCTGACCAGCGAGGCCTCCCTGGCCGACCTGGTGGCGCGAGTGGGTAAACCGCTGGAAATGCTGCGCTTCCGGCCGAATCTGGTGGTGGAAGGGACGCCGGCCTATGCCGAGGACGGCTGGAAGCGAATGCGCATCGGTGCGGTGAACTTCGCCGTGGCCTGTCCCTGCGCGCGTTGCATCGTCATCACCCAAGACCCAGTTACCGGCGAGAAGGACCCGGATCGGCAACCGCTGACGGCGCTGCGCGAATACCGCTTCAATGACAACCGCATGTTGTTCGGCATGAACGTCATCCCCCTGGGCCGTGGCGTCATCGAAGCCGGCATGCCGGTGGAGGTGCTGGAATGAGTCCCGTGCGGCGTGTGGCGCTGGTCAGTCCGGCAGGTGCGGTCAAGGAAGAGCTGGTCACGGCAGCGGTCGAGCAGTTGCAGGCCGCCGGTATCGAAGCGGTGCTGGGTGAGCAGGCGCTCAAGCGGCATCGCTATCTCGCCGGAACCGCCGAGGAGCGGGCAGCGGATCTGCATTGGGCGTTCAGCCAGGCGGACGTGGATGCAGTCTGGTGCCTGCGCGGCGGCTATGGCTCCGCCCAGCTGCTGCCCTGGCTGGACTGGTCGCGGTTATCCAGCAGCAAGGGGCGGCCGCTGATCGGCTACTCCGATCTGACCGTCCTGCTGGAAGCCTTTCACCGCCGTGGCCTCACCGCCATCCACGGTCCCGGCGCGCTGGACTGGGGCCGTCGTGACGAGGATCCTGAAGCCCAGGCCGCCCGTACCCACTCCCTGGAGTCGGTGCTGGAGCTGTGCGCCGGTGCCCGTCCGGGCTGGCAGCTGGAGCGTCTCGCCGGTCCCGCCCAGGTGCCTGCGGGTGAGCTGATCGGCGGTAACCTCACCACCCTGGCCAGCGTGGTCGGCACGGCGGCGGCGCTGCGTCCCCATGATGGCGCCATCCTCATGCTGGAAGACGTCGGCGAGCCCTACTACCGGCTGGAGCGCAGCCTCTGCCAGCTGCTGGGCAACCTGACCGAACATCGCATCGGCGCCGTCTGCCTGGGCACCTTCACCGACTGCCCGCAGCGCAACGTCGAGCAGTCCCTGGAAGAGATTTTCGCCGAGTGGCTGGCACCGCGTGGCATCGCCCTCTATCGCGGCCTGCCCAGCGGCCATGGCCCGGAAAACCAGGCCTGGCCCTATGGTGCCCGCGTTCGTCTGGAAGCGGGTCGCCTGCAGGTCCTCTAGGGCAAGCGCGCCCTGGGTGGATCAATCCGCCCAGGGTGAAGCCAGTTCCAACTTGCGCAGCAACTGGCGTTTCTTGCTGTTGTAGCCCTGCATCCGCACTAGCAGCTCATCCAGGGTGGCCACCGCCTTGAGGATGTGCGGGCCCTTGTTCAGCATCACGCATTCGGCGCGGACCCCGGTGGCGGCATCGGTGATCTCGGCACGGGAGGGCGAGCCCTTCTTGGCCAGGTTCTCCAGGACCTGGGTCGCCCAGATCACCGGCACATGGGCCGCCTCGCAGAGGCAGAGGATGTCTTCCTGCAGCGCCGCCAGGCGTTCGAAGCCACCTTCCACCGCCAGATCGCCCCGGGCGATCATGACGCCGAAGCCGCCGCGACGCATGCCTGCCAGCAGCAGCGCGGGGAGGTTGTCGAAGCCTCGGCGGGTCTCGATCTTCAGCACCACGCCCAGCTGATCGGCCTGCAGCCGCTCCAGTTCCGCGAGCAGCGCCCGGACATCGTCCGCGCTGTTCACGAAGGACATCTCGATGCCGTCGGCATGCTCGGCGGCAAAGGCCAGGGCGGCAAGGTCCTGGTCGCCCAGCGCTGACAGCCGCAGGGTGCTCTGGGGAAAGTTGATGCCCTTGTCGCCCTTGAGCTTGGCCCCACCCGGCGCATGGGTGATGCGGACCTGCAGCGTGTCCAGGTCGGCGCGCTCGATCACGCCGCCGATTTTGCCGTCGTCGAACCAGACCGGTTCACCGCCGCGCACGTCGGCGAACACCTGCGGCAGGGTGCAGCCCAGGGTCGCCGGTGTCAGCAGGCGACCCCGGCTGTCATGGCTGGCAGGGCGCCCCGGCGTCTGGTCGGCGGTCAGGATCAACAGATCGTCCTCTTTCAGCCGCAGCACGCCTGGTTGCGGTGCGAAATCACCGATGTGGCTGTGCGTCTTGCGACCGCCACGCTCGACGGTCAGGCGCAGGCCGGGAGCGAGATAGGAGGTCTTGTGCACTTCCGCCCAGCAGCCCTTGGGTGATACCTCGACGACCTCCAGTCGTCGCTGTGCCTGGCGCGCATCCAGCAGACGAATGCGCTCGCCGACCTGCAGCCCGCGCAACCAGCGCTCGCCGACCTGGATACTGGCCGCGGCGGCGGACGGCGCCGGGCGGGGGTGACGCCGGCTCGTCAGCCAGAGGCGCGCCGGATGCCGGACCCGGCCCTGGATGTCGCGCTCGGGTTTCACCTTCTGCACGGCCAGGCCGGGAGCGATGGGGCCGGTGCGCAGCTTGGGCCCCGGCAGGTCCATGAATACCTTGCAGGGCTGGTCCACTTCCGTGCTGGCACGGCGCACGTGTTCGATCATTCGTGTCCAGCTGGCCGGTTCGTCGTGGGCGCAATTGATGCGCGCGCAATCCATGCCCGCGGCCAGCAGGTCGCGTACCAGCGAATAGTTGTCTGCGGCCTCGCGGGGCAGGGTGACCATGATGCGCACCTCCCGCGTGCGGGACGCGGCGCCGAACAGGGTGCGGGCATGGCGAGCCAGGGGATGCTCCGTCCGGGGCACGGATGGTGCCGACGGAGCCTGCCCCAGCAATCGCTCCACCATGCCGACGAGGGTCGCTACGGCGGGAAGCACCTCGGCTTCGGAGCGGCCGAGGGAAGACAGCCCCAGGGCGGAAAGGCGCAGCTGCAAGGCATGCAAATCCTGGTCGCGCAGCGCCAGGTAGGCCAGCAGGTTGTGGGCGCTGGCGCGATAGGCGGGATTGAGGGCCTGCCGGTCCAGGCGCGGGTCGGCGGCGGCTTGCTCCAGGGCGGTATGCAGTCGGCGCAGCTCGTCGAGCAGGCCTGTGAGATCGTGATCGGAAGTCCGGGCGCGTGAGGCGGAGCGGGGCGGCACGAGAATTCTCCAGTAGAGGCAGCCGGCGAGACGCTCGCCGGGCGTTCCTGTCTCGGACCTGCGGCCGCAAGATAAGTGGAAAGCCAAGTGTTGCCAGACATTAGCGGCAGATGGCCACTCATCGAGCAGGATCGCTGCGGTCGACCGTAGGGAGTCGGCGAGGATGCTGCTATGATGCGCGGCCTTGACGACCCCCGTTTTCAGGTACCCGCCATGGCGCAGATTTCCGAACGTCTCCTGGTCCAGGCCCATCTGGCCGCCAAGCAGCCCAAGGCGCTCGGGCCGGATGAGATCGCGGCCTACAAGACCGCCATTGCCCGCGAGCTCAAGGCGCAGAACGCGGTGCTCCTGGCCCATTACTACACCGATCCGCTGATCCAGGCCCTGGCCGAGGAAACCGGCGGCTGCGTCGCCGACTCCCTGGAAATGGCGCGCTTCGGCAATCGCCATCCGGCGTCCACCGTGGTGGTGGCTGGCGTGAAGTTCATGGGCGAGACGGCCAAGATCCTCAACCCGGAAAAACGGGTGCTGATGCCAACCCTGGAAGCCACCTGCTCGCTGGACCTGGGCTGCCCGGTGGAGGAGTTCTCGGCTTTCTGCGACCAGCATCCCGAGCGCACCGTGGTGGTCTACGCCAACACCTCCGCGGCCGTTAAGGCGCGGGCGGACTGGGTGGTGACCTCCGGCTGCGCGCTGGACATCGTCGAGCACCTGATGGACAACGACGAGACCATCCTCTGGGCCCCGGACAGGCACCTGGGGCGCTATATCCAGCGTGAGACCGGTGCGGACATGCTGCTTTGGGAAGGCTCCTGCATCGTTCACGAGGAGTTCAAGGCCAGCCAGCTGGAGGACCTCAAGCGGCTCTACCCGGAGGCAGCCATCCTGGTGCATCCGGAGTCGCCCGAGGCGGTGATCGAGCTGGCCGACCATGTCGGCTCCACCAGCCAGATGATCAAGGCCGCCCAGACGCTGCCCAATCGCCAGTTCATCGTCGCTACCGACCGCGGTATCTTCTACAAGATGCAGCAGGCCTGCCCGGACAAGGTCTTCATCGAGGCGCCCACCGCTGGCAACGGCGCGGCGTGCCGCAGTTGTGCCCACTGCCCCTGGATGGCGATGAACACCCTGGAGCGCACGCTCAACTGCCTGCTCGACGGCTCTGGCGAGGTATTGGTTGACCCGGCGCTCATCCCCAGGGCGGTCAAGCCGCTCAAGCGGATGCTCGACTTCACCCAGGCCATGCAGCTAAGGGTCAAGGGCAACGCCTAGCGCAGGATCTCTTCGCTCAGCTTGCGCTGGGCGATCATCTCCTGCTGGCGGGCGTCGATTCGCGCGGCCAGTTGATAGTTGCTGGCCGCGCGTTGTTTGGCGAAGCCCAGCTGCTGGATGGCCTGGTTGTAGTCGCCGGTCAGGGCGAAGTATTCGGCCCGCGCCTGGTGCACCCCGACCAGATCGCCGGCCTGGCCCCGTACATCGGCCGCCTGATTCCACAGGTCCGGGTCGATCGGGCGCTGCTTGAGCAGCTTGTCCAGTAGCTGACTGGCGGCCTTGGGCTGCTTGGTGCGAGTGAGCATGTCTACCTGCGCCAGGGTCACGGCCAGATCGTCCGGATAGAGCTCCATCAACCGCTGGACGCGCTTCTGGGCATCAGGCAGGCGATTGGCGGTGATGTCCAGATCGGCCTGGGCGAGGTTGTAGCTGATATCGTCCGGTGCCTTGCGCAGCAAGGGCGCAAGGGTATCGCGGGCCTCGTTGAGCTGGCCCTGGCGCGTCAGGCCCATGGCCAGGCCGTAGCGCGCGGGATCGTTGTCCGGTGCTTCCTGCAACTGCGCCCGATAGCGCTTGACCAGCAGGCCGGCGGTTTCCTCGAAATACATCTGGGCGCGGATCTTCATCAGCTGGAAGTGAGTGCTGTCCTCGACGCCACCCTTGGGAAGACGCTCGGCGCGCGCCTGGGTATCGGCGATGCGGCTCTCGGTGACCGGGTGGGTCAGCAGGAATTCCGGCGGGGTGCGATCGTAGCGATACTGGCGGGCGAGGCGGCCGAACATCTCCGGCATGGCACGCGGGTCGTAGCCGGCGCGTTCCAGGTTGACGATGCCGACGCGGTCGGCCTCCTGTTCGTTGAGGCGCGAGAAGCGCAGCTGGCTCTGGATCGCCGCCGCCTGGGTCGAGGCGATGGCAGCGATGCCGGCGTCGCCTCCGCCGGCCGCGGCCGCCACGATGCCGGCCAGCAGCGCCGCCATCAGCGGCAGCTGCATGCGTTGCTGATTCTCCACCCCACGGGCGAAATGGCGCTGGATCAGGTGGCCCAGTTCGTGAGCCATGACCGCCGCGTACTCCGCCTCGTTCTCGGCCTTGAGAAAGAGACCACCGTTCACCCCGATCACCCCACCGGGCGCGGCGAAGGCGTTGATCTCCGGGTCCTTGATCAGGATGAATGCCAGCCGGTGATCCTGCAGATCGCTGGTTTCCGCCAGGCGGTACACCGACCGCTCGACGAACTGCTTGAGCTGGGGGTCGTTGAGGCTGGGGACCTGGCCACGCAACATGCTCAGCCAGGCGCGGCCCATCTGAAACTCTTGCTCGGGCGAGACGATCGAAGAGCTGGCGTCGCCCAGCGAAGGCAGATCGTTCGCACCTTGCGCCAGGATAGGCGCGCAGAGCAGCGCCAGGGACAGCAGGGCGGGGCGCAAGACTTTCATGGCATGACTCGTGGCCGCAAAATGGCTACTTTAGCGGCCCACCGTCTGGGTGCCTAGCAAACGCGGGCCCTGTCGTATCCCGTAACGGAGAATTTCATGGCCGATCTGAGCCAACCCTATACCGGCGCCGTATCCGCCCAGCTCGACGCCAGCGGCCTGAGTTGCCCCATGCCGCTGCTCAAGGCCAAGCTGGAACTCAACCGGCTGTCTTCCGGCGATGTCCTCGCCGTGGTGGCGACGGATGCCGGCTCGCAACGCGACTTCCGGACCTTCGCCAAGCTCTCAGGCCACGCCTTGGTGGGTGAAGAGGTGGCGGGGGAGACCTTCCGCTACTGGCTGCGCAAGGCCTGATCAGGCCTCGTTCAGCGCCTGCGCGGCGGCCAGCACCTCGGCGACGTGGCCGGGGACCTTGACGCCGCGCCAGACCTGGCGCACCACGCCTTCCCGGTCGATGAGGAAGGTACTGCGATCCACGCCGATGTAGTCCTTGCCATAGAGCTTTTTCTGCCGCATCACGTCGAACAGCTGGCAGAGGGTCTCATCCTTGTCGCTGATCAGCTCGAAGGGAAAGCCCTGCTTGGCGCGGAAGTTCTCGTGGGTGCGTAGGCTGTCACGGGAGACGCCCAGTACCAGGGTATTGGCCGCCAGGAACTGCTCGTGCAGGTCGCGAAAGCCCTGGCCCTGGGTGGTGCAGCCGGGCGTGCTGTCCTTGGGGTAGAAGTACAGCACCGCCTGGCGGCCACGCAGGCTCTCGGGTGAGACCTCGAGGCCGCTGGTGGCCTGGGCCTGGAACGCCGGAAGCGGTTGGTCGAGGGTCACGCTCATGAACAGCTCCTCTGCTTGCTCCACTTAATTGCTTTGCGGCCGCCAGGGCTCGATCAGGGCGTCGAGGTTCAGGGCGTCGGCGAAATCCAGGAACTGGTCACGCAGCCAGCTGATCTGGGTGCCGGCCGGCAGCGTCACGGTGATGGTGGCATTGAGCATGGTGCCGCCGGTCTGGGGCGCCAGGTAGGAGTCGCAGACCAGATTTTCCACTTCGATCTTGTGGTCGGCAAAGAACTGGCACAGTTCGTTGAGGATGTCCGGGCGATAGGCGGCGCTGACATAGACGACGTACGGCAGGGCCTGCGGACGATTCTCCAGTGCGGCGCTGCGGGTGACGCCCACGGTAAAGCCATGGCGCTTGCCGAGGCCGGCGAGTCCGCCTTCGAGGCGCGCCAGACCGTCCCAGTTGCCGGAGACCTGCAGGATCAACGCGCTGTATTCCCCGTGCCGGCTCAGGCGGCTGCTGACCACCGCGCAACGGTTTTCCATGCAGCTGCGGTAGAGCACGTTGGTCAGCTCCATGGGATTGGCGCCCAGCGCACTGATGACGAGAAATTGTTCGCGAATCGGGGGGGTAGCGGACATTGGGGTTCCTGGCAGGGGAGATACGACTGGGTTTTGCAAGAAAAGCGTCTACGCATCGGTGATGCTTCGTGGAAAAAGGCGTCGGAATGCTCAGCTACCGCTCGTAAGCTCCATTTCCTCAGCTTTTTCCGTCTCGGCCGACCTGCGCTCGCCAACTTTTCCTGCAGAACCTGGCAAAGGCGAAAGGGTAGCGAAAAGCGCTCGCCGGGGGAATGCCCGTTGGGGGCACGTTGCTTGTGCTGGCGCAGAGGCGTCAGTACCATTACCGCTCTCTTTTTCCGGCAGGAGCGGTTGCATGATTGCGGGGAGCATGGTGGCGCTGGTCACCCCTATGGACGCCCAGGGGCGTATCGACTGGGACAACCTGACCAAGCTGGTGGACTTCCATCTCGCCGAAGGCACCGACGCCATCGTCGCGGTGGGCACCTCGGGTGAATCCGCCACGGTCGACGTCGACGAGCACGTAGCCGTGATCCGTCATGTGGTCGAGCAGGTCAAGGGCCGCATCCCGGTCATCGCCGGTACCGGTGGCAACTCCACCCGTGAGGCCATCGACCTCACCCGCGCCGCCAAGGACGCGGGTGCCGATGCCTGCCTGCTGGTCGTGCCCTATTACAACAAGCCGACCCAGGAAGGGCTGTATCAGCACTTCCGCATGATCGCCGAAACCGTCGCCATCCCGCAGATTCTCTACAACGTGCCGGGCCGTACCGCCTGCGACATGTTGGCCGAGACCGTCGAGCGGCTGGCCAAGGTGCCGAACATCATCGGCATCAAGGAAGCCACCGGCGATCTGGCCCGGGCCCGTGACATCCTGTCGCGCGTCAGCAAGGACTTCCTGGTCTACTCGGGCGATGACGCTACCGCGGCTGAACTCATGCTGCTGGGCGGCAAGGGCAACATCTCGGTCACGGCCAACGTCGCGCCCAAGGCGATGAGCGAGCTCTGCGCCGCCGCCATGAACGGCGACGCCGACACCGCACGCGCGCTGAACGAAAAGCTCATGCCGCTGCACAAGAATCTGTTCATCGAATCGAATCCGATCCCGGTGAAGTGGGCCCTCCACGAAATGGGCATGATCGACGCTGGTATCCGCCTGCCTCTGACCTGGCTCAGCTCGCGCTGCCACGAAGTGGTACGTCAGGCCCTGCGTCAGGCGGGAGTGCTGGCGTGATTAGGAAGCAGTCGATGAAACGTGTTTTAGGTTTGACGACATTAGGCCTCGCCATGGCCACCGCCAGTGGCTGTAGCTGGGTGTGGGGCGAGCACGGTTATTTCCGTGATCGCGGCAATGACTACCTCGAGTCCCGCGAGACCGGCCCCATGCAGGTGCCGACCGATGTCCAGGCCAAGCCGCTCGACCCGCTGCTGCCGATCCCGGCCAACGTGGCCGATACCCAGAACCGCTCCTATGGCTTCGAGGTACCTCGGCCCCAGGCGCTGGCCGTTCAAGGCAGTGGTAGCGAGCAGTTCAGTGTCCAGCGCAGCGGCAATGCCCGCTGGCTGGCTGCCCAGAAGGTCCCAGCCAACGTCTGGCCAGTGGCCCGTCAGTACCTGACTGACAACGGCTTCCGCATCGCCGAAGAGCGTCCGCAGACCGGTGAACTCATCACCGCATGGCAGTCGCCCACCGAGCTGTCGACGCCGCTGGCGCGCAGTCTGAGCACCAACGGCCGCCTGCAGCCGGGCAACGAGCTGCGTACCCGCCTGCGCATCGAGCCAGGCGTGCAGTCCGGCAGCAGCGAAATCTTCCTGCAGACCCAGACCCGCAGTCAGGGCAGCTCCAGCGAGCCGTCCTGGTCCAGCAGCCAGAACAGCTCGGCGCTCGATGACGCCCTGCTGAACCAGGTGCTGGCTGGCCTGGATCGCAGCGAGGAGGGCAGTGGCTCGGTCTCGCTGCTGGCCACGGGTAGCTACGATACTCCCGAGCGCGTGACCTACGAGGTCGACGGCAGTGGCGTGCCCATGCTGGTGCTGGAGAGCGATCTGAATCGCGCCTGGTCTAGCATCGGGCGTGCCATCGAAGGCGCCGATATCCGTGTCGACGACATGGATCGCAGCCTGGGCGTGTACTACGTGAACCTCGCCGAAGGCGCGCAGAAACCCGAAGAGCGCAAGCCAGGGTTCTTTGGCCGCCTGTTCGGCAAGGGCGAAAGCAAGGAAGAGGAAGACGCTCGGGCACGACGCTTCCAGGTGCGCCTCACCTCGGTGGGCAACACCGTTCAGGTTACCCTGGACAAGACCATCAACACCGCAGCACCCCAGGATATCGCCGAAGGCGTGCTGAAAAAGCTTCAGACGAGCATGCAGTATGCGCTTCGCAATCCTGGGCAGCGGCAGTCGGGGCAACTCGACCCTGGTGCACAGCCATAACAGCTATGTCCTGATCGACTGCGGCTTCTCCCTGCGGGAAGCCGAGCGTCGCCTGGCCCGGCTGGGCGTGGTACCTGCCCAGCTGGACGCCGTCTTGGTCACCCACGAACACTCCGATCACGTGCAGGGCGTCGAGCTCCTGGCGCGCAAGCACGGGGTGCCGGTCTATTACAGCGCCGGTACCGGGCGCGGCCTGCGCAAGCCGGTGGCGGCCCAGGGGCTGCTGGTGGATGGCGAGCGGCTGGTGCTGGATGCACTGGAGGTGACGGTGGTGCAGGTCTCCCACGATGCCCTGGAGCCGACGCAATTCGTCTTCGACGATGGCCGCAAGCGCCTGGGCGTGCTCACTGATCTCGGTGAGGCGACGCCTGGTGTGCTGACCCATTACCGCGGCCTCGATGCCCTGGTGATCGAGGCCAACCACGACAGCAATATGCTTGCCTCAGGGCCCTATCCCTATCACCTCAAGGCGCGGGTTGGCGGGGTGCGCGGGCATCTCAACAACCGCCAGTCGGCTGATCTGGTGGTGGAGCTGGCCTGCCCAGGCCTGCAGCACCTGGTACTCGCCCATCTGAGCGAAAAGAACAACAACCCCTGGCTCGCTCGCGCCTGCTTCACCAATGTCCTCGGTTGCGATGCGGACTGGCTGCAGATCGCCGATCAGCAGCAGGGGCTGGAATGGCAGGCCATCGCCTAGGGCGCTGGCCGAGCTTTCTTTAACAGTCGAGCGCTGCCGCACGGCCAAAATACCCACGATCCTATGTAAACTGCGCTTCCCGGCTGTACTCGTCCCGAACCGGTCGTCTCACCTGCGTTCGTCCACAGCCTGCAAGCCATTCGAACCGGAGTCCAAGATGGAAAAACGCGCAGAACTCTACCGTGGCAAGGCCAAGTCGGTATTCACCACCGACGATCCGGATCGCCTGGTCCTGGTGTTCCGCAACGACACCTCTGCCTTCGATGGCGAGCGTATCGAGCAACTCGAGCGCAAGGGCATGGTGAACAACAAGTTCAATGCCTTTGTGATGCAGAAGCTCGAAGCCGCCGGTATTCCCACCCAGTTCGAACAGCTGCTGGGCGACAACGAGTGCCTGGTCAAGAAGCTCGAGATGATTCCGGTGGAGTGCGTGGTCCGCAACTTCGCTGCCGGCAGTCTGGTCCGCCGCCTAGGCGTGGAAGAGGGCCTGGAGCTGACTCCGCCGACCTTCGAACTCTTCCTGAAGAACGATGCGCTGCACGACCCCATGGTCAACGAAAGCCACGTCCAGGCCTTTGGCTGGGCCACTCTCGACCAGTTGGCCGAGATGAAGGCGCTGACCTTCCGCATCAACGACATCCTCAAGCAGCTGTTCGATGACGCTGGCCTGCTGCTGGTGGACTTCAAGCTCGAATTCGGCCTGTTCCACGGCAAGGTCGTGCTGGGCGACGAATTCAGCCCGGACGGCAGCCGTCTGTGGGACAAGGAAACCCGCAAGAAGATGGACAAGGACCGCTTCCGCCAGGGTCTGGGTGGTGTGATCGAGGCCTACGAAGAAGTCGCCCAGCGCCTGGGCGTCCCGCTCTAAACGCAAGCCGCTGATACCAGAGCTTTTTTTGCAATTGCTTGTTCGCTTTTGCCCGCATGGCTGGTATCATGCGCCGCGTTGGAGAGATGCCGGAGTGGTCGAACGGGACGGATTCGAAATCCGTTGAGTCAGCAATGGCTCCTAGGGTTCAAATCCCTATCTCTCCGCCATATCCAAAAACCCCGAACGTGCCATGCACCTCGGGGTTTTTTATTGCCCGATGTTTGGTTAGCCAGCCTTGCTGTTGATCGGGCTCGAAAGGGAGCGCCTCGGCGCCACGTCTGTACTCGCCAGGCGTTGGCCCGAGAATTCCTGCAGGCGCTGGTAATGGTCCAGCCAGAATCCCAGTTCCAAGGCCAGGGTTTTGCGCTCCAGCGGGGAGAGCGAGACTAGGCCATGACGGAGGGCCCGCTCGGCCTGGTCGATGGCCACCTGTTGTCCGGTTGTGCGGGCAGGGCAGTTCCTGATGGCGTAATGGAGAGCCTCTTTGAAATCACTATCCAGGCCAGGCATAAAAGGTCCTTGAGTCGATAAGGGGTCTTCAAGTTGCTGCGCCTTTATTGCTATGGAAGAGATGAGCGCCCTCTGGATCGCCGCTTCAGCTACCTATCTGCAGCGCGGCTTGGTGCCGGTCGCGTGCAGCCAGAACCTGTCCAGATCCTTGTTTAGACGAGCTTTTAAATCAGCCCAGGCGCCGATCTTGGCTGAATACTAGTCCGCCGCAAATCCCTTGAGCGGGTAATGTCGGGCAGCCTGATAGGCGGTACAAAAAGCTGTACCTGTCTTGTATCTGGCTCTGGAATGGGGGTTTGCCGTTATCTTGGATGAATAATCCGGCGAGCGCCGCCGCTTGCATCCTGTATGGATATTGGACGAAGCCGCGGCTGACTTGATGGCTGGCGTTGCAGCGTCTGTCGCCGTCGAGCGGTAGTGGCATGCACCTGGGAATGGCTGGACGCCTTGGGCAAATGGAGCGATGCTGAAAATGTACGCCACAGAGCGTGCGATCCCAAGGGCCGAGCGGCGAGCTGCGGGCCTTTGAAGATGGCTTCGGCGTATAACAATAAAAGAGGAGTCGAGCGATGTTCTACAAGGTCAGCGTGTATTCACGGCCTGAAGATCGTGGGCTGCTGGTATGGCGATGGAAGAAGCAATTTCTGGGTGAGTGGGTGGAGTCGCGTCAGGAGTTCGAAGATTGCGACCACTGCGTCCATCATGCTCTGCAGGATGCCAAGGGGCAGAGCGTTCATCTTGAGACGGATCGCTGCACCCTGTATCGCTACCGCTTCGAAAGCATGCTGCACCAGTACGGCAGTTGCTACTGCCTGAGCGGCGGTCGATCGGCCGAGGCGGTGCTGGACCTCATCGCTCAGATCGAAGAGCGCCACAATGTCATAGTGCTGCGCGACGGCCAGCCTTTCTTCGCCCACTACCGGGCGGATCTGCAGGCGGAAGGGACGCTTGCTCCCGAGCTTTGGCACGGCGTGGAATGGCGCGGATTGGAAGGGCGTTTCGAGTATGCCCGCAATCGCAAGAAGCCCTGATCGTTGTAGTGCGGAACGCAGAGAGGATCAGAAGGGCAGCAGCTCCTGGCGCATGATGCTGATATCTGCTGAAGCCTGAATGCCCAACTGGACGCGATCGCCCCGCAACTTGAGAGCGCGGATGTTGATGCCGCCATTGAACAGCTGGTCCAGCACCTCTTCTTCATCCGCTCCCGGTCTAAGGGATAGATTGATGATTTCGTCGGTGCGCCGGGTCAATACCAGATAAGACATGAGCATCCCTGCCATGATTTCAGTGAGCTGATGATAGCCAGTTCCCCGCCGGGTAAGAACCAGTAGGCAGATTATTAGGCTCTAGTACCGCAGTCTGCGGCGGTTCGCAGCCCGGTAGCGACCTTCTAGCTGCCACCTTCTCCCGATAAAGCCCGCTATTCCTGCCAGTACCGTTGCCAGGTTGACGGCATTGGTCGGGCCGCTGCCGTGATAGCCGGCGATCACCACCACCAGCGTCGCCAGGGCCCAGATGACAATGGTGGCCGCGACGGCCACGGCCATTTCGTTGAGTTCGGGGCGTTGCCCTTGCCGCGGGTGGCAGAAGGAATTTGCGTATTCGTCCGACATGAAGTACTCCGGCAAGCGTTGTTGTTGGAGAGTATTGCCAAGAACCTTATCGGCAGATGATGAAGAGTCTGGATCGAATCGATAGCGCGATCAGCGAAATTTTTGTCGGTCGGATGAAGGGTACTCGTGGAGCCCCGGGTGGTCAGCGCGGACGGTATGGGGTTATCTCCCTAGCGAGCGACGCGTTTGAAAGGGTAGTCACCGGTACGCACGACGAAGTGGGTTATGGTGTGCAGCGAGTGCCGCCCGGCGGTAGTCGTCCGCCGGGATTGTGGCCGGCTCAGCGCGTGGCTTCGGCGCGCTCGAACAGGTTCCAGCAGCGATCGAAGTCCGCCTGCCAATCCGGCAGGGCAGTGGGTAATACCGCCGCGACCTTGCTGCAGTCCAGCCGCGAATAGAGCGGCCGGGTTGCCAGGGTAGGGTAGTGCTCGGTGGTGGTGGGATAGAGGCGGGCACGCAATTCGCCACGCTGCGCCAGGCGCTCGGCGATGGTCGCGGCAAAACCGTACCAAGAGGTTTGGCCCGCATTGGTGAGGTGATAGAGGCCGCCCACATCGCCTCGTTCGAGCAGGCGCTCGACCAGCTGGCGCGTGGCTGTGGCTATCGTTGGCGCCCAGGTCGGGGCACCCTGTTGATCCTCCACCACATGCAGCTCATCCCGCTCCGCCAGCAGGCGACGCATGGTGTTGAAAAAGCACTGACCATCATGGGAATAGACCCAGGAGGTGCGCAGGACCAGGGCACGACCACCCGCCGCCAGCACAGCCTGCTCGCCCGCCAGCTTGGAGCGCCCATAAACGCTCAGGGGGGCAGGGGCGCAATCTTCCGTATAGGGACGCCGACGCGTACCGTCGAAGACATAGTCGGACGAGTAGTGAACAAAGGGGATGCCTCTGTCCTTCGCCAGTTCCGCCAGAATCTGCGGGGCTCTCACATTGATCGCCTCGGCGCGCTCGGCTTCCTCTTCGGCTTGATCCACGGCGGTGTAGGCCGCGGCATTGAGGATGAGGTCGGGTGCCAAGCCGTCGAAGGCTTTACGTAGCGTGGCGGTCTGAGCGAGGTCCAGATCCGCTTGGCCCAGTACGGTCAACTGATGGGTGCTACCGAACTCACGCTGGAGGGCGCGCGAAACTTGGCCGGAACGGCCAGTGATTACAATATTCATGAAACCATGCCTGGATGCCTTCGGCTGAAGGCATACGTCCTATAGATCGATTCCTGAAAAGCCTCAGGCTTTTCCCGCACGAAACGAAACCTGCCGCCTTTGGCGACAAATCTGGTTTTCCGGTCATCTTTCCGGGGAAAGATGGCAGCCGCTGGCTATGGCGGAGTGGGCATCGACTGAAGGGACGTAGCGGTCATGGTAAGACTCGATGAGGAAGTACGCGGCTAGGACTGCCGTCTGTCGGCGGAGTTCAGTGCGAACCCAGGGACGATGGCAGCAGCTTGCCAAGCTGGAGACCCGACGTCGAGGCGGTCAGCAGGGCGGTATGGAGAACCTGTTCAAGTTCGCGGATGTTTCCCGGCCAGGCGTAGGCCAGCAGCGCCGCTTCGTCCTGGGCCGTCAGCACCGGGGGTTCGCGACCCAGGCGCTCGGCATGCTGCTTCAGAAAATGCCGAGCGAGGGGTAGCAGATCCGCCGGGCGCTCCCGCAGGGCGGGCACCGGAACCAGGCCGGGTGCGAGCAGCTGCCAGAGGTGCGGATTGAAGTGGCCGGCCACGACCGCCTCGGCCAGCTCCACGCTGGAGCCGACGATCAGGCGCACCGCTATCGGAGTCCGTTGAGTGCTGCCCACGCGCAGGATGCTGCCGTCCTGCAGAACCTCGACCAGCGCCTCCTGCAACTCAGCTGGCAGATCGGCAATTTCATCGAGATAAAGACTGCCGTCGTTTGCGGTGCCGAACCAGCCCACGCGGCTGCCGGAGGTACCGGCATAGGCCCGGGGGACATAGCCGAACAATTCGGCAGCGCCATGGCGCCTGCTGAGCGAGGCGCAATTCAGGCTGCTGAAGAGGCCGGTTCGCCCACTGCGTTCGTGCAGGCGGCGCGCCAGTAACTCACGACCGGTGCCCCATTCGCCGGACAACACCACGGGCTCTGGCAAAGGGGCGAGTTGATCCAGCCGTTCGAGCAGTTGCCGGGAGCGCGGATCGGCGAAGGCCAGGGCCTTGGCGCGGATGGTGAGAGCGCTGTGCTGATCGGTCGGGACGATCAGGAGTTCGGGTGAGGCAATAGGCATGGCGACATCGGTAAGCAATCAAATCGCTATGCTATCGACTGAGATTTATAGCTAAAAATACGTTTTAGCTATTCGCTTAGGCTTTTTGGTTATCTAACGAAAAGGCCAGGGCAGCCTTTTGATGTTCAGGAATCAGAGTTTCCAAGTCGATGTCAGGTAAGCCGATAGGCGGGGTACCTGGATATCGGCGCAATCTATCGGGGCGTCACGAGTTGCACGTCCGATGCCGACATCGCTAGGGTAGGCCGGCGGGACTGGTTCTACCGCCCTTGAAGAAGAGGAACTGCCGATCGATGCCTTCCCTGCGTGCGCCCTGTCCGCCTGGTGTCTGTACCTGTGATCGCGAAGCCGTGCTGGCTGATCCTCAAGGTGACGCCCGGGCCCTGCTGCTCAATCGCCAGGAGGAGCAGCGGCTGTTGGGCCGCCTGGAGAATATCGCCAGCGTGGCCGAGCTGCAGCGTTTGCAGCAGCGCTTGCAGGAGCAGTTGGGCATCCGCCTGGAGATCCGGCCGGGATCGGGAGAGGTGCGCAGTGCCAGGGGCATGCTGATCGAGCTGCAGCCACGACCGGGGCTGTGTCGCAAACTCCACCAGTCGATACCCGCGGCCATCCGTCGTGGCCTGGCGCAGCACCCTGAAATCCTTTACGGGCTACTCAATGCCAACGACCTGTTGCGCGACGCCTGAGTGTCCTCAGGCAGGCCCCTTGAAGCGAATCCAGGTCGGGGCGTGGTCACTGGTCTTTTCCAGGTCGCGCACCCAGCGGTGGACGCCCGCTTCCTGAAGTTCAGAACGCAGCCCGGGGCTCAGCAGCAGGTGGTCGATGCGCAGGCCGGCATTGCGTTGCCAGCGTTGGCGGAAATAGTCCCAGTAGGTGTAGATGGCTTCATCGGGGTGGCAGGCGCGTAGCGCGTCCAGCCAGCCCTGGGCGAGCAGACGCTCGAAGCAGGCACGGCTTTCGGGTTGCAACAGGGCGTCCTTGCGCCAGGACTTGGGATCGTAGATGTCCCGATCGGTCGGGACCACGTTGTAGTCACCCGCCAACACCACCGGATGCCCGCTTTCGATCAGCCCCAGGGCATGATCGATGAAGCGGTCGAACCAGGCGAGCTTGTAATCGAACTTGGGGCCGGGCCAGGGATTGCCGTTGGGCAGATAGAGGCTGGCGACGATTACGCCTTTCACCGCCGCTTCCAGGTAACGACGTTGGGAATCGTCCTCCATCCCGGGCAGGCCCCGGCGAATCTCCAGGGGCTGATCGTCACGCGCCAGGATGGCCACGCCATTCCAGGAGGGCTGCCCATCCCAGAGGGCGCCGTAGCCGGCGGCCTCCAGCTCAGCCTCGGGGAAGTCTACGGCTTTCGCCTTCAGCTCCTGCAGGCAGACGATGTCCGGCTGCTCCCGCTCCAGCCACTGCAACAGAATGGGAAGCCGGGCCCGAATGCCATTGACGTTGTAGGTCGCGAGGGTGAGGGCGGTCATGGGACGTTCCTTGAAAGGTTATAGCCATGACCAAGGCCTGGTGTCGGCAGTTCCTCTTGCGCCTCTTTGTGATCAAGTCCGCATTATTTTGTGACTTACTTTTTTTGGCACCTTCGGGAACTTTTTGGCCATTGCTCGATTGCTATGAAGGGAAATTTGACATCGCGTAGCTGATTTGTAGTCAGTGAACGAACTCTGAGCGGCGAAGTTCTCCGGGAAAATGATCAGTTAATTAGAAAAATCTATAAAAATCAGTTACCTAAATTATATCTATATGATGGCTAAGTAATGGCCATAGTTGCAGGGTAATGGAGTTGGCATGCTGCTTGTATAGAGCTAGCTGCCTGGAGGCAATGTCGTGCGGAAACCCCATCCGCACGACTCTTCTCTCACTTCATATCGGCCCGTGTTCAGGGAGCGCGTTCACCCGTCGATTTAGCAGTTGGTGATGATGAATCCATCCTTCCTGAAGTTTTCCCGCAGGACCGCCAAGGTGCTGCCTTTCGTCGCTGCGCTTGCCCTGGCTACCGGTGCCAAGGCCGAGCAGGTCAGCCTGGTCGGTTTGAATCTGTCCGGTGCCGGTTTCGCCGGTCAGGTGCTGCCGGGTGTGAACGGTACGAACTACATCTTTCCCGTGGAGGCCTACTTCAAGCAGTGGAGCGCCAAGGGGATCAAGCTGATTCGTTTCCCGATCATCTGGGAGCGACTGCAGCCGGTGCTGGGCGGTCCGCTGGATCCGACCTATGCCGCGCTGGTGGACCAGACCTTTGCCAATGCGCAGAAGTACGGCATGCGGATCATCCTCGATCTGCACAACTACACCTTCTATCGCGGTTCGGTGATCGGCAGCACGGCAGTGCCCTATGACCGCTACCAGGAGATCATGACCCGTATCGCCCAGCGCTGGAGCAATCACCCTGCGCTCTATGCCTACGACATCATGAACGAGCCGCACGACTCCATGGCCCAGTGGCCGATCGCTGCCCAATACGGTATCAACGGCGTTCGCGCGGTCGACAAGACCAAACCCATCATGATCGAGGGCAACGGCTGGTCGGAGGCGACCCGCTGGCCGCTGTGGAACGACTCCCTGCTGGCGCTCAAGGATCCGTCCGACAACCTGATCTTCCAGGCACATTCCTATTTCGACGAAAGCGCCGGCGGCAACTACACCGGAATCGATGTCGGCAAGTTGAGCCAGGACTACGGCGTGGAGCGCGTGCGGCCCTTCGTCGAGTGGCTCAAGAAGAACAAAAAGAAGGGCATGATCGGGGAGTTCGGCGTGCCGGATAACGATCCGCGCTGGCTGCCGCTGATGGACCGGATGCTGGCCTATCTCAAGCAGAACTGCATTCCTTCGACCTACTGGGCGGCCGGCCCGGGTTGGGGCAACTACTTCCTGTCGGTGGAGCCGATCAATGGCGCCGACCGGCCGCAGTGGCCGACCCTGCGCAAATACCTCGATGACAGTAGCTGCTCCGCCATCGGCCCCATCGCCAGCGGCGCAGGCAGTACGCCGGCGAGCGGCTCAGGCACCACGGGTAGCTCGAGCGGTGGCAGCGGTGGCAGCGGTGGCGCTCCTACCGGCTCCACCAATGGCGGGACTACGGGGCCGGGCACTTCCGCAGGCAATGGTAGTACCGGCAATACCGGTGGCTCGACCACTACTGGGGTCACCACCTCGATCAACGACTTCACCAACGAAGATTGGCTGCATGGCGTGTATCGCAAGTCGGCGGGTTTCTCCATTCCCGCGTCGGCCGCGAACGTGGGGGCCTTCAAGGTAGGCGCCCAGATAACGCCGGCCGATGGCAAGAGCTACAAGGTGACCTATGCCCAGGTCGTCGGCAGTAACATGAGCGTCTTCATCGAGAGCCCGCAGCTCGATGGCAACGCCTATGGCTATCCCAAGACGCTGCGCACCGGGACCACCACCTCCGGCACGCCGGCCACGGTACCGGGCACCACCACGGGCTCGACTGGCAGCACGGGCACCTCCAGCGCGAGCAGCAGCTCAGGCAATGCCGCGTCGGTCGTGACGGTGCCGACGGTCGAGACCAAGCCCGTGACCGGAACCGGCAGTACCGGGGCGACCGGTTCCAGCCCGGCGCAGACGGGGGCCTCGTCGAGGCCCGTGGCGTCGGCTGGCACGCCAGTGAATACCGCCAAGCTCAATCTGGTCGGGCTGAATTTCTCTGGCGCCGCCTTCGCGCCCCAGACGCTACCGGGGGTGCTCAACGTCAGCTACATCATGCCGGGCGAGGCGCATTTCCAGCAGTGGAGCGCCAAGGGCGTGCGGCTGATTCGCTTCCCGGTGATCTGGGAGCGGCTGCAGACGCGCTTCTTCGGCAGCCTGGAAGGGGCTTACACCCAGCAGGTCACCCAGGTGCTGGAGCTGGCCAAGAAATACAACATGAAGGTGATCCTGGCGCTGGATAACGGGGGGCGCTACAAGGGCACCCTGATCGGCACCGGCAGCGTTACCAACTTCAACTACTGGGATCTGATGTACCGGCTGGCCTATCAGTGGGGCAACCATGCGGCGCTCTATGGCTACGACATCATGGGCAAGCCCAACGGCGCCGACAGCAGTTGGCCGGTCACCGCGCAATCCGGTATCGACGGTGTGCGTACCATGGACCGTACCCATCCGGTGATCGTGCAGGGCAATGCCTGGGGCAGCGCGGCCAACTGGCCGGCGGTCAGCAACGCCTTGCTGGGTCTCAAGGATCCGGCGAACAACCTGATCTATGCGGCCAACGTCTACCTGGATCAGGACGGCAGCGGTAGCTATGCGGCGCAGAACATGAACGGCTTCGATCCGCAGGTAGGGGTCAATCGCGTCAAACCCTTCGTCGAATGGCTCAAGCGCAACGGCAAGCGGGGCATGATCGCCGAATTTGGCGTTCCCTCCGGCGACAGCCGCTGGTTGACCGCGACCGACAACCTGCTCGCCTACCTGCAGCAGAACTGCATGCCGCTGACCTACTGGGCTGCCGGACCGGGCTGGGGCACATCCGCACTGGCGGTCGAGCCGGTGAACGGGGTGGAGCGACCCCAGTGGCCGACGCTGAAGAAGTACGTCGACGCCAGCAACAGCTGTACGGCGGTAGGGCCCCGCTGAGGCGGATTTCGCTCAGCGCGAAGGCGATGAAATCCTCTGGGGTTCATCGCCTTTTTTCTTGGCTGACCGATAGGCGAAAAGACAAGGGTTCCGCACGCTGGAAGCGTTCCCGCGTGGGAGAAAATGGCTCTGGCACAGTGCTTGGGGGGACGACGAACGGCTCTAGCTCGACTTGTCGCGGCGCGGTTAGAGTCGAAATCGACACCACAAGCACAAGGAGTAGGTGCCATGACTCAAACTACCCAGGAGCGGTTGCAGAATCTCGAAGAGCAGATCCGCAGCCATCGACAGGACCTCGCACGAAGCCGGCAGAGCTTCCAGGAGCAATTCGTCATCTACACCCACAAATTCGCGCGCCTGAGTGTGCTCGAAGCCCAACTCGAACTGGTGCGCAATAACACCAAGGCGCCGAACTGAAGGCGCTACCGGTCGGCCAGTCCTCACTCGTCCCGCGTCAGGACTTCCAGTAATTCGATTTCGAACCTCAGGTTGGCGTGGGGCTTGATCAGAGCGCCAACCTGGCGTTCGCCATAGGCGAGGGCCGCGGGCACTTCCAGGCGCCGCTTGCCCCCCACCCGCATGCCCATCAGGCCCAGGTCCCAGCCCTTGATCACGCGCCCCGTGCCGATGACGCACTGGAAGGGCCGACCCTTGGCGCGGGACGAATCGAACAGGGTGCCATCGTCCAACCAGCCCTCGTAATGGGTGGTGATCAGGGCACCCTTGACCACGGCTTTGCCGTCGCCCACCACCACGTCCTCGATTCGTACCTCGTCGCTCATCGTCGCGCTCCTGCTGAAAAGGCGCAGTCTAGCCTGTTGCTCAGGTTGGGCGACCCGCCTTAGTCCGGCACATCGCCGAACAGCCCTGCCTGGTAGTCGCGGATCGCCTGGCGGATCTCATCGGCGGTGTTCATGACGAAAGGCCCATGGGCGACGATGGGTTCGGCGAAGGGAGCGGCATGGCCATAGAGCAGGACGGCGCCTTCGCGGCTGGCGATGTCGATATGGTCGCCGTCGTCGGCGAATTCGAACAGGTGCCAGGGCGCTTCATCGCGTCCGGCGATCTGCAGGGTGCCACGAACGCCATAGCAGAACACCGTCGCGCCCGCGGGGGCGGGCAGGGATATCTGGCCGCCAGGTGCGATCTCGACCGTCATCAGGGTGATGGGCGTCAGGGTCGGTACCGCGCCCTGAACACCCTGGTGGCTGCCGGACGCAAGCTGGATGCGCACCCGACCCTCATCGGCTTCGATCAGCGGCATGTCCGCGGCGGAGATGCCGTGGTAGGCGGGCGGCGTGAACTTCAGGCGGGCGGGGAGGTTGACCCACAATTGCAGGATCTCCAGGTCGCCGCCGTCACGCTTGAAGGCGGCGGGTGACAGCTCCGCATGGACCAGGCCGCTGCCCGCGGTCATCCACTGGATGCCTCCGGCCTCGATGACACTCTCATGGCCGCCGCTGTCGCGGTGGGCGAGGGCGCCGGCGAGGATGAAGGTCACCGTCTCGAACCCGCGATGGGGGTGGGGACCGAAGGGCAGGCCGGCGTTGTGCGGCGGATAGACCTGGGGGCCGTGGTGGTTGAGGAAGAGGAAGGGGTCCAGATGGGCCAGTCCGGGGCCTGGTAACGGCCGCCGGGTCTGGAGCTCGCCGATGTCATCGCGCCGGGCGGGATGGCGGTGGAGCAAGGTACGGGCGGACATGAGGGGGCCTCGCAGGAGCAAAAGGTCAGTGTAAAGGGCCCCTCGCCGACCGGGTACCCCGCACCGGCCGGCCGCCGCTCAGATGGAGAAGCGGACCTCCCGTTCCGGACGAGACGCTGCCGGCCGCCGGTGATTGACCACCAGCTCGCCGATGCGGATCAGATGGGCTCGGGTGACGTTGCGACTCAAGCCCAGCAGGCGCGCGGTATGCACCTGGTTGCGGTGGCAGAAGCGATAAGCGGCCCGCACCAGGGCGTCTTCGACGCGCTCGTGCAAGGCTTCCGGCTGTTCCTCGAAGAGTTGGGCGAAGGCATCGGTCAGCAGGGTATCGACCGGCGCCGGCTCGCGTGGCCGGGACGCCGGCATAGCGAGGCTGGGACGCTGGACGAAGACCAGGTCCGCGGCATCGATCAGGCCCTGCGGCTTGAGCAGCAGCGCATGCTGCAGGGTATTTTCCAGCTCGCGGATGTTGCCGGGCCAGGGGTGCTCCAGCAGGCGTCGCTCCGCCGCGGGCGTGAGGGATACCGAGGCCTGGGTGAAGGCGTGCAGGAAATGCCGGGCCAGCGGCAGGATATCGCCCTGCCGCTGGCGTAGCGGCAGCAACGGCAGGCTGACCACATTGAGGCGATACCAGAGGTCTTCACGAAAGGTCCCTTCGGTCACCGCCCGCTCCAGCGGGACGTTGGTCGCGGCGATGATGCGCACGTCCAGGGCGACGCTGCGGCGGGAGCCCAGGCGGACCACCTCGCGCTCCTGCAGCACCCGGAGCAGCTTGACCTGTACCGACAGGGGCAGATCGCCGATCTCGTCGAGAAACAGGGTGCCACCGTTGGCCTCCTCGAACCAGCCGGCGCGCGCGGTCAGAGCGCCGGTGAAGGCGCCCTTTTCATGGCCGAACAGTTCTGCCTCGACCAGGCTTTCGGCGAAGGCGCCGCAATTCACTGCGACGAAGGGGCCGGCATGGCGATGGCTGAGGGCATGGATATGGCGCGCGATCAGCTCCTTGCCGGTGCCGGTCTCGCCGATCACCAGCACGCTGGCGTCGCTGGGGGCGATCTTTTCCAGGTGGGCGAGCAACTCTCGGGAACGGGGATCGGCGAAGACCTGGGCCGTCGCCCGGTAGCGGGGGACCTCGGGCGTGCGCGTGAGGGTCAGCAGCGTCATCGCGGGCTCCTCAGGAATAGAAGCTGGGGCTGGGCAAGGCATCGTTGAGGGCCCAGTCGCCCAGTTCGTGAAGTTTATAATCGACCGGATCGTGCAGGGTCTGGGTGCGCAGGTTGCGCCAGTAACGGTCCAGCCGCAGGGCGCCCGCGGTGGCCCGGGCGCCGCCGACCTCGAACAGCCGGCTGGCGAGATCGAGGCCGTGGCGACTAGCCGCCACCTTGGCCGTGGCGATGGCGATGGCCAGTTCACCTCTAGCCTCTGCGGTGAGGGCCGTCCCCTGGTGCCAGGCCTGAGCGAAGGCGCCATTGGCTCGCTCCACCAGCAGGCGGCTGCTTTCCAGGGCGACCCAGAATTCTCCGTAGTGGCGCAGGATGTAGGGGTCTTCGCTGGCACTGGCAGCCGGGGACTTGAACCAGGGACGCGCCTGGGTGGTGGTGTAGTGGCGCGCCTCGGTGAAGGCACCTTCGGCCAGGCCGAGAAAGATGTTGGCGAAGATCAGCTGGGCCAGCAGCGGGCGCAGGCAGGCGAAGGGGGTGCTCAGGGGGCCGGGGTCGAGCAGCCATTCCTGTTGTTCGACGCGAACGCCGTCGAAGCGCGCGCTGCCGCTGTCGGTCTGCCGCTGACCGTTGTTGTCCCAATCGTCGAACAGCTGGATACCAGCGCGTCCGCTGGGCACCACGGCGATCAGCAGACGGCCGCTGTCATCGTTTTCCAACGCCGACAGCAGCAGCAGATCGGAGTCCAGGGCGCCACTGCAAAAGCTCTTCTGGCCATCCACCTGCCAGGCGTCGCCGCTCCGGCGGGCCAGGGTGCGGCGATCCAGCGGATTGAGGGCGTTACCCCAGAACAGGGCGCCGCGCGCGGTGCGCTCCAGCCAGGGCCGCCACTGCTCAGGCTGGCCGAACAGCTGGGCGGTGGCCAGCAGCAGATGATGGAAGCCAAAGACATGGGCCAGTGAGCTGTCGACCCGGGCGAGCCGGCGTACCGCTTCCAGCGTCTCGTCCCAGGAGGCACCCAGGCCACCGAGGTCCGTTGGAATGCTCAAGGCGAGCAGGCCACTGCGACGCAGGGCGTCCCGCTCGGCCTTGGGGGTTCCGCCCTGACGATCACGCTCCGCCGCCGTGGCGGCGAAGTCGGTCAACAATGGGGTAAGGGGTTCCAGCAGCGAGTAGGACATGGTGGGCCCTGGCATAAAAATGGTCGGCACGAGTTAGAACGTAAAGCCGGGATAGCCCTGATCTGAAATATTTTTTTGTTATTAGGTAATGGTCTGGTCCCATCCATCTTCCATTTTGACCGCCCAGTCTCAAGTGCGGTTATCGGACTAAAGACATGGCTAGTACCTGTCGATATAGCGCTAACTCAATCTCCCGGGTAGGGGCGTGTCATGTTCAACAAAGGACTAAAACAAGAACTGCAGCGTCTCCGCGAGCAGGTGGATTCCTTCAAGCGGCTCAAGGCCGAACTCGATGTGGAGATGATAGGCCTGGAGCTGGACGGCAGGGGTTGCATCACCTCCGTGAACGCCAACTTCGAAAAGGAAATGGGCCTGCGTGCGGCGGAGCTCCTGGGACGCTCCATGGTGGATCTCATCCCGGCGCACGTCAAAAACCAGGAGTACAGCCGTCGGCTGCAGCAGTGCCTGAGTCGCGGTGAGCCCTACAGCGGCGCCCTGCACCTGCTGCGCGGCGACGGACGCGAAGCCTGGCTGCGCGGCATCCTGCATCCCTTCCATGACAGCCAAGGTCAGGTCACGCGTTTTCGGCTGTTCTGCAATAACCTGACGCGCACCATCGAGACCTCCCGCGAGCATGAAAGCCTGCTCAAGGCCCTGCGCCGTTCCACGGCGGTCATCGAGTTCAACCTCGACGGCGAGGTGCTCGATGCCAACGACCGTTTCCTGCAGGCCACGGGCTATTCCCTCGCGCAGATCAAGGGCAAGCATCACCGCCTGTTCTGCGAACCGGCCGAAGCCAGTTCCGAGGCGTACCAGCAATTCTGGGCGCGCCTGCGGCGTGGCGAATTCATCGTTGATCGCTTCAAGCGGCTGGATGCCCAGGGTCGCGATGTCTGGCTGGAGGCCTCCTACAACCCGGTGATCGATGCCCATGACCGGCTGTACAAGGTGGTCAAGTTCGCCACCGTCATCACCGACCAGGTCCATCAGGAGCAGGCGGTGTCCGAGGCGGCCAGCGTAGCCTTCGAAACCTCCCAGCATACCGACGACACCGCCCGCAAGGGCGCGGTGGTGGCGCAGCAGACGGTTGACGTGATGCGCGCCCTGGCCAGCCAGATGCAGGAGGCGGTCACGGGTATCGAGGCCTTGGACAATCAGTCCCAGGTGATCGGCACCATCATCAAGACCATCAGCGGCATCGCCGAGCAGACCAACCTGCTGGCGCTCAATGCCGCCATCGAGGCCGCACGGGCGGGCGAGCAGGGGCGCGGTTTTGCCGTGGTGGCCGACGAGGTCAGGCAATTGGCCTCGCGGACCAGCAAGGCGACCGAGGAAATCGTCGGCGTGGTGCAGCAGAATCAGCAGCTGGCGAGCCAGGCGGTGACGGTGATCGAAAACGGGCGACGTCAGGCCGAGCAGGGGCTGGAGCTGGCCGGGCAGGCCGGGCAGGTGATCGTGGAGATCCAGGACGGCGCCCAGCGCGTGGTCGGAGCCGTGGGGCGCTTCGCCCGGCAGCTGTCGACCTGATCCCTCGCGCGCCTCATGAAGAAACGGCAACCCCAGGGTTGCCGTTTTGCATCTTGCGTCAGACTTGCTTGCTGCCGCCGCCGATCTGCCAGACGAAGGGCGGTTCGTGACCCTCGATCTCCCAGGCGCCGACGATGCGTTCCTTGTAGATCAGCGGATTGTGGGAGGCAGCCGTGCGGGCATTGCGCCAGTGGCGATCGAGCCCCTTGGTGGTGCTGGTGGCCGAGGCGCCCAGGGCATTGAACAGATCGCTGGTAGCGCGCAGCACCAGGTCGGCCACCGCGGACTGCGCCTGGGCGGACGCCAGCTCCGCCGCCACATTGGCCTCATGCTCCGCGGCGGCATCCTCGGCGTAGCGCGCTGCGAAGGCCGCCTGGGCCGCGGCGGCCGCCTGCAGGGTCGCGGCTTCAGCCGCGTAGACGAAGGCCGAGGCCTTGCCCACCACCTGCTGCACCTGGGGGTCGGCGCTCGCCGCGCTGGCGTTGCCGTGGCTGTAGACCCGGGTACGTGCCTTGACCTCCTGGGCAAAGTCGCGCACAGCGGCCTGCCCGCTGCCGGTGATCACGGCGAGCAGCACCAGCTGGTAGAAAGCGGTCTGGTAGGTGAAGCGGGTGCTGAAATCGATGAGATTGCCCGGCTCCACCAGCACCTCTTCGAACACCGAGGTGCCACTGGCGGTGGTGCGCTGGCCAAAGCCGTCCCAGTCGTCGGACTGGCGCACGCCCGGCTGGTCGGTGCGGATGGCGGCGATGACGTCGCCACCGGTGTCGTCGCGTTGGGCATAGACGTCGATCCAGTCGGCGAACAGGCTGCCGGTGCTGTAGTACTTGGTGCCGTTGAGGCGCCATTCACCGTCTCTCTGGCTGACCCGGGTGATGACCTCGCCGAGCTTGACCGTGCCGATCTCGGTCCAGGCATTACCCACCAGATCTCCGGTGACGAAACGCTCGAGCCAGACCTGCTGGGAGGCGCTGGCATGGGCGTTGAGGCGATCCTCGACAAAGGCGAAGTGGCCACGCAGGGCCTGGGGCAGATTGCTGTCGGCGGCCGCCAGCTCGATCAGCAGGCGCACCAGCTGTGGCAGGCTGGCGCCGCCGCCACCTAATTCCCGCGGCACCCGCACGGCGCCGAAGCCGGCCTCCTTGAGCCAGGCGATAGGCGCATAGGGCAGGGTGCGAGTGCGCTCCCGCTCCAGGGCGCCTTCGGCGATACGGGCGAAGAGGGGGCGGAAGCGGGCCGCCAGTTGTTCGTAGTCGGGAGCCTCGGCGTGGGGCGACGGCAGGTGGCGAGCGGGCAGGTTCATGATGGTCCTCGGCGAATGGGAGTCGACGCCAGGGCCTTTGCAAGAGCGTTGCCACCCTGCAAAAGCCCATTTCAGAGGGGCTCGGGCCTTGTCAGCTGACCTGGTCCCAGCAGCGCTGACCGATCGCTGTTGGCCAGGCGACAGTGGCGTCCGGCGCGCTAGACTGGTCTTTTGCGCGGAGCCTCCATGGATCTTCTCTTTCTCGGCACTTCGGCCGGGGTGCCTACGCGTCGGCGCAATGTCTCGGCCCTTGCCCTGATCGAGGACCAGGGCAAGAACTGGTTCCTCGTCGACTGCGGCGAGGCCACCCAGCATCAGCTCCTGCGCACCCCGCTGTCGGCCGCGGATCTGCGCGCCATCTGCATCACCCATGTCCACGGCGACCACTGCTATGGCCTGCCGGGACTCCTGGCCAGCGCCGCCATGACCGGACGCAGCCAGCCCCTGGTGCTGATCGCACCCCAGGCGGTCCATGACTGGCTCGCTGCCACCCAGGCGCTGACCGCCCTGCACCTGCCTTTCGAGTTGCAGCTCCATGCCCTGGGAGGCTTTGCCGGCGTCTCCCTGGGTGCTTGGGATATCGACGCCGTCGCGCTTTCCCACCGCGTGCCCAGTCACGCCTTTCGCTTCTGCGAGGCCCGTCGGCCGCAGCGACTCGATCCGGCGGCACTGGCGGCCGCCCAGGTGCCGCGCGGTCCGCTGTGGGGGCGGCTACATGCGGGAGAGGACGTGCTGCACGAGGGGCGACTGCTGCGCAGCGCCGACTACCTGCAGGCAGCCCATGGGGAACGACGATTGGTGGTGGCGGGGGACAACGACGATCCCGCCTTGCTCACAGAGGCCTGCCAGGGCGCTCAGGTGCTGGTCCATGAAGCCACTTACGCCCAGGCGCAGATCGACAAGACCGGCCAGAGCTGGGGTCACAGCAGTGCTGCCGGAATCGCCCGGTTCGCCGAGGCGCAGAGGTTGCCGGCGTTGCTACTTACCCATTTCAGTCCGCGCTATCAGATCGAGGCGGGGCGCTCACCGTCCATTGACGACCTGCGCCAGGAGGCTGCTGCCCACTATGGCGGCAGCTTGCACTTGGCGGAGGATTTCTCCCGCTTTCGTCTGGATCGTCAGGGCCGGCTGAAAGCCCTGGATCAGAGCGGTACAAGAGGGTGCGCTGGTCACTCCTAGGTTAGAGGTGGATTCGTTTCGGTCTTGTCTGACCTGTTCTCCTTGGGCATAGTGCGAACGTTTATCATTTCAGGATCAGCTGGATCCTTCGCATTTCGTTCCTAGGAGAAGCAAATGGCGGTGTCTTTCAACAAGGTTTCGACGCTGGGCGCCATGGCGCTACTGTCCCTGGCAGTGGCTGCCTGCTCCAACCGCCAGGAGGCACCGACGCCACCGCCACCCGCGCCGGCTCCCGTCGCTGCGCAACCGGCCGCGCCCCAGGCGCCTGCCGAACTCAAGCGCATCGAGCTGGGTTATGGCGTCTATGAGCTGGCCTACAGCCCAGCCAAGCAGTCGGTCTATGCCGCGACCGCCCAGTTGACCAAGGGCGTCACCGGCGGGGTGATCTATCAGCTCGATCCGACCACCCTGGCCGTCACCGGCCAGATCCACACCGATCTAAAGAACTTCGCCCTGACCACCGATGCCAGTGGCGAGACGCTGTTCGTCACCAACTCCCTGGACGGCGGCCTCAGTCGCATCGATCTGCGCACCGGCAAGGTGGAAAAGCGGCTGAAGTTCAACGAGATGGGCCGCGATGGCCATCCGGTCAATCCGCGCCAGGTCATCCTGCATGACGGCATGCTGTATGTCGGTGGCGTCGGTGATCCGGGTGTGATCTGGGTGGTGGACGCCAAGACCCTGACCCTCAAGGCGCGCATTCCCAACGCCGGCAAGTGGGTGACCGGCCTGCTGTACTCCGAAGACACCGGGCGCCTCTACGCCGCCAACGGCAGCGGTGAAGTACTGGTGATCAATCCGCGCACCCGCAAGATCGAGCACCGCTGGACCCCGGGCGACGGTGGCAAGTACCTGCTGCTGAACCTGGCCGAGGACCGGGCGAACCACCAGCTGTTCGTCACCGACAACTCCGAAGCCAAGACCGTGCTGGTCTTCGACATCCGCACCGGCAAGGTGATCAAGCGCCTGCCCGTGGGCGACGCCCTGGCCATCAAGCTCAATACCACCCGTAACGAGCTGTACATCACCCAGCGCGAGACCGGTCGGCTGCTGATCCTGGACGCCACTACCTACGCCGAAAAGAAGGCCTACGACCTCAAGCCCAATCCCAACAGCCTGCTGGTGAGCCCGGACGGCCAGACGCTGTATGCGACGGTGAAGACGCCCTTCGACAAGGAATACATGAACACCGCGCCGGAGAGCGTAGTGCGCATCGACCTCTCCGCGGTGAAGTAAACCGCGCCTGCGAGCTGCCGTGGCGTCCTGCCACGGTGGCCCTGGGCTTCCCAAGCCCGCCGGCTTGCTCTTGAATGGGGCTTCCATTCCTGAGGAGCTACCGGTTTGTCAGCTACCGATCTCAGCCTGCTTCCGCTGCTGGAAGCCTCCTACCGCCACTGGCTCGGCCAGCCGCTCCCCCGTCCCGCCGGGCTGCCCGAGGCTGACGTTTTCGCCTGGCTGCATGAGCGAGCTCCCTATGCCCTGCTGGCCCACGGCAGCGAAAGCGATCCGTTGTTCTGTTACGTCAACCAGCAGGCCCTGCGCTGCTTTGGCTATCCTCGCGACGAATTCATCGGCATGCCCTCGCGCTTCAGCGCCTCGCCCAAGGATAGGGACGAGCGTCAGCGACTGATGGAGGCGGTGGGACGCCAGGGTTATGCCAGCGGCTACGAAGGCTGGCGGGTAGACAAGGCGGGGGAGGCCTTCCAGATCCATGCCGGCGTGGTGTGGAACCTGGTCGATGCCGAAGGTATACGGTTGGGTCAGGCGGCGCTTTTCTGGCCGGACCCGCAGCGGATCGGGCAGGTGGATTGAGGCAGGTATTGGGCTTCGCTGTCCTCGGATGAGCTGCTCATTCGTGGACAAGGCTGCGCCGTTGTCCACCCTACGTTTAGCCCAACGCCGTAGGGTGGAAAACCGCGCAGCGTTTTCCACGCGAGGGTAACGCCGAGATCGCCCGGCTCATGCAGCTCCTCCGTCTCCTTGAGGGGGAGGGGAAAGGTTGGTCTGTGGGACCCCCTGCACTCGGTTAATTGGGGGAAGTCGTGACAAGGCTGCGCCGTTGTCCACCCTACGTATGCCCTGGCGCGGGAGATGCCAGGCTATCCCGACTCACGAAGGCACCCCCTCTCCCTGGGGGAGAGGGCTGGGGTGAGGGCGTCACCCCGGTCGGACGCCTCACTCGTCCTCGATGATCAGCACCACCAGGTCCTTGGGTCCATGGGCGCCATAGGCCAGCACCTGCTCGATGTCGGCGGTCTTGGACGGGCCCGAGATCAGCAGGGCGTTGGTCGGCATGCCGTCCTGCCAGTGGTGCTGTTGCTGCAGCTCGTAGAAGTTGTCGACCACCGTGCTGGCCCTGAGCAGGGCGATGTGCAGCGGTGGGACCAGGCTCATCAGCCGTGGCTCCTGGCGATCCGGCCAGAGCACCAGGCTGCCGGTGGAGGCCAGGGCGCCGAGGGTACCGGTAAGGCTGGCCGGGGTGTCGTTGAACAGTTCGGCCTTCCATTCCTCCACCGGCCGGTCATAGGCCTTCCAGCGTGGCTGCCCCTCCGCCTGCCAGCGCTCGGCCAAGCGGGCGCCGTGGGGCGTGTCGGGAGCGATCAGCAACTGCTCCAGTCCACGCTCGGCGAGGACGCGCTCCACCAGCGCCGGCCAGTCCGCCGTGGTGGTCAGGTGGGTTTCGGTGTGCACCGTCTCCATCAGGGTGCGCAGGCGGGCGATGCGTTCCTCAGGCGGATAGCGCCAGGGCTCGGTGACCAGGGCTTCGTCGAAGTTGTCGGCCAGCGGCTGCGTACCCTGGAGGCTGCCGCGCAGTTTGGCGAGGATGTTGTCGCGGGCGCTCATGGGCGTTTCTCCAGGTGTTCGCGGGCCAGTTCGTGCAGCGAGCGCGATGCCGGCCTGGGCGCGCTGTGATGCTCCGTCCAGGGGCCGAGCTGACCGGGGGTGAAGCGGCCGAAGCGGGTGGCGAGGTAGCTGAAGCCGCGATAGAGCAGGGGCGAGGTGTAGAGATTCTGCCAGGCATGCCAGGTCCAGCGCTCGCGGGCGGAAAACTTGCTGCCCTGACCGCGCAGGAGATGCGGTTCTGCTGCCGGGGCCTTGACGTTCTCTTCCCGCAGTCGCCGCAAGATTGCCGGAATCGGGATCTTGACCGGACAGACCTCGCCGCAGGCCCCACACAGTGAAGAGGCGCTGGGATGATCGGGCGCCTGTTCCAGGCCCACCAGGTGCGGGGTGATGATGGCGCCGATGGGACCCGGATAGACCTCGCCATAGGCGTGGCCACCGATGCGGGTATAGACCGGGCAGTGGTTCATGCAGGCGCCGCAGCGGATGCAGTTGAGGGTCTGGCGCAGTTCGCTGTCGGCGAACGCCTGGCTGCGGCCGTTGTCGAGCAGCACTAGGTGCACCTCGCGCGGCCCATCCAGTTCCTCGGCCTTGCGCGGTCCGGAGATCATGTTGACGTAGGTGGTGATGGGCTGGCCCAGCGCCGAGCGGGTCAGCAGCGACAGCAGGGGCACCACGTCGCGCAGATTTTCCACCACCTTCTCGATGCCGGTCACGGCGATGTGCACCGGCGGCACCGTGGTCGACATCCGCCCGTTGCCTTCGTTTTCCACCAGCAGCAGGGTGCCGGTCTCGGCCACTGCGAAGTTGACGCCGGAGATGCCGATGTCGGCCTCGAAGAATTTCTGCCGCAGCACGCGTCGGCCGGTCTGGATCAGTTCGTCGACGTCGGTGGTGTAGGGCTCGGCCAGGTGTTCGTGAAAGAGGGTGCCCACCTGCTGCCGGTTGAGGTGGATGGCCGGCATGATGATGTGCGAGGGCTTCTCCCCGGCGAGCTGGATGATGTACTCGCCCATGTCCGACTCCAGGCAATCGATGCCCTGGGCGCCGAGGACGTGGTTCATGTCCATCTCCTCGCTGACCATGGACTTGCCCTTGATCAGCAGCCGCGCCTCATGGCGCTCGGCGATCTGCTGGACGATGGCGTTGGCCTCGGCGGTGGTCTCGGCCCAGTGCACCTGGACGCCATTGCGCCTGAGGTTGGCTTCCAGCCGCTCCAGCAGGTCGGGCAGCTTGGACAGCGCCCGGGCGCGGATGCGGTTGCCCAGTTCGCGCAATCGCTCGCGCTCGTCGGCATCGCTCATGCTGGCCAGGCGCTTGGTCATCAGCGAATCCATGGCGGTGCGGAAGTTGCGCCTCAGCTGGTCGTCGCCCAGCGCCTGGCGCGCGCGAGTCTTGAAGGGTGGCGCCTCACTGACGTCGGTCAGGGGGATCTTGAGCATCTCGTTCATGCTTCACCTCCGATGCGGCGCCAGAGAAAGCTCGCCAGGTGTTCGCCGCGCAGGGCGGCGCGCTGTTTTTCCAGGGCGCCGTTGATGTTCATCAGGCAACCGCAATCGGCGGTGAGCACCTGGGCCGCGCCGCTGTCCTGCAGGGCGCGGGTCTTGTCCGCCACCATGGCACCGGAGATGTCCGGCATGCGTACCGAGAAGGTGCCGCCAAAGCCGCAGCATTCGCTTTCATGGTCATGGTCGACGCGCTCGACGGCCTGCAGTTGGCCGAGCAGGGCGCGGCCGTGCAGGTGGGTCTGCATCTCGCGGCGGGCGCTACAGGAGGTGTGCAGGGCGACCTTCGTCGGGGCGCCGCGATCCTGGTAGTCGACCTGGCAGACGTTGAGCAGGAATTCCGCCAGTTCATAGGTGCGTTCGGCGAGATCCTGTACCTGGCGCAAGGTCTCGGGCTCATCGGCGAACAGCTCGGCATAGTGATGGCGCAGCATGCCGGCGCAGGAGCCGGAGGGCACCACCACGGGCCAGGGTTCGGCGAACAGCGCCAGCTGGGCACGGGCCACGGCACGCGCTTCCTCGGTGTAGCCCGAGGTGTAGGCCGGCTGGCCGCAGCAGCTTTGCGCCTGGGGGAAATTGACGCGGATGCCCTCGCGCTCCAGCAGGCGGATGCTGTCCATGCCGGCTTCAGGATAGAAAAGATCCACCACGCAGGTGCCGAACAGATAGACCTGGCTTGGCTTGTCGCGCGGATAGGTCCGCGGGGGCGCCAGCGGCGGCGCGGTGCGGGTGGCGTTGGGGGCGGCGTTGTGGAAGAGCTCGTTCATCAGGCGTACTCCGGGTTGGCCCGGTTGGGAGAAGACCGGCGGCGAACTGAGCCGCCGCCGGGAAACGCACGATCAGTGCACCAGCATGCCGGTGAACACATAGGCCTGCGCCAGGGTGATCAGCCCGACCAGCACGGCGAAGCCAATGCTGTGACGCACGGTGAAGCGGAACAGGTCGGACTCCTTGCCCACCATGCCGGTGGCGGCGCAGGCCACGGCGATGGATTGCGGCGAGATCATCTTGCCGGTCACGCCGCCGGAGCTGTTGGCAGCGACCAGCAGGGTGTCGGAGACCCCGATCTGGTGCGCGGTGGTGGCCTGCAGCGAGCCGAACAGTGCGTTGGACGAGGTATCCGAACCGGTGAGGAACACCCCCAGCCAGCCCAGCAGCGGCGAAAAGAAGGGGAACAGTGCACCGGTACCCGCCAAGAGCAGGGCCAGGGTGGTGGACATGCCCGAGTAGTTGACGACGAAGGCGAAGGCCAGCACCAGTCCGATGGACAGGATCGGCTTGCGCAGTTCCACCAGGGTCTCCTTGAACACCCCCACGGCGGTCGACGGCTTGATGCGGAAGATGGCCATGGAGATCAGCGCTGAGATCAGGATGGCAGTGCCCGACGCAGACAGCAGGTCGAGCTTGTAGACCGCCGGCATGGGGGTCGGGGTCGCCACGATGGGGGCGGCCTTGAGCACCAGCTTGTCCAGGTAGGGCACCGGCACGCTGATCACCAGCGCATAGAGCGCACCGCCACTGGCGAACAGCGCCTTGAAGGCCTTGGTGGTCCAGATGGTGACGACCACCGTGAGGATCAGGAACGGCGACCAGGCCTTGATCACGGTACCCAGGGAATGCTCGGGCGGCAGGCGACCGCCCTGGCCGAAGCCGGCGCCACCGCCCCCCAGCATGGCCGCACCGCCGCCGCCCGTCACGGCCGTGGCACCGGCGGTGGCGTGCTGCGGCTGGCGCAGCTTGAGGTAGGCGGTGAGGGCGATCATGGCGGCCAGGGACGAGGTGATGTCGGGCAGCTCCGGACCGATGAAGTTGGAGGTCAGGTACTGGAACACGGCGAAGGTGCCACCGCAGATCAGGGCCGGCTTCCAGGTTTCCCGCAGGCCGCGCATGCCGTCCATCATGAACATCAGCCACAGCGGTACCAGCAGCGACAGCAGCGGCAGCTGGCGACCGGTCATGGCGCCGATCTTGAAGGCGTCGATGCCTGTGACCTGGCCGGCGACGATGGTCGGGATGCCCAGGGCACCGAAGGCCACCGGTGCGGTGTTGGCGATCAGGCAGAGACCGGCCGCTTTCAGCGGGTTGTGGCCCAGGCCCACCAGCAGCGCGGCGGTGATGGCCACGGGCGCGCCAAAGCCGGCGGCCCCTTCGAGGAAGGCGCCGAAGCAGAAGCCGATCAGCAGCACCTGCAGGCGCTGGTCGTCGGTGATGGACAGGACCGAGCTGCGGATGATGTCGAACTGGCCGCATTTGACCGTCAACTTGTAGAGAAACACCGCCGTCACGATGATCCAGGCGATGGGCCAGAGGCCGTACAGAAAGCCGTAGCCGGCCGAGGCCAACGCCTTGTCCACTGGCATGCGATAGACGAACAGGGCAATGAGCAGGGCGATCGCCAGGGTGATGGCGCCCGCTACGTGCCCCTTGAGCCTGAGGCCGGCGAGGGCGATGAAGAAGAACAGGATCGGTAGGGCGGCGACAAAGGCCGAAAGGCCCAGGCTGCCCAGGGGAAGATAGATTTGTTGCCAGGTTTCCATCGGGTGCTCCTTGATTATTTTTGTACGGAAGCGGCAGGACGGGGTTGCACAGCATCGCGGCCTGTGGCAAAAATTGGTAAGACCAATTTACAAGAGCGACTTCACGCACGTTAAGCGGGGTCTTTGCTGCTGTCAAATCGCCAGGAGTGCGACTTTAGTCGTCCAGTCGTTTTCTACCCGGCCCAGGCATTGCCGCCTGCCGGGTTTCGAGGGTTTTCATGGGTTTCGAACCGGTCAAGCAACGTCGTCTGTCCGACGACATCGTCAAGCATCTGGAGGCGCTGATCGCCGAGGGCTCGCTGCGCCCGGGTGAGCGGCTGCCCGCCGAACGCGCCCTGGCCGAGCGCTTCGGGGTATCACGTCCGTCGCTGCGGGAGGCCATCCAGAAGCTGGTGGCGCGCGGTCTGCTGCTCAGCCGCCAGGGCGGCGGCACCTATGTCACCGAGGCACTGAACAGCGCCTTCACCGATCCGCTGCTGCCGCTGCTGGAAAGCCGCGAGGAAACCCGGCGGGATCTGCTGGAGTTTCGTCATACCCTGGAAAGCGCCTGTGCCTACTATGCGGCGCAACGGGCCACCGAGCCTGACCTGGAAAGGCTGAAACTGGCCTGGGAGCGGTTGGAGGATTGCTACTGGCGGCGCGAGACGCTCACGCGGGAAGAGGAGGGCGAAGCGGATGCGGCCTTTCACCTGGCCATCGCCGAGGCGAGTCATAACGCCGTCTACCTGCACAGCATCCGCAGCCTGTTCGAATTGCTGCGCCATCACATGGTGACCAACATCGGCGGCATGCACGCCCAACGCGGCGAAACCCGCGATCGCCTGTTGGAACAGCACCGAGTGCTCTACCAGGCAATCGTCGCCGGAGAAGCCGAACGCGCCCGCGAAGCGGCAAGTCGTCACCTGGACTATGTGCGCGAGGTTCTGGAGGAGGCTGGCGCCATGGCAGGCCGTCTAGCACGGGCCAAACGGCGCGATGAACTCTGAAAAGAGCTGGCGGAAAAACATGTAGTGGCACTATGCTATTACTATAAGTTATCCGTCCGTGGCTAAAGTTTAGCGTTCCAGAGCTGATAACCCGGTCACACCTTCCCGCCTTCGCTGGCGTCTAGACCGGTATCTTCCTGTGGATCAAGTCCCTTCCTCGCCCTCGCTCGCCGACCTTACCTTCACGCCTGCATTGCTCGGCGCCTGCGGTACTGCCGCGATTCTGTTCGCAGGTGGCGTGACACCGACCACTCTGGCGCTAGGCGCTGCCCAGACAGGCCTGGCGGTAGGGCTGGGCTTCTGGCAGCTGCGTCGCGCCCAGGCGCGGCAGGCTGCCCACGCGAAGAGCCAGGCCTTCAGCCAACCCTTGTCTGGCGGGCGTGACGAAGCGCTCGAAGCCCTGTGCGTGGCGGTGCTGCCGGTCTGGTCCGAACAGATCGAAGCGGCACGTGCCCATACCGAGCAGGAAATCGTCAGCCTGACCAGCCGCTTCGCCGAGCTGGCCGACCGTATCCACAGCGTGGCGGGCAATGACCAGGGCAGCGGTGATCGCCTGGTCAACCTGATGGCCAGCAGCCAGAACCAGCTGGATGGCATCCTGCAGTCGCTGCGCGAGGCGCTGTCGAGCAAGGGCGCGCTGCTGACCGAGGTCAATGGCCTCGCCGGGCTCACCGAGCAACTCAAGAGCATGGCCAAGGACGTCGGCGACGTGGCGCGCCAGACCAACCTGCTGGCGCTCAATGCCGCCATCGAGGCCGCGCGTGCCGGTGAAGCCGGGCGCGGCTTCGCGGTGGTCGCCGACGAAGTCCGCAAGCTCTCCACCCTGTCCGGCGATACCGGGCAGAAGATCGGCGAAACCGTGGAAACGGTGAACGGCGCCATCGCCCGTACCCTGGAACTGTCGCAACTCCACGCCGAGCGCGACACCGGCACCCTGAACCAGTCCGGTGAAACCATCGAGCAGGTCATCGGCGCCTTTGGTGGCACCACCCGCGACGTGGTCGAGCGCAGCGACACCCTGGCCGAGAACGCCACCGCCGTTGGCGGGGCCATCGCCGAAGTGCTGGTCGCCCTGCAGTTCCAGGATCGCGTCAGCCAGATGCTCGGCCATATCCGTGATGACCAGGCTCGCCTCGAGCGCCTGGTCATCGAGCGCCGCGCCCTGGCCGCCAGTGGTCAGCCGCTGCCGTCCCTCGATACCCAAGGCTGGCTCGCCGAGCTGGCCCGTACCTACACCATGGCCGAGCAGGTCGCCGTGCACCAAGGCAAGCGACCGGCCGCCGCCGCCGAATCCGATATCACGTTCTTCTAAGGAAGCTGCAATGAGCAACAAGACCATTCTGATCGTCGATGACTCCATCTCCATTCGCCAGGTGGTGTCCATGACGCTGAAAAGCGCGGGCTACGACGTCATCGAAGGCTGTGATGGCCGGGACGCCCTGACCAAGCTGGATGGCCGCAAGGTGCATCTGATCATCAGCGACGTGAACATGCCCAACATGGACGGCATCACCTTCGTCACCGCGGCCAAGAAGCTGCCGGCCTACAAGTTCACCCCGGTGATCATGCTCACCACCGAATCCGACGCCGCCAAGAAGGCCGCTGGCCAGGCCGCCGGTGCCAAGGCCTGGATGGTCAAGCCGTTCCAGCCGGCGCAGATGTTGGCGGCGGTTTCCAAGCTGATCATGCCCTGATAGCCCTGGAGGCTGCCCCATGAGCGATGTCGTTCGTACCCGGTTGCCCCTTGTCGGGCCGCTGACCATCTATACCGCGGCGGACAGCAAGCCGCTGCTGATGGAGCCCCTGACTGCCGGGGTCACCGTGGCGCTGGAACTGGCCGAGGTCGACGAATTCGATTCGGCCGGTCTGCAACTGCTGCTGCTGGCCCACCGGGAGGCCCAGCGCCTGGGCGGTAGCCTCGAACTGGTCGATCCCAGCCCTGCCGTCACCGAGTTGCTGGAGCTGGCTGGCCTCACCGACTTCTTCACGGCTGCTGCCGAAGGAGTAGCCGCATGAATCTGGACGAGATCCTCAAGACTTTCATCGCCGAGAGCGAGGAGCTGCTGCAGCAGATGGAAGCCGCGCTGCTGCAGATCGAGCAGGCGCCGGACGACGTCGAGCTGATCAACGCCATCTTTCGCGCCGCCCACACCATCAAGGGTTCGGCGGGGCTGTTCGGCCTGGACCATGTGGTTGCCTTCACCCATGTCGCAGAAAGCGTGCTCGACCGCATTCGCAGCAATGAGCTGGCTTTCGACGAAACCCTGTCGGCATTGTTTCTGGAGGTCTGCGACCACCTCAACGGCCTGATCGCCCGGGTATCTTCCGGCAGCGAACCCGAGGCGGATTTCCAGGCCGCGGGCGCGGCGCTGGTGCAACGCCTGGAGCACTACCTGCAGCCGAGCGCCAAGGTGACCCAGCCCACCGCCGCTCCACGGACCCTGACGGCGCCAGTGGACGGCGTGGCCGCCGGCCACTGGCACCTGTCGCTGCGTTTCGGCCCGGACATGCTGCGTAACGGCATGGATCCGCTGGCCTTCGTGCGTTACCTCAACAGCTTCGGCCGTATCGTCAACATCGTGACCCTGACCGATGCCATTCCGCCGGCGGCCGAGATGGATCCGGAGACCTGCTACCTGGGCTTCGAAGTCGCCTTCGACAGCGAGGCCGACAAGGAAACCATCGAGGCGGCCTTCGAGTTCGTTCGCGAAGACAGCCAGATCCGCATCCTGCCGCCCCATAGCCGCAGCAGCGACTATTGCCAGCTGATCGAGGACCTGGCCGAGGAAGATCTGCGCCTGGGTGAGATCTTGGTGCGCTGCGGCACTCTGACCGCTACCGAGCTTGATGAGGTCCTGCGCCGCCAGGCGGATCCGGCGACGCCGCGTCAGCCCATCGGCGAAGCCCTGGTGGAAGCCCAACTGGTCAATCCGCCCGTGGTGGATGCCGCGCTGAACAAGCAGCGCAAGATCAAGGAGCAGCGGGCGCCGGCCGGCGAAGGCCAGCTGATCCGCATCGACGCCACCAAGCTCGACCAGCTGATCGATCTGATCGGCGAGCTCATCATCGCCGGCGCCGGTACCCAGCTCATCGCCCAGCAGAGCGGTCTGGCCGCGCTGGTGGAATCCACCGGGGTGCTGTCGCGCCTGGTGGAAGAGGTGCGCGACACCGCCCTGACGCTGCGCATGGTGCAGATCGGCACCACCTTCAACCGCTTCCAGCGCGTGGTGCGTGACGTTTCCAAGGAAATCGGCAAGGACATCGCCCTGAAGATCAGTGGTGGTGAGACCGAGCTGGACAAGACCGTGGTGGAAAAGATCGGCGATCCGCTGACCCACCTGATCCGCAACGCCATGGACCATGGCATCGAATCCGCCGAGCTGCGTCTGGCGCGTGGCAAGCCGGCCCAGGGTACCGTGGGCCTGAACGCCTATCACGAGTCGAGCAGCATCGTCATCGAAGTCACCGACGACGGTGGCGGTCTGTCGCGCGAGCGCATCCTGCGCAAGGCCACCGAGCGCGGCCTGATCGCCGAAGGCCAGGTGCTGGCCGACAAGGACGTCTTCAACCTGATCTTCGAGCCGGGTTTCTCCACCGCCGAGCAGATCAGCAACCTGTCCGGCCGCGGCGTTGGCATGGACGTGGTGAAAAAGAACATCACCGCCCTGCGCGGCAGCGTCGACCTCACCAGCGAGGAGGGCCGCGGTACTACCGTGACCATCCGCCTGCCGCTGACCCTGGCGATCATCGACGGCTTCCTCATCGGTGTCGGCAAGGCCACCTACGTGGTGCCCCTGGAAGCGGTGGAGGAGTGCATCGAGTTGACCGAGGCGGGCAGCGTCCAGGCCAGCGGCAACGATTATCTCGACCTGCGCGGCGAGGTCCTGCCGGTGCTGCGTCTGCGCCAGCTGTTCGCCATCGAGGAAGCGCCGCCGCGGCGGCAGAACGTGGTGGTAGTGCGCTATGCCGGCCAGCGCGCCGGCCTGGTGGTCGACCAGCTGATGGGCGAGTTCCAGACCGTGATCAAGCCCCTGGGTCCGCTGTTCGGCCACAACCGCAGTCTGGGCGGCTTCACCATCCTGGGTACCGGCGAGGTGGCGCTGATCCTCAACGTACCTGGCCTGATCGGCGAGGCGTCCTCCGCCTCCGTCTCCATCCCTCCGCCCGTCCTGGCCTGATCGACTAGAGAATTCGACTTCATGACCGTTACCAAACGCATGTCCCTGCTGATCCTTTCCGCGCTGCTGGGGATCATCCTGCTCGCCGGGCTGGCCTATTATCAATTGCATCGGGTCTATGCACAGGCCAACTTCGGCAACGACGACACCGTGCCGGCCATTCTTGGCATCGATGCCATCGACGCCCACTCCGCCGACACCATCACCAACATCTATCGTCACCTCGCCGCCGATGGTGAGGTCGCCACACGAATGGCGGAAAAGGAACTCGCTGAATCCCAGCGCCTGACCGACGAGGCGCTCAAGGCCTATCAGGATCAGATTTCCGACGACACCGATCGGCGCCTGTGGGAAGACGACAAGCAGGCGATCGCCGCCCTGAACCAACTGGCGGCCAAGGTCATCCCGCTGTCCCGCGCCAGCCAGGATGACGAGGTCAAGCGGCTGCTCGGCGAGAACCAGGAGACGATCACCCATGTGGGTGACGCTCTCGATGCCCATCGCCTCTACAACCAGAAACTGGGCGGTGAACAATCCGCCCTGGCCCGGGATACCCTGGGCCAGGCCACGGTGCTGTCGGTTGGCATTTCCTTGGCGACCCTGCTGATGATCGGCCTGCTGGGCTTCTTCATCACCCGCAACCTGCTGCGTCAGCTGGGTGGCGAGCCGGCCGAGGTGGCCAAGGTCGCCAACCGGACCGCCGCGGGCGATCTGCCCGATGATCTGCGCCTGCGCGCAGGCGACGACTCCAGCCTGATGGCCGCCATGCAGCGCATGGTGGTGACCCTGCGCGGTCTGGTGCAGGAGATGACCACCATGGCCAGCGAGCACGATCGCGGCGAGACCGAAGCCCGTATCCCCCTGGAGCGCTTCCAGGGCACCTTCCGCAATGTCGCCGACGGCGTCAACGCCATGGTCGCCGGCCATCTGAGTGATTCCGCCAAGGCCATGGCCTGCGTCAAGAGCTTTGGCGAAGGCGATCTGGCGGCGACACTGGAGCGCTTCCCTGGCAAGAAGGCGGTGATCAACGACAACCTCGAGCAGGTGCGCGACAACATCCAGCTGCTGGTAGCGGAGATGGTGCAGCTCTCCCAGGCCCATGATCGCGGCGAAACCGATGCGCGCATTCCGGTGGAGCGCTTCCAGGGCACCTTCCGCAGCATGGCCGAAGGCGTCAACGCTATGGTCGCTGGCCATCTGAACGATTCCGCCAAGGCCATGGCCTGCGTCAAGAGCTTTGGCGAGGGCGATCTGGCAGCGACGCTGGAGCGCTTCCCTGGCAAGAAGGCGGTGATCAACGACAACCTCGAACAGGTGCGCAGCAACATCCAGCGCCTGGTCGAGGACGCCAACCAGCTGAGCCAGGCCTCCATGGCCGGTCGCCTGGATACGCGCGCCGATGCCAACGCTCACCAGGGTGATTTCCGCCGCATCGTCGCCGGCATCAACGGCACCCTGGATGCCATCGTCGCCCCGGTCAACGAAGCCATGGGCGTGATGGCAGGCCTGGCCCAGGGCGACCTGAGCCGCACCGTGCGCGGTAATTACCAGGGCCAGTTGCTGGAGCTCAAGGAGTCGATCAACGGCACCGTTGGCAAGCTGAACCAGATCATCGGCGATGTGCGTCTGTCGGCCGATTCCCTGGCCAGCGCCTCGGAAGAGATATCAGCTACCGCCCAGAGCATGAGCCAGGCCAGCACCGAGCAGGCCGCCTCGGTGGAGGAGACCAGCGCCAGCGTCGAGCAGATGTCGGCCTCCATCGCCCAGAACACCGAGAATGCCAAGGTCACCGATGGCATGGCCGGCAAGGCGGCCCGAGAAGCCGATGAGGGCGGTCAGGCCGTCGGTGAGACCCTGGTGGCCATGAAGACCATCGCCGAGAAGATCGGCATCGTCGACGACATCGCCTACCAGACCAACCTGCTGGCCCTCAACGCCGCCATCGAGGCTGCCCGCGCCGGTGAACACGGCAAGGGCTTTGCGGTGGTCGCTGCCGAGGTACGCAAGCTGGCCGAACGCAGCCAAGTCGCGGCCCAGGAAATCGGCACCGTGGCCAAGAGCAGCGTGGCCCTGGCCGAGCGTGCCGGCACCCTGCTGGACCAGATGGTGCCTTCCATCAGCAAGACGTCCGATCTGGTGCAGGAAATCGCCGCGGCCAGCGAAGAGCAGAGCAGTGGGGTGAGCCAGATCAACGGCGCCATGCTGCAACTGAGTCAGATCACTCAGCAGAACGCCTCGGCGTCCGAAGAGCTGGCAGGCACCGCCGAAGAGATGAGCGGTCAGGCCGAGCAGCTGCAACGGCTGATGGGGTTCTTCAATACCGGTGAAGGCCGGGTGGTGCAGGACCTGGATCGGGCACTGGAGGCTTCGCGGCTCAAGGTGACGCGAGCGCCGGGCAAGGTGGTACGCACAGGTACCTCGGGCCCCGCGCCCGAAGGCTACGTTCCTTTCGAATCCTGATCCCTTATCCAACGGCCACCTCCAGGTGGCCTTTTTGAGACCATCGACATGACTGTCATCAAGAAAATGCTGCTGCTGGTGCTGTCCGCGCTATTGGGCATCATGGTGCTGGCCGGCACCGGGCAATACGAAATCGACAAGGTGTTCCAGGCGGCCAACTATGGCAACGACAACACCGTGCCCAGCCTGAAGGCCCTCGGTGAGGTCAACGACAGCCGCTCCGACTACGTGGTGGGCATCTATCGTCACGTGCTGTCGACCAGCAGCGAAGCCATGACCACCGTGGAGCAAGACCTGGCCGTGGCCAAGGAGCGCATCGGTCAGAATCTCGACAAGTACCAGGCGCTGGTCTCGGATGACCGTGATCGCGCGCTGCTGACGACCGACCGGGCCGCCTTCAATGCGCTGTTCGGCCTGGGCGACCAGGTCATCGCCCTGTCGCGGCAGAATCGCAACGAGGATGCCCAGACCCTGATGCGCAGCCGCACCGAGGTGCTGGCCGCCATCAACAAGGCCCTCGACGAGCACGTCACCTATAACCAGACCCTGGCGCAGCAGGGCGTGCAGGTCGCTCAGAAGACTAAGGTCGAGGCAACCTGGCTGGCGCTGTCCATCGCCCTGGCCACGCTGCTTGCCGTCGCCCTGCTGGGCTTCTTCATCACCCGCAACCTGTTGCGTCAGCTGGGCGGTGAGCCCGCCGCGGTCGCCACCCTGGCCGGCCGCGTGGCCGCCGGTGATTTGCCTGACGACATCAAGCTGCGCGCCGAGGACAAGACCAGCCTGATGGCGGCCATGCAGAACATGGTCACCACCCTGCGTGGCCTGATCACGGAAATGAGTAGCATGTCCTCGGCCCATGACCGCGGTGAAACCGCGGTGCGCATCCCGGCAGAGCAATTCCAGGGTGCCTATCGCAGCATGGCCGAAGGCGTCAATGGCATGGTCGCTGGCCATCTGAGCGATTCCGCCAAGGCCATGGCTTGCGTCAAGAGCTTTGGCGAAGGCGATTTGTCGGTGGCACTGGAGCGCTTCCCCGGCCAGAAGGCGGTGATCAACGACAACCTCGAACAGGTGCGCAGCAACATCCAGCGCCTGGTCGAGGACGCCAACCAGCTGAGCCAGGCCGCCATGGCCGGGCGCCTGGACACCCGCGCCGACGCCAGTGCCCACCAGGGCGACTTCCGCCGCATCGTCGCTGGCATCAACGGCACCCTCGACGCCATCGTCGCCCCGGTCAACGAAGCCATGGGCGTGATGGCCGGGCTGGCCCAGGGTGACCTGAGCCGCACCGTACGCGGTGATTACCAGGGCCAGCTGCTGGAGCTCAAGGAGTCGATCAACGGTACCGTCGGCAAACTGAACCAGATCATCGGCGACGTGCGCCTGTCGGCCGATGCCCTGGCCAGCGCCTCGGAAGAGATCTCCGCCACCGCCCAGAGCATGAGCCAGGCCAGTACCGAACAGGCCGCCTCGGTGGAAGAGACCAGTGCCAGCGTCGAGCAGATGTCGGCCTCCATCGCCCAGAACACCGAGAACGCCAAGGTCACCGACGGCATGGCTGGCAAGGCTGCGCGTGAGGCGAGCGAAGGCGGTGACGCGGTGGGCGAGACCCTGATCGCCATGAAGACTATCGCCGAGAAGATCGGCATCGTCGACGACATCGCCTACCAGACCAACCTGCTGGCGCTCAACGCCGCCATCGAGGCTGCCCGCGCCGGTGAACACGGCAAGGGCTTCGCCGTGGTAGCCGCCGAGGTACGCAAGCTGGCCGAACGCAGCCAGGTCGCGGCCCAGGAAATCGGCACCGTGGCCAAGAGCAGCGTGGCCCTGGCGGAGCGCGCCGGGTCACTGCTCGACGAAATGGTACCGTCCATCAGCAAGACGTCCGATCTGGTACAGGAAATCGCTGCGGCGTCCGAAGAACAGAGTAGTGGAGTCACTCAGATCAATAGCGCCATGCTGCAACTCAGCCAGATTACCCAACAGAACGCCTCGGCCTCGGAAGAGCTGGCCGCGACCGCTGAAGAAATGAGCGGTCAAGCGGAGCAGTTGCAACAGCTCATGGGCTTCTTCAACACCGGCGAAGGCCGTGCAGTTCAAGACCTCGAGCGCGCCATCGAGCAGGTACGCCCGGTCAAACGAGCCGCCGCTCCGGCCTCTGCCCGTAGATCTCAGCAGACTGCAAGCGGCCTGCCTGATGGTTATATCCGTTTCTCGGAGTAAAAGCCCATGAACACCCTGACGCTTCCCGACATCGTCCAGGATTCTCTGGGCCATCAGCACCTGACTTTCATGGTCGGTAGCGAAACCTACGCGGTGGATACCCTCGCCGTGCGCGAGATCATCGAATTCGGCCAGCTGACCCAGGTGCCCCTGATGCCGGCGTGCATCCGTGGCGTCATCAACCTGCGGGGTGCCGTGGTGCCCGTCGTCGATCTGGAAGCGCGCTTCGGTGGCTCGCCAACCCGTGTCGGACCCCGCACCTGCATTGTCATCCTCGAAGTTATCGCTGACGAGGACACTCATGTGCTGGGCGTCGTGGTGGATGCGGTGAGTGAGGTTCTGGAGATCGAACCTGCCGATATCCGGCCCGCGCCGTCGTTTGGCAGTCGTCTGCCAGCGCATTTCATTTCCGGCATGGTCAAGGCTGAGGAAGGCTTCCTGACCCTGCTCGATGTGGCTCAGGTCCTCGACGTGCATGAACTGGCGAGTCTCGCCCAGGCCACCAGATAGTCCCCCGACGTGGTGGCAATGAGCGCTGGCCTACCGGCCGGCGCCTTCTTATCGATACAGTCGTAACAGGCGCCGGAGGCGCTTTCACCATGCTGAATAAACTTCGCGTCTCGACCAAGCTGGCGATCGGTTTCGGGGCCGCCATCCTGATGCTGCTTTTGGTCATGGGAGTCGCCCTGCTGAACATGGGAACGATGAAGGACTCGGCCGACAACATGTCGCAGTTCCGTTTCCCTATGACGGTCCAGGCCAACACCCTGGTGCGCAACACCTTGGACAGCGGCCGCCTGATGCGCAACCTGCTGCTGCTGACTGACGAAGCGGCCGTGGCCAAGACCAAGGAAGACATCGCCAAGGTCCGCGCGGACAACAGCGAGATCCTCGCTGACCTGAAGAAGAAGATCACCAGTGATGACGGCAAGCAAAAGCTGGCCGCCGCCGTGGATGCGCGTCAGCGTTTGCAGGACAAATACGGCGAGTTCTTTCGCCTGCTGGACAGTGACCGCGGTCAGGCCCGGGACTACCTGCTGAACGTTTTTGCCCCCAACAACAACGAGCTGGTCGCGGCCCTGGGCGCGCTCAATGATCTGCAGGCCCAGCGCATGCATGAAGCCGGCGAAGCGGCCACTGCCGCCTATGTGGATGCCCGCAATCTGATGCTGGGGATCGGTGCCTTCGCGGTGCTGGTCTCTATCCTGCTCGGCTACCTGATTACCCGCAGCCTGATCCGTCAGCTGGGCGGCGAGCCGGCCTATGCCGCCGAGGTGGTGCAGCGCGTCGCCCGGGGCGACCTGAGTGTCGAGGTGGCGACCCGTGAAGGTGACACCACCAGCATGCTGGCGTCCGTACGGGCCATGACCACCACCCTGGCGCAGATCATCAGCGATGTGCGCAGTTCGGCCGATGGCCTGGCCAGTGCCTCCGAAGAGGTCTCGGCCACCGCCCAGAGCATGAGCCAGGCCAGCACCGAGCAGGCGGCTTCCGTCGAGGAAACCAGCGCCAGCATCGAAGAGATGTCGGCCTCCATTGCCCAGAACACCGAGAACGCCAAGATCACCGACGGCATGGCCGGCAAGGCCGCGCGGGAGGCGGACGAGGGTGGTCAGGCCGTACGCGAGACGTTGGTGGCCATGAAGACCATCGCCGACAAGATCGGCATCGTCGACGACATCGCCTACCAGACCAACCTGCTGGCGCTCAACGCCGCCATCGAAGCCGCTCGCGCCGGCGAGCACGGCAAGGGCTTCGCCGTGGTGGCCGCCGAGGTGCGCAAGCTGGCCGAACGTAGCCAGGTCGCGGCCCAGGAAATCGGCACCGTGGCCAAGAGCAGCGTGGCCCTGGCCGAGCGCGCCGGGTCGCTGCTGGGCGAGATGGTGCCGTCCATCAACAAGACCTCCGACCTGGTGCAAGAGATCACCGCTGCCTCGGAAGAGCAGAGTGCCGGTGTCGAGCAGATCAATGGCGCCATGCTGCAGCTGAGCCAGATCACCCAGCAGAACGCCTCGGCGTCCGAAGAGCTGGCCGCCACGGCGGAAGAGATGAGCGGCCAGGCCGAGCAGCTTCAGCAACTGATGGAATTTTTCACCCTGAGCGGTTCGCCGGTCATGCAGCAGGTCGCCCGTCCCAGCAGCAATCGTTCGGGACCGAGCTTGGTCGAGCGCACCACCGCACTGATCGAGCCTTCCCGGCGCGCGCCGCGTGGCAGCGTGCCGGCCGGTTTCGCCCGTTTCGAGGAACAAGCCTGATGCTATCCCGCCAGTTTCTAACCTTTCAGCTCGCCGGTGATCTCTACGGTGTGAACACTGCCTGCGTGCGGGAAATCATCGAGTACGGTGCCGTCACCACGGTGCCCATGCTGCCGCCCGCCATCCGCGGCGTCATCAACCTGCGTGGCGCGGCCGTGCCGGTGATGGACCTTGGCGTGCGCTTTCGCAACCAGGTGAGCGAAACCTCTCGTCGCAGCTGCATCGTGGTACTGGAAATCCAGGTCGACGGCGGCCCCCAGGTCTTCGGCATCGTGGTGGACGCGGTCTGTGAGGTACTGGAGATCGCCGCCGACGCCATCGAGGCGGCGCCGCGCTTCGGTGCCTCGATCCGTACCGATTTCATCCTCGGCATGGCCAAGCAGGGTGCGGGTTTCGTCATCCTGCTCGACATGGATCGGGTACTGGGCGAAGACGACCTCGCTCAGCTCGCCGCCATGACGGCTGCCTGAGGACGGGTGCATGGAGCTTCCCGCGCTAACCGACAGCGAGTTTCGGCAGTTTCGCAGCTTCATCTTCCGGGTCGCCGGCATCAGCATGTCCGATGCCAAGCGCCCGCTAGTGAGCGGCCGCCTCGCCAAGCGTGTGCGCCAGCGTGGCACGCCCAGCTACGACGCCTACTTCCAGCTCATCCAGCGCGATCAAACGGAGTGCCAGATGGCGGTCGATCTGCTGACCACCAACGAGACCTACTTCTTTCGCGAGCCCAAGCACTTCGACTTTCTCCGCGAGCAGGTACTGCCGAACTGGGAGCGGCGCCAGTCGCTGCGTCTGTGGAGTGGTGCCTGCTCCTCGGGTGAGGAGCCCTATACCCTGGCCATGACCCTTGCCGAGGGCTTGGGCGAACGACCTTGGGAGATCGTTGCCTCAGACCTCAGCACCCGGGTGCTGGCCAAGGCGCGCAGCGCTCAGTATCCCCTGGCGGAAGCCGAGGACATCCCGCCTGCGCTACTGCGGCGCTATTGCTTCAAGGGGGTGGGTGAAAACGAGGGCACCTTTCTGGTGGATCCCCGGTTGACGGCGCGAATTTCCTTTCGGCAGATCAACCTCAATAACGCGCTGCCAGATATGGGTACCTTCGACATCATCTTCCTGCGCAACGTGATGATCTACTTCGATCTGCCGACCAAGCGCCAGGTGGTATCGCGGCTGGTTCGCCATCTACGGCCCGGTGGTTACTTCTTCGTGAGTCATTCCGAAAGCCTGAACGGAGTGACCGACGCGCTGAGGATGGTCAGCCCGTCCATCTATCAACGTCCGCTCTGATCATGGCTGCCGTGCCGGAAGTCTTCCTGCGCCCTGGTGACTGGTATTTTGGCCGGGGAGAACTCCGTGTCCGGACCATCCTCGGTTCCTGCGTGGCTTTCGTGTTCTGGCATCCACAGCGTCGCTTCGGCGGTATGACTCATGCGCTGCTGCCCAAGCGCCAGCGTCCGACCCCTGGCGCCGCCACCGCCATCGATGGCCACTATGTTGACGAAGCGCTGCAGCTGATGCTGGATGCGGTCGCGCGCCACGGTGGCGATCTGCCCGGCTATCAGGTGCACCTCTACGGCGGTGGCAACATGTTTCCCCAGATCCTGCGCGGAAGGGTCCGCAACATCGGCGACATCAATGTCGATGCCGCGCTGGCGCAGCTCGCCGAGGCGGGCGTGCGCACGGTGCGGACTCACGTGCGCGGCGCCGGCCATCGCAAACTGTCCCTGGACCTCGTCGACGGCCGGGTGCTCATGCAACAGGTGGAGCTAACCTACGTTCCGCCGCTTACGAGATTTACGCCATGAACAAGATCAAGGTCCTCATCGTCGACGACTCGGCCGTTGTGCGGCAGGTGCTCGCCCAGAGTCTCGCGGAGGATCCGGCCATCGAGGTCATGGGCGTCGCCGCCGACCCGGTGTTCGCCCAGGACAAGATGCGCAAGCAGTGGCCCGACGTCATCGTGCTGGACGTAGAGATGCCGCGCATGGACGGCATCACCTTTCTCAAGAAGATCATGGCCGAGCGGCCGACCCCGGTGGTGATCTGCTCGACCCTGACCGAAAAGGGCGCAGCTACCACCCTGCAGGCCATGGCCGCCGGGGCGGTCAGCATCGTCACCAAGCCCCAGGCCAATCTCAAGCAATTCCTCAAGGATGCTTCGGACGACCTCACCAGTGCGGTGAAGGCCGCGGCCCGGGCCAATCTCAAGCGCCTGGTGCCGCGCGGCGTGCCCGTTACACCGACGCCCAAGCTCAGTGCCGACGCCATCCTGCCGGCGGGCGGCAGTCCGGCCATGGCCCGTACCACCGAGCGCATCGTCGCCCTGGGTACCTCCACCGGCGGCACCCAGGCGCTGGAAGCGGTACTGACGACGCTGCCGCGGGTCTGCCCGGGCATCGTGGTGGTGCAGCACATGCCGGAGCGTTTCACCGCAGCCTTCGCCGAGCGCCTGGATCGCCTCTGCGAACTGGAGGTGCGCGAAGCCCGGCACGGCGACCGGGTCCTGCCCGGCCGGGTGCTCATCGCGCCGGGTGGGCGGCACATGCTGCTCAAGCGCAGTGGCGCCCAGTACCAGGTGGACGTCATCGACGGGCCGCCGGTCAGTCGCCACCGGCCTTCGGTGGACGTGCTGTTTCGCTCGGTGGCCCGGGCCGCCGGCAGCAACGCCCTGGGCATCATCATGACCGGCATGGGCGACGACGGCGCGCGCGGCCTCAAGGAATTGCGCGAGGCCGGTGGCCGCACCCTCGGCCAGGACGAGGACAGCTGCGTGGTCTACGGCATGCCCAAGGAAGCCATGAAGCTGGGCGCCGTCGAGCAGGAAATCGGTCTCAACCAGATCGCCGCCGCCATCCTCAAAGGCGGGGTCTAGACGAACTTGCGGGGCAGTCCGGACTCCAAGCGCCAGCACGCGAGGAGAGCCCCATGTTCGACATCTGCCACTGGATCAACGAACCCGAAACCTGGCTGGCCGAGCCCGCTCGGCTGAGGGTCATCACCGACCGCCACAGTGACTTCTGGCGCCTGACCCATGACGGCGGCGAGCGTGACAGCGGCCACTTCCTCGGCGCCCGGGTCCACAGTGGCTTCACTGCCCAACTGCGGGTAGCGGCGCGCTGCAAGAATCAGGGCGATCATGCCGGCATCATGGTGCGAATCGATGAGCACCACTGGCTGCGCGCCGGCATCGGCTATTTCGACGACACCCCGCAACTGCTCAGCGTACTGACCCAGGGCCGCTCCGACCTGGCCCTGGGCGCGCCGCTCGGTGATCACGAAGAACTCTGGCTGAGAGTGACCCTTACCCAGGGCACGCTGCGCGTGCAGGCCTCCCTCGATGGTCAGCGCTGGCCGCTGCTGCGGCTGGCCAGCTTGCCGGTGGCAGCGGAATACCGCGTCGGCCCGGTGTGCGGCACCCCGGAGCGGGGCGGCATGGAGGTGGCCTTCAGCGATTTCAGTCTGCAGGCCCCGTTGCAGCGCGGCCTCGCCGATCTGAGCTGAGGCGGGGAGGGGCCGTCAGCCGACGGTGACGGGAGGCAGTTCCACCTGCTGTACCTGCACCGGCTTGCGCGGGGCGACCACCTTGGCAACGCCATCGACGACCTTTTCACCGTGCTGATTGAAGACACGGGTGGCCAGGTTCACGCGAAATTTCGGCAGCTTCTCCAGCACCTCGATCTCTACCGTCAGGGTATCGCCCAGCTTGACCGGCTTCTCGAAGGTCATGGTCTGGTCGACATAGAGGGTGCCCGGACCTGGCAGGTTGCAGGCCACCGCCGCGCTGATCAGGGCGCCGCTGAGCATGCCGTGGGCGATGGGTTCGCGAAACAGCGTCTTGGCCGCGAAATCGGCGTCCAGGTGCAGCGGATTGCAGTCGCCGGAAAGGGCAGCGAACAGCAGCACATCGCGCTGCTCGATGGTGCGGGTCACGGTAGCCTTCTGGCCGATTTCGAGGGCCTCATAAGGGATGTTTTCAGTCAGACTCATGACGCGCTCCGGCAGCTGTGAAAGGGCGGCGGACGCCGCGAAGCCGGGCATTCTACCCAGGCCCAGGGCCCGAGGCGAATCGTCGCCCAGAAAAGCTGCCATGAAGCGTGACCGAAAATGACTATATGGTCATTAAGTGACGTAAAGGGCGGATATTGATGCTGTTGCGGCTAGGGCAAAGCTGCTAGGCTCGCAGGGCCGGTTCACTGCTGATCACGGCACTCTCCCATGACAATAACCAAGAGCAGGAGCGGGCTGCATGATGCCGAATTTCTGGAGTGACAAGTATCCTGAGGGCATCCAGACAGACATAGACCTGGACCGTTATCGCAACGTCCTGGCGGTGTTTCGCGAGGCCTGCCAGACCTACGCCGAACGCCCGGCGTTCAGCAACCTGGGGCGGACGCTGAGCTACCGTGAACTCTATGAGCTGTCCGGTCAGTTCGCTGCCTACCTGCAGAAGCACACCGATCTGCAACCGGGCGATCGCATCGCGGTACAGATGCCCAATGTGCTGCAGTATCCGGTGGTGGTCTTTGGCGCCATGCGCGCCGGCCTGGTGGTGGTCAATACCAACCCGCTCTACACCGCCCGCGAGATGCAGCATCAGTTCAAGGATTCCGGCGCCCGGGCGCTGGTCTGCCTGGCCAACATGGCGCACCTGGCCGAGCAGGTGCTGCCGCAGACCGACATCCGCCACGTCATCGTCACCGAGGTCGGCGACCTGCTGCCGACCTTCAAGCGACTGCTGGTCAATGCCGTGGTGCGCCACGTCAAGAAGATGGTGCCGGCCTACCGCATTCCCCATTCCATCCGCTTCGTCGATGCCATGACCAAGGGCGAGCACGTCGATTTCGTCGACGCCGACCCGGCGGCGGAAGACGTCGCCGTGCTGCAGTACACCGGCGGCACCACCGGCATCGCCAAAGGCGCCATGCTGACCCATCGCAACCTGGTGGCCAACATGCTGCAGTGCCAGGTGCTGATGACCAAGTACCTGGGCGGCGGTGCTCAGGTCATGATCGCGCCGCTGCCGCTCTACCACATCTATGCCTTCACCATTCACTGCATGGCCATGCTGATCCAGGGCAACCATAACGTCCTGATCACCAATCCGCGCGATTTGCCGGCGCTGGTCAAGGAACTCAAGCAGTGGCGCTTCAACGGCTTCGTCGGCCTCAACACCCTGTTCGCCGCCCTGTGCAACAGCGAGGATTTCCGCCAGCTGGATTTCTCCCAGCTCAAGGTGACCTTTTCCGGTGGCATGGCGCTGCAGCAATCCGTGGCCCTGCGCTGGGAAGAGGTCACCGGCTGCGGCATCTGCGAAGGCTACGGCATGACCGAAACCAGTCCGGTGGTGAGCTTCAATCCGCTGGAGCGTCGTCGGCTGGGTACCATCGGCATGCCGGTGCCGGGTACCGACTGCAAGGTGGTGGATGCCGATGGCGTGGCCCAGGGTTTCGACACCCCTGGCGAACTGTGCGTCAAGGGTCCCCAGGTGATGAAGGGCTACTGGCTGCGGCCCGAGGCCACCGCCGAGGTGCTCGACGCCGAGGGTTGGCTGCGCACCGGCGACATTGCCGTGATCGAGCCGGATGGCTATCTGCGCATCGTCGATCGCAAGAAGGACATGATTCTGGTCTCCGGTTTCAACGTCTATCCCAACGAGCTGGAAGAGGTTCTTTCCCAGCTGCCTGGCGTGCTGCAATGCGCGGCCATCGGCATTCCCGACGAGGTGGCGGGAGAGAAGATCAAGGTGTTCGTGGTGCCCAGACCGGGTGCTTCCCTGACCACCGAGCAGGTGCTCAGGCACATGCACGATCATCTCACCGGCTACAAGCGACCCAAGCTGGTGGAATTTCGCGACAGTCTGCCGACCACCAACGTCGGCAAGATCCTGCGCCGCGAACTGCGTGACGCCGAACTCAAGAAGACGTAACAGCGGTTCGGTATGCCCCCAAGCCGCTACCTCTCGTCGACTGGTAGCGGCGCGGCACCTCGTCAAGCATGGTTTTCGCAAGAGGTTCGGGTATAAACCGCAGGCGGCATTTTGCCGCCATCACCTCAGACCTCTCTCCTCGGGGACACACCATGCGAATTCGCGTACGCCAGGCCTTGCTGGGCCTTCTGCTGCTGGGCTCGACCGTGCTGGGCCAGGCTCACGCCGGCGAGCCCATCCGCGTCCTGTTCGTGGGCAATAGCTACACCTTCGTCAACGATCTGCCGGCGATGGTCCGTCAAATGTCCGTCGAGGCCGGTCAGTCGCGCCCCTTGGACGTCAAGCATGTGACCTTCAGTGGTGCGAGCCTCGAACAACACTGGAAGCGCCACGACGTGCAGGACGAGCTGGCCAAGGCCAACTACGATTACGTGGTGATCCAGGACCACAGCATGATGCCGGTGAAGAATCCCGACCTGACCCGTCAGTACGTGCGCCTGATCGCCGACCTGGCGCGCAAGGACGGCGCCCAGCCGATCCTCTACCTGACCTGGGCGCGGCAGAACAATTCGACCATGCAGGCCCAGCTGGACAGCGTCTACACCCCCCTGGCCAAGGAGACCGGCGCGCTGCTGGCACCCGTGGGCCAGGCCTGGCAGAAGGCCTTGGCCGATCAGCCGCAACCCGGGCTGTTCCTGCCCGATGGCAGCCATCCGTCCTTCACGGGTACCTACCTGACCGCCTCGGTGTTCTATGCGCTGATCTATGGCACCCGTCCGCCGCTGCCGGCTGCGGGGGAGAAGATCAAGTTCGATCACGCCGATCCGGCGGATCTGCAGCAGGATGCCTGGAAGGCCCTGCAGTCCCTCGACATGGCCCTGCGTACCCCGCCGGCCAAGCTGAACATGGCCAGCGTCCAGGCCAAGCGCTGATCCGGTACCGCCCTTGCGCGACCAGACGTCGCGCAAGGGCGTGCAGCCCCGCTGTTTTCCGCCCGCCGTTCTTGTAAAGCCCCGCCTTACCCCCCAACTCTTTTACACTTACCGGTCCAAGCGACCGCCGTCGAAAGAGTTTCATGACCGATACCCCCTCCGTTGCCCGTCTTGCCGCCAATCTGGATCAGGCCTTCAACGCCGATCGCCATCGCCTGAGGCGCCAGCTCCAGGCCCTGCAGAAACAGCCCGATCCGACCCGCGAGGCCCAGTGGCTGGAGCGTTTCCAGGCCTCCTGCGCCAAGGTCGAGGCACGGCGTGCCAGCGTGCCGAGTATCCGCTACGACGACGCCCTGCCCATCGCCGCCAAGCGCGAGGAGATCAAGCGCGCCATCGAAGGCCATCAGGTGGTGGTGATCGCCGGTGAGACCGGCTCGGGCAAGACCACCCAGCTGCCGAAGATCTGTCTGGAGTTGGGCAGGGGCGTGCGCGGCCTGATCGGCCACACCCAGCCCCGCCGGCTGGCGGCGCGCAGCGTGGCCGCCCGGGTGGCCGAGGAAATTGGCTCGCCCCTGGGCGAACTGGTGGGCTATCAGGTGCGTTTCGAGGACCAGAGCACCGATGCCAGCCTGATCAAGCTGATGACCGACGGTATCCTGCTGGCCGAGACCCAGCACGACCGCTTTCTCGAACGCTACGACACGATCATCGTCGACGAGGCCCACGAGCGCAGTCTCAACATTGATTTCCTGCTGGGATTTCTCAAGACCCTGCTGCCGCGCCGGCCCGATCTCAAGCTGATCATCACCTCGGCCACCATCGACCTGGAGCGCTTCTCCCAGCATTTCGACGGCGCGCCCATCGTCGAGGTATCCGGACGTACCTATCCGGTGGATACCTGGTACCGCCCCCTCAGCGCCGAGGTGGACGAAGACGGCGAGCGGCTGGTGGACGATCTCTCGGTGGATCAGGGCATCCTTCAGGCGCTGGACGAGATCGAAGCCCACGAGCGCAGCGTCGGCCAGCGCCCGGGCGATGTCCTGGTGTTCCTGCCGGGTGAACGGGAGATCCGTGACTGCGCGGAGGTCTTGCGCAAGGCTCAGCTCCGATTCACCGAGGTCTTGCCGCTCTATGCGCGCCTGACCCCGGCCGAACAGCAGAAGATCTTCCAGCCGCGCCCCGGGCGCAAGATCGTGTTGGCCACCAACGTTGCCGAGACCTCGCTGACCGTGCCGGGCATCCGCTACGTGATCGACAGCGGCACGGCGCGCATCAGCCGCTACAGCTACCGCGCCAAGGTCCAGCGGCTGCCGATCGAAGCCATCTCCCAGGCCAGCGCCAACCAGCGCAAGGGCCGCTGCGGCCGGGTCGAGCCCGGCATCTGCATTCGCCTCTACAGCGAGGAGGACTTCCTCGGTCGCCCGACCTTTACCGATCCGGAGATCCTGCGCACCAACCTGGCAGCGGTGATCCTGCAGATGCTGCACCTGCGCCTGGGCCGCATCGAGGACTTTCCCTTCATCGAGCCGCCGGATGGCAAGGCGATCAAGGACGGCTTCACCCTGTTGCAGGAGCTCTCGGCAGTGGATGTCGAGGGTCGACTGCTGCCCCTGGGTCGGCAACTGGCGCGCCTGCCGGTCGATCCACGTCTGGGCCGCATGCTGCTGGAGGCGACGGAGCAGGGCAGTCTCGCCGAGGTGCTGATCGTTACCAGCGCCCTGTCGGTGCAGGACCCGCGCGAGCGTCCGGCGGATCGCCAGACCCAGGCCGATCAGGCCCACGCCCAATGGAAGGACCCGGATTCGGACTTCGCCGCCCTGGTCAACCTCTGGCACGGATTCGAAGAGCAGCGCCAGGCGCTGGGTTCCAATGCCCTGCGCAGCTGGTGCCGCAAGCACTTCCTCAATTATCTGCGGTTGCGCGAATGGCGTGATGCCCATCGCCAGCTGACTCTGCTGTGCCGCGAGCTGGGACTCAAGGCGCGCAAGACAGAGAACCCATCGCCGGCGTCCGCGGAGACTGTCGACAAGCCGGTGCTCACCACCGACAAGCGCGTCAACGCCAAGGCCCAGCAACAGGCGGAGGCCAACGAGGCAGCGGTGCGCGCCCGCGGTTATGCGGCGCTGCACAAGGCCATTCTGGCCGGTCTGCTCAGCCAGATCGGCCAGAAGAGCGAGGACGGTGACTACCTAGGTGCCCGGCAGCGGCGCTTCTGGATCCATCCCAGCAGCGTCATCGGTCGCAAGAAGCCCACCTGGATCATGGCCGCCGAACTGGTGGAAACCACCAAGCTGTTCGCCCGCATGGTGGCCAAGATCGAACCGGACTGGATCGAGCCGGTGGCCGGCCATCTGGTCAAGAAGACCCACCTGGAACCCCATTGGGAGAAGAAGCGCGGCCAGGTGGTGGCCTTTGAGCAGGTCACCCTCTATGGCCTGATCGTGGTGGGTCGCCGTCCGGTGCACTTCGGCCCCATCGATCCGCCTGCTGCCCGCGAGCTGTTTATCCGTGAGGGCCTGGTGCGTGGCGAGATCAATAGCCGCGCCAAGTGCCTGGCCGCCAACCGGGCACTGCTGGAGCGGCTGGACGAACTGGAAGCCAAGGCACGGCGCCGCGACATTCTCGCCGACGAGGAGACGCTGTTCGACTACTATGCCGCGCGGCTGCCGGCGGACGTCTACCAGACCGCCACCTTCGACAGCTGGTACCGCCGCGAGAGCGCCAAGCAGCCCGACCTGCTGCTGATGCGCGAAGAGGACGTCCTTGCCCGCGAAGCCAGTGAGGTCACCGCGACCCAGTACCCGGACACTCTGCGCCTGGGCGAACTGATCCTGCCGCTGTCCTACGAATTCGATCCGACCCATCCGCGCGACGGCGTCACCCTGCGGGTGCCCGCGCCGCTGCTGCCGCAGCTACCGCCCCAGCGCCTCGACTGGCTGGTGCCCGGCCTGTTGTACGACCGCTGCGTGGCGCTGGTGCGCAACCTGCCCAAGGCGTTGCGCAAGAACTTCGTGCCGGTGCCGGATTTCGTCCGCGCCGCCCTGGACAAGATCCCCTTCGGCGAGGGGTCGCTCCACGAAGCCCTGGGGCGTGAGCTGCAGCGCATGACCGGCGCGCGCATTCCCGACGAAGCCTGGCCGGAAGCCGAAGCCGGCCTGGACCCTCATTTGCGCATGAATCTCGAAGTCGTCGATGCCCAGGGCAAGCCCCTGGGCGAAGGTCGCGATCTGGCCGAGGTGACGGCGCGCTTCGCCCAGGAAAGCCAGGCGGCACTGGCGCTACCGACACAGAAGCGTCAGGAGCAGCGCCCGGTGGAGGCCAAGGCCTTCGCCGAGGTGGCGGCCAAGACCCAGCAGCAGGTGGCAGGGCTGTCGATGACGGTCTATCCGGCACTGGTGGACGAGCAGGGCACCGTACGCGAAGGCCGCTTTGCCACCCAGGCCGAGGCCAGCTACCAGCACCGGCGGGCGCTGCAGCGACTGCTGCTGCAGCAACTGACCGAGCAGGCCAAGTTCCTGCGCGGCAAGTTGCCCGGCCTCACCGAGCTGGGCCTGCTGCATCGTGAACTGGGGCGTCCGGAAGCCCTGGTGGAAGACATCCTGCTGGCCAGCCTGGATGCCGCTATCCTCGCCGACGAGGCCCAGCTGCCACGGGATGGTGCCGGGCTGGCCTCCCTTGCCGAGAGACGCAAGGCGGGCTTGACCGAACAGGCCGAACGCATCGCGCGCCTGACCCTGGAGATCCTCAAGCTCTGGCATGGCCTGCAGAAGAAATTCAAAGGGCGCATCGACCTGGCCCAGGCGGTGGCCCTGAACGACATCAAGGCGCAATTGGCCAGCCTGGTCTATCCCGGCTTCGTCCGGGACACGCCACTGGAATGGCTCAAGGAATACCCGCGCTACCTCAAGGCCATCGAGCAGCGCTTCGACAAGCTCGGCGGCCAGGTACAGCGTGATCGCGTCTGGAGCGGCGAGCTGGCCGGACTCTGGGAGCAGTACCGCGCCCGCGCTGCCAAGCATGGCCAGGAGGGCAAACGCGACGCCAATCTGGAGCTCTATCGCTGGATGCTGGAAGAGTACCGGGTGTCACTCTGGGCCCAGCAACTGGGGACCCGGATGCCGGTGTCGGACAAGCGCTTGAACAAGCAGTGGAGTCAGGTGGAAGCCTAGCGGGTCATCCATCGGAAGGGACGCGTGCAAGGGCCTGGGGCTGGCATAGTCGAGGCCATGACCCAGGCCTGTTTTCGCTTCCATGGCGCCCTCGAACGCTTCCTGGCCCCGGCCCATCGTGGTCGGACGGTCTGGGTCGAGTGCGCCTCGGTGGCAAGCGCCAAGCATCAGATCGAAGCACTCGGCATACCCCATACCGAAGTGGGACTGTTGCTGATCAATGGCCAGGCCGGCAGCCTGAAACAGCGTCTGCGAGAGGGCGATCAGGTGGTCGTCCATCCCGCCATGGCGATCGCGAGGGATGAAAAGCGGCCTGGCGATCTACCAATTGCGCCTCCGCGCTTTGTCGCTGACGCCCACCTGGGTGCCCTGGCGCGGCGGCTGCGCATGGCCGGTTTCGATACCCTATACGACAATGCCTACGCCGACCCGGCGCTGGCCGAGTTGGCCAACCGTGAGGCACGCTTTCTGCTCACCCGGGATCGCGAATTGCTCAAGCGGCGCCAGGTGGTGCAGGGCTGCTATATCCATGCACTGCGGCCTGAAGCCCAACTGAGTGAACTGTTCGAGCGACTGGCCTTGCGCCACTGGGCCACGCCCTTTACCCGTTGCTTGACCTGCAATGCGGAGTTGCAGCCTGTCGCTCTCGAGCAGGTCAACGAGCGCATCCCTGTACGGGTTCGCGCCCGTCACCAGGCCTTTCTCCACTGTCCAGCGTGCGACAAGCTGTTCTGGGAGGGCAGCCACTGGCGCGCCATGCGCGAGCGGCTGGCCCTGCTGGGGGCCTGAGCTAGCGCGGCAATACTTGGCGTAGCGAACCACCCACATCCGGCAGGTCCATCTCGATACGCCGCCACCAGGCTTCGGCAAAGCTGTAGAGGGCGAAGGCGATCAGGCCGAGGCCGACCACCAACAGGATCAGCGCACCGAAGGGCAGGTTCTGCAGGCCGTTCAGCGCATCCTTCATGCCTGGCGGGTGCAGCGCCTGATAGCGCGAACCGCTGACCACCAGCAGGACTGCGATCTCGACGAAGGCTACCCCGCGGGCGATCAGGCCGAAGCGACCGATAGGGCGGATCAGCCGCAGTTGTTCGGGACTGGCCTCAAGGTAGCGCTCGAAGCTGGCCTTCCAGCCCTTCACGAAGTGCGCGAGCCCTACACCCAGGGGGATCAACGCGGCGACGTACACCAGCAGGTTGGAATAGGGCCAGCTGAGCAGCATCTGTAGAAAGTCATTGGTGTCGCCACCCGAGCCGCCACCCTGGCGGAGGCCGCTGATCAGCAGGCCCAGGGCGAAGAAGGCGAGGGCGCCATAGGTGATACCGCCTACCAGCAGGCCGGCGCGAATCACCAGGCCCTTGGGCTTGTTGCCATGGCCATCGACGTCGCGCAGTGCCTGGAGGATGCGCCAGGCCGCAAAGGCGACCAGGCCGACCACCACCAGCCCGACCAGGAAATGGCCGAAGGGCTGGGCGAGCAGGGCTTCCAGGCTGTCATGGCTGTCCGCCGGCTGGCCGGAACCGCGCGCCGCCAGCAGGGCGAGCACGCCGATGATGAGATAGACGAGGCCACGAGCGGCGTAGCCGCCGCGAGCCAGCAAGGTAAGTCCGGTACGAGTGTGCATCTGTTATGCCCTGTTACATTCTGCCTTGTACTGACCGGTGGCCCGCGTACGGGTTCTAATGGCCGGACGGACGTTCTCCGAGGACTGGCAGCGGGCGGGTTTTGGCCTTAGGCTCGCACCCTTTGCCCCGGCGACCGGTTCATGGACAAAGCGCGACTGCTTCCCCTCATTCTTCAGGCCCTGGAAGGCGACCGTGATGTCATCAGCCAGCAGCTGACAGCCAGCCACGAAGCGGCCACCCATAGCGAAAGCAAGGCCGAGAACAAGTACGACACCCGCGGCCTGGAAGCGGCCTATCTGGCCGACGGCCAGCGCCGGCGTCTGCACGAGATCGAGCTGGCCCTGGCCGCCTACCGGACGCTGACGCCTGTACCCATGAGCGATGGCATCCGGGTCGGCGCCCTGGTCGAGTTGGCCACCGCAACGTCCAGCCGCTGGCTGTTCCTCGGCCCGGACGCGGCAGGGCTCAAGGTCAGGCTCGATGGCCAGGACGTGCTGGTGATCTCGCCGCGCGCGCCCCTGGGTCAGGCGCTGCTGGGTCGCGAGGAGGGTGATGAGGTGGCGGTGACGGTGGAAGGAAAGGTGCACCGGCAGGAGATCGTGGCGGTGTACTGAGCGTCAGGCTGCTCCCAAGGACTGCCGTAGGTTGGGTTGAGCGTTAGTGAAGCCCAACAGAGCCTAGCCTCGGTACGGGTCCTGTTGGGCTTCGACGATGGAGCCGTCTCAGCCCAACCTACGAGCATCGCCGCCAAAGGACCGTAGGTTGGGTTGAGCGTTAGCGAAGCCCAACAGGGCCTAGCTTCGGTGCGGGTCTTGTGGGGCTTCGACGATGGAGCCGTCTCAACCCAACCTACGCTCCTCTGCGACCAAGGACTCAGGCTTCGACGCCCTCCACCGATCGGGTAGCCCGGGGCGGGGTTGCCTCTTCCTTTTCCTGCTTGGGCCGGTGCTGATCCAGCCAGGCGCGACCCTGGTTCTGGGCCTCGTCGACCTTCTTGTCTAGCTCGTCGAGGGTCCCGCCCAGGGTTTCCCGCACCTGTTCACGAGCGGCTTCTTCCACCTTGGTGGCGAAGCTGTCCGCCGCCTTCTCGGCGCTGTCACAGCCGCCGAGGCCCAGCAGCAGGAGAATGCCGGCGAGGCCGAGCGTGGCTTTGAAGCTCATGGTCGTCTCCCGTTCACGAAGGCTTGTTCAAGGAGTCACGGGTTTCGTGACCGGTCGACGCAGGCTTCGCCTCGCCGCGCGTCTTGTACAGCGAGACGAGTACGCCACCAGCCAGCAGGCCCAGGGTCACGCTCAGGGAGATCGCCGGCGGGATCTTGCCGATGATGCCCACCAGGAAGATCTTGCAGCCGATGAACACCAGCACCAGCGCCAGGGCGTACTTCAGGTAGGCGAAGCGGTGGATCATCGCCGCCAGGGCGAAGTACAGGGCGCGCAGGCCGAGGATGGCGAAGACGTTGGAGGTATAGACGATGAAGGGGTCCTGGGTGATGGCGAAGATCGCCGGCACGCTGTCCACCGCGAACACCAGGTCGGCGCATTCGATCACGATCAGCGCGAGGAACATCGGCGTCACCCAGAGCACCGTCTTGCCGCTGGCGTCGGGCTGGCGCACGAAGAAGTGCTCGCCGTGCAGCTCATCGGTCACCCGCAGCTTCTTGCGCAGGAATTTGATGAAGACGTTGTCGTCGAGCTTGGGTTCTTCGTCCACCTTGGCGAACAGCATCTTGACCCCGGTGATCACCAGGAAGGCGCCGAAGACATAGAGGATCCAGTCGAACTGGTGGAGCAGGGCGGCGCCCAGGCCGATCATGATGGCGCGCAGTACGATCACCCCGAGGATGCCCCAGAATAGCACCCGGTGCTGGTACTTACGCGGGATGGCGAAGAAGCTGAAGATCACTGCCATCAGGAAGACATTGTCCATGGACAGCGACTTCTCGATCAGGAAACCGGTGACGTAGTCGAGGCTGGCATCGGCGCCCTTGAGCTGCCAGACGAAGAGGGCGAACAGCAGGCCTGCGGTTATGTAGCCGGCGGACAGCAGCAGGCTCTCCTTTACCTCGATGGGCTTGTTCTCCTTGTGGAGGACACCCAGGTCGAAGGCCAGAAGGGCGATGACTACGGCGAAGAAGGTGAGCCACATCCAGGTGGCGGTGCCGAGGAAGTCGGCGAAGAAAAATTCATGCAGGGCGTTCATGAGCCCCTCCTTAGTCAAGTTTCAAGACTATGACTCGACATGGCGGCACACGCCGTCAGAGGGGCCCGGGTCACCCAGACAGGATTTCGAACTCGGGTACGTTCGGCAAGGGTGGCAGTTTTACAAAATGCAACCGCTCTAGGTCAGGCCTCCCGGGAAGAGTGATGGCCGGTGATCAGCCAGCGGCCTTCGATCTGCTCGAAGGTGAAAAGGAAGCGCGCAGGCACGCTGATCACCTGCTCGCCTTCACGGTAGTGAAAGACGTAGAGACCGCCGACGACCACGGTGCTGAGCTTGCTGCTGACCCTTTTCTTGAAGATCTGCACGTCGCAGACCAGTCCTTCGTTGGCGAGGAAGTTGCGGAAGTACTCGCGCCGGCTGTCCTCGCAGTCCCGCACCTCGTTGGATAGCGTGGGGACCAGAATGGCGTCCGGCGCATAGAGGGCAAGAATGGCTTCCACATCACGGGTGGCGACGGTTGCGGCCCAGGTGTGCAGGGCCGCCTTGGCCCCGGCGAGGCTGGCGATCTCCTCGTTGGAGCGGGCAGGGGAAATGGCTACGGACACAGGGTAATCCTCCGGCGAGCATGGAATTGTTATAATATAACAATCCGCTTCGGACGAGCACGTTGTGGCAGCAGATTGCCTAAAGGCGATGTCGGCAGGAGGCGTTCAGGTCATGGAGGAGGGACGTCGCCGTCGGACGCCGGCGACGGAGGTGTCTGGCGTCTCAGCGATTTTCCACTTTCGAGCGCAGCGGAATTTCCTCGCGGGAGTCCGTCTGGGTGACGTCCTGGCCGACCATCTCTTCGTAGACCGCTGGCTGGGCGATGAACAGCCGCACGTCCTTGACGTCATCGAGAATACGGCGGGCTTCTTCCACCGAAGCCACGTGCAGGGTGGCACCCTTGTCATCCGCCACCGGCATCGAGGTACCTTCCACCAGCGCGTGGATGACGTAGGAGCCACCCTCCATGGACACCAGATTGACTTCCTTGACCGCACCGGCCTTGATCTGCTGATTCAGCTCTTTGACATTCATCGAGACACCTCGGTTATCACGCTAACAAGCCCCGCGCAATGGCAGGGAAGATAGGGATTCGAGGCGGGAGCGGGGGCGGGAGTTCCGATGCGGCTGCTGCCATCGCGCGTTCTGTTCAAGACACTAGTAGCCCGTCATCTCCAGATAGCCCATCCCCTTGGCACTGCCCTCCACGCTCACCGGGCCTTCCCAGTAGGGCGTGCCCAGGGCCATCCAGGCGTCGGGATTGACGGCAACGATGCGCAGGTCGATGTTCTGCCCGGGAAGGACGATGGACCAGCGTACCGGAACCTCGCGTCCGGCAACCGAGTGGGTAGCCTGGGGTGTGAGGCGGATGTCGCCTGGCTGCAGGGGCTGGTTGTGGCCGTTGGCGGCGATCAGGTTGCCGAACAGGTAATGCTGGCCATCAGCCTGGCGCAAGCGATAGAGCATCAGCTGGCGACCGTCGTCCAGGTGCAGGGAAAACCAGTCCCAGCCGAGCTGGTCCGCGGCCAGGTGCTGGCTGCTCCACTCGCGATCGAGCCAGGCCTGGCCCTTGACCGGGATGCGTCGCCCTTCGATCTCCAGTTCGCCCTGCGCCTGGAAGAAGGGCTGGCTGTAATAGTAGGACGCCTGACCGCTGGCGGATTTGCGACTCACGCCGCCTTCGCCCTGGAGCACCAGCGGGCCGGTCGCCGCGAGATCTAGTCGGTAGGCAAAGCCCGGACCTTGGGCCTGGACCTGCGCCTGTCCGGCCAGGTCCCCTGTCAGACTCCAGTTATCGATCCAGGCAGAAAAGGGTGCGGCGGTCACACCGGCCTGGCCGATGCCGCCACGCCCCTGGGTCTGGGCGGAGAACTGCCGCGTCTCGGTGGTGAGACCGGCGTGGCCCAGCCAGAGATTGCCGTTGCGCCAGCCAGGCTGATGGGCGCCGGGCCTCAAGGCGCTGCGAAACAGCGTCCACTGGGCGCCATAGTGACGCCCTTCGGCGTCGCTGAGGTTGGCCGTGACGTACCACCATTCGATGCGGAAATCCGGATGGGCACCATGATCGGCCGGAAAGCTGAAGACCTTGCCGGGGACCACGGCTGCGAAGTTTTCGCTGCCCTGACCAAGACCAGCGAAGCCGTTGGTGGCCTGCTTGTCATCGCAGCCGGTGAGCAGCAGGAGCGCGACCAGCAGGATCCTAGCGTTCATTACCGAGCTCTCGCAGCAGATCCAGGGGTTGACTGCGCTGCAGGCGCAACAGCGGCCAGGCAGCGGCTAGCAGCGTAGCCACCAGGGCGATCGCGGACAGCGCCAGCAGTTGCCCGGGAAAGACCTGCAGCGGCAGGCGCCAGCCAAAGGCCTGGACGTTCACCACGGCGACCAGGCACCAGGCGAGCAGGATGCCCAGGGGGATGGCGAGGGCCAGGGTAAGCAGCGCAAGGCCCAGCAATTGCCCCAGACTGAGCAAGATCAGCCGCGGACGCTCGATGCCCAGCGCCCAGAGCGGCGCGAGTTGGCCGAGGCGCCTTTGCGCCTGGCCGAGCAGGGCGATGAACAGGGCCAGACCGGCCACAGCCAGGGTCAGGGCATTGAGCGCGGCGGTGGCGCTGAAGGTGCGTTCGAAGACCTGATCGGCATAACGGCGCAGCTGGCCCTGGTCGATGGAGCGACTGGCGTCCAGGCCGAAGCGCTGCTGCAGACCTGCTCGCAAGGCCTCCACCTGGTCGGGTGCCATGCGAATGACGATGCGAACCAGGGTGGCGTCTGGCCATAGCGCCCGCAGACGCGCCTGGGACAGCAGCAGATGTCCGTGGGGATTGCCGTAGTCGGCGTAGGTGGCGAGTACGGGGGCGGACCAGCGTCCCTGGCTGCCCAGCAGTTCGACAGGCTGTCCCTTGGCTAGCTGAAGGTGCCGGGCCAGTTGTTCGCTGAGCATCACTCCCTCGCCCGCGAAGAAGGGCGTCCAGGCGTCGCCACCGGCATCGAGCAGTGGCCAGTGCTCGCGATAGAGGTCAGCGTCCACTACAGCGCTTAGGGTAGTCGGCTGGCCCTGCAGTCTGGTCTCCAGCTCGTACACCGGCAGCACGGCGCGCACGCTGGGCTGCCGGGGCAGCCAGTCGAGCAGGGCGGTTGCCTCCTTGGCGTCCGCTGGGCGCAGATAGAGTTCGGCGGCCAGGCGCTGATCGAGCCAGGCGTCGAAGGTGCGACGAAAGCCCTCGGTCATGCTGCCGGCGCCGACGTTTGCCGCCAGGGCCAGGAGCAGCGCCATCAAGGCCTGGGACAGCCCCGGGAGCTGTTGCCGGGCATCGGCCAGGAACCACCGTGCCAGTGGTCGACGGGCCCGTTTGAGCGACAGGTCCAGCAAGGCGCTCAGCAGGGGTGGCAACGCCAGGGCAGCCGCCAGCAGGAGGCAGCCGAGCAAGGCGAGGCCACTGGCCAGGCTGTTGCCTCCCAGCAGAAGACCCAGCGCCACCAGCCCTACCAGCACAGCGGCCAAAGCCTGGCGTCGGAGCCAGCGGCCGTGGGCCGCGCGCCAGGCTTCGCCTTGGGCGAGAGCCAGCAAGGGCAGGCGTGCCGCACGCCAGAGACCATCGGCGCCCGCCAGCAGGGCACCGCCCAGGCTGAGGCCGAGGCCCGCCAGCCACCAGGCCGGGCTCAGGGTCAGGGTGCCGGCGACTTCGGCGCCATAGAGCCCGCGCAGGCTGGCCGCTACGTCCGGCAGCAGCAGCGCGGCCAGGGCGTAGCCACTGGCCACGCCCAGGGCGCCCGCCACCAGCGCGATGAGCGCAAGTTCCAGGGTCAGTGCCAGGACCAGGGTCGAGGCGGACAGCCCGCAGGCCCGCAGCGTGCGCAGTAGCGAGCGCCGTTGTTCCAGGGCCAGGCCAGTCGCCGCGTGGACGATGAACAAACCTACGGCAAAGGCCAGCAGGCCAAGCGCCAGCAGGTTGAGGTGGAAGCTGTCGGTCAACCGATCCAGTTCGGCGCCCTGGTCGTTTTCCACCCGCTGCAGTGGCTCGCCGTCGAGCCTGGGCAGGTCGCGTTGGAAGGCCTTTGGCATGATCAGTCGGGAGAGCTGCTCGGGAGCCTCCAGCAGGCGCTGGGCCTGACCGATGTCCACTACCAGGGTGCCAGGTGCCAGCCCGGGGCGGGGCTGCAGGGGCGGCAGGGCCAGGCCGTCCGCCCGGTGCAATACCTCGTTGGCCTGGAGGTGCCATTCACGCAAGGTTTCCGGTGCGACCCAGGTGGCACCCGCCGGACTGAGAAAGTCGAATAGCGCCTCGGGCGGGGCGCTGGCTGCGACGCCCTGGTCGCTGGGCAGGGTGACAGGTTCTATGCCCAGCAGCGGTACCGGGCGTTCGTGTCCGGCCAGCGCCAGGCGACCCTGCAACACGGGAGATACCGGCCAGCCCTGGCGACGCAGCTCGACGAACAGCGATTGGGGAAAGCGCTTGCCGTCGCGGGTCTCCAGGCTGGACTGGTCGGCGCCGAACAGGGCGCTGGCCTGGGCATAGCTCTGCCGGGCCTGGGCGTTGAGTGCCAGCACCCCGATCAATAGGGTGGTCGCGAGCCAGAGTCCTGCCAGCAGTCCGACGAGCTGCAGGGGATGCCGCCGCCAGTGGCTGACCAGGCTACGCAGACTCCAATAGAGCAGCCTCATGCTGGGGGCACGGTGACGCCGCCGAGGCGACCCCGTTCCAAGTGCAGGGTGCGATCGAGATGACCGGCGATGCGCGCGCTGTGGGTGACCATCAGCAGGCTGCTGCCGGTTTCGCCCACCAGCTCCAGCATCAGCGCGAGGGCCTGGTCGCCGCTCGCCTCGTCCAGGTTGCCGGTGGGTTCATCGGCCAGCAGCAGCGGCGGGCGCGAGGCCAGGGCGCGCCCCAGGGCCACGCGTTGCTGCTGTCCACCGGACAGCTGCTCGGGGTAGCGATCCAGCAGGTCGGCCAGACCCAGGCGCTCGGCCAGCTCGGCCTGCCAATGGGCATCATGGCGACCGGCCAGCCTTGCCTGGAAGGCGAGGTTATCGGCCACCGTCAGGCTGGCGATGAGGTTGAATTGTTGGAAGATCAGGCCGATGCCCTCGCGGCGCCAGGCGGCCAGGGCTCTTTCGTTGAGGCTGGAAAGCACCTGGCCATTAGCCTCGATACGACCGCGGTCAGAACGGTCCAGGCCGGCGACCAGGTGCAGCAGTGTGCTCTTGCCACTGCCGGATTCGCCCATCAGCGCCAGGCTGGCACCCCGGGCCAGGCTGAGATCCACGCCACGTAGCACCGGCAATGGGCCCTGGGGGGTTGGATAACTCTTGTGCAGATCGGTGATGGTCAGCATCGCGCCTCCAGCGCCGGTCGTGGTCTGCAATCGACCGGACGTGGGCGGCGACGTTCAGCGTGGCTAGTGACGTTTGGTTTTGACCTTGCCGGCTTTTTCGTCTTCCTCGCGTTGCAGGCGCTCGCACTTGCGCACCATGGTGAGGTAGTACACGGCGCTACCGGCGAACAGAATGATGGGCAGGGCCATGGACATCTCCAGCAGGCTGCCCGGGAAGGCGCCGGGTACCCAGTGGTGATAGAGCAGGATACCGATCGCCAGCAGCACCGAGTACAGCAGGCCGTAGCCCGCGGCCTTGCGCGATTCGCGAGCGAGGTCGAGGGGCGGACGGTTCAGATCGTTGGGCTCGAACATGGAGGTCTCTGGCAGGCACGGAAGAAGGCGCTAGTTTAACGCCTGGACTCGTGCCGGTCGCCACTGCTCGGGCGCCTCGGACAAGACGTCGCAGGGGCTGCCTGCCGCTTGTTCACGCGATGTTCAGGCAGACCTAAGCTTGAAATCTTATCCTTTGCAGCCATTTAGAGGCCTGGCGATGGCAAGCGAGCAGGTCTCCTTGTAAGCTCGATCAGGTTTTTGAAACGCGCACGATGCGCACGGATAAGGAATCAACATGAAACAGTATCGGTTGGCAGCAGCAGTGGCCCTGGTGGGTCTGGTTCTGAGCGGCTGCGACTCCAAGCCCAAGGTCGAGCTGGAAAGCCCGGCTCAGAAGGCGTCCTACGGCATCGGTCTGAACATGGGCAAGAGCCTGGCTCAGGAAGGTATCGATGACCTGGATCCCAAGGCCGTTGCTCTGGGTATCGAAGACGCGGTAGGCAAGAAGGATCAGAAGCTGACCGATCAACAGCTCACCGAGGCCTTCGCCGCGCTGCAGAAGCGTGCCGAAGAGAAGATGACCAAGGTCAGCGAAGACAACGCCAAGGCCGGCAAGAAATTCCTCGAGGAAAACGGCAAGAAGCCTGGCGTGGTCACCACCGCCTCCGGCCTGCAGTACGAAGTGGTCAAGAAGGGCGATGGCCCGCAGCCCAAGCCCACCGACGTGGTCACCGTGCACTACGAGGGCAAGCTGGTCGACGGCACCGTGTTCGACAGCTCCATCAAGCGTGGCACCCCGATCGATCTGCCGGTCAACGGCGTGATCCCGGGCTGGGTCGAGGCGCTGCAACTGATGCATGTCGGCGAGAAGGTCAAGCTGTACATTCCTTCCGAGCTGGCCTACGGCGCCCAGAGCCCGAGCCCGGCGATTCCGGCCAACTCCGTGCTGGTATTCGACCTGGAACTGCTGGGCATCAAGGACGCCGCCGCCGCGGACACCGAAGACGCTCCGGCCGCTCCGGCTGCCGATGCTCCGGCTGCTGCCGAAAAGGCTCCGGCCAAGAAGTAAGCTGCTGCCGCTCCGCCAAACGCCCTGCTTGCAGGGCGTTTTACATTGGGCGCCGGGAAACCCTGAGGCGGCGGCGCGATCAAAGTTGAGGTGCGAGGCCCTGTGCCAAACAGGCCCCTGCCCAACGTTGTCTCCTGCCAGAGGTGTCCATGAAGCCGCCGAAGAATTTTGATCGCTATCTTGGTATCGCCCAACGGCTGCTGGTCCGTGGCCGACTGCCGGCCCTGTTGCTGGGGGTCGCACGCAAGACCAGCAAGCGTGGCCTCAAGCTGGGCGAGGCACGCGATACCCTGAGCCTGTTCCATCAGCTGCTGCTGGCCTGGTGGCGCGGCCAGTATCGCGGGGTCAGTCGCAAGACGCTGCTGACCGTCGCTGGCGGTCTGGTCTACTTCCTGTTGCCCATCGACCTGATTCCCGACTGGGTGCCCATGTTCGGGCTGCTCGACGACCTCGCCGTCCTCGCCTGGATCGGCAAGGCCTGCAGTGATGAGCTGGACGGCTTTCGTGCCTGGCGCGCCAACCGTACCGCGAGCCAGCAGGCTGCCCTGGCAGCGCTGCCTGACAAGCATGAGCGGCCGGCGACAGGTGTCGCTCTCGATCAACTGCGGGACTAGGGACTCTTGAGCGTACGTATCAGCCGCCAGCATTGGTTGGCCTTGCTGGACGAACTGGAAAGCGCCAGGCGTAGCCGTAGCCTGCTGACCTATCGCTCGGTGATCGAGCGGCTGGGCCTACCCCAGCCGGCGATGGTGACCCTGACGACCGCCCTGGAGTACCTGGCCGCCCTGGACCGTCGCGAGGGGCGCCCCTTGCGCAGTGCCCTGGTGGTGAGCCAGAGCGGCACCCGCATCCCTCGTGAAGGCTTCTTCGACTGTGCAATGCGACTAGGCGCCCTGGAAGGCTCGCCACCGGTGACCGATGCGGTTAGCTGGCACGCGGCGGAAGTAACCCGGGTGTTCGAACACCGCTATCCCGATCACCGCCAGGAATAGGCGTCAGGCGCGCATCAGGTGCAGGCTGTAGCCGGGAACCAGTTTGGCATTGCGCTTGGCTTCCGAGGCCAGACCAGCCAGCCCGCTGGCGTCCACCCGCTTGCCGGCGTCCTTGTCCAGCTCCACCACGCCAAGCGATAACGACAGCAGTGGATACTCCCGCCGGCGACCGTCCCGGTCGTAAGCCAGGAAGCAGCCGGCCTCCAGGTGTTCGCTGCGATAGAAGTGGCGGCAACGCTCCTGGAAGGCTGCCATCAGGCCATTGAGCCGCTGCCGCCAGTCCGTCGAGCCCAACACCACCAGGAAGTCGTCGCCGCCGATATGGCCGACGAAATCCTGCTGTGGGTCCAGGCGCTCGGAAAGAGTCTGCGCCAAGCACAGCAGCACCTCGTCACCCTTGGCATAGCCATAGAGGTCGTTGAAGGGCTTGAAGCCGTCGATGTCGACATAGCACACGACGGCTTCACGCTGCTGATCCAGCAGGCGGGTCAGGCATTGCTGGATGGGCACGTTGCCCGGCAGCTGGGTCAAGGGGTTGGCGTGTTTGGCCTGCTGGATGCGCTGCTCGGTGATCAGGCGCAAGACATCCATCACCCGGCCTACGCCGACATAGCGACCGCCCTCGGTGATGATGAAGTCTTCTTCGATCCGCTGGCGGGCGCGAGTGGTGAGCAGGCGGCTGACCTGTTGCAGCGACTGCGTGCTCTCGCTGGCGAGGAAGTCCTGGCTCATCAGCCGGGCGATGGGTTTGCGGGCGAACACCTCGTGGGCGAAGGGTTTGAGCAGTGCCGAGCTCAGTTCGTGGTGATGAACGATGCCCACCGGGCGGTCATCGCTATCCACCACCGCCAGGGTATTGAGGCTGGGTTGCAGGCGAAAGCGCTCCAGCACGTCGGGGATCAGCATGTCTTCACCCACGGCGACCTGTTCCACCCTGAGGCTGGCTACAGTGGTCGATTCCTCGGCGAGGTCCGGGCTGCGGGTGATCATGACCGGTAACAGGGTCTGAATTTCACGGGGTGGCGTCGCGGTTGGGCGACCCAGCAGGTAGCCCTGCACCAGATCGACGCCCATGTTCGCCAGGGTGGACAGCTCTTCGTGGGTTTCGATGCCTTCGGCGATCACCTTGGCCCGAGAGACCTCTGCCATCTTCAGGATGGAGCCGACGAACTCGCGTTTCACCTTGTCGCGATGGATCGACTCGATGAAGTGCCGATCGATCTTGACGAAGTCCGGACGTAATTCCGACCAGCGCCTGAGGCTGGAGTAGCCGGCACCCAGGTCGTCGAGGGCGATGGAGAAGCCCATGGCGCGGTAGTGGTGCAGGGCGGTGGCCAGTAGCGCGAAGTCGTCGATGGGCGCCTGTTCGGTCAGTTCGATCACCACCTGGGCGGGGGAGAGTCCGAGGCGCTGCAGCAGCTTGAGGGTCTGGCCGGACTGGTGCGCCGGCTCCAGCAGGGTTTCCGGGCAGACATTGAGAAACAGCAGACCGTCCAGCGCCAGTTCGCGAAAGCTCTGGCAGGACTGGTGACGCGCGGCGATTTCCAGCTCGGAGAGCCGACCGGCCTGGCGGGCGGTGGCATAGAGCGGCAGCGGGGAGTGCAGGGGCGTATTGGAAGCTCCCCGGATGAGGGCTTCATAGCCCAGGATGCGTCGTTCGCTCAAGGACACTATGGGTTGAAAGAGCGAATGCAACTCGCGGTTGACGAGAATGCGATCCAACACTCCAGCCTGGTCGTTAAGCGTCATGGTAAGCCTGCAAGAACCCGAAAACGAAAATGCCCGGGGGTCGCACTTGGCGACCCCCGGGCATTTCACGACAGAGATATGACGCTTTGATGTCAGCGCTTGGGCGGCGTCTTGCTCAGGTCCAGATAGTCCAGCAGCACGTGACCGGATTCCATCAGGTAGGCGTCGTCCTGGGGCTTGGTCTTGTCGTCATCGATCGCCGGATTGTCTTCGTCGATCTTCTTCAGCTCCTTGAGCGGGGCTTCACCCTTGCCCTTGCGTCGCTCGTTTTCCATGGCCAGCTGGCGATTATCCAGCGCGGTCTGTTCGGCGCGACGCTTCTGCTCGTTGAGGCTGACGGTGGTATCCGCCGCCAGCTCCTGGGCCAGCTTGAGCCGTTCCCGGGCGAAGATGAAATCCGGATCCTTCTGTATCCGCACGTCATGGCGCTTGACCAGGTCCGGCAGGTAGTTGGCGAAGGGGTTGCTCAGGCCGGTTACCGCTGGGGCGATGGTGTCCCAGGGCATGGAATCGGGCAGGGCGCTCTCGCCGATTTGCTTGGTGTCCACCACTGCCGGGTAGTCGATGTCCGGCAGGACGCCCTGGTGCTGGGTGCTCTGGCCGGAAACGCGGTAAAACTTGGCGATGGTCAGTTTCAGCTCGCCGTGGTTGAGTGGCTGGATGGTCTGCACGGTGCCCTTGCCGAAGGTCTGGCCGCCGACGATCAGGGCGCGGTGATAGTCCTGCATGGCGCCGGCGAAGATCTCCGAGGCCGAAGCGGACAGGCGATTGACCAGCACGGTCAGCGGGCCCTTGTAGAAGGCGCCACCTTCGTCATCGGCCAGCACCTCGACCTTGCCGTCGCCATTGCGTACCAGCACGGTGGGACCCTGGTCGATGAACAGGCCGGTCAGCTCGGTAGCTTCCTGCAGGGAGCCACCGCCGTTGTTGCGCAGGTCCAGGACGATGCCGTCGACCTTTTCCTTCTGCAGTTCGCCGATGAGCTTCTTCACGTCACGCGTGGTGCTCTTGTAGTTCGGGTCGCCAGCGCGATAGGCCTTGAAGTCCAGGTAGAAGGCCGGCACGTCGATCACGCCGAGCTTGTAGTGCTTGCCCTCGTGGGGAACGTCGATGACGTGCTTCTGGGCAGCCTGCTCTTCGAGCTTGACCGCTTCGCGGGTAATGGCGACGACCTTGGTCTTCTGGTCGTTCGGCGCATTGCTCGCGGGGATGATCTCCAGCCGCACCTTGGAGCCCTTGGGCCCGCGGATCAGCTTGACCACTTCGTCCAGGCGCCAGCCGACCACGTCGACCATTTCACCATCGCCCTGGGCGACGCCGACGATCTTGTCCGCCGGAGCGATCTGCTTGGACTTATCCGCCGGGCCCGCCGGCACCAGACGCAGGATCTGCACGTAGTCGTTGTCGTTTTGCAGCACCGCACCGATGCCTTCCAGCGACAGACTCATGTTGATGTCGAAGTTTTCCGCGCTTTCCGGCGAGAGGTACTGGGTATGCGGATCATAGGACTCGGCGAAGGCGTTGATGTAGGTCTGGAAGACGTCTTCGCTACGGGTCTGGTTGAGGCGCGCCAGCTGATTCTTGTACCTCTTGGTCAGCTGCTGCTGGATCTGCTGATCGGTCTTGCCGGACAGGCGCAGGCGCAGGACTTCGTCCTTGAGCTTGCGATGCCAGAGATCGTCCAGCGCGGCGGTATCCGCCGGCCAGGCAGCCTTTTCGCGATTGGTGTCGAAGGACTCGTCGGCGGTGAAGTCGAGCTTGCCGATGCCGGCGTTGAGCAGGCCCAGACCATAGTTCAGCCGCTCGGTCATGCGCTGGGCGTAACGACGGTAGATGGCGAAGCCCGGTTCGAGATTGCCCTGCTTGAGGTAATCATCGAAGCGCGTGCGCGCCGCATCGAATTCGCGAATGTCGGCCGCATTGAAATACAGCCGGCCGGGATCAAGCATCTTCAGATAGCTGTCGTAGATCTTGATCGACTGAGCATCGTTGAGCGGCGGCTTGCTGTAATGATGACGCTTGAGCAGCTCGACGATGTTGAGGCTGGCGATCACCTGATCACGGTCGGGTTGCAGCTTCTCGGCGCCAACCGGCGCGTTGGGCTTGGCGAAGAGGGGCGTTGCGCTGACGCCAAGCAGGACAACGAGGGCGGTACGGGACAAGAGCTGCTTCATGTGTATTCGACTAATGCACGGAAAGGAATAGGCTATAGGCCCCACCCGGCCCGGGCGGTTCCGCGGCCAGGGGACATATGACAGGCACTGACGAAAGTCGTCTGGCGGCGGTCAGCGCGAGAGATAGAGGCGATAGGAAGGGATGGCTGTGACAGCCCCGCATCTTCCGGTCCGCTCGACTCACGCAGAACCCGTCGATGCAGGCGCTTTTCGTCAAAGCCTGAGCCACTATGGAGGCACCGTGAACGCATTGCAAGGTATCGAAGGGCAACTGGAATGGCAGTCACTGAGCGCTCGCGCTCTGGCGCCTGGGGAAATTCGCATCAAGGTCGCGGCCGCAGGTCTCAACCGCGCCGACCTGTTGCAGCTGGCGGGCAACTACCCGCCGCCGCCCGGTGCGCCGGCCACCCTGGGTCTCGAATGCGCCGGGGTGGTCAGCGAAACCATGGCGGATTCGCGCTGGCAGGTGGGCGATCGGGTCTGCGCCCTGCTGGCCGGGGGTGGCATGGCCAGCGAGGTAGTGGTTGACGGTCGCCAGGCGGCGTCCGTACCGGAAGGTCTGTCCTTGATCGAGGCGGCGGCACTGCCCGAAGTCTGGGCGACCGCCTGGAGCAATCTGTTCGATCTGGCCGCGCTGCAGCCGGGCGAGAAGGTGCTGTTGCACGCCGGCGCCAGCGGCGTTGGTTCGGCCGCCATCCAGCTGTGCAAGGCCTTCGGCAATCCCTGCTGGGTCAGTGTCGGCTCGCAGGATCGTCTGGCCCACTGCGAGCGTCTTGGCGCCGAGGGCGGGGTGCTGCGCAAGACCGATCTGGAGGGGCTGCGTGATTTCGCGCCCTTCCACGTCATCCTCGATCCGGTCGGGGCCAACTATGCATCGCTCAACCTGGATCTGCTGGGCCAGGATGGGCGCTGGGTGCTGATCGGCCTCATGGGCGGTCGCCAGGCCGAAATGGATCTGGGCAAGGTGCTCGGCAAGCGCATCCGCATCATCGGCTCGACCCTGCGCAACCGCTCGGTCGAATTCAAGGCCAAGACCATGAGATCGCTGGAAGCCAAGGTCTGGCCGTTGTTCGCCGAAGGCAAGCTGAACGTCAACCTGGAACGTCGCTTCACCGCCCAGAACGCCGAAGCCGCCTTTGCCGCCCTGGAAAGCAACGAGGTGAACGGCAAGGTGGTGCTGGTGCTGGACGAAGGGTTGGAGTGATGCCCAGCTAGGGTGATCGCGGCCATGGCGGCCTGCTGCTCCTAAGGAAGCCTCGTCTCCCTTAGGAGCGGCACATGGCCGCGATATCTCGTAGCGTGGAAAACCGCGTCGGGTTCTCCACTATGCCTTCGGCGCGCCAGACTCGTGGATAAGGCTGCGCCGTTATCCACCCTACGGAATTTAAGCCCTGTAGGAGCGGACCATGGCCGCGATATCTCGTAGCGTGGAAAACCGCGTCGCATTTTCCACTATGCATTCGGCACGCCGGATTCGTGGATAAGGCTGCGCTGTTATCCACCCTACGAAATCCAAGCCCTTGTAGGAGCGGCCCATGGCCGCGATATCTCGTAGCCTGGAAAACCGGGCCGCATTTTCCACTATGCCTTCGGCGCGCCAGACTCGTGGATAAGGCGGCGCCGTTATCCACCCTACGAGATTTACGCCTTTGTAGTAGCGGCCCATGGCCGCGATATCTCGTAGCGTGGAAAACCGCGCCGCGTTTTCCACTATGTCTTCGGCACGCCGGATTCGTGGATAAGGCTGCGCCGTTATCCACCCTACCCGTTAGACCTACCGCCAGCTAAGGATCGGCCAGCCGGCCTGTTCGGCTCTTTCGCGCAACACCGGATCCGGATTCACCACATGCGGTTTGCCGACCGCTTCGAGCAGCGGCAGGTCGTTGCGCGAGTCGGAATAGAAGCTGGCATTGGTCAGCAGACTGCGGTTACCGTCCAGGGCTTCCAGCAGGCGTGTCAGCTTGCCTTCACGGTAGGTCATGACGCCTTCCACCTGGCCGCTGTAGACGCCATGGCTGACCTGCAAGTCGATGGCCAGTACCTCTTCCACCCCCAGCCGCTCGGCGATGGGCTCCACCAGATGCACTCCGGAAGCCGAGACGATCATCACCCGGTCGCCGGCAGCGCGGTGCGCGGCGATGCACTTCATGGCATCGCTGAAGATCAGGGGTTCGATGACGTCCTCGACCCAGGGCCCGACCTCGAAATCCACTTCCTCGGGCGTACGGCCTACCAAGGGTTCGAGGTGGAAGGCCATGTATTCCTCCATGGCCAGTTCGCCTTGGGCGTAGGCGGTCATCAGCTCGGTGTCGCGTCGTACGAAGGACTCGCGGTCGACCCAGCCGAGCACGCCCATCTGCTGGCTCCAAAGACTGGAGCAGTCACCATCGATAAGGGTTTCGTCGAGATCGAAAATCGCCAGGGTCATGCCACTTCTCTCAGGCTGTCGGATTCGACGGTCAGGGTGACGGCTGTACCGTTCGGCTGCAAGGCCGTCGGACCGTGGTTGAGCACATCGACATTGAGTTCGCAGGCTTCGGTGGCGACCCGGTAGCGGATCACGTTGCCCAGCAGGCTGTGGCCGACGATACGTCCGGCAAAGCCACCGGGGATGCCCAGGCGAATGGCCTCGGGACGAATGGCGACCTGTCCCTGGAAGGTCTGACCGAACAGCCGGCTGGCCTGATCGGCACTGAGCAGGTTGTAGTTGCCAATGAAGCCGGCGGCGAAGGCATCCACCGGTGCGGTGTAGAGCGTCTCGGCATCGCCGCTCTGGACGATGCGCCCCTCGCGCATCAGCACGATGCGATCGGACAGGGTGAGGGCCTCTTCCTGGTCATGGGTGACGAACACCGTGGTCAGCCCCAGCTCCTGCTGAATGGCGCGGATCTGCTCGCGCAGGTGGCGGCGGATACGCGCATCCAGCGCCGAGAGCGGTTCGTCCAGGAGCAGCAGGCGCGGTCGCACGATCAGCGAGCGTGCCAGCGCCACACGTTGGCATTGCCCACCGGAAAGCTGGTGCGGATAACGCGCGGCGAAGCCTTCCAGTTCCACCAGCGTCAGCGCCTCCAGGACCCGCTCGCGAACTTCGTCGCGCGCCAGCCGTTGCATGCGCAGGCCGAAGGCGACGTTCTGCTCCACGGTCATGTTGGGGAACAGGGCGTAGCTCTGGAACACCATGGCGATGCCGCGACGTTGCGGTGGCAGCTTGGTGATGTCCTGGCCAGCCAGCACGATGGCACCGCGGTCGACCTCGGTAAGACCGGCCAGGCAGCGCAGCAGGGTGGACTTGCCGCAGCCGGAGGGTCCGAGGAGGGTGACGAGTTCGCCCTGTTCGGCGTGGAACTCGATGTCGGTGAACAGGGTGTTGGCGCCGTAGCGCTTGTGCAGTCCCTTGACCGCGAGATAGCTCATGTCCGCTCCCGATTCAGGCGATTGGCGATCCAGGTCATCAGCAGCACCGCGAAGAAGTAGGAGATGACCAGGGCGCTGGTGAGGTGGCCGCTGCCGTTGCGCAGGTTGTAGAGGTAGATCTGCAACGTCTCGTAGCGCGTCCCCACCAGCAGGTTGGCGAAGACGAATTCACCGATGAGAAAGGAGAAGGACAGGAACAGCGCCACCATCAGTCCGGTGCGCAGATTGGGCAGCACCACCAGCAGGGCCGCGCGCCAGGAACTGGCGCCGAGCAGGTGGGCGGCGTCCATCAGGTCTCGCAGGTTGAGCGCCTGGAGGTTGTTGCTGATGGCCCGGTACATGAAGGGAAGGGCAATGGTGAAATAGCAGAACACCAGAATCCAGGGCGTGCCGGTCAGCGGCAGTGGGCCCCCGGCATAGAGTTGCAGCAGCCCCACCGCCGAGACCACCGGAGGTACCGCGAAGGGCAGCAGGATCAGCACGTTCATCAGCGCATCCAGCCGCGGGAAGTGGTAGGCGATGGCGAACATGGCGGGCAGGATCAGCACGCAGGACAGCGCCAGGGCGCCAAAGCAGATTGCGAGGGAGCGGCCGAAGGCGGCGAGAAAGCGCGGATCGCTCCACAGCTGCAGGTACCATTTGAACGTGAAGCCGGCCGGCAGCAGGGTCGCCGACCACTGGGTGGCGAGGGAATAGACCAGCGTCGCGGCCAGGGGCGCGAACAGGATCAGGAACAGCAGCCAGACCACCAGGCGATGATAGAGGCGCTCAGCTCTGGACATGACGACTCCGCCGCAGCAGCCACTGGTGGACGAGGGTGATCAGGGTCATGAAGGCCACCAGCAGCATGGCCAGCGCCGCGGCCAGGTTGGGTTCCAGATAGATATCGCCGGAGACCAGGGCGGCGATGCGCACCGGCACCACGTTGAAGTTGCCGACGGTGAGGGCGTAGACGGTGGCGTAGGCGCCCAGGGCATTGGCCAGCAGGATGATGAAGGTGCCCACCAGCGCCGGACTGAGCACCGGCAGGCCGATGTGCCGCCAGTATTGCCAGGTGCCGGCGCCAAGCAGTGCCGCCGCATCGCGCCAGTCCTGCTTCAGGGCCTCGAAGGCCGGGAACAGCAGCAACACGCCCAGGGGAATCTGGAAGTAGGTGTAGATGAGGATCAGGCCGCCCTTGGTGTAGAGGTTGAAGCTTTCCATTAGCCCCAGTTGCTTGAGTGCCAGGGTCAGGCAGCCGTTGATGCCCAGCAGGATGATGAAGGCGAAGGCCAGCGGTACCCCGGCGAAGTTGCTGGTCATGTTGGTGAAGGCCACCACGAAGCCACGCAGTCGCGAGTCCACGCGGGTCAGCGAATAGGCGCCGAGCAGCGCGATGAGCAGGCCGCAGACGCTGGACCAGAGCGAGATTTCCAGGGAGAAGCGGATGGCCTGCAGGTAGAAGGGCGAGCTAAGAATCTCGCCGTAGTTGCCCAGGCCCCAGCCGCTTTCGCTGGAGTTGAAGCTGTTGAAGGCGATCCAGGCCAGGGGCGCCAGTTGGAAGGCGCCGAACACCAGCAGGAACGGCAGAATCAACAGCAGGGCGAGCCAGGGCCGCTTCATGCCAGCAGCTCCCGGCACAATGGCTTGTCGTGAGCCAGGCCCAGCAAGCTGCACACCGTTCCGCAGATCTCCACCTGCCGCGGCGTGGCCTCGCCCAGGGAGAAGCCTTCGCCGAACACGAACAGCGGAACCTCGCGTTCTTCCGGTAGCGTCCCGCCATGGCTACGGTCGTCGTTCATGCCGTGATCGGCAGTCACCAGCACCTGGTAGCCAGCATCGAGCCAGGCAGGCAGATAGTGTGACAACAGGCCATCGGCGCGGCGCGCGGCATTGCGGTATTCGGGGCTGGAGAGACCGTGCTTGTGGCCCGCGTCGTCGATGTTCATCGGATGCACCAGCAGGATGTCCGGGGCATGGGCGAGGCGCAGGTGCTCGGCGTCGTCGAACAGGTGGGAATCCGGGTAGTGGTCGGCGTAGTAGAAGTGGCCGTACTGGATCGGCAGGCTGCTGTCGCTGACGTGCCTGTCCCGGCCCGGCTCGAAGGGGCTGCGATTGTAGAGTTCGCTGACCCAGTGGTAAGCCGCCGCCGCGGTGGTGAGACCGGCAGCCTGCGCCAGATGGAACAGGCTGGTCTCTGTCGAAAGCCGACTGACCCCGTTGTGGACGATGCCGCTGCTCACCGGTGGCACCCCGGTGAGCAGGCATTCGTAGAGCGGCCGGGAAAGCGAAGGCAACTCGCACTCCAGGCGGTAGAGGTAACCCCGGCCGGCCAGGCACAGCGCCTGAAGGAAGCCGAGTCCGTGTTCGGCGACCCTCAGGGCGAGTCCGTCCAGCACGACTAGGATGACCTTCATGATGTCACTGCTGCATGTTGATCAGGACGTGTTCCTGCCAGAGCCGTGGCAGGCGCTTGGAAGTCTCTTCCCAGGCCTTGGCGTCGGTGATGGGGCGCGCCTTGGCGTATTGCGCCTGGGGCAGCAGCTTGGCCTGGACGTCCGCCGGCAAGGTCAGGTGCTCGGCGCGGATCGGTCGGGCATAGCCCTCGGCCAGGTTGATCTGGCCCGCGTCGGAGAAGATGTACTCACGGGCCAGCTTGGCGGCATTGGGGTGCTTGGCGTACTTGTTGATGATGGTGGTGTAGCCGGAGGTCACCGAGCCGTCGGAAGGGATCAGCACCTCGAAGCGCGAGCGGTCGATCTGGTCCCGGTAGTTCAGGGCATTGAAGTCCCAGACCACGCCCACCTCTACCTCGCCTTTCTCGATGTTGGCCACCACCGGGTTGGTGAAGGACAGGCGGCCCTGCTTGGCCAGCTTGGCGAAGAAATCCAGCGCCGGCTTGATGTTCTTTTCGTCGCCGCCGTTGGCGTAGGCTGCGGCCAGCACGCCGCTCACCGCCTGGGAGGCGGCACTTACGTCACCGATGGTGACCTTGTAGTTGCCCTTGAGCAGGTCAGCCCAGGAGTGAGGCACGTCCTTGACGGTCTGCTTGTTGACGATGAAGGCGATGGTGCCGGTGTAGGCCAGCGCCCAGTGCCCGTCGCTGTCCTTGGCCCAGCTCGGCACCTGGTCCCAGGTGCTCGGCTTGTAGGGCTGGGTAACGCCCTTCTGCACGGCGATGGGGCCGAAGGAAGCACCAACGTCACCGATGTCGGCGGAGGCGTTCTCGCCTTCGGCGGCGAACTTGGCGATTTCCTGGGCGGAGCTCATGTCGGTGTCCTGATGCTTGAGCCCGTACTTTTGCGCAAGATCCTGCCAGGTCCCTTTCCAGTTCGCCCAGGTATCGGGCATGCCGACGCTGTTCACCTCGCCTTCCTTGCGGGCAGCGGCTTCGAGAGTTTTGAGATCGGCGGTATCGGCGAAGGCGGTACCGGCCTGTACCGCAACGGCTGTGGCCAACAAGGAAGCAAGCAGACGGGTCATACGGGCGCTCCAGGTGTTAGGGCTTGGTCTAGGTCAGCAAGACACAGGCCAATCTAGGACCCCGGTATGACGATTTGATGGCAATACGCCTTGTTCCGGCGCTGGCACAGGGGCTGCAGTCGTCACCAAGCGGTCATGTGGCCGTCTTAGTCTCCTGGCAAACCCTAGTCGAGGCGCTCCGGGTGCACCAATCCGAAACTGGTCTAGTCCAAAAAAGCGCGCCCGGTGCGGGCGCCATCCGCCGGGCGCTGCAGGAGCAGATCGCCCATGGCTTGCTGCCGGCCATGGAGCGGTTGCCGTCCGAGCGCCAGCTGAGCGAACTCTTCGCCACCACCCGCATCACCCTGCGCGAGGCCTTGCTACAGCTGGAAGCCCTGGGCCTGATCTACCGCGAGGAGCGCCGTGGCTGGTTCGTCGCGCCGCCGCGCCTGGCCTATAACCCCCTGGCGCGCACTCATTTTCACGCCATGGTCGAAGCCCAGGGTCGCCGACCGGCTACGGAAGTATTAGCGGCGCGACAGCTGCTGGCGTCCGCGGAGGTCTGTCGCCTGCTGGAGTTGCCGGCGCTGTCCAGCGTCTATCAGATCCGGCGGGTAAGGCGCATCGATGGCCGGCTGGTGCTCTATGTCGAGCACTACCTCAATGCCGCCTATTTCCCGGGCTTGCTGGAGCACGATCTGCGGCGCTCCCTCACCGAGCTGTACCGCGATCGCTATGACATCCGCTACGGCGAGGTGCGTTTCGAGATCCTGCCCACGGCGCTGCTGCCGGAGGCCGCCCAGGCCCTGCGGGTGGCCCAGGGCAGTCCGGCACTGCACATCACCCGCATCAACCATGACCAGCAGGGAAGGCTGATCGACTGCGACCTGGAATTCTGGCGTCACGACGCCATCCAGGTCAGGGTCGAGGTGCCTTCAGGCGGAGGTTCTGCTCTATTAGCTCGATAAGGATATGAAGGACTTTGATGTGCAGCTCCTGCACGCGATCGGCGAATTTGCCGCCGGGTGTACAGATAGTGATGTCTGCAATGGCCTCCAGTGGGGAGTCGCGACGGCCCGTGAGAGTTACTACCGCTATCCCTAAATCACGGGCGACTTTAGCCGCACGCAGGACGTTAGGACTACTGCCGCTGGTGCTTAGCGCGATCAGCACGTCCCCTGAGCGTCCGTGAGCCTCCAGATAGCGCGAGAAAACCTGTTCATAGCCGTAGTCATTGGCAACGCAGGTGATATGACTAGCGTCTGAAATGGCCATAGCGGCGATGGCCGGGCGATCCCCGCGAAAGCGGCCCGTCAGCTCCTCAGCGAAATGCATGGCATCGCACATCGACCCGCCATTGCCGCAGGAAAATGCCTTGCCGCCGTTGGCGAAGCTCGCTCCTAGTAGCGTTCCCGCTGCCGAAATTTTCTCTAGAGTGGACTGGTCGTTGAGCAAAGCGTCAAGCGCATCCCTTGCCTCGGTTAGGCTATGCCGGACTGTCTCTAGCATGGCAGTTCGCTGCTCGCATAGAAGGCCGTCAGCACCTTGATCAGGTAACCCAGGTCGCGGCTGCCGGCGAGTTCACGGATGGAGTGCATGGCGAAGGTGGGCAGGCCGATGTCCACGGTGCGCACCCCCAGCTGGCCGGCGGTGATGGGGCCGATGGTGGAGCCGCAACCCATGTCGCTGCGCACCACGAAGCTCTGCACCGGTACCTCTTCGCGCTGGCAGAGGTCGCGGAAGAAGGCGGCGGTTTCGCTGCTGGTGGCGTAGCGCTGGTTGGCATTCACCTTGATCACCGGGCCGGCGTTCAGTCGCGGGCCGTGGTTGCCATCGTGCTTGTCGGCATAGTTGGGGTGTACGCCATGGGCATTGTCGGCCGAGATCAGCAGGGAGCGCTGCAGGGTACGCGTGAAGGCGTCTCCTGCGGGCAATAGGCGTTGCAGTACCTGCTCCAGGAAGGGACCGTCGGCGCCGCAACAGGAGGTGGAACCTACTTCCTCGTGATCGGTGCAGACCAGCACGGCATTCTCGTCACCTTCGCTCGCCAGCAGGGCCTCGAGGCCGGCATGGCACGATAGAAGGTTGTCCAGGCGGGCTGCCGCGATGAAGTCGTCGTCCAGGCCGATGAGGGCGGCAGGTTGAACGTCATAGAAGCTCAGCTCGAAATCCAGCACCTCGGCATCATCAATGCCGTGCTCCTGCTTCAAGCGAGCGGCTAGCAGGGCGCGGAAGTCACGGCGTTCGCCGGCAGGGACCTGCGCCAGGATCGGCGGCAGTTCGTTCTGGGCGTTGATGGCCCAGCCCTGGTTGGCCTCGCGGTTGAGGTGGATGGCCAGGTTGGGAATGATCGCCAGCGGCTTGCGGAAATCAACCAGTCGACTTCGGACCCGGCCCCCGGTGCGGAAGGTCACCCGTCCGGCCAGCGACAGGTCGCGGTCGAACCAGGGCGCCATGAGCATGCCGCCATAGACCTCGACTCCCAGTTGCCAGAAGCCCTGCCGCTGCAACTCCGGCTGCGGCTTGACCTTGAGACAGGGGCTGTCGGTATGGGCGCCAACCAGGCGCAGACCGCGCTCCAGCGGCTGGCTGCCCAGGCGCACGGCGATCAGGGAGGAGTCGTTGCGGGTGACGTAGTAGCGTCCACCCGGTTGCACGGACCAGCTTTCGCGCTCGTCCAGGCGCTTATAGCCGGCCGCTTCGAGGCGGCTGGCGAGGCTGGCGGTAGCATGGAAGGGGGTAGGAGAGCTGGCGAGAAAATCGATGAGGCCTTGGATCTGATCGGTACGCATGGACGACTCCGGACGACAAGGCGTCCAGTCTAGGTTCTGGACCCGGGGGAGTCGAGCGCAGCGCCCAGGCGCCGAGAGCAGGTCGCTCAGCGTCGCCGCAGGACCAGATGGTGAATGTGCCAGTGCTTGGGCCGCCCGATTGGGGTGTGGCCGTCCTCTTCCTCTTCAAGCTGCAGGAGGACCTCCCAGCCGTGCAGCAGCTGCTGCAGTTCGGCGGCCTTTACGACCGTCACGCCCTTGCTGGCCCAGCTGTCCCGTTCACCGAACAGTTGACCGCAGAAGAGACCGCCCGGGCGCACCGCGGCGCTGATCCGTGCCCAGAGGTCAGGGAAGCGCGCCGGTTCGCAAAAGGGCAGGGCGAAGCTGGCATTGATGAGGTCGCCGCGTGGGAGCTCGACGGTTTCGAGTTGCGCCTGCCGGGTTTCCAGACGTGCCTGCCACGAATCCGATATTCGCTGCCGCAGTAGGCCCAGGGCTTCGGCCTCGGCATCCACGGCGTGCACCTGCCAGCCTTGTTCCAGCAGGACGAAGGTATCGCGGCCGGTGCCGCAGCCCAGGTCCAGTGCGATCCCGGGTGGGGCGGTCCAGCTGGCCAGCGCCTGCAACAGGGTCTCGCGCGGACCGCCGTTGGCGGTGGCAGTGTAATAGGACGTCCAGGGGGACATGGGGCGCTCCTCAGGTGAGCGCCCAGTATGCCAGTGACAGCGGGTGTCAGAAGGGGGCAGGACTGGTGAAGCTCATGCGCTCGCCCGAGACGGGATGGGTCAGTGCCAGCAGGCTGGCGTGCAGGCAAAGGCGCGGTTGGGCGGAAAGGGCATCGCCCTGGGCATAGAGCTGATCGCCCAGCAGTGGGTGCCCGATGCTCAGCATATGGACCCGCAGCTGATGCGACCGCCCAGTGATAGGGGTGAGCTCCACCCGGCTGTAATGACCGTGGCGCTCCAGCACCTGCCAGAAGGTCAGGGCGTGACGTCCCAGTTCATGATCCACCACGTGGCGCGGCTTGGTCGGCGGGTCGTAGCGCAGCGGTAATTCGATGCGGCCGCTGTTGGCGTCCGGCTCGCCCCAGCACAGGGCGGTGTAGGCTTTTTCCGTCTCGCGATCATGGAACTGCCGCGACAGTTCGCGATGACTGTCGGCATCCCGCGCCAGCACGATGACACCGGAGGTTTCCCAGTCCAGGCGGTGGACGATGCGCGCCTCGGGATAGCCATTTTCCTGCAGACGGGTCACCAGGCAGTCGCGGTTGTCTTCGGCGCGACCAGGGACCGACAGCAGCAGAGTGGGCTTGTCGACCACCAGCAGGGCGTCGTCCTGGTGAATGATGCGGATGTTGGAGAGAGGCATGGGATTCCTAGAGGCCTGGCTTCGAATCCTGCGTCCGCTTGGCAGATGCCAGGAATTCGACATGGCTTAAACGCCAACGGCGGCCCTGGGGCCGCCGCTGTCCTGCCTGATTCGCGTTAGCGGTCGGGCAGGGTGATGTTGAGTTCGAGGATGGAGCAGCTGCCCTGGTTTTCCAGCTCTACCTGGATCTGGTCCTGCTCGATGGGAACGTACTTGCGGATCACTTCCAGCAGGTCCTTCTGCAACTGCGGCAGATAGTCCGGCTGCTCGTGGCGACCACGCTCGTGGGCCACGATGATCTGTAGCCGTTCCTTGGCTATCGAAGCGCTGTTCTGCTTCTTCCGGTCGCGAAAGAAGTCGAAGATGTTCATTCGGCACCACCCCCGAACAGACGTTGCAGGAAGCCTTTCTTCTTCACGTCGAGGAAGCGATAGGCCACTTCCTTGCCGAGCAGTCGCTCCACGGTATCACTGTAAGCCTGACCGGCGTCGCTCTGTTCGTCGAGAATCACCGGAATGCCCTGGTTCGAGGCCTTGAGCACCGCCTGGGATTCGGGGATCACGCCGAGCAGGCGAATGGACAGGATCTCTTCCACGTCCTCGACGCCAAGCATCTCGCCCTTGGTGACTCGCTCGGGGTTGTAGCGGGTCAGCAGCAGGTGCTCCTTGATGGCTTCCTCGCCCTTTTCGGCGCGGCGCGATTTGCTGGCCAGCAGGCCGAGCATGCGGTCGGAGTCACGCACCGAGGAGACCTCGGGGTTGGTGACCACGATGGCCTCGTCGGCGAAGTACATCGCCAGGTGGGCACCCTTCTCGATCCCGGCGGGGGAGTCGCAGACGATGAAGTCGAAGGTCTGCTTGAGTTCGTTGATCACGCGCTCGACGCCGTCCTGGGTCAGGGCGTCCTTGTCGCGGGTCTGGCTGGCAGCCAGCACGAACAGGTTTTCGAGACGCTTGTCCTTGATCAGGGCCTGGCTCAGGGTGGCTTCGTTGTTGATCACGTTGACGAAGTCATATACCACCCGGCGCTCGCAACCCATGATCAGGTCGAGGTTACGCAGGCCAACGTCGAAGTCGACGATGACGGTCTTGTGGCCGCGCAGAGCGAGACCGGTACCGATGGCAGCGCTGCTGGTGGTCTTGCCGACGCCGCCCTTGCCGGAGGTGACTACGAGTACTTTGGCCAAACTGATTCACCTTGATCGAAAGTAATAACTGAAGCGACTCGGTGCCCTCGGTGACGAGATTGCAGGCAGTGTCGCGCTTCGTATTGCCCTTGGCGGTTTAGGCGCCAATTGCGAAAAATTCGCGAAATTATCCGTTAAAGGCGGGTGATGTTCAACACATCTCCCACCAAAGCGACCTGTACCGGATTGCCCCATTGCGGATGGCGTCGCAGGTCTTCGGCGACCTTGTACTGGCCGGCGATGGACAGCAGTTCCGCGGTCAGCTGCTGGCAGAAAATCCGCGCTTTTGTATCACCTTTGACGCCAGCCAGGGCACGGCCACGCATGGGGCCGTAGACGTGGATGTTGCCGTCGGCGAGCAATTCCGCGCCGGGGCTGACCGGCGCCAGCACCACCAGATCGCCGGCCGGGGCATAGAGCTGCACCCCGCCGCGCACCGGCGCGGTGATGATCTTGGTCGGATTGATCGCCGGGGCGGGCGGTACGACAGGTTCGGCTGGCTTGACCGGCTCGCGGTCACGCGGATCGACCTGGCGCTCACGACCGCCGGAGCTGGGCGGCAGGATCGGCAGGTCGTAGTCGTTGGCGGCGGCCAGGTCCCCGCTGCGGCTGGCACGCAGGGCCAGGGTGCGCAGGCCATGGCGGCGGCAAAGGTCGAGGAGGGCGCCCAGGTCGAGCGGACCGGCATCGTCGGCGAGCTTGTCCAGGCCGAGCACCAGCGGTGTTTCCTGGAAGAAATTGGGTGCCTGAGCGACTTTCTGGGCCAGTTGCCGGTCCAGGCGCCCCAGGTCGTTGCGGAGAAGCTCCAGCACGGTCACGGCGAGCATGTTGCCCTTGAGCTGGAAGACGGAGTCGCTTTCGGAAGGATCGGCTGCGGTCATAGTGGATACTTGTGCTTGGATGGCGGGACTTATAGCGGGATGCCCTGCGTGTCGCAACCCTCGTCGGGCGACGGGGGCCGTGACTGTGAAGGCTACGGGAAATCTGCGCGAGGCCTGTAGAATGGCGCGACTTTTTCATGCAGGAGTTCCGATGGAGCGGCCGTCTTTCCGCCTCGCCTTTCTCAATCCACGGTATTGGCCGCTCTGGCTGGGGCTTGGCCTGCTCTGGCTGCTGGTCCAATTGCCCTATGCCGCGCTGCTGCGCCTCGCCCAAGGGCTTGGCTGGATCTTCTATCACGTCGCTGGTCAGCGGCGGGCCATTGCCCGTCGAAACCTGGAGCTCTGTTTTCCCCAGCTCGACGAGCGGGCACGCGATCGGCTGCTACGCCGCAACTTCGCCAGCAGCGCCATGGCCCTGCTGGAAATGGCCATGAGCTGGTGGTGGCCGCGTCAGCGCCTGGCCCGGCTGGCCCATATCGAGGGCATCGAGCATCTGCAGGCCGCCCAGCGCGACGGGCAGGGCGTCATCCTCATGGCACTGCATTTCACCACTCTGGAAATCGGCGCGGCGCTTCTCGGGCAGCGGCATACCATCGACGGCATGTACCGCCAGCACAAGAATCCGGTGTTCGACTTCATTCAGCGCCGCGGTCGCGAGCGTCACAACCTGGACGCCACTGCCATTGAGCGCGAAGACGTCCGTGCCATGCTCAAGGTGCTGCGGGCCGGGCGGGCGATCTGGTATGCGCCCGACCAAGACTATGGCGCCAAGCAGAGCCTGTTCGTGCCCCTGTTCGGCATTCCTGCGGCCACCGTCACGGCCACCACCAAGTTCGCGCGGCTAGGACGGGCGCGGGTGCTGCCCTTCACCCAGGAGCGCCTGGCGGATGGCTCGGGCTACCGGCTGGTCGTCCATCCGCCCCTGGCCGACTTTCCTGGCGAGAGCGAGGAAGCCGATTGCCTGCGCATCAATCGGTGGGTCGAGCGGTGCGTCGGCCAGCTGCCGGAGCAATACCTCTGGGCCCATCGGCGCTTCAAGACCCGCCCGCCCGGCGAGCCCAAGCTGTATCCCAAGAAGAAGCGCTAGATGAGTGGCGCCGCCGAGCAGCGTACCGGGCTGATCCTGGCCGGCGGCGGTGCCCGCGCGGCTTACCAGGTCGGTGTGCTGCAGGTGGTGGCAGACACCCTGAGCGCCCCGGCGAACAATCCCTTTCCCATCCTCGTCGGTACCTCGGCTGGTGCCCTCAATGCGGCGGTACTGGCCTGCGGCGCTTTGGATTTCGGTCGCGCGGTAGCACGCCTGGCAGCGGTGTGGTCAGGGCTGGAAACCGGGATGATCTATCGCAGCGACTGGGGTGGAGCGACACGCCAGGCCGCGCGTTTCGGCCTGCAGACGGTGTTCGGCGCCTGGCGGCAAGAACCACTGGCCTTGCTCGACAACGCGCCGCTACGGGCGCTGCTCAGCCGCGAACTGGATTTCTCCGGCATCACCGCCGCCCTGCGCCAGCGCGCCTTGCGGGCGGTGGCGGTCACCGCCTTTGGCTATGCCTCGGGTCAGGCCATGACCTTCTACCAGGGCCATGGCACGCTCGATCCCTGGTTCCGCCATCGCCGGGTCGGGGTACCGGCGCGGCTGGCGGTCGATCACCTGCTGGCCAGTACGGCCATTCCGTTGTTCTTTCCGCCGGTCAAGGTGGGTCGCGAATATCTCGGGGACGGTTCGGTCAGGCAGACCGCACCCATCAGTCCGGCGCTGCATCTGGGGGCGGATCGAATCCTGGTGATAGGGCTCGGTGCCCCGGGTGGTAACGAGCTAGGTCTGCAGGGGCGGCCGCCCTCGGTGGCGCAGATCGGTGGGCATCTGCTCAACAGTACCTTCGTCGATGCCCTCGATAGCGATACCGAAACCCTGCGGCGACTCAATCTGCTCAGCAGCGCCCTGCCGGCCGGTGATCCGGTCACCGGGCGCTTCTGCCGCCCGGTGGAAATGCTGGTGATCTCGCCAAGCCAGCCTCTTGCCGACATCGCCACCCGCCACCGCAAACGCCTGCCGCCAGCATTGCGGCAGTTGCTGCGGGGCGTCGGCGTGAACCGGCCTTCCGGCAGCGCCTTGCTGAGTTATCTGCTGTTCGAGTCGGCCTACTGCCAGGAGCTCATGGCGCTGGGCCGGGCCGATGCCCAAGCCCGCTTACCGGAACTCCACAGCTTTCTCGCCGGGGGCTGACGCTTACTCGGCGATCTGCAGTTCACGCGCCTTGGTGTAGAAGTAGCGGATCTTCTCGTACTCGAACGGCGAATTCAGCTGGCCGTATCTCATGTCGGTGACGTATCTCAGGTTGATACCACGCAACACCATGATCTCCGGATGGCGACTGCTCTCGTCGTTGACGTTGAGGAAGTTCACCTGACTCTCCGCAGCGAAATCCACCGCCAGCCCGCCGGTATCGCGCAGGTTGGACGGACCGAGGATCGGCAGCATCAGGTAGGGACCATTGCCGACTCCGTAGAAGCCCAGGGTCTGGCCAAAGTCTTCCGGCTGCTTGATGAGGCCCACCTTGGTGGCCGGATCCCAGAGGCCGAACACCCCGATGGTGGTGTTGAGCAGCAGCCGGCCAGTGGTGTCCAGGGCACGACGGCCCTTGAACTGCAGGACACTGTTGAGCAGGTTGTTGACGTCACCCAGGTTGCTGAAGAAGTTGCTCACGCCGGAGCGGACGAAGCGCGGCGTGATCCAGCGGTAGCCATTGACCACTGGTAGCAGTACCCACTCATCCAGTCGGTAGTTGAAGTGATAGACGTGGCGGTTCCAGGATTCGAGCGGATCGTAGACGTCCAGGGCGACCAGGGAAGCTCGTTCGAATTCGCGTTGGTCCAGTCCCGAGTTGTACTTGAGCGTCGAGAGCGGATTGCTGAAACCGTCGGCCCCGACCGGTGCGGCCGGCATGGTGTCCGAGCCGATGGTCAGCGAGGAGGAGGGCAACGGGCTCGATTCGGCAGCGAAGACCGAGGCACTGGCCAGCAGAAGAAGAGCGAGCAGGGACTTAACCACGGGCGAAGAACTCCAGCATGGCGTTCGCATTGACGCGGTAGTTGAGATTGCCGCAATGGCCGCCGTGGGGGTAGACGGTCAAGCGATCGCCAAAGGTCTTGCGCAGGAAACCGAGGTCGCCCGGGCCGAGAATGATGTCGTCGGCATTATGCATGACGCCGATCTTGGTGCTGCTCTTCAAGTAGTCCTCAAGGGCCGTCAGACTGGATTTGCGCGCCAGATCGTCAAGGTTCTGCCCCTTGAAGTTCTTCTGCCAGAACGGCATCACCTGCTCGGTCATGTAGCAGTCGAAATCGCACTGCAGCGAGCGGGCGAAGAAGCGCGTCAGGCTGGTGCCTTCGGTGATGGGGTAGGTCGGCGGGGTGATCAGACCGCGACGATTGATCAGGTCGGAGGTGAAGGCGATGTCTGCTGCCGAGAAGCGAAAGGACGAGCCGATCAGCATGGCCAGTTCTTCGTTGCTCAGGCGCTCTGGCGAACGCTGGAAGTCGCGCACCACGGCGTCATTGAAGTCGACATAACCCTTTTCCTGGAAGTAGCGGGTCAGCTTCGCCAGGATGAGTTCGTAGAAGGTGCGGTTGTTGGTCACGCCCTTCACTTCGGTCTGTACCAGGCGATCGAGGTTGCGCACCGAGGTCAGCAGATTGACCGGGGGATTCACCATCAGCACCTTCTTGAAATTGAAGCTGCGCTGGCTCTCGTCGAGGTAGGAGACGAAGGCCGCATCCAGGCCACCCAGGCTGTAGCCGGTCAGGTAGTAATCGGTAACCGGCAGCTTGGGATGCTGGGCACGTACCGCCTGCATGGCGCGATAGAGATCCTCGGCGTCATGCGGGGTGTAGCCCGGGGTAGCGGTCCGCGAGACCGATACCATGAAGTCCCAGCTGGTGGGCGAGGACAGCTGCACCACGTGGTAGCCGGCGGCGTAATAGAGCCGCTTCAGGTATTCCTGGGTGCTGGAGGAATAGTTGGCGCCAGTGCCGGCGATGAGGAAAATCAGCGGCGCCGGATGGTCCTGGCGAGCGAGGCGGTAGTGGAATTTCTTGACTGGCCAGAAGTTGCCAGGCAGCTGATATTCCCGTTCCGGACGCAGGTTGATGCTGTAGTCATCCTGGTCGATGGTGCTTTCGGGCGGCAGCTCCGGCCGGAATTTTTCCGGCGTGGTGACAATGGTGGCCTCGAAAGGATTGACCAGGGGATAGCCATAGGTGGCGGCATCCACTTCGGCTGCCGCCTGCGCGGTACCGCAGAGACTGGAAAACAGCGCGCCCAGCAGGGCGGCGACGCGCAACGTAAAACGCATGGACAGAGTCCTTTCAGAGGGCTGAGAGCGTAGGTAAGACAACGGCCCGCCGATAGGTTGCATCGACAGGGGAAGGTTTCTGCGAGGCGTTGATTACAGAGCGGTCCATGGTCCGCGTCAAGCGACAACCGATGTCGTGAAAAGTGCGGCTCTTGTCGCTAACCGGTCTATGTAGGTCGTCCAGGCGGTAGTGGCCATCTTGCATTGCCCGAATGATGGGTATGGGGCAACCGCCCGAATTCCATAGCGAGAGGACTGCTGCATGAGCATGGTGAAGAAACTGTTGGGAATAGGACTCGGTGTTGCGCTCACCACCGCCATGGGCCTGGCCCAGGCGGCCAAGCCCGAAATCACCATCGGCTATGTCGATGGCTGGGCCGACAGCGTGGCAACCACCCACACCGCAGCTGAAGTGATCCGCCAGAATCTGGGCTATGAAGTCAAGCTCATGCCGGTTGCCGCCGGCATCATGTGGCAGGGCGTCGCTCGCGGCAAACTCGACGCCATGCTCTCCGCCTGGTTGCCGGTCACCCACGGCGCCTACTACGAGAAGATGAAAGACCAGGTGGTCGATCTGAACGTCAACACCCCCGACGCCAAGATCGGTTTGATCGTGCCGGAATACGTCAAGGCCAACAGCATCGCCGATCTGCAGGCGCAGAAAGCCGACTTCGGCGGCCGTATCATCGGTATCGACGCCGGTGCCGGGGTCATGATCAAGGCCGATCAGGCGATCAAGGACTACGGCCTGGATTACAAGCTCGTGGCCAGTTCGGGCAGCGGCATGATCGCCGAGCTGACCCGCGCCGAGAAGGACCAGAAGGCCGTCGTGGTGACCGGTTGGGTGCCGCACTGGATGTTCGCCAAGTGGAAACTCAAGTTCCTGGAAGATCCCAAGGGCGTATTCGGCGGCTCCGAGCATGTCGATACCGTGGCCAACCCCGCGCTGGAAGCCAAGGCCAAGCCGGTCTGGGACTTCCTGAAGAAGTTTGCCTGGCAGCCGGGTGAGGTGAACGAGGTGATGCTGGCGGTCGAAGAAGGCCAGAAGCCGGAAGAGGCCGCCAAGGCCTGGCTGGCCAAGCACCCGGATCGCGTGAAGTCCTGGCTGCCCTGAGACGTAGCCGAATGAAGAACGGGCCCCGCGGGGCCCGTTTTTTTTTAGCTGTGCAGCTGTTCGGCAGCGTACAGGGTGTTTTCCAGCAGGCAAGCCCGCGTCATGGGGCCGACTCCGCCCGGTACCGGGGTGATCCAGCTGGCACGTTCGCGCGCGCTTTCGTACTCCACGTCGCCAACCAGACGGCCGTCGGCCTGGCGATTGATGCCGACGTCGATGACGATGGCACCGGGCTTGATCCATTCGCCCTTGACCAACCCCGGCTTGCCCACGGCCACCACTACCAGGTCGGCCTGGCTGACATGATGTTCGAGGGAGCGGGTGAATCTGTGGGTGACCGTGGCGGTGCAGCCGGCCAGCAGCAATTCCAGCGCCATGGGGCGACCAACTATGTTGGAAGCGCCGACTACCACCGCATCCAGACCATAGAGGTCGACACCGGTGCTGTGCAGCAGGGTCATGATGCCCTTGGGCGTGCAGGGTCGCAGCTGGGGGTTGCGCTGCGCCAGACGGCCCAGGTTATAGGGGTGGAAGCCGTCCACGTCCTTGTCGGTGCGGATGCGTTCGAGCAGCGTGGTGGCATCCAGGTGGGCGGGGAGAGGCAGCTGCAGGAGGATGCCATCGACGCTGGTGTCGTCATTGAGACGGTCGATCAGGGCTTCCAGCTCCGCCTGGCTGGTGCTGGCAGGCAGGTCATGGGCATAGGAGTCGAAGCCTACCTCTTCGCAATCCTTGCGTTTGTGCGCCACATAGACGCGCGAGGCGGGATCGTCGCCGACCAGGATGACGGCGAGGCCAGGGGCGCGCAGTCCGGCGCTACGACGTTGAGAGACTCGCTGGGCAATATCCTGGCGCAGGCGGGCGGCAATGGACTTGCCGTCGATCAGTTGGGCGGTCATGGGCGGTTTCTGGTGGTGACGGAAAAGGGTCGGCTATTTTCGCATGGACGGGCCCACTGGCAACAGAGAAGCCTCGGGTGACGGCTAACTCATTCTTTCTGCTTAAAAATTTTTAAAAAATTAGTTGACGGGGTGCCGCGAGCTTTATAACATTCGCCCCGCTTGCCGAGCACAGCCCAAGTCACTGACAAGGGCCAGGCAAGAGACTTCTCACCAAGGAAGTCTCTGCTAGGGCAGCTGCCGTAACAGGCGCCCGTAGCTCAGCTGGATAGAGCATCCGCCTTCTAAGCGGATGGTCGCAGGTTCGAGTCCTGCCGGGCGCGCCATTGGCGGTTCGGCGACGGCAAGCATGTAAGATATGGTGGGCGTAGCTCAGTTGGTAGAGCACAGGATTGTGGCTCCTGGTGTCGTGGGTTCGATTCCCATCGTCCACCCCATATTCAGCGAACGCCAGACCTCGTGTCTGGCGTTCGTCTTTCAAGCGTCTCGCGGACGTGGTGGAATTGGTAGACACACCAGATTTAGGTTCTGGCGCCGCAAGGTGTGAGAGTTCGAGTCTCTCCGTCCGCACCAATCAAGATGCAAAGCAGAAAGCCGGCCCAGTGCCGGTTTTTTTGTGTCTGGAATTCGAGCGGCGGCCGGTGCCTTGAGGTGCGCAGCCGCCAGCGCCGCTGTTTCCAGCCTTGGGTGGTTAGTGGAGGTGCCGGAGCAGAGGCGCGCAGAGGGCGAGGCCAAAGGTGGTGCCAAACAGCAGGGCCCCGGTCCATTTCTGGCGGAAGCCGCTGGCTAGGCGTACGCCTGTGGGCGCTGGTGAGCTGTCCCTCACGGCCGCGTACGGGTGCGGGTCGTCGAACAGGGTGATCGAGCGGGTCAGTTGGGTTCGCATGATCCGGCCTCTCGCTGTGTGCACTAATAGTTATTGCCACCTTTCGAGAGTAGCGCGCCGGGCAATCAATGCAAGTTGCAGGCGGATCACTGGCGGACAGGGCGCGTGCGGGCAGGCGAGCGTCGGGTCAACGACGGACTCGCTGTGCCTGGTAGCTGAAGACGCCAGGCGACAGACGGTCAGGCAAGGGTCTCGCTCAGCAGGAAGAGCGTACCGCCGATGGCGCCGCCACTGAGCAGCACCAGGGTCAGCAAGACGCTGCCGACCCACTGAGCGATGTCGTCACTGATTTCGTAGTCCGAGTTCATGCCAGGCTCCAGGTAGAGATACCCGTCCTAGATATCAGTCGTCCGTTACAGTGCGACGACGCCGCAGCGATGACGTCTGGCCGGGCACCTCAGCTGGAGGCCCAACTCAGCCACAGCGTCTGTTCTTCGCTTAGCTGGCCGACCTCACGTAGCGCGCGTTCAAGGTCTTCCCGTACCCGGCGCTTGAGATCGGCATTGAGGTCGATCTGGGCGGTTTCCGCCAACTGATCGGCAAACGAGAGGTCCGCGCTGAGCTGGCGTAATCGAGGGCCGATGAAATCCTTTTGCTGCATGAGCCGCTCCTGGTTCCTGATGCCCCGGAGTGTGGCATGAGCCGGCTTCCACTGAACATAAGTCGGAAAGATATTGTCTGACTCGATTGGTTAAAAGTTCGACTTGCGTCGTTTTGAGACAAGGCAATGTCCGAAGCGGTAAGAGTTTTATAGGGAAGCAAGGATCATGAGCGGGAATTCGACGCGCAAGCTGCTGGTATTGACGGCAGGTTTCGGTCTGCTGGTAGTGGCCGCCGTGGCGACCACGCACAAGAGCGATTCGACTGGCAGCGAGCCGGCCGTGGTAGCGACGACGGCGCCGCCGGTGGCAGCCCATGCACCGACCACGGGTACCCATCCCGTTGCCGAAGAGCACAAGCAGGATCTGCAGAGCTTTCTCGCTCAAGCCTCGTTGACGCCCTGCGGCGTCTCGATACCGGCGACCATCAGCGATCCTGCCTGTCGTGACGCGGTCGCGACCCATGCTCGCCATGCGGGCTATGACGATGCGGAGATCACCGCCTACCTGGACGCGCATCGCCCAAGATGATCCCTCAGACATAGCGCCACGGGTTATAAGCAAAGATTCTTTCAATATATCTCGGCATAACCTGAGTCGTTATCCTGTGCGGCCGCTAGATGAGCCGACAACGGCAATTGGGGCTGTAATGGAAGTAGGGGCAATAGGCTTCGTGATCGCGGGGCTGGTGGTGGGCTTCATCGTGGGCATGACCGGGGTAGGGGGCGGCTCCCTGATGACGCCCATCCTGCTCTGGTTCGGGATCAACCCGGCCGCCGCGGTGGGTACCGATCTGCTCTATGCCGCCATCACCAAGGCCGGTGGCGTCTTCGTCCATCAGCGCAATCGCAACATCGACTGGGCCGTGACCGGCTGGCTGGCCGCAGGCAGCGTACCGGCCGCGCTGCTGACGCTACTCGCCCTGGCGCTCTTGCCGGGCGATCAGCACGCCACCAATGCGCTGATCAAGCAGGCGCTGGGCATCGTGCTGTTGCTGACGGCCCTGGCCATCCTGTTCAAGCGGCAGATCTTTGCCTTCGCCAATCGCCATGCCGGCGACAGACTGCACCTGAGTGCCGGTCGCCTCATCGCCCTGACGGTGCTGACCGGCGCAGTGCTGGGCTTCATGGTGACCCTGACCTCCATTGGCGCCGGGGCCTTGGGCACGGTCGCGCTCTTTCTGCTCTATCCGTTGATGGCGACCCGGCGGCTGGTCGGCACCGAAATCGCCCATGCGGTCCCCCTGACCCTGGTGGCGGGGCTCGGTCATGCCGGCCTGGGCAATCTGGACTGGCACGTGCTGGGCTTTCTGCTGCTGGGTTCGCTACCGGGCATCTTCATGGGCAGTCATCTCTCCGGACGGGTGCCGGACAAGGTACTGCGGCCTTGCCTCGCGATCATGCTGATGCTCATTGGCGCCAAGCTGGTGGCGTGAGACCAGCTGCAAGCGAAACGGGTCATTCGTCAGACGACTACTGGCGCTCCGCTGAGCGAAAACCTCTCTAGGATAGACGGAACTCAAATTGTTATCGCAATTGCCGATAGCCTGATTGCCGAGTCCCTTCCTGGAGTTGCCCCCATGTCTTCCGCTTTCACCGCCTCTGCCACCGTCGATGATGCCAGCGCCTATCACACCCTGCGCCAGGCCCTGGATCGCTCCCTGGCGGTGATCGAGTTCGATCTGCAGGGGACGGTGCTGCATGCCAACGGCAATTTCCTGGAGACCTTCGGTTATCGCCTGGATGAGATCAGCGGACGCCACCATCGTCTGTTCTGCCCGGCGGCAGTGGCCGAGAGCGAAGACTACCAGGCGTTCTGGGAGACGCTGAGTCGTGGCGAGTTCCGCAGTGGCGTCTATCGACGCAAGCGCAAGGACGGCAGCCTGGTGTGGATTCGCGCCACCTATAACCCGCTGCTGGATGCCGAGGGCAAACCCCAGCGCATCATCAAGTTCGCCACCGATATCACTGAAGCCCGGCTGCAGGCGGTGGAGTTCGAGGGCAAGATCGCAGCCATCCATCGCTCCCAGGCGGTGATCGAATTCGATCTGCAGGGCAACGTGCTCTGGGCCAACGACAACTTCCTCGACATGACCGGCTACGCGCTGGATGAGCTGCGCGGGCGGCATCATAGTCTGATGTGCCCGGCCGACTACGCTCGCTCGCCGGAATATGCCCTGCTGTGGAATCGACTGGGCCAGGGCACCTTCGATACCGGCGTCTACAAGCGTATCCGCCGCGATGGCCGACCGATCTGGATCCAGGCCACCTACAATCCCATCCTCGACAGCGACGGCCGACCCTACAAGGTGGTGAAGTTCGCCACCGACGTGACCGACGCGCAACTCCAGGCCGCCGAATTCGAAGGCAAGATGGCCGCCATTGATCGGGCCCAGGCGGTGATCGAATTCGATCTGCACGGCACCATCCTCGACGCCAACGAAAATTTCCTCGCCGCACTCGGCTATCGCCTGGAAGAGGTGCGTGGCAAGCATCACCGGATCTTCTGCGAACCGGATGATGCGCGCTCGCCGGGGTATCGGCTGTTCTGGGAAAAGCTCGGCCGCGGCGACTTCGATGCCGGCTTGTACAAGCGCCGCGCCAGCGATGGGCGTCAGGTGTGGATCCAGGCCACCTACAATCCCATCCTCGATGCCGAGGGCAAACCCTACAAGGTCGTCAAATTCGCCAGTGACGTGACCGAAAGTCAGCTGCGCAACAGCGACTACGAAGGCAAGGTAGCGGCCATCGACCGGTCCCAGGCCATCGCCGAATTCTCGCTGGACGGCACGGTGCTGACCGCCAACCGCAACTTCCTGCTTGCCTTGGGTTACCAGGCCGACGAGATAGTGGGCAAGCATCACCGCCTGTTCTGCGCTGACGACTATGCCCGCTCGGCGGAGTATCGGTTGTTCTGGGATAAGCTTGGGCGCGGTGAATTCGATGCCGGGGTGTACAAGCGGCGCAACAGTCGTGGCGAGGAGATCTGGATCCAGGCCACCTATAACCCGATCTTCGACGCCGACGGCAAGCCGTGCAAGGTGGTGAAGTTCGCCGTGGACATCACCGAGAGTCAGATTCGCAACAGCGACTATGCCGGCAAGGTGGCCGCCATCGATCGCGGCCAGGCGGTGATCGAGTTCGACCTGACCGGCAATATCCTCGATGCCAATCGCAACTTCCTGGCTACCCTCGGCTATCGCCTGGAAGAGATTCGTGGCCAGCATCATCGGCTCTTCTGCGAAGCCGAGCACGTCGCTTCCAGCGAGTACCGTGAGTTCTGGGCGCGACTGGCTCAGGGCGAGGTGTTCGGCGGGCGCTTCATGCGGCTGAGCAAGTTCGGTCAGCGGATCTGGATCCAGGCGACCTACAACCCGATCTTCGACGCCGAAGGGCAGGTGCACAAGGTGGTGAAGTTCGCCACCGACATCACCCGTCAGGTCGAGATGGAGCAGCACGTGCGGCAGAAGATCGAGCAGATGAATCTCTCGCTGCACGCCCTGACCCGTTCCATCAACCAGATCGCCGAGACCACCGATGACGCCAACCGCATGGCGCGCCGCACCCTGGAGGAAGCCGAGCGCGGCTCCCTGACGCTGACTCGCTCGCTGGATGCCATGGCTGCCATAGGCACCACCGCCGGTGGTATCCAGGACATCGTTCAGGTCATCAGCGACATCGCCAACCAGACCAACATGCTGGCCTTCAACGCCGCCATCGAGGCCGCTCGTGCCGGTGAGCACGGCCTGGGCTTCTCGGTGGTGGCCGACGAGGTACGCAAGCTTGCCGAGAAGTCGTCCCAGGCGACCAAGGAGATCAACAAGCTGATCCTGGAGTCGGTCAAGAGCATCGCCCAGGGCAGTGAGATCTCCCGCAGCGTGGGAGAGGCCTTCGGCATGATCGCCGAAGGGGTGGGCAAGACCCAACAGTCCATCGAGGCCATCAACGGCTCCACCGCCGCGCAGCTCGACGATGCGGCGCGGGTCAATCAGCTGATCCAGGAGCTGGACGCCGCCACTACGCTCGCGCCGGTCGTGGGAGGACCGCGTTCGTGATGCAGACCCAGGGCGTCGTGCGGATCGGTGACCTGGAAGTCGCCATCGCCGCCCAGGCCCTGGAGCGCGTAGTGGCCTGGCCGGAGCGCCTGGTGCCTCATCCCAGCCCGGCGTCCTGGATGCTCGGTCTCTTCGAGCTGGACGGGCGCCCGCTGCCCCTGGTCGACGGTCATCGCCTGTTGGGATTGCCCCCGGTGGAAACGCCGCGGCGGGTCGCCGTGATTCGTCAGGGCGGCGGCCGCTTCGGCCTGAGCATCGACGGCGTGGTGGATATCCTCAATCTCGCGCGCGAGGCCATCGTGGCGCTGCAGGGGGCAGCCGGTCGCCTGCTGGGGCGCATCCATCTGCAGCCGGAGACGGGACGGATCATCCACCTGCTGGATCTGGAGGTACTGGCGGCGTTGCCAGGTTTCGAGGCCAGCGCCGAGGCGCCGGCGGGTCGGCACCAGGCCGCCAGCGCGGACCGTAAAGGCGAGCGTCTCTATCTGCTGTTCGAGTGCGATGGCCGGCGCCTGTGCCTGGATGCGGCGGTGGTACAGGAGCTGGTGGATCGACCGCAGCTGGAGCCCACTGAGTTCGCCAGCGACAGCTGTCGCCATCACGTCCAGCTGCGTGGCCAGACGCTGCCGGTGCTCGAACTGTCCACGTTACTCGGCCTGACCACCTCGACGGTCCACGGTCGCGAGCAGTTGCTGGTGTTGGCCGCGGGCGAGCGGGGCGAGTACCGGGTGGCCTTCGGCTTCGAGCGCCTACTCGGCATGTGGCGCCGTGACCCGGCGCAGTGCGCGCCGCTGCTCGACTTCGGCCTGGAGCAGCCAGGGCTGTTGCGGGGGGTGTTCAGCGACGCGGACGGCGAGTCGGCGGTGGTGCTCGATCACGCTGCCCTGGGGCGCCAGGAGGCCGCCGTGGCCTATGCACGCATCTATCGCACCGACCGCAATCTCCTGAACGAGGAGCGTCAGCGGACCCGGCGTCAGCCCTGCCTGAGTTTTCTTGCCGGCGCGCTGTTCGCGGTGCCCTTGGAACAGGTGGCCGAGGTCTTGCCGCTGCCGCCGCGCTATCTGCGCCTGGGGCAGCGCGATCCACGATTGCTGGGGCTGCTGGAAGTGCGGGGGCAGCAGATCACCCTGGTCTGCCTCCGTACCCTGGCGGGGGAGACGGCGGTCGAATCCGCCGCCAGCGATCAGGTGATCGTGGTTCAGGGCGAGCGTCAGCGCCTGGGCTTCGTGGTCCAGCGGGTAGAGGCCATCGAGAGCTTTACCGATCTGCGCGAGGATGCCCTGGCACGCAGCTGGCAATTGCCGGAGGACGGCCGGCTGGCGGCGCAGCGGGCGCTGAGTTGGGTAGGTATCGGTACGGCGGGTAATAGTCGTCAGGCGACTCTGATCGACCTGCTCGGGCTGGTCCGCCGCTTCGAAGGCCAGGCCAGCCAGCAAGGTTTGCCGGTCAATTGAGGCTACCATTCGTCGATTCCTTGAACGGTATCCTGGCCGCCATCGGGAAGGGAGCCGTGGCTGCCCAGGTGAAGGCCATCGAAGCAGTAGGGGCGACCTAGAGCCTGTAGGAATTCGCGGCCAATGCCACGGCCTGCCTGGCGCTGGCGCCAGCGCGACCATAACTGGCTCTTTGCCGCTAGACGCGCCGTCCGGTGGGGTTTCAAGAAATGTCGCGGCGCGTCGAACCAGAGTAGGACACAACTTACCTGGGTGATCCCATGTTCAACTCCGCACTCAAACGCCGTATCGCTGATCTCGAAGCCGAGCTGGCCGAGCACCGTCAGCTGCGCGCGGCGTTCTGCAACGATGCCATTAGCCTACTGCTGGACGCCCAGGGCCGCATCGAGGATTTCAACGAGAACTTCGCGCTCTGCCTGGGCTATGCCCCGGGCAGCCTGACCGGGCGCAATCTGGATGACATCATTCCGGACTATGTGAAATGCATGGAATGCTATGGCGACCTGAAACGCAGCTTCAGCGAAGGTCGCCAGGTGAGCGGCATCTATCGTCTGATCCGTAGCACTGGCGGCATTGCCTGGCTCTATGCGATCTGGACGCCGGTGCGCGACACCCAGGGTCGGGTCAAGCAGATCTGCTGCTATGCCTACGACCGCACCGAGCAGGTGGAAACCGCCACCGAGCACTCAGGGATCATCAATGCCCTGTTGCGCTCCACCGCAGTAATCGAATTCAACCTGGCGGGCGAGGTGCTTACCGCCAACGAGCGGTTCCTCCAGGGCATGGGCTATTCGCTGGCGCAGATCGTCGGCAAGCACCACCGGATGTTCTGCACTCGGGAAGAGGCGGAGTCTCCGGATTATCGCGTCTTCTGGGACCGGCTGAATCGCGGCGACTATGTCGCCAGTCGCTTCAAGCGCATTGACAGCCACGGCCGCACGGTCTGGTTGGAGGCGTCCTACAATCCGGTGCTCAATACCCGCGGCGAGCTGTACAAGGTCATCAAGTTCGCCACCGTCATCACTGAACAGGTAGAGCAGGAGCTGGCCGTGGCCGAAGCCGCGCGGGTCGCCTTCGACATCTCCCAGACCACCGATGAAAGCGCTCGTCAGGGCGCGGCCGTGGTGCAGGACACGGTAGCGGTGATGACCCGCATCGCCGACGAGATCCAGGTCGCCGCCAACGGTATCGAGGACCTTGGCAAACAGTCGCTGGTGATCAGTTCCATCGTCAAGACCATCAGTGGGATCGCCGAGCAGACCAATCTGCTGGCGCTCAACGCCGCCATCGAGGCGGCGCGGGCCGGCGAGCAGGGGCGCGGTTTCGCCGTGGTCGCGGACGAGGTTCGGCAGTTGGCCGGGCGCACCAGCAAGGCCACCGAGGAGATCGTCGGGGTGGTACAGCAGAACCAGCAACTGGCCCAGACCGCGGTCAGCAACATGGCAGCGAGTCGGCAACAGGCGGAGCAGGGCCTGCACCTGGCCAGCAACGCTGGGGTGCGCATCACCGAGATCCAGGACGGCGCCCGCCAGGTGGTGGGTGCGGTCAGCCAGTTCGCCCGGCGGCTGAGTTAAGGCTGCTCGCCCCAGCCGGCGGCGCTGTACCACCGATAGCCCTCGGCCGTGAGCTCCAGCCAACGGCCCTGGTGGATGACCATCCGGGTGGCCACCTCGGGGCTGGCCAGGCCGGTCGCTACCAGCAGGCTGCGGATCAGGGCGCCGTGGGCCACCAGCAGGGTGGGGCCATCTAGCGCCTCCAGCAGCGGGCGAACCCGCTCGGCCGCATCCGCATAGCTTTCCCCACCCGGTACCCGAAAGGTATAGGGCTCGGCAGCGCGGCTGGCGTGCTGCTCGGGATAGCGCTGGGCGATGGTGGGCATGTCCAGGCCTTCCCAGTCGCCAAAGGCCTTTTCCGCCAGGCGCGCGTCCCGGCCCAGGCTCCTTGGGGTACCGGGCAGTTGCGCGAGGATCAGTTCAAGGGTTTCGCTGGCGCGCTGCAGCGGGCTGCTCAGGCAGGCGAAGGGACCTATGTCGTAGCGTTCGCGCAGGGCTAGGCCGACGGCCTGTGCCTGGGCACGACCGCGAGCGTTCAGCGGGATGTCCTGGCGTCCCTGCAGGCGGCCGCTGGCGTTCCAGTCGGTTTCGCCGTGACGGATCACCAGCAAGGGAGTGGGCAAAGGCAAAGGCATCAATCCAGGGCAGTGGGTAGAGTCAGGATGAAGCGCTGACGACCGTTCTCCAGGCGGGCGATCAAGCTGCCGCCATGGCCGCGGGCGATCTCCTGGGCGAGATAGAGGCCCAGCGCCAGGCCGGCGGGTCGTTGCGCGTCGGCCTGGGTCAGCGCGGGCTGGAACAGTTGGGCCAGGGTAGCAGGGTCCACCGTGGCGGCGCTGCTGTTCACCTCGAGTTGGTAGCTGCGCTCTTCGAGCGCACCGCGCAGGACGAGGGTGTCACCCGCAGGGCTCTGGACGGCGGCCTGCTCGAGCAGGGCGCCCACCGCCTGCAGGAGGCGCGGCAGATCGAGCCGGAGCGCAGCCGGCAGCACGGGCAACTCGCCGTTGAAATGCCGATCAGGAAAGCGCGCCTGCAGTGTCGCGAGCAAGCTGGCGAGACGTTCGTTCACGCCATCCTCCAGCGCCAGCTTCAAGGGCAGGCCCAGCCCCAGGCGCGTCCGTACGAAGTCGGCCGCCTCGCCACAGCGCCTGGCCAGCCTGCCGGCCTCGGCTTGCCCATCGCGGGCCTGGGAATCCTGGGTGGCCAGCGCCTGCAGCGGCCGCTGCAGGTCCTGTTCAAAAAGCACCAGCAACTGCTCGCGCAGCGTTTGCAGATCGCTGTCGCCGCGCGGTCCGGGCATTTCTTCACGGCGTAGCTCTTCGCGTGCGAGCAGTTCGCCCAGCAAGCGGGCGAACCCCTCCAGGGTGGTGATCACCGAGCCCTGCTCCAGTCGCGGAGCGGGTCGAGGATCGAAGGCGCAGAGGGTGCCGAAGAAGGTGCCATTGGGGCGGAATACGGGCACTGACAGATAGCTCTTCCAGCCATAGAGGCTGGGCGCCGGGTGGTCGCAGTAGGTGGGATTCTGTTCCACGTCGCTGATGACCACGGCGTCGTGGGAAGAGCGCACGTGATTGCAGAGGGTGGACTCGAGATCCAGCTCCGCGCCGGGTTGCAGGCCGTAGGCGATCCGATCCTCCACGGCGCAGGCGATCCAGCGCTGGTCGGTGACCTCCGCGATGGTGGCGACACCGAGGCCGCTGACCTCGCACACGACGCGCAGGAGCGCCGCGACGGAATCCAGCGACGCCAGCATTTCAAGGCTTTCCACGGCGCTGGAGGGGTGACTGGACATGGTGTGGTAACTCTCTGACGGACAAGGCCTGAACGCTAGGCCAAGAGATGCCGGAGGGCAACCATCAGCTAGGCGTCGTTGAGGTTGTTCCAGGCTACGACTAGCCGATCAGATCGGTCGCGTAGGCCAGTACGGTAAGGCAGAGCAGTAGCAGCAGCAGGTTGGCCGGGGTGATGCTTTTCATCAATGGGATCCTCTCACGCAAGGGGTTTTCCTTGTCCAGGTACACCTGGAAACGCCACGTCGGCGCGGGGGATCGCTAGGGGTGGAGCGGGTAGGTTCATCTCTGCGTCTCGATACTGCTGGCAAAGGACAGGAGTCGGAACGCCACTGTCGCCGTTCGTTCAGCGCCTGCCAGGGCAGCTGCGACATCTGGTCGAAGCGGCAGTGCGAGCGGTTCGCAGTTGCCAACGGCTGAGCAAGCCGGTAGCGTGACGCCCCATGCGAACCTTCCTCTGTCCTATCAGCGCTTATTACTACTACCTGACCAATATCGGGTGGTAGGTACTGCGCTGCATGACCGAACCGCCTAGGGCGGCTCGGTCAAGGCAACTTCTCCCGGTCTCCCTGGCACCGTCCAGCCACAGGAGACCCCATGGACAGCACCACGCAAGACCTGCTCGCCACCCTCGAAGCCCGCGGTTTCGTCCACCAGACCACCGACCGGGATGGCCTCGCGCGCGCCTTCGCTGCCGGGCCGGTGACCGGCTATCTCGGCTTCGACGCCACCGCCGACAGCCTCCACGTCGGCCATCTGCAAGGCCTGATGCTGATGCGCTGGCTGCAGCGTGCCGGCCATCCCATCCTCTTGCTGATCGGTGGCGCCACCACCCGCATCGGCGACCCCAGTTTCCGCGACAGCAGTCGCCCGGTACTCACCGACGGCCAGATCGCCCTTAACATGGCCGGCATCGCCAAGGCCTTTCACCGCTATCTCGAAGTGGGCGATGGCCACGGTCGTGCCCAGGTGGTGGACAACGCCGAGTGGCTCGACGGCCTGGGCTACCTGGATTTTCTCGGCGCCGTCGGCCGGCATTTTTCCATCAACCGGCTGCTCACCTTCGATGCCATCAAGAATCGTCTCGACCGCGAGCACTCGCTGTCCTTCGAGGAATTCGGCTACACCCTGCTGCAGGCCTACGACTTCGTCGAGCTGTCGCGGCGCTATGGCTGCACCCTGCAACTAGGCGGCGCGGACCAGTGGGCCAACATCATCAACGGCGTGGAGCTGTCGCGCCGTCAGGGCGGCCCTCAGCTCTATGGTCTGACCATGCCGCTGCTGGCCACCCGTGATGGGCGCAAGATGGGCAAGTCGGCTCAGGGCGCGGTCTGGCTCAACGAGGAGCGGCTGTCGGCCTTCGATTTCTGGCAGTTCTGGCGCAACTGCGACGATGCCGACGTCGAACGTTTCCTGGCCCTGTTTACCGAATTGCCGTTGGACGAAGTCCGCCGACTGAGCGCCCTGGGCGGCGCGGAAATCAACCTGGCCAAGACGGTGCTGGCCAACGAGGCGACGCGGCTCGCCCATGGCGAGAGGGCACAGCGCGAGGCCGAGGCGGCGGCCGCCGAGGTATTCGCCGATCGAGACGGCGCGGGTCAGCTGCCGGAAATCGCCCTGACTCGCAAAGAGCTGGAAGGGGGCGTCAGCCTGGTCGAATTGCTGGTGGCAGCCGGGCTGCAGCCTTCGCGCAGTGCGGTGCGTCGCCTGGCGGAAGGCGGTGGCCTGCGCCTGGACGAGCAGCCGGTGATGGATCCCGATATCCGTCTAACGCTGACGGACGCCGGGCGGCGGGTAAGTCTGGGCAAGAAAAGACATCTGCGCATCACGTTGGCGGACTGAGGAGAAGGCTATGAATGTCTGGGTGATCGGTGCCTCGCGAGGCATAGGTTTGGGGCTGGTGGAACGCTATCTGGCGCAGGGTGCTCAGGTGTTGGCGCTGGTGCGAGCGCCGAACGCCGCGTTGGACGCCCTGGTGGCGACTGCCAAGGGCCGGCTGCGGGTGGTGACCGGCGATCTGTGCGATCCCGACCTCGGCACACGACTGCTGGAAGAGTTGCGTCCTGGCTCGCTGGATCGACTGATCGTCAACGCCGGCATCATGGGGCCGGCAGAAGAGGACGGGCAGCGGGCGACGGCCGCGGAGCTGGGCGAGCTGTTTCTCACCAATGCCGTGGCGCCCCTGCGGTTGCTGGATGCCCTGGCGCCGCGAATGGCCGCCGAGGGGGTGATGGCCTGTCTGAGTTCGCAGATGGGCAGCATCAGCCTGGCGCGGTCCACCGAGATGCCGCTCTATGGCGCCAGCAAGGCAGCGCTGAACAGCCTGCTGCAGAGCTGGGTGGCCGGGCGGCAACCGGCCTTCGCGGTGCTGGCACTGCATCCGGGCTGGGTCCGCACCGAGCTGGGCGGGGCAAGCGCCCCGGTCGAAGTCGCCGATAGTGTGGCTGGTCTGGTCGCGACGATCGAGGCCCGGGTTGGCCAAAGCGGCAGCGCCTTTCTCGACTACCAGGGCCAGGCCTTGCCCTGGTGAGCCGGTGGCCGGATCGCTCAGGCGCGCTGAGCGATCCGGCCCTTGTCCCGCTGCGGGGGAGGGTCGAAGATGCGGGCATTACCCCCTGGGAGTGCCCTCATGCGCATCGATGATCGAACCTTCCTGGTAACCGGCGCCGGCTCCGGCCTCGGCGCGGCCACCGCCGGGCTGCTGGTGGCGGCAGGCGCCCGGGTGGCGCTGTTGGATCTGCAGGCCGATGCCGTGCAGGCCCAGGCCGAACGCCTCGGCGACCAGGCCCTGGCGCTGCCGGTGGACGTGACCGATGCTGGAGCCCTGAGCGCCGCCATCGACAGCCTTATGGAACGTTGGGGCAGTCTGCAGGGCGCGATCAACTGCGCCGGTATCGTCGGTGGCGCCCGCATCCTCGGGCGCAATGGGCCGCACGATCTAGCGGCCTTCGCCCGCATCGTCACCGTCAATCTGGTGGGCAGCTTCAATGTCTTGCGCCTGGCCGCGGCCGCCATGGCCCAAGGTGAGGGCGACGAGGGCGGCGAGCGCGGCGTGATCATCAATACCGCCTCCATTGCCGCCTTCGATGGCCAGATCGGCCAGGCCGCCTATGCTGCCTCCAAGGGTGGGGTCGCCTCTCTCACCCTGCCGGCTGCTCGCGAACTGGCCGGGCAGGGGATCCGGGTCATGACCATCGCGCCTGGGGTGTTCGAGACGCCCATGATGGCCGGCATGACCCCTGAGGTCCGCGATGCCCTGGCCGCCAATGTGCCCTTTCCACCGCGGCTCGGGCGGGGCGAGGAATTCGCCGCCCTGGTCCGCCACATCATCGAGAATCCCATGCTCAACGGCGAGGTGATCCGCCTCGACGGTGCCCTGCGCATGGCCCCGCGCTAGGCCCTGTACGAAAAGTCGCCGAGCGACGGTCAGGCGAGGCGAAAAGCGCTGAGGAAGCGGACCGGGCTCGCGAGCGAGTTTACGAGTGGTAAATGAGCATTCCGACGGGGCTGGCCATCCAGGCGCTTTCCAACGAAGCATCACCGAGTGTAGGCACTTTTCGTAAGGGCCTAGGAGAATCGTCATGAACGACCCCATTGTCATCGTCGCCGCTGCCCGTACGCCCATGGGAGCCCTGGGGGGCGAGCTGGCCGCGCTGTCGGCGCCGCAACTGGGCAGTGCCGTGGTTCGGGCGGTACTGGAGCGGGCCGGCTGGTCGCCCGAGCGAGTCGACGAGGTGCTATTGGGCTGCGTCCTGCCCGCGGGCCTTGGCCAGGCTCCCGCGCGCCAGGCCGCCCTCGGTGCTGGCCTGGCCCAAACGACGCGCTGTACCACCCTGAACAAGATGTGCGGCTCGGGCATGCAGGCGACCATCCTCGGTCATGACCTGCTGCGCGCCGGCAGTGCCGAGGTGGTGGTGGCGGGTGGTATGGAAAGCATGAGCCGTGCGCCTTATCTGCTGGAAAAGGCCCGCAGTGGTTATCGCCTCGGCCATGGCGCCCTGATCGACAGCATGTTTCTCGACGGCCTGGAAGACGCCTATGAACCCGGGCGCCTGATGGGGACCTTCGCCGAGGATTGCGCGGCGCGCCTGGGCATCGGCCGCGAACGCCAGGATGCCTATGCTCAGCAGTCTCTCGCACGGGCACGCCAGGCCCAGGCCAGTGGCGCCTTTGCCGCCGAGATCGTCCCGGTGGAGGGAGTGACGCGCAAGGAGACCCTGCGCCTCGACACCGACGAGCAACCCCGTCGTGCCGATCCTGCGCGCATTCCCACGCTCAAGCCGGCCTTCCGCGAAGGCGGCACCGTGACCGCGGCCAATGCCAGCTCCATCTCCGATGGCGCAGCGGCGCTGCTGCTGATGCGCGCCAGCACGGCCGCGCATGAAGGCCTGACGCCGCTGGCGACCATCCGTGGCCACGCCGCCCATGCCGGGGCGCCGGGCGACTTTCCCACCGCCCCCATCGGCGCCATCCGCACGCTGCTCGAGCGCATCGACTGGCAGTTGGGTGATGTCGACCTCTTCGAGATCAACGAAGCCTTCGCCGTGGTGGCGCTGGCCGCCCAGGATGCCCTGGGGCTGGACCCGGAACGGCTGAACGTGCACGGTGGTGCCTGCGCCCTGGGCCACCCCATTGGTGCCTCCGGCGCGCGCATCCTGGTGACCCTGATCCAGGCGCTGCGCCACCGCGGCTTGCGCCGGGGCGTGGCCGCCATCTGCATCGGCGGCGGCGAGGCCACCGCCCTGGCGCTGGAACTCAACGACTAGACAAGGACAAGATCATGAGCGAACCCTCTGCCGAATCGACCCTGTTGCTGGACATCCAGGATCGCGTGGCCCTCATCACCCTCAATAGACCCAAGGCGCTCAACGCCCTCAATGCCCAGCTACTCACTGAGCTGGACGCCATGCTGGCGCGCCTGGACGCCGATCCCGAGGTGGGGTGCGTGGTGCTCACCGGCTCGGCCAAGGCCTTCGCCGCCGGGGCGGACATCAAGGAAATGGCCGGGCAGGGCTATCCGCAGATCTATCTGGACGACTACTTTCGCGTCGCCGACCGCATCGCCGAGCGGCGCAAACCGCTGATCGCCGCCGTCGCCGGCTATGCCCTGGGCGGTGGCTGCGAACTGGCGCTGCTGTGCGACTTCATCTATGCCGCCGACACCGCACGCTTCGGCCTGCCGGAGATCACCCTGGGCGTCATTCCGGGTATCGGCGGTACCCAGCGGCTGACCCGCGCCCTGGGCAAGGCCAAGGCCATGGAACTGTGCCTGACCGGGCGGCAGCTGCACGCCGCCGAAGCCGAGCGTGCCGGGCTGGTCGCCCAGGTGTTTCCAGCCGACGAGTTGCTGGAGCGCACCCTGGAAGCCGCTCGCGGCATCGCCAGTCGTTCGCTGCCGGCGACCCTGCTGCTCAAGGAAAGCGTCAATCGCGCCTTCGAGACCAGCCTGGCCGAGGGCATCCGTTTCGAGCGCCGGGTCTTCCATTCGCTGTTCGCCAGCGCCGACCAGAAGGAAGGCATGGCAGCCTTCGTCGAGAAGCGTCCGGCGAAGTTCGAGCATCGCTAGGCAATACCGGAGGAATCAGGACGTGTCAGCCGATAGGTTAGGCGAGCGCTATCAGGCCTATCTCGACTGCCTCAATCGCCAGGCCTGGGCGGAGCTTGGCCGTCATGTCGACGAGGCTGTCGAGCACAATGGTCGGCCCTTGGGGCTGGCGGGCTATCAGGCGATGCTCGAAGGCGATCATGCCGCCATTCCTGACTTGCACTTCGCCGCGCAGCTGCTGCTGGTCGAGCCGCCCTGGCTGGCGGCGCAGCTGGACTTCGTCTGCACGCCGCATGGTGAATTGTTCGGGTTGGCGGTGAAGGGTCGCCGGGTCCGCTTTGCCGAGCACGTCTTCTATCGCTTCGAGAACGGCCGCATCCGCGAGGTGCGTTCGGTGATAGATACGGCTGCCATCGCGGCTCAGCTGGCGGCGGGCTGACTGGCGCGGGTAGGGCGCTGGCGATAACCCAGGGGGCTCAGCCCCGTCCATCTGCGGAAGGCGCGCTGGAAGGAGCGAGGATCGGCGAAGCCCAGGCGCAGGGCCAGTTCGTCCAGGGGCAGGGCGCCCTGATCCAGCTGGCGGCAGGCCAGGCGGCAACGGCGCTCGTCCTTGAGGCGCTGGTAGGACTGGCCACTAGCCGCCAGCTGACGTCTCAGGGTGGCGGACGAGAGGCCCAGGTCTGCCGCCAGGCGGACGGCATCCGGCCAGTCCTCGGGCGCACGACTGCGCAGCAGGGCGCGGATGCGGGCGATCAGGCTGGCGTCGTCTCGATAGTGCACCAGCAGATTGCCTGGCGCGGCGGCGATGAAGCGCCGTGCGTCTGCGGCAGTGCGCCGGATCGGCAGGGCCAGCAGGGCGGCGTCCAGCACCAGGCAGTCGTCGTCGCGGCCAAAGCAGAGCCCTGGACCGAAGCGTTGTTGGTAGTCGGCCAGCAGTTCCGCACCCGGCGCCTGAGCGGTCAGACGGATCTCCTCCAGCGGCAGGCGCCGGCCCACCAGCCAGCAGGCCAGGCCATGCAGGATCAGCCAGAGGGTGAAGACCGCGAAGCTGCCCGGCAGACTACCTGGTGCCAGTCGCAAGGTCGCCCGCTCACCGTCGCGTTGCAGCCGCAGATCCACGCCCAGGGTCAGCCGCAGGAAGTCGGCGCTGTGCCGCAGGGCATCGCCCAAGGTCGGCTGCAGACGGGCACTCTGGCAGAGAAAAGCAAAGCTGCCAGCCGGAAGCGGGCGCGGACCCAGGGCGAAGAACTCGTCATCGAAGCGCCGCGCCAGGCGATACCACAGCTGGCCGAACAGCGGCGCCGAGAGGCGGTCGCCGGCACCGCCAAGGAGCAGCGCCGGCAACGGGATGCCTTCGGCGGCGAGCAGCGCGTCCGGCCGCTGGCCACTTTGCCGGCACAGTCCGGCCAGGGCTTCGTCGAGAATGCCCAGGGCCAGGCTGTCGCGCGGCAGGCCGGTCACAGGTGCAGCGCCCGGCCCAGGGCCCGCAGCGCCGCTTCCTGCACGGCCTCGCCCAGGGTGGGGTGGGGGTGCAGGGTGGCGGCCACGTCTTCCAGTTGCATGCCCATCTCCAGGCTGTGGGAAAAGGCCGTGGCCAGTTCCGCGACCTGCTGCCCGGTGGCCTGCCAGCCGAGAATGCGATGGTCGTCCGCGCGGGCCACTACCCGTACGAAGCCCTCAGGAGCTTCCAGTGTCAGGGCGCGGCCATTGGCGGCGAAGGGGAAGCTGGCGACCTTGGTCTCCAGGCCCTGGGCCTTGGCCTGCTCGGGGGTGAGGCCTACCACCACGATCTCCGGATCGGTGTAGCAGACCGCCGGAATGGCCACCGGCGCGAAGCGCCGACGCTTGCCGGCGATGAGCTCAGCCACCACTTCGCCCTGAGCCATGGCGCGATGCGCCAGCAGCGGCTCGCCGGTCAGGTCGCCAATGGCCCAGACGTCGGTCATGCTGGTGCGGCAGCCGTCGTCGACGCGGATATAGCGGCCGTCATAGTCCAGCGGTAGGCGGTCCAGGCCTTCGGTGCGCGGTCGGCGGCCGGCCGACACCAGGATGCGTTGCGCCGGCAGAACCTGCTCCTGGCCGTCGCTGGTGGTCATTCGCAGCCCAGCGCCATCGGCCGCCAGGCCAGCGACGGTGCAGTTCAGGTGCAGCGCGATGCCCAGGCGTTCCAGCCGCTGGCGCAGCGGCGTCGTCAGCTCGGCGTCATAGCCGGGCAGCAGTCGCGACTGGGCTTCCACCACGGCGACCTGGGCGCCCAGCTTGCGATAGGCGATGCCCAGTTCCAGGCCGATATAGCCGGCGCCCACCACGACCAGATGCTCGGGAATGTCGGTCGGCGACAGCGCCTCGGTCGCCGAGATCACGGGGCCGCCAAAAGGCAGGTTGGGCAGCTCCACCGAGGTGGATCCCATGGCCAGTACCAGGTGCTCGGTGCGGATGCGCAGCCGCTCACCACCGGCCCGCTGCACCTCGACAGTCTTGCCGTCGAGAATCTCGGCCCAGCCTTCGACGACGGTTACCCCCTGCTTCTTGAGCAGGGCGGCGACGCCGGTGGTGAGGCGATCGACGATGCCATTCTTCCAGGCTACGGCCTGGCCGAGGTCCAGTTCCGGACGCCCGTGGCGAATGCCCAGGCTGCCCTGTTCCGCACGCCCGCAGGCCCGCTGGTATTCCTCGGCTACGTGGATCATGGCCTTGGAAGGGATGCAGCCGACGTTGAGGCAGGTCCCGCCGAGGGCGGCACCCTCCACCAGGGTAGTGGCGATGCCCAGTTGGGCGGCGCGCAGGGCGGCGACATAACCGCCGGGGCCGCCGCCGATGATGAGGAGTCGGGTATCCATGGCTACTCCAGGAAAAGGGTGGCGGGTTGTTCGAGCAGCTGGCGCACGGCCTGGATGAAACTGGCGGCGTCCTGGCCATCGATCAGCCGGTGGTCGAAGGAAGCGGAGAGATTCATCAGCTTGCGTGGCACCACCAGGTCATTGCGGAAGGCTGGGCGTTCGACGATGCGGTTCACGCCGATGATGGCCACCTCGGGATGGTTGATGATGGGCGTAGAGGCGATACCCCCCAGCGGACCGAGGCTGCTGATGGTCAGGGTGGAGCCACCCAGCTCATCGCGCCCGGCCTTGCCGCTGCGCACCGCGGTAGCGAGGCGCGCCACCTCCTGGGCACAGCCCCAGAGATCCAGCGCCTCGGCATGGCGCACCACCGGTACCGCCAGGCCCTGTTCGCCCTGGGTGGCGATGCCCAGGTGCACCGCGCCATAACGCGTCACGGTGCTGGTCTCTTCGTCGAAGCGGGCATTCATCTGCGGGAAATCCCGCACCGCCACCACCAGCGCCCGCGCCAGGAAGGGCAGCAAGGTGAGGTGTGCGCGGCGTCCCTGCCAGCGCTGATTGAGGGTGGCACGCAAGGCTTCCAGCTCGGTGACGTCCAGCTCTTCCACATAGGTGAAATGGGGGATGTGGCGCTTGGCGGCCTGCATCTTCTCGGCGATCTTGCGTCTCAGGCCGATCAGCGGGATGCGCTCCTCGCCACTGCGCCTGACGAGACCTCCGCCACCCGTGGCCGGCGGCAGACCCGCGTCGCGTTGCTGTACATAGGCTTCCAGATCGCCGTGCAGGATGCGTCCGCCCTGGCCGGTACCGGTGACGAAGCGGAGCTCGATGCCCAGGTCCCAGGCGTGCTGGCGCACTGCCGGTGACGCCAGCGGCGTACTGCCCGGTGCCGGGCGGGAAGCCGGTCTATCGTCCTCGCGCTGAGACTCGGGTGCCGGACGCGGCGGAGCGGGTTCCGGCGCAGGCCTGGGCGCTTCTACCTTGGGCGCGGGTGTGGATGCCATGGGAGCGGGGCGAGTAGCCTCCCGCTGGTTGCCGTCACCGGCCACCTCCAGACGGATCAGCTCGGCGCCCACGGCCAGCACCTGGCCAGGCTCGCCGCCCAGGGCTAGCACCCGGCCAACCACCGGGGAAGGAATCTCCACCATGGCCTTGTCGGTCATGACATCGGCGAGGGTCTGGTCTTCGCTGACCTCGTCCCCCACGGCCACGTACCACTTGACCAGCTCCACTTCGGCGATGCCTTCGCCGATGTCCGGCATCTTGATGACATGGGTACCCATCTCAGACCTCCATCACGCGCTTGAGCGCGGCGCCGACCCGGGACGGACCTGGGAAGTAGTCCCATTCCTGGGCATGGGGGTAGGGGGTGTCCCAGCCAGTGACCCGCTCGATGGGCGCCTCCAGGCGATGGAAACAGTGCTCCTGCATCAGCGAGACCAGCTCGGCGCCGTAGCCGCAGGTACGGGTGGCTTCATGCACCACCACGCAACGCCCGGTCTTGTTCACCGAGTCGGTGAGGGTCTGCAGGTCCAGGGGCCAGAGACTGCGGATGTCGATCACCTCGGCGTCGATGCCGGTTTCGGCGGCGGCGGCCAAGGCGACCCAGACGGTGGTGCCATAGGTCAGCACCGTGACCTGGTTGCCGGGACGCACCACGGCGGCCCGTTCCAGCTCGACCCGGTAGTAGCCATCCGGCACGGCGCTGGCCGGGTGTCCCGACCAGGGCGTCACCGGACGGTCGTGATGGCCGTCGAAGGGGCCGTTGTAGAGGCGCTTGGGTTCGAGAAAGATCACCGGGTCATCGCTCTCGATGGAAGCGATCAGCAGGCCCTTGGCATCATAGGGATTGGACGGCATCACGGTGCGCAGGCCGCAGACCTGGGTGAACATCGCCTCCGGGCTCTGGCTGTGGGTCTGGCCGCCATAGATGCCGCCGCCGCAAGGCATGCGGAACACCAGCGGTGAGGTGAACTGGCCCACCGAGCGATAGCGCAGCCGCGCGGCCTCGGAGACGATCTGGTCGATGGCCGGATAGACATAGTCGGCGAACTGGATTTCCGCCACCGGCCGCAGGCCATAGGCGCCCATGCCCACCGCGGCGCCGGCGATGCCGTTCTCCGAGATGGGCGCATCGAACACCCGCGACGCGCCGTACTTGGCCTGCAGGCCCTCGGTGCAGCGAAAGACGCCGCCGAAGTAGCCGACGTCCTCGCCGAACACCACCACGTTGTCGTCGCGTTCGAGCATCACGTCCATCGCCGAGCGAATGGCCTGGATCATGGTCAGGGTGCTGTGGCTGCCGGCCTGGGTCGGCAGGCCGGTTTCCTGTTGTACGGTCATGGCGTCACTTCCCGAGCTGTTGGCGTTGGCGGCGCAGGTGCGGCGGCAGGTCCTGGTAGACCTCCTCGAACATGTCGGCGGCGCTGGGGGCGAGATCGCTGGCAAAGGTGCCATGGGCCTCGGCGGCCTTCTGCGCGGTTGCCACCTCGGCTTCCAGCTCGGCGGTCAGCGCCTGGTGCTGCTCGTCCGACCAGAGGCCACGGCCGATCAGGTGCGCCTTGAGCCGGTCGATGGGGTCGCCCAGGGGGAAGTGCGCCCAGTCATCGGCAGGGCGGTACTTGGCGGGATCGTCCGAGGTGGAATGGGGACCGGCGCGGTAGGTGACCCATTCGATCAGGGTCGGCCCCAGATTGCGCCGGGCGCGTTCGGCGGCCCAGCGCGAGGCGGCCAGCACGGCGAGGAAGTCATTGCCATCCACCCGCAGGGCGGCGATGCCGTAGCCGATGCCACGGGTGGCCAGGGTGATGCCCTCGCCGCCAGCGATGGCCTGGAAGGTGGAGATGGCCCACTGGTTGTTGACGACGTTGAGGATCACCGGCGCCCGGTAGACATGGGCGAAGGTGAGGGCGGCGTGGAAGTCTCCTTCGGCGGTGGCGCCGTCGCCGATCCAGCCGGCGGCGATGCGGGTATCGCCCTTGATCGCCGAGGCCATGGCCCAGCCCACTGCCTGGATGTACTGGGTGCCCAGGTTGCCGGAGATGGAGAAGAAACCGAGGTCGCGGTAGGAGTACATGACCGGCAGCTGGCGACCCTTGAGGGGGTCACGAGCGTTGGACAAGAGCTGGCAGATCATCTCGTCCAGCGGTGCCTCGCGGGCGATGAGGATGCCCTGCTGGCGGTAGGTGGGAAAATGCATGTCGTCCGGGCGCAGCGCCAGGGTCTGGCCGACGGCGATGGCTTCCTCGCCCAGGCACTGCATGTAGAAGGACAGCTTCTTCTGCCGCTGGGCCTTGAGCATCCGGGCATCGAACAGCCGCGTCTTGAGCATGGCGCGCAGGCCTTGCAGCAACACTTCGGGCGTTTCTTCCGTCGCCCAGGGCCCGACGGCGCGGCCATCCTCATCAAGGATACGGATCAGTTGGGTCGCCAGCTCGCGGGTATCCACCGGCGCCACGTCGATGGGCGGCTTTTCCGCGCGACCGGCGGGGCAGAGCTGCAGATAGCTGAAGTCGGTAGGGCGTCCCGGTCGGCCGCTGGGCTCGGGAACGTGCAGGCGCAGGGGTGGGTAGTTGCTCATGGCCGCCCCCTCAGGTAGGTGAGGGTGCGGGCGGGTCGCAGGACGGGTTGGCCGTCCGGGTGCGATGCAGGGTGCCACATGGTGGAGGCCTCGGCATTCTTGTTATTGGTCACCTGAGTATAGGCCGGCTCTGCTAGCCGTTTTGCCGCAATTTGGAGGTGTGCAGCAGGGTCGTTTGGTGCTATTGAACTCTCTACAAGAACAACAGTAGAGGTTTTGCACCATGGCTGGTCTGGACCGTATCGACCTGCGCATCCTCAATGCCCTGTCCGCCGATGGCCGTCTGAGCTGGCGCGATCTGGCGCAGAAGATCGGCTTGTCGCTCACCCCCACCCTGCGGCGGGTCAAGCGGCTGGAAGAGGAGCGCTACATCCAGGGGTATCACGCCCAGCTCGACGAAACGCGGCTCGCCGGCAGTGTCAGCGTCTTCGTGTCGGTACGGTTGGAAAAGCAGTCCACCGACTACCTGCGCGCCTTCGAAGGGGAGATCGTCAAGGCACCCCAGGTGATGAGCTGCTTCCAGATGACCGGGGATGCGGACTATGTGCTGCGGGTGGTGGTGCAGGACCTGGCGGCCTACCAGCGCTTCCTGGCGGAGGTACTGACCTGCATCCCGGGGGTCGCCAGCGTGACCTCGGCGTTTTCGCTCAAGGCCGTCCTGCTCAGACCGGCGCCACCCCTGTGAGCGGTCGGTAGCGCTCAGCTACCCAGCGAGCGACGAACCTGCTGCGCCTGAACGGCACAGTAGTTCGAATCCCGAAGGCGGGCGGTATCCAGCATCAGCGTCACGCGACGTTGACCGGAGGGACTGCAGAGCTGCGCGGGCAAACCACCGTCCGGCGTGAGCGGGCCGAACAGGCAGGAGACGTTGGGGAGCTGGGAAACGAACTGCTGGGTAAGGGCGAGCATTGTTATTGTCCGGAATACCGAGGTGGCAATGTGACATCGCGCACACTGCCGAGGTTCCCGACCATCAGGCGCTGGGCGTCACCGAATAGGCCACGCCGTTTACCGCATCGATCAGTTGGCCGATCGACCAGGGTTTCGGCAGGAAGCGGACCTTGCACTTGATGCTGGCCGTGGACGGCGTTTCGTAGCCGGACATGACAATAATCGGCATGTCTGGCCACCGCTGGCACACCAAGTTGGCCAACTGCGCCCCATCCATCGAGCCGGGCATGCGGATGTCCGTCAATAAGATGTCGATAGTGGCGTCTTCTTTCTCCAACAGCGACAGGGCGGTGTCGGCGGAGTCAGCGGCGATGACGTTGAAGCCTTCGGGCTCGAGGATCTCGCGGACGAAATCCGCTACCAGTGGCTCGTCGTCCACCACCAGGAGAGTAGGTTGGAAGACAGGGGTTCCCGGCTGTTCTGCGCGCATGACTGGACCTTATATACAAGACATTGCTGAGCCTTGGAGGGCAAGGACCGGGGAAAATTCCCTGGCCATTAGCTAAGGATTTTGGCGTCATTTTTCTGTCTGTGCGTGCGAATTCTTCTGCCAGACGCAGCTATCCGCCCCTGCGACCCTGAGTCGCGCATATTTGGTTACGTTTGCCGCAAAGGCTCTAGCGCAAGGCTTTCAGGGTTTTGATTTCCACTGAGACTGCCGGATGGCTGAAAGGTTTCATCTGGGTGGCATGTGACTTGTATTGGACAAGGCAACTGCAGGACGCAGAGCGCTCTTTTTGTCACGTCCCAGTGGCCCTACCTAAACCAGGCTTTGCTCGTACACAAAGGATATCGACGCCACGCCTCCCAAAGCAGTACTCGCCCATGACGCCTATCCGCTCCTTTGCTACCGCCCTCCGTCGTCCGCTCGTTGCGGCCGCTACCATTCTCGCGCTGTCCGCTGCCGTAGCCCAGGCCGAGCCTGTCAGCCTGGTCGGTCTGAATCTGTCTGGTGCGGGCTTTGCGCCCCAGGTGCTGCCCGGTATCAATGGCACCAACTACATCTTCCCGGTAGAGGCCTACTTCCAGCAATGGAGCGCGCGGGGCGTCAAGTTGATCCGTTTCCCCGTCATCTGGGAGCGTCTGCAGCCGCGCCTGGGCGGACCGCTGGACAGCGCCTATGTCGCCCTGGTGAACCAGAGCTTCGGCTATGCGCAGAAGCACGGCATCAAGATCATCCTCGACCTGCACAACTACGCCCGTTATCGCGGCCAGGTGATAGGGACCAGTAGCGTGCCCTATGCCCGCTATCAGGAGATCATGACGCTCATCGCACGGCAGTGGAGCGGTCAGTCCGCGCTGTACGCCTACGACATCATGAACGAGCCCCACGATGCCATGGCCTACTGGCCGACCGCGGCCCAGTACGGCATCAATGGTGTCCGTGCCGTAGACAGCACTCGTCCGATCATCGTCGAGGGCAACGGCTGGTCGAGCGCGACCCGCTGGGCCGAGTTCAACGATGCCCTGCTGGGGCTGAAGGATCCGTCCAACAACATCATCTTCTCGGCGCACTCCTACTTCGACGAGAACGCCGGCGGCAGCTACGACAAGACCGACGTCAACAAGCTGGATGCCAACTATGGCGTGACCCGGGTGAAGCCCTTCGTCGACTGGCTGAAGAAGAACGGCAAGCGTGGCTATATCGGCGAGTTCGGTGTCCCGGACAACAATCCGCGCTGGAACCTGCTGATGGACAACATGCTGGCCTACCTTAAGCAGAACTGCATTCCGTCCTCCTACTGGGCCGCCGGCCCGGGCTGGGGCAGCTACTTCATGTCGGTGGAGCCCATCAACGGCCAGGAGCGCCCGCAGTGGCCGACCCTGCGCAAGTACCTGGACGACAGCAGCTGCACCGCCATCGGTCCGATCGCCGGTGGCAGCACCGCCCCCGCGACCGGGGGCACCGCTCCCGGCAACAGCGGCTCCACAGGTGGCAATGCCGGCGCCGTCGGTAACGCGGGTAGTAGCAACAACGTGGGCAACGCAGGCAATGCAGGCAGCAACGCTGGCGTCCAGATTCCGCCGAGCACCGGGGCGACCGCGGGCACCGTCACCTCGGTGGTCAACGACTTCACCAACCCGGACTGGCACAAGGGAGTGTTCCTCAAAAAGGCCGCTATCTCGGTACCTGGTACCTCGGTGAACCGCGCGGCCTTCAAGGCCGGTGCCTACCTCACCACCGCGGACGGCCAGGTGCGCCGGATCTCCTCGGTCCAGGCTGGTAACAGCCTGGGTGTCTTCACAGAGGGCGCGCCTTTCAACGGCAACGTCGTGGGCTATCCCAAGACGGTGAGCGTGTCGCCCACTGGAGTGACCAGCGCCGCCAGCGTCAGCAGTGCCATCAACGACTTCACCAACACCGACTGGAACCGGGGCGTCTATCGCCGTGCCGCCGCCATCTCGATCCCGGCTACCGCGGCCAATCGCTCGGCTTTCAAGCTGGGTGGCTCGGTGCGGCTCGCCAACGGCCAGATCGTCAAGATCAGCTATGTGCAGGATGGGGCGAAGAATCTGGGCGTCTTCCTTGATGCCAGCCGCTTGGATGCTAGCGTCGGCTACCCCAATACCCTGGTGTCCTTCAGCCGCTGATTTCCAGGATCGGGCAATAAAAAACCCGGTGGCCAACGGCCACCGGGTTTTTTATTGCCTGCTCAGAGATGGATGAAGGTGGTGACCTCTTCCGGCTGCACCCGGCATTCATCCACGGCATGGATCACCCCCGTGGTCAGGGCTGCTTCCGGGCTCAGCAACCGGGCGTTGGCCTTCAGGCAGCTGTGGATGTCCAGGGCCTCGACCGCACCGGCGGTGCGCTCGGCGACGATACGGGCATAGAGATCCAGGTCGTAGTCCAGGCACATGGCGTATTCGGCCATGCGCGCATGGTCCACCGAGTTGTTCAGGTTCCAATAGAAGGAATGGTAGAGAAACTTGCTGTGACGACTGGCGGTGCGGTGCTCGCCGGCCAGAAAGAGGATGTTGCCCATGGATTCGACGGTACCCAGGTTGTGGGTATGGACTGGCACCGGCAGGGACAACAGGAAGTTGTACATCGTGAAGCCATAGCTGCAGTCGCCGCCCATGGTGGCGATCTTGAGCAGGATGCGCGAGGCGTCCTGTTGCACCGCCTGCGAGCACTGGGCGATCAGTTGGCCGCAGCTGCCGGAATTGATGGGACCGGTGAAATGAATGACATGGGTGCTCATGGGGCCTACCGACGCGCCGGGGAGCCCGACGGAGGGCAGGGCTCTATGTCCCTTGCTTCGGCCGACCTGCGGGTCGGCTTGAGCCCTGACCGCGCCGCGCCGACGAAGCGCGCCTGGCGGGGACGGACGTGATCTAGCGCAGCAGCAACATCGGCACTTCGGTCTTGTGCAACAGCTGGGTGGTGCGACTGCCACGCAGGAAGCGCCATACCGAGGAATGGCTGAAGGCGCCCATGATGAGCAGGTCTGCCCGGCGTTCGTCGAGATGGCGAGGGACGATGCGTTCCACGTCGCCATGGGCGACCGTGGTATCCACTCGGCAACCGGCGCTGCGCAGCAGCAGCGCCAGGTCTTCCAGGCGCTTGCGCAGGATCGGGTCGTCTTCGCCGACCCGCAGCAGGGTGCCACTCATGCCGGTCAGCAACGGACTGCGTGCCAGGGCCAGGATGCCCTGGTGGGTCGCTTCGCGGCCGTCGTAGGCGATGGTGAACTGGCGCGGCGGCTTGAAGGGGCCCGAGCACACCAGGATCGGCCGATGCACGGCGCGCACCACCGCTTCCAGCTGTCCACCGATACCGCTGTCCCCGGAGCGTTCGCCGCGCTTGCCGATCACCAGCAGCCGGGTGTCGGCTTCGAGGGTCTTGAGGGTATCGACCAACCCCTCCGGGCGACGCAGGATCTGCGGCGCCGAGGTCAGGCCCTGCTGCAACAGCCGCTGGCGGGCATTGAGCAGCAGCGCCTTGGCCATCCCGGCACCGGCGTCATCGTCGAGATAGACCGGCGTACCGTTGGCGACCTTCTTGCCACTATTAGCGGATTCCTGCACATGGAGCAGAGTGACGGGTGCATCCAGCCGTCGCGACAACCAGGCGGTGTGGTCGCAGACGCTTTCGGCGTGGGGAGAACCATCGATGCAGGCGAGCAGGGAGGCCATAGCGGTATTCCTTGGGGAGACGGGACCAGACACGATCCCAGTCCGGAGCGTAGCACCCGCCCAGCGCCTGCTGATGACACTCGGGTGTCATCTTCGGCTTTTGCTGGGCAGGTCACGGCCGTCATCCCGGACGCCCTCACATTTCGTAGCGATCGAGTTCCCGGGTGATCAGCAAGCGCTGGATTTCACTGGAGCCTTCGTAGATCTGGGTGATGCGGATGTCGCGGTAGTACTGCTCCACCGGATAGTCCTCCAGGTAGCCATAGCCGCCATGGATCTGGATGGCCTTGGAGCACACCCATTCGCCCGTCTCGGTGGCGAACAGCTTGGCCTGGGAGGCTTCGCTGAGGCAGGGCTCACCGGCCGTGCGCAGGCGCGCGGCATGCAGGATCAGCAGGCGCGCGGCGTTGAGCCGGGTGTGCATGTCGGCCAGCATGTTGGCGATGCTCTGGTGCTGGATGATGGCCTTGTCGAACTGGATGCGCTCGCGGGCATAGCCCAGGGCTGCCTCGAAGGCGGCGCGGGCGATCCCCAGGGCCTGGGCGGCGATGCCGATGCGTCCGCCTTCCAGGTTGGAGAGGGCGATGGCGAGGCCCTTGCCGCGCTCGCCCAGCAGGTTGGCCGCCGGAATACGGCAGTTGTCCAGGGTGACGGCGCAGGTGTCGGAGGCGCGCAGGCCCATCTTGTGCTCGGTGCGCTCGACGCGAAAGCCGGGGGTGTCGGTAGGCACCAGGAAGGCCGACAGGCCCTTCTTGCCCAAGTCCGGGTCGGTCACCGCGAAGACGATGGCCAGGCCCGCGCGGCGCCCGTTGCTGACGAACTGCTTGCTGCCGTTCAGCACCCAGGTGTCGCCCTCCAGCACGGCCCGGGTACGCAAGTTGTGGGCCTCGGAGCCGGCCTGGGGTTCGGTCAGGCAAAAGCAGCCGATGACCTTGCCGGCGGCCAGGTCGGGCAGCCAACGATCCTGCTGTTCGGCGTTGCCGTAGCGTAGCAGGGGACCGCAGCCCACCGAGCTGTGGATGCTCATCAGGGCGCCGAGGCTGCCATCGCCAGCGGAAATCTCCTCGACGGCCAGGGCATAGGCGACATAGTCCATGTAGGTGCCGCCCCATTGCTCCGGCACCACCATGCCCAGTAGGCCGAGCTCGCCCAGCTGGGCGACCACGGCGTCGTCGATCCACTCGGCCTTTTCCCAGGCGCGGGCATGGGGCGCCACCTCACGGCGGGCGAAGTCGCGCGCCATGTCGCGGATCATGCGTTGTTCTTCGGTGAGTTCGATATCGTGCATGGAGGCCTTCCTCAGGAATGGCGGAAATCGGTGAAAAAGGCCGCGACGCGACGCGGATCCAGATCCTGCCAGCGGGCCGGATTCCAGTGGGGCGTGCGGTCCTTGTCTACCAGCATGGCGCGCACCCCTTCGACGATCTCGCCTTTTTCGAACCAGCGGCGATCCAGGTGCAGCTCCAGGGCGAAGCATTGCTCCAGCGACAGCCCGCTGCCCTGGCGCAGCAACTCCAGCGCCGTGGCGACCGCCAGCGGCGAGCGCCCATCCAGGGTGGCGAGGGTTTCCTGCGCCCAGTCGCGATACGCGGGGCGGCTTTCCGCCTGCAGGCTGCCGCGCAGCTCCTCTACGGTCGCCGCGGCGAAGTGCTCGGCGATGGCCGGACGCAGGTCGGTCAGGCGGGCGGTTTCGGCCGGCGCCCCGGCGAATTCCTGGAGCAGGGCGGCCAGGTCCGTCGGTCCTTGGGCCGTGGCCTCTTCCAGGCGCTGCGCCAGGGCCTCGTTACTGGCTTCCGGAACGAAGACATCGGCGAGCCCCGCGGCCAGGGCATCGGCCGGGCCGATCTGCTCGCCGGTCAGGCCCAGATAGAGGCCGAGGTGATCCGGCAGGCGTGGCAGGAAGTGGCTGGCGCCAACATCGGGAAAATAGCCGATGGCGGTCTCCGGCATGGCCATCCGCGTACGTTCGCTGACGATGCGTAGTCGCGCGGCCTGCACCAGGCCCATGCCGCCGCCCAGCACCAGGCCATGGGCCAGTGCCAGCACCGGCTTGGGATAGCGGTGCAGGGCCAGGTCCAGGGCGTATTCCTCGGTGAAGAAAATCTGGTGCAGGTCGTCGCCACGCTGGTAGCTGTCGTACAGCGCGCGGACATCGCCGCCGGCGCAGAAGGCCTTGGGCCCGTTGCCGCGCAGCACCACGACCCGCACCCCGGGGTCGCCTTCCCAGTCGCGCAGGGCGCCGTGCAGGCTGCGCACCATCTCCAGGTCCAGGGCATTGAGCCCGGCCGGGCGATCGAGGGTCAGGTAGCCGACCCCGCCGCGTCTTTCCAACAGTACCTTGGCGTCACTCATGCACCGTCCTCGTCCAGGTAGTCCTGGATGATGGCCGAGAAATCCAGGCCGCCGCCACCGGCGCGGCTGAACCGTTGATAGAGCTGCTGAGCCACCGCGCCGAGGATTACCGGCTGGCGCACGGCGCGGGCGGCCTCGGTGGCCAGGCCCAAATCCTTGAGCATGAGGTCGGCGGCGAAGCCACCCTGGTAGCCGCGCGAGGCTGGCGCCTGGGGCAGGACGTCCGGATAGGGGTTGTTCACCTCCGAACTCCAGCAGCGGCCGCTGCTGGTATTGATCACCCCGGCCAGGGTCTTGGCGTCCATGCCCAGGCGCGTGCCCAGCGCCATGGCCTCGGCCGCGCCGATCATGGAGATGCCGAGCAGCAGGTTATTGGCCACCTTGGCTACCTGGCCGTTGCCACTGGCGCCGCAGTGCACCAGGTTGCGGCCCATGGCGGCCAGCAGCGGCTGGGCGCGCTGGAAGCCGGCCTCGCTGCCCCCGACCATGAAGGTCAGGGTGCCCGCCGCGGCACCGCCGGTACCCCCGGAGACCGGGGCGTCCAGCAGTTCCAGCCCGCGTTCGGCAGCGGCCGTGGCCACGGCCCGGGCGCTGAGCGGATCGATGGTGGAGGAATCGATCAGCAGGGTGCCCGGTCTCGCGTGGGCGAGCAGGCCCTCCTCGCCGAGATAGACCGTTTTCACGTGGGTCGCGGCAGGCAGCATGGTGATGATCACCTCGGCACCGCTCTGCGCCACGGCGACAGGAGAGGCAGCGACTTCGGCACCTTCGTTCCGCAACGCTTCGAGGGCCGCGGCGGAGAGGTCATAGACGGTCAGCTGATGGCCGGCCTTGAGCAGGTTGCGGGCCATGGGCGCGCCCATGTTGCCCAGTCCCAGAAATCCCAGATGCATGCTGGCGTCTCCCGCTACTTGAGGGTGATGGTGGTGTTGACGACACCGGCGCTGCCGACATCCTGCTCGTCGGGCCAGCGTGTGGTGATGGTCTTGGTCTGGGTATAGAACAGCACCGCCTGCTTGCCATAGGGCCCCAGGTCGCCGAGCTTGGACGCGCGCGAACCGCTGAAGGAAAACAGCGGCACCGGCACCGGGATGGGCACGTTGATGCCGACCTGGCCGACATCGATGTCTTCCTGGAAGCGACGCGCCGCGGCGCCGGAGCGGGTGAAGAGGGCGACGCCGTTGCCGTTGGGATTGGCGTTGATCAGGGCGATGGCTTCGTCGAGGGTGGCGGCGTGCATCACGCAGAGCACCGGGCCGAACAGCTCTTCGCGATACAGGGTCATCTCCGTGGTCACCCCGGAGAACAGCGTCGGGCCGACGAAATTGCCTTTCTTGTAGCGCTCGACCTGGATATTGCGGCCGTCCAGCTCCAGGGTCGCGCCTTCGCTTACGCCACGCTCGATCAGGCCGCTGACCCGGTCCAGTGCCTGGCAGGAGATTAGCGGGCCAACGTCGGTGCCATTCTCGTGACCCGCACCCACCTTGAGGCTGCGCGCCTTGGCCACCAGATCCGGTACCCAGCTGTTGGCTTCGCCCACCAGCACCACCACCGAGACCGCCATGCAGCGCTGACCGGCCGCGCCGAAGGCGGCGCCCACCAGGTTGGCCAGGGTCTGTTCGCGGGGCGCGTCGGGCATTACCACCGCATGGTTCTTGGCGCCCATCATGCACTGCACGCGCTTGCCAGCCTCGCTGGCCCGGCGATAGACATGGGTGCCGACGCGGGTCGAACCGACAAAGGACAGCGCCTTGATATCCGGGTGATCGCAGAGGGCATCCACCACCGCCGGTCCGCCATGGACCACGTTGAGTACACCGGGCGGCACCCCCGCTTCCAGCGCCAGCTCGGCCAGGCGCATGGTCACCAGCGGATCCTGCTCCGAGGGCTTGAGGACAAAGGTGTTGCCGCAGGCGATGGCCATGGGGAACATCCACAGCGGAATCATCGCCGGGAAGTTGAAGGGGGTGATGCCGGCGCAGACGCCAAGGGGTTGCAGCAGCGTATAGGTATCCACCCCGCTGGCGACGTTATTGGCCAATTCGCCCAGTTGCAGGTTGCCGATGGCGGCCGCGTGCTCCACCACCTCCAGGCCGCGAAAGACGTCGCCCTCGGCGTCGGCCAGGGTCTTGCCCTGTTCGGCGGTGAGCAGCGCGGCCAGTTCGCTCATGTGCTCGCGGATCAGCTGCTGGTAGCGCAGGAAGATGCGTGCTCGCGCGCCGATGGGCGTCTTGCGCCAGGTGGCGAAGGCCGCCTTGGCACTGGCCACGGCGCGTTGCACTTCCTCGGCGGTGGCGAAGGGCACCCGCGCCAGCACCTCCTGCGTCGCCGGATTGATCACCTCGCGGCCTTCGCGGCTGGTGGAGGTGACGAATTGGCCGTCGATCAGCAGCGGCACGTCTTGGATGGCGGTCTGGGTCATGACAGGGATTCCTGGGCGGTGGCAACGGAGGCCGGGGCAGGGTGGTTGGCGAAATCTTCTTCGGCATAATCGTGGAGCTCGGCTGTGCCAGCCGCTCGGCGCTGTGCCTCGCCCAGGCGCAGCTCGATGCGGCGGATCTTGCCGGACAGCGTCTTGGGCAGTTCGCTGACGAATTGCAGGCGGCGCACCCGCTTGTAGGGCGACAGGCAGTCGCGGGCGAAGCCGAGCAATTCCCGCGCAAGGGCGGCCGAGGGCTGCTGGCCGGCGGCGAGGATGACGAAGGCCTTGGGCACATTGAGACGCAAGGGGTCCGGGCTGGGCACCACGGCCACCTCCATCACCGCGGGATGCTCGATCAGGGCGCTTTCCAGTTCGAAGGGGCTGATGCGGTAGTCCGCCGACTTGAAGACGTCATCGGCGCGCCCGACGAAGGTGATGTAGCCATCGACGTCACGTACCGCGGTATCACCGGTACGGTAGTAGCCGTCGCGCATCACCTCGGCGGTTTTCTCCGGGCTGTCCTCATAGCCCAGCATCAAACCGGCTGGCCGTGGCTGGAGCGACAGGGCCACCTCGCCGTCATCGCCTGGTTGGCCGTCGGCATCCAGCAGCTGGATCTGGCAACCCGGCAGGGGGCGGCCCATGGAGCCGGGCTTGAGCGGCTGCCCTGGGGTGTTGCCGACCAGTGCCGTGGTTTCCGACTGGCCGAAGCCATCTCTCAGGGTCAGGCCCCAGGCATCCTGCAGGCTGTCGATGATCTCCGGATTGAGCGGCTCGCCGGCGCCAACGAGTTCGCGCAGGTTGAGGCGGTCGCGATAGGCGGCGAGATCCTCCTGGATCAGCATGCGCCACACGGTCGGCGGCGCGCAGAGGCTGGTGACCGGATAGCGCGCCAGCACCTCCAGCAGCGCCTGGGGCTTGAACCGCGGCACATCATGGATGAACACGCAGGCACCGGCGTTCCAGGGCGCGAAGACGCAGCTCCAGGCATGCTTGGCCCAGCCGGGGGAAGAGATGTTGAGGTGCACATCGCCCGGTTGCAGGCCGATCCAGTAGAGGGTGGACAGATGCCCCACCGGATAGCTGCTATGGCTGTGCAGGACCAGTTTGGGTCGCGAGGTGGTTCCCGAGGTGAAATAGAGCAGCAGCGGATCCTCTGCCCGGGTCGGCCCATCGGGCAGGAAGTCGCTGGCGCAGGCGGCCGGTGCGTAGGGTTGCCAGCCGGCCACGGGCGCCCCGACGCAGATGCGGGTAAGGCCAGGGTCCAGACTGGCGCAACGCTCCGTATGAGCACTGCCCACCACCAGGTGGGCGATGCGCCCGCGCGCGACCCGATCCTGCAGATCGGCATCACTGAGCAGGGTGGTGGCGGGCACCACCACTGCCCCCAGTTTGAAGGCGCCCAGCAGGGTTTCCCACAGCGCCACCTCGTTGCCCAGCATCACCAGGATGCGTTCGCCACGACGAACGCCCTGGCTGCGCAGGAAGTTGGCGGTGCGATTCGAGGCCTGGGCCAGCTCGGCGAAGCTGTAGCGTTCTTCACGGCCCTCGGCATCGAGTCGCCACAGTGCCGGACCGGAATGCTCTTCGGCCAGGCGATCGAAATGGTCCAGCGCCCAGTTGAAATGCTCCAGCTGCGGCCACTGGAAGTCCCGGACGGCAGTGGCGTAGTCGGTGCGATGGCGCAGCAGAAAGTCGCGTGCCTCGCGAAAGGCATCTCCGGTCGTCATGACGGATACCTCGCGATATCGATGACCAAGGGAGGGTGGCGAAGTCCGGCGTGGCCCCCGGACAGGGCGTGATCGTGGGTCATGGATGCCTGCTCTTTATTGTTGTTGGCTAGCAGCGGGTCGCGCCGTCACCACTCGTGACGCGCCCTGGTAAGCAGTATAGTTCCGGCAAAAGTCTCTTGGCTTCCGACAAAAACGCCCGACCGACATGCAAAAATCCAATAACCCGGCAGCGCGTCTCGACTGGGACGATCTCAGATTCTTCCTTGAAGTCGCCCGCACCCAGAAGGCCAGCGCCGCGGCGCGGCGGTTGGGGGTCGACTACACCACCGTCTCGCGGCGTATCTCGGCCCTGGAAAAGGCGCTCGGTGCCCTGCTGTTCGAGAAGTCGCGCAGTACCGGCTTCAGCCTCACCATGGAAGGCCAGCGCCTGCTGGTGCACGCCGAAACCCTGGAAAGCACCCTGCAAACCGCCTGCGAGCAGATATCGGATACGCGTCTGGCACCTTCCGGCCAGGTGCGCATCGGCGCAACCGAGGGCTTCGGCAGCTACTTCGTCGCGCCCCAGCTGAGCTTTTTCCAGGATCGCTATCCCGGCATCACCCTGGAGGTGCTCCCGGTTCCGCACTTCGTCAACCTCTCGCGTCGGGAGGCCGACATCGCCATCACCCTGGAGCGCCCCGAGCGCGGGCCCTATGTCTGCCGCAAGCTGTGCGACTACCGCCTGCGGCTGTATGCCACCGCCGACTACCTGGCCAGGCACCCGCCCATCACACAGCTCGCGGATCTGCGGCGGCACAGGTTCATCACCTATGTCGACGATCTCGCCTTCAGCCCCGAGTTGCTCTACCTGGAACGCATCCTGCCCGAGGCCAGCAGCGGCCTGCGAAGCACCAGCGTGATCGCCCAGTACCAGGCCGCCCTGTGCGGCCACGCCCTGGCGATCCTGCCCTGCTTTGTCGCCGAGCCCGATGCGCGGTTGGTGGCGCTGTTGCCGGAGCAGATCCAGATCACCCGGCAATTCTGGCTCTACTACCGCGAAGACTTGCGCCGCCTGCGTCGCATCACCCTGGTCACCGACTATCTGCGCGCCTGTACCGATGCCAATCGCGACTTCCTGCTGGGCGAGACCCGCAGCCCTCGCCTGGGCTGGCCAGAGACTTGAAGTCCGTCACCGACCGGCTGGGCACCCCTGAACAGGACTGGGGTCTCAGAGCTGTGGGTCGTCCGTCGACGGCCTCCAGTCAACAGATGGGAACGGCAATGGAACGATATCAGGCATTGAGTCAGGCGCTGAGCAAGGCGGCCGAGCGTGAGGAAGCCTATTGGCAGGAACTGGAGCGGCGCCTGCATGAGTTGCCGGATTGCTTCACCCGCTATCTGGGGCTGAACTCCGCGGATCAAGTGGACGCCGGGCTGGGCCTGGAAAAACGCGTCGATGGCAACATCGTCCGCGAGATGGAGGTCTATGCCCGCTACGACCTCACGGTGATCGTCGATGACCTGGCCGGTACGCCGCAGACTTTCGCCATCGGCCTGTCCTTCTTCTATACCAACGAGCATTTCGTGTTGAAGGAGCGTGATGGGGAATTCTCCGTTGCCCTCGAACCGCAGGACGATCCCGATCGATTCTGGGACGAAGGCTGCCGCGAGATCTACGATTCGCTGGCACGGCGGATCCGCAGCAAGACCCTGCCCGCCATCGAGTAGGAGACGGCGGCCGCTCGGGCCGCCGCTTTTCAGACGGGAGTGACCAGGGTCCCGTCGGTGAAATAGCGCTCCACATTGGCCAGCACCAGATCGGCCATGGCCTGGCGTGTCTCCCGGGTGCCGCTGCCGAGGTGTGGGGTAAGTACAACGTTATCCAGCGCCAGCAAGGCCTCGGGGACCTGGGGCTCGTCGGCGAAGACGTCCAGCCCGGCGCCGCCCAGGGCTCCCGACTGCAGGGCCTCCACCAGGGCCTGCTCATCGACCACACTGCCACGGGCGATATTGATCAGATAGCCACGCGGACCCAGGGCCGCAAGAATGCCGGCGTCGATCAATCCATCGGTGGCAGGGCCGCCAGGCAGCGACAGCACCAGGAAGTCCGCGGCCTTCGCCAGTTCTTCGAGACTGGCATGGTACTGGTAGGGCACATCGGTCTGTTGATGACGGCCGTGATAGGCTACGTCCATGCCAAAGGCTTGTACCCGGTGCGCGATGCTCTTGCCGATGTTGCCAAGCCCGACGATGCCGCAGGTCTTGCCGGCCAGGCGTGAGGTCAACGGAAACTTGCCCGAGCGCCAGTCGCCCCGGCGCACGAAACGATCCGCAGCGGTGATGCCACGGGCGACGTCGATCAGCAGGGCAAAGGCGGTATCGGCTACGCAATCGTCCAGCACGCCCGGGGTGTTGCTAACCGCTACGCCCAGATCCCGGGCGGCGGCGATGTCGATGCTGTCATAACCCACCCCGAAGCTGAACACGGCTTTCAGGCCGGGAAGAGCGCTCATCAACTCGCGGGTCGCACCGTGTACGCCGGAGGTCACCAGGGCGCGAACCTCCTGGCCCCGCTCGCTTAGCAGCCTGGCCTGATCCGGTGCCTCCCAGAAGCGCAGGATCTCGTGGCGTGCGGCCAGGGCGTCTTGTAGCGCAGGTAGCAGCGGGCCCACCTGCAGCAGCACGGGGCGATCTTTCTGTTCAGCCATCTCTAGTCTCCTTGAAAAAGAAGGGGCGGCGAACCCGCCCCTCTGATCGATTGGCCTCAGCCCAGCAGCTGGATGCCAAGCTGGATCGCGACCCAGATCGCCAGCAGGGTGGCGAAGCCCAGAGCGAGGTTCTCGAACCAGTTGTTGCGGTATTTATCGCCCAGCAGCGACTTCTGGTTGGACATGATCAACAGGCCCAGGGAGATCACCGGCAGGCCGACGATGTTCAGGGCATTCACACCGATGGTCAGGGTCACGAAGTCGGGCATGCCCGGCAGCGACCACACCAGCGGTGTCACCAGAATGAAAAGCATGAACCACTTGTGCAGCGGGTCTTTGTGGAAGGTCTTGCCATAACGCTCGCGGCGCTCCGGACGGATGTGTTGCAGGGCGTCGGTGATCAGCATGGGGAAGGCGGTGGTCTTGCCTACCACGCTGGCGAACAGGGTGGCGAAGACGCCGGTGAAGAAAATCAACCAGCCGCCCGAGCCGAAGAACAGTTCCAGCGCCGAGCCCAGGTCATTCAGGGTGTTCACCTGCAGGCCGTTGGGTCTGAGGATTTCCACGCCGACGACCCAGATGGCCAGGTTGATGATGATGCCAACCACCACGGCGAACAGCAGGTCGTTGCGCTGGATGCGCTTGTGCTCCGGGCCGGTCCAGCCCTTTTCCTTCATCACATAGGGATGCACGAAGTTGGCGATGGAACCGGCCACGGCGCCAATGACCGATACCGCTACCAGCAGAGCTCCATGCACGCCTTCATCTGGCGGAATGCTGAAGCCGATGGTGCCGCGCAGGATGCCGCCCAGGTCCGGGCCCGACATCACCGCCAAGGTGATGAAGGCAAGGGTCATGACCGCCAGCAGCACCTTCATCACGCCTTCGATCAGGGCATAGAAGTTACGCCCCACCAGCAGCCAGACCGCGATCACCACCGCCACCGAGCAGAGCAGCGGATAGTCGACATGGAGGAGGGTGGCCAGGGCCTCGCCAGCGCCCTTGAGCATGTAGGCGTTGGTCAGGTGCCCCATGACCAGCGCGTACCCGAGCATGAACCAGGCGAACACCGGGTGCAGCTGGGCATAGCCTTCGAGGATCGACATGCCCTTGTTATTGCACAGCTGGAAGCGCGCGATGATGTTGACAATGAGAAAGCGCAGCAGCAGGGATACCGCCAGCACCCACATCATGGCGTAGCCGTAGTTCGCCCCCGCCACCGAGGAGGTGATGAGGTCGCCAGCGCCCAGCCAGGACAGTACGGCGATGATGCCGGGGCCGAGCAGCTTCGCCATCCGGCGCAGGCCGGAGCTATGTTCCTCGGCAACGGGTACGGATTTATCGACGGAACCGGATCGCTCCATAGGGCAACTCTCCTAACTATTGTTGTTGTTCTGGATGAGGCCTCGGGAGGCCTTGTCGTTAGCTTGCCCTTTCAGGGTTTAGCACTACATACGATGTCGTACAACTCATGGCGGGCTACAAAATGTTGCCTTTGGTCAGGTAAGGCGTCGCCGGATCGTGGACTGCCTTACGTACCGCTGGATCAAGCCAGGTGACTTCGCTTGAGACTGTCTCTAGAATGGTCGCCCTTGATTCTGGGGGGTCGGAAAGCCGGCCTGTTCTTGTGCCACGAGGAATATCCATGCAAGTTTCCGTTGAAAACACCTCTGCTCTCGAGCGTCGCATGACCATTGGCGTGCCGGCCGAGCGTATTGAAACCGAAGTGAACAAGCGTCTGCAGCAGACTGCCCGACGCGCCAAGGTTCCCGGTTTCCGCCCGGGCAAGGTACCCATGAGCGTCATCCGTCAGCGCTACGAAGCCTCGGCGCGTCAGGAAGCCTTGGGTGATCTCATTCAGGAAACCTTCTACGAAGCCGTTGTCGAGCAAAAGCTCAATCCGGCCGGCGCACCCGCCGTCGAACCCAAGGTGTTCGAAAAGGGCAAGGATCTGGAATACGTCGCTACCTTCGAAGTCTTCCCCGAATTCGAAGTCAAGGGTCTGGACGGCATCGAGATCGAGCGCCAGGACTCCAGCGTCGAAGACGCCGACATCGACAAGATGCTCGACGTGCTGCGCAAGCAGGGCACCCGTTATGAAGTCGTCGACCGCGCTGCCGCTACCGACGACCAGGTCACCATCGACTTCGTCGGCACCCAGGATGGCGAAGCCTTCTCCGGTGGTTCCGCCGAGGGCACCAAGCTGGTCCTGGGCTCCGGCCGCATGATTCCCGGTTTCGAAGACGGTCTGGTCGGCGCCAAGGCTGGTGAAGAGCGCGTGCTCAACCTGACCTTCCCCGAGGACTACCAGAACCTGGACCTGGCCGGCAAAGCCGCTCAGTTCAAGGTCACCGTCAAGGAAGTGGCCGCTCCCGAGCTGCCCGAGCTGAACGAAGCCTTCTTCAAGCAGTTCGGCGTGGAAGAGACCACCGTCGAAGGGTTCCGCGCCGAAGTGCGCAAGAACATGGATCGCGAACTGCGCCAGGCCCTGAAGACCAAGGTCAAGAACCAGGTCATGGACGGTCTGCTGGCCGCCAATCAGATCGACGTACCGGCTGCCCTGATCAGCAACGAAGTGGATCGTCTGCGCGTGCAGGCCGTCCAGCAGTTCGGCGGCAACATCCAGCCCGACCAGCTGCCGGCCGAACTCTTCAGCGAGCAGGCCAAGCGCCGCGTGCTGCTGGGCCTGATCATCGCCGAGATGGTCAAGCAGTTCGAACTCAAGCCCGATGACGCCCGCGTTCGCGAGCTGATCGAGGAGATGGCCGCTGCCTACCAGGAGCCCGAGCAGGTAGTGAAGTGGTACTACCAGAACGAGCAGCAGCTGAACGAAGTGCGTTCGGTTGTACTGGAAGAACAAGTCGTGGATACTGTCCTCAAGCAGGCAAAAGTCACCGACAAGCAGGTCTCCTACGAGGACGCGGTCAAACCGACCGAGGCTCCGCAAGCAGCCTGATCTGCCTCCAGTTGCTAGTTCACCTAAGCCAGCCTCGTGCTGGCTTATGTGTTTTTGACAGGTTATCCAGATAGGGAGCTAGTGCAGGACATGTCCCGCAACTCATACATGCAATCCATGCCCGATATTCAAGCCGCTGGCGGTCTGGTACCCATGGTGGTGGAGCAATCCGCCCGTGGCGAGCGCGCCTATGACATCTACTCCCGGCTGCTCAAGGAGCGGGTCATCTTCCTGGTCGGCCAGGTCGAGGACTACATGGCCAACCTGGTCGTCGCCCAGCTGCTGTTCCTGGAAGCGGAGAATCCTGACAAGGACATCCACCTCTATATCAACAGCCCGGGTGGCTCGGTGACCGCAGGCATGTCGATCTACGACACCATGCAGTTCATCAAGCCCGACGTCTCCACCATCTGCATCGGCCAGGCCTGCAGCATGGGTGCCCTGCTGCTGGCAGGCGGCGCCGCCGAGAAGCGCTTCTGCCTGCCACACTCGCGGATGATGATTCACCAGCCCCTGGGCGGCTTCCAGGGTCAGGCGTCGGACATCGAGATTCACGCCCGTGAAATTTTGACCATCCGTGAGCGTCTGAACAAGGTGCTGGCGCATCACACCGGTCAGCCCATGGACGTGATCGCCCGCGATACCGACCGTGACAACTTCATGAGTGGCCCCGAAGCCGTTGCCTACGGTCTGATCGACAAGGTCCTCGAGAAGCGCAACATCCCCGCCTGACCCCGCCTCGACCACCTGCCCAGACGCCGGTCGTTTGGGCGGGTAGGCTTGAAAAACCGTGCAATAGGCTCCATCTTGTTGATGTAAGCACATTCCATTGGATCGATCGAATGACAGATACGCGCAATAGCGACGATAACGGCAAGCTGCTTTACTGCTCCTTCTGCGGCAAGAGTCAGCACGAAGTACGTAAATTGATCGCTGGACCCTCCGTCTTCATCTGCGACGAATGCGTCGACCTGTGCAATGACATCATCCGCGAGGAAGTCCAGGAAGCGCAGGCCGAAAGCAATGCGCACAAGCTGCCAGCGCCGAAGGAAATCAGCGCCATCCTCGACCAGTATGTCATTGGTCAGCAGCGTGCCAAGCGGGTCCTCGCCGTTGCCGTCTACAACCACTACAAGCGTCTGAATCAGCGCGAGAAGAAAGACGACGTCGAGCTGGGCAAGAGCAATATTCTGCTCATTGGCCCGACTGGCTCGGGCAAGACGCTGTTGGCGGAAACGCTGGCGCGCCTGCTCAACGTACCTTTCACCATCGCCGATGCCACCACTCTGACCGAAGCCGGTTACGTGGGTGAAGACGTCGAGAACATCATCCAGAAGCTGCTGCAGAAGTGCGACTACGATGTGGAAAAGGCCCAGATGGGCATCGTCTACATCGACGAGATCGACAAGATTTCGCGTAAGTCCGACAACCCCTCCATCACCCGTGATGTCTCGGGCGAGGGTGTGCAGCAGGCGCTGCTGAAGCTGATCGAGGGTACCGTAGCGTCGGTTCCGCCCCAGGGTGGCCGCAAGCATCCCCAGCAGGAATTCCTGCAGGTGGATACGCGCAATATCCTGTTCATTTGCGGCGGTGCCTTCGCTGGCTTGGAAAAGGTCATTCAGAACCGTTCCACCAAGGGCGGCGGCATCGGCTTCAACGCCGAGGTTCGCAGTCAGGAACTGGGCAAGAAGATCGGCGAATCCCTGCGTGATGCCGAGCCCGAGGATCTGGTCAAGTTCGGCCTGATTCCCGAGTTCGTCGGTCGTCTGCCGGTCATCGCGACCCTGGACGAGCTGGATGAGCCAGCGCTCATGCAGATCCTGACCGAGCCGAAGAACGCCCTGACCAAGCAGTACGCCAAGCTGTTTGAAATGGAAGACGTCGACCTGGAGTTCCGCCCCGATGCACTGAAGGCGGTCGCTCGCAAGGCACTGGAACGCAAGACCGGTGCCCGCGGCCTGAGGTCCATCCTCGAAGGCATCCTGCTCGAGACCATGTACGAGATTCCTTCGCAGAAGGAAGTCAGCAAGGTGGTCATCGACGAGAGCGTCATCGATGGGAGTTCCCAGCCGCTGCTCATCTATGAGAACACCGAGCCCGCCAAGGCGGCGCCAGACGCGTGACAAAAGGGGCTTCGGCCCCTTTTTCATTTCAGCGACGGTTGTATTTTGCGGCGGCCAACCTCATGTTAGGGAAAACCGAGGCCTTAACCGCATCTGCGGCCGATTATTTGCCGAGACCCGTACCCCATGACTACGACGATAGAACTTCCCCTGCTGCCCCTACGAGACGTAGTGGTCTATCCCCACATGGTCATCCCATTGTTCGTCGGAAGGGAAAAGTCCGTCGAGGCCCTCGAGGCCGCCATGGCTGGCGACAAGCAGATCCTGCTGGTCGCACAGAAGAATCCCGGCGATGACGATCCCGCCGCGGATGACATGTATCACATGGGTACGGTCGCGACCGTTCTCCAGCTGCTCAAGCTTCCTGACGGTACCGTCAAGGTCCTGGTCGAAGGCGAGCAGCGCGGCCGCATCGAGTCCTTCGTCGAGAACCAGGGCTATGCCCGTGCCCTGGTGACCCTGATCGACGACAGCGAAGCCCCGGATCGCGAGTCCGAGGTCTTCTCGCGCAGCCTGATGAGCCAGTTCGAGCAATATGTTCAGCTCGGCAAGAAGGTACCGGCCGAGGTCCTGTCTTCGCTTAATAGCATCGAAGATCCCAGCCGCCTGGTCGACACCATGGCTGCCCACATGGCGCTGAAGATCGAGCAGAAGCAGGAAATCCTCGAGATCACCGAGCTTGGCGCGCGCGTCGAGCACGTGCTGGCCCTGCTGGATGCGGAAATCGACCTCTTGCAGGTGGAAAAGCGCATCCGTGGTCGCGTCAAGAAGCAGATGGAGCGTAGTCAGCGCGAGTACTACCTCAACGAGCAGATGAAGGCCATCCAGAAAGAACTGGGTGACATCGACGAAGGCCACAACGAGGTCGAGGATCTCAAGCGCCGCATTGACGCCGCGGGTCTGCCCAAGGATGCCCTGGCCAAGGCCACTGCCGAGCTGAACAAGCTCAAGCAGATGTCGCCCATGTCGGCCGAGGCCACCGTGGTGCGTTCCTACATCGACTGGCTGGTGAACGTGCCGTGGCAGGCCGAGAGCAAGGTCCGTCTGGACTTGGGCCGTGCCGAAGAGGTCCTGGACAAGGACCACTATGGCCTCGAGGAAGTGAAAGAGCGCATCCTGGAATACCTCGCCGTGCAGAAGCGCGTGAAGAAGGTGCGGGGCCCGGTGCTGTGCCTGGTCGGTCCGCCCGGTGTGGGCAAGACCTCCCTGGCCGAATCCATCGCCCGCTCCACCGGCCGCAAGTTCGTGCGCATGGCCCTGGGTGGCGTGCGTGACGAAGCCGAAATCCGTGGTCACCGTCGTACCTACATTGGCTCCATGCCGGGTCGTCTCATTCAGAAGATGACCAAGGTCGGCGTGCGCAATCCACTGTTCCTGCTCGACGAAATCGACAAGATGGGCAACGACATGCGTGGCGATCCCGCCTCCGCGCTGCTCGAGGTCCTGGATCCGGAGCAGAACCACACCTTCAACGACCATTACCTCGAAGTCGACTACGACCTCTCCGACGTGATGTTTGTCTGCACCGCCAACTCCATGAACATTCCGGCGCCACTGCTGGACCGTATGGAAGTCATTCGCCTGCCCGGTTACACCGAGGCGGAAAAGGTCAACATCGCCACCCGCTACCTGATTCCCAAGCAGGTTAAGGCCAATGGCCTGAAGAAGGACGAGGTGGCCTTCGACGAAGACGCCTTGCGCGACATCATCCGCTACTACACCCGTGAAGCGGGCGTGCGGAGTCTGGAGCGCCAGGTGGCCAAGGTCTGTCGCAAGGTGGTCAAGCAGCACGCCCTGAGCAAGGAGCGTACTGCCAGCGTTACCGTGGATACCCTTGAGCACTGGCTGGGCGTGCGCAAGTTCCGCTATGGCCTGGCCGAGCAACAGGATCAGATCGGCCAGGTGACCGGCCTGGCCTGGACCCAGGTGGGTGGTGAACTCCTGACCATCGAGTCCGCTGTCGTCCCCGGCAAGGGCCAGATGATCAAGACCGGCTCCCTGGGTGATGTCATGGCCGAGTCCATTACCGCGGCCTTGACCGTGGTGCGCAGTCGTGGTCGCAGCCTGGGCATTCCCAAGGACTTCCACGAGAAGCACGACATCCATATCCACGTTCCCGAAGGCGCCACGCCGAAGGACGGTCCGAGTGCCGGTATCGGGATGTGCACGGCGCTGGTCTCGGCCGCCACCCGCATTCCGGTGCGTGCCGACGTGGCCATGACCGGCGAGATCACCTTGCGCGGTCAGGTACTGGCCATCGGTGGGCTCAAGGAAAAGTTGCTCGCGGCCCATCGTGGCGGTATCCGTACCGTGATCATTCCGGAAGAAAACGTCCGGGATCTGCGGGACATTCCGGACAACATCAAGGCTGACTTGCAGATCAAGCCGGTCAAATGGATTGACGAGGTCTTGGAGGTTGCGCTGCAATACACGCCGGAGCCGCTTCCGGACGATGGTCCGGAGCTCGTCAGCAAGGACGAGAAGCGGGATCAGGAAGGCAAGGAGCGCGTCAGTACCCACTGACGGCGTACCTGGGCTTGATGGGCGGGCCGCCAGACGAGGTTGCTGGTGTTCCGCCGTCCTGCTGGATGCAAGGTCCTTGATCGACGAAAAGGCGCATCTCGAGATGCGCCTTTTCGCTATTTGCTATTCGACGATTTCGCCATGGCCGGTCTGGCCACAGCTCGTGGGGGGAACATGCTACAAAACATCAGGGACCGTTCGCAGGGATGGATTGCCAAAGTCATCATCGGATTCATCATCCTGCTGATGGCATTGACCGGCTTCGAAGCGATCATTCGTGCGACGGGTCACCAGGGCGCCGTTGCCCTGGTCAACGGCGACGAGATCAAGCAGACGGAGCTGGCCCAGGCCGTGGAAATGCAGCGTCGCCAGCTGCAACAGCAACTGGGGCAGGGGTTCGATCCGTCCACTCTGGATGACCGCCTGCTGCGTGAGTCCGCCCTAAAGGCGCTGATCGACAAGCAGTTGCTGCTGCAGAGCGCCAAGGCCGATCGCTTCGCCTTCTCCGAACAGGCGCTGGATCAGCTGATCCTCAACACCCCCGAATTCCAGACCGAAGGGCGTTTCGATCCCCAGCGCTTCGATCAGGCCGTTCGCCAGATGAACTACAACCGCCTGCAATTCCGGGATCTGCTGCGTGACGAGATGCTGATCGGTCAGCTGCGCGCCGGCATCGTCGGCAGCAATTTCGTTACCGATGCCGATATCGAGACCTTCGCGGCCCTCGAGCGCCAGACCCGTGACTTCGCCATGCGTACCGTCAAGGCTTCCACCAGCGGTATCGTGCCGACGCAGGAGGAGATTCAGGCGTACTACGACAGCCACAAGAATGACTTCATGACGCCCGAGCAGGTGGTCATCGAGTACGTGGAGCTGAAGAAGGACGCCTTCCTGGCCAAGGCCAAGGTGGACGAAAGCCGCCTGCAGGCGGCCTACAAGTCCGAAATCGCTAATCTGTCGGAGCAGCGTGACGCTGCTCATATCCTCATCGAGGTCAACGACAAGCAGAATGACGAGCAGGCCAAGGCCAAGATCAAGCAAATCCAGGAGCGCCTGAGCAAGGGTGAGGACTTCGCCAAGCTCGCCAAGGAGTTCTCCCAGGATCCGGGCTCGGCAGCCAATGGCGGTGACCTGGGCTTTGCCGGTCGCGGTGTCTACGACCCGGCCTTCGAAGAGGCGCTGTATGCCCTCGCGCCGCATCAGGTATCCGCGCCGGTGCGCACCAGCTTCGGCTGGCATCTGATCCAGCTGCAAGGGGTCCAGGCGCCGGAAGTGCCCACCCTGGCCAGCGTTCGGCCACGCCTGGAGCAGCAGCTGAAGGCGGAAGACGCTGATCGGCTGTTCGTCGAAGCAGGTCGTAAGCTGGAAAGCTCTGCCTATGAGGCCTCCGACCTGAGCCAGCCGGCCCAGGAGCAAGGCCTTAAGGTCAAGACCAGTGCTCCCTTCGGTCGTGAGGGTGGTGAGGGTCTCACTGCCAATCGTCAGGTGATCGAGGCGGCTTTCAGCGAGGACGTGCTGCGCAACGGTGCCAACAGCGCCGCCTTGCAGCTGGATCCGGATACCCTGGTGGTCATTCGCGACAAGGAGCACCGCACGCCACAGCTGCAGCCCCTGGACGCGGTCAAGAAAGAGATCGTGACCCGCTTGAGCCAGGAAAAGGCCACGGCCGTCGCCAAGCAGACTGGCGAAGAGCAGCTCAAGGCCCTGCGTGACGGCGGTAAGGCGCCGGCAGGCGACTGGCGCACCGTCGAGGCGGCTACCCGCAATCAGGAGGGCGTCGATCCCCAGGTACTGCAAGCGGTGTTCCGCATGGCCAAGCCGGAAGCCGACAAGCCGTCCTATGCCGGTATCAGCCTGCGGAACGGCGACTTCGTGCTGCTGCGCCTGCAGGGCGTCGGGGTACCCAAGGAAGCCCTGAGTGCCGAGGACAAGGCGCTCTATCGTCGCTACCTGGCCTCGCGGGCCGGACAGGTCGACTTCGCGGCCTATCGCCGGGCCCTGGATGCCAAGGCCGAGATCAAGCATCTCTGATACGAAAAAAGCCCGGGAAACCGGGCTTTTTCTTGAGGGGCATCCAGAGCGCCGGGTGCCGTGCGGCCTGCCAGGCCAGAGGCCGGGAAGGGAGGAGGAGGCTCGTTGCCGGCGTTCTACTGGACGAGTTCATGCTCGTCGAACAGGTCGTCGAAGAGCATGGTCGACAGATAGCGCTCGCCGGAATCCGGCAGGATGACCACGATGGTCTTGCCCTGCATCTCCGGCGTCTCGGCCATACGGACCGCCGCAGCCATGGCGGCACCGCAGGAGATGCCGCAGAGGATGCCTTCCTCGCGCATCAGGCGCTGGGCCATCAACTTGGCTTGCTCATCGCTTACCTGCTCGACGCGATCGACCATGGCGAGGTCCAGGTTGCCGGGTACGAAGCCGGCCCCGATGCCCTGAATCTTGTGCGGGCTGGGTTTCACTTCCGCACCGGCAAGGGTCTGGCTGATGACCGGCGAGGTTTCCGGCTCCACGGCGACCGAGAGGATCGGCTTGCCCTTGGTGTTCTTGATGAAGCGCGAGATGCCGGTCAGGGTACCACCGGTACCGACGCCGGCTACCAGTACGTCGATGGCACCATCGGTATCGTTCCAGATTTCCGGGCCGGTGGTCTTTTCATGGATGGCCGGATTGGCCGGATTATCGAACTGCTGCGGCATGAAGTAGCGATCGGGCCCGCTTTCGGCGATCTCCCGCGCCTTGTCGATGGCGCCCTTCATGCCCTTGGCCGGTTCGGTCAGGACCAGCTCCGCACCCAGTGCCTTCAGGACCTTGCGTCGCTCCAGACTCATGGAGGCGGGCATGGTCAGCACCAGGCGATAGCCACGGGCGGCGGCGACATAGGCCAGGCCGATACCGGTATTACCCGAGGTCGGCTCCACCAGGCTCATGCCGGGCTTGAGCAGGCCCTTGGCTTCGGCGTCCCAGATCAGGTTGGCACCGATGCGGCATTTGACCGAATAGCCCGGGTTGCGTCCCTCGATCTTGGCGAGCAGGGTGACGCCCTTGGGGCCGAGGCGATTGATGTAGACCAGCGGCGTATTACCGATGGACTGGGCATTGTCAGCGAAGATGCGGCTCATGGCGGATCCTGTACGGCGCGGAAAACTCGCAGCCTAGGCCTTGCGTCCGATGGCGTCCAGCCCAGGCACGGCGTGCTATCGTCAGGCGAAACAGCTGCTAGAGGATCGATAATGGCCTTTCAGGGTACCGAGCGTTATGTGGCCACGGCCGAGCTCAGTCTGGCGGTCAATGCCGCCATTCAATTGGGACGTCCACTCCTGGTGAAGGGTGAGCCCGGCACCGGCAAGACCCTGCTGGCCGAGCAGGTGGCCCAGAGCCAGGGCGCACGTCTTATCACCTGGCACGTCAAGTCCACCACCAAGGCGCAGCAAGGGCTCTACGAATACGACGCCGTGAGTCGCCTGCGCGATTCCCAGCTGGGCGATCCCCGGGTGCAGGAGGTCGCGAACTACATCAAGCCCGGCAAACTGTGGGATGCCTTCACCGCTGAGGAGCCGGTGGTGCTGCTGATCGACGAGATCGATAAGGCCGACATCGAGTTTCCCAACGACCTGCTGCTGGAGCTCGACCGCATGGAGTTCCATGTCTACGAGACGGGGGAGACCATTCGCGCCGAGCGGAGGCCGGTCATCATCATCACCTCCAACAATGAGAAGGAGCTGCCGGACGCCTTCCTGCGCCGGTGCTTCTTTCATTTCATTCGTTTTCCGGAGCGCGACACCCTTGAGCGCATCGTCCAGGTCCACTACCCCGACCTCCAGGGTCGGCTGGTCAGGGAAGCCCTGGATCTCTTCTATGATCTGCGCAACGTCTCGGGCCTGAAGAAAAAGCCGTCCACCTCGGAGCTGGTGGACTGGCTGGCGCTGTTGCTGGGTGACGAGCAGGCGCAACAGGGGTTGCATGCGGAGGGTGGCCTGCCACCTCTGGCGGGCGCCCTGTTGAAGAACGAGCAAGACCTGCAGCTGCTCGAGCGCCAGGCGTTCATGCGTCGTCGGCGGAGCTGAGAACCGGCATGTTCCTCGACTTCTTCACGCGCCTGAGGGCCGCTGGCATTCCGGTGTCCCTGGGCGAATTGCTGGATCTGCATGCCGCACTGGACGCCGGTCTCGCCGTCGCCGATCCCGAGGCCTTCTATCTGCTGGCGCGGGCAGTGCTGGTCAAGGACGAGCGCTTCTTCGACCGTTTCGACCAGATCTATGCCGGTGAGATGGCCAGGTCGGAGCGTCTGTCGGAGACGCAGGCGATTCCCGCGGACTGGTTGCGGTTGGAACTGCAGCGATTGCTTTCCGACGAGGATCGCCAGCGACTTCAGGCCCTGGGTGGCCTCGACGAATTGCTCGATACCCTGCAGCAGCGGCTCGCCGAACAGCGTGAGCGCCATGCCGGTGGCAACAAGTGGATAGGCACGGGCGGTACCAGTCCCTTCGGCAGCGGTGGCTACAATCCCTTTGGCGTACGCGTTGGTGAGGCCGGTACTCGTCAGGGGCGGGCGGCCAAGGTCTGGGAGCAGCGGGACTACCGCAATCTGGACGACCGCGCGCCCCTGGACAGACGCAACCTGCAACTGGCCCTGCGCCGGCTGCGTCGCTTCGCTCGCCAGGGCGCGGCGGCGGAGTTCGACCTGGAGGGCACCGTGGCCGCGACGGCCCGGGAGGGTGGGTTGCTGGACGTGCGCTATCGCCCTGAGCGACACAATGCCACCAAGGTGCTCCTGTTGCTCGATGTCGGGGGTTCCATGGATCTGCACGTACGCCTGTGCACCGAGCTGTTCAGCGCCTGTCGCCTCGAGTTTCGCCACCTGGAATACTACTACTTCCACAATTGCGTCTACGAACGGGTCTGGCGCGATAATGCCCGTCGACACGAGGAAGGTCTGGCGACCGCCGAGCTGCTGCGCCGCTACGGAGCGGACTATCGCCTGGTGATCGTAGGCGACGCCAGCATGGGGCCCTATGAGATCACCCATCCCGGCGGCAGCGTCGAGCATTGGAACGAAGAACCTGGCGCGCTTTGGATCCAGCGGCTCTGCCAGCATTTCCCCCGGGCGGTCTGGCTCAATCCCTATCCGCAGGATGGCTGGGCCAGCAGCACCTCGATCCAGCTGCTCCGCGACCTCATTGCCCAGCGCATGTTTCCCCTGACCGGCGAGGGGCTGGGGGATGCCATCCGGTCCTTGACCCGCCCATGAAAAAAACCGGCCGAAGCCGGGTTTTTTCATCGCTCGCGCTTAGCGCTGACCGTAGCGGCGCAGGGCTTCGATGCGGTCTTCCAGTGGCGGGTGGCTCATCAGCAGACCGGCCAGGCCGTTCTTCAGCGAGCCATTGATGCCGAAGGCGTTCAGGGTGTCGGGCATCTGCACCGGGATGCCCTGCTCGGCGCGCAGGCGCTGCAAGGCGCCGATCATGGCGTTGGGACCGGCCAGGCGCGCACCGGCTTCGTCGGCGCGGAATTCGCGTTTGCGCGAGAACCACATGACGATGATGCTGGCCAGGATGCCCAGTACCAGCTCGGCGACGATGGTGGTCACGAAGTAGGCGATCCCGTGGCCTTCTTCGTTCTTGAAGATGGCCTTGTCGACGAAGTTGCCGAAGATCCGCGCAAAGAACATCACGAAGGTGTTCACCACGCCCTGGATCAAGGCCAGGGTCACCATGTCGCCATTGGCGACGTGGCCGATCTCGTGGGCCAGCACCGCACGCACCTCGTCAGGCGAGAAGCGCTCCAGCAGTCCCTGGCTGACCGCGACCAGGGCGTCGTTGCGGTTCCAGCCGGTGGCAAAGGCGTTGGCCTCGTAGGCCGGGAAGATGCCGACCTCGGGGGTCTTGATGCCGGCCTCGCGAGCCAGCTCTTCCACCGTCTGCAGCAGCCACTGCTCATGACGGGTACGCGGCTGGCTGATGACCTCGGTACGGGTGCTCATCTTCGCCATCCACTTGGAGATGAACAGCGAGACCAGCGAGCCGGCGAAACCGAATACGGCACAGAACACCAGCAGACTGCCATGGTTCTGACCGGTGTAGCGATCCACGCCAAGCACCTTCAAGGTGATGCTAGCAACGATCAGCACCGCCAGGTTGGTAGCCAGAAACAACAGAATGCGCATCATGGTGGGGTACAGCTCCTCACAGGTTTATCTGCCGGCTATATAAGGTTCGGCCCCGATCCATTCAACGTTTCCACTATTGCAAACTGTGTCGTCCGTTGGCCAGGCGGGCGAGGGGGCGAGCGCCTGTGCCGGCTGACGCCTTCAGGGGCGGCAACCGGTGAAAGACGCGGAAATGCTTTGCTCTACTGGGAATAGCCACCCAGGAAGTTGCCGATGCGGCCGATGGCCTGCTCCAGATCGTCGACGCGGGGCAGGGTGACGACCCGGAAGTGGTCGGGCCAGGGCCAGTTGAACGCGGTGCCCTGCACCACTAGCAGCTTCTCCGACAGCAGCAGGTCCAGGACGAACTTCTCGTCATTGTGGATGGGGCAGACCTTGGGGTCGATCCGCGGGAAGGCATAGAGCGCGCCCATCGGCTTGACGCAGCTGACGCCGGGGATGGCGTTGAGCAATTCCCAGGTGCGGTTGCGCTGCTCCAGCAGGCGACCGGCCGGCAGGACCAGGTCGTTGATGCTCTGGTAGCCACCCAGCGCCGTCTGGATGGCGTGCTGGGCCGGGACATTGGCGCACAGGCGCATGTTGGCGAGGATGTCGAGGCCCTCGATATAGCTGTGGGCGCGGTGCTTGGGCCCCGAGACGATCAGCCAGCCCGAGCGGAAGCCAGCCACGCGATAGGACTTGGACAGGCCGTTGAAGGTCAGGCACAGGACGTCCGGCGCCAGGGAGGCGGTGGAGATGTGCTGGGCTTCGTCGTAGAGAATCTTGTCGTAGATCTCGTCGGAGAACAGCACCAGATTGTGCCGCCGGGCCAGCTCGACGATGCCTTCCAGTACTTCCTTGGAATAGACCGCGCCGGTGGGGTTGTTGGGGTTGATCAGCACCAGGGCCTTGGTGTTGCTGGTGATCTTGGCTTCCATGTCGGCCAGGTCCGGGAACCAGCCAGCCTGTTCGTCGCACAGGTAGTGCACCGGCTTGCCGCCCGCGAGGCTGACCGCCGCTGTCCACAGGGGGTAGTCCGGCGCCGGGATAAGCACCTCGTCGTTGTTGTTGAGCAGCGCCTGCATGGCCATGACGATCAGTTCGGAGACGCCATTGCCCAGATAGATGTCTTCGATGCCGACACCTTCGATGCGCTTCTGCTGGCAATACTGCATGACCGCCTTGCGCGCGCTGAACAGCCCCTTGGAGTCGCTATAGCCCTGGGCGGTCGGCAGGTTGCGGATGACGTCCTGCAGGATTTCCTCCGGCGCCTCGAAGCCGAAGGGCGCCGGGTTGCCGATGTTGAGCTTCAGGATGCGGTGGCCTTCCTCTTCGAGGCGCTTGGCATGCTTGAGGACCGGACCGCGGATGTCGTAGCAGACATTGGCGAGCTTGTTCGACTTGGAGACCTGCATGGGGAAATGAATCCTGGAAAAGGGCGAGAAAGACTCGGTGAAGGCGGACGCCGACCGGCGCTTGGCAGCATCCGGGGGTGGATGCCAGACTGAGCGGGAATCATACGGCTGCATCGCCTGTTACAAAAGATGCGCCGGCATCCAGAGAGGTCACCATGGAAAAAGTACAGCGTAGCCCAGAAGACTGGCGCGAGCGTCTGACCGATGATCAGTTTCGCGTGTGCCGCCTGGCGGCTACCGAGGCGCCCTATACCGGTGCCTACTGCAACACCAAGACGCCTGGCGTCTATCGCTGCGCCTGCTGTGAGCTAGCGTTGTTCGACTCCAGCACCAAGTTCGATTCCGGTTGCGGTTGGCCGAGTTACTACGCGCCCATCGACGCCGAGGCCGTGCGCGAAAAAGAAGACTTCAGCCATGGCATGCACCGGGTCGAGGTACTCTGCGCCCGCTGCGACGCCCATCTGGGGCACGTCTTTCCCGACGGCCCGCCGCCGACCGGCCTGCGCTACTGCATCAATTCCGTCGCCCTTGATCTCCAGCCCAGAGAAACCGCGTGATCTCAGAGATTCTGCAGTTACCCTTCCAGACGGCGGACGGCCAGCAGGCGTGCCTGGCGGACTGGACGGCCCGAGCCTATCTGGTGGTCAATACCGCCAGTCGCTGCGGTTTCACCCGCCAGTACGCCGGGCTCGAGGAATTGCAGCAGCGCTATCTTGCCGACGGCTTGCGCGTGATCGTCTTTCCCTGCAATCAATTCGGCGGCCAGGAGCCGGGAAGCAACGCCGAGATTCAGAACTTCTGCGTGACCCGCTTCGGGGTCAGCTTTCCAGTCATGGCCAAGCTCGACGTCAATGGCGAAGCGGCCCACCCCTTGTTCAACGCCTTGAAGCGCGCGGCGCCAGGATTGCTCGGAACCGCTATCCGCTGGAACTTCACCAAGTTCCTGATCACTCCGGAGCGAGGGCGGGTGCAGCGCTTTGCCCCCATCACTCGGCCTTCCCAGTTGGACAAGCACATCCGCCGGGCCCTGGCGCGTTAGCTCCGGATCTCGACAAGGGCTTTCAATTGGATTGAAAAGTAATACGATTAAAGCGCCTTCCATGGAGGGTGCCTTGTCCGCTTCCCTTTTTCGTCGTCAAGGATGTTTCCTGTGAGTGCCTCCCTAGAAGACTTTTTGCTCCAGGCCCGCCAGGTGCTCGAGCGCCTGGAGCCCCTGCTGCCCCATCGTCGCGAATCTCTGGATTGGCAGCACTGCTATGCCGCACGCTGGCGCCGTGAAGGCCATGGCGGCTACCTGCAGCCGCTCGAGGTCAACCTGGAGTTGCGGCTGGCCGATCTGCTGGGTATCGATCGGCAACGCGACCAGCTCGCTCGCAATACCCGCCAATTCGTCGCCGGACTGCCGGCCAACCACACCCTGCTGTGGGGGGCTCGCGGTACCGGCAAGTCGTCGCTGATCCGTGCCCTGCTGGCGGAATACGCGGGGCAGGGCCTGCGCCTGATCGAAATCGAACGCGATGATCTCGCCGATCTGCCGCGTGCGGTAGAGCAGCTCGCCGGGCAAGCGCAGCGCTTCGTGGTGTTCTGCGACGACCTGTCCTTCGACGCCGGCAGTGACGATTATCGAGTGCTCAAGAGCGTGCTCGATGGCTCGCTGGAGCAGGCGCCGGACAACGTCCTGCTCTATGCCACCTCCAATCGTCGTCACCTGGTGGCCGAGCGGCAGAGCGACAACGCCAACTGGGAGCACGTCGACGGCGAACTGCACCCGAGTGAGGCGGCCGAGGACAAGATCGCGCTGTCGGACCGTTTCGGTCTGTGGCTGTCCTTCTATCCCTTTACCCAGGATCACTATCTCGCCGTTGTTCGCCACTGGTGCACGACCCTGGCCGGCAAGTCCGGGGTGGAGCTGGAGTGGTCGGAAGACGCCGACCGCGAGGCCATTCGCTGGGCCTCCGGCCGCGGCAACCGCAATGGCCGCTGTGCCTATCAATTCGCCCGGCAATGGGTCGGGCTCAAGCTATTGGAGAAAGCATGACCGTAGAACTGACGGGCGTAGGTGCAGGACTAGAGGGCTACGCCATGTTGGCGGCCCAGGTCGAGGCCCTGCTGGCCGGTGAGCGCAATCTGGTGGCCAATGCCGCCCAGCTGTCGGCCTTCATCTACCAGGAAGTGCCGGACCTGAATTGGGCCGGCTTCTATTTCGTCGAGGGTCAGGACCAGCTGCTGCTCGGACCCTTCCAGGGCAAGGTGGCCTGCATGCGCATTCCCTTCAGCAAGGGTGTATGCGGCGCGGCCGCCCGGGAGCGCCGTACCCAGCGCGTCGAGGACGTCCATGCCTTTCCCGGGCATATCGCCTGTGACGCTGCTTCGCGTAGCGAACTAGTGGTTCCGTTGATCCAGGAAGGTCGCCTGATCGGCGTGCTAGATCTCGACAGCCCGAATCCAGGACGCTTCAGTGCGGCGGATCAAGCGGGCATCGAAAGCCTGGTGGCGGCCTTCATGGCTGCCACCGACTGCTGATCCCAGGGGAGGACAGGGAAGCCCTCACTCGTAGTCGTTCTTCTTGCGCCAGCTGTCGTCCTTGAGGGTATCCACGCTGTCCGACAGCTCGTTGGCGCTGCTGCTGGCCTGCTCGGCCAGTTCGCTCTGCTGACGTTTCACCTGAGCGATCTGTTCTTCCAGATGGGCCAGCAACTCGGTGTAGCGCTCGGGTTGCTGCTGCTTGCGAATCTGCATGATCGCCCGTTCGTACGATTGGCGTGCCTGGATGTAGTGGTCGGTCTTGATCTGCTGTTCGGCCTGATAGCGGAAGAACTCCACATAGGTCACGGTGAGTAGATAGCGCATCTCGCCTACCCAGCGCTGCGCTTCCTGGCCATCGAGAATGCCGATCTGGTTGGCGTGGGCGACGAGTGCATGCAGCATCTCCATATAGCCGCGGACTTCCTTGACCCGAGCCTCGGTATGCACCGGCCGGGCGGCATTGGTGAGTTCGATGTCATCGCCCTTGGCCAGGGCTTCTTCCAGTTCGGTCTTGCGCGCGGTCAGGCTGGCGGAAGGAGTCTGCAAGGCGGCGAGGCGGGCGATCAATCCCAGTTCGATGCGATGAAACAGCTGCTTGAGCGCCGGTGTCATCAGCTGGCCCGGCAGGCTGCCGGACAACTGGGCGCAACGCTTGATCCGGTCGGTGAGATCGGCGACCAGCCGCTGCTTTTCCAGCCGTCCCGCTTCGAGCTTCTGGTTGACGAAGGCGATCATGATCACCAGAAGGATGCCAAGTCCCACTACCGCTGCAATCATCGTTGAGGACATGACCTTCTCCATGGTGCTTGCCCGCCGTTTGTCGTACGAGCGAAGTCGTTGATTTGAAAAGTATTTAATCAGCTATTGACGCCCAGGGTAAGGCTCCCTAGAATGCGCGCACTCCCAACGGCGGCAAGCGTCAGCCGAGTGGTAGGCCAGAGTCCTCAGGGATTCTACCTGGTCCCCTTCGTCTAGTGGCCTAGGACACCGCCCTTTCACGGCGGTAACAGGGGTTCGAGTCCCCTAGGGGACGCCAAAATTGCGGGAATAGCTCAGTTGGTAGAGCACGACCTTGCCAAGGTCGGGGTCGCGAGTTCGAGTCTCGTTTCCCGCTCCAAATACAATCCGGTTGCTCAAGGGCAGGCGGATGCAAGGTGAAAGGCCTTGCGGAAAGAGGTTTCGTCCCCTTCGTCTAGTGGCCTAGGACACCGCCCTTTCACGGCGGTAACAGGGGTTCGAGTCCCCTAGGGGACGCCATATTGCGGGAATAGCTCAGTTGGTAGAGCACGACCTTGCCAAGGTCGGGGTCGCGAGTTCGAGTCTCGTTTCCCGCTCCAAATACAATCCGGTTGCTCAAGGGCAGGCGGATGCAAGGTGAAAGGCCTTGCGGAAAGAGGTTTCGTCCCCTTCGTCTAGTGGCCTAGGACACCGCCCTTTCACGGCGGTAACAGGGGTTCGAGTCCCCTAGGGGACGCCATATTGCGGGAATAGCTCAGTTGGTAGAGCACGACCTTGCCAAGGTCGGGGTCGCGAGTTCGAGTCTCGTTTCCCGCTCCAAACATAATCCAGCCGTTTCGTTACAGTTGGATGCGAGGTGAAAGACCTTGCGGAAAGAGGTTTCGTCCCCTTCGTCTAGTGGCCTAGGACACCGCCCTTTCACGGCGGTAACAGGGGTTCGAGTCCCCTAGGGGACGCCACATTGCGGGAATAGCTCAGTTGGTAGAGCACGACCTTGCCAAGGTCGGGGTCGCGAGTTCGAGTCTCGTTTCCCGCTCCAAATAAACAAAAACACCGCCTCCGGGCGGTGTTTTTGTTTGTGCGTTTTTTGGCTGCTCCAGGCGCCCGGCGCGAGGCCGGGCGAGGCAGGCTTACTGGGGCGTATAGATCTGGTCGAAAACACCGCCATCGGCGAAGTGGGTCTTCTGGATGCCGCTCCAGGGGCCGAATTCCTTTTGAGCATCCACCAGCTCGAGCGTGGGAAAGCGGTCGGCGTACTGCGCCAGGATCTGGGTATTGCGAGGGCGCAGGAAGTTTTGCGCGGCGATCTTCTGGCCTTCGTCGGACCAGAGATATTTGAGGTAATCCTCGGCCTCGGCGCGGGTACCTTTCTTGTCGACGACGCTGTCGACCACGCTCACCGGTGGCTCGGCCTGCACCGAGATGCTCGGGTAGACCACTTCGAAGCCGCCCCGGCCGAACTCCCGGGCGATCATCTCGGCTTCGTTCTCGAAGGTCACCAGGACATCGCCCTGCTGGTTCTTCATGAAGGTGGTGGTAGCGGCGCGGCCGCCGGTATCCAGGATGGGCACATGCTTGAACAGGTCGGCGACAAAGGCGCGGGCCTTCTGCTCATCCCCGCCCGGCTGGCGCAAGGCGTAGGTCCAGGCGGAAAGGTAGGTGTAGCGACCGTTTCCGGAGGTCTTGGGATTGGGCGCGATCACTTCAACGCCGTCCTTTAGCAGGTCGGACCAGTCGTGGATACCCTTGGGGTTGCCCTGGCGCACGATGAGTACCGTGGCCGAGGTGAAGGGTGCGCTGCGATCGGGTAGGCGGGTTTCCCAGTCCTTGGGCACCAGGCCGCGGTCGGCCAGCGCCTGGATGTCGGTGGCCTGGTTCATGGTGATGACGTCGGCCTGCAAGCCATCGATGACCGCGCGAGCCTGCTTGCTGGAGCCGCCGTGGGACATCTGGATCACCGGAGTGTCGCCGTGCTCGGCTTTCCAATGCGCCTGGAAGGCCGGGTTGTAGTCCTTGTAGAAGTCGCGCATCACGTCATAGGAGACGTTGAGCAGCGGTGGGGCAGCGAGGGCCTGGGTGCTGGCAGCCAAGGCCGCGAGCAGGGTCAAGCGAAGGGTCTTCATGGGGGCGTCCTGCGGATAGGGATGCTGGACTATAGCCTGTCGTCCCGGCGGCAGGCAGAACGGCTGGAAATAAGCTAATGCGACGACGGCAGGCAGGGCCGCCAGTGGTAGACTTTCGCCCTTTCGCCTGCGGTTGGGCACGGCGCGGTGAACAAGGGCTCCTGATATGCGGTTGAGGTCGATCAAGCTGGCGGGATTCAAATCCTTCGTCGATCCGACGACGGTGAATTTCCCGAGCAACATGGCAGCGGTGGTCGGCCCCAACGGTTGCGGCAAGTCGAACATCATCGACGCTGTGCGCTGGGTGATGGGCGAGAGCTCGGCCAAGAACCTGCGCGGCGAGTCGATGACGGACGTCATCTTCAACGGTTCCAACAGCCGCAAACCCGTATCCCAGGCTTCCATCGAGCTGATCTTCGACAATTCCGACCATACCCTGGTGGGCGAGTACGCCAGCTATGCGGAGATCTCCATTCGCCGCCGGGTGACCCGCGAAGGCCAGAATACCTATTTCCTCAACGGCACCAAGTGCCGCCGCCGCGATATCACCGACATCTTTCTCGGTACCGGTCTGGGGCCGCGCAGCTATTCGATCATCGAGCAGGGGATGATCTCCAAGCTGATCGAGGCGCGTCCGGAGGATCTGCGGCACTACATCGAAGAGGCGGCGGGTATCTCCAAGTACAAGGAGCGGCGTCGCGAGACCGAGAATCGCATCCGTCGTACCCAGGAGAATCTCGCCCGCCTGACCGACCTGCGCGAAGAGCTAGAGCGTCAGCTGGAGCGGCTGCATCGCCAGGCGCAGTCGGCCGAGCGCTTCCAGGCCTTCAAGCAGGAAGAGCGGCAGCTCAAGGCGCAGTTGCAGGCGGTGCGCTGGCGCGAGCTGGATAACCGCGTCGAGCAGCGCGAAAAGGTGATCCGCGACCAGGAAACCGCCCTCGAAGCCCTGGTCGCCGAGCAACGCCAGGCAGACGCCGGCATCGAACGGCTGCGCGATGGCCATCATGAGCTGAGCGAGGCCTTCAACCTGGTGCAGGGCCGCTTCTACTCCCTGGGTGGCGACATCGCCCGCCTGGAGCAGACCATCCAGCACGGTCAGCAGCGCCAGCGCCAGCTGCAGGACGACCTGCGCGAAGCCGAGCAGGCCCGTAGCGAAGCCGAATCCCACCTCGAGCACGACCGGGTGCTGCTCGCCACCTTCGAAGAAGAGCTGGCGATGCTCGAGCCCGAGGAAGAGGCGGCACGTGAGTTGGGCGAGGAGGGCAGCGCCGCGCTGGAAGAGGCGGAGCTGGCCCTGGCAGACTGGCAGCAGCGCTGGGAGGCCCTCAGTGCGGCGAGTGTCGAGCCGCAACGGGAGGCGGACGTGCAGCAGGCGCGCATTCGCTCGCTGGAGCAGAGTCTGGAGCGCGGCATGGACCGGCAGCGCCGGCTACGCGACGAGCGCACCCTGCTGGGTGAAGACGGCCCATCCGAGCGCCTGGTCATGCTGGAAGAGCAGATCGCCGAAGACGAATTGCTGCTGGAGGGCCTGGCTGAACAGGAGTTGCAGGTCGCCGATGGCCTGCAACAGCTGCGAGATGAATTGCTGGCGCTGGCGGGCGAACAGAGTCAGCGGCAGGGCGAGTTGCAGCGGCTCGAAGGCCGTATCGCCTCGCTGGAGGCTCTGCAGCAGGCCGCCCTGGCGCCTGATACCGGTGCTGCCCAGTGGCTCGAGGCCGAGGGTCTCACTCAGGCGCCGCAGCTGGCGGACGACGTGCAGGTCACTCCCGGTTGGGAGCTGGCAGTGGAAACCGTGCTGGGCAGCGATCTGCAGGCGGTCTGCCTGGATGACCTCGCGCCACTACGGGTCGACACCTTCGCCAGCGGCTTCCTGAGCCTGGCGTCGCCTGGTCCGGTACCCGCCGCGCTGGGCAGTCTGCTGGAAAAAGTGCAGGCGCCGCGCGACCTGTCGCCCTGGCTGGGGCAGGTGCTGGTTGCGAGCAGCTACGACGAGGCCCTGGCGCGGCGGGCTGCTCTCGCGCCGGGGCAGAGCCTGATCACCCCGGAAGGCTATTGGATCTCCCGGCACTTCCTGCGCGTGCGGCGTGCCCAGGCCGCCGAGGGCAGTGTGCTAGCGCGCGGTCGTGAACTGGAAGAGCTGCAGGCCCGTCGCCTGGAGCTGAGCGAAGCGCTCGTGCTGCAGGAGGAGCGCCTGGAGGATCGTCGCGCGGCCCAGCAGCGGCTGGAGGGCGAGCGCGAAGACGCGCGACGGCGCCAGCAGCAGGAGCAGCAGCGTCTGGCCGAGTCTCGCGCCCAGCTGTCTGCCCAGCAGGCACGCGCTGAGCAGCTGAGCATTCGTCGACGGCAGCTGGAAGCCGATCTCAACGATGTCGAGCAGCAACTGGCGCGTGAGCAGGAAGAATTGGGTGAGTGCCGGCTGCGCCTGCAGGATGCCCTCGATGCCATGGCCGTGGATACCGAACAGCGCGCCCAGCTCCAGGAGCAGCGCGACCGCCACCGGCAGGCGGTGGAGTCGGCGCGGCAGCGACAGCGGCAGGCCCAGGAGCAACTGCATCAGCTCACGGTGCGCCTGACTACCCTGAGGGCGCAGCGCCAGTCCACGCTTCAGGCACTGGAGCGTCTGGAGCTGCAGACCGCACGGCTCGGTGAGCGCTGCGAGCAGCTCAGTCTGAATCTGGAGGAGGGCGGTGAGCCCCTCGACGAGTTGCGCCTGCGCCTGGAAGAGCTGCTCGAACGACGCCTTCAGGTGGACGAGGAGATGCGTACCGCGCGGCTGGCGCTGGAAGATGCCGATCGGGAACTGCGCGATTTCGAGCGGCGGCGTCTGCAGGCGGAGCAACAGGCCACGCTGCTGCGCGGCCAGTTGGAGCAGCACCGCCTGGAGTGGCAGGGATTGGCGACCCGCCGCAGCGGCTTCGCCGAGCAGTTGGCAGCCGATGGCTATGACCTGCCGACGGTGATCGCGAATCTGCCGGAGGAGGCCAGCGAGGCAGCCTGGGAGGAGCAGCTGGAAGCCGTCGCGGCGCGGATCGCCCGGCTTGGACCGATCAACCTGGCGGCCATCGACGAATATCAGCAGCAGGCCGAGCGCAAGACCTATCTGGACGCCCAGAACGCCGACCTGGTGGAAGCGTTGGAGACCCTGGAAAGTGTCATCCGCAAGATCGATCGGGAAACTCGAAATCGCTTCAAGGATACCTTCGACCAGATCAATCACGGCCTGCAGGCATTGTTCCCAAAAGTTTTCGGTGGCGGCAGTGCCTACCTGGAACTTACCGGGGAAGATTTACTCGATACCGGGGTTGCGATCATGGCGCGTCCGCCGGGCAAGAAGAACAGCACCATCCATTTGTTGTCGGGTGGCGAGAAGGCGCTGACGGCTCTGGCCCTGGTCTTTGCCATCTTTCAGCTGAATCCGGCGCCGTTCTGCATGCTCGATGAAGTGGATGCCCCCCTGGATGACGCCAACGTCGGTCGTTATGCCCGCTTGGTCAAGAGCATGTCGGAGAAGGTGCAGTTCATTTACATCACGCACAACAAGATCGCCATGGAAATGGCCGATCAGCTATTGGGCGTTACCATGCATGAGCCGGGGTGTTCACGGCTGGTGGCGGTGGACGTGGAAGAGGCGGTGGCCATGGTCGATGCCTAGTGACCCACAGCCTCGCGGCATGGCGGTGTAAAGTTGTCAGTAGTCGTGCTAGCTTATGGCCGCGGTAGCGGTAAGTAGAAAAAGCTAAGAAGAACACTGACTTGGCGTAGGTTTCGGACGTTTTGGAAAGGCCTCGCGGGCGTCGACTTTCCAAAGTTTCCCGACGGATGTCGGTCCATTATTTTACAGGGGTATGTCTTTTTCATGGATATGGGTCTGCGCGAGTGGCTGATCATCATCGGCGTCATCGTCATCGCCGGTATTCTGTTCGATGGTTGGCGTCGCATGAGCGGCAAGGGCAAGCTCAAGTTCAAGCTTGACCAGTCGCTGAGCAATCATCCGGAAAACGAGGACGAGGATCCGGAAATCGTCGGTCCGACGCGGGTGGTAGAGCCCAAGGAGCCGTCGTTGGACGACCCGGGCGAGCCGACGCCGCCACGCTCCACCCAGCGCAAGCGTCGCGAAGAGCGTCGTGAAGAACCCAGTGCCGACAACTTCGACCTGTCCGCCAGCGATGAAAGCCTCGCGGGCCTGGCGGCCGATTCCGATGAAGTGGTGACCCGCGGTCGGGACAAGCCGCGCAAGGAAAGACCGCTGAGCACCAAGGCGCCCGAGCGCGAGCCGGTCAGCGAGCCCGTCAGCAGCGGCAGCAACCAGGCCGCCATGGCACCGGTGGACGAAGTGCTGGTGATCAACGTCATTTCCCGGGACGAGAAGGGCTTCTCCGGTCCGGCCCTGCTGCAGAACATCCTCGAAAGCGGATTGAGATTCGGCGACATGGACATCTTCCATCGTCACGAGAGCATGTCCGGCAATGGCGAGGTGCTGTTCTCCATGGCCAATGCCGTACGTCCGGGTACCTTCGACCTGGACGCCATCGACGACTTCCACACCCCCGCGGTGAGCTTCTTCCTGGGCCTGCCCGGTCCGCGCCATCCCAAGCAGGCCTTCGATTTGATGGTCGCTGCGGCGCGCAAGCTCTCGTCGGAACTCAATGGCGAGTTGAAGGACGAGCAGCGCAGCGTCATGACCGCTCAGACCATCGAGCACTATCGTCAGCGCATCGTCGACTTCGAACGCAAGAGCCTGATGCTAAAGCGTTGATCGCGCCGGAGCGAACCAAGAGCAGCCTCGGCTGCTCTTTTTGTTTGTAATCTTTGTAGCGGCGCCGCTGGTGGCGCCAGGGCCACCTCTGGGTGGCGACAGTGAGAGACCGCCATGACCGACGCTCAAGATGCCGTCACCCGGATCGCCGCCCTGCGCAGCGAGATCGACGCCCACAACTACCGGTATTACGTGCTGGACGAGCCGAGCGTGCCCGATGCCGAGTACGACCGATTGTTCGGCGAGCTCAAGGCCCTGGAGGCCGAGCATCCCGAATTGGTGACGCCCGACTCGCCCACCCAGAGGGTTAGCGGTTCGGCACTGGCGGCCTTCGGCACCATCCGTCACGAGGTGCCCATGCTCAGCCTGGGCAATGCCTTCGCCGACGAGAATCTGCAGGGCTTCGACCGCAGCGTCGGCAAGCGCCTGCGCGAGGAATTCGGCGAGACCGACTTCGCCGGACCGGATTCGGGGGTGGAATATACCTGTGAACCCAAGCTCGACGGCCTGGCCGTCAGCCTGCTGTACGAGGAGGGCGTACTGACCCGGGGCGCTACCCGTGGCGACGGCACCACCGGCGAAGACATCACCGCCAATGTCCGCACCATCCGCAATATTCCGCTGCGCCTACAGGGCGAAGGCTGGCCGGCGGTGCTGGAGGTGCGCGGCGAGGTATTCATGTCCCGCACTGGCTTCGAGGCACTCAACGCCCGGGCCATGGAGAGCGGCGGTAAGACCTTCGCCAATCCGCGTAACGCCGCGGCCGGTAGTCTGCGCCAACTGGATTCGCGCATCACCGCCCAGCGTCCGCTGGAGTTCTGCGCCTATGGCTTTGGTCGCGTCGAAGGCGGGGCGCTGCCGGAGACCCAGTACGACATCCTGCAGCGGCTCCGGGAATGGGGCATTCCCATCAGTCGGGAGCTGCGCAAGGTGCAGGGCGCCGAGGGCTGTCGTGCCTACTATCAGGACATCGGCCAGCGGCGGGATGCCCTGGCCTACGAGATCGACGGTGTGGTCTACAAGGTCAACCGTCTCGACTGGCAGGGTGAGCTGGGTTTTCGCGCGCGGGAGCCGCGCTGGGCGCTGGCGCACAAGTTTCCCGCTCGCGAAGAGCTGACCGAGCTGCTCAATGTCGAATTCCAGGTGGGGCGCACCGGGGCCATCACCCCGGTCGCCCGTCTCAAGCCGGTACAGGTGGCGGGCGTCACCGTGACCAACGCCACCCTGCACAACATGGATGAGATCGCTCGCCTCGGGGTGATGATCGGCGATAGCGTGATCGTGCGCCGCGCCGGGGACGTCATCCCGCAGATCATGCAGGTGGTACCGGAGCGGCGGCCAGCGGATGCCCGGCCGGTGGAGATCCCCACCCATTGCCCGGTATGCGGTTCTGCGGTGGAGCGCACCCAGCTGATCAAGCGCGGCAAGGGCAAGGAGTCGGTGAGCGAGGGCGCGGTCTATCGCTGCGTGGGGCGTCTGGCCTGCCAGGCCCAGCTCAAGCAGGCGATCATTCATTTCGCCTCGCGGCGGGCCATGGACATCGATGGCCTGGGCGATCGCATCGTCGAGCAACTGGTAGACCGGGACCTGGTGAAGTCGCCGGCCGACCTGTACACCCTGACCTACGAGCAGGTCGTCGAGCTCGAAGGCTTCGCCGAGCTTTCCAGTCGCAACCTATTAGCCGCCATCGAAGCCAGTCGCAAGCCGGCGCTGGCCCGCTTCATCTTCGCCCTGGGGATTCCCGAGGTGGGTGAGGAGACGGCCAAACGCCTGGCGCGCGCCCTGGGCAGTCTGCAGCGCATTCGCGAGGCGCTGCCCGAGGTGCTGATCTATCTGCCCGATATCGGGCCTGAAGTGGCCTTCGAGATCCACAACTTCTTCCAGTCCACGCACAACCGTGACGTGCTGGAAGCGCTGCTGGCCAATGGTATCGAGCTGGCCGACGAGGCTGAGGTCCACGCCGAGTTCTCCGGCTATGCCAGCTTCGCCGATTTCCTCGACCAATTGCATATTCCCTATCTGGGCAAGACCGGCGCCAAGACCCTCGCCACGGCCTTTCCCAGCCTGGCCGCGCTGATCGAGGGCTCCCAGGACTGGCTGACCTTCAAGACGCTCGCGGGACTCAACGAGCGGGCTAAGCAGGGACTGCGCGAATACTTCGCCGAGGCGGACAAGGTAGCCAAGGCATTGACCATCGAGGCACAGCTCAAGGCCTTCGGCATGCACTGGGATAGCACGCGCCAGGTTGTGCAGGGATTGCCCTTCGCCGGTCAGACCTGGGTGCTCACCGGGACGCTGGAGGCCATGAGTCGCGATGAAGCCAAGGAGCGACTGGAAGCCCTGGGGGCCAAGGTCTCGGGTTCGGTGTCGGCCAAGACCGCCGTGGTGGTCGCCGGCCCGGGGGCGGGCTCCAAACTGACCAAGGCCACGGAGCTCGGGGTGAAGGTATTGGATGAGGCGGCCTTCCTGCAGATCCTCGACGCCCAGGGCCGGTAGCGTCGCTGCGGGGCAGGGCGGGTAGACGGCTTTGAGCCTTCGATCTCCCGCGTTACCTTGCAGCTAAGTCCTTGTAAGACTTGCAACTTCGCCCCAACCGCGTAGAATGATGCACCTCACCTCAGGGTGAGGCGTTATGGTGGCTCTGTCGGTCCCCCCGCAACGATCAACCGTGAACCCGGTCAGGCCCGGAAGGGAGCAGCCGCAGCGGTGATGTCGTGTGCCGGGGTGTGGCTGGCGGGGCCACCTCCATTTCTGCTAAGTAATTGTTTTACTTAGACATTCTCTGCTCTAGATTCCTTTGTGTGACAGCCGTTTAGCACCTTCATGTGTGACATAGAAGGGCGCTTGGCGCTGATCCTATCTGCTTTACCTCCCTCAAGCAAAAGTCATCCTATACAGCCGCTCGTCTCCGCTGGATAGTCATGCCACGACTCAAGCTCCTGCTAACCTAGCCGATGTGATGGATATCTCACTACGGATGGTAAAGCTATGCCCCGCCTCAGTCTTGCTGAAGTCGTTGATGTTATCAGTCGCGCTGCTGATAAAAAGCGGACGAAGATTGCTCAGATAAAAAATAAAACTGGATATGCTCCACAATTTGATTTCTACAAACCGCTAAGAGAGTGTGTTGTAAGAAGTCATAAAAATGGAGACGTAGAAGCGTCTTTAAAAAGTCTGGTTGCTAATCTGACTGACTCAAATAAGAAGAATAACTATCCAAAAGCAATTAAAGGCTATTTGAGATGGTATAATAAACTTATGCCCTCTTGGACCTCGACTGAGCCTTATATCTACAAATTCTTGGATGTTGAAGTGAACGTAAATCCAGAAATGGGTATACTTATAGATGGTAAGCCATGTTTGGTGAAGCTGTACTTCAAAGATGAACAGCTAAGCAAGCTCCATATCAATATCTATAATGCTTTGATGAGTAAGGCTTTTGGGGAAAAAAGAGATGTAGCAGTTCTCGATGTGAGACGAGCTAAATTGCATATCTCTACGTTGAGTGATGCTGAGGTGGAAAAGTATCTGGATATGATAGATGCTGAGTTTTCGTATATCTCGGCAATGTGGGATAAGGTGTAGGGCTATGAAGAAATTGAAATGGATGTCTGTAGTTGTGCTGATGGGAATCTGCATTTCTGCCAATGCTGAATGGTATTCTAAGGCAGAGGATGACATTTTTAGTGGTGGCAAAAAAGCTTATCTCGGTGGAGTGATCACGGCTTATAGTTCAGTTGTTTTTGACTGCGCAGAAGATGGACTAAGCATGTCCTACATCCAAAAAGGCAAGATAGCCAACAATGCGGAAGGTCAAGGGGTAGAGGTTTTAGTAAAAATAGATGACTCGGCAATTATTAAAATGCCTGGTGTCATGTATGAGCGAAATGCTGAATATTGGGGCGTTAAGACCGATAGTGATAAGGTTATTACTGTACTTAAAGCTTTAAAGGCGGCGAATTCCAAATTTATGCTTGGTTTGGTTGGATCTTCCAAATTTAGTACAAATGTCGATATCGGCGGTTCCACTAAGGCCACTATCAAATTCGCCCAAGCCTGTAAGCTGGATATTTGAATGGTGCGGGAGGTGATGAGCCTCCCTTGTACCTTAAATCAGCTTCAGCTTCACATCTGCAAGCCTGCTTAACAGCCAATTATATTTCCTCTTATCTCCAGCTTTCAAAGCCTCATCCATCTTTTCAAGGATTACGATTGCTGTCATTACATTCTCTGGAGGCACGTTCCCACCTGAGATGTAAAGGTCATACACTTTCTTACCTTGCTTGATTAGATCATCTAACATTTCTATTTCCCCTTATTGATTGTTGTTGTTCTGATTGCCGGAGTTCTTATAGCCCTGGAAACCATTCATGATCACGGCAGGGCGACGTTCAATACTCTCCACGCGTTGCTCAAGGATTCGTAGGCTACGACTGGTATTGTTCTGGTATTGGTCAAGGCTCTCACTTAGACCGTTAACTTTACCTTCCAGCCTGCTTTGCAATGCAGACAGGTTTCGCTGTGTCTCTACAGTCAGCTGCTCAATGCTACGTTTGAAATCTTCACGCCAAGCACTGCTTTGATTGATTTGGAATAGAATTACAGCGATCAGTAGAACGTTTGTGATAGCAACAAGGTGTTGAAAGGTTAGCTTCATACTAGGACCTCCACTAAGCGGCAAAGAACAAGGCTTGAGCCAACAGAACTACATTTCTCATCCTTCAGGAGTTTGCTGATGAACCGTCCAATGCTTTGATTAGGATATTTTTCACTGAAGAGTTGAACGAGTTTTACAGGAAGCTCGATACTGGAGCGATGACCTTTAAATTGATAGTTTGCGAAAATACGCATTTGACACCTCGGATATGATGATTTTAGTGTTTTGAATACAGGCTTTATACGGCCTGTGGAGCACGAAAAGTAGCGGCCCTATACCTATGCCAGGGGCCGCAGGTTTTAGCCCTCACGGAAGGCTCTACAGCGCTATACGATACTTCTGGATATAAGCCTTGCCTGCCACGACACCTGTATTAAATCGTTCGTGTAGATCGTGCTCATCAGCTTTAGGATGAAGATCAATCCAAGAGGCGATAGCTGCTTCTCGTGCATTAGCTGCTGGAGGGGCTGGCTCCCAGTCCTCTTTAGGAAACGTTGGGAATGTTTTCCTACCGGCAGGATTGAACTCATCTGTCAGGTATTTTGATTTGGATGCAAGATCACAGATGTCAGGATGAGAATCTGGATTCTTCTTCACCCATTTAAAATACAGATCAAGGGTTTTATCACTTGCCAGAATGAACTTGTATTGTTCGTTTTTTGCAGGGGTAAAGCTTGAAGAGATGAAGCCTTGGATAAGATTAGAGTTTTTGCTTAAAATGAAATACTGCATATTCTTCTCATAAAAAAGGCCCAATTAAGGGCCTATATTGTTCTTGTTAGATGTCTATCGACCAGTGGCGGGGTAATTGATCATTCCGTTGGCATAGTCATTTTGTTGGATACGCCGTGAGATGTCATAGATTTGAGATTCCAATTCAGCACTCATATCTTGGACTGAGAGGTTAGAACCTTCAATTACGATAGCTCCCGGTGAGATGATAATGCTGTTATCGTTGCTGATGGTGTTATTGCTGTTGTAGCTTTGGCTCAATACCTGACTCATTGCTTCAGAGGCGGGTGTATCCACTACGGGGTTTGAACCGAACTGAACAGGGTTCGTATAGGGCAAGGCGGATGGATAGGTAAAGTCGCTATAGGGAGTGCCGTAGCTATAGTTGAGACGTTGATACCTTGCCAAGAAATCAGGTGTCCAGCGATTACCGGCATCACCCCAGCTTGGTCCCATCACTCGATCATACAAACCACCAACCGTATCTTTAGCAAACTTTAGAACAGGATGGGTATCGTAGAGCCATTCAATTGCTTTGATACCAGGATGATTATCTGCAACGTATCCGGCTGCCTCAGGTGCAATCTGTTTAGCAGTGTCAACAGCAAGCTTTGCTTTCTGGTCGTCAGGAGTCTTCATAAACTTATCAATCCAGCCTACAAGACCTGTAAGCCCATTTGTAAATTCTGTCATTTTTTCCACGAATGGAATTTTGACCAACTCGATAAACTTTTCCTGCAAGGGAATGCTGGCTTTATACAATGCTTCCTCTGCTGCGATACGACGCCGGACGGCTTCCGTTAACGGGCCTTCTACACGTCGGATGTTTTCCATCCACTGGATGTTATCTAAGCGGTTTGCAGCACCCTCTACAGAGTTGGCAAGCTCTTCTACACGGGGAGCAGCGTTGCGGGCAGACAGGTCATAGCCTTTGAGAACGTCTTGAACCAGCACTAGGCGCTTACTAAGGTCTTTAGTGAATTTCTCAGTGGCTTGGCTATCGTTTCCTTTGAAGCCAACACGTTGCAGATACGCCTGCTGGATGTACTTCTTGATTGCGGGGTTAGAATCTGCAAGTTGTTGATTTAGTTCCTCCGATCTTAGATAGCCCAACCCTAAAATTTGTTGACTTGCATAGGCTTGCCTCTCGATAGACTGCTGATCACCACCATTACCACGTGTCGAAACGGCCATATCGGTGTAAAAATCAATTGCTGCCCTCGCAGACATCCCGGATTGCATCGCCTGCTTCTGAAATTTCGTGTAGCCCTGGATCTGATCCTCTGAGCGGGTGCCGGTGTAGTTGGCAATGTTGTTCAAAGCCTCAGCGTTATGCCACCGACGTTGAGCAGATCCTCCTACGCTGGCGCCCAGCTGCAAGCGTTGCATCTCATACTTGCCGACGTTTTGTTGAATCTGGTCCATCTGATTCTGTAGGCCCTGGATAGCTTCGTATCCACTGTAAGCCGCGAGTCCCGCAATACCGGCTCTACCGGCCCCTACAAGGCCCCCTACGCCACCGTTGAGGCGAGTGCCTACACCTGCATTACCATGAGCTTGATTCGCTACTGCACGTGCTCCCTGGGACACAGTAGAACGTTCCACAATGGCCTTCACACGTAGCGAGCCAGCACCATATTCAGCACGCCGGATTGCGCTCTGTAGAGAGCTTGTTAGGCGAGAGCCGTCAACAGTGAATTTATCGATGTTGAAGGTTGTAAGCTTTGATACTTTATTTAGCGCTTGTTGAATCGACTTTTGAAATTGAAGGCTGTTGAATTGCAGCTTGGGATTAATAGCAATGCCTTTACTAAACTCACTTTTCAGTTTTTGCATTGATTGATAAATACGATCCAGGGCGGCATCTGCTTGCCTAAACTGAGTTTTGTTAACTGAAATTCCTAAACGAGCGTAATACTCGGCAATAGCAGTCGTTGACATTATTGTTATCCTATAGATGCACTTCCTTGTGCGATATGATTATTTTTACTTGGCTTTATTATATTGCTCTTTAAAGCTTGCGCATTTCAGCATCTGGGAAAGCGATACCTTCTCCCCGCCATACTGTTGAGCAAGCTTGAAAGTCAGCATTGAAAGACCGTCAGCAGGAATAAAGGTCAGTCCGTATGACTTAAGGATTGCTGCGCCTTCTACATTCATCTTGGTCAGTTCAACCCGCCCATCATCTGAAACCATAAATACTTCAATAGGAGCAGAATACTGTTTGCTCTTTTTGATCATTCCTGCCTGTTCAAGCAAACGATTAATTGCTGCTTTCTCCTCGGCAGAAGTCTTTTTCTCTAATCCGGCGGTTGGTTTGGTTAGCTTCACTACGTATTCAGTAGGCTTCATCTTCATAATACGGTCTGCAAAGTGGGACATTATTTATTATCCTTAGGAGCTGGCTGGGGACGTGGATTGATGACACGATCCGCAAAGTGAGAGGGTTTTTTAGGGAAGAGTTTGGTAGCCATTACTCTTGCCCCTGTAGCTGCTTTTCAAGGGTTGCAATAGCTTCCTTTTCCAGCTTGTCCATCCGGCTTTGTTCCTTCTTGGCCTGCTCCTCAGCATCCTTACGGCGAGCTTCTTGGAGGGCAGCTTGAACTAGACGATTCTTCTCGGCTTCATAGTTCTCAAATACTTTTTGCTCATACACCTCAGTAAGCTTATCTTCGATGAATTGGATGTCTTCAGCTTGCAGAGCAGGGGACTTCTTAAGGTAGACGTAGCAGCTACCTACCACTCCGGAATGTGGTGCCTTCCAATCGGTAAAGGTCCACCCTTCGTTAAGGAGTTCAGAAACCTTAGTGATAAGCTCAGGTAGGATTTGGGCGTTAATTCGTTCCTGGGAACCCATTCCTGTTTTATAGAGGTCGACACGGTTGGCAATAGCAGCATCAAGACTACCCTGGTTAAACTTGATGTCAGTGGTGGTTAGAGCAGCGTTGAATTGGTTTTGAAAAGTGTTGATCATTTGATACTCCGAATATTAAGTTTAGTTTTTGTTTGGGCGAAAGAGCACCCTTTATCTGAACTTTCGTTCAAATTCTTTTGAGATTTAGTTTTGGGTGATATTTAGAAAGGAAGAAAAGTTTCGTCTTGTTCGTCTAAGCTTGCAAGGTTAGCAGACAGAGGGATGAGGTCTTTGCCACTCATTACATAGCGACGTTTACTACTGTTATGAAGCACTTGTCCTGTCCGGCAATCCTCAATGTAAAATCCATTATCCTCAAACCAGTCAAAAAGTTGATCACTGATTTCGCGACCATTCCGATTCCATCGACTTAGTGGCATCGATGAGAGATCGATCTTGATATCTGAGACTTCCACTTTCGCTGGTGCTGTTGCGGTTTCAACCTCAGTTGACTCCCAGTCCTCATAGCTACTGCTCTCTGCTTCAATAGAAAATTCAATACCTTCATAATCTTCCAGCGGTAGGGGTTCATTAGCCCAAACTTCACCAGCGGCCTGAGGCTCCACGTATACGTCAGGCTGAGCACTGATATTACTTTCTTCTGATCGTTCAACCTGCGGGCTTATAGGGGCCTTGGGAGCGATGTCTTCCTTCTGCACCAACACCAAGTCTTTAGTGATGACATACGAGTTGCTAACGCGAGCACCACCCATGGGCTTGGGCTTGATGATCAGCACGCCAGATACACTGAGCTTCTTGATAAATCGTTTGACAGTGGAGACGCTGATGCCGGTATAGGCTGCAATCTCGTCCTGGTTATCAAACCAGATATTTTTACCTTCTTTGAAAAACTGAAAGCGGTCCAGCATCCAGCACCAAAGAATCTTGTCTTCACAAGAGAAAGGATGGACAACCTCAAGGACCTCTCCGGTAGCGATCATCTTGCCTTCAGGGCTCTTTAGTTTTACCTGCTCCCATCCTTTCCAGCCGGTAGCAGTTAGAATCTCTCGATAAACAGCGAAGTAGGGAGATAGTTCTTTTTCTGATTTAGCAAATAACTGAGTGTTCATTTTTTAGGCCCTCAAGAGCACGGAGTTGATTTAAGTATTGATTGATAATAATGTTGGCTGTATGGGTTGCACTGTCTTTGTTCAAAAGCTTCATGATCTCGAACAGGCTTTGAGTAGCTTGCTCACCAAGTCTGATGCGTACTGTATTTTCCATTTATAATTCCTCTTTGATAATCCCGTAGGTCTGCCAGACACTCGGGGAATCTATTTCTCTATCGATCTTCGATCTCTACACCAAACAACAAATGTATAAAGGCTAAAAGCCCTGACACTCAAACAACACAAATGCATGAGCTTGGCACAGAAAGAATATAAGATTAAAAAGAATATCTGTTTTTGCTCTTACTCTATTAGGCCTTCGTGCGCAGGTCGCAGACCAAGCTAAGAGGGACTAAGCTTCTCAGTGTTAAGTCATAAAATCGTTTCTCCTTTCTTTATTCTTTATCTTTATATTCTTTATCTCTATATTCATTATTACTACGGGGTCTGGGAGAGCTACGCCCGAGTGTCTGGGAGAGCTACGGGGAGTATCTGTGAGAACCATGGGACTAATCAGCTCTACTTAACAGCTCGTAAAGTTCCGTATCCCGTAGCCTGTTTAATATCAGGTTTAACATGTCAGATGCAGAAAGCCTGTTCTCTGCTGCCAATTGGTTTAGGTATTGGAGATTGCTGCTCTTCAAGCTTAGGTGCAGTGGAACGTCGTTATTACGCTGTTGTTTCATTTTCTAACCTCTGTTGTTTTAGTTGTTGAATCATTTCTTTGTTGCTAATCCCAAGCTTCAGCCGATGGCGATGCATCTTTCCGTGGCAAGATTTGGAACAGATCAGCTTACCTGCTGAAGCACACTCCATTTCCAACGAGCACCACAAGCAGTGGCGTATAGTTTTTATTGTCATTTTTCATATCCTCAAACGAGAAATTATTTATTTTGAACGAGCGAACCCTGCCGATTAAGTCATCCGACAGGGTAAAACGAATAAAAGGACATCTCATGGCGAACACACTGAAAGATGTCAAAGCTCTATAGCAAGAGCTGGAGGAGTATTAGGTGGCAACGCCTAACTCACACGTTATCGTTGCCTGCTGGACGATTCACAGACGGTTTAGAACTGAGAGCCACATAAGAGGAGGTACGGGCAGCAAGAGACGCCCCAACGACGGAATGAATACGGCGTTGTATTTTCTTATTGGAGAGCATTTTAACCGTGCCAGCGGGGAGGGTGGTTGCTCCCACGAATCACTTACAAAGGGAATGATCAGCCCGGGAATCTTACGCCTACAGAAAAACACCCAATCAAGGATGTTCTATTCGTGTTGTCTATTCTTTAATTATAAGGCAGGAGGGTCAATCTTGAATACTGCAAATATCTTAACTGCATGTAAGTATTTAGCTATACATTAGAGGGTTAAGATATATCTCTTTTTCTTCACTCTATTATACTGCCAAAGTTGCTATTTTGCAACTAATAAAGTGCATATCTAAAACCCGCCGGGGCCGATAACTTTCTCTATCCCTATATGCTTATTATAACGTGGATTTTCTGTATTGTATATAGTTAGTTGCATAGCCTAAAGTTAGCGTTTATATAAGAACTCAGTAATACCAAGGGTTGCAGCCGTTTATCCCTACATATCAATCAGACAGACGGTAGTTCTGTGTTGTTTGAATTCCTCCCCCCGCTAAAATAACTACCGTTAAGTATCGGATAGTCGGTATGCATGGATAGGGTAAATATCGTCGAGGGCGACCCAGCGTTAAGTTGAAAGCTGGGATAGCAGCTGTATTCCTTTGGACTTATTCAAATATTGAGCATAGGCCACCTAAACGCCTCTCAGTGCAACGCTTGGAGTTAGGATGTAGTGAGGTAGCAGGCAAAAGAAACCCCGCTCTATGGCGGGGCTAAGGTCTATGAGAGTTGGAGCACTCATACCTACTATGATTGCGATAACGGTGGAAGGTTCACCCCTTGTTCCAATGACGTTTAACCGTTGCGATACCTACGCCAAGGTCTTTGGCAGCTTGGCTCTGAGTCAATCCGCGTGTCTTAGCTGCCTGTACCTTCTCAGTAGTGTCTACAGCTTCAGGTCTTCCCAGCTTCTTGCCTTCTGCCTTCGCTCGCTCCAGACCAGCATGGGTACGCTCTATCAGCAGGTCACGCTCAAACTCAGCTACAGCACATAGCACCTGCATGGTCATCTTGCCTGCTGCACTGGTGAGGTCTACTCCGCCCAAGGCTAGGCAGTGAACACGGATTCCTTCCTCAGATAGCTTCTCTATAGTGCTGCGTACGTCCATAGCGTTACGGCCCAGTCGGTCGAGCTTGGTAACGATCAGGGTATCTCCATGCTCCATGCGCTCTAGCAGCTTCTGGAAGCCTTTGCGCTCACTAGCTTGGGTAGACCCGGATACCGTCTCAACCACTACTCGGCGAGGGTCCACGGCAAAGCCTGACTGCTGTACTTCGAGCAACTGGTTGTCGGTGGTTTGGTCGGCAGTGGAGACGCGGGCATATAGGAACGTACGGCTCATCTCGATCCCTCGGTATCAATAAAGGAGGGATCAGCTTACCAAGGTATCAAATAGTTGTTTAGCCCATTTGTTGATACCAATGAAAGTGTCGGATGAGCGGTATCGTTTAACGGTCGATTGATGATCCCTAGAGGAACCGGTGTGCCTTTGCCAAAGCATGTTCAAGAGCGGTGACACACTCCTTTTCTTTGGCATAAGCGGAGAAGCGCTGGTGCAAGTCCACCTTGGCACGTTCCAGGCTGGCTTTCCGCGTAGCTAGCTGCTGCTCTAGCAGGTCTTTGTTCGTGCTGACCTCGCAGAGAGGGGTAGTACGTTTCATAGCAATCTCCTCACGATTTTGCTGGGACCAAGCCTTCAGACAGTCGTTTGAATACAGAGTCGTCAGGGAACTGTAATGACTTTGTAAAGCTTGATAATAGGCAGCTTCAGGAGGTCGTTAGGATGTGAAGCGCGTGCAGAAATCGAGCTGCCAGTGCTTAGCAAACGAGGGGGAGGGGAACGATAAACGGGCCACAGACGTGCTACAAGGTGCGTGGTTACTGGGTAGCGTCAGAATGGCCCTTGGGTCTAGGTGTTATAATGTAACGTTTATAGTGGGTTTATGGTCAGTTTTATCTGGCTCACTGCTGCTAGCATCTGCTCAATGAAGCGACGCTTCCCGTACACCGCAAAGGTCACTGCTGTATCCCCATGACCTACCAAGTCCTTAAGTAGGCTATCGGCGATCCCTGCCTCTCTCATGTCGTCTATGAATGAGTGCCTGAAGCTATGGAAGGTCTTTCGAGGATCGGTGATCCCCTGCTTGTGCCTGTAGACGCCAAACCACTTCGACACGGCATATCCGTACTTGCCTCTGACAGCCTTCAGCTCAGGCCACAGCCTTTCCTGTCCTGCCTGCCTCAAGTCTTCTAGGTGGTCACGTAACCCGATCTCTAGCAGGTCGGGATGCAAAGGGATGGCTCGTCGGCTGGATGGGTTCTTGAGCTTCTGGTCTGGCCTAGCGTCATCGATCTTGATACAGGTGATGCCTTGCTCTTCCACGATGTCCTCAAGGTAGAGCTGAGCTAGCTCCTCCAAGCGTGCCCCTGTGGTTCGGGCTAAGAGGGGTAGCCAATACCTCCAGGGATTCTTCCTAGCTTCCTTAGTAAGAGAGCTATGGTTGAGGAGGGTGGCGATGTCTCGTTGATCGAAGGGTAGGCGTGCATCCTTAGCTGATGCCTCCATTACCTTCATTCCCCTCAGGGGGTTAGCTTGCAGGTATCCATTGGAGACGCACCAGTTCATCCAGGAGGTCAGCTTTCGTAGCCGGTTGTTGATGGTGACTGGTGTGATGGTCTCGTACTGATGCCCAGACTCCACAATCTCCAGCAGCGTCTTGCCTTTGAATTCAGGACGCAGGCCGTAGTACCGAGGGCAGCGGGATAACCTTTCCTTTAGTGTCCTGGCCTGTTTTTGATCGAAGACTTCCGCCTCCATATCACCCATCAAAGCAAAGAAGTCTTGGATGGTGCGCTCTACGTCAGCTATCTGTCCTTGCCTCCAGGCTCCTTGCTTCCCTTCAGCTACGTACTCCTTTGCAAGCCTGCTCAGCAGCGGTCCGTTTGCCATGACTGGTAGAGGAGGACTGACACGATTGGGAGGCGGAGAGGGCAGACGTTCGAGTCTCTCCGTCAGCACCATATTCCTACACAGTGCCTGTAGCTCGCTGTAGGTGGCTTCCGGGTACGTAGACCGATGTTCATCGACCTGCTGAGCTATCGCCGTGGCTTTGAAGATGGCTGCTCGTCGCTCCTGTATCCCTAGGCTGATTCGTAAGTGCTGATCGCCGATGCGAACGTTGAGGTAGTAGGTCGAACCTCTGCGAATGACGTACATGTGTGACAGGCCTGTGTGACACCAATGTGTGACAAAGCCGCCACCTCAGGAATCGTGTGTTGAGCATCGAATGGAGGTAAAATCCCAAATTGCCCAGAACCTGCTATCTAGAGCGGTTCAACGATCAACCGGTGTGCTTGCACATTACCCGGTCAGGCCCGGAAGGGAGCAGCCGCAGCGGTGATGTCGTGTGCCGGGGTGTGGCTGGCGGGGCCACCTCCATTTCTCCCCCTCGTTTTTTCCTTCTGCTTTTCCCTCCGCGCTACTCCTCTCCTGTTTCGATCCTTTTCAATGCGCTAACCCCTTCACAGGGTTTAAGTGACGAAATGCACTGTTTTGGATCATGGCTCCGTGCCATCATGAGCGATGAATATCAATACTGGACGAATGTCCAAGGATCCCTCGTGAAGAACGGACTCGAAAGCGCAGGACGCGCCCTTAGCTATGGCTTGCAACCCTATCGTATCGATTGCCGGCGCGATTCTCCCGCTACCCTAGTGGCGCAGATCTTTCATCCTCAAGAGCCGCTCCTGCTGATCAGGATCAACCTGACCAATGAGGAGGCGAACAACCCCTTCCAGCTGAACGCGACCGTTACCCGGCTGCGTAGCCAGCTAGATGCGCTCGCGGCCTATGTCTCCAGTGTGGTCCTCGCAGACGGCGAAGAGTGCTGCCTGCGTGCCTGAGACGGCCTTTTCGGCGCCATTTCTCCTCCTGATCGCTTGAAAATCCCCCTGGCTACCTCCATCTAACGAGGTAGCCGAAGTCCTCGTGGCATCGCCTTGGTGCCACGCCACGGGATGCATTCGTGGCCCCTCTTCGTTAGCATGTGCTCCCCCCACGTCTTCTCCTGATCAGGTCTCGATGAGTTACCAGGTTCTTGCGCGCAAATGGCGCCCGCGGTCGTTCCGCGAAATGGTCGGCCAGACCCATGTGCTCAAGGCGCTGATCAACGCGCTGGATAACGAGCGGCTGCACCACGCCTATCTCTTCACCGGAACCCGCGGGGTGGGCAAGACCACCATCGCGCGGATCCTGGCCAAGTGCCTGAATTGCGAGACCGGGATCAGCTCGACGCCCTGTGGTAGCTGCTCGGTATGCCGCGAGATCGACGAAGGCCGTTTCGTCGATCTGATCGAGGTGGATGCCGCCAGCCGTACCAAGGTGGAAGACACCCGTGAGCTGCTGGAGAACGTGCAGTACGCGCCGTCCCGTGGTCGCTACAAGGTGTACCTCATCGACGAGGTGCACATGCTCTCCACCCACAGCTTCAATGCTCTGCTCAAGACGCTGGAAGAGCCGCCGCCCCACGTCAAGTTCCTGCTCGCTACTACCGATCCGCAAAAGCTGCCGGTCACCATCCTCTCGCGCTGCCTGCAGTTCTCGCTGAAGAACATGCCGCCGGAGCGGGTCGTTGCCCATCTTCAGCACGTACTTGCCGCGGAAAGCATTCCCTTCGAGGACGACGCCCTCTGGCTGCTGGGGCGCGCGGCCGATGGCTCCATGCGCGATGCCATGAGCCTGACCGACCAGGCGATCGCCTTTGGCGAGGGCAAGGTATTGGCTGCGGACGTGCGCGCCATGCTCGGCACCCTCGACCATGGCCAGGTCTACGACGTGCTCCAGGCCCTGCTGGAAGGGGATGGGCGCGCCGTGCTGGACGCAGTCCGCCATCTGGCCGAGCAGGGTCCCGACTGGGGCGGTGTTCTGGCCGAGCTGCTCAATGTGCTGCACCGCGTGGCCATCGCCCAGGTGTTGCCCGATGCGGTGGACAATGGCCAGGGCGATCGCGAGCGGGTGTTGACCCTGGCGCAGACGCTGCCGGCGGAAGACGTCCAATATTATTACCAGTTGGGTCTGGTTGGCCGGCGCGATCTGCCGCTGGCGCCGGACCCGCGGCACGGCTTCGAGATGGTCCTGCTGCGCATGCTGGCCTTCCGGCCGGCGGGTGCGGCCATCCCCGAGCGACCGGCCTTAAAGACGACGGGAGCCAGCCCGGCCACGGCTGACTCCAATCCCCGTCCGGTGGCCGCAGCGGTCCCGACGCCGGCAGCGCCTGCAGCCTCGCCTCAAACGGCACCCGCGCTGAAACAGGCATCGCCATCTTCGGGTAATACCACCCCTAAAGAGTCGCTGGTCGATCTTCCCTGGGGGGAACCTGCGCAACCAGTAGTCGAGGCGGCAAAGGCGCCGGCTCCGGTGGCGCGGCCCGTTACGCCAGCGCCCCAGGCGACGCCCAGCGCACCTGCCACGCCCCGGGTCGAGACGACCCCTGCGGCGACGGTAATCGCCGAGTTGCCGGCGGACACCTCCGGTGACGATCTGGACGGTGACGAAGAGCCGCCGCCAGCCGAGGATTACTACGAAGTAGGGCTGGACGACTATCTCGACAGCCTTGGCGAACCGGCGGTCGACGAGGTAGCCGCGGCTCCAGCGCCTGCGGTGCAGCCGGCCACGGGCCTCGCGGCCGATTGGCAGGCGCTGTTCCCCGATCTCAAGCTGGGCGGTCTGACCGCCAGCATCGCGGCCAACTGCACCCTGGTGGCAGTAGATGACGATCGCTGGCATCTGCACCTGGATCCGGCGCAGAGCGCCCTGTTCAACGCCAACCAGCAGCGCCGGCTCAACGATGCGCTGAACCAGCAGCAGGGACGTACAATCACGCTCGAGGTCACCATCCAGACCCCCGAGCAGGAGACGCCCGCCCAGGCCGCCGCCAGGCGCCGGGCGGAGCGACAGCGGCTGGCGGAGCAGTCCATCCAGGACGACCCGCTCATCCGCCAGATGATGCAACAGTTCGCCGCCACGGTGCGCGCGGGTACCATCGAGCCGGTCGACACCCAAGCCTGACCGGTTTTCCATTCATAGTTCGAGGTAGCAGACATGATGAAAGGTGGCATGGCCGGCCTGATGAAGCAGGCCCAGCAGATGCAGGAAAAGATGCAGAAGATGCAGGAAGAGCTGGCGAACGCCGAAGTGACCGGCCAATCCGGCGCCGGGCTGGTCAGCGTCGTCATGACCGGCCGACACGACGTCAAGCGCGTCAGCCTGGACGACAGCCTGATGCAGGAAGACAAGGAAATCCTCGAAGACCTGATCGCCGCCGCGGTGAATGACGCGGTCCGCAAGATCGAGCAGAATAGCCAGGACAAGATGTCCGGCATGACCTCCGGGATGCAGTTGCCGCCCGGCTTCAAGATGCCTTTCTAAGACGCTCCAGCTCCGGGTGTCCGCTGGACACCCGTTTCTCCCGCCTTCCAATACGGTAGTCCATGAGCTTCAGTCCCCTGATCCGCCAATTGATCGATGCGCTCCGGGTCCTGCCCGGTGTTGGCCAGAAGTCTGCCCAGCGCATGGCCCTGCAACTGCTCGAACGCGAACGCCAGGGCGGCCTGCGCCTGGCCAGTGCCCTCAGCGCGGCCATGGAAGGGGTAGGCTACTGCCGCCAGTGTCGTACCCTGAGCGAAAGCGAGATCTGCGGCTTCTGCAGCGATACCCGGCGTGACGACAGCCTGCTGTGCGTGGTCGAGGGCCCCATGGACGTCTTCGCCGTGGAGCAGACCGGCTATCGCGGGCGCTACTTCGTGCTCAAGGGGCACCTGTCGCCCATCGACGGTCTGGGTCCGGACGCCATCGGCGTGCCCGAACTCGAACGGCGCGTCAGCGAGGGCGGCTTCCAGGAAATGATCATCGCCACCAACCCCACGGTGGAAGGCGAGGCGACTGCCTACTACATCGCCCAGCTGCTGGCGCCCAAGGGCCTGACCATCTCCCGGATCGCCCATGGCGTGCCCCTGGGCGGCGAGCTGGATCTGGTCGACGGCGGAACCCTGACCCACGCCTTCGCTGGGCGCAAGCCGATCTCGCTCTAGCGCCGTACTATCCCGTCACCCTGAAAGGATGACAGCTCTGTATCTTGTGATCGAGAAGCATTATCATTATTGGAAGTCAGCTGCTTCCGAGGATGGTGATGCAGACGCTCGAGTCCGACCGGCACGGACAAATCCGGACCCTCTACCTGGACCACCACGGCTGGCTGCGCGAGCGCCTGCAGCGGCGGCTGGGTTGCCTGGGGCAGGCGGCCGACCTGGCCCAGGATACCTTCGTCCGGCTGCTGGCGCGAGAAACCGAGCTGGAACGCCTGCGTGAACCGCGCGCCTTTCTCGCTACCGTTGCCCAGGGATTGCTGGCCAATCATTGGCGCCGCCAGGCGCTGGAGCGCGCCTATCTGGAGGCCCTGGCCACGCGACCCGAGGAGGTACAGCCTTCGCCGGAAGCCCAAGCGCTGATCCTGGAAACCCTCACCGAACTCGATGCGCTACTCGATCGCCTGCCCAGTCGCGTGCGCCAGGCCTTTCTGCTGGCGCAGCTCGAAGGCCTCACCTATGCCCTCATCGCCCAGCGTCTGGGGGTGTCGGAGCGGATGGTCAAGAAGTACATGGCGCAAGCCATGCTCCACTGCCTGGAACTGGTCTCTTGAGTGCCCTGAACCCTGGCCGCGGTGAACCGCTGGAAGAGGCGGCGCTCTGGTTTGCTGAGCTGGCTGCCGACGAGGTGGATCCCGCCACCGAGCGCGCCTGGGAGCGTTGGCTCCAGGCGGACACTCGCCACGCCGTCGCCTGGGCACGGGTGGAGGAGATCAGCGCCCGCTTCGCGGGTCTGCCGGTGTCAGGACGCCTGGCACTGGCGCGGCGCGAGACCCTGGGGCGGCGCCGTGCGCTCAAGGTGTTGGGCCTGGCCCTGGGTGGCCTGGCACTGGGCTGGAATCGTCCGGACGACTGGCGGCTAGGGCAGGGTGCTGATCTGAGCACGGCAGTCGGTGAGATCCGTGCCTTCGACCTCGCCACTGGGGTGCGGGGCTGGCTCAACACCGACAGCCAGCTGGCGCGGGAGACTTCAATCCGCTGGCGGCTATTGCGCGGCGAGGTGCTGTTGGAAAGTCGGCGCGGGGCGGCGGTCCTGCAATTGGACACGGCGGTCGGTCAGGTGCGTCCTGGCCCGGGCTGTTGCGCGGTCCGAGCGCGCGAGGACGGGCTGGAGGTCGCAGCCTATAGCGGCATCCTCCAGCTGTTGCCACTACAGGCACCCCCTCAGGTCCTGGCTGAAGGGGCTCGCGCCCTGATGACCGTGAACGGGGTGCGGCCGCTGGGTCGCGTCGATCCGGGTCGTCAGCTCTGGCGCCAGGGGCGGCTGGTGGTGGACGACTGGTCGTTGCAGGCCTTGGTGGAGGAACTCGGGCGTTATCGCCCAGGGCTGCTGACCTGCACCGCCACGGTCGCCGGACTGCGCGTGGTAGGCAGCTATCCACTGGGCGACACCGATCGCGCCCTGGCAGCCCTGGCCGATAGCCTCCCGGTGCGGGTGGAGCGGCGCCTGCCCTGGTGGGTGCAGCTCGTGCCCGCTTAAAAAAATGCGGCGGGTGGTTCCCCTTTTGGGCGCTCGTGGGGCTTAGAGGAAACGATCTGTTATTCGAGGCCTCCATGCATTGCCCACCCCGCTTTACCCTTCACCCCCTGCGTCGCGCGGCACGTGTCCTGGCGCTGGCCGTACCGCTGGGGATTACCGGTCTGGTCGCGCCGTTGGGCCTGGCCCAGGCCGCGCCCCCAGCTCAGGAATACCGGATCGAGGCAGGCAGCCTGGCCACCGTGGTCAGCACCTTCGCCGCCCAGAGTGGCGTACTGCTCTCGGCACCAGCCCAAAGTCTGGAGGGGCGCCGCAGTCCGGGGCTGCAGGGCCGCTACACACCGGGCGAAGGCTTCCAGCAGATCCTCCAGGGCAGCGGCCTGCAGGCGGTGCGCCAGGCCGATGGCAGCTATCGCCTGGAGTCGGTGGCCGCGACCGGCGTGACCTCCCTGAACGACACCACGGTGACCGGCTTCGCCCTGGGCAATGCCCTGGGCGAGACCGATGGCTACCTGGCGACCCATAGCAACGTGGCCACCAAGACCAGCAAGGGGCTGCTGGAAACCTCCCAGTCGGTCTCGGTGGTGACCCGCGAGCAGATCGATGAGCAAGGCGCCAAGACCGTGCAGCAGGCCATGAGGTACACCCCGGGCATCTTCACCGGCCAGATCGGCGCGTCCAATCGCTATGACTATGTGGTGATGCGCGGCTTCGCCGACAACAGCGTCGACAATGTCTTTCTCGACGGCCTCAAGACCATGGGCGACAGCGGCACCTTCAGCTCGCTGCAGGTCGATCCCTATTTTCTCGAACGCATCGACGTGGTGAAGGGGCCGGCCTCGGTGCTCTATGGCCGTAGCCTGCCAGGCGGGCTGGTGGCGCTCACCAGCAAGAAGCCGCTGTACCAGCCCTATCACCAGGTCCAGGCCATGCTGGGCAATCTCGGCCAGCGCGGCGCCGGCTTTGATTTCGGCGGGCCGCTGGACGAGGAGGGGCGTATCGCCTATCGCCTGGTGGGCCTCGCCCAGCACAGCGATACCCAGTTCAACCACGTGGAAGAAGAGCGCTATGCCCTGGCGCCCAGCCTAGCCATCGACCTGAGCGACGACACCACCCTGACCCTGCAGGCCTATCTGCAAAAGGACCCGGACGGTGGCTACCACAGCGGGGTACCGGCCGAGGGCAGTCTCTATCGGCGCAACGGTCGCTACATCAGCAACCATTTCTTCGACGGCGAGCCCGATCACGACAAGTTCGAGCGGACCCAGCAGATGGTCGGCTATCAGTTCGAGCACAGATTCAACGACGTCTGGAGCGCGCGGCAGAACTTCCGCTACGCCAAGTCGCGGGTTGAGCTGGAGCAGGTCTATGGCTACGGCTATGTCGGCGACAGCAATCTGCTCAATCGCTATTACTCCGGCGGCCGCGAGAACCTGCACGCCTATACCCTGGACAATCTGGTCCAGGCGGACTTCGACTGGGCCGGCAGCCGGCACACCCTGCTCGCCGGACTGGACTACCAGCGTCGCTGGACCCATGTGGATTGGCCCAGTGGCACGGCGGATCCGCTGGACGCCTTCGAGCCCAGCTACGGCGGTCAGGTGACCATCTCACCCGGCACCGAATACCGCCGCGAGCTGGCGCAGACCGGCGTCTACCTGCAGGATCTCATCGAGCTGGATCGCTGGCGCTTTTCCCTGGGTCTGCGCCAGGACTGGGTGGAGATCGGCATCGAGGATCGTCTGGCGGGTACGCGCAGCAGCGCGCGCCGCGGCCAGGCCAGCGGGCGGGCCGGGGCACTCTATCTGTTCGACAATGGCCTGGCGCCCTACCTGAGCTATTCCACGTCCTTCAATCCCAATGCCTACAACGACGCGGCGGGCAATCCCCTGGAGCCCACCGAGGGCAAGCAGTGGGAGCTGGGCCTGAAGTACCAGCCGCCGGGCAGCACCAGCTTCTACACCGCCTCGCTGTTCCACATCACCCAGGAAAACGTGGCGACCAAGCTGCCGCAGGAAGACTTCTATTCCTCGGTAGGCGAGATCCGTTCCCGTGGCCTGGAGCTGGAAGGCCATCTGCAGCTGGCCGAGCGCCTCAAGCTGCTGGGCAGCTACACCTTCACCGACATCGAGTACACCCAGGCGCTGGATGGCAACCAGGGCAACACGCCGAACCAGGCGCCACGCCACCAGGCGTCGCTGTGGGGTGAGTACGAGCTGGCCGGACCGCTGGCGGGGTTCAGCGTCGGCGCCGGGGCGCGCTACGTGGGCACCAGCTGGGCGGACAAGGCCAACACCCGTAAGGTACCGGCCTACACCCTGGTGGATGCCATGCTCGCCTATGACTTCACCCGGCTCGGGCTGCCGGGGCTCACGGCGCGGGTCAATGCCAACAACCTGATGGGCAAGGACTATGTGGCGTCCTGCTATAGCCTGGACTTCTGCTATTTCGGGGAGGAGCGCAACGTGACCGCGACGGTCAGCTACAGCTTCTAAAGGGGCCGGGCGCCTGTTGCTGGCTGAGCGGCAGGCGCAAGCGGCTCAGCCTTCCAGCTGGCCGCCCGCGAGGGCGCAGAGGCGGGCGGAGTCGAGGATGCGTACTTCCTTGCCTTCGGCCGCCAGCACGCCGCTCTGCTGGAAGCGGGTGAAGACCCGCGACACGGTTTCCACCGCCAGGCCGAGGAAGTTGCCGATTTCGTTGCGCGACATGCTCAGGCGGAATTGCTGGGCGGAAAAGCCACGGGCATGGAAGCGCGCCGAGAGATTGACCAGGAAGGTGGCTATGCGCTCGTCTGCGCTCTTCTTGGACAGGAGCACCATCATCTGCTGGTCGTCGCGGATTTCCCGGCTCATCACCCGCAACAATTGCCGGCGCAGTTGCGGCAGCTGCTCGGAGAGCTCGTCCAGGCGCTCGAAGGGGATCTCGCAGACGGTGGTGGTCTCCAGCGCCCGGGCCGAGACCGGATAGCGCTCGGTGTCCATGCCCGATAGCCCGACCAGTTCGCTGGGCAGGTGGAAGCCGGTGATCTGCTCCTCCCCGGTATCGCTTAGGCTGCTGGTGCGCAGCGCGCCGGAACGCACCGCATAGACCGAGCCGAAGGTATCGCCCTGGCGGAACAGGTGGTCGCCCTTGGCCAGCGGCCGGCCGCGCTTGACGATCTGGTCGAGGGCGTCCAGGTCCTTCAGGTCGAGCGAGAGCGGCAGGCACAGCGAGGCGAGGCTGCAATCCTTGCAATGGGCCTGGGCGTTGCGCAGCTTGAGGGGCTCGGTCATGGCGGAGGATCGCTTCTCGTCTGGTTCCAAAAGTCTAACTTTAGCAGTCATGGCAGGCATGGGTCATATCACCCGGGAAAAGCGCTGGTTGTCGTGGCCCGACAGGTAGCGGTCGAACAGCATGCACAGGGCGCGTATCAGCAGGCGGCCAGGGGGTAGCACCTGAAGGCCGCGCTCGTCGAGGCAAATCAGGCCGTCGGCGGCCATGGCCAGTAGCTGCGGCCAGGCGTCCGCGAAGTACTGGCGAAAATCCAGCTCGCAACTGCGTTCGATGGCGGCGAAATCCAGCTGGAAATGGCAGATCAGCTGGCCGATCACCGCGCCGCGAATGCGGTCATCCCGCGACCGTCGCACGCCGCGGGCCACCGCCAGGTCGCCGTGGCCCAGGCGTTCCTGGTAGCGGGCGAGGTCGGGCGTATTCTGGCAGAGGACATCGCCGATCTGGCTGATGGCGGAAACGCCCAGACCCAGCAGGTCGCAGTGACCGTGGGTGGTGTAGCCCTGGAAGTTGCGCTGCAGGGTGCCGTCTTCCTGGGCGATGGCCAGATCATCGTCGGGCAGGGCGAAGTGGTCCATGCCGATGTAGCGATAGCCGGCGGCCAGCAGCTGTTCCACGGTGCGCTGCAGCATCTCCAGCTTGGCCGCGGGGTCCGGCAGCTCGCTGACTTCGATGCGTCGCTGCGGCGGAAAGCGCTGTGGCAGGTGGGCGTAGTTGAACACCGACAGGCGATGCGGTTGCAGCTCCAGCACCCGCTCCACGGTGTGGGCGAAGCTGGCTGGGGTCTGCCGGGGCAGGCCGTAGATGAGGTCCAGGTTGATGGAGCGGTAGTCTAGGGCGCGAGCGGCCTCCACGAGGGTGCGGGTGTCGTCGAAGGGTTGCAGGCGATTGATCGCCAGCTGCACCTGCAGGTCCAGGTCCTGGACGCCAAAGCTCACGCGGTTGAAGCCCAGCTCGCGGAGCAGGCCCATGGTGCTCCAGTCGGCTTCGCGCGGGTCGATCTCGATGGAGTAGTCACCGCGGTCGTCGTAGGCCAGGGTGAAGTGGCGGCGCAGGTCAGCCATCAGCTCGCGCAGCTGCATGGGGTTGAGAAAGGTCGGGGTGCCACCGCCAAGGTGCAGCTGTTCCACCCGCTGCTTACTGTCCAGGTGCCGGCTGGTGAGGACCATCTCCTGGCGCAGGGCCTCCAGGTAGGCGGCGCTGCGGCTGCGGTCCTTGGTGATGACCTTGTTGCAGGCGCAGTAGTAGCAGATGTTCGCGCAGAAGGGCACGTGCAGGTAGAGCGACAGCGGGCGTCCGGCCTGGCGGCTCAGGCGCAGGGCGCCGAGCAGGTCGAAGGGGCCGATGCCGTCGTGGAATTGCACGGCGGTGGGGTAGGAGGTGTAGCGGGGGCCGGCGCGATCGTAGCGGGCGATGAGGTCGGCGTCCCAGACGAGGGCGGCTGTCATGCCGGGCTCCAATGGTTTCGAGGCGCCCAGTGTGAGGGGCAGGCTCCGGCCTTTATTGATCCAGATCAATAAAGGCCGGGTTAAGCTCTGGCGTTTGACGAGGAGTAGCCCATGGCAGACGAGTTGTACCTCGACAGCTTTCGCGAATGCCGCTCCGCCGGCAGCCCCTTGGCGACCCTGTTGCTGGCCCATGGGGCAGGGGCGGGGATGGACAGCGCCTTCATGCAGCAGCTGGCCGAGGAGCTGGCCCGGCGCGAGATCCGCACCCTGAGATTCGAATTCCCCTACATGGCGCGGGCCCGTGCCGAAGGCCGGCGGCGCCCGCCCAATCCCGCGCCGGTCCTGCTGGAGCACTGGCGCCAGGTGGTGAAGCGCTGGCGAGCAGCAGAAAGCGGACCGCTGTGGCTGGCGGGCAAATCCATGGGTGGGCGGATGGCCAGTCTGCTGGCCGACGAGCTGGGCGCAGAGGGCCTCATTTGCCTCGGTTATCCCTTCCACCCGGCCGGCAAGCCGGAGCGTCTGCGCACCGAACACCTGGCGACCCTGGCCACGCCGACGCTGATTGTCCAAGGCGAGCGGGATGCCCTGGGGTCGCGAGAGGAGGTGGCGGGCTACACCCTGGCGCCAAGCATCGAGGTGCAGTGGATCGCGACCGCGGACCATGATCTCAAACCACTCAAGCGCAGTGGCCTGAATCAGGCCCAGGTGCTGGTGGACACGGCGGCGCGGGTGGCGGGCTTCGTGCGGACCAGCGGCTAGATCACCCGGAAACCACTGGTGCCATCCCGCCGTAACTGCTCGACCAGGCCGAACTCCCAGTCCAGGTAGGCCTGCATGGCTTCCCGCGGGGCGTCGGTGCCCTCATAGGGGCGCCGGTAGCGATCACGCCGGATCGACAGCAGCCGCGTCTCGCCGGCTTCGACCGGCAGGCCGGCGGCCAGCCAGGCGGCGGTTCCGCCCTCCAGGAGCAGGACCGGCCGGTCAGTGGTGGCCTGGACGTCGACGGCGGCGAAGGCGGCCAGTTGACCACTGCCACAGGTGCAGACATAGCGCTCGGCGGGTGGCAGCTGCGTTGGCAGATCGGCGCGCAGCACCCAGGCCGCGCCGGGGATATGCCTTTGCACATAGGTGGCGCTGGCGGTGACGTCCACCACCAGGGTGCCTGGCTCGGCCAGCAATTCCTGCAGCCGCGTCACCGAGATGCGCTCCACCGGCCCCGGCATGGGCACCGGTGCCTGCCAGGGGCCGGTGGCACTCATGGCGCTCGTCGGGATGTCGTCGACCACCGCAACCGCCCAGCCCATCTGCGCCAGCCAGGAGGCGCTCATGTTGGCGCGCACGCCGTCGTCGTCCACCAGCGCCAGGCGCGCGCCACGCACCGGGGCACTGTGATCGGTCTCCTGCACCAGTTGGCCGCCGGGAGTGGAGCGGGCGCCGGGCAGGTGGCCGGCGGCGTATTCCTCGGGAGTGCGCACATCGATCAGGTAGTTCGTGCGACTGTCATCGGCGTGCCAGGCGTTCAGCTCGGCGAAGGCCAGGCGGGTGACGCCGGCACGGTCGGCGACTTGGCGCGCGCGCACTGCGGCGGTCGTCCTGGTGTCCGCTCCCACCTCACCAAAGCGACGTCGCTGACCCTGTTCCAGATCCTGGCCGGCCAGGGTCCAGCCGATGGTGCCGTTGCGCAGGGCCGCCACCGGATTGGGAATGCCGGCATTGATCAGCGACTGGGCGCCGATCAGGCTGCGGGTACGGCCGGCGCAATTGACGATGACCCGGGTCCGGGGGTCGGGTGCGAGCTCGGCCACCCGCAGCACCAGTTCGGCACCCGGCACGCTGACCCCGCCGGGAATGCTCATGGTCTGGTATTCCTCGAAACGGCGGGCGTCGAGGATCACCAGATCGGCGCCCTGATCCAGCAGCGCCCTGACCTCCTCGGCGGGCAGCGAGGGCGTATGGCGCCGAGCCTCCACCAACTCGCCAAAGGCCTTGCTCGGCACATTGACGTCGATGAAGAGTTCGCCGCCGCTGGCGCGCCAGCCTTCCAGGCCGCCGTCGAGCAGGGCCACGTCGGTGTAGCCCAGGGCCCGCAGACGCTCGGCTGCGCGTTCGGCCAGGCCCTCGCCATTGTCGTAGAGGGTAATGGCCACGTCGCGCCGTGGCAGCCGCGACCAGGCCTCCAGTTCCAGGCGTGACAGCGGCAGGTTGGCGGCCCACAGCGGATGGCCGGCGGCGAAGGTGTCTTCCTCGCGGACGTCGAGCAGGGCGACCTCGGCGCCGGCGAGCAGGGCCTGGCGGATGTCTTCGGGCGTACGGATGACGGTCATGGCGTGGCGGTCTCCTGGGACAGGTCCCACAGGTTGGGCAGCTGGCGATTGGTGTAGCCGGAGATGAAGGGCTTTTCCTGGCCATCCTCGGCATAGACGGCGCGACGCACGGCGCCGATGTTGCCGCCATAGACATGGATGCTGATGGAGGTGCGGTCGGCATGGGCGTTGCTGACCTGGTGGATGTCGCCCACCCGCGGCGAGACCGCTTCCACCTGGCCCGGCTCCAGGCGCACGGGCGCGCCTTCCGGCAGCAGGCGACCGGCGGGGTCGCGGGCGAAGCCCTGGGCAATCTCTGCCCCGCGCAGCATGCCGATCAGGCCCCAGGTACGGTGGTCGTGCACCGGAGTGGCCTGGCCCGGACCCCAGACGAAACTCACCACCGAGAAGCGCTGGCGGGCATCGGCATGCAGCAGGTACTGGCTGTAGCGCTCGGGGCGGGGCAGGGCACAGTCCTCGGGCAGCCAGTCGTCATGGCGGACCAGTTCGCCGAGCAGGGCGGCGCCGCGCTGCAGCAGCTGAGCTTCGGCAGGGTGTTCGTCGACCAAGGTGGCGAGGTCATGCAGGAACAGGCGCAGGCGATCGAGCCTAGGGGGCATGGCGGGCTCCACGGATGAGACGGGTGGGCAATGCCGGCCATTAAAGCAAGGTCAGGGCCTGGCGCCTTAGATCGATTGGTTCTGTGCTAAAAACCATTAATCGCATAATTATACAATTTATTTATCCATGTCGTGCATATTAGGTTATGCACAATCGATATTTCCGTCTCGGCGACTCACAACGGTAGGTTCTAAGCAGACCAGGGCAACGCCCATCGCCCTGGCGCTTCTTCTGCTTTCGGAGCCCATGCATGACCGCCTTCCCCAACCCCCTCGCCAGCGTCCGCGCCCAGGTGTCCGCCGCCGAATGGGAGGCGCGGGTCAAGCTCGCCGCCGCCTATCGCCTGGCCGCCCGTGAACGCTGGACCGACCATATCTATACCCACTTTTCGCTGAGGGTGCCGGGCCCCGATGTGCACTTCCTGATCAATCCCTTCGGCCAGACCTTCGACGAGATCACCGCCTCTTCGCTGGTGAAAGTAGACATCGACGGCGAGATCGTCCTCGACCCCACCGGGCTAGGCATCAACCCGGCCGGCTACGTGATCCACAGCGCCATCCACCGTGCCCAGCCGGACCTCCATGCGGTGTTGCACACCCACACGGCCGCGGGCATTGGCGTGTCCGCCCAGCGCGGCGGATTGCTGATGATTTCCCAGCACGCCATGAGGTTCTTTGGCCGCCTGGCCTATCATGGCTACGAGGGCGTGGCCCTGGATCTGGACGAGCAGAGTCGGCTGGTGGCCGACCTCGGGGCGCACCCGGCGATGATCCTCTGCAACCATGGGCTGCTGACCGTGGGCGCGAGTCTGGAGGAAGCCTTCTGGCACCTCTATTACCTGGAGCGTTCCTGCGCGGCGCAACTGGCGGCGCAGAGCGGCGGTGCCGAGCTGGTGATCGCCGCGGACGCCATCGCGCAGAAGGTCAGCGACCTCATTCCCGGCAACCTGGCGCGCGGTGCCCATGTCCGTCACTGGGAGGCGGCGGTACGCCAACTGGAGCGCCACGAGGGCCGGGAGTACGCGCAATGAAGCGCTTACTCGCCACGCTGGGCCTGGCGCTGCTGCTAGGGCAGGCCCAGGCGGCGCCGGATCTCTCCGGGGTGACCCTGGTGCTGGGCGACCAGGCCCGCGGTCTGCGCGCCATGATGGAAGCCGCCGGGACCCTCGAAGGCGCGCCCTACAGCTATCGCTGGGCCAACTTCCAGGGCGCCGCGCCGCTGTTCGAGGCCCAGCGCGTCGGCGCGGTGGATACCTCCTACGCCGGGGACCTGCCGGTGCTGATGGCCGCGTCCGGCGGCGTGCCGCTCAAGCTCGTCGCCACCAATGTCGGCTATCCCCAGGCCAATGGCCTGCTGGTACAGAAGGATTCGCCGATCCGTTCGGTGAGGGACCTCAAGGGGCGCACCGTGGTGGTGTCCTCGGCCAAGGGCAGCATCTCCCAGCACCTGCTCTATGCCGCCCTCGAAGAGGCTGGCGTCAAGCGCGACGAGGTGACGGTCAAGTTCGTGCTGCCCACTGATGCCAGCGCCGCCTTCAATGCCGGGCAGATCGACGCCTGGGCCACCTTCGATCCCTATCTCGGCATCGCCGAGCAGCACGGCGCCCGGTTGCTGCGCGATGGCCAGGGGCTGACCACCGCGCTGGGCTTTCTCACCGCCACGCCAGCGTCGCTGGAGGACCCGGCCAAGCGCGCCGCCATCGCCGATTTCGCCGGGCGCCTGGCCCAGGCGCGGGCCTGGGCGGTCGCCCATCCGCAGGACTATGCCCGGGTCTACGCCGAGCTGACGCGCCTGCCGGAAGGTGCCGCGGTGGCTATTTCCACCCGCACCTCCCGTGGCCTGCGCCCCGTGCAGCCGGCGGACCTCGCTGCGGTACAGCAGGTGGCGGATCTCTTCAGCGAACTCCAGGTGCTGCCCAAACCGGTCGACGTCGCCGCCCTGGCCGATGCCAGTGTCTTTACCCAGGAAGCCAAACCATGACCCTCATCCGCCGTACCCTGCTGGCGCTACCGCTGCTGCTCGCCGCCAGCGCGGCCCTGGCCGCCGAGCCCCTGACCCTGCGCATCGCCGACCAGAAGGGCAACATGCGCGCCCAGTTGGAGGCGGCCGACGGCCTGCGCGACCTGCCGGGCTATCGCATCCAGTGGGCGGAATTTCCCGCCGCCGCGCCCCTGGCCGAAGCGCTTAATGCGGGCGCGGTGGATGCCGGCATCATCGGCGATGGCCCGCTGCTGTTCGCCCTGGCCGCCGGCGCGCCGGTCAAGGCCATCGCCGTGGACAAGTCCGATCCCTATGGCACGGCGGTGATCGTGCCGCGCGACTCGCCACTGCGGAGCGCGGCCGATCTCAAGGGCAAGCGCATCGCCACCGGGCGCGGCTCCATCGGCCATTACATCGCGCTCAAGGCGCTGGATTCCGTGGGCCTGACCGCCCGGGACGTGAGCTTTCGCTTCCTTGGTCCGGTGGATGCCAAGATGGCCCTGGCCAATGGCTCGGTGGATGCCTGGGCGACCTGGGAGCCTTATACCGCCCAGGCCGAGGAGGTCGACGGCGCCCGGGTGCTGGTCAGTGGTCGCGGACTCTGGGCGGGCAACAGCTTCCTGGCCGCCACCGACACGGCCCTGGCCGATCCGGCCCAGCGCGCGGCGCTGCAGGACTACCTCGACCGTCTGGCCGCTGCCCAGCGCTGGGGCTACGCCCACCTCGATGGCTATGCCAAGACCCTGGCGCAGATCATCGGCTTTCCCGAGGCGGTGGCCCGGCTGCAATTCGAGCGCCGCCAGCTGCACTGGGAACCCATCGATCCTGGGGTGGTGGCCGACCAGCAGACAGCGGCGGACTTCTACCACCGCAGCGGCCTGATTCCGCAGCGTCTGGAGGCCCGGGCGACCTTCGCCGAGGGGTTCCGGGTAAGCAAGCCGGACGAGCCGCGGCAGGCGGCGCGGGAGTAGGGTGGTAGGAATCTCCCGGTGGTGTTGGGCTTCGCGTTGCTCAGCGCCAACCTACTGACAGGGCACCCCCTCTCCCCGGGGGAGAGGGCTGGGGTGAGGGAAATACCCACCCATCCTTGACCTATCTATATAACCCATCCTTATTTCAAAAAGGCTTAACAGCTTGAGTAGGCTATAAGCCAATCCCATGGATGAGCGTGCCACGATGCCCTTACGTCTTCCCTTCACCCGTCGTCCCCTGGCTTTGGGACTCACCGTAAGCCTGCTCATCGGGCTGGTCGCTGCACCCCAGGTGGCCCAGGCCGAGGGTACCCTGCGCATCTCCGAACAATTCGGCGTGTCCTACCTGATCCTGCATGTGCTGCGGGACCAGCAACTGATCGAGAAGCACGGTAAGGAAGAGGGCGTCGACATCAAGGTCGACTGGATAAAGCTGTCCGGTGGCGCAGCCGTCAACGAGGCGGTGCTGTCGGGCGCGGTGGACGTCGGCTCCGCCGGGCTCGGGCCGCTGTTCACGCTCTGGGACCGCACCCATGGTCGACAGAACGTCAAGGCCGTGGCCAGCCTGGGGGCCTTTCCCAACTACCTGGTCACCAACAACCCGCAGGTGAAGACCCTGGCCGATTTCACCGCCAAGGACCGCATCGCCGTGCCGGCGGTCAACGTCTCGGTGCAGTCGCGCTTCCTGCAGTACGCCGCCGCCCAGGCCTTTGGCGAGAAGAATTGGAATCGCCTGGATCCCCTGACCGTGGCGGTACCCCATCCGGATGCCACCGCGGCGGTGATCTCCGGCGGTACCGAGATCGACAGCCACTTCGCCAATCCGCCATTCCAGGAGCAGGAACTCGCCAGCGGCAAGGTGCACAGGGTGCTCAGTTCCTATGACGTGCTCGGCGGGGCCGTCTCGCCCAACTTGGTGTTCGTCACCGAGAAATTCCGCCGGGACAATCCCAAGACCTACAAGGCCTTCCGTGAGGCATTGGTCGAGGCCGGGCAGATCATCGAGAAGGACAAGGCCACCGCCGCCCGTACCTACGTGAAGGTCGAGCATTCCCGTCTCGATCCGGCGCTGATCCAGCGGATCATCGAAAGCCCCGAGGTCAACTTCGACACGGCGCCGCAGAACACCCTCAAGCTTGCCCAGTTCATGTACCGCATCGGGGCCATCCGCAACCAGCCCAGCGCCTGGCAGGACTATTTCTTCGTCGATGCGCCCAACCAGAACGGCAGCTGACCCCTTTTCCCTTACGGGTTCCACCGGACCACCGGACGAGCCCTCGACATCTCGAGGTCTCCCATGGCTATTCCTTCGATTTTTCAGCGCCTCGGGCTGCTCATGGCGAGCACGACCCTGGCACTGTCCGCCCAGGCCGCCGAGCCGCAGAAGATTCGCCTCGGCATCAACGACAGTCCGCAGAACGCCGCCCTGGAGCGTGCCGCCGAGGTGGCGCGGGAAAAGGGCGTGGAGGTGGAGATCGTCGCCTTCAGTGACTGGAACACGCCGAATCTGGCGCTCGCTCACGGCGACATCGACGTCAATTACTTCCAGCACCAGCCGTTCCTGGACAACGCCAACGCCCAGAACGGCTATGGCCTGGTGCCCATCGCCTATGGTGTGGAAAACAAGGTCGGCCTCTATTCCAAGCGCGTGAAAAGCTTTGCCGAGGTGCCGGACGGCGCCACCGTGGCGGTGGCCGACGACCCGGTCAACCAGGGACGCGGGCTGCACCTCTATGCCCGCGCCGGTCTGATCCAGCTCAGGCCGGATGCCGGCCCAAAGGCGAGCCTGCAGGACATCGTCGCCAATCCCCGCCACCTCAAATTCATCGAGCTGCCCGGGCCGCAACTGGCGCGGGTACTGGACGACGTGACCCTGGCGCAGAGCTATCCCTCGCATATCCTCGCCGCGGGTACCACGGATCCCAACAGTGCCCTGCTGTTCAGTGACGACGAAGCCAGCGGTCACCTCTACGCCCTGAGGTTCGTGACCAGGCCAGACAAGGCCGCCGACCCGGCGATCCGCACCTTCATCCAGGTGTTCCAGCACGATCCGCGGGTGCGCGAGGCCATCGCCAAGGCCTATGGCAATCCGCAGCTCTACAGCCTGGCCTGGCTGAATCGGCAGGAGGTATCACGATGACCAGTGCATTGCGTCACTCTCCAGCACCGCAGATTCTCACCGAACCCGAGCGCCTGGCCGCACAGGAGCATCTGCGTCTGACCGGGGTGCAGAAGGTCTACACCGGCGGCGCGGTGCCCGTCACGGCCCTGGCGGACATCGATCTGTCCATCGCCCGTAGCGAGATCTTCGGCATCATCGGCCGTAGCGGTGCTGGCAAGTCCAGTCTGATCCGCACCCTCAATCGGCTTGAGGATGTCAGCGCCGGCCAGGTGCTGGTCGACGGCGTGGACATTGGCACCTTGAAGGGCGACCGGCTGGTGGCGCTGCGTCGACGCATCGGCATGATCTTCCAGCACTTCAATCTGCTGGCCTCGCAGACGGTGTTGGAAAACTTGGCGCTGCCGCTCAAGGCTGCTGGCTTTCGCCGCGACGAGATCGAAGCCCGGGCCCGGGAATTGCTGGAGCTGGTGGGCCTGCAGGGCAAGGAGCAGGTCTATCCGTCACGGCTGTCCGGTGGCCAGAAGCAGCGGGTGGGCATCGCCCGCGCGCTGATGCTCAAGCCCGAGCTGCTGCTCTGCGACGAGGCCACCTCGGCCCTGGACCCGGAAACCACCCAGTCGATCCTGGCATTGCTGCAGGACATCAATCGGCGCCTAGGCCTGACCATCGTGCTCATCACCCACGAGATGGCGGTGATCCGCCAGATCTGCGACCGGGTGGTGGTACTGGAGCACGGCCGCATCGTCGAGCAGGGACCGGTGTGGCAACTCTTCGGCGCGCCCCAGGCAGAGGCCACCCGTGCGCTGCTGGCGCCGCTCTCCGCACAGTTGCCGCCGGATCTCGCCAATCGGCTGAGTGCCAGCCGCCAACCTGGCGCGCGGACAGTGCTCGAACTGACCTATGACGGCCAGGGCGTGGAGCCCGACTTCCAGGCGTTGGGCCAAGCGCTTGGCGCGCCGCTGGAATTGCTGCATGGCGGTATCGATCGCATCCAGGGGCACGCCCTGGGCCGCTTGCTGGTAGCCACGACAGCGCACGAGCGGCGTCTGGCCGCCTTTCTTGGGCAATCTGGCCTGTTCGCCCGCGCGGAGGTACTGGGTTATGTCTGAGTTCATGCTCAAGGCGCTGTGGAAAGCCTTCCTCGATACCCTAACCATGGTCAGCGTGTCCGCGGCCATCGTCTGGTTCGCCGGCATCGCCCTGGCGGTGGTGCTGGTCACCACCGGGCGCGGCGCCATCTTCGCCGCGCCCACCCTCAACCGGGTGCTGGGCACGGTGGTCAACGCCTTTCGCGCCACGCCCTTCATCATCCTGCTGGTGGCCCTGATCCCGCTGACGCGGCTGATCACCGGTACCACCATCGGCGTCTGGGCGGCGGTGGTTCCCATCACCCTCAGCGCCACGCCGTTCTTCGCCCGTATCGCCGAGGTCAGCCTGCGCGAAGTTGGCGGTGGGGTAATCGAGGCGGCCCAGGCGCTGGGCTGCGAGCGGCGGCACATCGTCTTCAACGTGCTGTTGCCCGAGGCGCTGCCCGGCATCATCGGTGGCTTCACCGTGACCCTGGTGGCCATGATCGGCGCCTCGGCCATGGCGGGCGCCATAGGCGCGGGCGGGCTGGGCGACCTGGCCATCCGCTACGGCTACCAGCGCTACGACACCCAGGTGATGGCCGTGGTGATCGCCATCCTGGTGGTGCTGGTGTGCGGTATCCAGTTCATCGGCGACCGCTACGTGCGGCACCTGCGGGCGCGTTAGCTGAGGCGCTCCAGATAGGACGGCAGTTCTGGGTCGGGCAGCACCGACAGTACCTTGAGCCGCTGCAGGGTGCGGTCGCGGCCGCGCAGGAGGTGGTTGCGCAACTGGCTGGCCGCCGCATCGGGACTGCCCACCAGCAGGGATTCCAGCACCAGGCGATGCTCCACCAGCACCGCCTCGTCCAGCGGGGTGCCGAGCGACTGGTGGAAGATGCGTGACACATTCAGCGGACTCTGGCTGTGAGCGATGAGTTGGGCCAGCTTGCGATTGCGCAGACCGGCCAGGCAGCGCCCATGCAGATCCGCCTCGATGCGCTCCACCGCCGCCCAGGAAGTGGGGGCGGGCTGGTCGGCCAGTTGCTCGAGCCGTTCGAGCATATCCAGCAGTTCGCTGCGCGCCAGCCCCGGCGCGGTCTGCAACAGCGCCTCGGGTTCCAGAAGCGCGCGGATCTCGTAGTCGTCGCGGATGGCCTGGGCGGTGAGGGGGCCGGCCAGCCACTGGCCATAGGGCTCCTTTTCCACCAGGCCGCGATCGCGCAGGCGCATCAGGGCTTCGCGGACCACGGCGCGACTGACGCCCAGGTGGTCGGCAGCCGGCTGCTCGTCCAGCCGGAAATGGCCGAAGAGCATGGCGTGGCTGACGCAGGCGGCGATTTCGTCGCCGACCCGCTCGCCCAGGGAGCGCGTATCGATCAGTTCGTCGCTGCTGCCCAGGCCGAGCAACTGCCGCGTCAGCGGCTGACGCTGCGGCTCGCCCGCGGTACCGACCGGATCGATCAGGTAGCCGCGCCCCTCGAAGCGGCGAATCAGGCCTTCCTCCTGCAGCAGCGTCAGCGCCTGGCGCACCGGTACCCGGCTGGTGCCGAACAGTTGCGCCAGCGGCGCCTCGACCAGCACCAGCCCCGGCGCCGCACGGCCGGCCAGGATGGCTTCGCGCAGTGCACTGCGGATCATCGCGTAGCGCGCGGCGGTACGACTGTCATCGAGGGGGGCGGGGACTGCTGCCGACATCGGGGACCTTCCGGAAACGAGATGAGAATTGTGGCACAGGCTCACGGCCTTTCGCGCGTTACCGGTGGGGTCAGGTACACGCACGGTAACGGGGCAGGCGTTACGGTTCTGCACAAAAATGGATCTATTTAATTTAAGTACATTTTATTGGCTTGGGGTGAGGGCAGGTTCAGATGACCCCTATTGCCTCTGTTTGTGAGCGGGCTGCGGCCTTTTGCTAAAGCTGGCACAAAGCCTGCTCTATTAAACGTACCAAATTATAAAATGTACGTTTAAGGAGTGACGATGGAATCCGCTCAAGCCCTGGCAATGGATGCGGTCGGTCTCGGTGAAGCCTATGCCGCCGGGACCCTCGATCCGGTCGCGGTATTCGAAGCGGCCCTGGGGTGCGCCCAGTCTTCCTCTTCCGTCTTCATCACCCTGACGATGGCACGCGGTCGCGCCGAAGCCCTGGCTTCCAGGGAGCGCTGGCGCGCTGGACAGCCGCGTTCGCCGTTGGATGGCGTACCCCTGGCCTGGAAGGACCTCTTCGATCTGCAGGGAGAGATCACCACCTGCGGTGCCGGACTTCGCCGCGCAGCGTCGCCTGCCACGATCGATGCCGTCATGGTCCAGCGCCTGAGCCAGGCTGGGCTGGTCAGCCTGGGCAAGGTCAATCTCAGCGAGTTCGCCTATTCCGGCATCGGCTTGAATCCCCATTTCGGTACGCCCGCCAACCCGTGGGCGAGCGGCGAGGTGCGTATCCCGGGAGGCTCCTCTTCCGGTTCGGCGGTGGCCGTCGCCGCGGGGATCGTACCCCTGGCCCTCGGCACCGACACTGCCGGGTCGGTACGCCTGCCGGCCGCCCTCAATGGCCTGGTGGGCTATCGCCCCAGCCTGGGTCGCTATCCGGCGGCTGGCATCTTTCCGTTGGCCGCCTCCTATGACGCACCGGGTCCGCTGGCGCGCAGCCTGCGTGACGTGCAGTGCCTGGATCGCCTGCTGGTGGGCGGCGCTGCTCGACCGCTGCCGGCGGCAACGGATCTGCGGGTGGTGCTGGATGTGAGCGTGCTGGACGATGCCCGGATAGAGCCGGCGGTGCGAGCCAATCTGCTTGCCGCCGCCGAGCGGCTGGCCCGTGCCGGGGTAAGTGTGGAGCGCCGCGCCCGCACGGTCTTTGCCGAGGCCCTGGAGTTTCTCGCCGAGGAAGGCTGGCCAGGTGCGGTGGAGGCCTTCGCGCTGCACCGCGACGTGCTCGACGGTCCCGACGCCGCGCGCCTGGATCCGCGGGTACGGCAGCGCCTGGAGCGTGCGCGGGCGTTGCCGGTCGACCATCTGGCCGTTCTGCATGAACGCCGCGATCAGCTGCGGGCGCGCTTTGCCGCCGAATTCGCCGAGGCCCTGCTGCTGGTGCCGACAGTGAGCCGCGTGGCGCCGCTGCTGGCCCCTCTGGAAGCCGACGCTGATCTGTTCGCCGTTACCAATCTGGAGCTGCTGCGCCTGACCATGGCCGGGAGCCTGCTCGGTGCGCCTGGCGTATCGCTACCGAACGGCCGCGATGCCCAGGGCCTGCCCACCGGCCTGCTGCTGGTGGCCCCGGCGGCGGCGGACGAGCGCCTGCTCGATGCCGCCACGGCCCTGGAAGCTCAGCTCCGCGTCTGATTTCAAGCGGCGGTGGCGGGGGCCCGGCTCCGCCATCGACCTGTGTCTGTCCGGGTACTGGAGGTTGCAACGATGGCCAAAGAAATCTTCGTTTCCATCGGCGTCGATGTCGACGCGGTGGCAGGCTGGCTCGGCTCCTACGGCGGCGAGGATTCGCCCGATGACATCTCCCGCGGGTTGTTCGCCGGCGAGGTGGGGGCGCCGCGGCTGCTCAAGCTGTTCGAGCGCTACGGCCTCAAGACCACCTGGTTCATTCCGGGGCATTCGGTGGAAACCTTTCCCGAACAGATGCAGGCGGTGGCCGCGGCAGGTCACGAGATCGGCATCCACGGCTACAGCCACGAGAATCCCATCGCCATGACCCCCGAGCAGGAGGAGGCGGTGTTGGACCGGTCCATCGAGTTGATCACCACCCTGGCCGGCAAGCGGCCCACCGGCTACGTGGCGCCCTGGTGGGAATTCAGCCGGGTCACCAACGAGCTGCTGCTGAAAAAAGGCATCAAGTACGACCACAGCCTGATGCACAACGACTTCAGTCCCTATTACGTGCGGGTGGGCGACAGCTGGACCAAGATCGACTACAGCCAGCAACCCGAGAGCTGGATGAAGCCCCTGGTGCGCGGCCAGGAAACCGACCTGGTGGAGATCCCGGCCAACTGGTACCTCGACGACTTGCCGCCGATGATGTTCATCAAGAAGGCACCCAACAGCCACGGCTTCGTCAATCCGCGCCATCTGGAAGAGATGTGGCGCGACCAGTTCGACTGGGTCTATCGCGAGATGGACTACGCCGTCTTCCCCATCACCATCCACCCCGATGTCTCGGGGCGGCCGCAGGTGCTGCTGATGCTCGAACGCCTGATCGAGCACATCCAGGGTCACGCCGGAGTGCATTTCGCCACCATGGACGAGATCGCCGACGACTTCCTGCGGCGCCAGCCGCGCCAGCGCTAAGCGCCCAGCCCACAGGTACAGGACCATGACCCTCCCTGCCGCCAGCTCGCTCCATACGGAAACCACCGCTGCCTGGAAACCGCAGCAACTGTCTTCCGGCGATGTCCGCTATGCCACCTGGATCGCCTTCTTCGCCTGGGTGTTCGCCGTCTACGACTTCATCCTGTTCGGCACCCTGCTGCCGGTGATGGGTGGACACTTCAACTGGAGCGAGGCCGAGCAGGCCGAACTCGCCACCTGGGTGGCGCTGGGTGGGGCCATCATCGCCTTCGCCATCGGCCCGCTGGTGGACCGGATCGGTCGCCGCGGCGGCATCATCGTCACCATTGGCGGCACCGCCCTGTGCTCGGCGCTGACCGCGCTCTGTGCCGGCATGGGCAAGGTGCCACTGGTGCTGGTTCGCTCGGTCGCTGGCCTGGGCTACGCGGAGGAGGGGGTCAACGCCACCTACCTGACCGAGGTCTATGCCGCCTCCGACGATCCTCGGCTGATCCGGCGCCGGGGCTTCATCTACAGCCTGGTGCAGAGCGGCTGGCCGATCGGCGCCCTGATCGCCGCCGGGCTCACTGCCTTGCTGCTGCCCCACATTGGCTGGCAGGGCTGCTTCGTGTTCGCCGCCGTGCCGGCCTTCGTCATCGCCGTGCTGGCGCGCAAGCTCAAGGAGTCTCCACAATTCCAGGTGCACGCCCGCATCCAGCGTCTGCGTCGCGAAGGCCAGGAGCAGGACGCCCGTGCCTTGGCCCACGAATACGGCGTGGACTACGAAGAGCACGCCAAGGCCGGCGTGGCCATGGCCTTCAAGGGCCAGGCCCTGCGCCCGACCCTGGTATTGAGCCTGGCCATCCTGCTCAACTGGTCGGCGATCCAGGTGTTCAGCGTGCTGGGGACCTCGGTGATCGTCAGCGTGCACAAGCTCAGTTTCGAGAACTCGCTGTGGATCCTGGTGCTGTCCAACGCCGTCGGCTTCATCGGCTACCTGTTCCATGGCTGGCTGGGCGATCGTATCGGCCGGCGCAACACCGTGGCCCTGGGCTGGACGTGCGGCGGTGTGGCCTTCTTCGCCATGTTGCAGGCGCCGAGCCAGTTGGTGCCGGTGGTGGCGCTCTACAGCCTGGGGCTGTTCTTTCTCACCGGGCCCTATTCGGCCATGTTGTTCTTCATGGGCGAAAGCTTTCCCACCAGCATCCGTGCCACGGGTGGCGCCATCGTCCACGCCATGGGACCGATCGGCGCCATCCTCGCCGGCCTCGGCATCACCAGCGTCCTTGGCAGCGGTGGCCAGTGGCACAGCGCCGCACTCTGGTTCGGCGCCCTGCCGTGCTTTCTCTCCGGCCTGGTGATGTGGGCCGCGCGCCACGTCGAACCCACCAGCCTCAAATGACAGGAGCCTCGATGAACGCTCACATTTCACCCGTTGCCCTGATCACCGGCGCCGCCAGCGGCATCGGCCAGGCCCTGGCCGTCACCTATGCCCGCCATGGCGTGCGGGTGGTCGGTGGCTACTACCCCGGCGATCCCCATGACCCCGAAGACACCCGGCGGCTGGTGGCCGCCGCGGGTGGCGAGTGCCTGCTCGAACCACTGGACGTCAGCGACAGCGCCTCGGTGGATGCCCTGGCCGATGCCGCCCGGGCGCACTTCGGACGCCTCGACTATGCCGTGGCAAACGCCGGTCTGCTGCGTGCCGCACCGCTGCTGGAGATGAGCGATGAGCGCTGGCACGAGATGCTCGACGTCGACCTTACCGGGGTGATGCGCACCTTCCGGGCCGCGGCGCGGCACCTGGGGGAGGGCGGCGCCCTGGTGGCCATTTCCTCCATCGCCGGCGGTGTCTACGGCTGGCAGGACCATGCCCACTATGCCGCCGCCAAGGCCGGGGTACCGGGACTGTGTCGCTCGCTGGCGGTCGAACTGGCGCCGCGCGGCATTCGCTGCAACGCGGTGATTCCCGGTCTGATCGAGACGCCCCAGTCGCTGGACGCCAAGAACTCCCTCGGTCCGGAGGGCCTGGCCAAGGCCGCCCGCAGCATTCCTCTGGGCCGCGTCGGCAAGCCCGAGGAGGTGGCGGCGCTGGTGCGTTTCCTGACCAGTACCGAAGCCAGCTACATCACCGGCCAGAGTCTGATCGTCGACGGCGGTCTCACCGTGCGCTGGCCCGATTGAGGAGAAGAGCATGCTCGAGCTGACAGACCGTCGCGCCCTGGTCACCGGCGCCGCAAGCGGGATCGGCGCCGCCATCGCGCGAGCCTATGCCGCTGCCGGCGCGCACCTGGTACTGGCCGACCGCGACGCCGAGCACCTGGCGCGGGTGGCCGAGGAATGCCGTGCCCTGGGCGCGTCGGTGACGGAGACCGTCGCCGACGTTGGCCAGCCGGATGGCGCCCGAGCCGGAGTGGACGCCTGCGTGGCGGCTTACGGCGGCATCGACATCCTGGTCAACAATGCCGGGATGCTGACCCAGGCGCCCTGCGTCGACCTGACCCTGGAACAGTGGAACGACATGCTGCGCGTCGACCTCACCAGCGTCTTTCTCGCCAGCCAGCGCGCGCTGCCGCACATGCAGGCGCAGCGCTGGGGCCGTATCATCAATGTCGCTTCCCAGCTCGGCATCAAGGGTGGCGCCGAGCTCTGCCACTATGCGGCGGCCAAGGCCGGGGTGATCGGCTTCACCAAGTCCCTGGCGCTAGAGGTGGGCCGCGACAACGTGCTGGTCAACGCCATCGCCCCCGGGCCCATCGAGACGCCCCTGGTGGACGGCATCAGCGCCGACTGGAAGGCAGCCAAGGCCCGCGAGCTGCCGCTAGGGCGCTTCGGGCGCGCGGAGGAGGTGGCGCCGGTCGCACTGCTGCTGGCCAGCGATCCGGGTGGCAATCTCTTCGTCGGCCAAACCCTGGGCCCCAATTCCGGCGATGTCATGCCCTAGGAGGTACCCATGTGCGGACTCTGCGGCCTGCTCGGGCCAGATCTCCATTGGAGCGATCCCTTGGGCGACGACCTGCCGCGACGGCGCGAGCGCCTGCGTCGGGTCGCGGCCATCAACCGGGTGGTGGCGCCGTTCCGGCTCACGGTGAGCGACGTCCAGGGCGCCTCCTACCTGGTCCAGGGGCCGACCGGACGCCAGGCGCTGGCCGAGGGGCTGGACGATCTCTGGCGCCAGGCCGAGGGGGTGCTGGGGCGACCGCTCGATCCCCTGGATCCGCGCGTCCTGGCACCGCTGGAGGGGGCGCCATGAGCCTGGCGGTCAATGTCATCACCGGCTTTCTCGGCAGCGGCAAGACCACGCTGCTGCGGCGCCTGCTGGCCCAGGAAGCCCTGGGCGAGACGGCGCTGCTGATCAACGAATTCGGCGAAGTCGGCATCGACCACCTGCTGGTGGAAGAGGTGGCGCCCGATACCGTGCTGCTGCCCAGCGGCTGCGTCTGCTGCTCGGTGCGCGGTGACCTCAAGGAAGCATTGCTGACGTTGCACGGGCGCCGTAGTCGCGGCGAGATACCGGCCTTTCGCCGGGTCCTGCTGGAGACCACCGGCCTGGCCGATCCCGGCCCCATCCTGGCCACGCTCAACCTCGATCCCCAGCTGCGCGGACGCTTCCACCTGGGGCTCCTGGTGACGGTGGTGGACGCCGAGCATGCCGCGCTGCAGGAAGGGCTGCACCCGGAGTGGCTCAACCAGGTCACCGCAGCCGACCGGCTGCTGCTGAGCAAGGCCGACCGGGTCACGCCTGCCACGCTGGAGCGGCTGGACCGGCAGTTGGCCCAGCTCAATCCCACCGCCACTCGGGCGCTGGCGGCTTCCGTGGTTAGTGGCGATGACCTGCTGCTGGGCGAAGGCCTGCGGGCCGCCGACCCGGCCGCCGAGGTCGGTCGCTGGCGCCTGTTCGCCGCGGTAGCCGAAGGCCGCCACGGCAGCGCAGAGGTCTGCTGCCTGGAGTTCGACCGGCCGCTGGACTGGATGGCCTTCGGGGTGTGGCTGTCGATGCTGCTAAGATGCCACGGGCAACGCATCCTGCGAGTCAAGGGCATCCTCGACGTGATCGACGCCAGCCAACCCATCGTCATCCACGGCGTGCAGCACAGTCTGCATCCACCGGTGCATCTGCCGGCTTGGCCGGCGGGCGAACGTCGCTCGCGCCTGGTATTCATCGTTCGCGACCTGGACACCGCGCTGCTCAGACGCTCCTTCGCCGCCTTCATGGGCGGTCTGGGTCGGGCTGCATGAGCACGCCGCTGACCCTGAGGGTGCTGGGGACCTCGGTGACCCTGCTTGAACCCATCCGCCAGCGGGCGGAAGCGGAGCTGGGCATCCGCCTGGTCTACCAGATCCACGATGTCCAGACCGCCCAGCGCATCGCCGTGCTGGAGCCTGATAGCTACGACCTCTACGACCAGTGGTTCCACAACGTCGACTTCGTCTGGCCGGCACGGGCCATCCAGCCCATCGACATCCGCCGCATCGCGCTCTGGGAGGAAATCAACGACCTGCCCAAGCGCGGGCGGCTGCACGCCACGGATCGCCTGGCGCCGGGCTGCCGGCCGTGCGACCGCCTCTATGTGCAGCACGACGGCAGCCTGGGCGGTCAGCCCAGCGAGCGCATCAGCATGCTGCCGCTGACCCACAACGCCGACAGCTTCGCCTACCGACCCGAAAGCCTGCCCCCCGCCCTGGTCGGCCAGGAGGAGAGCTGGGCCTGGCTGATCGACGAGGGCTGGTGCGGCCACAGCGCCCTGCAGAGCGACGCTGCCATCGGCGCCCTGGACGCTGCCCTGGCGATCCAGGCAGCGGGTCTCGCGCGCTTCGACGACATCGGCAACCTGCGCCTGGAGGAGATCGACCGCCTGGCCGAGCTGCTGGTGGAGCGCCAGCGGCATCGGCATTTCGCCGCCTTCTGGTCCGACGACCGCAGCGCCGGCGAGCTGACCCTGGCCGCCGGGGTGGACATCCAGAGTCTCTGGTCGCCGATGCTCATGGCCCTGCACCGGGCCGGGGTCGACTACCGGGTGGCGGTACCACGCGAAGGCTATCGGGCCTGGTTCGGCGGCCTGTCGCTGTCACGTTGCGCCGAGGGACGGGTGCGTGATGCCGCCTATGCCTACCTCAACTGGTGGCTGGCCGGCTGGCCTGGCGCGGTCATGGCCCGCCAGGGCTTCTACATCGCCAATCCGGTAAGGGCCAGGGATCACCTGAGCGCAGCGGAGTGGGATTTCTGGTACGGCGGTCTGCCAGCGCGGGAGGAGCTGTACGGTAGCGACGGCCTGCCGTTGATCGAGGTGGGTCAGCGTCGCGAGGGCGGTTCCTACGCCGAGCGCATGAGCCATATCGGCGTGTGGAATTCGGTGATGGACGAGCACAACTACCTGGTGCGGCGCTGGAGCGAATTCCTGCGGACCACCGCCACTTGAGGCGACATCCGTGTGAAACCGGCGTGGCAGACGCCTTGCTGCACTGTTGCTCAGGCAACAGCGGCCGGACAGCTGTCCCTTCGGCAACACGGGAAATCGTCGTGTTTTATCCGCCAAGTCATTGAATCAAAGGGACATTCAGACTTGGTTCGGTTCTTGATTGGAGGCTCAGGGTCAACGTTTCGCTCGCCTTGTATGGCGAGCCCTACCTGGAGAGCCTCGTATGTCGCAGAACCCCGTCAAATTCGCCTATTGGGTCCCCAACGTCAGTGGTGGCCTGGTGGTCAGCACCATCGAGCAGCGCACCCACTGGGGCATCGACTACAACCGCACGCTGGCCCAGCTTGCCGAGCAGGCCGGTTTCGACTATGCCCTGACGCAGATCCGTTTCACTGCCGGCTACGGCGCCGAGTACCAGCACGAGTCGGTGGCCTTCAGCCATGCCCTGCTGGCGGCCACCGAACGGCTCAAGGTGATCGCCGCCATCCTGCCCGGCCCCTGGAATCCGGCGCTGGCGGCCAAGCAGCTGGCGACCATCGACCAGCTCACCAACGGCCGTATCGCCATCAACCTGGTGTCTGGCTGGTTCAAGGGCGAATTCCATGGCATCGGTGAACCCTGGCTGGAGCACGACGAGCGCTATCGCCGCTCCGAGGAATTCCTCCGTGCCCTCAAGGGTATCTGGACCCAGGACAACTTCAGCTTCGCCGGCGACTTCTATCGCTTCCGCGACTACACCCTGAAACCCAAGCCGCTGCAGCAGCCCCATCCAGAGATCTTCCAGGGTGGCAGCTCGCGGGCGGCACGGGACATGGCGGCGCGGGTTTCCGACTGGTACTTCACCAACGGCGGCACCCGCGAGGAGATTCGCGCCCAGGTGCAGGACCTGCGCGCCAAGGCCACGGCGGAGGGGCGTGAGGTCAAGGTCGGGGTGAATGCCTTCATCATCGCGCGCGACACCGAGACCGAGGCGCGCGAGGTGTTGCGGGAGATCGTGGCGAAGGCCAACCCGGAGGCGGTCAAGGCCTTTGGCGATGCGGCGCGCCAGGCTGGTGCTGCCAGCCCGGAAGGCAAGGGCAACTGGGCCGACTCCAGCTTCGAGGACCTGGTGCAGTACAACGACGGCTTCAAGCCGAACCTGATCGGTACGCCCGAACAGGTCGCCGAGCGCATCGTGGCCCTCAAGGCCGAAGGCGTGGACTTGGTGCTGGCCGGTTTCCTGCATTTCCAGGAGGAGGTGGAGTATTTCGGCCAGCGGGTGCTGCCGCTCGTGCGCGAACTGGAGGCTCGGGCCGCCTCCCAGGCCGCGGCCTAGGCCAGAGGGCTCCCCTGGGTCACGCGAGGCATTGGCTGGCCCGTGACCCAGGCACCTGGCCGGAGAACGCCAGGTGGCGGTCTGAACGCAAAAACTGCCAGGCGAAAGGGCCGGGGCGAGAAGCAGGGCCGGAAGCCACGAGCAGGCTGGGCTAAGCTCCTGGGATAGCCAGGGAGCCCGACCTTGAACAAGACCTCCTACAACGCCATTGCCGACACCTTCCGCCAGACCCGGATCAGCCTCAGAGACGACGAGCGTCGCTATCTGGCGCTGCTGCTGGAAAATCTCGCACCCGGCGCCACCGTGCTCGATCTGGGCTGCGGCACGGGCACGCCGGTCGCCGCCGCCATCCTGGCCGAGGGGCATCGCGTGCTCGGTGTCGATCAGGCCGCCGCCATGCTGGCTCACGCGCGACGGGAATTCCCCAAGCAGCGCTGGATTGAGGCGCGCCTGGAAAACTACGCTTGCGCCGAACCCTACCAGGGCGCGCTGCTCTGGGATTCGTTGTTCCACCTGGAGCGCCGCTGGCACGGGCCCGTCCTGGCGCGAGTGATCGCCGGGCTGCCAGCGGGCGGGCGACTGATGCTGACGGCGGGCGGTTCGGGGAGCGAAGCCTTCGTCGATACCATGTTCGAACAGCCGTTCTTCTACGATTCCCATCCGCCGGAGGTGCTGCGGGGCCTCCTGCTGGAGCAGGGCGTGCGCATCCTCGTCGACGAATTCATGGACCTGCCCGATGGCGGCAGGAACCGCGGACGCTGCGCCTTCGTCGTCGAAAAACCTTGATCGGGCCCGCGAGCGTTACCTCTTCCAGCCTGGCTGGTACAGGGTGCCGTAGGCCTGGTCCAGGGCGGCGCGCACCTTGGGCGAGTGCTGGTAGAGATCGATCAGCTTGGCCAGGCGCGGGTCGTCCCTGTTGTCCGGACGGGCGACGAACTGGATGACGTACTCGGGATGGTCGAGGCCGTCGAACAACAGCGCCTGGTTGGGATCGAGGGTCTTGGCCAGGCGCAGGTAATGCGGATAGCCCTGGGCCAGGTCGACATCGTCCAGCGAGCGAGCCAACTGCACGGCTTCGAGTTCGATGATCTGGATGTCGCGCGGATTGCCGGTGATGTCGGCAAGCGTCGCGTGGTAGCCGACGCCAGGCTTCAAGGTGATGAAGCCAGCCTTCTCCAGCAGCAAAAGGCCACGGCCGCCATTGATGGCATCGTTGGCGATGGCCACCCGCGCGCCCTTGGGGACTTCCGCCAGGGTGCGGTACTTCTTCGAATAGAGCCCGACGTTGTTGATGATCCCCGGCGCCACCGCCACCAGGTCATAGCCGGCACTGCGCTTGGCGTTCTCCAGGAAGGGGATGTGCTGGTAGTAGTTGGCGTCGATGTCATGGTTGGCGAGGCTGGTGTTGGGGGCGATCCAGTCGCTGAATTCGACGAGCTCGACGTCCACGCCGGCGGCCTTGGCTTCCTGCGCCGCCACTTCCAGGGGCGGGGCGAAGGCGGCGGTGGTGCCAATCTTGAGCGGGGCGGCAAAGGCCGTACCGCTGACGAGGCCGAGGGCGAAAAGCAGGGGTTTCAGGCGGGGCATGGGGTGTCCTTGAGCGTTCAGTCCTGACGGAAGCGGGTGCCGAAGTGCCGGGAATCCAGGCGATCACCGCGCCCGAACAGCTTGTGTCTGAAGCTGCCCTCGGCGTAGGCGGTCTTGTAGCGACCCCGGCTCTGCAGCTCCGGGATCACCAGGTCGATGAAGTCGCCGTAGCACTCGGGGGTGACGGTGCGGGCGAGGTTGAAGCCGTCCAGCCCAGTCTCGTCGATCCACCCGAGCAGGGCATCCGCTACCTGCCGAGGATCACCGACCAGGGTGGTGTAGCGTCCGCCCAGGGCGTGCTGTTCCAGCAGCTTGCGACGGGTCCAGCCGGCATCCTTGGCCACCAGGCGCTTGAGCGCCGATTCGATGGCCTCGGTCCTTTGCGGGCGGATGGGTTCGTCGAGGCCATAGGCGGCCAGGTCGATGCCCACCGAGGCCGCATGGTGGGCGACCCCGGCCTCGGCGCTGGCATGGTTCAGGTACTCGGCGTGCTTGTCCCGTGCCTCGGCGGCGGTAGGGGCGACGATCACCGTGAGGCCCATGAACAGTTTGACGTCCGCGGCATCGCGGCCCGCCGCGACTGCCGCGCCGCGCACTCGCTCGACCTGGGCGCGGGTGGCGGCCTGGTCCTGCCCTGAAATGAAGACGCATTCGGCATGGCGTCCGGCAAAGGCCAGACCGCGATCCGAGGAGCCAGCCTGGAACAGCACCGGGGTGCGTTGCCGCGAGGGCTCGCAGAGGTGATAGCCCTCGACGTCGAAGAATTCGCCGTGGTGCACGACCTTGCGCACCCGCTCGGGACGGGCATAGATCCGCTGGACGCGGTCACGGACCACGGCGTCGTCGGCCCAGCTGCCTTCGAGCAGCTTGTAGAGCACTTCCAGGTATTCGTCAGCCTGGTCGTAGCGGCGGTCGTGGGCGATCTGGCGCGCCAGGCCCATGGCCCGGGCGGCGCTGTCCAGGTAGCCGGTGACGATGTTCCAGCCGACACGGCCTTCGCTCAGGTGATCCAGGGTCGAAAGGCGGCGGGCGAAGGGGTAGGGCGGCTCATAGGTGAGATTGGCGGTCAGACCGAACCCCAGGTGCCGGGTGCTGGCGGCCATGGCCGAGACCAGCAGGAAGGGATCGTTGACCGGCAACTGGATGGATTCGCGCAGGGTCAGGTCGACGTTGCCGCCATAGACGTCGTAGACGCCCAGGATGTCGGCGATGAACAGGCCATCGAACAGCCCGCGTTCCAGCAGCTGGGCCAGCTCGGTCCAGTAGCCCAGCGTGTGGTAGGTGCTGGAGGTGTCGCGCGGATGAGTCCACAAGCCATGATTGATGTGGCCCACGGTGTTCATGTTGAAGGCGTTGAGCAGTACCTGCTTGGCGGGAGCATTCATTGGAAGGGCGCCCGTAAGCGGAGAACGGTGTAGAGCACGGCCATGGGATCCTCGGGAGTAAAGGCGGAGGGAGAGATCCGGTGGTCCGGTGGTTATACGTTAGCTTCAAGATATGCAGGGCCTTAAATAGCCTTTCGGTATAACGTTAAGGTGTTCGCGGCTTGGGGCTCGCCTCTAACCAAATTCCAAATCGGTATTAAGCTGGCCTTTGCGTATTCCTTATCGTGGTCGACATTTATTCGCCGCCCGTTGAGGCATTCATGGCCGCTATCCGCTTTTCGTTCCGCGCAGGTCTTCTCCGCCGGGGCCTGCTCGCGCTGGGTCTGCTAGGCCTCGCCAGCGCCGTCCAGGCCGATACCAGCCTGCGTATCGGTTACCAGAAATCCTCCACCCTGCTGGTGCTGCTCAAGGAGCAGGGCACCCTGCAACGCGACCTGGCGGCCCAGGGCGTTACCCTCAGCTGGCACGAATTCTCCAGCGGCCTGCCGCTGCTGGAAGCGCTCAACGTGGGCAACGTGGATCTCTCCGCCGACGTCGCCGACACCGTGCCGGTGTTCGCCCAGGCCGCGGGTGCCAAACTCACCTATTTCGCCCGGGAAACGCCGTCGCCCCAGGCCCAGGCCATCCTGGTCCCGGAGGGCTCGCCGCTGCAGACCCTCGCCGATCTCAAGGGCAAGCGCATCGCCGTGACCAAGGCCGCCGGTAGCCACTACCTGCTGATCGCTGCCCTGCAGAAGGTCGGTCTGACCTTCGCCGACATCCAGCCGGCCTATCTCACTCCGGCCGACGGCCGTGCCGCCCTGGAGAATGGCAAGGTGGACGCCTGGGTCACCTGGGAGCCCTTCGTGGCCAGCGCCCAGCGCCAGCAGCACGTCCGCATCCTCGCCTCGGGCGAAGGCCTGGCCAGCTACCCGCGCTATTACCTGGCCGCCACCCCCTATGCCCAGGCTCATCCCGAGGTGTTGGCCCTGGTCTTCGCCGAATTGCAGCGCACCGGCCAGTGGGTGAAGCAACACCCTGCCGCGGCGGCACGCATCCTCGGTCCGCAGTGGGGTCGCCTGGACGAGGCGACCGTCGAGCTGGCCAACGGCCGCCGCACCTACGATGTCCAGCCGGTCAGCCGCGCCGCCCTGGACGAGCAGCAGCGCATCGCCGACGCCTTCCATGCCGCCACGCTGCTGCCTGCCCCCGTGGACGCCGGCGCAGTGGACCTGTGGTGCCCTACCGTGCCCTGACCGAAGGCTAGCTGATCAGGTTGTCATGCGGTACGAGGCCACGCTACGCCACGCCGTGTGACTTGCCCTGCTAAGCCAGGCGCTCCATCCAAGGAACTTCACCCGAACCACGCCCAGGTGCGCCCGCCCGCCTGGCGCCGGGTGGTGAGCGCTTGCGCGTCCGGCAAGGCTTCACCGTCGCCTTACCCCATTCCGCCACGGCCTGCGCGGAGCTGCGACGACTCACGGCGCTGGGCTCGCGCCTGGAGGAGCGGGGCCACGAGTCGAATTGCTGTTCCGATTCATTCGCCGTCCCGTAGAAACCCGGTACCTCTTCCACCAAGGTTTGCTGCCGCTTGCTCGGTTAATCACATTGGTATAACGTACTAACAAAGTACCAATGAGTGATGGGGGTGACGCGGTTTTTTGGCGTGTGCCAGACAGTACAGTGACTGCACTGTTCAGAAGTCGCACCTATCATTGTCTTTCGTTAAAATAAAAAACAAATGGAGTCGCTCATGATTGAAGTCGTCAACCCCGCTACCGGGACCGCCATCGCGACCTACTACACCCATACCCGGGCACAGGTCGAAGAGCGCCTGGTCCAGGCCGCTGTGGCGCAGCGGCAGTGGGCGGAGTGTCCGCTGACCGAGCGCTGTGCGGCCCTCGTCCGCCTGGCAGCCGTCTTGCGGGCCGGTCGCGACACCTATGCCCGGCTCATCGTCAGCGAGATGGGCAAGCCCCTGATGGAGGCCGAGGCGGAAATCGAGAAGTCCGCGCTCACCTGCGAGTTCTACGCCGAGCAGGCACCGTGCTTTCTCGGCGATACCCCCGTGGCGAGCGCCGCAGCTGATAGCCGGGTGGTCTACGATCCGCTCGGCGTAGTGCTCGCGGTGATGCCCTGGAATTACCCCTTCTGGCAGTTCATCCGCTTCGCCGCGCCAGCTCTGGCGGCCGGCAATGGTGCCATCCTCAAGCACGCCAGCAATGTCCCGGGCTGCGCGCTGGCGTTGGAGCAGGCGTTCGCCAAGGCCGACCTGCCCTTGGGCCTGGTGGCCACGCTGCTGATCGAGGGGAGGGAGGTGGCAGGAGTGCTGGCGGATCCGCGCATCGCCGCCGTTACCCTGACCGGTTCCACCGCGGTCGGCCAGCAGGTGGCCAGCCAGGCCGGCTCCCTGATGAAAAAGCAGGTGCTGGAACTGGGCGGCTCGGACCCCTTCATCGTGCTGGCCGATGCCGACGTGGCCCTGGCCGCACAGACCGCGGTCAAGGCGCGCTTTGGCAACGCCGGTCAGAGCTGCATTTCCGCCAAGCGTTTCATCGTCGTCGACGCGGTGGCTGACGCCTTCACCGAGGCCTTCGCGACAGCGGCCGCGGCCCTGCGGCTGGGCGATCCGTTGGATCGTGCCACCCAGATCGGTCCGCTGGCCCGCGCCAGTCTGCGCGAGGACCTGCAGCGCCAGGTGACGCTCAGCCTCGTCGAGGGGGCGCGGCTGGTGCTGGGCGGCACGCCGCTCCCCGGGCCGGGTTTCTTCTATCCGCCCACCGTGCTCGACCGGGTGACCCCGGAGATGACCGTGGCCCGCGAAGAGACCTTCGGGCCGGTGGCCGCGATCATCCGGGTAGCGGACGAAGACGAGGCGATCCGCGTCGCCAATGCCAGCGAGTTCGGTCTGGGTGCGGCCCTCTGGACCCGCGATCTGGCGCGGGCCCAGCGCCTCGCCCGGCGTATCGAGGCGGGCGCGGTGTTCATCAATGCGCTGGTGGCTTCCGATCCACGGGTGCCCTTCGGTGGCATCAAGCAGTCCGGCTATGGCCGAGAGCTGGGCGAATGGGGCATCCGCGAATTCACCAACGTCAAGACCGTCTGGCAGGGCGCCCAGTCCTGAGCCAAGGAGACTTTCATGATCAAGACCGATTCCGCCGCCTGGCTGCTCAAGCCCGAGACCATCGCCAAGCACGACCGCGGCGGTGGCGCCGCCACCATGCCGCTGGTGACCGCGGGCCTGGGGGCGCGCAATTTCATCAACGGCTACACCGAATTCCAGGGTGGAGCGCAGATTCCCTTCCATTACCACAATTGCGAAGAGAGCGTGATGCTGGTGGAGGGCCGGGCGATCTTCGATATCGACGGCCAGGAGTTCACCGTCGCGCCTCAGGACGTGACCTACATTCCGGCTGGCGTGCCTCATCGCTTTCGCAATGCCTCGGCCACCGAGCCCATGAAGATTCTCTGGATCTATGGCTCTGCTGAGGCCACACGCACCCTGGTGGAAACGGGCGAAACGCGCCCGATCGCCGCCGAACACCGTACCTAGTTCCAGGAGCTACTCATGCCGGAAGTCGTCGTTCATGCGGTCAAGGGCCGCAGTGCCGAACAGAAGAAACTGCTGATGAAACGCATCACCGAGGCGGTGGTGGATAGCTTCGGCGTACCCGCTGACCGGGTAGTGGTACAGATCGTCGAGGCCGAGCCGGAAGACAAGGCCCGCGGCGGCGTGCCTTACAGCGAGCGCTGAGACGGGCGCTGGCGAGCGTTCGCCAGGCGCGAACGCCTCGTTGGCCAAAGGTCAATTTTCGCTGGGGAGCAGGTTGCCTAAGGTGACGCAAGCGGGTCGGACGGTCGCCTTGGCGCGGACGTCGGACCCTTCCAGTCGGTGCCAGGAGAGCCCCTATGTACGCCTATGTCGGCAGCCGAACCACCCGTGCCCGCCAGGCCCGCGGGGAGGGCATCAGCGTTTACCGGGTCACGCCCGCAGGCGCGCTGGAACTCGTCCAGGTGGTCGGTGACCTGATCAATCCGTCCTACCTGACCCTCAATCGGGCGGGTGACCGTCTCTATACGGTGCATGGCGACGAGCAGGCGGTCAGCGCCTTCGCCGTCGACCGCCAGACCGGGCATCTGGCCTTCCTCAATCGGCAGGACACCGGCGGCCGCAATCCGGTCCACCTGGCACTGGCCCCGGATGATCGCCATCTGGTGGTGAGCAATCACCTTGGCCGCAGTCTCGCCGTTCTACCGGTATCGGCGGATGGCCGCCTGGAGCCTCTGGTCCAGCTGCTGGAGTTGCAGGGCGAACCCGGGCCGCACCGCCAGGAACAGCCCCATGCCAAGCCGCACTGCAATCCTTTCGACCCCAGTGGCCGCTTCGTACTGGTGCCGGACAAGGGGCTGGACCGGATCTTCAGCTTCGCCTTTCACGACGGACGCCTGGTGCCGGTAGCCGAGGTGGCGACCCGCGAAGGCGCGGGGCCGCGGCATCTGGTCTGCCATCCGCACCTGCCGCGGGCCTATGTGGTCAACGAGCTGGATTCGACCCTCACCTCCTATGCCTTTGCTGCCCGCTCCGGTGTCCTCGAGCCCCTGGCCATCCACTCGACGCTGCCGGCCAGCTTCACCGGCAACAGCCGCGCGGCGGCCATCGAACTGGATCGCAGCGGGCGTCTGCTCTACACCACCAATCGCGGCCACGACAGCCTGATGGTCTTCACGCTGGATCCCCAGAGCGGGCTGCCAACGCCGCTCGGCAGCCTGGCGAGCGGTGGCCGCACGCCACGTGCCTTCGCCCTGGCGCCGGATGGCCGCCAGCTATTCGCCCTCAACGAAGACAGCGACAGCATCGTCACCTTCCTGGTCGACGAGACCCGCGGAATCCTCGAACCCACCGGCACGGCGGTGCGCTGCGGCAGCCCGGTGTGCCTGGTCTTCAGCCCCTGAAGGCCGCTGCTCCGCCGCGTCCTACAACAACAAGATCGGCCGCCTCGTCGGCGGCCCTGTGAGGCCACCATGAATACCATCCCCGCGACCCGGGAGCAGGCCATCATCCGCAAGGTGACCTGGCGCATTATTCCCTTCGTCTTTCTGCTCTACATCGTCTCCTATCTGGATCGCGCCAACATCGGCTACGCGGCGTTGCAGATGAACGCCGAGCTGGCCCTGTCCAGCGAAGTCTTCGGCTTCGTTTCGGGCATCTTCTTCATCGGCTACTTCCTGTTCGAGGTGCCGAGCAACCTCCTGCTCGATCGCTTTGGCGCGCGGGTGTGGATCGCGCGCATCCTGGTCACCTGGGGGGTGATCGCCGCGGCCACGGCCTTCGCCCAGACCGCGATGCACCTCTATATCCTGCGCTTTCTGCTGGGGGTGGCCGAGGCGGGTTTCTTTCCCGGAATCATCGTCTATCTGACCTACTGGTTTCGCTCACGCGAACTGGCCACCACGGTGGCACTCTTCACCGCGGCGATCCCGGTGTCCTACGTCATCGGCGCGCCGCTCTCGACCTGGATCATGGACAACGTCCATTGGTTGGGCTGGAGTGGTTGGCGCTGGATGCTGTTTCTCGAAGGCATCCCGGCGGTGTTCCTCGGTGTGCTGTGCTATCTCTATCTCACCGATCGGCCCGAACAGGCACGCTGGCTGGCAGATGAAGAAAAGGTCTGGCTGCTCGCCGAGCTGGAGCGTGATCGGCAGGCGCGCAAGGACGTCAGGCATTTCGGCGCGCTCAAGGCCATGAGCAATCCCAAGGTGCTCTACCTGGCCTTCATCTACTTCGTCTACCAGTGCGGCAGCCTAGGTGTGGGTTACTGGATGCCGCAGATCATCAAGGGCTTCTCCTCCGCGCTGAGCCATACCCAGATCGGTCTGATCGCCACCATTCCCTATATCGTCGCCACCCTGGTGATGATCGCCTGGTCGCGACGTTCGGATCGCCACGGCGAACGGCGTCTGCACTCGGCCTTACCGCTGGCGGTCGCGGCGGTGGCGCTGGTAGGGGCCGGACTGGTGCGCGATCCTTACCTGGCGATCGGCTTGATCAGCCTGGCGCTGGCCGGTCTGTACAGCTTCAAGTCGCCGTTCTGGGCGCTGCCGACGCTGTTTCTCAGCCGCTCCACGGCCGCGGTATCCATCGCCGTGATCAATTCCATTGGCAACCTGGGCGGCTTTGTCGGACCCTTCATGATCGGCATGGTGAAGGGCAATACCCAGAGCGCCTCGGCGGGCCTGCTGTTTCTCAGTGCGCTGCTGGCGATTGCCTTCATCATGACCCTGCTGATCCGTCTCGACCGTGGCGACGACAATACCCGCGCCGCTGCGGCCACCACCTGACCTCCAAGGAGTTCTCCCATGACCCCCAGCTCAGCGGTACTCGCGGACCTCGCCCCCCAGGGCGCGCTACGGACGGCGATCAACTACGGCAATCCGGTGCTGGCGCAGCGCGGCGCCGATGGCCAGCCGGCCGGGGTCTCCGCGGCCCTGGCCCGCGCCCTGGCCGAGCGCCTGGGCATGCCCGTACAGTTCAGCACCTACGACGCCGCCGGCAAGGTCTTCGCCGCCCTCGAAGAAGACGCCTGGGACCTGGCCTTCCTGGCCATCGAACCGGTACGGGCGGCGCAGATCGACTTCAGCCATCCCTACGTCATCATCGAGGGCACCTATCTGCTGCGGGACGCCGATCCCGCCCAGGGCGTCGCCGAGCTGGACCGGGCCGGCCGCCGTATCGCCGTGGGGCAGGGGGCCGCCTACGACCTCTATCTGAGCCGTACCCTGATGCAGGCCGAGCTGGTGCGGGCGCCGACCTCCGCGGCCGCCGTGGACTGGTTCGTCGACCAGGGCCTGGACGCCGCTGCCGGCGTGCGCCAACCGCTGGAGGCCTATGCCCGGGCTCACGCCGGCTACCGGGTGCTGGCCGACAGCTTCACCGAAATCCGTCAGGCCATGGCCGTGCCAAAGGGGCGCAGCGCTGGTGCGGCCTTCGTCCGGGATTTTCTCGACGAGCAGATCCGCAACGGCTTCGTCGCCCGCGAGCTGGCCGCCAGCGGTCAGTCCGAGGCACGAGTGGGACCGGCACTGGGCAGCTGACAGCATCTGGACCGGGCTGCGGGCAAAGACCGCAGCCCTCTCCTTGGCGCTCGCCACCCGTCCGGCAGCGCTACGCCGTCGCAGCCGGCGCTATGGCGATTCCCTGGTCACCGGCTCGGCCGAGCGTGCGCACCAGCGCCGATACAGCGGCTCTGCCACTGCCATCACCACCACCAGACGCAGGATCTGCATGGCGGTAACGGTGCCCACGCCCAGCCCCAGGGCCTCCGCCGTCAGGTACATCTCGGTGGTGCTGCCCGGCGTCATGCCCAGGCCCAGCGTGGTGAAGGGCAGGGCGAATACCTGGGCCAGCAGCCAGGCGATCAGGAAGGTGGCGGCCAGGCAGAGCAGGGTGTAGAGGGTTGCCAGCAGCAGAAAGCGCGGCGAGCGGCGAAAGAAGGCGCGGTCGAAGTGGCACCCCAGGGTGACGCCGATGAGCACCTGGGCCAGATGGCTCAGCGTCGGCGGCAGGCTGGTGACCAGGCCGCTGGAGGCAGTGACCAGGCAGCACAGGGCCAGGGGGCCGAACATCCAGGGATTGGGCCAGCCGCGGCGCTTCCAGGCCAGGGCCGCCACCAGGCCCGCCGCCAGCAGCGGTGCCAGCCAGCGCCAGTCCGGCGGTGGTGGGACATGGGCGGCCTGGGCGATACCCGGCACGCCCCAGAGCATGGCGGGCGGCACCACCAGCACGATGATCACCAGCCGCAGGGTATGGGCGGCGGCGACCTTGGGGGCATCGGCGCCATGGCGTTCGGCCAGATTGATCATCTCGGCGAAGTTGGCTGGCATGAAGGCGAAAAACGCCGTCTTGCGTTCCGTGCCCAGGCGCTGCACGGCGGTGATACCCACCAGCGCCAGCAGTAGCGTGGCAACCGCTGCCAAGGCCATCAGCGGCAGGTGCCTGACGACCTCGGTCAGTACCGCCGGGGTGAAGTGCAGACCAATGGCCGTGGCGATCAGCCATTGGCCCGTGGGGCGGCCGTGGGGAATGGCGGTGATGCGCCAGCCCAGGCAGCGGCAGAGGGTCACGGCGATCAGGGCGCCGGTGATCCAGGGCAACGGCCAGTGCACCAGGCTGGCGAGCCAGCCGCCGAGCAAGCCGACGAAGGGGGTGGGCCACCAGGGGCAAGGGGCGAAGCGGGAAGTCGACATGGCGTTGTACAGGGATCCGGTTGCAGGGTTCAGGAGCGCAGATGACCGACAAAGGCCTTGGCTACCGGTGACAGCGCGCTATAGCGCCGCACCACTACGACGATGGCGCGGCTGGCCCAGGCTTCGTCCAGTTCCAGGGCCACCAGTTTCATCGGCTTGAGATAGGGCCGCACGATGGACTCGGGCAGTACGCACAGGCCCAGGCGAATCGCCGCCAGCCGGCACATGGCCTCGAAGCTGCTGATGCGCACTCGTTGACGGATGCCGCGCTGGAGCAGCGCTGCCTGGCGCGAGAGCAGGGCGTTCATCGAGCTTTCCACGTGGGGGCCGATGAATTCGTGGTCCAGGGTCTCGGCGAAGCTTACCCGGTCACGCCCGGCCAGGGGGTGATCCGCAGCGGCGATCACCACCAGTCGCTCGCGGCGATAGGCGAAGGTCTCCAGGTCCAGGGCGGCGGTATCGGCCGCGACGATGCCCACGTCCGCCCGGCCTTCCGCCACCGCCTGGACGATGCTGCCGCCCACCCGCTCCTCGATGTCGAAATCGACCCGCGGATAGAGGCCCATGAAGCTGGCGAGATCGGGGGTCAGGTGGTTGGTCAGCGCCGAGGTGATGGCTTGCAGGCGGATATGGCCGGTGGCGCCGCTGCCGTGCTCGTTGAGCTCCAGCTGCATGAGTCGCAGATCGCCATGCACCCGCTCCACATAATGCAGCATGGTCTCGCCGGCCGGGGTGAGTCCCATACCACGGGCGTGCCGAATGAACAGTGGCACCCCGACCTGGTCTTCCAGTTCGCTGATTCTCTTGCTCACGGCGGAGACGGCCAGATGGCAGAGCCGCGCGGCGCGGGTGACGTTGCGCTCCTGTGCCACCGCCCGGAAGACGTTCAGGCTGACCAGGTCGTAGCGTGGCGCAGAGCCGCTCATGAGCGATCCTTGCAAGGGTCAGGGGGCGACGGCCAGGGCCCGTTCGAAGAAGTCCGGCGTGCCGAAATTGCCGGATTTGAGCGCCAGGGCGATGTCCCCCCGGGCGCCGCTGCCCAGCGTCCAGGGTACGCCCGGGGCGATGGGCGCACCGATACGCAGACTGTCAATGGCAAGCGCCTTGACCACTGCGCCCGAGGTCTCACCGCCGGCCACTACCAGCCGGGTCACACCGCATTCGTACAGGCCCTGGGCGATGCGGGCCAGGGCGTCTTCCACCAACTGGCCGGCGCGCTCCACGCCCAGCTGTGCCTGGGCCCTGCGCACCTCCGCGGGATCGGCGCTGCCATAGATGAGTACTGGCTCGGAAGGCAGCCGCGCTGCGGCCCACTCCAGGGCAGCGCTGACCTGATCCTCGCCTGCGGCCAGGGCCAGCGGATCGAGGCGGAAGCCAGGCCGGTGCTCTAGCCAGAGGGCCACCTGGCCACGGGTCGCGGTGGAACAGCTGCCCGACAACACGGCAGCCAGACCAGGCGCAGCCGGCAGGGCTGACGCTTCGGCATGGGCGGCCAGCAGGCCACGGCGACGGAAGTTGGCCGGCAGCCCCAGAGCCACGCCGGAACCGCCGGTGACGAGAGGATGATCCGCCACGGCTGCGCCTATGGCATGCAGGTCAGCGTTGTCGATGGCGTCGACGATGGCATGGCGGACGCCCTGCGTCTGGAGGTCGGCCAGAGCCGTGGCAATGGCTGCGCTGCCCTGGCGCACCTGGGGCAGGCGCACCAGGCCCACGGAATGGGACGTCTGCGCCTGCAGCACCCGCACCAGGTTGCTGTCGGTCATGGGCGTCAGCGGATGGTGGCGCATGCCCGACTCGGCCAGGGGCTGGTCGCCGACGAACAGCTGGCCGAGGTAGAGGGTCCGACCGTTTTCGGGGAAGGCGGGGCAGGCGATGCTCAGGCGAGCACCGAGGGCCTCGGCCAGGGCATCGGCGACCGGTCCGATGTTGCCGGCCGCGGTGGAATCGAAGGTGGAACAATACTTGAAGAAGAATTGCCGACATCCCAGCTCGCGCAGATAGGCCAGGGCTGCCAGGGACTGGGCGACCGCTTCGGCGGCGGGCAGGGTGCGGGTCTTGAGGGCGACCACCACGGCATCGGCGTCGCTGGGCAGCGGACGGTCCGGCACGCCCAGTACCTGAACGGTGCGCATGCCCTGGGCCACCAGGGTACTGGCGAGGTCGGTACCGCCGGTGAAGTCGTCGGCGATGCAGCCCAGGAGCGGCGTGGCCATGGTGATTCTCCTTGTTATTGTTAGGAATGACCGGGGCGCGCACGCCCCGGGAGACGCAGGTATGGCCTTAGCCGCGCAGGATCTGGGCCACCGCCTGGCCGAAGGCGGCGCAGCCCAGGCTGCCGCCCAGGTCGGCCGTCCGCTTGGCCGGATCTTCCAGCACCTTGTCCACCGCCTGGTCGATCGCCGCGGCCGCTTCCTGCAGCTTGGCGTTGCCGCGGTGCTCGCCCATCCAGTGCAGCATCATGCCGATGGACAGGATCATCGACACCGGATTGGCCTTGTCCTGGCCGGCGATGTCCGGTGCCGAGCCGTGCTGGGCCTGGGCGCAGCAGTGGATGTTGCTGGCCATGATCGAGCCGGCCAGGCCCAGGCTGCCGGAGAGTTCGCTGGCCAGGTCGCTGATGATGTCGCCATAGAAGTTGGTGGCCACCAGCACGTCGAAGCGCTCGGGATTGCGCACCAGGTGCGCGGTGGAGGCGTCCACCAGCAGGTCGTCCAGCTGCACCTCGGGGAATTCCTTGGCCACGTTACGCACGCATTCCAGGAACAGGCCGTCGGTCATGTGGAAGCTGTTGGCCTTGTGGATGGCGGTGACCTTGCGGCGGCGCTTCATGGCCAGCTCGAAGGCCTGGCGGGCGATGCGCTCACTGCAGTGGCGGGTGATCTTGCGGGTTGACAACGCCATGTCTGGAGAGGGCATCACCTCGCCCCAACCGCGGCTCATGTTGCGATCCGGATAGAAGCCTTCGGTGGCCTCGCGCATGATCACCAGGTCCATGCTCTTGCCTTCCTTCATGTTGGAGGCGAGGAACGGGCGGGTGCGTGCCGGGCGCACGTTGGCATAGAGATCGAGGCCGATGCGAAAACCGGCGGAGACGTTGCGACCGCCTTTCTCCGGTGCCGGGTAGTCGGCGTGGGACTGGGTGCCGAGGATCACGCCATCGTAGGTCTTGGCCTTTTCCAGGGTCTCGTCGCGCAGGGTGATGCCGTGCTTCTCCAGACTGGTGAAGCCGACGTCGTCGTAATCGAAGGTCAATCCCAGGCCGAACTTCTCGTTGGCGACGTCCAGCACGGACATCGACGCCTGGATGATTTCGGGACCGATACCGTCGCAGGGCAGGACCAGAATACGCATTGTTTTCTCCTTGTAGATTCTGCAGTGAAGTCGGCCTGGCGGGTGAGCAGGAAGGAGTCACGGCATCGCCAGAACGCTTTGTACTTTATGGCATCTAAAAACAATCCGTGCAACGGGTAGCGGACAAAAAAGCGCGCCTTGTCGCTCGTCGCGACCGTGCGGTTCGGTACCCGAGGCGGGCCCGGGCAAGCGAAGGATGGAAGGGGAGTGGCGCGGGAGCGCGGATCAGGCCGGCTGCTTTTCCGCGTCTTCTTCGGCGGCTTCCAGCTGGCGGTCCTGGGCGGCCTTGAGGCGGCTGACCACGTCCAGGTGCTGGTGCAGGAAGACTGCTGCCTCTTCGCGGCTGCCGCCTTCGAGCAGGTCGAGAATGTGCAGGTGCTCCTGGCTCTGGCCGATCTGCCGCGAGCGCTCGACGTTCGATCTGTAGGCCATGAAGCGGCGCAACTGATTCTGTCGGCGGATGGCTTCGAGCAGGAAGACGTTGCCCGAACAGCGCACGAGCAATTCGTGAAAGCTGGAGCCGATCTCGAACAACTGCGCGCGAGACAGGGTGAACAGCTCACCGTCCAGCAGCCGCTGCTGCCACTGGCGGGCCTGGGCGAAGGCCCGCTTGTCGATGCGATAGCCCGGTTCGCGCAGGGCGAAGGGCTCGATGGCCATGCGGAAGCGATAGCTCTGGATATGGGCTTCGCTGTCATGCAGGAAGGTATTGATCTCCCACCCCTGGCCAGGGCGGCGTTCGATCATGGCCTCGCTGGCCAGGCGGTTGAGCACCTTGAGCAACTGGCCGCGGGGAATCTGGTAGCGGCGCAGCAACTCGGCCTCGAAGAAGCTGCTGCGGATGTCGCCGCGCAGCATGTCGTCCACCACTCGCAGATAGAGCTCCTCGTAGGGATCGTCCTCGCTGGGCAGGGCCGCCTGCTCGATGGTGCTGGCATTACGGGTCAGGAAGAAGCCGCGATTGGGCTCCTTGCGCGCCAGGCCCAGTTCTTCGAGAAGGGCAAAACCGCGGCGCACCGGTGAGCGGGAAACGCCCAGTTCCTTGGCGAAGGCCTCTTCACGCAACGGATCACCGGCTTTCATCGAGCGGGCACGGGCAAGATCGATGATGCGCGGGGCGAGTTGTTCGGCGAGGTCTTTTTTCATCGGGATTCTTCTGGACAACGGATACCGGGTGGTGCGTGCCGGGCAGGACGGCTGGCCGGGTCTGGCGGATAGCCCGACGTTACCATAACCGCGGCTACCCGGAGCGGACGACGGCGCGGAAGGCGCCGTCGCCGAGGCCATCAGGTCGCCGAGTACAGTGGGAACAGGCCCAGTACCATGGAGACGGCCATAAGCAGGAAGCTCAGGGCGAACGCCCATTTCATGGTGTAGCGCTGGTGATCGCTGAACTCTACCCCGGCCAGGCCCACCAGCAGGTAGGTGGACGCTACCAGCGGACTGAGCAGGTGCACCGGCTGCCCGATGAGCGAGGCCCGGCCGATCTCCGCCGCGCCTATGCCGTAGGCCTCGGCGGCATGGGCCAGCACTGGCAGCACGCCGTAGTAGAAGGCGTCGTTGGACATGAAGAAGGTGCCGGGGATGCTCAGCAGCGCGGTGATGGGCGCCAGGTAGTTGCCCCAGCTCTCCGGCAAGGCCCAGAGCAGCGAACCGGACATCGCCTTGACCATGCCGGTCCCGGACAGGATGCCGGCGAAGATACCGGCGGCGATGAAGATCGAGATCTGCGTCAGGGCTGCGGGCGCATGGGCCGAGATGCGGCGGCGCTGTTCGTCCATCTGCCGGTAGTTGATGGTCAGCGCGATGCAGAAGGCGACCATGAACAGGATCGGCAGCGGCAGCAGTTCGATCACGAGGCAGGTCATCAGTGCCAAGGTGAGCAGGGCATTGAACCAGAACAGCTTGGGCCGGCGCAGCTCGGCGTTCTCATCGCTCAAGGTCAGCAGATCACCCATGTCTTCGTCCATGCCCGTCGCGCGTAACGGGTTGCTGCCTGGCGCCACCAGCAGGCCCAGGCGGCGCCGCTCCTGCAACCCCAGCCAGAAGGCCAGCGCCAATACCCCGATGAAGCTGACGATCATCGGCGGGATCAGCGGAATGAACAGCTGACTGGTTTCCACCTGCAGCGCCGCGGCGATCCGCGCCATGGGACCGCTCCAGGGCAGCAGGTTGGTAACGCTGGCAGCGAGGATGACCACGCAGGGCAGGATCAGTGGATTCAGCCGCAGTCGGCGGAACAGCGGCAGCATGGCGGTCAGGGTGATCATGTAGGTGGTGGAACCGTCACCGTCCAGCGACACCATGCCGGCCAGCAGCGTGGCGAAGAGCACGGCCTTCGCGGGATCGCCTTTGATCAGCTTGATGAAGGTGCGGATGATGGGATCGAACAGCCCGGTGTCGAACATCAGGCCGAAGTAGAGGATGGCAAACATCACCATGATGGCAGTGGGCGCGACCTTGCGCAGACCATCGATCATCATCGGGCCCATTTCGGGAGCGAAGCCGCCGATGATGGCGAAGACGATGGGGATGATGGTCAGGGCCACCAGCGGTGGCAGACGCTTGGTCATGATCAGCGCCATGAAGGTCACGATCATTCCAAAGCCAAGTAGAGAGAGCATCTGTATCTCCTGATTCCAAAATACAACTTTTGTTGTGGTTGTCGTTGTGGTCTGGTGACGGAGCGGCGATCAGCTCATGTGCAGCCCGCCGTTGAGGGAGAAGTCCGCGCCAGTGGCGAAGGCCGATTCGTCCGAGGCCAGCCAGGAACAGATCGAGGCGATCTCTTCCGGGGTACCCAGGCGGCGCATGGGGATCTCGTGAACGATGCGATCCATGAGTTCGGTGCGGGTCAGGGCCTTGAGTCGTGGCGTGGCGATGTAGCCGGGCGAGACGGTGTTGACGGTGACCCCACGCGCTGCCAGTTCCCTGGCCAGCGCCCGGGTGAAGCCACGGATCGCCGACTTGGCGGTGGAATAGTTGACCTGGCCGACCTGGCCAAGCTGGGCGTTGACCGAGGAAATATTGATGATCCGGCCCCAGCCGCGGGACGTCATGCCGTCGATCACCTGGCGGGTGACGTTGAACAGCGAATTGAGATTGGTATCGATGACGGTCTGCCAGTCGCCCGGCTGCATGTCGCGGAACACCACGTTGCAGGCGGTACCGGCATTGTTGACCAGCACATCGACCGGACCGACCTCGTCGCGAATCTTGGCGAAGGCGGCGCGGGTGGATTCCCAGTCAGCAACGTTCCCTTCGGCCGCGATGAAATCGAAGCCCAGCTTGCGTTGCTGTGCGAGCCAGTCGGTCTTGAGCGATGAGTCCGGGCCGCAGCCAGCGATGACGGTGAAGCCGTCCCGGGCCAGGCGTTGACAGACGGCGGTACCCAGACCGCCCATTCCGGCGGTGACGAAGGCGATGCGCTTGCTCATGTGTTGCTCTCCTGTTGTCGTTCTTGTCGGGCGTGAGCCGTGTTGGAAGCAAGGTACGTCGAACGTTATTGTCCTGTAAACACACAAGATACAATATTGTGGCTAGGATGCTGCTTCTGTGGCGTGGAAGCAGCATGGATCCGATGGGTCAGCTAGGCGTCAGGCCGGCGCCTCGCTCAGTGCCTTGCGGATGACGTAGGGCAGGATTCCGCCCTGGCGCAGGTAGAGAATCTCCTGGCTGGAATCCAATGGCAGTTCCAGAACGATGCTGTCCTGCCGGCCATCCGGGCGGGTGATGCTCAGGGTGATGGGATTGATACCCACCTGCAGTTCGTCGAGGCCGACGAAATCAAGGCGTTCTTCGCCGCTCAGGGCCAGCGCTTCGACGGTCAGGCCGGCCGGGAAACGGACCGGGAAGATGCCCATTCCGATCAGGTTGCTGCGGTGGATGCGCTCGAAGCTCTGCGCCACCACCAGCCGAACCCCCAGGGTGGCCTGGGCCTTGGCCGCCCAGTCGCGACTGGAGCCGGCGCCATAGTTGATGCCGGCGAACACCACCAGCGGCGTGCCTTGGCGGACCCAGCTGAGGGCGGCGTCGTACACCGGCAATACCTCGCCGTCGGCTGCCCGCGCCCAGCCGCCCTGGCCCGGATGCGCCGGCAGCAGGCGATTCTTCACCGCGCGGTTGACAAAGGCACCGCGCATCATCACCTCGTGATTGCTGCGCCGGGTGGAGTACTGGTTGAGGTCTTCCGGCAACTCGCCGTGGGCCACCAGCCACTGGCCGGCGGGGCTGTCCAGGGGAATAGCGCTGGCGGGCGAGATATGGTCGGTGGTGATGTTGTCGCCCAGCACCATCAGGGCCCGGGCACCGCGCAGGGCCAGCGATGTTGGCGGCTCCGGCGCGATACCTTCCAGATAGACCGGACGCCGCAGGTAGGTCGAGCTGGGCGACCAGGGAAAGCGTACGCTACCCTCGGCCGACAGCGCCTGCCAGTGATGGGTCCCATCCCAGAGGGTGGCGTTGCGCTGGCGGAACAGCTCCGGGCGCACTGTCTCGCGGACCAGCGCCTGGACCTCGTCGTCGTCCGGCATCAGGTCGCGCAGGTGGACCGGCTGACCGGCCTGATCCAGCCCCAGCACGGCCTGTTCGAGATCGACGTCGATACTGCCCGCCAGGGCGTAGGCGACCACCAGGGCCGGTGAGGCGAGGTAACCGAACTGCGCCTTGGGATTGACCCGCCCCTCGAAGTTGCGGTTACCGGACAGCACCACCACTGTCTTCAGGCCCTGGTCGGCGAAGGCCTCCATGTGGGATTCGAACTTGCCCGAGTTGCCGATGCAAGTCATGCAGCCGAAGCCGGCCAGGTCGAAACCGAGGGCCGCGAAGTCGCTCAGCAGATCGGCATCGCGCAGGTAGTCCGCCACCACCCGGGAGCCAGGGGAGAGCGAGGTCTTCACCCAGGGCTTGCGGGTGAGGCCACGTTCGCGCGCCCTTCGCGCCAGGAGACCTGCCTGGATCATCTGGCTCGGGTTGGCAGTGTTGGTGCAGCTGGTGATGGCGGCGATGGAAATGGCGCCATGGGTCAGCGGCTGGCCGAAGCTCGGCTCGAAGTAGTCCGCCGCCGGGGTGGAACGCGCGATCAGACCGACGTCCGCATCGACTGGCACCTCAGCCCGAAAGGAGTCTGCGGCTCTGGCCAGGGGCTGCCACTGGTGCGGCTGGTGCGGACCGGCCACGCTGGGCTCGATACTGGCGAGGTCCAGGTGGATGACCTCTGTGAACTGGGGTTCGGGGTCGTCGTCGTGACGCCAGAGGGTCTGGGCCTCCAGATAAGCGGCGACGCGCTCACGCAGCTCCGGCGTGCGGCCGGTGAGCTCGAGGTACTCCATGGTCACCGTATCGAAGGGGAAGAACACCACGGTCGCCCCGTATTCCGGTGCCATGTTGGACAGGGTGCCGCGTACGGCCCAACTCAGGCCCGACAGGCCCGGTCCGCAGAACTCGACGAACTTGCCTACCACGCCGCGCTGACGCAGCAACTGGGTGACTTTCAAGGAAAGGTCAGTGGCGGTCACCCCCGGACGCAGTGCGTTGGTCACGCGGATACCGATGACCTCGGGAAAGCTGATCGGTACCGGTTCGCCCAGCATGGCCGCCTGGCCTTCCAGACCGCCCACGCCCCAACCGAGGATGCCGATGGCGTTGATCATCGGCGTATGGCTGTCGGTAGCGACCATATCGTCCGGGTGCAGCAGTGGCTGGCCGTCGCTGGTCTCGCTTTCCCAGACCACGGTGCCGAGTGACTCCATGTTGACCTGGTGGATGATGCCGGTGCCCGGTGGGACCACCTTGAAGTTGTCCAGACTCTTCTGCGCCCATTTGATGAACTGGTAACGCTCGGTGTTGCGGCGGTAGTCGATGTCCAGATTGGCTTCCACCGCGTCCGGCTCGGCGAAGCGTTCGACGATCACCGAGTGGTCGATGGTGAGCACCGCCGGGATGCGTGGATTCATCCGACTCGGATCGCCGCCCAGTTCGGCCACCATGTCGCGCATGCCGGCGAAGTCGGCCAGGGCGGGCAGGCAGGTGGTGTCGTGGAACATCAGGCGGTTGGGTAGGAAGGGCGCTTCACACGGCGGGCCTTCACCACGGGCGCGGGCCAGCACTGGCGGTAGCGCCTCGGGAAAGCAGCGGGCGACGTTTTCCACCAGTAGGCGCAAGGAGTACGGCAGGCGCGCCAGGGTGTTGGCGTCAAACAGACGCTTGAGGTCGACATAGGCGTAATGCCGGTCGCCGAGGGTGAGCTGGCCGGCGTGGGCGGAATCCAGGGCAAACTTCATGGGCTATCCGGTCTGATTGGGGAAGGAAGGGGCAGGGGCATCCTAGGAGGGCTCGTCAGCCACCGAAATTGGTATCTGGCCAAGGCAGCGTTCTCCGTACACGAACGCAAGTTCTCAGGGCTTGGCAAATATTGTGCTGTGTTGATATAAAAGACAATATTGGCGACCTGAAATCATTGCGGCCCTCTGCTGCCCAAGGGACGTCAGCCCCTAAATAGACGAGGTCCACCTTGCTTACCACCCTGTCCGATCCGATCTTTCTGACCAGCCTGCTCCAGATCGTCATCATCGATATCCTGCTCGGCGGCGACAATGCCGTAGTGATCGCCCTGGCCTGTCGCCGCCTGCCCGAGGCGCAACGACGCAAGGCCATCCTCGGCGGGGTCGCTGGCGCCGTGGTGCTACGTATCCTGCTGCTGTTCGTCGCCAGCTACGTGCTGGGCTGGCCGCTGCTCAAGGTGGTGGGCGGCGTGCTGCTGCTGTGGATCGGCATCAAGCTGCTAGTGCCCGAGGACGACGAGGCCGACGTCAAGGCCGGTACCAGCCTGGGCCAGGCCATCTGGATCATCATGGTGGCCGATGTGGTGATGAGTCTGGACAACGTCATCGCCGTGGCCGGCGCTGCCCAGGGCCATCTGGGCCTGGCCGTCACCGGCGTGCTCATCAGCATCCCCATCATCATCTTCGGTAGCCAGATCATCCTGCGCCTGATGGAGCGCTTCCGCTGGTTGGTCATGGCCGGGGCAGCCCTGCTTGGCTGGATCGCCGGCAAGCTGATCGCCAGTGACGAACTCCTGCAGGGTTGGCTCGGTACCGCCGACATGCACTGGGTTCCCTATGCGGCCGGCGTTCTCGGCGTCTTCATCGTGCTCGTGACTGGTCAGCTGCTGGCACGGCGAACGGTACCGGCCTGATCGATCTTTCGACCACCAAGGAGCACCACCATGACCTTCAAGACCACCGACCTCTGTGACGACCATGGCGACCGCGCGCGCGTCCTGCAGCCGATCTTCCAGGACCTGGGCGGCCGCCAGGACTTCGCCGGGCCGGCGCTGACGGTCAGGTGCTTCGAGGACAACTCGCGGATCAAGGAACTGAGTCAGCAAGCGGGCGAGGGCCGTGTGCTGGTGGTGGATGGCGGTGGTAGCGACCGCTGTGCGCTGCTAGGCGACATCATCGCCGAGGACCTGGTTAAGAACGGCTGGGCCGGCGCCCTCATCTACGGCCACGTCCGTGACAAGGCGGTGCTCGCCGGGCTGCCCCTGGCGGTCAAGGCTTTGGGCGTCTCGCCACGAAAGTCGGTCAAACGCGACGAAGGCCAGATCGGCGAGGCGGTGACCTTCGCCGGGCAGACGATCCGTAGCGGCGATCAGCTCTACGCCGATGCCGACGGCGTGATCGTCCTCGACGTCCGCTAGGCGCCTCTGCGGGCTACCAGCCGCCTTTCGGGCGGCCCTTCCAGGAGCGCTATCGCCATGACCACTGCCAAACGCATCTTTCTGATTCACGCCACCCGCATCGCCATCGAACCCATCAACACCGCCTTCGCCCAGGGCTGGCCCGAGGCGCAGCGCTTCGATCTCTGGGACGACTCGCTGTCGAAGGACGCCAGCACCGCCGGGGGTAGCACGCCGGTGCTTGACCAGCGCATCCAGGACCTCGCCGACCATGCCTTTCGCGGCGAGGCCGACGCCGTGCTCTTTACCTGCTCGGCCTTCTCCAGCGCCATCGAAGCGTGCCAGCGCCGCTATCGACGACCGGTCCTCAAGCCCAACGAGGCCATGGTGCAGGAGGCCCTTGCCCAAGGCGGGCGCATTGCCGCCCTGACCACCTTCGCCCCGGCGGGCGCGGCCATCGTCAGCGACTTCGAGGTCGAGGCACAGCGGCTCGGCCAGGCCGTGAACATCACGCCGATCCTCTGCGAAGGCGCGCTCGAGGCGCTGCATGGGGGTGACCAGGCCCGCCACGACGCCCTCATCGCCACGGCTGCGGGCCGCCTCCGTGGCGACTATGATGTGCTCTGCTTCGCTCAGTTCTCCATGACCGCCGCGCAGGCGGCCAGTGAGATCGCTTGGGCAGGGCCGGTGCTCACCACCCCGGCCAGCGCCGTACGGCGCCTGCGGCAGCTGCTGGAAGGGTAGTGCCGTCGCGGCGGTCGACCTGGATCTTTGCTCATGTGCCGCCGCGCATATGGTTAGACAAATTCTGTCTTTACCAAAAGTTATAACAGCTCATTAGCCTATAACGCTTTCTGGGAGCCAATTGGCACGGAGCGTGGTGGATGAGCAGGGTAGGCAATGGATTCGCGGCGATCCTGGCAGTGGTTGGCGCCCTGGGTTTTGCCGGCCAAGTCGTGGCCGAGGGCAAGATCAGCATCGCCCAGCAATTCGGCATCGGCTATCTGATCCTCGACGTGGTGCGCGATCAGCAGCTGATCGAGAAGCACGGCAAGGCTGCCGGGCTGGACATCCAGGTGGATTGGAACAGCATCTCCGGCGCCACCGCCATGAACGAGGCGCTGCTGGCCGGCTCGCTGGACGTGGTCTCCGCCGGCGTACCGCCGATGCTGACGGTCTGGGATCGCACCCGCGGCCGGCAAAACGTCAAGGCCATCGCCGCCCTGGGCGCCATGCCCAACTACCTGTTGAGCAATCGCGCCGAGGTCAGGTCGATAGCGGACCTGACCGATAGGGACCGCATCGCCGTCCCGGCGGCGGGTGTGGGCTTCCAGTCGCGCACCCTGCAGATCGAGACCGCCAAGCTTTTTGGCGACGCCCAGTTCAAGAAATTCGATGCCATCAGCGTGAGTCTGCCGCATCCCGATGCCAGCGCCGCCCTGCTGGCGGGCGGCTCGGAGATCACCACCCATTTCTCCAGTCCGCCGTTCCAGTACCAGGCGCTGGAGAATCCCCGGGTCCATCGCATCCTCAGCAGCTACGACGTCCTCGGCGGTCCGGGCACCTTCAACGTGCTCTACACCACCGAGAAATTCCACGACGAGAATCCCCAGACCTACCGCGCCTTCTATGACGCCTTGGTAGAAGCCGCCACCTTCATCCGCGCCAACAAGGCCGCGGCCGCGGAAGCCTATATCCGCGTTGAGCATTCCAAGCTGCCGCTGGCCCTGGTGCAGCGCATCGTCGAAGACCCGGAGATCGACTTCACCGTCGAGCCCCAGCGGACCTTCGTCTACGCCCAGAAGCTGCACGAGCTGGGCGTGCTGAAACACCAGGCTGCCGCCTGGCAGGACTATTTCTTCCCCGAAACCCACGAGCGTCCCGGCAGCTGAGCTGGACCACCAAGGAGAACACTCCAATGACCCTCGCTTCCCCCCGTCCGGCCGCCGACCAGGCCTTCGAGATCCGTCCCTTCGGTAACCTGGGTGCCGAGATCCTCGGCATCGAGCTGGCCCGGCCGCTCAATGCCGAAGACTTCGCCCGCGTCCATCGCGCCCACCTGGATCATCACGTGGTGGTGTTCCGCGATCAGCGCATCACCCCGGAGGAGCAGATCGCCTTCAGCCGCCGCTTCGGTGAATTGCAGATCCATGTGCTCAAGCAATTCCACCTGGCCGGCCATCCGGAAATCCTCATCGTCTCCAACATCGTCGAAGACGGGCAGCCCATTGGTCTCGGCGATGCCGGCAAGTTCTGGCACTCGGATCTCTCCTACAAGGAGCTGCCGAGCCTGGGCTCCATGCTGCACGCCCAGGAGTTGCCGGAGGAGGGCGGCGATACCGTCTTCGCCAACATGCACCTGGCCTACGACACCCTGCCGGCGGCGCTCAAGCGTCAGGTCGAGGGTCTCCAGGCCGAGCATTCCTATACCGCCACCTACGCCAAGCCCAAGTTCGAGGGCAACTGGCGGCCGACCCTGACCGCCGCGCAACTGGCCGAGGTCAAGGCGGTGGTGCATCCGGTGGTGCGGACCCATCCGGAAAACGGTCGCAAGGCGCTGTTCGTCAGCGAGGGCTTCACCACCCACATCGTCGGCCTGCCGGAAGACGAGAGTCGCGAGCTGCTGGCCGAGCTGCATGCCCACAGCGTCAAGCCCGAGCACCTCTATCGCCACCAGTGGCGGCCCCACGACCTGGTGTTCTGGGACAACCGCTCGCTGCTGCACCTGGCGGCCGGCTGCCCCAATCATCTGCGGCGCAAGCTGTACCGCACGACCATCCAGGGCGATGCGCCTTTCTAAGGGAGGAGACGACCATGAACGCTCCTCTCGCTTCCCGTCCGCACCTGACCCTGGCGCAGACCCAGCCGCTGCTGCAGGTGCAGGATCTTGACCTCGAATACCGCACCCGCGAGCGCCGGGTGCGGGCCACGCACCAGGTGTCCTTCGAGGTGCATGGCGCCGACCGTTTCGTGCTGCTCGGCCCGTCCGGCTGCGGCAAGTCCAGCTTGCTCAAGTCGGTGGCGGGCTTCCTGCCGCCGCTGCACGGCGAGATTCGCCTGGAGGGCCAGCCGATCAAGGACCCGGGACCGGATCGCATCGTGGTGTTCCAGGAATTCGACCAGTTGCCGCCCTGGAAGACGGTGCTGGAAAACACCATGTTCCCGCTGCTCGCCAGTCGCCAGGCCAGTCGTGGCGAGGCGCGTGAGCGGGCGCTGCATTACCTCGACAAGGTCGGCCTGACGCGCTTCGTCGATGCCTATCCGCATCATCTCTCCGGTGGCATGAAGCAGCGGGTGGCCATCGCTCGCGCCCTGGCCATGCAGCCCAAGATCCTGCTGATGGACGAACCCTTCGCTGCGCTGGATGCCCTGACCCGCCGCAAGATGCAGGAAGAACTCCTGACGCTCTGGGATGAGGTGCGCTTCACCCTGCTGTTCGTCACCCACTCCATCGAAGAGGCGCTGGTGGTGGGCAATCGCATCCTGCTCCTGTCGCCCCATCCGGGCCGGGTCCGCGCGGAACTCAACTGCCACCAGTTCGGCCTCGAGGACTTCGGCGGCGCCGAATTCCAGAGTACCGCGCTGCGCATCCACAACCTGCTGTTCCCCGACGACGTTCAGACCCTGCCACCGGAGGTCGCCGACGAGCGCCTGCGCCTGCAGCAGGCCATCGTCCAGGGCCGAATTTCCTACTAGTTTCGAGGTGGACCATGACTCGACAGTCCCCGGTGCGGGCCGAATACCAACGGGACCTCGCGCCCCTCGACGATCTGCCGCTGGCGGTCGAACTACCCCTGGCCACGCGCCTGTGGAGCCAGGCCTGGCTGCGCAAGCTGGTGATCCTGGCGATCCTGATGCTGGCCTGGGAAGTGGCCGCCCGCTGGCAGGGCAACGACCTGCTGCTGCCCAGCTTCCTGCAGACCGCCGCGGCCTTCTGGGATGGCCTGGTGACCGGCGAGTTGCCGGCCAAGGTTGCCATTTCCCTCGGCACCCTGCTCAAGGGCTATCTGCTGGGCGTGGTGCTGGCCCTGGCGCTGAGCGCCCTGGCCGTCTCCACCCAGTTCGGTCGCGACCTGCTCGGCACCCTGACCTCCATGTTCAATCCGCTGCCGGCCATCGCCCTGCTGCCCCTGGCGCTGCTCTGGTTCGGCCTGGGCGAGAACAGCCTGGTGTTCGTGCTGGTGCATTCGGTGCTCTGGCCCATGGCGCTCAACACCTACTCGGGGTTTCTCGGCGTTTCCGACACCTTGCGCATGGCGGGGCGCAACTACGGTCTCAAGGGGCTAAGGTACGTCGGGCTGATCCTCATCCCGGCGGCGCTGCCGGCCATCGTCTCGGGCCTGAAGATCGGCTGGGCCTTCGCCTGGCGCACCCTGATCGCCGCCGAGCTGGTGTTCGGTGCCTCCAGCGGCAAGGGCGGCCTGGGCTGGTACATCTTCCAGAATCGCAACGAGCTCTACACCGACCGCGTCTTCGCTGGCCTCGCCGCGGTGATCATCATCGGCCTGCTGGTGGAAGGCCTGGTGTTCGCCACCCTGGAGCGGCTGACGGTGAAGAAGTGGGGGATGCAGCGTTAGGGTCTTCCCCGGCCTATTCGGCTTCGCTGCGCTCAACCCAACCTACGAGATAGCACTGTAGGTTGGGTTGAGACGGCTCCACCGTCGAAGCCCAACAATGCACGGACTTTGGCCGGGTAACCGCGGATCTAGACCTTCGCGCGGAGTGCCCCTTCTCCCCCTGGGAGAGGGCTGGGGTGAGGGCGCCCTTCGCAGCGAATTCCTCCTGTGGAAAAGGCTGCGCCGTTTTCCACGCTACGGTGCTCAACCCAGCCTGCGGAACACCCTCGTAGGTTGGGTGAGACGGCTCCACCATCGAAGCCCAACAATGCACGGACTTTGGCCGGGTAACCGCGGATCTAGACCTTCGTGCGGGCTGTCCCTTCCCCCTGGGAGAGGGCTGGGGTGAGGACGCCCTTCGCAGCGAACTCCTCCAGCGGAAAAGGCTGCGCCGTTTTCCACGCTACAGCGCCATCGCGGTCATAAGAAGAAGTACGGAGCTATCTTTATTAAATGCGCAATGTAAATAAATCTCGCATTAGGATATGCGTATAAGGAATTTCCTTGTTATGCGCTGGCTATCTAAGGTGGACCCCAGCCAACGCCTTCCCGGAAGGCGTCCCCTTTACCTCGGCACGGGATTCACCACCATGAGCGTTCAGTTCCTCGGCATGATCGGCCATCGCCTCACCTCGGAGATCATCGCCCCCTCCGGCCCCATCTTCGACAAGGGCTACATCACCCGCTTCGCCCAGGCCCACGAGCTGGCCGGCTTCGATCGCATTCTGGTCGGCTACTGGTCCGATCAACCCGATGGCTTCCTGGTCACCGCCCTGGCGGGGCAGGCCACCCGGACACTCAAGTTCCTGCTAGCCCATCGTCCCGGCTTCGTTGCCCCGACCCTGGCGGCACGCAAGCTGGCGACCCTCGATCATCTGCTCGACGGCCGCCTGGCGGTGCACATCATCAGCGGCGGCAGCGACGGGGAGCAGCGCAAGGATGGCGACTGGCTCGACCACGACCAGCGCTACGCCCGCACCGAGGAATTCCTCGACGTGGTGCGCCAGGAGTGGACCAGCACCCAGCCCTTCGACCACGAGGGCGAGCACTACCGGGTGGCGAAGGGCTTCTCCGCCATCAAGCCGCTGCAGCAGCCGAGTCTGCCGGTCTATTTCGGCGGCTCCTCGCCAGCCGCCCTGCGGGTGGCCGGCAAGCACGCCGATGTCTTCGCGCTGTGGGGCGAGTCCCTGGCCCAGACCCGCGAGACCATCGCCGCGGTCCGCGCCGAGGCGGCGTGCCATGGCCGCACCCCCAGCTTCAACGTCTCCTTCCGGGTGATCCTGGGCGAAACCGAGGATGCTGCCTGGGCCAAGGCCGAGGGCATCCGCCAACAGGCCAAGGCGCGCCTGGCCGCAGAAGGCGCCGTGCATCCGGCCAAGCCGGAAGCGGTCGGGGCCCAGCGCCTGCGCGACACCGTGGCCCTGGGTGATCGTGTGGATCGTCGGCTCTGGACCGGCATCGCCGCCCTGGTCGGCGGCGGGCACAACTCTACCGCCCTGGTGGGCACCGCCGAGCAGGTCGCCGATGCCCTGCTGGACTACTACGACCTGGGCATCGACAGCTTCCTGATCCGCGGTTTCGATCCGCTCAACGATGCCGTGGAATACGGTCGCGAGCTGATTCCCCTGACCCGGCAAAAGGTCGCCGCGCGCCTGGCCAGCGTCCGCCGCACCGGCTGAAGCGTTCTGACCTACCTACCGCGCGACCGTACCCACGGAGCGCTCCCGATACCTTCGAGGAGACGTTTTCGTGATCAAGGGATTGCTATTCGCCGCCGGCCTGCTGGCCGGCACCTCCGCCAACCTGGCCCAGGCGGTCACCCTCACCATCGGTGATCAGTTCTACTACAGCAGTACCCTGTTGGAGCAGGCGGGTGAACTCAAGGACCTGCCGTACCAGATCCAGTGGAAGAGATTCAACGCCGGGGCGCCGGTGGTGGAAGCGCTCAATGTCGGCTCCATCGACCTGGGCATTGTCGGCGACACCCCGGTGATTGCCCTGGCCGCCTGCGGGGGACCGATCAAGGTGGTGGCGGTGACCCGCAACCGCCCGGACGGCACCGCCATCGTGGTCGGCGAGGATTCGCCGATCAAGACGGTGGCGGACCTGGCCGGCAAGCGCGTGGCCATCTGGAAGGGCTCCTGGAGCCAGCAGCTGGTCTACTCGGCGCTGGAGCAGGCCGGGCTGCCCAGTGACGCCCCCCGCTACAGCTATCTGATGCCCACCGAGGCGGTAGCCGCCCTGAGCCAGGGCACGCTCGATGCCACTGCCACCTGGGAACCCTACGTGAGTATGGTGGAGCGTCAGGGCGGACGGGTGCTGGTCACCGCCAAGGACCTGATGCCAGCGCCGGTCTATGTGGTGGCCAACACCCAGCGCCTGGACGAAAACCGCGCCGCCATTGGCGATTTTGTCGCCCGCCTGCAACGGGCCCGCAGCTGGGCACGCGACCACGTCGACGTCTATGCCCAGGCTTGGGCCAAACGCAACAACTCCGATTCGGCCATCGCCGAACGCTGGTTCCGCCGCGACGCCACCTGGGTCGAGCCAATCAGCGCCCAGACCCTGAGCGATGGCCAGAAGACCGCCGACTTCCTGGTCAAGGCCGGGGTGCTGCAGCAGCCCTATGACGTCAAGTCTCTCTATGACCAGAGCTTCAATCGCTACCTGCAAGCTTCCACGGAGGCCAGCCGATGAGTCGCCAATTGCACCTCGCCGGCTTCCTGCTGGCCGGTCCCGTCGTCCATAGCCACGCCATCTGGCGCCATCCCGAGACTCAAGGCGATTTCCTCGACCCGGACTACTACGTCCGCGCGGCCAAGGCCCTGGAGGAGGGGCTGTTCGACTTCCTGTTCTTCGCCGACCGCCTAGCCGTGGGCGATCAGCTCGGCGGCTCGCGGGAGACCGCCCTGCGCCTGGGCGCCCAGGATGCCACCCGCCTCGACCCGCTGCCGCTGCTGTCCTATCTGGTGGCCCATACCCGCCACCTTGGCCTTGGTTGCACCCGCTCCACCACCTACTACGAACCCGCCCATGTCGCCCGGGCCTTCGCCACCCTCGATCACCTGTCCCGCGGGCGCGCAGCCTGGAATATCGTCACCTCGATGAACGACAGCGAGGGCCGGCTGTTCGGCAGGGAGCGCCACCTGGAACACGACCTGCGCTACGACCGTGCCGATGAATTCGTCGAAGTGGCACTCAAGCTCTGGCGCAGCTGGGGGCCAGGCGCTCTGCGGCTGGATCGCGAAGGCGGCGTGCTGGCCGATCCCGCGCAGGTGCGCGCCCTCGATCACCAGGGCGACTGGTTCCGCGTGGAGGGCCCGCTCAATATCTCGCGCAGTCCCCAGGGGCGCCCGGTGCTGATCCAGGCCGGTTCCAGCGGTCGTGGCCGGCGCTTTGGCGCGCGTTGGGCCGAAGCCATCTTCACCATCCAGCCGAACCTCGCCGCTATGCGCACCTTTCGCGACGATGTCCGCCGCCAGGTGCTGGAGCAGGGGCGCTCGCCCGACCGCTGCAAGATCCTCACTTCGGTGATGCCCTTCATCGGCGGCAGCGAAGCCGAGGCGCGCGCCAAGCAGGAGCGGCACAACGCCCTGGCGCAACCGGAAGTGGGGCTGATTACCCTCTGCTCCCAGCTCAACATCGACCTGTCCCGCTTCACCCTGGACACCGCCCTGGGCGAGGTGGCCGAGGTCGGCGACCTGCCGTTGGCCGCTGCCGAGAAGCTGCTGGCGCTGGGGCGGCGCACCACCCTGGCCGAACTGGGTCGCAGCTACGCCGCCAGTGTCCGCGTGCCGCAGCTGGTGGGTACCGCTGCCCAGATCGCCGACCAGTTGGCCGAGTGGTTCGAAGCCGGCGGGTGCGACGGCTTCGTGATTTCCCCCGGCTACCTGCCGGGTTCCTTCGTCGAATTCAGCGAGAGCGTGGTGCCGCACCTGCAGCGCCGCGGGCTGTTCCGGCGCCAGTACCAAGGCACGACCCTGAGAGATCACCTGGGCCTCGGCCCCCTGGAGGACTAGATGAGCACGATCGAGGAGGCTGCTGGCTGGCTGACGCTGGCCCGCGAAATCGGCGCGGAGTTCGCCGCCCGGGTGGTGGCCGACGAACGCGAGCGCATTCGTCCCGACGCCCAGCTGCAAAGACTCAAGGACAGCGGCCTGACCAACCTGGTCATACCCGTGCGCCTCGGGGGCGCCGGTCAGCCCTGGTCGCTGGCCATGCGTGTGCTGCGCGAGATCGCTGCCGGTGATGGTTCAGTGGGCCTGCTCTATGGGTACCACCTGCTCAATACCGTCAACCTGCGGCGCGAGCCCCGGCCCAGGCGCGACCGACTACTGGCGGAAATCGCGGAAGGCCGTCTGTGGCTGGCCGGGGTGGTCAATCCGCGTGATGACGACATCCTGGCCCTTCCGCTCGCCGGCGGTGGCTATCGCCGGACCGGGCGCAAGGGTTTCTGTAGCGGTGCCGCCTTTGCCGACCGCCTCACCATCAGCGCCCGCGACCGGGAGAGTGGCGCACGGCTGATGGTCACCCTGCCGGCGGACCGGCCCGGATTGGCCTACGCCGATGACTGGGATCACTTCGGCGTTGCCCGCAGCGACAGTGGCAGCTTTACCCTAACAGACGTCTGGGCCAGCGCCGAGGAGGTCCAGATCTGCGACCTGGAGGACGCCGACGACTTCGCCGCGGTGATCCGCACCCCGGTCAACCAGTCGGCTTTTACCCAGTACTACCTGGGGGCAGCCCAGGGCGCCCTGCGCGAGGCGCGACGCTATCTGCACGAAGAGGCGCGGCCCTGGGTGCATTCCCTGGCCACCCGCGCCAGCGAGGATCAACTGGTGCTGAGCCAGATGGGCGAACTCTGGATCGCCCTCCAAGGCGCCGTGGCCCTGGCCGATCTAGCGGCGCAACGGGTACAGGAGCTGCTCGACGCCGACGATGCCTTTACCGCCGAACTGCGCGGCGAGACGGCCATTGCCGTGGCCAGCGCCAAGGTGCTGGCGGCGCGCACCGCGCTGGACGTCACAACTCGCGTGTTCGACGCCCTGGGCGCTCGCGCCACGCACAACCGTCTCGGCCTGGATCGCTTCTGGCGCGATGTGCGCACCCACAGCCTGCACGATCCACTGGCCTACAAGGTACTGGAGGTCGGTTGTTATGCGGCCAAAGGCCAGTATCCCGATATCCGCGCCTATACCTGACGAACGTCCGTATCACCGCTGTGGATTTAGTGTGGAGTGGACGACGTAGCGCTGAACAAGGGCAGGTGAGATGGCCCTGGGTTATGCTTGGGATGCATGTCCAGAACCGAAAAGTCAGGCGCCTCCTCATGAAGACCGACGATATCGAAGCCTTTGTCGCGGTGCTCCGCAGCGGTTCCCTCAATGCCGCCGCACTGTCCCTGGGACTTACCCAGCCAGCCATCACCCGCCGCCTGCAGAGCCTGGAACAGGATCTGGGTGTCGAGTTGCTCGACCGCCACACCAAGCCACTCAAGCCGACACGCCTGGGTCAGGAGGTCTACGGCCACTGCCGCGCCATCCTGCGCGAGATGGACGCCCTGCGCGAGCGAGTGGCGGGTGATGTCCCGCCGTCCGGACTGCTGCGCCTTGGCGTACCCCAGACCCTGGGCGATGCGCTGTTGCTGGAGGCCGTGAAGGCTATCCGCACCCGCTACCCGGAACTGCGTACCCAGGTGGCGACCGGTTGGGGCAGCGTGCTGGTCAGCCGTATCGAGCACGGCGAGCTGGATGGCGCCCTGGTGCTGTTTCCGGCCAACAAGGTGTTTCCCGACGGCGTCGAGGCCAATGCCTTGGGCGCCATGCCGCTGCAGGTGGTCTGCGCCCGAGACCAGGCGCCGGTCAAGGCGCAACGGCTGGCCGACATCCAGGGTCAGGGCTGGGTGCTCAATCCCGATGGCTGTGGCTTTCGCGCCAGCCTGCAACGAACCCTGGCCGAGCAGGGTCAGGCGTTGCGTATTAACCTGGAAACCTATGGCACAGAACTCCAGCTCGGCCTCGTGGCGGACGACCAGGGTCTAGGCCTGGTCCCGGCACCGCTGCTGGCCTTGAGTGCCCATCGCGAACGCCTGGCGGTGATCCCGCTGAAGGACTTCAAGCCGGAGATCCAGCTATGGCTGATCTACCCGCGCTTTCTCGGACCGCTGCAGGAGGTGGTCGAGGGGTTCGGGCGGGCGGCGAGTCAGCTGTTGGCAACCTCCTGACAGCAGAACGCCCGGCAGCCAGGCTGCCGGGCGTTCGCTAACGCCTGCTTAGGCCGCAGGCTTGGCCAGGAACTCCCGCAGTACATAGTGCAGGATGCCGCCGGCCTTGAAGTAGCTCACCTCGTTGAGGGTGTCGATGCGGCAGAACACCTCGACGCTTTCCAGGCTGCCATCCTCACGGGTGACTTCCAGGGTCAGCGGCATGCGCGGGCGCAATTCGACACCGTCGATGCCCAACACGGCGATCTTTTCCTTGCCGGTCAGCCCCAGGGACTTGCGGTCGACGCCGTCCTTGAATTGCAGCGGCAACACGCCCATGCCTACTAGGTTGGAACGGTGGATGCGCTCGAAGCTCTCGGCGACCACCGCCTTGACGCCCAGCAGGTTGGTACCCTTGGCGGCCCAGTCACGAGAGGAGCCGGTGCCGTATTCCTTGCCGGCGATGATGACCAGCGGGGTGTTCTCCAGCTCGTACTTCATGGCCGCGTCGTAGATCGACAGCTTTTCGCCAGTGGGGACGTGGTAGGTGTTGCCGCCTTCTTCACCGCCCAACATCTCGTTCTTTATGCGGATGTTGGCGAAGGTGCCTCTCATCATGACTTCGTGGTTGCCACGGCGCGAGCCGTAGGAGTTGAAGTCGGCATAGTCCACGCCATGCTCGGCCAGATAGCGGCCAGCGGGGCTGTCCTTCTTGATGTTGCCGGCAGGGGAGATGTGGTCGGTGGTGACCGAATCGCCCAGCAGCGCCAGGATGCGGGCATCGTGGATATCGGCGATACGTGGCGGATCGCCGGCGATGGTTTCGAAGAACGGCGGATTCTGGATGTAGGTGGAGTCGGCGTCCCAGACATAGGTCTCAGCGTCCGGCACCTGGATAGCCTGCCACTTCTCGTCACCATCGAACACGGCGCCGTATTGCTTGTGGAACATGGCGGTGTCGAGTTTCTGCACGGCGTCGGCCACTTCCTGCTGGGTGGGCCAGACGTCTTTCAGATAGACCGGCTGGCCGTCATTGCCGGTGCCCAGCGGCTCCTGGGTCAGATCGACCTTGACGCTGCCGGCGAGCGCATAGGCCACCACCAGCGGCGGCGAGGCCAGCCAGTTGGTCTTGACCAGCGGATGCACACGGCCTTCGAAGTTGCGGTTGCCGGAGAGCACCGAAGCCACGGTGAGGTCGGCGTCCTGGATCGCCTTCTCGATGGGGTCGAGCAGCGGGCCGGAGTTGCCGATGCAGGTGGTGCAGCCATAGCCGACCAGGTCGAAGCCAAGGTCGTTGAGATAGGGCGTGAGACCGGCGGCATTGTAGTAGTCGGTCACCACCTTGGAGCCGGGGGCGAGAGAAGACTTCACCCAAGGCTTGCGCATCAGGCCCTTCTCGGCCGCCTTCTTGGCCAACAGGCCGGCGGCCATCATGACGCTGGGGTTGGAGGTGTTGGTGCAGGAGGTGATGGCAGCGATCACTACCGCGCCGTCCTCCAGCTGGAAGGTCTGGCCGTCGAGCTGGACTTCCACGCCACTGCCAGCCTTAGGGGCCTCGGCTTTTTTCGGCGCCAGGGCGGTGAAATCGCCAAAGGTCTTGGCGACCTCGCCGAGCAGTACGCGATCCTGGGGCCGCTTGGGACCGGCCAGGCTGGACTGGACTTCGCCCATGTCCAGCTCCAGCACGTCGGTGAATGCCGGCTCGTCGCCGGGGTTGCGCCAGAGGCCCTGGGCCTGGGTGTAGGCCTCCACCAACTGCACGGTTTCCTCGGGGCGACCGGACAGGCGCAGGTAATCCAGGGTGATCTGGTCAACCGGGAAGAAGCCACAGGTGGCGCCGTATTCCGGGGCCATGTTGCCGATGGTGGCGCGGTCGGCCAGGGGCAGGGTGGCCAGGCCATCACCAAAGAATTCGACGAACTTGCCCACCACGCCCTTCTTGCGCAGCATCTGGGTCACGGTCAGCACCAGGTCGGTGGCGGTGATGCCCTCGCGCAGCTTGCCGGTGAGCTTGAAGCCCACCACCTCGGGGATCAGCATGGACACCGGCTGGCCGAGCATGGCCGCCTCGGCCTCGATACCGCCCACGCCCCAGCCCAGCACGCCCAGGCCATTGATCATGGTGGTGTGGGAGTCGGTGCCGACCAGGGTGTCGGGGAAGGCATAGGTGCGGCCGTCCTCTTCCTTGGTCCAGACGGTGCGGCCCAGGTACTCCAGGTTGACCTGGTGGCAGATACCGGTGCCCGGCGGGACCACGCGGAAGTTGTCGAAGGCGTTCTGGCCCCAGCGCAGGAAGGCGTAGCGCTCGCCATTACGCTCCATCTCGATCTCGACGTTCTCGTGGTAGGCGTTTTCGCTGGCGTAGCGGTCCACCATCACGGAATGGTCGATCACCAGGTCGACGGGGGAAAGCGGATTGATCCGCTGCGGATCGCCACCGGCCTTGGCCACGGCTTCGCGCATGGCGGCCAGGTCGACCACTGCCGGTACGCCGGTGAAGTCCTGCATCAGCACCCGCGCCGGCCGGTACTGGATCTCGCGATTGGCGGAACGGGTCTTGGTCCAGTCGGCCAGGGCCTGGAGGTCCTCGCCGGTAACGGTCTGGTTGTCTTCCCAACGCAGCAGGTTCTCCAGCAGCACCTTGAGCGATTTGGGCAGCTTGTCGAGACTGCCCAAGGTCTTGGCCGCGTCGGGCAGGCTGTAATAGTGGTAGGTGCGCTCACCGACCTGCAGGGTCTTGAGGCTTTTGAGGCTGTCCAGGGCTGGCATCAGGGGTCTCCTTATCGACGCTTCGACGGTTGCCCGCTGGCCGTACGAGCCTCGAAAGGTGAAGGAGACCCGTACCAGCGCTGGGCGGACTGATTTTTCTAGGTGTAGTACTGGACAGATAGGCGCCGCTGGCGTTCCCCAGCGGGCGCGCTGGGGTATAGTGCGCGCCCTGCGTGACCCCTTGAGGAAGCTCCGTCGTGAATACCCTGTTGCTGCTGTGCCGTACCGGATTCGAAGGCGAGGTCTGCGCCGAGCTTGGCGAGCGGGCGGCGCTGCTCGGCGTGGCCGGTTATGCCAAGGGCAAGCCGGGTGCGGCCTATGCCGAATTCGTCTGTGGCGACGCCGAGGGTGCCGCCCGGTTGATGCAGAACATTACCTTCGCCGAGCTGATCTTTCCCCGCCAGTGGTCCCGTGGCGCCTTTCTCAGCCTGCCCGAGCAGGATCGCATCGGCCCGCTGCTGGAGCTGCTGGCTGACTATCCTGTCTGCGGCAGTCTGGCCCTGGAGATGCCCGACACCAACGATGGCAAGGCGCTCTCCACCTTCTGCAAGAAATTCGAGCGCCCCCTGACCCTGGCGCTGCGCAAGGCCGGCCGCCTGGTGGACGATGCCCGGGCGCCACGGCTGCAGCTAACCTTTCTCAGCGGACGCGAGGTTTTCGTCGGCGTGGTCGAGCCGGGCAACGCCGCGCTCTGGCCCATGGGCATCCCGCGGCTGAGGTTTCCCCGCGAGGCCCCCAGTCGCTCGACCCTCAAGCTGGAAGAGGCCTGGCACCACTTCATCCCGCGTGCCGATTGGGAAACCCGCCTGTCCTCCGAGATGCGCGCCGTCGATCTGGGCGCCGCCCCGGGTGGCTGGACCTGGCAGTTGGTGGCCCGCGAGATGCTGGTGACGGCGGTGGACAACGGCCCCATGAACGAGGCGCTGATGGATACCGGCCTCGTCGAGCACCTGCAGGTCGACGGCTACGCCTTCGTTCCCAAGCGTCCGGTGGACTGGATGGTCTGCGACATCGTCGAGAAGCCCGCGCGCACCGCGGCGCTGATCGAGCGCTGGATCGGCGAGGGCCACTGCCGCGAGGCGGTGGTCAATCTCAAGCTGCCGATGAAGCAGCGCTATCGCGAAGTGGCCGGCATCCTCGAACGCCTGCGCCATCACTTCAAGGATCGTGGCCAGCGCGTGGTCATCGGCTGCAAGCAGCTTTACCACGACCGCGAGGAGGTGACCTGTCATCTGCGCCGGCTGGATCGTAAACCCTGAGAACCTATCCAAAGTTTGCTGCGCGTCGGCCAGGCTGCGTTGAAAACCGCCTGGATCGCCAGCCCTGTCGAAATGCTCATTTACACTCGTAAACTGCGCTTCCTCGACGGCTTTATTCGCTGGCGCTCACCCTTCGGGCCAGCCGTTGGCTGTTACTCTCGCTGGTCGTTGCGCCTTGCCTGTCTCTAGCTCGCGAAACTTTGCACAGGTTCTCGCGCCTACTCGATATCTATTTTTAGCGTTTTCTGGAGTGCCGATGACCCTCGAAGCCGATGCCACCCTCGACGCCAGCGGGCTCAACTGCCCGGAGCCGGTGATGATGCTGCACAACAAGGTGCGCGACATCGCCCCCGGCGCCCTGCTCAAGGTCATCGCCACCGATCCCTCCACCCAGCGCGACATCCCCAAGTTCTGCGTCTTCCTCGGCCATGAGCTGGTGGAGAAGAGCGAAGGGGAAGGGCGCTACCTGTACTGGATCCGCAAGAAGGTGGAATGACTTCCAGCGCAGGGCTCGCTTTGCTGCTGTGACTTGGCTCACAATCGCCGGTCCATCGCGCCTGTTGCCTCGACCGCCACGCCGGCTGCGCTGACCTTTGAAGACGAGCTGGCTGCACTTCAGGCCAGAAACCTGGGGTATCAGGCTTACAGCGAGCAGTACCACGCCCTTCGTCAACGTTACGGCCCGGATCGCTGAAAACGGCGCTGAGCCGAGGATGTTGGGCTTCGCTGCGCTCAACCCAACCTACGTTGATGCGGTTCTGTAGGTTGGGCTGAGACGGCTCCATCGTCGAAGCCCAACAGGACGATGCCAGCCACCCCGCAGCATGGGAAACCGCGCAGCGTTTTTCACTGTGTGGCATCAAGTCCGTGGACAAGGCTGCGCCGTTGTCCACACTACGTTCAGCCCTGCAGGCCTGTAGGAGCGGCCCATGGCCGCGATAACGCCCGCTTACTTCCGGCAACTCAAGTTCAAGCTCAAGCCTCATCGCGGCCATGGGCCGCTCCTACATAGGCGAGTCATGCGTAGGTTGGGCTGAGACGGCTCCATCGTCGAAGCCCAACAGGGCAATGCCAGCCACCCCGTAGCGTGGAAAACCGCGCAACGTTTTTCACTGTGTGGCATCAAGTCCGTGGACAAGGCCGCGCCGTTGTCCAGGCTACGATCAAGCGCTAGCGGCCGCTCTGACCACCCCCACCAGATGCTCCCCCAGCCGCCGATGCTGGTTCGCTTCGAAATGCACGCCGTCCACTGGGCTTACCTGGATGAGCTCCCCGGCATCGACGAAGGTTGCGCCCTGGGCCTCGGCTACCTGTCGATAGCGCTCGGCCAATTGACGGGACTTAGCCGCGCCGCCGGCGAAGATCTCGCCAAGAAAGCCCACTTCCTCGATGGGGGCCGGTGCCATCACGATGAGCCTGGGCGTGGCGCCGTTCGGGCCGGCATTGCAGCGCTTGATCTCTTCCAGCAGCACCTGCAACGCACTGGCGATGTCCGCGGGCGTCACCGACAGCCGTGCCTTGAGATCGTTGGTGCCAAGCATCAGGAGCAGGACATCCACGGGCAGCTGGCTTTCCAGGCAGGGTCGGAGATAGGTGAGGCCGTTCTTGTGCTGGCCGTCGATGGGATCGTCGTGCACCGTGGTCCGCGCCGGCAGGCCTTCTTCGATCACCTGCCAGTCGCTGCCCAGGCCGCGGGCCAGGACGCCGGTCCAGCGTTCGTCCCAGCCGAAGCGTTCGAGCACGCCGGGCTGGGTCAGGGGACGGGTGCCGTGGGTGTTGGAGTCGCCATAACAGAGCAGGGTACGCAGGGGCATGTCAGGACCTCGCCAGGATAGAGTGACGTCCACCCTAGAGGCTTTTCCGCAGCGCCGCGAGGACCGACGGTCGTGCCAGCGGCCTCAGCCTTCGCCCGGCGCTTCGCTGCCCCGCGCCGCCTGATCCAGCGGCGAGCCGCCTACCTCGTAGCGCACGTTCATGCGCGGCGACGCCAGTTCGATGCCGGCGTCGTCCAGGTAGCGCTTGAGTTTGAGGTTGAAGGCCCGCGAGACCTCCCACTGCTTGATTGGCGCGGTCTTGAAGCGAAATCTCAGGATGGCCATGCCCGAATCGAAGCTCTCCACCCCCTGCAGCTCCAGCGGCGACCAGATGTCCCGGCCCATCAGCGGGTCCTGGCGCAGCGAGCGGCCGACCTCCTGGACCATCTCGATAGCCTTGTCCACCGACATCGCCTGCGGGATCGGCAGGCGGAAGATGGCGTAGCCGAACTGCCGCGAGTAGTTCTGGATGCTCTTGATCTCGCTGAAGGGGATGGTGTGGACGATGCCGTCGATGTCCCGCAGCCGCACGGTGCGGATGGTCAGGCCCTCGACGGTGCCCAGGTGGTTGCCCACGTCGACGTAGTCGCCGATGGCCAGGGAGTCCTCGATGATGATGAACAGCCCGGTGATGAGGTCGGCTACCAGGCTCTGGGCACCAAAGCCCACCGCCAGGCCGATGACGCCGGCACCCGCCAGCAGCGGGGTGACGTTCACGCCCATGTTGGCCAGGGCGACGATCAGGGCGATGACGAAGATGGTCAGGAACAGCACGTTGCGGATCAGCGGCAACATGGTCTGGGCGCGAGCGTTGTTGGGGCTCACGCGGTGCAGATTGAGGCTGCGATGGATGGCGGTGTCGGCCAGGATCCATACCAGCCAGGCCAGCAACAGGGTGCCGCCCAGGCCAAAGAACTTGCTGGCGACCGCATGGCCGTCACCCTGGCTGAACCCCAGCAGGGAGAGATTCCAGGCCCGTAGGGCCAGCTCGATCCCCACCAGCCAGATGACAATCCCCAGTACCAGCACGAAGAACGCCCGCAGCCGTTCGGCATAGGCTTCCTGGATTCGGCCGTGATGGCGCCGGTGCAGCAGGCGCGCCCTGACCAGGGCATTGAGCCCCATCGCGGCACCCATGGTCACGGCGAACAGCAGGGCCCGGCGCAGGGCGTCGCTGGTGTCCCCGGCGGAAACGAAGGTGGCCACCACCGAGACGGCCACCAGGATCAGCAGCGGCAGGTGCCAGAGCCGGGCGATCAGGTGGCGCACGCCTTGCAGGCCGCGCAGCGCCTGACGCTTGGCCAGGGGCTGGTTGCGGATCAGGTGGGCGATGGGGCGGCGGAATCTCAGGGCGAATTGCGCCGTGAGCAGGGCGGCGCAGATATTGGCGCCAATGGCGATGACCGCGGCCAGGTGCGGCCCCAGGGTCTCGGCCAGGTGCGGATCGCTGGCCACGCCACCCAGGGCCGCCAGGCTGCCGATGATCCACAGCGGGCGAAAGGCGCGCCGGCGCAGGATCAGCAACGCCCGGCTGCGGTGCGCGCCGCTGGGCAGGGAGCAGATCACTACTACCGTTGCCGCGAACAGCGGGCCGATGACGGCGGCATAGGCCAGGGTCACGGCCACGGTCTTGCCCAGGGAATCCGGCATCCACAGGGATACCAGCAGGGTGATGACGAACGCCAGCAGCCAGGGTGCCAGCTTGCGCAGGGCGAAACGCACCAGGTCCAGGGTCCGCGGTCTGAGCGGCAGCTCCTCGGCCAGCCCGAACCTGATGCGCAGCCGATGGCTGATGCTCTTCAGGCCCAGGGCACAACCGGCCCAGAAGGCCAGGGTGATGACGAAACCCGAGAGCAGATTGAGCCGCTGTTCGGGCGCGGGTGCCAACATGGCCAGCTCCGCGCCAGCCTGATCCAGCTGGAATTGCCAGCGCTCGCGCAGGTTGTCGCGCTGCAATTGCTGCTCGACCACCGTCATGGTGTCGGTGATCAGGCCGATCACTCCCTGGGAGGCGCTGGGTTCCGCCTTGGTCTGGGCGGCCTGCAGCTTCTTGAGATCCGCCAGCAGGCGATTGCGCTGCTGATCGCTTTCCAGGGTCTTGATGACCTGGTCCAGGGACTGGCCGAACTGGGGGTCGACCTGATCCTTCTCTGTACCAGGCAGCCCGGGCAGGGCTGCCTGGACCGGACCGATGAGCAGGAAGCAGAGGCAAAACAGCTGTAGCAGGCGAAAGATCATCGAAGCCGCACGCTCGCGAAAGGTGAAAACGCCCGTCCTGAACGGCCCAGGGCCGTCCGACGAGGGGGTCAGTGTAACAAGGGCTTGGCGCCGTGGATGCGTCGACGGGCACTGCGCGCCAGACGCACCGAAAGCAGGATGGCTGCGCAGGTCAGACCCAGTACCAGGCCCTGCCAGAGGCCGGCCGGTCCGCGTGGCGCACCGAACCAGTCGCTCAGTCCCAGCGCCCAGCCGACCGGCAGTCCCACGCCCCAGTAGGCCAGCAGGGTGATGACCATGGTCGCGCGGGTATCCTGATAGCCGCGCAGGGCGCCAGCGGCGGTGACCTGGATGGCGTCGGAGAACTGGAAGATGCCGGCGAACACCAGCAGCGAGGCCGCCAGCTGGATCACCGCCAGGTCCTGGGAGTAGAGCCCGGCGATGAAGGTACGCGCGGTCAGCATCAGGGTGCAGGAAACGCAGGCGCAGAGCAGCCCGGCGGCCATGCCGACGCCCGCGGCGAAACGGGCTTCGCGCGGCTCGCCGCGGCCCAGCGCCTGACCGACGCGGACGGTCACCGCCATCCCCAGCGCCAGGGGCACCATGAACACCAGACCGGAGAAGTTGAGCGCCACCTGGTGACCGGCCACCACGGTCGGGCCCAGTTCACCGATCAGCAACGCCACCACGGAGAAGATGCTGGACTCGGCGAATACGGCGATGCCGATGGGTACGCCGATGGCCAGCAGGGCGCGCAGCGTGGGTCCGTGCGGCCGCTCGATGCGGGCGAAGATGGCGCAGGAGCGATAGCGTTCGGTACGGATGATCGCCAGCATGGCCAGCAGCATCGCCCACATCACTGTGCCGGAGGCGAAGCCGCAGCCGGCGCCGCCCAGGGCCGGCAGGCCCAGGTGGCCCTGGATGAAGATCCAGTTCAGCGGCACGTTCAGCGCCAACCCCGCGAGGCCGACCAGCATCGCCGGCCGGGTGCGCCCGAGGCCGTCGCTGAAGCAGCGCAGCACATAGTAGAAGGCGGTGGCTGGCAACCCCATGGCGATGCCCTTGAGATAGAGCAGGGTCGGGCCGATCAGTTGCGGGTCGACGTGCATGGCCACCAGCAGCGGCCGGGCATTGAGCAGCAGCAGGCTGGCGATGAGGCCGCAGCCCAGGGCCAGCCACAGCGCCTGGCGCACCAGCGAGCCGATCTCACCGCTGCGCCCGCCGCCGTGGCGCTCGGCTACCTTGGGCGTGGTCGCCAGCAGGATGCCGGTCATCAGCAGGAACACCGGAATCCACACGGAGTTGCCCAGGGCGACGGCAGCCAGATCCAGCGGGCCGACACGGCCGGCCATCACGGCGTCGACGAAGCCCATGGCCGAATGCGAGAGCTGGGCGATGACGATGGGCGCGGCCAGGGAGAGCAGGGCGCCGAATTCACGTCTGATACGAGGCAGAGAGGAGGTCACTTGAGCGGTCGGTCAGCTTCGGGGCCAATAGTCTAGACCTCATGGCCGGCGTGGCAAGCCTCGCGGCGACCGTTGCCTGGTGCGAATGGCCTGCTAAAGTGCCGATCCCCGCCCTTGCGAGTGCCCAGGCATGCACATCCTTGCCGACGAAAACATACCGCTGCTGGACGCCTTTTTCGGACCCCATGCGACCCTCGAACGCCTTCCTGGCCGCGCCTTCGATCGCGAAGCCGTGGGCCGCGCCGATGCGCTGCTGGTGCGCTCCATCACCCGCATCGACGAGACGCTGCTGGCAGGTTCGAAGGTCGGCTTCGTTGGTACCTGCACCATAGGCACCGACCATCTCGATCTCGGCTATCTGCAGCAGGCGGGCATCCGCTGGAGCAACGCCCCCGGCTGCAATGCCCGTGGGGTGGTGGACTGGGTGCTTGGCGCGCTGCTGGCGCTGGCCGATGGCACCGGCGCGGAGCTGGCGCAGCGGACCTATGGCATCGTCGGCGCCGGTCAGGTCGGCGGCCGCCTCGCCAAGGTGCTGCGCGGACTGGGCTGGACGGTACTGGTCTGCGATCCGCCGCGTCAGGCGGTGGAGCAGGGCGACTTCCATAGCCTGGATGAGCTGATCGCGCGGTGTGACGTGCTCTGTCTGCATACGCCACTGATCCGCGCGGGTGCGCAGCGCACCCTGCACCTGTTCGATGCCGACCGCCTGACCAGCCTGCGCCCAGGAAGCTGGCTGCTCAATGCTTGCCGCGGCGAGGTGATCGACAACGCCGCGCTGCGTACTCATCTGGCCGGTGGCGCCGAGCTGGCGGTGGCACTGGATGTCTGGGAAGGCGAGCCAGGTATCGACCCTGAATTGGCCCGTCTCTGCCACCTGGGGACGCCCCATATTGCCGGGCACAGCCTGGAAGGCAAGTGGCGCGGCACGGCGCAGATCTATGAGGCGTTTTGCACCTGGGCGGGAGAAACGCCACGCTTGGGTCTGGGCGACCTGTTGCCGCCGCAGCAGCTGGAACGCCTGGTGTTCAGCGGGGACACGCCGCAGGCGACGGCCTTCAAGCGTGTCTGTCGTGTGGTCTACGATCCGCGTGATGACGATGCGGCGCTACGCGCGACCCTCGGCCTGCCGGCCCTGGCGCGTGCCCAGGCGTTCGACGCCCTGCGCAAGGGCTACCCCATGCGTCGGGAGATTCCGGGGCTGGTGCTCGAAGGGGCGGGCATGACTCGGCTGGCGAGTGCCCTGGGCTGCAGCTGGCGACATGGCGACGACTCCGAAAGCGGCGGTGTCGCTTAGGACAGAGCCGAAGCGGAAGCGTTCAGGCGGGGTAGCGGCCCCCACCAGTCGGCCTGGATGGCCGAGTGACGGGACGCACGGACTCAGTGGTATTCGCAGAGGTAGGCGGTGTCTTCCGCGACCTTGAGCTGGAACTTGGCGTTGGCCGGCACGGTGAACTGGCTGCCCGCGGCGAAGGTTTCCCAGGTCTCGCTGCCCGGCAGCTTCACGGTCAGGGCGCCGGCCACCACGTGCATGACCTCCAGCTGGCTGGTGCCGAATTCGTATTCGCCGGGGGCCATGACGCCCAGGGTGGCAGGCTTGGACTTCAGGCTGAAGGCGATGGATTTGACGGTGCCGTCGAAGTATTCGTTGACCTTGAACATCGGGTTTCCTTGTGCGAGAGCGGTTAGAACCGTCCGCGAGTATGCCCAAGGCCGTCCCCGGCTGTCACCGCTTCCTGCGTCGGTCAGCGCTCGAAGGCCGGCAGACTGGCCGGCAACAGCTTGGCGGTGTTGCGCGCGTCGGTCTCGGCACGATGGAGCACCCCGGTAAAGGCCAGTCCGGCCGACTCCAGCGCCGCGGTGAGGCCCAGCGGGCGCGCCAGGCCGCGGGCCTTGGCGAAGGCCTGTTTGAGATTGCGGTGCGGCACGCGGGCCAGGTGGGTGTGCAGGTCATGCTCACGCCAGGCGCGCTCGAGCAGGCGGCGGTCGAAGTCGCCCCAGCTGCACCAGCCGGCCAGGGTGGTTTCGTAGGCGCCCAGCCAGCGCTCGAAGGTTGGCCAGGTGCCCGCCAGCGGCTCGGCCCCATCGACATCGGCCTGGCTGATATGGGTGAGGTCGCGGCAGAAGGGTGTCAGCAGCGGCAGGCGCTCAGGCTGGACGAAGCTCTGGTAGCGATCCAGCTCCTGGCCCTCGGCGTCCACCATCACCGCGCCGATCTCGATGATCTCCATCAATTCCAGCGGCCAGCCACCTTCGTCGGTGGTCGCTTCCAGGTCCAGCACCAGCCAATGCTTCATTGTCACGCCCTCGGGCCAGCCGCCTCGCTCATCGCAGATAAGACGGCCGAAAAATCTCTGGGTTGCGTAGCATCGTGCGAATGGATGTTACATTCATGACTGTATAGCGACATCTGGTCACGATTCGCTTGTGAGGCCCCAGCCTTGGTTTTAAGCTTCAAGCCTCTTCTCTGCGAGTTTCACCATGGAATGCCGTCCGGGTTGTGGCGCCTGTTGCATCGCGCCGTCGATCTCCTCACCGCTGCCACGCATGCCCCAGGGCAAGCCATCCGGCGTGCGTTGCGCCCATCTGGACAGCACCAATCGCTGCGATCTGTTCGGCTCGCCGCTACGTCCTGCCGTATGTGGAGGCTTCCTGGCCGAGCCGGCCTTCTGTGGCACCAGCAGTGCCGAGGCCATGGCCATCCTGTTGCGGCTCGAAGGCGAGACCGCCGCCTGATCCGATCACTCGACAACGCTCTCCGACAACCACAACAACAAGGGACGTCCCATGCACAAGCCGCTTCGCTCCATCCTTGCCCTGACCTTGCTCGCAGCCACCGGCCTGGCCCAGGCCGAGGACTGGCAGCTCGCCAAGCAGGAAGACGGTATCCAGGTCTATACCCGTGCCGTCGCTGGCTCCAAGTACAAGGCCTACCGCGGTGTGGTCCAGATCAAGGCCGATCCGGCCACCATCGCTCGCCTGCAGGATGATCCGGTGGGCTCGTGCAAGTGGATCTTCCGCTGCCAGTCGCTGCAGGTGCTCAAGCGTCAGGACAACCAGGCCTGGACCTATATGCGCATCGATATGCCCTGGCCGGTGACCGCGCGCGACGTGGTGCTGCACATCACCGAGCAGAAGACCCCCGACGGCGGTTTCACCCGTACCCTCGAAGGTCAGCCGGATTACCGTCCCGCCGCCGATGGCTATGTACGGGTGGCGAGCTTCCAGGGCCAGTGGCGCGTGGTGCCGAAGAATGGCGGCTCGGAAGTGACCTACGAGGCCCAGAGCGAGCCGGGTGGCAGCGTGCCGTCCTGGCTGGCCAACAGCTTTGTGGTGGATGCACCGCTCAACACCTTGAAAGGCTTGCGCCAGGCCGCGCAGCGCTGATCGATCATTTCTATCCAAAGGCCTGGCGCCCCTGGCGCCGGCCTTTTAATACCACCCCTATGATTTTGAGGCGTGGAGAATGTGCCTCCCTGCCTCGACAGCTGTAATCAACGAGCAGGGAGGGTGGCTGCCTGACTGCGTCTTCTACGACGCCAGCCATCCACCAGGCGGAAGGCCAGCAATGCAGCGCCGATGGCGGCATAGATCAACCACTCCTCTAGGTCCGAGCGTACGATCCACAGGTAGTGCAAGAGCCCCAGGCCCAGCACCAGGTAGGCCAGCCGATGCAGCTCCTTCCAGCGCTTGCCCAGGCGGCGCATGGCCGGGCGATTGGAGGTGACGGCCAGGACCAGCAGGATCAGCAGGGCTGCGGCACCGACGATGATGTAGGGGCGGCGCTGCAACTCCACGCCCAGTTGCGACAGGTCGAAGCCCAGTACGAAGGCCAGGTAGCCCAGGAAGTGCAACAGGGCATAGGTAAAGGTCCAGAGCCCCAGCTGACGGCGGATCACCGGCCAGAGCTTCCAGCGGGTGAGCCGCGACAGCGGGGTCAGACTCAGCGTCAGCAACAGCAGCACCAGGGCACCGGTGCCCAGCTTGTCCACCAGCGCCTTGCCTGGGTCCGGGCCGAGGGCAAAGATCCATGCCTGGTACAGCCACCACAGCGGCGGACAGAGTGCGGCGATGAACACCGCGACCCGCCAAAGCAGCAATCCCATCAGTAGTTTCTCCGCAGATCCATGCCGGCATAGAGCGAGGCCACTTCCTCGCCATAGCCATTGAACATCAGGGTCGGCCGGACGTTGGGGCTGAAGAGGCCGCTGGGCAGCCGACGTTCGCGGGCCTGGCTCCAGCGCGGGTGATCCACTTCCGGATTGACGTTGGCATAGAAGCCGTACTCGTTGGGCGCCATGCACTGCCAGGTGGTGCGCGGCTGTTCTTCCGCCAGGCTGATCCGCACGATGGACTTGATGCCCTTGAAGCCGTACTTCCAGGGCACGATCAGGCGTAGCGGCGCGCCGTTCTGGTTGGGCAGCACCCGGCCGTACATGCCTACCGTCATCAGGGTCAGCGGATGCATGGCCTCGTCCAGGCGCAGGCCCTCGACATAGGGCCAGTCCAGCAGGGCGAAGCTGGAGTTCATGCCAGGCATGTGCTTCGGGTCCTTGAGCGTCTCGAATCTGACGTAGCGGGCCTTGCCCGTGGGTTCGACGCGCTTGAGCAGGCTGGCCAGCGGAAAGCCCAGCCAGGGAATGACCATCGACCAGGCCTCCACGCACCTCATGCGATAGATGCGTTCTTCCAGGGTGTCGGGCCCGAACAGATCCTCCAGGCCATAGGTGCCGGGTTTGCCCACCTCGCCATCGACCACCACGCTCCAGGGTTGGGTCGGCAGCTGGCCCGCGTGGGCCGCGGGATCGCTCTTGTCCGGACCGAATTCGTAGAAGTTGTTGTAGTGGGTGGCGTCCTTGAAGGGGGTGATGTCTTCGCCCTTGACCGTGGCCGCCTGCCAACGGGTTTCCGGCAGCTTGCGCTCGAACCAGTCGGGGCCCTTGGCGGCGTCGACGTCACCATAGGTAGAGGCGGCGGCCATTGCCCAGCCGGGCAGGGCGGCACCAGCGAGCAGGGCGCCACTGGCACCGAGCAGCTGGCGCCGGGACAGGTAGACGGCTTCGGGGGTGATCTCCGACCCACGACAGGCAGAGCGCGGAACGATCTTGATCGGCATGACGAACCTCGACGGGATGCGCGCAGGAGGGCGCGGCTGGCTATCAGCGTGAGACATCCCGGTCGTGAAAAGCTTCCAGGCCAGACGATAGCCTGCCGCCCCGGTCTGGCGGAAGGCCGTTTCGCTCAGCCGAGCAACTTGTCCAGGGTGATGGGCAACTGCCGCACCCGGATGCCGGTGGCATGGAAGACCGCATTGGCGATGGCCGGGGCAACCCCGACCACGCCGATCTCGCCAAGCCCCTTGATACCCAGCGGATGCCCCAGGCGATCGTCTTCGTCCAGCAGCAGGGCCTTGAGCACGGGCACGTCGGCCTGGGTGGCCACCAGGGCTTCGGCCAAATCCGCATTCATCCAGCGCCCTTGCGCCAGGTCCAGTCGACTCTGTTCCAGCAGCGCCTGGCCGAGGCCCCAGATCATGCCGCCCTCCAACTGGTTCTGGGCCAGACGGCGATTGACGATACGGCCACCGGCGAAGGCACCCACCAGGCGGCGGACCCGGACCGTTCCCAGCTGCGGATCCACCGCCACCTCGGCGAACTGGGCGCCAAAGGCGGCACGACCGAGCGCCGGGCGTTGGGCCACCTGGTCGGCGGTGCTGGCTTCAGCGCTCACCTCGGCGAGGCCATGGCATTGCAGCAACGGGCCCAGCTCATGACATTGATCTGGGTCACGCTCGCTGACCAGAGCGCCGTCCGCGAGGCGCCAACCCCCGGCGTCGGGCGCATCCGCCCCGGTCAGTGCTACCAGGCGCCGGCGCAGCTGGTCGGCAGCGGCCTGGATGGCCGCACCGAGACTGAGCGTGGTGGAGGAGCTGGCGGTCAGGGAACTGTAGGGGAGGTCGGTGTCGCCCCCTTGCAGCTGAACACGTTCCAGGGGCAGACCCAGCGCCTCGGCGGCCAACTGAGTGAGCGCTGTCCAGCTGCCTTGGCCCAGCTCGTGGGTGGCGCTCTCGACCACCGCCGTGCCATTGGCGCTCAGCCGGATGCGTGCCGAGGCGGCCATCTGGGCGACATGGTAGACCGCGGTAGCCATGCCGTAGCCGATCAGCAGATCGCCATCGCGCATGGCGCCGATGCCGGGATCACGGTCCGCCCAGCCGATGGCGGCGGCACCGGCCGCGTAGCATTGGCGCAGGCTCTTGCTCGACCAGGGATTGCCGCTCTGGGGTTCCACGTCGGCATGGTTGCGTAGCCGTACGTCCAGCGGGTCCAGGCGCAGGTGATGGGCCCATTCATCCAGGGCGCTCTCGACCGCGAACTGGCTGACTGCCACGCCCGGGGCGCGCAGCCAGCTGGGTGCATTGAGGTGCAGCCGCGCCGTGGCATGGCCGGTACGTAGGTGAGGGCAGGCATAGAGCTTGGGCGTCATCTCGCCGACGGGTTCTATGAAGTTCGAGGTGTGGGCGTTCTGGATCAGGGCCTCCTGCAGCAGCACGCTCAGCTGGCCGTCGCGAGTGCCGCCCAGGCGCAATCGCTGGCGAGTGGCGCCCCGAAAGGGCATCAGCGAGAAGGTCTGCCGCCGGGTCAACACCAGCTTCACGGGCCGGCCGGCGAGCCGCGCCGCCATGGCTGCGAGCAGGGGATGGGCATTGCCTTTCTTGCCGCCAAAGCCGCCGCCGACCAGGGGCGAGCGAAAACGGATGCGCGTGGAGAAGTCCGCCTCGGCGCGACCGGCGCGCATCACGGCGGGGAAGTCCGGGCTGACGCCGAGGTCGAACGCCTGCGCCAGGGCATAGGCATCGCCATAGGTGAACTGGGTGCCGGCGTCCACCACCAGGCGACCCTGGTCGTCCCAGGCGGCGAGGGCCGCCCCGGGCTCCAGGGCATTGTGATGCTGGGGCTCCGTGGTGTACTCCAACTCCAGGCGCTCTTCCGCCTGCGTCCAGGCCGCATCGGGCTGGCCGCGCTCGGTGATCGCCGGTTCGCCGGCGCCGACCACCTGCGGATATTCAGCCGGCAGCCGGGTGAAGTCGAAGTCTTGCTTCAGCGCTTCTGCGCTGTACTCCACTTCGATCAGCTGTGCGGCGAATTCGGCCTGGTCCGCCCGCTCGGCGACCACTACCGCCAGGGGCTGGCCGCTGTATTGGAGGCGGTCGTCCTGCAAGGGCAGGAAGCGGCCCAGCTCGCCGCCGGGCAGGGTGTTGATCGGCTGCAGGCGCGGGGCGTTCAGGTGCGTCATGACCAGCAGCACACCCGGTGCCCGCTCGGCGGCCGCCACCACCAGCCGCGCCACCTGTCCTTGCGCGTGATCGCTCTGCACCAGGGCGGCATGCAGCGGCATGCCTGGGATGTCGCTATGGGTGAGATCGGCGCTGTAGCGGGCGGCACCCGTGACCTTGGCCGGGCTTTCGAGGCGGTGAGGGGCAGAGGACATGGGCAGGCTCCGGTGGGTGGCCATTCGGCAGACCGGCCCTGGCGGCGTGCCGTTCGTGCCACTGGTCGCGTGCCATACTGCGGCGACCTCTCGCCCTCAGGAGTGCCCGATGAAGAAGCTGATCAATAACCCCGTCACCGTGGTTCGCGAGCTGCTCGAAGGTCTCGTGAGCCTGGACCCCGGTCTTGCCCTGCTGGCCGACGAACAGGTGATACTACGCCAGCCCTTGGCTGACGTCCGCGAACGCCCGGTGGCGGTTATCTCCGGTGGCGGCAGCGGCCATGAACCGGCCCATGCCGGCTACGTCGGCGAGGGGATGCTGACGGCGGCGGTGGCGGGCGACGTCTTCACCTCGCCCAGCGTGGATGCCGTACTGGCGGCCATCCGGGCGGCGGCCGGCCCGGCGGGCGCGCTGCTGGTCGTCAAGAACTACACCGGTGACCGCCTCAACTTCGGCCTCGCCGCGGAACTGGCCCGCAGCGAAGGCATTCCCGTCGAAACGGTGCTGGTGGCGGACGACGCGGCCCTGCGCCATACCGTGGCGCCGGAGAAGCGTCGTGGCATCGCCGGCACCGTGTTGATCCATAAGCTCGCCGGCGCCGCTGCCGCCGCTGGGCGACCCCTCGCCGAGGTGGCCAGCCTGGCGCGCGCGGCCAGCGCCGAACTGCGCAGCATGGGGGTCGCCCTAGGCGCCTGCACGGTGCCGGCGGTGGGGCACCCAGGCTTCGAACTGGCGGACGACGAGGTGGAGTGGGGCCTTGGTATCCACGGCGAGCAGGGCGTCGAGCGCGGGCCCTGGCTAGGCGCCGATGCCACCGTGGCGCGACTGCTGGATACCCTGGTCGAGGATGGCGGCTATCCTGGCGGGACGCGTCTCGCCTTGCTGGTCAATGGCCTGGGCGCCACGCCGCCGCTGGAGCTCGCCCTGGTGGCCCGGGCGGCGCTGATCGAGTTGCGTCGGCGCGGCCTGAGCGTGGAGCGGGCTTGGACCGGTACCTTCCTCAGTGCCCTGGACATGCCGGGCTGTTCGCTGTCGCTGCTACCGGTGGACGAGGCGCGCCTGGCATTGCTGGATGCGCCAACCCAGGCGCGGGCCTGGCCCGGTGACGGTCGGGTGCCAGCGGCGCCGCGTCTGCTGTCCGCGCCTCAGGTGACGGCCGAGGCGACGACGTGCACGCCCGGTCCCCTGGCGGAGCGCCTGCATGCCGCAGTGGACGCCGTGATCGCCAGCCTGTTGGCCAACGAAACCCGTCTCACCGACCTGGACAGCCGCGCCGGTGATGGCGATCTGGGCACCAGCCTGGCCCGTGGCGCCGAGGCGATGCGCGCCCTGACAGCCAGCGCCTGGTACACCCCGGCCAGTGCCCTGGCAGCCATGGGACAGGCCCTGCGGCGTGCCATCGGTGGCAGTTCCGGACCCTTCTATGCCTGCGCGCTGGTCCGCGCGGCCCAGGTGTTGGACGGGGTCGCGCGACCGACACTGGCCCAGTGGGCCCAGGCCTTCGATCAGGGTGTCCAGGCGCTGGCGGAGCTGGGCGGCGCCCAGCCGGGCCAGCGCACGATGCTCGATGCACTTCGACCTGCCGCGGATACCTTGCTGGCAGCTGCCCAGGCTGGCTCCAGCCCGGCGCAGGCCTTCGCCGAAGCGGTGGCTGCCGCTCGGAAGGGCGCCGAGGCTACCGCCGAGATGGTTCCGGCCCAGGGCCGTGCCAGTTACCTGGGCGAACGTACCCGTGGCATTCCCGATGGCGGCGCCGTGGCCGTGGTCTGTTGGCTGGGCGCGTTGGAACCCGTGATCGCCCGCTAGCGCGAACCAACGCCATGGCCGGTCCCGCGACGTCCGGGCCAGCCATGGCGGCAGACCAGCGAGAGCAAGGCGCCGAGAAAGGCCAGTGCCATGTCTTTCTGTGCGTCCCAGGGATCGCCTTGGGCGCCGACGAAGGCTTCCGCGGCATCGCCCGCCAGCAGGTCAGCGCCCAGCCATTCCATGAGCTCGTAGCCCGCCGAGGAGGCGAGCACGAACTCGAGGGCGACATAGGCACTCTGCCAGCCGCGTAGCCCGGTCAGGCCCTGGACCACTTCACGAAGGGGACGGGCCAGCAGCAGCCCGTAGGCGAAATGCCCCAGGCGGTCGTAATGGTTGCGCTGCAGACCCAGAGCCTCGTCCAGGCGGAAACCGGTCAGCGCCTGCCAGGCATCGTCGTAGGGAACCTGGGAATAGGTGTAGTGGGCGCCGATCTGGTGCAGTACGAGAAACGCGAAGAGTTGCAGGCTGGCGCTGGCCGAGAGCGGAAACCGTCGCTGGATAACCACGATGGCTACCACTGCCAGGATTACCAGCAGCTGTTCGATCCCCCAGGTCAGCCGGTCCACGGGTGCCCAGCCGAGTGCCAGGGTAAGGGTGACCAGTATCAGCAGCAGGACCAGTTGTAGCCGGGAACACGGGGAAACGTTCAAATGCTTGGGGGCCTTGCGGGGACGGAAGGAGGCGAGTCGCGGTGGCGACCACTGCTGCATGGACAGATCGACACCTGCCAGCGTTCCAGCACCCGCGCGGCTTCGGTGAGAAAACCCCAGGCGCAACGCAGGCACCTGACGCCCGGGTACCCGTCGTCCAGGCGGCATGGGTACGCGAAACCTTCGCAGGGCCCCTGTAGGTTCCGGGTGCTGCTGGATCTCAAGTGCCGACCCAGGATCTAGGCAGCGATCTTGCTCGGATGCCGATGCGCCCCGTCTGCGGTCTGATCCCTAGCGAGATCGGGCGGTGCAGCGCGCTCGCCATGGTTCCCTTGCCTGACTGATCAAACCGACACGAAGGGTGCTACCTCGCGCAGCTCGATCAGCAGTGGTCGATCGGTTGGCGCGGTGGCGAGCAGGTCCTGGATATGATCCAGATCCCGCGCGCGTTCGGCCAGGCAGCCGAAGGCCCGCGTCAGCGCGAGAAAATCCGGGGTGACCAAGTCGACGCCCAGGGGCGTGATGTCCCGCTGTTCCATATAGCGGCGGATCTCGCCGTAGCCGTGGTTGTTCCACAGCAGGATGACGATGCCGATCCTCGCTTCCACGGCGCTCGCCAGCTCGCTGAGGGTAAAGAGCAGACCGCCGTCCCCGACCAGGCAGATCACCGGGCGCGTGGGGTCGGCCAGGCGTGCACCCAGGGCGGCGGGCAGGCCATAGCCCAGGGTGCCGTAACCGGTGGAAGCATTGAACCAGCGCCGTGGACCGTCCAATTCCACCAGGTGATTGCCGGCATAGACGGTCTGGGTGGAATCGCCCACGTAGCGCGCGTCCGGCAGCGCCCTTTGCAGCCGCTCGAACAGCTGGCGAAAGTGCGCCCAGCCGGCCAGTTCGCGCGCCAGGCCAGCCTGGGCAATGGCCGTGCGCCGGGCGCCGGGCCCGGCTGGGTCGAGTTTGCGGGCGGGCAGGCGTTGCAGCAGACCCTGCAGCGCGACCTGGGCGTCGCCCACCAGGCCTAGCCAGGGCGGGTGGCCGGTGACCAGCATCCTGGGGTCCAAGTCGATGCGGATCAGGTCGCCGGTCAGCTGGAAACCGCCGTCGAAGACCACATCGTAGTCGGTCTCGCCCAGTTCGGTACCCACTGCCAGGATGACGTCCGCCTCCCGCGCCAGGGCGCGTACCGGTGGTAGCGCCTGGTTGCTGCCCAGTGCCAGGGGATGGCCAGGTGGCAACAGACCCTTGGCATTGATGGTGGTGGCAGTGGGCGCATCCAGCGCGGCGGCCAGCGCGCGTACCTCGTCAGCCGCGTCCTGGCAGCCACCACCGATCAACAGCAGCGGACGTTCGGCCTCGCGCAGCCGAACCGCGGCGCAGTCGAGCAGGGCCGCGGCCGGCTCCGGGCGGGCCAGCTTGGGCTTGGGCATCAGTGCCAGGTGATCGGCCGGTGCCGTGATGATGTCCAGCGGCAGTTCCAGATGGACCGGCCTTGGCCGCTCGCCGTCGAACACGGCGAAGGCACGCGCCAGTACGCTTGGCAGGCCGTCCACCTCCAGCAGGGTATGGCTGAAGGCGGTAACCCCGGCCGTCAGGTTGCGCTGGTTCGGAAGCTCATGCAGATAGCCGGCGCCATGGCCGAGCCGCGCGCGTTCGTTGACGCTGGAAATCACCAGCAGCGGGACCGAATCGCCATAGGCCTGGGCCATGGCGGTCAGGCAGTTGGTCAGTCCGGGTCCGCTGATGACGAAGCATACCCCGGGCCGTCCGCTGGCCCGGGCATAGCCGTCCGCCATGAAGCCCGCGCCCTGTTCATGGCGTGGGGTGATGTGGCGAATACCGCTGCCGGGGAGGCCGCGATAGAGCTCCACGGTATGGACCCCGGGGATGCCGAAGACGGTGTCCACGCCCCAGGCGGCCAGTTGGCGGACCAGAAATTCGCCACAGGTGGTCATGCGCATTCTCCTCCAGGGTCGATCAGGCAGGACGGCCGGCAACCTCGGCGCGCGGCGTGAGCAGGCTTACCAGCACGAAGCTGAGCAGGCTCAGCGCCAGGCTGAAGTAGATCGGCGTATTGGCTTCCAGGCCATCCTTGAGCATGAAGACGATGGCCGCGCCGGATCCCAGCAGCATGCTCGCCAGGGCCCCGGGCGTGGTGGCGCGCTTCCAGAAAATGGCCCCTAGCAGGGGCACCAGGATGCCGCCCACTAGCAGGTTGTAGGCCAGCGTCAGGGCGCCGATGACGTCGTTCACCAGCAGCGCGATGACGAGCACGGCAAGGCCGGTGAGCAGGGTGAACAGTCGGGCCATGCCCAGGGTCGAGGCCTTGCCGCCGCGCAGCCGGGGCAGAAGGTCTTCGGTCAGGGTGGTGGACGCGGCCAGCAGGCCGGCGCTGGCGGTGGACATCATGGCGGCCAGGGCGGCGGCGATCACCAGGCCGCGAATGCCGTCCGGCAGGGCGCTGCGGACGATGGCGGCGAAGGCATTGTTGGCATCGCCCAGGTCCGGCAACAGCACCCGGGCGCACATGCCGATCAAGGCGCCCACCAGGCCATAGATCACGCAGTAAACCCCGGCCAGGCTGCCCGCCACCCGCGCCACGCCTTCGCTGCGAGCAGTGAAGACGCGCTGCCAGATGTCCTGGCCGATGAGGATGCCGAAGAAGTAGATCAGGAAGTAGGTGAGGATGGTGTCATAGCCAATGGTGGTCAGGGCGAAGGCGCTGGTCGGCAGCTTCGCCACCAGGGCGTCCCAGCCGCCTACTCGGGCGAGACAGATGGGCAGCAGCACGAACATCAGGCCGGCCGTCTTGATGATGAACTGGACGATGTCGGTCAGCGTCAGCGACCACATGCCGCCAATGCTGGAATAGATCACCACCACGCTGCCGCCGAGCAGGATGGCGCTCCAAAAGGGCAGTTCGAACAGCACCTGGATCACCGTACCCATGGCCAGCACCGAGACCACGCTGAGCATCAGCGCATAGACGAACATGATGGCGGCACTGGCCTGGCGTGCCAGGGGCGTGTAACGCCGTTCCAGCACCTGGGTCACGGTGAAGATGCGCAACTTGAGCAGTGGTTTGGCGAGAAACAGGTTGAGCACCAGGATGCCGCCGCCAAGCATGGCGCACAGCCAGAAGCCGGAAAGACCATGGACATAGCCCAGCCGTACCGTGCCGACGGTGGCGGCGCCACCCAGCACCGTGGCGGCCATGGTGCCCAGATAGAAGGCCGGGCCGAGGTTGCGGCCGGCGACAAGGAATTCTTCCTGATTGCGAGCACGGCGCATGCCGTACCAGCCGAGCAGGAGCATGGCCAGGGCGTAGGCCAGGACGACGGAAATATCCAGGATCATTGGCGGGATCTCTTGCAGGACTAGACAGGGCCGAGCGTGCCGGCCTCGTGACAGGTTCGGGGTCAGGCGGCGCGGATGCCTGTAAGCGATGTGCGGTCACGGCGGCGTCTGAGGCGCCGTGCGCCGACCGGGCCATAGACGGCAGCCGGTTCCGGGAACAGCAGAAGCAGCAGCAGATAGAGCAGGGCGGCGCTGCCCAGGGCCAGGGGCAGGCTCAGGTCGATGCCGCCGGCCAGATCGCCCAGAGGGCCCACGAACTGGCCGGGCAGGTTGACGAAAGCCAGCCCGAGCAGGGCACTGGGAATCCAGGCGCCCACGCCGCGCCAGTTCCAGCCATGGTGGAACCAGTAGCGGCCCCCGCGCTCGCCGCGGGTGAATACCTGCAGATCGTCCGGGCAATAGAAGCCCCGGCGGACCAGTAGGCCCAGGATCATGATCACCATCCAGGGGCTGGTGCAGGTCACGATCAGCACGGCGAAGGTGGAAACGCTTTGCACCAGATTGAAGCTGAAGCGCCCGATGAAGATGAAGGCGATGGCCGCCAGGCCGATCAGCAGGGTTGCCCGTACCCGCGTCAGCAACCGCGGCAGCACGCTGGAAAGATCCAGGCCGGTGCCATAGAGCGCCGTGGTGCCGGTGGACAGGCCACCGATCACCGCCAGCAGGCACACCGGCAGGAAATACCAGGTAGGGGCGATGGCCAGCAGGCCACCCACATAGTTGTTCTGCGCGATGTAGGTCGGGGCCTGCATCGCCACCAGGGAGGCGGTGACCAGGCCGAACAGAAAGGGAATCAGGGTGGCGGCCTGGGCCGTGATCACCGCCAGCAGGATGCGCAGGCGCGGCGTCTGCCGGGGAATGTAGCGCGACCAGTCGCCGAGAAAGGCGCCAAAGGACACCGGATTGCTCATGGCCACCAGCGCTGCGCCGACGAAGGCCGCCCAGAAGCCGGGCTCGCCCAGTCGCAGCGTGCCGGCGTAACCGGCATCGAAGCTGCCGACGAAGGCCGGGATGCCCAGCAGGAACAGCAGGCTGGCACTGACCACGGCGATCTTGTTGACCCACAGCATGAAGCGAAAGCCATAGAGGCAGACCGTCAGCACCAGCACGGCGAACAGTCCGTAGGCCAGGCCCAGGGTCAGGGCGTTCTCCGGCAGCCCGATCAGGAGCTGCGCCCCGCCTATCAGGGCATCACCGGAACTCCACACCGACAGCGAGAAGAAGGCGATGGCGGTGAGCAGCGAGAGAAAGGAGCCGACGATACGGCCATGGACGCCGAAGTGAGCGCCGGAGGAGACAGCGTTATTGGTGCCGTTGAGCGCGCCGAACAGGCCCATGGGCGCCAGGATCAGCGCGCCGCACAGGACCCCGGTCACGATGGCCAGTACGCCGGCCAGGAACGACAAGCCGAACAGGATCGGAAAGCTACCCAGGACAGCGGTGGCGAAGGTGTTGGCGCCGCCGAAGATCAGGCGGAAGAGATCGAAGGGGGTGGCATGGCGTTCGTGGTCGGGAATCTGCTCGACGCCGAAGGTTTCGATACGGGTGATGCCGTCATGATGATCCATGGATGACGCCTCGACACGGTTATACGCAGGGCAGGGCCCACGTTCTTGTTGTCGGCGAGCCAGGAGCCCGCCGGTGTTCGGCAGCGAAAGACAGCGGGTGGGCGACCGTCATGGCGGGTCACCGCACCGAAGGGGTTTAGCGGTAGGCCACCCCCGGCAGCACGCAGAGCATCTCGTAGAGCAGGTTGGCGCCGAGCAGGGCGGTGTTGCCGGTGGTGTCGTAGGGCGGCGACACCTCCACCAGGTCACAGCCCACCAGATCGAGGCCGCGGCAGCCGCGGATGATTTCCAGCGCCTGGATGGTGGTTAGCCCGCCGATCTCCGGGGTACCGGTGCCTGGCGCCCAGGCCGGGTCGATGCTGTCGATGTCGTAGGACAGGTACACCGGCCCGCCGCCCACCCGCTCGCGCACCTCGGCCATCAGCGGGGTCAGGGACTGATGCCAGCACTCCTCGGCCTGCACCACCCGGAAGCCCTGTTCGCGGCACCAGTCGAAGTCGTCGGCGGCATAGCCCTGGGCCCGCAGGCCGATCTGCACCACCCGGTCGCAGTCCAGCAGGCCTTCTTCCACGGCGCGGCGGAACGTGGTGCCATGGGCGATCTTCTCGCCGAACATGTGCTCGTTGACGTCGGCATGGGCATCCACGTGCACCAGGCCGATCTTGCCGTATTTCTTCTTCATGGCCCGCAGGATGGGCAGCGTCAGGGTGTGGTCGCCGCCCAGGGTGAGGGGGGTGACATCGTGCTCCAGCACCCGGTCGTAGTGCTCCTCGATCAGCCGCACCGTGTCCAGCAGGTTGAAGGTATTGATGGCGACATCGCCCAGATCGGCGACGCTCAGGGAATCGAAGGGCGCCGCGCCGGTGGCCATGTTGTAGGGACGGATCATCACCGATTCGCTGCGCAGCTGCCGCGGCCCGAAGCGGGTGCCGGAGCGCAACGAGGTGCCGATGTCCAGGGGGATGCCGATGAAGGCGGCGTCGAGTCCGGCCGGGGAAGTGAGGTGGGGCAGCCGCAGCATGCTGGCGATGCCGCCGAAGCGGGGCATCTCGTTGCCGCCTAGCGGCTGGTGCAGGATCTTTTCCACGGGTCATCCTCGTTGTGCTGATGACCCGATTGTGCAAAGTCACTGACCGGCGAAGAATCGGCGCGGGCAAAAAATCACTTCAGAGATTTCTGAACTAATGGCTAGACTGCCGGGCCGCGTCCACCGGGAGTCCGCCATGGCCAATGCTCTCCACGACATCCGCCTGCTCAAGCTGTTTGCCTGCGTGGTACGCCACCAGGGCTTCGCCGCGGCGCAGCAGGAACTTAACCTGTCCACCTCGGCCATCAGCACCTACATGAGCCAGCTGGAAGGTCAGCTCGGGGTCACCCTCTGTCATCGCGGCCGTGGCGGCTTCGCCCTGACCAGCAAGGGCGAACTCTTTCACCAGGAGACGCTGCGCATCCTGGGCGAGATCGAAGGCTTCGAACGCTATGCCACCACCCTCAAGGGCGAGTTGAGCGGCACCCTCAACCTGGGCGTGCTGGATTCACTGTCCAGCGAGCCGGCGCTGCCGCTGGCCGATGTGATCGGCAGCTATACCCACGACTATCCCGGCGTCCACCTGTATCTGGCGGTGACCAGTCCCTACGAGTTGCAGCTGGGCGTGCTCGAAGGACGGCTGGACCTGGCGGTGGGTGCCTTTTCCGCGCGCATGAACGGGGTGGTCTACCAGCCGCTGTACCGCGAGCAGCACTGGCTCTACTGCAGCGATCGTCATCCGCTGTTCCCGGAACGGCGCATTCCCGCCGAGGTGATCACCCGCCAGCGCATGGTGCGGCGCGGCTACTGGAGTCAGGCTGAGCTGGCACGCCATGGCTTCAAGGAAAGCGCCGCCACAGTCGAAAGCATGGAGGCCCAGCTCATCCTTATCCTCTCCGGCGCCTATATCGGCTACCTGCCGGAGCACTATGTCCATGCCTGGGTCGACCAGGGGCGCCTCAAGGCTCTGCAACCGGCGACCTTTGGCTATCAGGCGCCGTTCTCCCTCATCACGCGCCGAGGGCGTGGAAGGGAGCCGCTTATCCAGAGTTTTCAACGCATTCTTAAAGCCCAGATGCAACATGCCGATAGCGACTAGGACGATAACCAAAGGGTTACCGTTTTCACCTGTGCGGGCAATTAGCCACCATTTAAATGGTTGATGTCCCACGGAGTAGATAACCTGCTAGATAAGGCACCCGCATGCGCACGAATTTGCCGGTCACCCAACAGGGCCGTACCTTCAAGGAAGAAGAGCGACTCATCTCCACCACCGACCTGCAGGGGAACATCACCTACTGCAACGAAGCGTTCATCGCCATCAGTGGCTATACGCGGGAGGAGCTGATCGGCAGTCCGCACAATTTGGTGCGTCATCCCGACATGCCGCCCCCCGTATTCGGCCACATGTGGGCGACCCTCAAGGAGGGCAAGCCGTGGATGGGCATCGTCAAGAATCGCTGCAAGAACGGCGACTTCTACTGGGTCAGTGCCTACGTCACGCCGATCCTGGAACAGGGGCGGGTGATCGGCTACGAATCCGTGCGTTCCCTGCCCAGTGCCAACGAGGTGCGCCGCGCCGGCGAGCTCTATGCCCGGATCAATGCCGGCAAGGCACCCGTGCCCCGGATCCGTCGCCTGACCAGCGCCATCTCCGCCTGCTGGTCGACCGTGGCAGCCGCCGGCGTCATCCTGGGCGGTCACTTCCTCCTGGACGACACCGCTCAGGTAGCCCTTATCGTCGCCGCCCTGCTGGGCGTCAGTGCCCACCAGCTGTATCGCCAGCGCGCCAGTATCGAGCGCATTCTCGCCGATCATCCCAAGATGTTCTCCAGCGATGTGGTCGCGCCGACCTACAGCGACCAGATCGGCGCCCCGGCGCGTCTGGATCTCGCGTTGCACAGCGAAGCCGCGCGCCTGCAGACCGCCTTGACGCGTCTGGCCGACGTTGGCGACAGCGTACGCCAGAAGGCCCGCGAGTCTTCCCAGCTGTCCCAGTCCGGGGCCGAGCTGCTGGAGCAGCAGCGCCACGAGACCGACCAGTCCGCCGCCGCCATCACCCAGATGACCTCCACCATCCACGAGGTCTCGCAAAACGTCCAGGAGACCGCCCAGGCCGCCGCCAACGCGGAGAACATGGTGCATTCCGGACGCGACAAGGCTGAAGAAAGCCTGATGTCCATGCGCGAACTCGGCACGGCGGTCAGCGACATCGGCCAGGCGGTGGGCGAGCTGGCCAGCTCGACCCAGAGCATCGGCAGCGTCGCCGACGTCATCACCGCCATCGCCGAGCAGACCAACCTGCTGGCGCTGAACGCCGCCATCGAAGCCGCCCGTGCCGGTGAAGCCGGTCGTGGCTTCGCCGTGGTGGCCGACGAGGTCCGCTCCCTGGCCTCCCGCACGCGCGAGTCCACCGAACAGATCCACCAGATCATCGCCAAACTGCAGGCCAATGCCGAGCGCGCCGTGGCCACCGCCAGTCGCGGTGAAGAGACCTCGCGCCAGAGCGAACGCCATTCGGCGGCGGTGCGCGAGTCCCTGGAAGGCATCAGCGAATCGGTCAGCCTCATCACCGCCATGAGTCAGCAGATGGCCACCGCCGTGGAAGAGCAGAGCCATGTCTCCGAAGACATCAACCGGCAGATCAGCCGGATCGCCGATCTTTCCGACAACAGCTCGGCTCAGGCCCGCCGTGGCTCGGAACTGAGTCGCGAACTGGAAGGCATGGCCGACTACCTGCACGACCTCACCGCACGCTTCAATCGCTGAGGTGCCGGGGGAGCGTCGGTGATCCGGTATGATCGTCGCCGTCCTCCGCTGCGGAAATCCCGATGTCCCGTCCCGCCTGCGCGCGTTGCCAGCGCCCACTGTCGCTGTGCCTGTGCGCACTGATCCCTTCGCTGTCCAGCCATACGCGGATACTGCTGCTGCAGCATCCCAGCGAACGACGCCATCCGCTCAATACCGCGCGCCTGGCCGCCCTGGGGCTCGCCAATGCACAACTGGAGATCGGCGAGACCTTTGCCGACCTCCCACGCTGGCTCGCCGGCCATGAAGCCTGGCTGCTGTTCCCGGGCCCCGAAGCGGTCACGATCGACCGACTGCCGCCCGCGAGCGCGACCCCGGCGAAACGGCTGCTGGTGATTCCCGATGGCACCTGGCGCAAGGCGCGCCTGCTGCTGCACACCAATCCGGCGCTGGCGGCGCTGCCGAGGGTCTCCTTGCCACCCGGCCCACCGTCGCGCTATCGCGTACGCAAGGCCCCTGCAGCCGAGGCGTTATCCACCGTGGAGGCCGTCGTGGCAGCGCTGAATGCACTGGAGGCACCGGCCCGCTTCGAGGCCTTGCTGGCGCCTTTCGAAGCGCTCATCGATGGCCAGATCGCCGCCATGGGCGCAGAAACCTTTGCACGCAATCATCGCGGGCCGGTGCGGGGTGATTGAGGGAATTCCCCTGCTGCAGGACCACTCTACCTAGAGAGTCAGCAGAGGAGTCACGCCATGTCCCGCTTCCCGATCCATTCGTACGACGAATTCGCCACCCTTGCCGCCTATGCCATGCCCCGCGCGGGGGGCGAGCCCGATCAGCCCGATCCCGCCCCCATCCAGCCCAGCGAGCCGGGCGAGCCCACCGTCCCCGACCAAGCACCGCCGACCCCCATGGCCAGAGCGGCCTGATGCCACCGCGTCACCCATGAAAAAAGGGCGATCATCACTGATCGCCCTTTTTTATGCCCATCGCCTGCTAACGCCGGGTCTTCTGCCGGAGCAGGTAGACCGTTACCGCCGCACAACTGGCAAAGGCCGCCACCCGTGCCCACACATAGGGCACCAGCCAGCAGGAAAAGCCCACGCTGATCCACATGGCGACGATGGCGTAGACCTTGCCCTTGAGCGGGATCCCTTCGCCTTCCAGGTAGGGCTTGATCCAGGGCCCCAGCCACTTGTGGTTGACGAGCCACAGATAGAAGCGCTCCGAGCTGCGCATGAAGCAGGCGGCCGCCAAGAGCAGGAAGGGCGTGGTGGGCAGCAGCGGTAGAAAGATCCCGATGATACCGAGCGCAACGCTGAGCCAGCCAAGCGCCAGCAGGAGATAGCGAACCATCGGTCAAGTCTCTGTCGGGCTACAGGATCGGCCGGTAAGCCAATCGATACCAGGGATACCAGCAGTCGAAGCGGAGGTGGCCGCGACGGGGCAGGGCGGCGCGACGGCCTCCGGTGGCATCCGGAACAGCATGGGCAGGGATCCTTCACAGCAGGGCGGTCTGGCCACGAACAGCTGCAACATTCAGCGTCATTGAGCGCAGGAACGGCAGCCAGACGAGTAGTATCCTGATAATACCCCTCGCGGATTCCCACTCGCTACTCTCAACTGCACCCCACGCGATTGGAGGCAGGTATGGCGAAATTCGTGCACAGCATGATCCGGGTCCTTGATGAGACCCGCTCCGTCGATTTCTACGGCCGTGCTTTCGGCCTGGAAGTCATCGACCGGCTCGACTTCGACAGCTTCACACTCATCTATCTGGCTAATCCGCAAAACAGCTTCGAGCTGGAACTCACCGTCAACAAGGGCCGCACCGAACCCTATGTGCTGGGTGACGGCTATGGGCATGCTGCCTTCGTGGTGGCGGATATCGAAGCCGAGCACCAACGTTTCACCACCGCAGGTTTCGCCCCGCGCAAGCTGGTTAGCCTCGAACAGGAGGGCCAGACCGTGGCGCGCTTCTTTTTCGTCCAGGATCCGGACGGCTATCAGATAGAGGTCATTCAGCACGGAGGTCGCTTCCAGTAGCACCCGCATCTCATCCTTGGGAGAAAACGAATGCAAAGAACAACAACAACACCCTTGCACGCGACGACTACCCCCAATCACCCAGACGCTTCGCCAACCGCGATGGCGCAGCTCACCGGTAGTCCCTTTCCGTTGAACCCATCCGGCGATAGCCGCTGCCACGCCTTGCTCGCGCGGCTGGTATGGGTCCTGTATCCCCACCCCAAGCTGTCCCGAGCGGCTTACGACCGTAGTGTGGCAGCGATCTTCAAGGCCACTGACAAAAGCCCCGGTATCAAGGTCGAGTTCGCGGCAGCGCTGCATGAATTACTGCAGTCCGGGTTTGCCGATCTCGACGATAGGGCGGCAGAGGCCCACCTGAAGACGCTGGAATCCACTGCCTTCTTCAAGCTAGTGCGCAGCACCGCCGTGGTGACCCTCTACGACGATCCGGAAGCCTGGGATGCCCTCGGTTACGAAGGGCCCAGCTATGACAAGGGTGGTTATATCAAGCGCGGATTCAACGATCTCGACTGGCTACCCGAGCCGCGGATCGCCGAGTACGGAGCAGACCTATGAGCAGTATCTCCCTGGATGAAAAGGTCGTGGTCATCATCGGATCAGGTGCTGGCGGCGGCACCCTGGCCTACGAACTGACCAAGGCAGGTGTGCCCTGCGTGCTGCTGGAAGCAGGCCCCTTCCTCAAGAACGAGGACTACCACAACAACGAATGGGAGGCCTTCCGCCAGATGGCCTGGCTCGATCCCCGGACCACTAGTGGTTCCTGGCGCATCGCTCAAGACTTCCCCGAGTTGCCAGCATGGATCGTCAAGGCAGTGGGTGGCACCACTACCCACTGGTCGGGTGCCACGCCACGCTTCAAGGAGTACGAGTTCAAGGCACGCTCGACCTACGGCGAGGTTGCCGGCGCCACGCTATTGGACTGGCCGATCACGCTGGAAGAACTCGCGCCTTACTATGATCGTGCTGAACAAGCGATGGGCTCCACCCATCGACACGGCCGGCCACCGCTACCCGCCAACAACAACTACAAGGTGTTCGCCAACGGCGCCGAACGTGTCGGCTACAAGCTCTACGCCACCGGCCCCTACGCCACCAACGCCGAGCCCTATGATGGCCGTCCGGCGTCCATCCAGGATGGCTTCAACTTCCAAGGCGACAAGCACAAGTCGAAATGGAGCACCCTGGTCCGTGAAATCCCGCGTGCGCTGCAGACCGGGCTGCTGGATCTGCGTCCGGAAAGTCATGTGGTGCGCATCACCCACGATGCCGCAGGGCAGGCCGACGCGGTGCTCTATGTCGATGCCGAGGGCAATATGCACCGCCAGGCGGCGCGACTCGTATGCGTCGCCGGTAACTCCATCGAAACCGCACGCCTCCTGCTGCTCAGCGAAAGCGGCCGTTTCCCACGCGGTCTGGCGAACAGCTCCGACCAGGTCGGGCGCAACTATATGAGGCACCTGACCGGCTCGGTGTACGCCCACTTCGACAAGCCGGTGCGCATGTACCGCGGCGAAACCATGGCCGGCATCATTGCCGACGAGGCCATGCACGATCCCAACCGGGGGTTCGTCGGCGGCTACTACATGGAAACCATCGCCCTGGGACCGGCTTTCCTGGCGGCCTTCGCCGATCCTGGCGCCTGGGGGCCGGAATTCGCTCGGCTCATGGAAACCTACGCCAACACCGCTGGCCTGTGGATCGTGGGCGAGGACATGCCCCAGGCGACCAATCGTGTCACCCTGTCCGATCAAGTGCGCGATCAATGGGGGCTACCGGCACCCAACGTCCACTTCGACGACCATCCCAACGACGTGGCCATGCGCAGCTATGCCTATGAGCGGGCCGAGCGCCTGTACCAGGCAGTTGGTGCCCTGGGCTGTCATCGCACGCCTCCCTATCCCTCGACGCACAACCTGGGCACCTGCCGGATGAGCGAGCGTGCGGAAGAGGGCGTGGTCGATCGCTGGGGCCGCACCCATGACGTTCCCAACCTGTTCATTTCCGACGGCTCGGTGATGACCACCGGAGCGGCCGCCAATCCCACGCTGACGATCGTCGCCCTGGCCATCCGCCAGGCCGAATACATCGCTGGCCAGCTGGCGCGAGGCGATCTCTAGCCGACTTCGTCGAAGCCCATTCCGTCCATCAAGACCGTCGCCGCCGTGGCGACGGTCGAGGAGTTCAGCATGTGCCGTCTATTCATAGGGGCCGATCCTCAGCTGTGGGAAAGTCAGACTCGCTCCATCCGCATGGATGGGATGGTCACCAGCGTCAGGTTGGAAAGGATGTTCTGGCTGGTGCTGGAGGAGATCGCCAGCCGCGACGAACTCAACGTGCCGCAACTGCTGCATCAGCTCTACAACGAATCCATCGACGCCGGTCACGATATGGGCAACTTCACCTCCTTCCTGCGGGTGTCTTGTCTGAGGTTCGTCGATCTGCAATTGCAAGGACTGCTGCCGGCCGATCATGTCGGCACCCGGAGCGCGGCGGAGATTCTCGATCTGGAGGCGGAAGCCCTGAGGTTGCGCGAGCGGGCCAGCAGTGGCGGGACGTCGGTTGCCGGACGCCTACGCAGCCGCTACCTCATGTAGCCTCAAGCTTTCCGAGGGCGGCATGCCAGCCTTCTTTGTCGCGAGCCTTCCTCATGCAGAACTCTCTCGTCAGTGAATTGCAAGCCGTGGTCGGTCGGTCCGCGGTGCTCACCCGTCCCGGACCGATGCGCCGATACCTGCGGGGTTATCGCTTCGGTGCCGGCCAGGCCCGCGCCGTGGTATTGCCAGACAGCCTGGTAGCCCTCTGGAGGGTGCTGCAGGTCTGCGTTCGGCAAGGGGTCGTAGTGATTGCTCAGGCCGCCAATACCGGCCTGACGGGTGGTTCCACGCCCTTCGGTGATGACTATGATCGAGAGGTGGTGGTAATAGGCACCCGGCGGCTCAAGGGCCTGCAGCTGCTAGGGCAGGGCCGACAGGTAGTGGCGCTACCAGGGGCTACTCTCGACGAGCTGGAAAAGGCCCTCAAGCCACTTGGCCGCGAGCCTCATTCGGTCATCGGCTCCTCTTGCCTGGGCGCCTCGGTGATAGGCGGCATCTGCAACAACTCCGGCGGTTCGCTCATACGCCGGGGCCCGGCCTACACCGAGCTGGCGCTGTTCGCTCGGTTGAACGACGCGGGTCAGCTAGAGCTGGTCAACCACCTGGGAATCGAGCTGGGCGACGCGCCCGAGGAAATCCTCTCGCGGCTGGAGCGAGGTACCTATGACGACAGCGTCGTCACCTGGCCGATCGACAAGGCGGCTTCCGATCCCGACTATACCCGGCACGTTCGAGACATCGAGGCGGACACTCCCGCGCGCTATAACGCCGATCCCCGGCGTCTCTATGAGGCAGCAGGTTCAGCCGGTCGGGTGATGGTCTTCGCCGTACGCCTGGATACCTTCGAGCAAGAGCGCGATACCCAGGTCTTCTACATTGGCACCAACGATCCTGGAGAGCTCACCTGGATCAGGCGATCGCTGCTGGCCAATCCGGCGCCTTTACCCATCGCCGCCGAGTACCTGCATCGCGGCGCCTTCGACATTGCCGAGCGCTACGGCAAGGATATCTTCCTGCTGGTGCGGCGACTGGGAACCCAGCGCCTGCCGGCGCTTTTCACCTGCAAAAGTCGCCTGGATGCCCTGGCCGAGCGGTTGCCGGGCGTGCCGGCCAACCTAAGCGATCGGCTGATGCAGTGGGCGAGTGGGCTGTTCGGCAGTCACCTGCCGGCGCGACTGCTGGCGTTTCGCGACCGTTTCGAGCACCACCTGATGATCAAGGCGGCAGGCGAAGGTATCCCGGTATTGCGGGCGCTCCTGTCTGAACGCTATCCCGGTGGTTCAGGAGACTATTTCCAGTGTTCGACGGAAGAGGGGGCGGCGGCCTTTCTGCACCGATTCGCTACTGCGGGCGCGGCCGTGCGCTACGCCGCGGTGCATCCCCAGCGGTGCGCCGGGGTGGTTGCCTTGGACATCGCCTTGGCGCGTAACGATCAGGATTGGTTTGAGCAGTTACCTCAGGAGATAGAGCATCGTATCGAGCACAAGCTCTATTACGGGCATTTCTTCTGCCACGTCTTCCATCAGGACTATCTGCTCAGTGCCGGAGCCTCTTGGCAGGAGGTCAAGGCTGAGCTACTGGCCCTGCTCAACCAGCGTGGGGCCCACTATCCCGCCGAGCACAATGTCGGGCATCTCTATCCGGCAGCGCCGGCGATGGTGGACCACTATCGCACCCTGGACCCCTGCAACTGCTTCAATCCAGGGATCGGCAAGACCTCCAAGCGGGCGCACTGGCACTAGCTGGCAGCGCCCGCAAGGCGGTTCCTCGCTAGTGCTGGCGCGGCTTGAGCAGCGCCGGCTTCTCTTCGGGAGAGTGGCAGAGCAGGAACAGCTGGGTCAGCAATTCCGGGATCTGCACCATCATGTCGGCGACCAGACGGCGATCCTGGGCGATCTCGGAGAACTCGGGCTGTTCGTCGAACAGACCCGAGCCGACCATGATCGGCAGCAGCAGCTCGCTGACTTCGTCTTCGGCATCTTCGAACCACACGGCTTCGCGCAGGAACACCCCTTCCATGAACCCGATGCACCAGCCGCGCAGCTCGGATTCGTCCGGCTCGGGGCCAAGGTCCAGGTCGCAGGGCAGGTCCAGTTCCTCATCGCTGCCCAGTACGCGCAGGATATGAGCCTTGAGCTGCACCAGGGAACGCTCGATCTCTTCCTGCTGAGTGGCATCGCGATACTGCGGCGGCTCCGCGAACAGGGCGTCGATCCACTCGCGTTCGGGGACCTCTTCCGGGCAGATGGACAGGGCGGTCAGGTAGCCATGGGCGGCTACGTAGTCGAGCGCTTCTTCGTGCAGATCGTCTGCATCGAGAAAATCGCGCAGACGGGTCAATTGTTCGGCGAAGGACATCGGCTACTTACCTCGGAAAGGATTCGAAAGGGCAGGACGGCCGGAATTGTAGACGAGCGCCCGAGTCACGTCGAACCTGGCGGCCGGTGGCCGGCCGACGGAAAAGCACCGCCGCAGCGACCTCGGCATCCGTATAATGGCCTTTCCATTCGAGGAGGCTTCATGTCAGAACCCGCGCTGCGCATCCTTAAAGACGTCTTTGGCTACGACGCGTTCCGTGGCAACCAGGCCCGGATCATCGAGCGCGTGGCCAGCGGTGGCGATGCGCTGGTGCTGATGCCCACGGGCGGCGGTAAATCCCTGTGCTACCAGGTGCCGGCCCTGATGCGCCCCGGCGTGGCCGTGGTGGTCTCGCCGCTGATCGCCCTGATGGACGACCAGGTCGCCACCCTCGAAGAGCTTGGTGTGGCGGCCACCGCCCTCAACTCCACCATGACCGGCGAACAGCAGCGTTCCGTCGCCGCACGGCTGGAGCGTGGCGAGATCAAGCTGCTCTACCTCGCGCCCGAGCGCCTGGTGCAGCCGCGCATGCTGGACTTCCTCAAGCGCTTGCCCATCGCCTTGTTCGCCATCGATGAAGCCCACTGCGTGTCCCAATGGGGTCATGACTTCCGACCGGAATACATGCAGCTCGGTCAGTTGGCCGAGCACTTTCCCGGCGTGCCGCGCCTGGCGCTGACCGCTACGGCGGATTCCCGCACCCGCGAAGAGATGGCCAGCCGCCTGCACCTGGAGGAGGCCGAGCGCTTTCTCTCCAGCTTCGATCGTCCCAACATCTTCTATCGCATCGTGCCCAAGGAAGCGCCGCGCAAGCAGCTGCTGGCCTTTCTCGCCGAGCGCCGTGGCGATGCCGGCATCGTCTACTGCATGTCGCGCAAGAAGGTGGAGGAGGTGGCCGAACAGCTCAGTGGCCAGGGGTTTCCTGCCTTGCCCTATCACGCCGGCCTGCCCAGCGACGTCCGCGCCGCCAACCAGAAGCGTTTCCTCAATGAGGAAGGGCTGATCATGGTCGCCACCATCGCCTTCGGCATGGGCATCGACAAACCCAACGTGCGCTTCGTCGCCCACCTCGACCTGCCCAAGAGCCTCGAAGCCTACTACCAGGAAACCGGTCGTGCCGGTCGTGATGGCTTGCCTGCCGATGCCTGGATGGCCTACGGCCTGCAGGATGTGCTGCTGCTGCGGCAGATGATGCAGAGCTCCGAAGGCGACGAGCGCCACAAGCGCATCGAGCGGCACAAGCTCGAAGCCATGCTGGCGCTGTGCGAGGAAACTCGCTGCCGCCGCCAGGTCCTGCTGGCCTATTTCGACGAGCACCTGCCCCAGCCCTGCGGTCATTGCGATAACTGCATCGACACCGTCGAGACCTGGGACGCCACCGAACCGGCGCGCCAGGCGCTGTCGGCCATCTACCGCAGCGGTCAGCGCTATGGGGTAGGGCACCTGGTCGACATCCTGCTCGGTCGCGAGACCGAAAAGATCACCAGCCTCGGCCACCAGCGCCTGGCCGTGTTCGGCCTGGGCAAGGCCCGCGGCGAAGATGAATGGCGCACCCTGTTCCGCCAGCTGGTCGCCCGTGGTCTGGCCGAGGTTGACGTCGATGGCTACGGTGGTCTGCGGCTGACCGAAAGCTGCCGACCCCTGCTGCGCGGCGAGGTACGCATCGAATTGCGCCGCGATCCCAAGCCTCAACGTGGGCGGGGTACGGGTAGCAGCGGGTCGGCCAGTGCCGCCAGCCAGTTGGTGCGTGCCGATGAACGCGAGCTGTGGGAAGTCCTGCGCACCCTGAGGCGCAAGCTGGCCGAGGAGCACTCGGTGCCCCCCTACGTGATCTTCCCCGATGCCACCCTGCTGGAGATGTTGCGCAGCCAGCCGCGTTCGCTGGACGAGATGAGCCGTGTCAGTGGTGTAGGCGCACGCAAGCTGGAGCGCTATGGTCAGGCCTTCCTCGATGCCTTGACCGATGGCAGCGCCGCCCCGGCCCCGGTCGCCGACGTGCGCCATGAGGTCTTGACCCTGGTGCGTGCCGGCATGACGCCAGAGCAGGCCGCACGGCAGCTGAGTTGCTCGGAAAAGAATGTCTATGCCCTGTTGGCCGAAGCCATCGCCCAGCAGCAGATCGCGCTGGAACAGGCCTTGGACTTGCCCGAGGACCTCTTGGCGGAGATTCAGGACGCCTTCCTCGAAGACGAGGGCGAATTGCCGCCGGTAGCCCAGATCGCCGCGCGCTTCGAGGGGCGGGTGGCGAGCGGTGCGCTGTACTGCGTGCGGGCTGCCCTGCAGGCGGAATTGGCCGACTAGCGAGGCACGGCGGTTGCCCCGCCGTGCCTTCAACCAGAATAATGAGAAAATCCAAGTACAAGGTTTAGCCTGAATGACCCCTACCGATCCACATCTGTTCGGCCGCCAGATCTTTCATGTCTCTCGTGCCTGGCGCGCCGAGCTCGACCGTCGCCTGAGTCATCTGGGGCTCTCCCAGGCCCGTTGGCAGGTGTTGCTGAACCTCGCCCGGATGAAAGGCGTGCAGCCTACCCAGCGCGAGCTGGCGCAGAGCATCAGTATCGAGGGGCCGACCCTGGCCCGGCTGTTGGACGGTCTGGAGAAGCAGGGGCTGGTGAAGCGTCTGGCGGTCACCGAAGATCGCCGCGCCAAGCGCATCATGCTGACCCAGGAAGCCGGTCCGCTGATCGAGAAGATCGAGACCATCGCCGAGGCCCTGCGCAAGGAGCTGCTCAGCGGCTTGGATGACGCGGAGATCGCCATCTGTCAGCAGGTGCACCAGCGCGTCCTCGCCAATCTCGAACGCGGTTGAATGCCGTCTGGCGGCTTGACCAGCCCCGAGGCCGGGGCCAGATGCCGGCGCAAGTCCGGGCCGAGACGTCTGGCACCGCAGCTGGCGGCCTAACTCACCCACCATCGCCTTTTCTGCGCTGACGACCATCGGTTTGCCGTCTGTCGGTATCGATGCTACGTTCCAGCGTAGCGGAGGCGATTTTTGTGAGCCACCACGCTAAAACACCGGTTTCTTCGAATACCTGACGCAGCGGTATCCATGGTCGCGAAACGCCGTCCCCTTGCCTTATTCCTTCTGTCGGCCGCCACGCTGACCACTCTTCCTCAAGCGGCGCTTGCCCTCGGCCTGGGTGGTATCACGCTCCAGTCTTCTCTCAACGAGCCCCTGCGGGCGCGAATCGAGCTGGTCAACATCGGTGCTGCCGAGGCCGGGGACTTCCGCATCCACCTGGCCACGAACGAAGCGTTCGCCCAGGCGGGGGTCGACCGTACCCAGTTCTTGAACGATCTGGTGTTCACCCCGCACCTGCGCACGGCCGCGGGCAGCTACATCGAGGTCACCTCCCGCCGCTCCCTGGTCGAGCCCTATCTCGGCTTCATCGTCCAGCTGGAACAGCCGGGCGGCAAGCAGCTGCGTGAGTTCACCCTGCTGGTGGATCCGCCTCGCAGCAGTGGCGCACCTACCAGTGTTGCCGGTACCGCACCAGCGCCCACTCCGGTTGCCCCTGCTCGCGCCGGCACTTCGGCCGCTAGCCCGGCGGCGCGTGAGTCCGCGCCTCGGCAGCCCGAGCTCGCACCCTCGCCAGGCCTGGCCGCCGGTGACGGCATCTACCAGACGCGGCCCAAGGACACCCTCTGGAGCATTTCCAAGCGTCTTGGTCCGTTGGCCAATCGGTCGGCGGAGCAACTGATGGCGGATCTGTTCGCGCTCAATCTGGCGTCCTTCGCCAACAACGATCCTGGAAGGCTGAAAGCCGGCCAGCGACTGCGTCTGCCGGCGGGTGTCAATGAGCCCGCGCCGCGGCAGCCGGTGGTGGCCAAGGCTGCACCACAGCCCGCAGCCAGCCCGGTCCCTGTCGCGCCCGTTACGCCTGCGCCCGCACCTGCGCCAGCCGCGCCGGGGGCTGCCACAGCGCCGGTTTCCACGCCAGCACCCGCAGCCGATTCTGCAGCACCGCCAGCGACCCCGTCTCAGCCAGCTGGAAGCATCCCGGAAGACGCCAAGCCCTTGCTGGTGACCCAGGATCTCGGGCGGCAGGTCGGCGATCTGGAGGGGCAGCTCACCCAGTTGCAGGAACGTTACGATACGCTGCTGGCGCAGAAGGAAGCCCAGATCACCCAGCTTCAGCAAGACCGGGATGGCTTGCAGCAGCAACTGAATCAGGCGCGGTCGGTAGCCCTGGCCACGCCAACGCCTGCTCCGACACAGGTGTCGGCGACCCCGGTAACGGAAACGGCTCCTCCTCCAGCGGCTGCTGTTGCCAGCAGTCCTGTCTCAGGCGAGGCCGACGAAGGCCTGCTGTCACCGCGTTCGCTCCTGCTGGCCGGTGCTGCGGCCATCCTGGCCCTGGCTGGTGTGCTCTGGTGGCGTCGTCGCCAGGCGGAGCAGGCAGCGGTCTTCAGCGAAGACGAGGAGCTGGACGTGGAGCCGGCCGAGCCCTTGCCCGAGCCGGTGCTGGCGGCTACCCAGCCGGTGCCCGTCCGCGCCAAGACTCCTGCCTCGGCCAGTCCGGCACCGGTCGACGATCATGCCGGTCGAGCGGAAATCTACATCGCCTATGGTCGCTATGGTCAGGCGAGAGAGGTGCTGGAGAGCGGTCTCGCCGAAGACGATCGTCGCCAGGATCTACGTCTGCTGCTGCTCAGGGTGCTGGCCACCCTGGGTGAGGCCCAGGCGTTCAGCCAGCACGAACAGCGCTTTCTGGCCCTGGGCGGGGCGGCGGCCAGTCTTGTCGTCTTGCACGCACAGTTTCCGGGCATTTCGGCCAATGCGCCAGATGATCTACCCGAAGAGGATCTGGATCTCGATCTGCCGGCGTTCGATGCGCCGGCCAGCGAGTGGTCGGCGGAGCTGCAATTCGCCGAGCCGGCTGCGCCAGCGCCGGTGACCGAAGAACACTACGATCTGGATCTCGCCGATCTGAGCCTCGATGAAGCGATCGCCCTGACCGAAGAGCTGGACGCCGATTCCGGCTGGAAGCAGGCCGATGCCCTGGAGATCACCCTGGAAGACGACTTTCCTGAGGGGCTGGGCGAGTTGCCGGCGGTCTTGGAGCTGGACATGAGTCTCGACGAGCACTTCATGACCGACGACATCGCCCGACGCTTCGCCGAGGCCGAGGCCTGTCTCGACCAAGGCGACCTTCAGCATGCCACCTCGCTGCTGCAGGAGATCGTCAGCGAGGGCAGTGACAGCCAGCGCGAGCGAGCGGAAATGCTGCTCTCCCGTATCGCGTGATCAGAAGCTGTTGCCCAGGTTGATGTAGAACGCGTGCTCGCCCTGGTCGCTCAGGCCATAGGTGAACTTGAGCGGTCCCAGTGGCGTGTCCAGGCCCAGGAACAGGCTGGCGGCGCTGATGTTGCCACTGTCATAGTCGTCGTCTCGATTCCAGATGCGCCCCTGTTCCAGGCTGCCACCCAGGTAGACCGGGGTGTCCAGCGGGAACAGTGAACGCTGGGTGAGCTGGTGGTAGTAGATCAGCCGCGCCAGGCCGTAGTTCTGGCCAGACAAGGCGTCCTGGCGATAGCCCGAGAGCTGCCAGGCGCCGCCCAGCAGGAAACTGCTGGTCACCACATTGGTATCGCTGTCGGTCGACAAGGTGCGACCCAGGCCGCCGCCGATCACGAAGGTGTTGTAGCCATAGCTGAGCGCCTTGTTCAGGTGCAGGTCCAGCTGCCGGTAGCGGGAGTCGGAGCCCAGGCTGGGATCGAATTGCTTGAGTGTCAACGCCAGGTCCTGGCCCTCACGCGGGAAGTTCACGTCGTCCAGATCGTCCAGCGAATAGCGCAGCTCATAGAAGCTTTCGGTGAAGGATTCCTCCGGGGTGTCACGCGGTCCGACGTGCACCTTGGTACTACCCCAGTCGTGGCCGATGCCCAGCCGCACCTCGGCCTTGTTGCCGATCTGCCGGCCTAGGTTCAGGCCGAAGCCATAGCGTTCGCGACGGTACTCGGCGATGGGGTGATTGCGCTCCAGCTGTTCGATATTGCGTGCCTCGCCACCGACGTAGGGCGCGATGAAGTAACGTGAACCGACATCCAGAGGTTGGTAGAACTCGCTGTAGAGCTCCTGGTGATCGCCGATCTGGGCCCGCGTCAGCCATTCGCCGCCCAGGCGATTGAGGCCGTTGATGCGATAGCTGGCGCCGAAGTTGAAGGCGCTGTCGCCCCGCAGGTCGTCCGACAGGTTCAGGCCCAGCCGCAGAAAGTCCGTGCCGCTGCGCTTGCCGCGGGCATAGATCATCAGCACATTGTCACCGGGCCCGTCCCGACGGATGCGGTATTCCACCTGATCGAAGTAGTCCAGGCCGTAAAGCGTGCTCATGTCGTCCTGGAGGCGTTCGACATTGAGCGGCTCTCCCAGCCGCTGACGGATGTAGTGACGGATGACCTCGTCTTCTACCTTGGAATCATTCTCGATGCGGATGGCATCAATGACCGGGGTCCGGCTGCTGGGCGACCGGGCTGCAGCCACCGCCGAGGACGGCTCGCTTGGCGCATTCCTGCGCAGTACCGCCAGTTCGCTGGCCATGGCCATGGTAGCCCGATAGCCCGCATCGATCAGTGCCTTGACCTCGCTGAAGTCGGCGCTGGTATAGCTGGCCAGCGGCGGCTGGATGAGCAGGTCCTGCTTGCCTAGGGTCGCCAGCTGGGCCTGGGAATTGTTGCGGGTCATGAGGGTGGTGGACTGGTTGAGCACGTCCAGCACCGTGGTCAGGTCCTTGCGCTTGAGCAGAGGGGTGCCGATATCGACCACTATGACGCGTTGCGCCCCCATGTTCCGGGCGACGTCGATGGGAATGTTGTCGACCATGCCGCCATCCACCAGCAGTCGCCCGTCGATTTCCACGGGGGCGAACACCGCCGGAATCGACATGCTGGCGCGAATGGCGCGGGGCAGATGGCCATGATCGAAGACCACCTTCTCGCCGGTGGTGATGTCCGTCGCCACTGCCCGGAAGGGAATGGCCAGCTGGTTGAAGTCCCGGGTATCGCTGGTATGCACGAACAGCTTTTCCAGCATCATCCCCAGGTTCTGGCCCTGGATCACGCCGATGGGGAGGCCCAGAGTGCCATCATCGCGAAAGCTGAGCTTCTGTTTGATCAGGAAGTCCCGGTCATCCTGCTTGCGGCGAAAGGGGACATCCTTGCGTGGCGGCTGGTCGGACAGCACCTGGCCCCAGTCCATGTCCAGGGCGATGCGCTCCAGCTCCTCGGCACTGTAGCCGGCGGCATAGAGCCCGCCGATCACCGCACCCATGCTGGTACCGGCAATGGCATCAACCTGGATACCTTGCTCTTCCAGTGCTTTCAGCACGCCGATATGGGCAAGTCCTCGCGCGGCGCCGCCGGACAGCACCAGGCCGACGGTAGGCGGTGGCGCGCCCCAGGCCAGGGCGGACAGGAGAAGACAGGCTACCAGCAGCAACGGGCGCATAGGTCGGACCACATGGCGGACAGGATCAAGGGCTGCGTATTATAAGGAGCCCAGGCCTTGCGAGGTGTACCGTGGCTGATGCCAAACCTTTCATCACCATCCACTACTGCACCCAGTGCCAATGGCTGCTGCGCTCGGGCTGGCTGGCCCAGGAGCTGCTCAGTACATTTGGGACCGATCTGGGTGGGGTGACGCTGCTACCGGGTACCGGTGGGGTGTTCGAGATCGCCTGTGGCGGAGAGGTGCTCTGGGAGCGAAAAAAGGACGGCGGTTTTCCCGATGCCAGGGCGCTGAAGAGCCGGGTCAGGGACCTGCTGTTTCCGGAGCGCGATCTGGGGCATGGCGAAGGCAGGCGAAGCGGGTCGGGAGATGGCGCCCCCGAAGGGGCGTGAGATCAGGCTTCCGTACTGACCGTATCCCGTACATCGAGGGTGTTGGTGGCAGGCGCGGCAGCGGTCGCGCTTACTTCAGCCGCACGGATCTCCACGGCATGCAGGCCCTTGGGGCCCTGAACGATATTGAAGTTGACCGCCTGGCCCGCTTTGAGTGTGCGGTAACCGTCCATCTGAATGGCCGAGTAATGAGCGAATAGGTCTTCATCACTGTTTTCTGCAACGATGAAGCCATATCCTTTGGCGTTATTGAACCATTTGACCTTGCCACTGAGCATACCGGCTCCCTCTGCAAAGGACTCCAAGCCTGGAGTATCATTCGACTACAGTTCCAGTGAATCCACACAGGCGCCACTACTACGGAACCCTTGGTACCTCGTCGGGTACAGGATGTTTGTAACACCCTTTCAGCCTTAGTCAAGGCAAGGCAACGGGTGGCTGAGACGTGGATCAAGCTCTTTTTTCCTGCTATTCATCCCGAAATTCGGAATCGATCAGAATGCGTGCAATCGACCCCATCCGACTGGCGGCGGACGACAACGAACATCAGGACGGCGACAACGGTGGCCTGGCAGTGCAGGAGGCAAAACCTGCGCTAAAACGGCCAGCCAGATATCGTGTTCTGATGTATAACGATGACTACACCCCCATGGAGTTCGTCGTAGAGGTGCTGGAGAGCTATTTCAGCATGAACCGCGAAGCCGCTACCCAGGTGATGCTTACCGTGCATACCCAGGGAAAGGCAGTCTGCGGAACATTTACTCGCGATGTCGCTGAAACCAAGGCCATGCAAGTCAATCAATATGCGAGGGAGTGCAACCACCCGCTATTGTGTGAAATCGAAATCGAAAGTTAGATCTGTGCTGCTTGGGCTACTGTGCTGCTTGGGCTATGAGGTGAAGCTATGTTGAATCGTGAGCTCGAAGTCACCCTGAATCTCGCCTTCAAGGAGGCGAGGACGAAGCGTCATGAATTCATGACCGTTGAGCACCTCCTGCTGGCGCTGCTGGACAATGAAGCGGCCGCCACCGTGTTGAGAGCCTGCGGCGCCAACATCGATCGCCTGCGCCGCGATCTGTTGGAATTCATAGATTCCACCACCCCACTCATTCCTCAGCAGGATGATGAGCGCGAGACGCAGCCGACGCTGGGCTTCCAGCGTGTCCTGCAGCGCGCGGTCTTCCACGTGCAGAGTTCGGGTAAGCGCGAAGTAACCGGCGCCAATGTGCTGGTCGCCATTTTCAGCGAGCAGGAAAGCCAGGCGGTCTTCCTGCTCAAGCAACAGAGCGTGGCCCGGATCGATGTCGTCAATTTCATCGCCCACGGCATCTCCAAGGTGCCTGGGGCCGCGCCCGAAGCCGAGCAGGATCAAGACGCCGCCGAGGAAGAGGGCGGCGAGCCCAGTTCCTCCAACAATCCGCTCGAAGCCTATGCCAGCAACCTCAACGAGCAGGCCCGTCAGGGTCGCATCGATCCGCTGGTTGGGCGTGAGCACGAAGTAGAGCGCGTCGCCCAGATCCTAGCCCGGCGCCGCAAGAACAACCCGCTGCTGGTAGGGGAGGCAGGCGTTGGCAAGACGGCTATCGCCGAGGGCCTGGCCAAGCGTATCGTCGATGGTCAGGTGCCTGATCTGCTGGCTGATAGCGTGGTCTACTCCCTGGATCTCGGGGCATTGCTGGCGGGTACCAAGTACCGCGGCGATTTCGAGAAGAGATTCAAGGCGCTGCTGGCCGAATTGAAGAAGCGGCCCCATGCCGTGCTCTTCATCGATGAGATCCATACCATCATTGGTGCCGGCGCTGCTTCAGGCGGGGTGATGGATGCCTCAAACCTGCTCAAGCCGCTGCTGTCCTCCGGTGAGATCCGCTGCATAGGCTCGACTACCTTCCAGGAATTCCGCGGCATCTTCGAGAAGGATCGGGCGCTGGCCCGACGTTTCCAGAAGGTCGACGTGGTCGAGCCCTCGGTGGATGACACCTATGGCATCCTGCGGGGCCTCAAGGGGCGCTTCGAGCAGCACCACCACATTGAGTACACCGATGAAGCGCTGCGTGCCGCCGCGGAACTCGCGGCCCGCTACATCAACGACAGGCACATGCCCGACAAGGCCATCGACGTCATCGACGAGGCGGGTGCCTACCAGCGTCTGCAGCCCGAAGAGCGTCGTGCCGCGCGCATCGATGTTCAGCAGGTTGAAGACATCGTCGCCAAGATCGCGCGGATTCCCCCCAAGACCGTCAACAGCTCCGACAAGGAACTGCTGCGCAACCTGGAGCGGGACCTAAAGCTGACCGTCTTCGGTCAGGATCTGGCCATCGAATCCCTGTCCACGGCTATCAAGCTCTCCCGTGCGGGTCTGAAATCGCCGGACAAGCCCGTTGGTTCCTTCCTCTTCGCCGGTCCTACCGGCGTGGGCAAGACCGAGGCGGCGCGGCAACTGGCCAAGGCCATGGGTGTGGAGCTGGTGCGCTTCGATATGTCCGAGTACATGGAGCGCCACACCGTGTCCCGTCTGATCGGCGCGCCTCCCGGCTACGTCGGCTTCGACCAAGGTGGGTTGCTGACCGAGGCGATCACCAAGACACCGCACTGTGTGCTGCTGCTCGACGAAATCGAAAAGGCGCATCCCGAGGTATTCAACCTGCTGTTGCAGGTCATGGACCATGGCACCCTGACGGATAACAACGGCCGCAAAGCCGACTTCCGCAACGTGATCCTGATCCTGACCACCAACGCTGGTGCGGAAACCGCCTCTCGTGCCTCTATCGGTTTCACGCTGCAGGACCACACGTCCGATGCCATGGAAGTCATCAAGAAGAGCTTCACACCGGAGTTCCGCAACCGCCTGGACACCATCATCCAGTTCGGCCGCCTGAGCACTGAAGTCATCAAGAGCATCGTCGACAAGTTCCTCACCGAACTCCAGGCGCAGCTCGAAGACAAGCGTGTCCAGTTGGAAGTCAGCGATGCGGCTCGTGGCTGGCTGGCGGAGCGTGGCTATGACGTACAGATGGGCGCCCGTCCCATGGCGCGACTCATCCAGGACAGGATCAAGCGGCCGCTGGCCGAGCAGATCCTGTTCGGGGACCTGGCGGACCATGGCGGTATCGTCCACATCGATGCGGTGAACGACGAACTGGAGTTCGAGTTCGAAACCACGGCCGAACCTGCCTGAGGGCAGGTCGCGGTTTTATCAGCGCCCATGAAAAAGCCCGGCATTGCCGGGCTTTTTCATGAAAGGATCCGCTTAACGCGCGCGGTAGGTGATCCGGCCCTTGCTCAGATCGTAAGGCGTCAGCTCCACGCGAACCTTGTCGCCCGTCAGGATGCGGATGTAGTTCTTACGCATCTTTCCGGAGATGTGCGCGGTGACGACGTGCCCATTTTCCAACTCCACGCGAAACATGGTGTTGGGCAGGGTGTCGACGACAGTACCTTCCATTTCGAAGCTGTCTTCTTTCGACATATATAGAAAAGCCCTCGGTGACAAGAATAGGCCCAGAGCAGTCCGGGCGAAAAAGGCCCATATTCTGACAGAAATTCAGAAAAAGCGCTATTTCGTCAGGCCAGGGCTACCCAGCGTTGATTGACGAAGAGCTCTATGGGGCGATACTCGGTCTTGTAGGACATCTTGCGACACCCTTTGATCCAATAGCCGAGATAAACCGCATCCAAGCCCAGTCGGCGGGATTCGGCGATCTGCCACAGGATACCGAAGACACCCAGGCTGCGCTTCTCTTCGTTGGGGTCGTAGAAGGTATAGACCGCCGACATGCCATTGGGCAGCACGTCGGTAACGGCGACACCGACCAGGCGATCCTCTACGCGCATCTCGTAGAAGAAGGCGTAAGGCAGGTGGCTGACCAGGAAAGTGGAGAACTGCCCCCGGCTTGGTGGGAACATATCGCCATCGGCATGGCGCTCGCTGATGTAGCGGGCGTACAGCTGATAGCGTTCTTCGGTGAAGCCCGGGTCGCAGCGGGTGACCTTGATGTCGAGGTTACGCTTGAGGACGCGGTTCTGTTTGCGGCTGGGGCGGAAGCGGATGACGGGGATGCGGGCGGGAACGCAGGCTTTGCACAGTTGGCAGTGGGGGCGGTAGAGGTGATCGCCACTGCGCCGAAAACCCAGTTCGGACAGTTCCGCGTAGATCTGGCCGTTCATGGGCTGCGAGGGGTCGAGAAACAACGTGGTCGCCTGCTCGTTGGGCAGGTAACTGCAAGCGTGAGGCTGGGTTGCGTAGAACTTGAGTCTCGCCAGCTCGGTCATGTCGAACCTCTACATAAGCCTAGCCTGAGTGTAAGTCACCCGCATGAGGTAGGCCAGGCGGCCATACTGGCCTGATCCAGGTATTTGGCCAGGTATTCGGCAAAGCGTTCCCGAGGAAGGCTGCTGGCGCCAAGGCTCTGCAGATGCGCCGTCTGCATCTGGCAGTCGATCATCACGAAACCCCAGGCTGCGAGATCGCGCACCAGGGTCACGAAGCCGATCTTGGAGGCATTGTCCGCGTGGCTGAACATGGATTCGCCAAAGAACAGCTTGCCCATGGCGATGCCATAGAGTCCGCCAACCAGCTGGTCGCCGTCCCAGACCTCTACCGAGTGAGCCCAGCCTTGGGCGTGGAGCTCCCCATAGGCCTGCTGCATCTCGGTAGTGATCCAGGTGCCGTCGGCATCGCGCCGAGGTCCGGCACAAGCCTGGATGACTTGAGCGAAGGCCTTGTCGTAGGTCACGCTGAGCCGGGTCTTGCGCAAGGTCTTCGCCAGGCTGCGAGAGACGTGCAGGTCGGGAGGAAAGAGCACCGTGCGCGGATCGGGCGACCACCAGAGCAGGGGCTGGCCGTCCTGGTACCAGGGGAAACAGCCATGGCGGTAGGCGCTGACCAGGCGCGCTGCGCTGAGGTCACCGCCAATGGCCAGCAGGCCATTGGGTTCGCGTAATGCCTGTTGCAGGGGCGGAAAGTCTGGGCTTTCGCGAGTCAGCCATTTCACCATGGTAGGGGAGGGCGCCTTCTGATGCAGGAAGCTGCAGGTGGGAGCCTAGTGCGTAACCAGCTCAAGAAATCGTCATAACTCTTTGTCAGGACAACGAAAGAATGCTCCAATGTTGTGCCTGAAGGCGGTTCCGGTACTGCCGTCCGCTATCGTGCCATGTTTCGCCTCGGGACTGTAGAACCAGGGCCCGGGCGATCTAGAATGGCGCACTGTTTTTGATTCACGGTCACACGTTCCGTGTGCGGGAAAAGCGCGCTTGAAGCAATCCAGTTCTGTCAGCCACGTCAACCAATGGCGTGAGCATCTGCATTATCGTCTCAAGGAGGTGGTGCTCATCGCACTGGCCGCCTTGTGCCTGTATCTGCTCATGGCTCTGCTGAGCTATGACCCCTCTGATCCGGGTTGGACCCATACCAGTCGCATCGATCAGGTCCACAATGCCGCCGGCCGCGCCGGTGCCTGGCTGGCAGATGTCCTGTTCATGGCGCTCGGCTATTTCGCCTTCGTGTTTCCCGTGTTGCTCGCGGTCAAGACCTGGCAAATCTTCCGCAAGCGGCATCTGCCCTGGGAATGGAGTGGCTGGCTGTTCTCCTGGCGACTGACCGGCCTGGTGCTGCTGATCATCTCGGGGTCGGTACTGGCCTACATCCATTTCCATGCGGTATCGGCACTGCCGGCTTCCGCAGGGGGTGCCCTGGGGGAAAGCCTCGGGCAGCTGTCAGTCGCTGCGCTCAATGTGCAGGGCAGTACACTGCTGTTCCTGGCGTTGTTCCTGCTGGGACTGACGGTGTTCACCGACCTGTCCTGGTTCAAGGTGATGGATTTCACCGGCAAGGTCGTGCTTGATCTCCTGGATCTGGTGCAGGGCGGTTTCAGTCGTCTCGCGGGTGGCCGTCGCCAGGCGCCGGAGCTGGACGTCTTCGACGAACCGGTATCAGCGCCGGTCGCGCGCAAGGCCAAGGCCCGCGAGGTGCCGATTCCGGTCGCCGACGAAGACCTGGACGATCTGCTCGATATCGCACCGCCGCCTCGGATGGAGCGTGCTGCACCGCGCATCGAGATGCCGGCGTCCAGTCGCGTCGTTGCCGAACCGGTCGAGCCTGCACCCAAGGCCGCCGCCCCGGTCGCTGCGGCTGCCACCGTTGCCATGCCGACGCCACCACCGCGCAAGGCCGCTCCCGCAGCGGCGCCGGTCCCTCATTCGACGCCGGCTGCCGCAACCTGGGTCGATGCGGGCCTGGAAGGCACGCTGCCGCCGCTGTCGATCCTGGATCGTGCCGAGAAGAAACAGCAGAGCTATTCGCCGGAGTTCCTCGAGAACATGTCGCGCCTGCTGGAGGTCAAGCTCAAGGAGTTTGGCGTCGAGGTGCTCGTGGAGAGCGTGCATCCCGGTCCGGTGATCACCCGTTTCGAGATCCAGCCGGCCGCAGGCGTCAAGGTCAGTCGTATCTCCAACCTGGCCAAGGACCTAGCGCGCTCGCTCGCGGTGTTCAGTGTGCGAGTGGTGGAAGTCATCCCTGGCAAGACCACCGTGGGTATCGAGATTCCTAACGAAGACCGCCAGATGGTGCGTTTCTCCGAGGTGCTCGAATCGCCCGAGTACGCGGCGTTCAAGTCGCCCGTTACCCTTGCCCTGGGCCACGACATCGGTGGCAAGCCCGTCATTACCGACCTGGCCAAGATGCCGCACCTGTTGGTGGCCGGTACCACGGGTTCCGGTAAATCCGTGGGCGTGAACGCCATGCTGCTGTCAATCCTGTTCAAGTCGAGCCCGGAAGACGCACGGCTGATCATGATCGACCCCAAGATGCTGGAACTGTCGATCTACGAGGGCATTCCGCACCTGCTCTGCCCGGTGGTCACCGACATGAAGGAGGCCGCCAACGCCCTGCGCTGGAGCGTGGCGGAGATGGAGCGCCGCTACAAGCTGATGGCGGCCATGGGCGTGCGTAACCTCGCCGGCTTCAACCGCAAGGTGAAGGACGCCGAAGAAGCGGGCACGCCGCTCACCGATCCGCTCTATCGTCGCGAGAGCATGGACGACGAGGCACCGCTGCTGAAGACGCTGCCGACCATCGTGGTGGTGGTGGACGAATTCGCCGACATGATGATGATCGTCGGCAAGAAGGTCGAAGAGCTGATCGCGCGGATCGCGCAGAAGGCGCGCGCCGCCGGTATCCACCTGATCCTGGCGACCCAGCGACCCTCGGTGGATGTCATTACCGGTCTCATCAAGGCCAACATTCCCACCCGGATGGCCTTCCAGGTATCGAGCAAGATCGACTCCCGGACCATTCTTGACCAGGGCGGCGCCGAGCAGCTGCTCGGTCACGGGGACATGCTCTATCTGCCGCCGGGTACCGGTCTGCCGATCCGCGTCCATGGCGCCTTCGTCTCCGACGACGAGGTCCATCGGGTCGTCGAGGCCTGGAAGCAGCGGGGCGCGCCTGACTATATCGAGGACATCCTCAGCGGCCCGGATGAGGGCGCTGGTGCGGGTGGCGAGGGCGGTAGTGGCGAAGGCGGTGATAGCGACGAGGATGATCCGCTCTATGACGAGGCCGTGCGCTTCGTGACCGAGAGCCGGCGTGCCTCCATCTCCGCGGTCCAGCGTAAGCTCAAGATCGGTTACAACCGGGCGGCACGGATGATCGAAACCATGGAGATGGCCGGTGTCGTATCGCCCATGAACACCAACGGCTCGCGCGAAGTCACAGCGCCTGCTCCGGTGAGAGACTGATATCCATGAGGACTTTGATGCACAAGCTGCGTTGCTTTGCCCTGGCGGCCCTGGCTGCCGTAAGCGTTTCCGCCCATGCCGACCAGGCGTCGGTGAGTCGTCTGTCGCAACTGCTGGACAAGGCCCAGACCCTGACCGCACGTTTCTCGCAGCTGACCCTGGACGGCTCCGGGACCCGGTTGCAGGAAACGGCGGGCAACATGAGCCTCAAGCGCCCTGGGCTGTTCCGCTGGCATTCCGATGCGCCCCAGGAGCAGTTGCTGGTCTCTGATGGCAAGCAGGTCTGGCTGTACGATCCGGATCTGGAGCAGGTCACCATTCGCAAGCTGGACCTGCGCCTGACCCAGACGCCGGCGCTGCTGCTGTCGGGTGACATCTCCAAGATCGAAAGTAGCTTCGACGTCAGCAGCAAGGACGCGGGCAACGTCGTCGACTTCGTGCTCAAGCCCAAGACCAAGGACACCCTGTTCGACAGCCTGCGGTTGTCCTTCCGCAACGGGGTGATCAACGACATGCAGTTGATCGACGGCGCTGGTCAGAGAACCAACATCCTCTTCTTCAACGTCAAGCTCAACGAGCCGGTGGCCGCATCCCAGTTCACCTTCCAGGTGCCCAAGGGAGCCGACGTCATCCAGGAGTGATCGCACCCCTATGGATCTCTTCAGCACCGCACCCGTCGGGCAGCCCTTGGCTGCCCGCATGCGTCCCGAGACCCTCGATGAATACGCGGGTCAGCAACACCTCCTGGCCAGGGGCAAGCCCCTGCGCGAGGCGCTGGAGCAGGGCGCGCTGCATTCGATGATCTTCTGGGGGCCGCCCGGGGTGGGCAAGACCACCCTGGCGCGGTTGTTGGCCCAGGTCTCCGATGCCCACTTCGAAACGCTGTCGGCCGTGCTTTCCGGGGTCAAGGAAATCCGCCATGCGGTGGAAGTGGCCAAGCAGCAGGCCGCACAGTACCGCCGGCGTACCATCCTCTTCGTCGACGAGGTACACCGGTTCAACAAGTCGCAGCAGGATGCCTTCCTGCCCTATGTCGAGGACGGCACCCTGATCTTTATCGGGGCGACCACCGAGAATCCCTCCTTCGAGCTGAACAATGCGCTGCTGTCGCGGGCCCGGGTCTATGTGCTCAAGAGTCTGGATGACGAGGCCCTCGGTGGTCTGGCCCATCGCGCCCTGACCAGTGCCAAGGGGCTGGGCGAGCGCCATCTGAGCCTGCCCGACGATGCCCTGGCGCTGCTGCTGGCCGCCGCCGACGGCGATGGCCGGCGCCTGCTCAATCTGTTGGAGAATGCTGCCGACCTGGCCGAGGATGGCGGCGCCCTGGACGCCGACCTGTTCCAGAGCCTGCTTGGTGACCAGCGTCGCCGCTTCGACAAGGGCGGTGAGGCCTTCTACGACCAGATCTCCGCGCTGCACAAGTCGGTGCGTGGGTCCAACCCCGATGGCGCGCTCTACTGGTTCGCCCGGATGATCGACGGCGGTTGCGATGCGCTGTACATCGCCCGGCGCGTGGTGCGCATGGCCAGCGAGGACATCGGCAACGCCGATCCGCGCGCCCTGAGCCTGTGCCTGGATGCCTGGGACGTCCAGGAGCGCCTGGGCAGTCCCGAAGGCGAACTGGCCATCGCTCAGGCGATCGTCTATCTGGCCTGCGCGCCCAAGAGCAATGCCGTCTACCTGGGCTACAAGGCCGCCCTGGCCGATGTTCGCCAGAACGGCTCGCGCGAGGTGCCGCTGCACCTGCGTAACGCGCCCACCAAGCTGATGAAGAACCTTGGCTACGGCGACGAATACCGCTACGCCCATGATGAGCCGGAAGCCTATGCCGCGGGGGAGGACTACTTTCCCGAGGAACTGGAGCCGCGCCGCTACTATGAGCCGGTTCCCCGTGGGCTGGAGCTGAAGATCCGCGATAAACTGCAGCACCTGGCGGACCTCGACCAGTCCAGCCCGCGCCAGCGCCGGCGGCGTTCCTGACGCTTCGCCCACACTGCTGCCCCCAATTCCTAAGTAAGAGACACGGACATGCTTGATTCGAAACTGGTTCGCACCCAAACCGAGGAGGTAGCCGCACGTCTGGCGACCCGTGGCTACGTCCTGGACGTCAGCCTGGTGGAGTCGCTGGAAGCCCGTCGCAAGGCCGTGCAGACCCGCACCGAGACCTTGCAGGCCGAGCGTAACGCCCGCTCCAAGGGGATCGGCCAGGCCAAGGCCCGCGGTGAAGACATCGCGCCGTTGCTGGCCGAAGTCGATCGCATGGGCAGCGAACTGGAAGAGGCCAAGCGCGAGCTGGACAGTGTCCAGGGTGAACTGGATGCCCTGTTGCTGGGCCTGCCCAATCTGCCCGACGCCTCGGTGCCGGTTGGCAAGGACGAGGACGAGAACGTCGAAGTGCGCCGTTGGGGTACGCCGCGCGATTTCGATTTCGAGATCAAGGACCACGTCGCCCTAGGTGAAACCTACGGCTGGCTGGATTTCGAGACCGCTGCACGCTTCTCCGGCGCCCGCTTCGCCGTCATGCGCGGTCCCATCGCGCGTCTGCACCGCGCCCTGGCGCAGTTCATGCTGAACCTGCACACCGGAGAGCATGGCTACGAAGAGACCTACACGCCTTACTTGGTGCAGGCCGAGACGCTGCAGGGCACCGGTCAGCTGCCCAAGTTCGAGGAAGACCTGTTCAAGATCGGCCGGGAAGGCGAGAGCGACCTCTACCTGATCCCTACCGCCGAGGTCACCCTGACCAACCTGGTCGCCGGCCAGATCCTCGATTCCAAGCGTCTGCCACTGAAATTCACCGCCCACACGCCGTGCTTCCGCAGCGAAGCCGGTGCCTCGGGTCGCGATACCCGCGGCATGATCCGCCAGCACCAGTTCGACAAGGTGGAGATGGTCCACATCGTTGAGCCGAGCACTTCCTTCCAGGCCCTGGAAGAACTGACCGGCCACGCCGAGACCGTGCTGCAGCGCCTGGAGCTGCCCTACCGTGTACTGTCGCTGTGCACCGGCGACATGGGCTTCGGCGCCACCAAGACCTACGACCTGGAAGTCTGGGTGCCGAGCCAGGGCAAGTACCGTGAGATTTCGTCCTGCTCCAACTGCGGCGACTTCCAGGCCCGCCGCATGCAGGCTCGCTACCGCAACGCCGAGGGCAAGCCCGAACTGGTGCACACCCTCAATGGTTCCGGCCTGGCCGTGGGTCGCACCCTGGTCGCCGTGCTGGAGAACTACCAGCAGGCCGATGGCAGCATCCGCGTACCCGAGGTGCTCAAGCCCTACATGGGCGGCCTCGAGGTCATCGGCTGATGGATTACCTGCCGCTCTTCCACAAGCTCGATGGCCGTCCGGTGCTGGTGGTCGGCGGGGGCGATATCGCCCTGCGCAAGAGCGTGCTGCTGGCCGAAGCCGGTGCCCGCATCACCCTGGTGGCGCCGGAGATCGAGCCGGAGGTACGCGCCTTCGTCGAGGCGCGGGGCGGTAGTTGTCGGGTCGAGCGCTATGCGGCGGATCAGCTCGCCGGGCACTGCCTGGTGATCGCGGCCACCGATGATGACGGCGTCAACGAGGCGGTATCCCATGACGCCCAGGCCCTCGGTCTGCCGGTCAACGTGGTGGATGCGCCGCGGCTGTGCACCGTGATCTTCCCGGCCATCGTCGATCGCTCGCCGCTGGTGATCGCCATTTCCAGTGGTGGGGATGCCCCGGTGCTGGCCCGCCTGGTGCGGGCCAAGCTGGAGAGCTGGATTCCTGCCACCTATGGTCAACTGGCGCAACTGGCCCAGCGCTTCCGTGCCCGGGTCAAGACGCGCTTCGCCGATCTGCAGGCGCGGCGGATCTTCTGGGAAGAGGTATTCCAGGGCGAGGTCGCGGAAAAAGTCTTTTCAGGCCAGCCTCAGGCCGCCGAGCAACTGCTGGAAGCCAAGCTCACCAGCGAGACGGCCACCTTTCGGGGTGAGGTCTATCTGGTCGGTGCCGGTCCTGGCGATCCGGATCTGCTGACCTTCCGCGCGCTGCGGCTGATGCAGCAGGCCGACGTGGTGCTCTACGATCGCCTGGTAGCGCCTACCATCCTCGACATGTGCCGTCGCGACGCCGATCGCATCTATGTCGGCAAGCGGCGCGCCGAGCACGCAGTACCCCAGGATGATCTCAACCGGCTGCTGGTCAAGCTGGCCCAGGAGGGCAAGCGGGTCTTGCGGCTAAAAGGCGGGGATCCCTTCATCTTCGGTCGGGGCGGCGAGGAGATCGAGGAGCTGGCAGCGGAAGGCATTCCCTTCCAGGTGGTGCCGGGTATCACTGCCGCCAGCGGCTGCGCCGCCTATGCCGGCATTCCTTTGACGCACAGGGACCATGCCCAATCAGTGCGTTTCGTCACTGGCCATCTCAAGGATGGCTCGGCCGACTTGCCCTGGACCGACCTGGTCGCTCCCGGGCAGACCCTGGTGTTCTACATGGGGCTGGTCGGGCTGCCGACCATCTGCCAGCAGCTCATCGCCCATGGCAAGAACCCGGCGACGCCGGCGGCCTTGGTCCAGCAGGGCACCACGAGCAATCAGCGCGTGTTTACCGGCACCTTGCAAGACCTGCCCCAACTGGTAGCCGAGCATGAAGTCCATGCGCCGACCCTGGTGATCGTCGGCGAAGTGGTAGCGCTACGGGAGAAGCTGGCCTGGTTCGAAGGCGCCCAGGCCACGGCTTGACGTTCAGCCCGATCCCTGGATGCCTGCCCCAGTCAGGACCTCTCGGCCATGGGGCAGGTCCAGCTCCAGGGCCGGCCCCTTGGGTACGATGCCGGTCGGGTTGATCTGGGCATGGCTGCCGTAGTAGTGATGCTTGATGTGCTGGAGGTCCACGGTCTCGGCGATACCTGGCCATTGGTAAAGCTCCCTGAGCCAGCCCTGTAGCGCCGGATAGTCAAGGATTCTTCGCAGGTTGCATTTGAAGTGACCGTGGTAGACGGCGTCGAAGCGGATCAGGGTGGTGAACAGGCGCCAGTCGGCTTCGGTCAGCCATTCGCCAGTGAGATAGCGCTGCTGCTGCAACAGTCGTTCGAGATCGTCGAGGGTGGCGAAGACCTCGTCGAAGGCTTCTTCGTAAGCCTCCTGGGTGGTAGCGAAGCCGGCACGATAGACGCCATTGTTGACCGTCGGATAGATGCGCTCGTTGAGGGTATCGATCTGTCCGCGCAGGGCTTCCGGGTAGAGGTCCAGGTGATTCCCCGTCAGGTCATCGAAAGCGCCATTGAACATGCGGATGATCTCCGCGGATTCGTTGCTGACGATGCGTTCCTGTTGGCGATCCCAGAGCACCGGTACCGTGACCCGACCGGTGTAGTCGGCCTGGTCGCGCTGATAGAGCTGGTACAGGCGGTCGAGCTGATAGAGATCGTCGCCACTGGAGCCGTGCGCGGGATCGAAGGTCCAGCCTTCCTCACGCATCAGCCAGCTGACCACCGAAACGTCGATCAGGGCTTCAAGACCCTTGAGCTTGCGATAGATCAGGGTGCGATGGGCCCAGGGGCAGGCCAGGGAGACATAGAGGTGATAGCGGCCGGCCTCAGGCGCGTAGCGCGAGGCTTCTTCCGGAATGGCCTGCTCCGGGCGGGCGATCCAGTCACGGCGCTGGGCCTCTTCCCGTTTGAAATGGCCGTCCTTGCCGTTGTCGTACCAACGGTCCTGCCACTGCCCATCGACCAACAAGCCCATATCGTCATCCTCCGCTACGTTGCGGTTAGGAACCCAGGTGACCACCCTGGGTTCCGACGGCGACGTCAGAGCGTGCGATCACGCGCCTCCCAGCGGCGTTCGGCTTCGCTCTGGGCACTCGCCTGATCCTGGCCGAGGGCGCGCAAGGCCACGGCTAGCGTCGCGATGACTGCCAGACGGCCATAGGGGTCTTCCGCCTCGCCGTGCCAGGTAGCGGCCAGCAGCGCCGGATCGAGGCGCTCCGGTTTGACCTGGCGGCGCTCGGTAAGCGCCGGCCAGCTTTCGTCCCAGGCTTCGCCGCCACGGGTGCCATAGAGATGAGCGATGACATCGGGATTGCGCTCGACCTCGCCCCCTTCGCCCTTGATGACGATGCTGTCGTCACGCAGCAGGCGACTGGCCTCGCGATGTACCTCCTGGTACCCCGGATGGAAGATGCTCTGCAGGATGCAGCGCGCGCCACTGGGATTGAGCAGCCGTACCAGGGAGTGGATCGGAGAGCGCAAGCCAAGTTCGGCCTTGAGGTCGATCATCCGCTGCAGCGCTGGCATCCAGGCCGCCAGCGGCAGGAAGGCGGGCTGGCCGCGGTCGAGCAGGGCGCCGACGTCCTGCCAATCCTTGGCCGTCTGCAGACCCAGGTCTCCCAGGCATTGCTCGGTGTAGAGCCGGCCCCCCGTGTGGGTGCCGCCGCCATGCATGACGATCCGCACGCCGCTGCCGGCCAGGCACTTCACCGCGAGCAGGTACCAGGGCAGGTGCCGCTTCTTGCCGGCGTAGGACGGCCAGTCGAGGTCAACGGGGAAGCCGGGAGACTGCAGGCGCGCCCGAACGGCGCGGGTAAAGCCTGCCAGCTCTTCGGGGCTTTCTTCCTTGTGGCGCAGCAGCATGAGGAAGGCGCCGAGCTGGGCATCGGTCACCTGGCCGTCGAGGATCAGGCCCATGGCCATTTCGGCTTCGACTTCGGTCAGGCTGCGGGCACCGCGCTTGCCCTTGCCCAGGGCGCGGACGTAGACGGCGAAGGGATGTTCTTCGGGCGTGGTGAAGGTCATAGGCAATTGTCCGGTTTCGGCAGGCCGGCGAGCTTGGCGCCGAGCTTGGCCGGCGCTCCCTTGAACAGCAGGTTGAGCTGCAGGCTGGTACCCAGTTCGGGGCCCAGTGTCTGGGCGATGTACTTGATCAGCGGCCGATTGGCTGGTGATAGCTGGAATTGCGCATAAAAGTCACGGAGCGCCTGCAGCACCTGCCAATGGCGTTCGGTCAATTCGATGCCTTCCTTGAGTGCGAGTTGCCGGGCTACCTCGGGACTCCATTGGGAGAGATCGCGCAGATAGCCTTCGGGGTCGAGGTCGAGAGAGGGCATACTAGGTCCAGCTGATGACCTTGGCGTGGCTCACGCTCAGGTCGACGAAAGTGGGGTAATCGATTAGGGTCACGCCACGCTCCGGATGCAGGCGGCGGGCCTGGACGTCTTCCGCGAGCGCGTAGAGGCCTGCTTCCGCAGGCAGTCGTGCCAACGCCTGGTTGGCGGTGCTACCCGGGCGCAGTGCCTCCACGGCGCCACCGGTGAGCAGGATGGCGTCCCCGCCACGGACCCAGGTCAAGCCGTCCAGCGCATCGGACTCCGTCAGCGGCGAGCGGGAAAACAGGTGCAGAGTCGTCAAATGGAAATCACCTGGTCATGGTCGTGGATCAACGTGGCCAACGCCTCGGGTTCGAGTGGGGTCACCCAGCCGGGCAACTGCTCGGGCGTGATGCCCAGACGCTGCAGGGCCGAGGCTTCCGCATAGATAGCGTCGACGCCAAACAGCGACAGGGCGGAGAGATTGGCGCTCAGATCCTTCTGCTCGAGGGCAGTGCTGTCGGCTGCCAGCAATTGGGTCACCCCAGGGCCTGCGAACAGCATCGCCAGGGGCAGCTCGAAGGCGCCACCTGCCAGCACGATATCCAGTGCCTCGCGAGGAGCCGGACCGCCCAGCGCCGGCTGACGAGAGATGACGAGGGTACTCTTGGCCATGCTAGTCGCCTCCAAAGCAGAGCAGGCGATCGGCGTCCTGTATCGCTTCATGCAACTGCCCCAAGCCGGACAACTGCCAGGGCGCGTGCACGTTCACTGCGCCACCCCGTTCATAGCGCCGCGCTTCGTTCTCGTCCAGCAGCCCGCGCTTGAGGGCAGCGGCGATGCAGACCACGGCGTCGATCTGGTGACGTTCGATCAACTCGCGCCAGCGCGCGGGCAGGTCCAACTCGTCCTGCCCGCTGACCGAGGCGTGTGAGGCGTTATGGACGCCGTCGCGGTAGAGGAAGAGTCGCGACAGTTCGTGACCCCCGCCCAACAGCGCTTCGCAGAAGCGCAGGGCCCGCCGCGCCGAGGGCGCCTGGGGGGGGGAAAGGACAACGATGGCAAATTTCATGGATGTAAAAAGGCCCGCCGAAGCGGGCCTCTTGGGCTACCGCTGATGATCAATCGTTGTTGCTGGCGAATCCGAAGATCTGCAGCAAGCTGAGGAACATATTGTAGATCGAGACGTACAGGGTGATGGTAGCCATGATGTAGTTGTCTTCACCACCGTGCACGATGGCACTGGTCTGGAATAGGATGGCCGCGGCGGCGAACAGCACGAAGCCCGCGCTGATGGCCAGTTGCAGGCCGCTGATCTGGACGAAGAAGGACAGCACCACGGCGCCCAGCAGGATCCAGAAGCCCGCCATCAGGAAGCCACTCAGGAAACTCATGTCCTTGCGGCTGATCAGGGCGTAGGCCGACAGCCCAAAGAAGGCCAGGGCGGTCATGCCCGCTGCGGAGGCGATCACGCTGCCACCGTTGGGCAAGCCCAGGTACATGTTCAGGATCGGGCCCAGGGTGTAGCCCATGAAGCCGGTCAGGGCGAAGGTGCTGACCAGACCCCAGCCGCTGTCACGCGTCTTCATGGTCAGGAAGAACAGGCCGTAGAAGCCGATCAGGACCACGAAGATGTTGGGGTAGGGCAACCGCATCTGCTGCGAGACGAAGGCGACCAGGCCGCTGAACGCCAGAGTCATGGCCAGCAGGGCGTAGGTGTTGCGCAATACACGGCTGACGTCCCGAGATTGCGCGAGGGCAGGGTTGTAGGCGTATTGACGCTCGTTCATGGTGTACTCCAAAGCTAAATAGACGGTGTGATGTACCGTACGACCCCGAAGATAGCAAATGTTGCTTAAGGATCGCTTGCGAGTGTTTGACAGTGTGTTGCCATCAGGTACTATGCGCCCCTCTTACGGAAGTGTGGCCGAGTGGTTTAAGGCAGCGGTCTTGAAAACCGCCGACTCGCAAGGGTCCCAGAGTTCGAATCTCTGCGCTTCCGCCACCTGCAGCACCCTGGAAGCCCCGCATGACGGGGCTTTCGCGTTTCTGGGCGCACGAGTCCAGCTAGCCTTTATATGCGGCCGGTTTCCGTAACTTTAAAGCCGGTTTCCGTAACTACCGGATCAGCGGGTAGGGTCGACCACTTCGCCGACGCGCCGGTAGACGGTCTCGGTGATGCGCTTGTCGGTGTGGCCGAGGAGCTTCGAGGCGCGCCCCAGGTCCTCGATCTCGGAGGCTGCTTTCGGCCGGATGTCCCTGAACTGGAACTGGCGGATCGCGGCGGCCAACATCTCATCGAGGCTTTCCAGCGCTGCCGCTGCAGCATCTATCCGTGCCTCGTCGAAGCGGATCCGGAGCATGCTCGAAGTCAGTCGGCGACCGTCTGGCGTGGTGACCAGGTACGGCCCGACCACTCGCCGCTCCTTCCGCTGCTCCAGCAGCTTCTCGACCAGCACGCCCAAGGCGGTCGGCACCTCACCGGCCAGAAGCCTGATCCGCAGCTTCTTGGATGTCTTGCCTTGGGCAACCAGCAGGAACCCGTCCTGGATGTCGGCGGCGCGAGCGACCAGCACGTCGCTGGGCCGCTGCGCCGTCAGGTAGGCCAGGTCCATGGCGTCGCGCAGCTCGATGCAGGCGTGGGCGTAGACCGCATTCCATACCTCGTCCCGCGCATAGAAGTCCCGCGGCGTTTCCTTATTCTTCCGCACGCCCTTGGCCGGGTTCTCCATGTTGGTGATCCCCCACTCCCTGGCGATGTTGTAGACGTGGGATAGCAGGGCAATCTCCCGATTCGCCCGAACCTTCGCTGTCCGCTTGTCCCGGTACTGGGCAATGACCTGCGGCGTCACCGCCTCGACTGGCGCATCGGAGAACGCTGCTCGGAGCTGCTTCAGCGATAGCAGGTTGTCCCGCTGTGTCCGGGTTGCCTTCGACGGGATAATCTCCCGCTCGTACCGATCGAACACATCTCCCAGGCGCTTCATGGACTTCGGCATCGTTGTCCGTTCAAGCCGCGCCCATTCCGCTTTCGCCTCGTCGAGGTCCCCGCCCAGCGGAATCTCCTTCTGTCCCCCTCCCGGCAGGGTCTGGTTGTAGTAGTAGGCCACCCAGACCCTTCCGGACTTCAGCTTCCTGGTCCGCCTGATCATCCTTGGCGGCAAATCCCTATTCCCTGGTTCCTTCGGGCGCATCTCAACTCACTCTCGATAGGTCCAGCGCCCAGGCGTCAGACGCGGCATTGGTGGCATTGGGTTTCACACCGGCCAGCTTCAATCGTGCATAGACGCGCCCTACAACTGGGCGGCCGGCGGCGTTGCGTTCGTAGCGCCACCCGTGCGCGTCCAGCCAGGCGCATTGGGCAGCTTTCGACTTGCGGCCGATCAAGGTGGCCAGCTCCTGGCCGTCGAGGAACTCGGATACTTCTGGCATGGGGAGTCCTTCGCTGGCCTGACGCCAGCGATAAGCTTCTGCTAAAGGGAGGAGGGTGACTGCCGATACAAGCGTCAATAGCTGTCACTTAACCAGGGATACGGCATTGGACTTGAAAGAAGCAGTTTCGAAAATCAGTCGAGATATTTTCTCTTTGTATGCGCATGAGAAAATAGTTACGACTCCAGCTGATAAGCTACTCACAAGTATGAGGACGACAGTAAAGTGTCGATTCGAAGCGGCTGATAGGTTAAGAAATTATTCAAAGTTCTCGTTTTTTACCACGACTTATCTGTCGCTTGGTCTGATATTGATCCCCCTCGTTCAAAGCTCCAATATAGAGTTGGCTTTTAGTGGGCCTGTATTGAATGCAATGCAGATATTCCTCGCTGTTGCTGTTCTGGTCTTCTCGGTCGTCATAGGTACGGCTAAGTACGATATGAGGGCGGAGCTGCTAACGGAATGCGGGAGCCGGCTGAAGGAGCTTGTCAGGGAAATGAATCGCCTGATGGATGCTGACAAAAACATAGAGATATCCAAGTTGGGCGACATTGAGCTCCGATACTCAAGAATCGTGACCGACGTTGAGAACCACTCCCGAGTAGACTATCGCTGGGCTAAGCTTGATATGCCTCGGGATTATTTTATATACGGAATACCTCGTATTTGGTACCGCGCGGTTACGATAGGGGTATCTCTCTTTCCATATGGTATTCCATTGTTTCTGTTTGCTTTCGAGACGGTTTTTATTTTGGACATGCTGGGCGTGACCAAACTTATGCCCAGTATTTTTTATGTGGTTTCAGATCGGCGCTAGTTTAGGCCTTTTAGGCGGCCGAAGCCCGGACCTTCGAGTTCGACCAAGGGTCGTTTGCTTTGGCGATCGCTGCCATGTGAGGAGGGCTGACGCTGTTCCCGCACATATGTACCTGCTGGCTCTTTGTGAAGGCCTTGCCATCGGCGCCGCGGTCGATCTGGTAGTTGTCCGGAAAGCCTTGGGCGCGGTACAGCTCGCGCGGCTGCAGCATGCGCAGGCCGATGTCCACCACCACATAGGGCGTGCCCTGGATGGTGACGGTGACTAGGGCCAGGCGGTCCTTGGTGGTGACCGTGGGCGACGGCTCGTCCGGCCGGCTGGTGTTGTCGGTGCCGTAGTAGCTCATCAGGAAGGCCGCCACGCGCAGGGCGCCGGCTTCGACCTCGGGCGCCAGCTGCAGCTCGACCACCGAGGTCTTGCCGCCGCCGCCGGCGGTGACGGTCGGCGCCGGCTCGTCCACGCCCTGGCCAATGGAGGCGCCGAACTGACGGGACAGGAACGCGGTGACCGCACCATGGTGCTGGCCCGCAGCGCTGATAGTGTGCAGCGGATCCTGCGGCGCCCGGGCATCGCAGTTACCGCGCAGGTGGGCGAGGGTGGCCACCGCCAGGCGCTGCTGGCTGCCCGAGTTGGTCACGGTGGTCATCGGCCGCTCTACGCTGTGCGCTGGCGTGGTATTGAAGCCGCCGTTCGCCTGCTCCAGGAAGGCAGTGCAGACGCCCATGGCATGGGCCGCGCCGGCCGGCCGCTGGCAGTTGCCGCCGCTGGTGATGGTCGGCATCGGCTCATCGGCTGCAGCACCTGCTGAGTCGAAGCGGAATTTCAGCAAGTGGGCCATGGCCACCGAGTGGCCTCCGCTGCCACTGGCGGTGACTGCGCCCACCGGCTGAGCGATGTCCCGGCTGCCAGAGCCCCAGCGCTGCACCCCGCCAGGCTTTCCTTCACCATGGGCAGCCTGCACCAACACGGGGGCGGCCACCATCTGCTCGCCGCGGTTTGCGCAGGTGACAGTGGGCAGGGGCTGCCGCGGGTCGTTCACCCGGTCGCCGCCCTGGTGGGTGGCTGGCGCGAAGACCGGGCTGGCCACTGCGAACGATCCACCCCGAGGCCAGGCGGTGATGGTGTGCAGCGGGTTGGCCGTCGAGAGCGCGACCTCCTGCGACCAGTTGGCGATCGGCACGATGAAGGGGTCAGCAGCGTCGAGCACGAACTTGCGCATGCCCTTGGCCACTCGGCGCAGCGTGGCGGCAGCCAGCGGCTTCTTCCGCTCGAAGATCGAGGGGCAGGGGATCGACCAGTCGATGCACTCGGCGGCGCTGCGCCACTTCTTTTGCCCCTTGGCCGGGGCCTTGGCGTGCGTCGGCGCTGGCCAGACGATGGGCTGGCCATCGCAGCGGGCGATCATAAAGAGACGCTCGCGACTGGTGGGCGCGCCGTAGTCGCAGGCCCGGCCGACTTGCCACTCCACCTGGTAGCCCATGCCCTGCAGCAGCTGGACGAAACGGCGCCAAGTCTGGCCCTTGCGCTTCGGGTCCGGCACCAGGAACTGCTGGTGCACCGGCACGCGCTCGCCCTGGGCGGCCACCGTGCCGTCGACCTTCATCACCCGGCCGGTCGCCTTGCAGCGCTTGGCGATCAGCGGGCCCCACTGCAGGATCTGCTTCACGTTCTCCAGGCTGATAACCCGGGGGCGTTTCTTGCCGGCCCACTTCAGCCCGATCCAGCTGAGGTTGCGGATCTCGCGCTTCCGCGGCTGGCCGCCGGCGGCCTGGCTGTGGTGGGTGCAGTCGGGGCTCATGTGGAACCAGCCGACCGGCCGGCCCGCGCACTCGGTATCGGAGTCGCCATCGAACACGTCGGTGGTGAAATGCCGGGCGGTGGGGTGGTTGGCGGTGTGCATGCTGATCGCCGCAGCGCTGTGGTTCTTGGCCACGGCCACCGGCCTGCCCAGACCCATCTCCAGACCGGTGCCAGCGCCACCGCCACCACAGAAGAAGTCCACGATGATCTCGTCGTCCTGGCTGCTGAAGCCCAGGCCATACTGTGTTTTGAAGTCGAGCGAGGCCCGCCGCTGGAATGCGGTCATGTTCGGTTTCCTTGTGAGGTGGAATCGGTCAGCGCACCGCTTCGGCTGGGCTATGCTGATCAATCCATCTAGTCGGAGATCAGCTATGGCCCAGCTACCAGATCGTGAGATAGCCCTTCATCAGGCTCTCGTCGGGGTGCTTTATGTTGCGAAGGAGCAGGGCGTCGACATTGACGACCTAGTGGAGGAAATCAGAACGCGCCTGCTCGGCAATGAAATGCTCCGGATAGTGGAGCACCCGCATGTAACGAACGCGATAACTGAGCTAGAAGAGGCGCGTGATTCGGCAGTTGCTATGCACGCGTAGCGTCTTGGATCAGTTCCGTTTGAGCTGCCGCGCATTGCTCTTCCCCGTGAGGTAGTAGTCCGGCCTGAGCGCGTTTCTTTGCTTGGGACTCAGCAGCGATACCGCGAACCCGGGGCGCGCTGCTGTTGAATTCGGCCGCCCGGGTCAGCTCCCGCGGTGCCAGGTAGGGCAGGGTGGCGATGCTGCCGCCGGCGGCCTGGTATGCGTCCATTCTACCTTTCAGCCAGTCGCGCTCCCTGTTGCGCTCGGCGATGTCGTGAGCAAAGAGAGGGATCATGCTGCTGGCCTCGACTCGTGCAGGGTCAGCGCCATGATCAGCTGAGCCGCTTCATGCCTGGCATCGTGTAGCGCGTGGTGCTGGATCCCTTCGAAGGGCAGGTCAGCTGCTTCCGGGTAGAGGTCCAGCAGCGTGCGCATGCAGCGCTCGTTGCGGAAGTACCAGGGCGCGTCCCGCCTGAAGGCACGATAGGCGCTCGTCAGGATGGTGCATTCGAAGCTCGGGCCCTTCCCCCAGACCACAACGCCGTCGTCTGCTGCCTTCGCAGTGACCCAATGCTCAAGATCCGCTAGCGCTTGGTACAGGCTGCCGGCCGATTGGGACCCGTCGATCTCCTGGCGGGCCTCTACGTCTTGGCGCATCCACCACTCGACGGTGTCGCCGTCGATGACGCAGCCAACGTCCAGCGTAGTGTCGAGCTGCACGCGAAGGTACAGCTCACCCACCGGCACCCGATCCCGTACCGCCACGGCGCCAATGCTCACGATGGCGGCATTGGGCAGGGTGCTCATGGTCTCAAGGTCGATCACAACGTCTAGCCGGCTCATGCCTCAATCCTCTTGAACTCGACGACCCATACCCAGGGATTGGCATCCCAGGACTCCTCGCCGTTCAGCGAAGCCCACAGCTCTTTCCACTGGTGCAGTAGGTCGCATTCCGCGTCGTGCTCACGCAGACGGGTCTGGAGGCCTTCAGCTATCAGCTGCTCGGTTGTGATGACCTGCAGGCGCTCGACGCGCAATCCAGTAATCTCCAGCAAGATTCGGCAGACGGCGCGGGGCATGTGAATGCTCGGTTTCCATTTGATCCCGAAGTCTTTCCGAGCTTCGTCACTAGCCGACCCAGGTGGTGAGTCAGCGGCAAAGGCATATCGCTGCAACGGTCCTGCGGGGTCTGGTCGGTGCTCAATTCCTGTGCCTTGCAGATCGGCAAATGACTCGCGCACCCATAGGCGGTCGCCAATCTGCCCGTAAGGGCAAGCAATCGGGTGCTCGGTGCCCAAGTGATCCATGCTGCTCTCATCGAAAGTGTGCATGGGACGCCAGGATCCATCCTGCTGCTGGTGCAGCTCGAATTGGGTGTCAGCACTTCGCATGCTGGGCTTGATTATTCGACGCGTGACCGTCTTACGGCCTTCGAGGATGTCGCGCACCATGGCGCCGCTGAAGAGAATCGGACGCTCTTTCATGCGGACAGCTCCCCTTCGGTGCGCAGCAGGTTTTCAGCGGTGCGGCGCGCTGGCACCTTCTGGTCGGCCTTGCGATAGTAGTGGACCCAGGCGCCATTGGCGCGGCGCTCGGCGCGATAGGGCCAGCACTCGAAGCCCAGCATGCGGGCACGCGAAATCGCTGCCGCCGGGCTACGCCCGATGATAGGTAGGGTGATCATTATGATGGTCTCGGGATGGCGCCGAGCGGCGCGGGGGTGAAGCGGGAGGGGGAATACCCCGTGACGTGGGGCGACCGATCCGATCCTCGGGGTGAGTCCGATACCGAACTGCCGGTGATGCCCTCCGCCGGCTGGGGTCCGAGTCGCCTTGGGAAGCACCGCTCGGCCGGCTGCAGCGGTTCGCTAGGGAGTAGGCGCCCCGGCTTACCTCTACGCTTCTGAGAATGGACCGCCTCGCGAGATGTGCAAGCGAAGCGGAATGGATTGATGCAGTGCCAGTGCCTGTTGGAGCTAACTGGCGCGACGCCGTCTTCCTACATCGGAGAGGGGTCGGGACATCAGGGCGTTACCCCTACTTACGTCCACCCGCTCGATTCTGGTATTGGCCGTACAGGACGGCTCAGGTGATTGGTGGCCTTTGCTCTTCCAAGCGCTGCAGCCCACTCGGGCGCGCCCCAACCCCTCTCCGATGAAGTCCCCGTAACGTGGGGAATACGGCCTGGCCCTCGGCGAGATGCACTAGAGAACCGATACCAGGCTGCTGGTGATGCGCTCCGCCGGCTGCCGTTCTTTACTCTTCTTTCTTGTCGGTACCGACCAGCAGGACCGCCAGCAGCAGGGCGACGATCACCAGGTCGCCAACCATCGACATGACCCGGCTTGCGGAATCGACCAGCACCACGCCGCCGGCCAGCCCGAAGGCGACAATCCGGCGAGCGCGGTTGGTCATGTGCTTGAGCCAACCGCGCATGGCGTCAGGCCTCGATGCCGAAGTCTTGAACGCGCAGGCCCAGCTCGCGGCCCACCTCGGCAAGCACTTTCAGCTCTTCCGGCTCGATTTCGCCATCAGCCTCGGCGACGGTGATCATGTTGACAAACACCTCCTCGGCATCGCTGGCGTTGTTCTTGATGTCGCGGATCTCGCGCATAATGTTCATGCGGCCCACGCGGAAGCCGGCCTGCAGCTGCTCGGTGAACCGGGAGACCGTGGTGGTGATCTCGCCGCCGAAGTGTTCCAGGTTCTTGTTCGAGCGCAGCAGCTGCTCGATCTTGTCGCTTTCGGACTTCTCAATCTCGCCGTCAGCGGCGGCCACCAGCAGGCAACCGCCCACCACCGCCTGCATCAGGTCCCGGTTCTCGACGCGCTTCAGCTCGACCTTGGCGGCGCCGACCTTCTTACCGAACAATTTTCCGAACATGGGGTATCTCCAGTGTGTGAGGGCTCAACGCATCGCCCTCCTTGAAGGCGATCCGGTGAGGGCCGGCGAACCGGCCAGGGTCATGCATAGATTTCGAGGGCTTCAGCCCGACGCATCATTCGCACCTGGGCGGTGCGGCGCTCCGGCGCGCGGCGGTCGCGGCGCATCGGGTCTTCGTCGAGGGCGGCATGGGCAACCACCAGGGCGGCCAGGGCCAGGCATAGAGGGCTAATGATCTGGCGCTTCATGGCCTCGGCCACCAGCTGCGGGGCGCGTTGCACGCCTAGCTTGAACATTGCGCTGCTGACCCGCTTGGTGACGGTCATGGGCGCGATCGCCATGTCACGGGCGATCTGCTTGTGGGTCAGGCCGCTGGCTAGGCCCATCACGCATTCCAGTTCTCGGCGAGCCAGGCCCATGCCTAGGCGTCCTTGCCATTGCCCGAATTCGATCACGGTGTAGATCCTTACGCCGCTACGGCGTGGTACTGGTACTGGTTGAGGAGGTCTTCAAAGCTGGCCAGCGTGCGCTGGAAGTAGAGCTTCAGGCCTGGTGTGGATGCTTGTCGCAACTCGCGCCGGTAGATGGCCACGAGGTCTTCAACGTGCGGCAGGATGTTCATGTGCAGAGTGGCTGGCGTGGCGGCTTCAATCTGGCCGCGAAGCCAGGCGGCGTAGTGCTGGTTCATGACGAGCACCTCAGTAGCTGGATACCGCGGGCCGTGTTTGCCGTGAGCGTGATGTAGCCCTTCTGATGGAGCGCTTCCAGGTGCCCCTGGGCGCCGTTCGGCGAAGCCATGCCCATCAGCTCGGCCAGCTCTGAACGGGTTGGCGGATAGTTGTAGGCCGACAGGAAGGCTTCCACTTCCTGCAGGGTCTGCAGCTGGCGCGGGGTCAGATCGTTGGCCATGTCGGCCTCCTGTTCGGTTGTCTTCCCGGATGCGCCTCATCGAAGCGCATCGAGGAAAACTGCTATGCCGGTGTTACGCGCCACCGCCGGCTGGGCGACTACTTGTTCGGGGGATCTGGGATCCCAACAGCCACCCACGCTGGTATGCCGGTGGCTCTCCATTTCGGTGCTTTACGCTGCACACCTTGGGGGAGGCGTCCCATCTCAAGAGGTTGGCTTTAAACCCTGGGTCTCCTGATCGCTACCCGGGGCGGCTTGCGCTGCCGATGGGCTAAATATAGGAATGCCCGTAATCCGAGTCAATGGGTATTCCCATATTTTTTTATGGGCCGACCCATTGAATCCCCCTTTTTCATCGTCTACTGTTTATCCATACAGTATCTATGTGAAGGAGGTCACACGATGTCGAAGTCCGTTAACCAGACGATGTCCGCCCAAGAGCGCCTGGCGATCCGTATCTCGAACATGATCGGTTCGCCCAAGGCGCAGCTGCACCGGCAGGCCAGGATCCACAAGCTAGATAGCGATCCTGAGGAGGTGTGGGATCTGCTGATCGGGGCGCTGGCGGAATCGACAGAGTTGGAGGTGACCTTTGAGGACGACGGGGACGTGACCATCCGTTGGGAGGAGGACAAGGAGGCGGCGAAGGAGGAGGGCGATGACTTCATCACTATCGAGGCCTTCGACTGGGAGAAGGATGTCGCGGCAAGTGGGCGACGCGAGTAGCACAATAAGGACTAGGCACAAAAAAGCCCGCGGGGTAGCGGGCTGCTGTCTAGCCTTCCAAGTCAGGTCTTTGGTCGGCCTGCCCGCTCAGCTATGAGGCGCGCAAGAGCGTCGGAGATCTCCTCGGCGTTCGCTTCAATAGTCAGCATGTGCTGTTCGACAGCATCTCCAACGTTCATGGAGCCGCGGTCCACTACCCATCCGGCGAGCTCTTCAACGGCGCTGGCCAGGGAATTTTGGTTCTCGTGAAGACGGTAGAGTAGGGTGAGCAGTGGATCTTCCATAGCGGCCTCCTAGGCAAAGCCTGAGGATAGCCGAAGCCGTCTCCACAAAAAGAGAAGGCCCGCACTCCTGTGCGAGCCTTGGCTCATCACCCCAAAGGCACTCGAACCGAAGCGGTAAGCATAGTGCATCGGCGTAAAAAGGCCCGTGGGGTCGCAATGCTTAGATAGGTATCAGGAGCGGGGTCGCAGCGCTCGCTCTGCAATGAGCTGAGCCAGAGCATCTTCGATTGCGTCGGCATTGAGCTCAAGCATCTGCAGGTGCCGCTCGACGGCGTCACCGACCTGTACTGAGCCGCGGTCTGTCACCCAGGTTGTCAGCTCCTCGATAGCCAAGCTGAGAGCGATTTGGTTTTCGTTGAGACGAAATAGAAGGGCGAGCAGGGGATCTTCCATAGCGACCTCCGCGGCAAAGGCTCAGCTTAGACCAGGATCGTGGCAGGTAGAAACAGAAAGCCCGGCGCTGGGCCGGGCTAGGCTTCAAACGCAGCTACCGCCTTTGTGGTGAGAGCCCGTGCCGCCAACTGGATGGGTGCCTTTAGGGCAGGCTTGGGCCAACATCGGGCCAGACAGAGCGAGCAGTAGGCCGAGCAGAACGACTTTCTTCATGGTAACCCTCCGTAATGACCACAATGGTCATGGCGGTTATCGGCTGATCAGACGTCTGCTGAAGTAACTGCGCTGAATGGCGAGATGGGTGGACAGCGGCGAGAGTAAGATCAGATTTCCATCAAGTAGTAGGAGCTGATATGGGCATCAACATCACCGCGATCGAACGACTGGCACGGCTCTTCGCTGTACCTGTAGCCTGGACCATATTCCCCCTCATTGGCTACGCGATCCTGCCTTCCCCCGGAAACTCGTCTCCGTTACTGGCGGGCATGACTCAGGTCTTCCACGCTGTCGGCAACGTCTTGCTACTGGCAAGCTTACCTGGCGCTGCTTGGGTAGCTCGGCGATTCTGGCTGCTGTGGAAATGGGAGAGCGGCGACCTCAATGGCGGCTGCTACAACTGCGCAGGTCCTATGCTTCACAAGGATGGCCGGCACGGGCCATACAGTATCTGCATGGTGTGTGACTCGAAGCGAGAAGGGCACCACTAGACATTCAGGGAAATCCCCGCAAAAGCCGGGCGATATGTAAAGTATGCGTTAAGTACCGGCCATTAGCCGAAATTGCTTCTCGCACCTTGGCCGAGATGCAGTTTTGTACCGCCCAGAAACTTAAACTACCGGTGCAAAATGCGCGCTCATCGAAAAATGCGTCACTTTACAGGCGTCGCCAAATCTGGTGTGTTCGTGTGAACTTAAAAAGGAATGAGGATACTGGCTGTTTTCAAAGTCGAACTTGTATCCGCTACTATTGTTTACCATGTGCGCCTTCCATCTGTCCATGACACGGCGCGAATTTTCTTGCTTTATATATACGATGAAGCCTGCTCTATTGCAGTTTGCTGTATTGGTGGCATATCGTTCTGTGAGTTGCATGAAGCCGCTCCATAGCCATGCGTAGTCATAACTGGCGGTGTCTTTTATCTTGGCTTCCGCCAGCCATTTATATCGAAGGTTCTTTATTACGATATCGGAATGCCCACCTTCCATGGAGTCGTGGTCCGCAGGTATACCCGCCATTCTTAAGTTAGTGCTTAAAAAATTAGTTATCTCATCTTCACTGAGTTTCTGCAAGAATTTTGGATTAGCCTCCATTAGGCCGATGGCCTTATTAATTGAGGCTTCTATAATAGATATAAAAGAATCGTAGCTGTTCAGCACATAGAACGACGCTGCATTGTCGTTTATGTAATTCTCGGCGAGAAGTGTGTCTGTAATATCGTCAATTGCAGATACAGGTGTCATAGTGCTGCCACCTTTCCCACGCTTGTCTTATATAAAAGAAATACCCTTGAGTCCTGCCCTTCGACTATTTTCCCTGAGTGGGGATGGTAAAGCTTTTTTGTCTCTTGCAGTGTAATAAGGCTTTCGTCGTCAAGTTCACAAAATCCGCGGTCACCGTCTATAAAGCAATAGGATTGCTTCATGATTGGGTTTTTGGATGTTGACAAATAGTTTATTACAAGTTTGAGCTGCTCTTGATTGCAGGAAATGTCCCGACTCAATAGCTCAGTTGTAGATATGTAAAATTCGTCTGTATAGGGCTGTTTCGCTATGAATGCTAATACGGAAACAGCACATTCGAAGAGCCCGAATATTCCAAGTTCTTTTTCAATCAAACTTATAATTTCAGGCTTTAGGTTCATTTTAATGCACCCAGTAGTTTATCTATCAACAGATCTGCGTCTTCCGTGGTGCTGCAATATCTGATGATAGCATAGGTTTGAGTTGCGGTTGACTGTAGAAGAGCTACCGCAAGTGTGCTGGGGATCGTAAGTTCAACCTGCTGGCCAGCTCCAAATCGATTGGTATGATGCCAAATGACAGAAATGTCGTAGGGTACGATGTTGTCGCCAACTGCCTCCATCCCTTTTGCGTGGAAGACTTCAGATCGTAAATCCTCCCCCTTCTTCATTGTGTCTTGCTTCACAGATCCTTGAGGGGTCATGAAATGCAGCTTGCTTATAAGGCCGTCTTTCTCAAACGTAAAATGTGCTATGGCGCCAAACAGATTTAGAGGTCCGCCATGGATGAATGTCTTTTTGAAATAAGTTGCGGAAGCAAACCCTGCCCAGCCAGACGCCTCGCCAAGCGATCGATCGATTTGTTTGCTATTCTGCTGGCTTGTTTCGGAGCGCGTACAGTCAGCACGTACTTCAAGTATGCCGGTCTTTTGATCATAAATGATGACGTCAAACGTCTGCCAATTGTAGTCGGCAACGCCAAACACTTCATCGTATCCAATAAGCTCTTTCTGTACGTCAGAGCTCATCGAATTTTTGTCTAGCACTTTCCTTAGTGTGAAGGTTCTCTTTCTCGTAAGCACAACTTTGTGCTTCGTTCCGGTCAAGCCTACAAAAGCAATGACGTGCGTATTCGAGAGGCTGGATAGCTGACTGCCAGTTAGCACATCTGGATAGGTGTAGGATTTTTCTTTCTCAAGTGTTAAAATAAGTGATTTAAATATTTCTGCTTGATCAGGCTCTGGCCTAAAAAGTGAAACCACCTTGTCGTTATTTTCAATCTCCTCAATAAGGTATTCTTTTAGATCATTTAGAAGGTCAGTGTTGGTTCTGCACTCATTTTCGATTGTTATTTCAAGGCCGTCCCAGTCCCTTGGTGGCTTTTTAACGTATTTCGAGACTATATTTCGAGTGTGGTAAATATTAGTTCTAAGTTTTAGCGATCTTGCCAGAGTTTTGCTGTTCAAAAGCTTTTCCTTCCTGAATAGTCGAGGGCCACCGGCCATGCTTTAAAAATGAAATTTAGTCGTGCTGGTTGCTCAATAATAGAATATTCATCTTTTTTCGCTTGGGGCCCCCTCCATGCATTCCTTCACGTCATCATCGATCACGCTGCCCGGCTTGATGCACTCCTGCATGGAGCGGCGGGGCCCGCGGTTGTCGATACGTTCTTGACGCTCCACCTGCGCGAGAGCTCGTTTTGCACCGTCGGCCATCGGCCCTTTGCCGGCGGCCCAGGTCTGTAGGATGGATTTCTGGGTATAGCTAGTCGCGGCCTCGACTGCCGGGCGAATTGCGTTCGCGGCCTGGGCGAGGGCGGTGTCTTCGGCCAAGACAGGGGCGGCGAGAAAGAGGGTGACCGAGCTGGTCAGGAGGTATCGCATACAGGCTTCCTTGCTGTGTGATCACCAGGGGTATCGGCATCCGGCCGGCTGGCTTTAGGTCAGTCGCTCCACCAAGCATAGATGGTGAAAGCTCACAGGCTCACGGTGGCTATCAAAAATAGGACGTTCAGTGCGCAAGCGACGTAGGTGGATAGCTTTGTGAAGATCGCTCGTTCCTCAATCGTCAAACGAAGACCTGCATCACGACGTTAGCGAAAAGCCCCGCCAGAGATGCACCAGCTACAGCTGCCCTGTGCAGTGCCTCGTGTATATCCCTTGGCATCACTAATCCATGCCCATAAAATTACCAAGAATCAAATAGATAGAACGACAGCGCTACAGCGGTGATAGTTGCCGCCGCTGCAATGAACAAGATGGCACCTACGTACGCTACGCTCTTCCTCGCCAAAGCTTCTCCTAAGCTGGCTGATTGTCAGCTGTGCGGGTCCTGCACTGACCATACCCATCCCAGATCGGGATCCAGGCGCAAGTGATAGGTTGTGAGCATGGGCAGCGAGCCTAGCGTCCCCGGAGATGAATCCATCTGGAACGAGCTATGTGGCCATGCATATGTCTGGCCCTTCACCGGTCCATCGATGATCGGTAGAGCCATGTACGGGTCACGCCCGATGTGTTCCGTCCCCATACCAGCCTCCTTGGCTTGCTGTCAGACCCGGTGCGCGTTCCAGACCAGCAGGATGCGCCCCTTGATGTAGATGTCGTCGCTGGTCACGAACCGTGGGTCGTGATTCCTGTTGTCCGATATCACCTTGAGGCGCTTTTCGTCCTCGAGCTGCAGGCGCTTGATGAACAGCATCTCGCCCTGGGTGAACAGGTAGATGCCGTCACCGGTGAACTCCTCGATACTGACGTCGATCAGCAGCGGATCCTTGTCCTGTATGGTCGGCTCCATCGACTGTCCCCACCCGGTGATCATCTTCAGGTGGAAAGGGCTCTCGTAGTCCACGCCCAGGCGCCGCAGGTGCTCCTGGCTTACCGTCACGTCGCGCAGCAGCTCGATGTAGTCGGCCGGAATTTGGCCGCCGCCCATGGCCGCGCGCACGTCGTAGTGCGGGATCTTGATCTCGTCACCGACCAGGCCGGGTCGCGAGAAATCGGCAGTGATGACGTTGCCGCGTACTGGCGCGCTCTCCGACTGCTCCTCGGCGGCCGACTGAATGCGCTGGCGCGCCTCTTCGGACAGGCCTTTGCCATGCTTGCGCAGCATCTCTCGCACGATGTCAGCCGAGCTGGCACCCATGGCAGCGGCATCATCACCCAAGAGGCCGGAAATCATTTCGCCTTTACCCTCGGCCAGCCACATAGTGTCTACGCCACAGGCAAGCGCCAGCTGAGCGACGAAAGCAGTCCCTTTGGACTTTCCGCGCTCTAGATCTGAGATTGAGGTCTGGGTGAGGCCGGAAGCTTTCGCTAGCTCTGCCTGGTTGAGCTGAGCGTGCTTCCTGGCTGCCTTTAGGCGGTCCTTAAATTCCATGCGCCGAGTATTACGGGCACGCCCATATCCTTGCAAATCGGTATTCCCATAATCTAGGATATGGGAATTCCCGTAAGGAGGGACAGCATGGATAACATCTTCCTGCGCCTGGTGAAGCATTTCGGCACCCAGGAGCTGACCGCCACGGCCCTCGAGGTCGACCAAAGCACTGTGTCTGGATGGGTTCGCGGCAAGCACGGCATGTCTCCCGTCGTGGCCAAGCGCGCTGAGAAGCTCACCGGCGGTTCCTTCAGCAAGGAGCAGCTGTGCCCCTCGTTCCCTTGGTCGGCGTTTGCCGCCTGACCATGGATCCCATTATCCACGGGATGGCATTGCGCCAGCAGTCACCCGTAGTAGCTGTGATTCCGTCCAGTACGCGAATCGCAAGCACAAAAAAGCCCGGCGGCAACCGGGCTTTTCATGAAGCGACTCTGCGAGGAGTGATCCGAGTATGAACGACCTGACCCTTACCGGCAACACCCTGACCATGAGCAGCCGCGAGATCGCGGATCTGACGGACAAGCAGCACAAGAACGTCATCCGAGACATCCGCGTGATGCTTATCGAGTTGTTCAGCGAGAAGGCGATCGACGAGATCGTTCTTGAGCAGTACCGGAACAGGCATACCGAGTACATCCGCGAGAACGCGGGATCGATCATGGATAGGCTGTTTGGAGATGGCGCCGATCGGAGCCATGCTCAAACTCGCGGCTTCAGCTGGGAAAGAGACACCCGCGGCTATGTAGCCATGTTCAGATTAAGCCGCGAGCTGACCGAGACCCTCATCACCGGCTACAGCATCCCGCTGCGCCACAAGGTGATCCGACGTCTGCACGAACTGGAGCGCCATGTCGCCCCTTCGCTGACTGTTGCGCCGCCCCAGTCTTTTGCCGCTGCCCTCCGCCTTGCTGCTGATCAAGCCGAGCAGCTGGAGCGCCAGCATGCCGCCCTGGACGAGGCCGCGCCGAAGGTTGAAGCCCTAGAGCGCATCGCCGGCTCCCGTGGCGCCATGTGCATCACCGACGCCGCCAAGCACCTGAAGGTCCAGCCACGTCGCCTGTTCGACTGGCTGAAGGAGAACCGCTGGATCTATCAGCGCCCTGGCAGCACCCGCTGGGTTGGGTACCAGCCGCGCATTCAGTCCGGCTTCATCCTCCACAAGATCACCACCATCCGCGCCGACGAGCAGGGCGAACCGCGCGCTGCCACCCAGGTGCTCATCACCCCCAAGGGCCTCGCCAAGCTGGCCCTGCTCGTAGGGGAAGCACTGTGAAGCTGCAGGAACTGCTGGATCGTCCGATCGCCTTCCAGCGCGCATTCGTAGGCCTGGGAATCGGTATCACCGGCGCGCTGATGCTGTCCCAGGCCGTGTACTGGTCCACCCGCACCGACGACGCTGACGGCTGGTTCTACAAGACGATGGAGGAGTGGGAGGCCGAGACCGGCATGACCCGTTCCGAGCAGGAGAGCGCCCGTAAGAAGCTGGTGAAGGTCGGCGTGTTGGAGGAGATGAAGAAGGGCGTTCCGTGCCGCCTGTTCTACCGCGTCAGCCTGGACGCCATCGTCGCAAACTTGGATGCGGGAACCCTGAAATCCAGTATGCGGAAATCCCGCAATCCAGTTTGCAGGAATCCTGCAAACAAGGATGCAGGAAAGCCGCAGGCAAGCGTGCAGGTTTCCAGCAGCCAAGCCTGCGGAAATCCCGCAGACATTACAGAGAATACAACAGAGATTACTTCAGAGATTACGGCAGAGAGCTTGCAGCCCGGGCCGGCGATGCCGTCCCAGCCCGCCGTGCTGACGCTGGTCGCTGACCAAGGTCCTCGTGTTGCCATCCCTGAAGACATGCCCGGTCCCAAGGACCAGACCTGCAAGACGTTCAAAGCCTGGGCCAACTACGCCATGGCCTACCGCAAGCGCTACGCCGCATGGCCGGTGTGGAACGCCAAGGTCGCCGGCCAGGTGGGCCAGCTGGTTGACCGCCTGGGCGCCGACATCGCCCACCACGTCGCGGCCTACTTCGTCGGCATCAACGACTCCCGCCTGATCAACGGCTGCCATGGCCTGGGCGACCTGCTGGCCCGCGCCGAGGCCTACCACACCCAGTGGGCCACAAACCGCCAGATGAACGCGACCACTGCCCAGCAGCAGGAGCGCAAGCAAGCCAACCTGAACGCCGGCCAGGAGGCTGCCCAGCGCATCCTGAACCGCGAGGAGCGCCGCGCGAATGAATTCCTCTGATCGCTTGAGCGCTGACCAAGTCGCCCGGCTGGCCCTGGCCATCGTGGCCACCGCCGAGGTCCTGGGGCAGACCCTGACCGCCGACGCGGCTGAGCTGATGGCCGAGGACCTGGCCGACTATCCGGCTGAGGCCGTAGGCGCCGCACTGAAGGCCTGTCGCCGGCAGTTGGCCGGCAAGCTGACCCTGGCCGCCATCCTGGAGCGCGTCCAGGCCGCCGACGGGCGCCCGGGCAAGGACGAAGCTTGGAGCATTGGCCTGTCTTCGTCGGACGAGTTCGAGACCGTCGTGATGACGGAAGAGATCCGCCAGGCGATGGCCGCCGCCGCGCCGATCCTGAAGGTTGGCGACAAGGTCGGCGCCCGAATGGCCTTCTTGTCCACCTACGAGCGCCTTGTGCAGCAGGCGAGGGCCGCTGCGGTTCCCGTCAGCTGGAGCATCTCGGTGGGCTTCGACGCCCAGCGCCGTATCGCCGCGGTCGACCAGGCAGAGCGCCTCGGTCGTGTCAGCCCCGCTATCGCCGCCGAGCAGCGCCTGCTGCTGGGTCAAGAGGCGCCCACCAAGAACGGCCAGGCCATTGCCGGGCTGATCACCGGCAACCCCGCGCCGGCCACCGCCGAAGTCCAGGCTCGCCTGGCAGTCATCCGCGACGACCTGGCCAAGAGCCGCCGCGAGAGGGAAGAGCGCCGCCAGCAGGCGGTCGTCCAGGCCACCCAAGACCTCGACGAGCGCCGCGCGCAGGCCCTGGCCGCCATCGAGCAGATGCGGAAAGCGAAGTCATGAAGTGGCAAGCCCAGGGCGAGTACCTCGTCATCAGCAACACCATCCCCGCCTACAAGGTGTGCAAGGTCTTCATCGGCGCCGAGGCCGAGTACCGCCCGAGTTTCTCCGGCGAGTTCATCAGCCTGTTCGTGCCGTCCTTCGACGAAGCCAAGGCCATCTGCGAAAGGCATCACCAGATCATGGGCGAAGCCCAGGAGGCAGCATGAATCACAACTTCAAGCCGGGTGACCTGGCGCTGATCGTGGCTGACGGAAATCCCGAGAACGTTGGCAAATGCGTAGAGCTGGTAGAGCTAGTTCAACCCGGTGCCTGGTATGTATGCCCGGTACCTAACACTCTCCCGTGTGGCCTTCTGAGGAACTGTCACCAAGGAGCCGTCTGGGTATGCCTTGGTGATTTTTCTGGCTTCACGAATGAGGGAGAGGCCATTCACGGTTTCTGCCAGAAAAGTCCGACTCGGCTCATGCCACTGCGCGGCGACTTTGCGCCTGAGCGCCAGAAGGCGCAGCAGGTGCCGGCATGATGTTCACCCAGGAGGAATACGACGACGCCAGGCGCCTGGCCTTCGACCAAGGCTTCTGCCGCGGCTCGGGCATGCACCCTGATGTCCCGCGCACCGAGGGCTATATCAACCTGCGCGAGCAGGACCTGGCCAAGCCGGTTAAGCGTGAGCGCCGAGCCCCGCGCCCGCGCGCTGCTGGCGAGGTGTCGGAATGAAGGGCAAGAGCCCCAGCGCCGCCGAGAAGCGCTTCCACACCGCCCTGGGCTGCATCGCCTGCCCTCTGGATGGGCGCCTGAACCCGGTCGTGAGCATCCACCACATCGACGGCCGCACCCGGCCTGGCGCCCATCTGCGCGTACTGCCGCTGTGCGCTGGCCACCACCAGGATGGAACCGGGATGCCCGGCTTGATCGCCGTCCACCCTTGGAAGCGCCGCTTCGAGGACCGCTACGGCAGCCAGGACGAGCTGCTGCAGCGCTGCCATGGCCTGCTGGCCGAAGTAGGTGCCGCATGACTGGCATCGTTCTGCCCTGGCCGCCCAGCAACAACACCTACTACCGCCGCGTCGGTGCCAAGACCCTGATCAGCGAGAGAGGTCGCCAGTACAGCCGCGCCGTGACCCAGCTATGCGCCGTGGCCAGATTGAAGCGCAGGGAAGGGCGCCTCCAGGTGGTCATCACGGCCTGCCCGCCAGATCGGCGCCTGCGCGACCTGGACAACATGCTTAAAGGGCTCCTCGACGCGCTGACCCATGGCGGTGCCTGGGTCGATGACAGCCAGATCGATGACCTGCGCATTGTCCGCGGCCCGGTTACTGCCGGCGGCACGGTATCAGTTGAGATTCAGGAGATCCCGGCATGAACCACCCGGCACAAGACCTGGCCGGCCTGGCCCGTCAGATCCTCGGCCATTCCATGGTCGTTTTCCTGAGTCACCACGACGAAGCCCGCCAGGCCGCCCCGGAGAATGCGCGCGAGCTGATCGCCGAGATCAATGCCCTGGCCGCCCAGCGCATGGCTGACGCGACTGATGACGACCTGCGTCGCCGGAAGATGGTGCTGCAGTCGCTCTACACAAACGCCGCCAGCAACGCGCACGCCTGCCGCGGCTACCAGTCGGCCCGCCGCCCTGGCTCTCGCCTTGCTGGCCGCATTTGGAAGGACCGCTCCAGCGTCAACAAGGCCGGAGAGCAGAAAGCCCAACGTGACATGTCACACGCCCTCGGCGAGATGGAAGACATCCAGAAGGAGATCGACCGGAGGGCCAATGCGCAAGCTGCACGGGCCTGACCTCAAGAAGCAAGTGCAGCCGACCGTCCAGTGCCCAGCCTGCTTCGGTGCAGGAACCTACGTTGGCGTCACGGGCTACGAGTGGGAATGCCCGGCGTGCCTGGCCGCCGGCGCGGTCCTGGCTTCGGATGGATCGCCCATCCCAGAAGGCGAGGTGGTCCTGACGCTGGCACGCATGATTCGAGACCTACGGAACCAGATAGCAAAACTGCAGCGGACGCAGCCGACCCAAGAGAACAACCGGCGCGGCGCCGGCTTCTCGCACTACACCGGAGACTGACCATGAGCTACTACCGTGACACCCTGAGCGCAGTCGTCCGATGCTTGTCCGCCGAGACCATCGACAACACCAGCAAACAGGCCTGGCAGAAGCTCTACGACGCCGGCTATCCGGAGGCGCGCGGTGGTAGCGGTCTGAGCCCCCAGGAGCAGCGCGACATGGACTGCCTGCTGCACGCCCGCCTGCATCGCCAGTTGTCCGCCCTGGACTGGGCCGTGCTCGTGGCCAAATACAGCACCCACAAGGCGCGCAAGGTGGACACCATCGGCTTCATCATCCCGCGCATCGAGTCCCCCGCGCCGCGCCTGTTCGTCTCCAAGGCCGTGACCGCCTGGGCGATCCCTGAGCTGCGCGGTGTAGAAGGGCGCCGCTCCACCGACATGATCGTCCTGCCGAGGGCGTTCTACTGCATGAACAGCTGGGACCCGGATGCACGCCCCGAGCAGACCCGGCGCCGGTGGCGGGGCGGCATTGGCAAGCGCTGCGAGCAGCTGGTGACGCAGGCGCTTCGTCGAGCTGAGGCAGTGCTAACAGAAGAAGGTCTACTAGTTCACGCTGCTGCTTGACGCCAATGAGCGGTTGAGCGATTATTTCCCTATCTTGTCGATTCTGCGCGTGAATAAGATTCGACTGAAAAGCCCGACCACGGAGTCGGGCTTTTTTATGCCTGCTCCAAAAACAGAAGCCCCGCCATTGAGCGGGGCTTTTGCGTATCTGAAGGGAAAAGAGGGCGACCACCGACGGTGTTACGAGCACCGCCGGCGGACACCAACCTGCAGAGCTGTCCTGCAAGCCAGCCAAGGCCCCCCTGCTCGCGCGAGCGTGGCGGAGCCTAGCAGACCGAGGCTTTGCAGACCATGTTGAAAGATTGCCGCTGTGGACAGTGCAACCGACTACTCGCCCGCGTGGGTGAGTTTACCGAGCTCCAGATCAAATGTTCCCGCTGCGGGACGTTGAATCATGTGAAGGCCAAGAGCCTCGAGCAATCGCCTCTGAGCGACATGAGAGCAGCCCAAGCTGCACAACCTACTCATCAAGCAACGAGGTAACACCAGATGGCTACTGCACCCTTTGATCTTCACTGGAGCCTGACCACTCCCGAAGTGGATACCAACACTGGCAATGCGATCACCTATAAGCCTTCCGAGCTGCCCACTTTGGTCAGCGATTACTTCAAAATCACTGACGCCTATGTCCAGTTCATCGCGCCGGTCTACGGCACCCCGACCAAACTGTCTACAAAGACTCGTAGCGAGCTGCGCGAATATACGGCGGATGGGAGTGCTGAGCAGAACTGGAAGGCTACTGGCGGTACTCATTCGATCGGCGCGTCCCTTGTAGTGAAGGATCTTCCGGATTCTGACGGCAAGGGTGGCGCCTTCATCGGTCAAATCCATGTCGAAAACGGCAAAAATCCGCTGCTCAAGTTTAAGTGTGAAGACGACGGGAAAGGAACTCGAAATCTGATCGTATCGTTCCGGGAGAACCCTGATCCTAAGACGGATACGGCGAACAGCACGCTGATGTCTGGCGTAGCAAAGGGTGCTCGAATCCAGTACTACGCCAAGGTCAATTCTTCGGGCCAGCTGTCTGCCTATTTCGAGGTAAATGGTGACCGGAGACCCTTCTCCGGAGATCTCTCGAAGTGGGTGGCTCTTGACCCAAATACCGAGTTTTACTTCAAGGCTGGCGTCTACAACGATGTAGCTCCTGAGGCATCTACCGGCGACAAGGATACTTCTGAAGCCTGGTTCTACAAGCTCACCACTACCCATTCTTGATGGGTTAGCAGCACAAGCCCAGCCTTAGCGCTGGGCTTTTTCGTTCTTGGCATGTAACTCAGTCGGTAGAGCAGGCGGCTGTTAACCGCCAGGTCGGAGGTTCGAACCCTCCCGTGCCAGCCATATATCTCAGAAGCTCATCGGTAGAGCGGCCATATGACCTGTGGCGGCGAGCGGCGGCCTGGTTGATAGCCAGGTGTCACGTACCGCCAGCGCCTGGACTTATAAGCCAGGTGCGAGCTGGTTCAATTCCAGCCTGAGATGCCAAGCATGGTGGCAGCGCCCATGCGTCCCACGAAGTCGCGAACGACCGGGACGACAATATCTGCCCGCCGGGGAAGAGCCGGCATCATTTCTCGGATGGTGAGCGTGCTGCTAAGTAAGCTTTATGACTTACGTTGAGGGGGCCAAGTATTTCACCGACGCGTCCTGCAAAGGCTTCCCAGTCCAACTCACCTCGCTCCAGAAGGAACGCTATCTCGGCTATTAGCTCCGACATGGCGTCATTGAGCGTCAGCAACTGGTCATTGATCGGAGCCGTACCAGGCGATCTCGCTGAGATCCTCCTGATATCTTCACTAGCTTCCTGCAGCTTTCGGTAAGCGGTCAGTAACTGTTCATGTTGTTTTTGCACGTACCAAACCCTCAGAGTGAATAGCTTCTAGATCGGTCTTTGCCGACAGATCTTTAGTGACACCTATTCAGATGTCCAACAGGTCTGGCGTAATGCCCAGGGCCGCAGCGATCATCTCGCGAATGGCCTTGCTCGGTTTCGTAGCTTGTTCGTGCTGGGCATAGGCGGGCTGGCTGATACCGATGCGCATCGCGACCTCGGACTGGGACAGACCCAGGTGCCTGCGCCAGGCCTCCACCGGGGTCATGCCTCCAATGATCATGTAACCGACCACCGCGTGCGGAATGGTCACGCGGCCACCGAGCTGACGACCAGGCGGCGCCCAAGAGCGGCCAGGGCCTGCTCCAGCGCTTCCAGCTTGCTGCTGTGCTCGAAGTCTACGAGCCGATCCACAGCGGTCTGGCTCGTGCCCAACAAGCGCACCAGGTCAGCCTTGCGCATGCCCTTCGCGCGCATGGCATTCCATAGCTCGATCTTTGCGTGCACAAGTGCAGGAAGTGGCACCAGCAGCTGGCCAGGCTTTGCCGGCGACGCTGGAGGAATCTCGCGGAGCTGGTCGACGTAAATGGTCAGCGCACAACGCAGCCCATCCACAGCGCTGGTGGCAAGCTCTTCGAGCGTATCGCCAGCGCTATGGGCCTCGGGGATGTCGTCGCATTTGGACCAGTAGTGTCCCGCTTCTTCATGAACGGTAATCGCGTAGTGCATAGAGCCTCTCTCGTAGGAGTTGATGCTTTCGAGTCCCGGAAGGATCGGCCTCATCCCTTGAGGCCGATCTGTTTCAGGATGTCTTTCCTCAGTCCCTCGCCCATTTCCTTGGCGCCGTGATTGGGGAAAGTAGTCTGCTTGCCCTTGTAGTAGATCTTGAAGTGGCTGCCATTGGCTGACTTCGAAATCTCTACTCCTTGGGCTACCAGCCATTGCCGGAACTCGTTGTATTTCATCAACTCTCCTTCTGTCTGTTGATGGGTTCATTATACATCACAAATGTGGTGTGTCAATACATTTGTGTTTTATTGAGGTGTGCCCAGTGGATCAGATGCTTGAAGCCATCTTGCTCTGGTGCATGCCTGGATTCCTTGGTGGCTTCGGTGGCGTGATCAGCTATTTCTGGCCGCCGACCACCGAGATGCGGTTCTCCGCGAAGAGCTTCGCCATCAAGTTCCTGACCGCCTTCTTCGTCGGCAAGGTGTCGGGCTACTTCATCCCCATGACCAACGAATACCGCTCGGGCTACCTGATGGTGCTCGGGTTCTGCGCCTACCCCGTGCTAGGGATGCTTGAAGTAAAGGTGAAGGGCGCGATAGAGCGGTTCAACCCGCCTGGAGCCAACTGATGCTGCTGATCTCCATTGCCGCCGTCCTGGCCTACGGTCTGGTTATCGCCCGGTGCATCTGGTTCGCCGTCAACGGCAACCGGTTCCGCCAAGACGATCGGACCGAGGTGATGTTCATCGTCACGGCTTCGACCCTGTACGTGCTGGCGCACATGACCCTGTGGCTGATGGAGCCATGGAAGCTGATCAATAACAGCATGGCGAGCGCCCTGGTGGTCGGTCACACGATCTTCTGCGGCGCCTACTTCTTCCGCCGGATCGGCGCGCTGGTGGATGGCCGCGATCGTCGCCAGCTGCAGCGCCGGGTGAGGAGGGCGCACGGATGAGACAGGCACGCACAGTCTTTCGCTGGGTTCTGGCCTTGATCGTGGTTTTCTTGGTGGGTACCGGCTCCGGCTACGTCACCCGTACCTGGGAGTGCCGCAACACGCTGCAGACCATCTGGGTCGCTGCGCCTGGCTTCGATGCCGGTTCGATGCAGCTCCCAGCCAAGCTATACCGCCTTCAGGTCACGGCCTGCACGCTGCCAGAGCAGTGGGGCGGCCACCGCGAACCGCTGGAGGGCTACCCGTGAACCGACAGCAGATCGCCACTGCTCAGGCCCTGTTCGCAGAGCGAGACAGGCTGAAGAAGGTCCGTGATGACGCCGAGAAGAAGGGTGGCTTTACCGTCGCCGTCAACGGCAGCTATCAGGATGATGAGATGGTCGCTGTTGCCCGGCGCCCGGTTCTTGACCTGATAAGCCAGCGGATCAATCGCATCGAAGGCGACCTCAAGCAATTGGGCTGGGATGGAAAATGATCAAGCCTGACGAGCCTTGGCCTCGTTGTGATGGCGCCTCAAAACGCACTCCGCCTCGACCCCCGACTGTCGAGTACGTCGGACGCCGGTCGCCGCCATCCCCGCCGCCCATGCGGACCACCCCGCCAGCCGGGCAGATGTGGGGAATGGTAGTCGTCATCGCTGCTGCGGTGATGTTCGGCGTATTCGTCGGCCTTCACATGGCCGGCACCTAGTTTTCGTAACCCACATCATCGGCCCGAGCTGTGCATTCCGGTGCCAACCACACCGGAGACCGCCATGCCCGACGCTGTAAGCGCCGCCAGCGCAAAGCTTGCGCAAGCCATTGCTGATGTTCAAACCGCAGGCAAAGCCCTGACCGAGGCCGCAATAGCGGCGAGCCAGCCAGCGCTGCCCGATCCAGTACCAGAGACGCCTGCCGCGAGTCTGCCGCTGACCACTGTGATCTGGGAAGCTGAAGGGAAGGAGCTGGCGCTGCCTTGGAACCGTGCTCTGGAGGCCGGAAAAGTGGTGATTCAGCTAGCCACTGGCCAGGCGGTGAATGTCTTGACGGTGGACGGCAATATCGTGCGGGCCGTCGTTACCATCGATCAGGCCATCGGCGACTCGTCCAAGGTCATTGGCAAGCCTGCCGTCATCCGCGAGCGCTACGCGAAGCCCGCGCCGACCCCAGCGCCGCAGCCGGTACCGGAGACGCCCGTAGTGGTGGCCCCGGCAGATCCGAAGCCCGAACCGGTCGCTGGTCCCGCAGTGCTGCGCAACATCCCGTTCCTCGGTATCAACCTGGCCGCGCATTCCAATGCCAACCAGGTGCTGCCGGGCGAGGCGGGTACCCACTTCAAATGGCCGAGCCGTGCAGACGTTCGCCTCTACGTGCGGGACCTGGGCGTCCGGCTGATCCGTTTCCCCTATGGACTCCAGCGCGCCACGCTGATCGACTCGACCGGTCTGCCGGTGAAGGGCGGTCAACTCGACCCGACCTTTGTCGCCAAGATGAAGACCGTGCTCAGCTGGATCCGCGAGGACTCGAACGGCGAGGCGCTGGTCATCTTCGACCCTCACCACTATTGGCGCATGTACCGCCACCAGACCGCGCTGGTGGATGGCGTTCGCAAGCAGACTGGTGCGCTGCTACCGGCCGGTGAAGCAGCCGGGCAGGGCGGTCGATGGAGGCGCCAGGAGCTGGCGTTCATCGACGACGCCAACGGATGGGGCGCATCCGACCTGGGCGAGCATCTCGTATCCATGGTGATGACCTTCGATGAGCCGATGATCCTGGGCTACGGCCTGGGCAATGAGCCCTACGCCTCGGGCGGTGCCCTGGACAGCCTCACGGTCACGGCGATGGAAGCCAAGGTCGTCGCCGACGTGAACATCATGCTGCCGATCATCCGCAAGGTGACGAGCAAGCCGGTGTTCATCTGCGGCAACCAGTGGGCATCCGCGCGCAACTGGGCAACCGTCAGCGGCTCGTTCGCGGCTGGCATCAAGGACCCGGCGAACAACTGGATCCCCGAGGTTCACGGCTACGGCGACCTCAGCGGCGACTCCAGCGGCAAGTACAACAGCGGCAACCTGAACGCCTTCCCGGTCGAGCAGGTGGCCAACGTCTTCCGCCCGGCCTACAGCTACTTCGCTGCGAAGGGCCTGCGCGGGTTTGTCGGTGAGACCGGTATCCCGCCCACCGACTCTGGTCGTGCGGCGCTGACCAGAGCGCTGGATGAGGCCAAGGCCAACGGCGTCCCGGTCACCCTGTGGATCGCCGGCGGTGATGGCGCCATGAACGGCGAGAAGATGAACCTTGACGACGCTGGCCACGCGGCCACCCGCGACCTGATCAGGGCACGCGCCAGTGAGCGTATGGCCGAGTGGAAGGCGCCCAGGGCTTAGGAGGCCGTGATGAACAACCTGATGAATGATGGCCAGCCGCTCGGCATCAGCCAGTCGGTACCGGTCACGCCTCTCGACCATCTGCTTGGTGCCCTGGCACGGCAGACCCAAGCGATGCTGGAGCTGGCCGAGAGCAACAGGCTGTTGGCCGAGAGCAACCGCGAGATGGTGGACTATCTCGCCGAGCAGCAGGCCGATGGCCCCGACGAACAGGCGCCCCGGCGTGACCTGGCAGGGAATCTACTCTGATGGCGCTCCGGCCGAACAAGCCATGCCGCGCCAAGGGCTGCCAGGTGCTGACCCGTGCCGCTGGCGGCTACTGCGATGAGCACACGGACCAAGCCAAGGCCTGGGCAACCAGGCAGGGCTCAGGCCGCGGTGGCAGGCCGTGGCGGCGTACGCGTGAGGAGGTCCTCAAGCGTGACAGCTACCTCTGCCAGTGCAAGGACTGCAAGCGCCTGGAGCGCGTCAGGCCAGCCCATGAGGTGGATCACGTGGTGCCGCTCGCCCAAGGTGGCATGGACAGCCTGAGCAACCTGGCGGCGATCAACCATGACTGCCATCGGGTGAAGACCTTGCGGGAGTCCGCTGCGGGTCGCAGGCCGGCCGTGTAGCACGCCTCGGGCCGATGTGGCACGCCAGAACCCCTGTGTAGCACGTCAGAGCCCCGTTGAAGCACATCAGTGACGTGCTGCACCAAGATGGGGCGGGTCAAAACCCTGGGGCCGTCGTCACGGACACCGCGCCCCCCGTCGTTTTTTTACACCCGCGAAATTAAAAATTCAGGAGTCGCGCCATGGGCGGCACAGCGGCGGTCGCTGGCCGAGGTCGCAAGCCGAAGCCCACGGCCAAGAAACAGCTCGCCGGTAACCCCGGAAAGCGGGCCTTGAACAAGGCCGAACCCCAGTTCTCCACCGTCACCAACGTCGACCCGCCCGAGTGGTTGAACGACCGCGCGGCGGATATGTGGAAGATGATCATTCCCGAGCTGCTGCGCGAGAACGTGCTGGCGCTCACCGACCTGCACAACGTCGAGGCCTTCTGCACGGCCTATGGCAACTGGCGCATGGCCCAGGAATCGATCAACACCCACGGCATCGTCGTGGAGGGCGCCCAGGGCGGGCCGATGAAGAATCCAGCCCTGACGGCGGCCAACGAGACGATGCGGCAGATGGTGACCTTCGGCTCGATGCTGGGCCTGGACCCGGCCAGCCGAACCCGGCTGATCGGTGGCAACAAGCAGAAAGACACCAACCAATTTGCGGCGCTACTGAGTTCCTGATGGCCAAGACCAAGACCCCCAATGTCGACAAGGCGCTGGTGTGGGCTCGGTCCGTCTTGAAGGGCAAGGTGCCCGCCTGCCGCTACATCCACCAAGCGATCCAGCGGCACTTCGACGACGTGGCCGACAGCCGCGCCAAGGGCTACCCCTACAAGTTCGACCCGGGCAAAGCCGAGAAGAAACTGAAGCTGATCCAGCTGCTGCCTCACACCAAGGGTGAATGGGCGTTCAAGCGCCAGCTGATCACCCTGGAGCCCTGGCAGGCCTTCGGCATGGCCGTCACCTTCGGGTGGGTCAAGAAGAAGACCGGCTTCAGGCGCTTCCGCGAGAGCTACTGGGAGGTGCCGCGCAAGAACGGCAAGAGCGTCGTCGCCGCCGGCGTCGGCATCAGCATGTTCGTGGCGGACGGCGAGTTCGGCGGCGAGGTCTACAGTGGCGCCACCACCGAGAAGCAGGCCTGGGAGGTGTTCCGTCCGGCCAGGCTGATGGTGAAGCGCTCGCCGATGTTGATCGAGGCGGCCGGAATCGAGGTGAACGCCTCGAACATGAACGTGCCGGCCGAGGGCAGCCGCTTCGAGCCGCTGATTGGCAACCCGGGCGACGGTGCGTCGCCCAGCTGCGCGATCATCGACGAATTCCACGAGCACGACAGCTCGGCCCAGTACGACACCATGCTCACCGGCATGGGCGCCCGCCGGCAGCCGCTGATGTTCATCATCACCACGGCCGGCGCCAACATCGAGGGCCCCTGCTACGACAAGCGCCGCCAGGTCATCGAGATGCTGTCCGGCGCGGTACCGGATCCGGAGCTGTTCGGCTACATCTGGACCCTCGACGAGGGCGACGACTGGACCGACCCGAAGAACCTGGCCAAGGCCAACCCCTGCATGGGGGTGTCGGTGTTCCAGGAGTACCTGGAGAGCCAGCTGGCCCGGGCGATTCGCTCGGCCCGCTTCACCAACACCTTCAAGACCAAGCACCTCAACCTGTGGGTGAGCGCGAAGGCGGGCTTCTTCAACGTCGAGAACTGGAAGGCCTGTGAAGACAAGACGCTGACCCTGGAACAGTTCGAGGGGCAGGAGTGCATCCTGGGTTTCGACCTGGCGCGCAAGCTGGACATGAACTCCATGGCCCGACTGTTCTGGCGCGTGATCGACGGGAAGATCCACTACTACAGCGTGGCGCCAGGTTTCTGGGTGCCGGAAGACACCGCCTACGACACCGACAACAGGCGGATGGCCGAACGCTTCCAGAAGTGGATCAACACCGGCGACCTGCAGGTCACCGCCGGCGCCGAGATTGACTACCGCGAGATCCTCGAGGAAGCCAAGGAAGCCAACCAGGCCGCCCCGGTACTGGAAAGCCCGATCGACCCGCACGGCGCCACGAACCTGAGCCACCAGCTCGATGACGAGGGCCTGACGCCCGTCACCATCGTGCAGAACTACACCAACATGTCCGACCCGATGAAGGAGCTCGAAGCCGCCATCGAGTCGGGCCGCTTCCACCACGACGGCAACCCGATCATGACCTGGTGTATCGGCAACGTGGTGGGCAAGAACCTGCCCGGCAACGACGACGTCGTGCGGCCGATCAAGCAGGGCGATGACAACAAGATCGACGGCGCCGTGGCGCTGATCATGGCGGTGGGGCGGGCGATGGCGAAGGTCACGCTCGGCGACGGCGGCATGGACCGATTCATGGATTCAATCCGGGACCCCATATTCGAATGAGCACCGCATCGATCCTCTACCTGCTGATCGCAGTGCTGGGCTTCGGCCTGGCCGTGGCCGGCGTTTTCATCCTGCTCGGCCTGGGCTGGGCGCTGCTCGCGGGTGCTGCCTCGTGCTTTGCCGCGGCGGCATTCATTCGAAGAGGGCTGACCAGTGGCTAAGTCCCTCCTGTCCGTACTCAGCAGCGCGGTGTCCGCACCGCAGACCTCGATCATCGATTGGGTGGGCCGGTCGCTGTCCGGCAGCGCGGCCAACATCTGGGCGCAGACGGTCGGTACGACGTCCTCCAATGGCAAGAACGTGACGGTCGACAAGGCCATGCGCCTGGCGGCCTGCTGGGCCTGCGTCCGGCTGGTCGCCGAGACGATCGCAACCCTGCCGCTGGGCCTCTACCGTCGCCTGCCGGACGGCGGCCGCGAGGTTGCCGGTGACAACGATCTGCACTGGATCCTCAACACCACACCGAACAGCCGCATGACCGCAGTGCAGTTCTGGGAGGCCGTGGTCACGTCCATGCTGCTGAAGGGCAACGCCTTCGTCGAGATCGTCCGCATCAGCGGCCGTGTCGTGGCGCTGGAATTCCTGCTGCCGGGCCGCATGGACCTGGATGTCGACGACAACGGGCTGATCATCTACCGGTACCGGGAGAAGAACGGGCAGCTGCGGGACATTCCCACCAGCAACATGATGCACATCCCGGCGTTCTCGCTGGATGGGCAGATCGGCCTTTCGCCCATCGCGTACGGCGCCAACGTCTTCGGGTCGGCGATGTCCGCCGAGGACGTGGCCAGTTCCACCTTCAAGAACGGCATGCACCAGACGGTGGCCTTCGAGGTGGATCGAGAGCTGAACAAGCAGCAGCGCGACGACTTCCGCGACTATGTGCAGCGCATCAGCGGCGCCATGAACGCGGGCAAGTCGCCGGTGCTGGAGAAGGGCGTCAAGGCCCAGGTCATCGGCATCAACCCGGTCGACGCCCAACTGCTGGAGTCCCGCGAGTACAGCGCCGAGGACATCTGCCGGTTTTTCCTGGTGGACCCGACCCTGGTGGGCTACAGCGACAAGGCCTCCAACTGGGGCACCGGCCTGGAGCAGAAGCTGCTGCGGTTCATCACCTTCACGCTGCGCAGTTACCTGCGCCGCATCGAGGAGTCCATCGTCCGCAGCCTCCTGACCCCGATCCAGCGCCGGCAGCTCTATCCCGAGTTCGCCATTGAGGGCCTGCTGCGCGCCGATAGCGCGGCACGGGCCACGCTCTATTCGCAGATGGTGCAGAACGGCATCTGGACCCGAGACGAGTGCCGCATGAAGGAGAACCTGCCCAGGATGGGCGGCAACGCCGGTGTGCTCACCGTGCAAACCAACCTGTCTCCGATCGATCTGCTCGGTCAGGGCAACGATGGGCAAGCCGCAAGGGCTGCTCTGCAGAACTGGCTGGACCAACCGGCAAACTCCAAGGGGTAACTCATGCAAGTCAAATCCAAGGCTGGCAGCTTCCGCTGCGAGCTGAGCCCGCGCGCGCTCGACAAATGGAACCCGGCCATCAAGGCGGCTGTGGAGTCCACCAGCGACACCATCACCATCTACGGCGTGATCGGCGAGGACTGGTACGGCGACGGCGTGACCGTCTCCCGCATCGATGCGGCCCTGCGCTCCATCGGCGACAAAGCGGTCACCGTCTACATCAACTCGCCTGGCGGCGACATGTTCGAAGGCCTGGCTATCTACAACCGCCTGCGCGAGCACAGCCAGCCCATCACCACCAAGGTGCTCGGCCTGGCCGCTTCGGCCGCCTCGGTCATCTACATGGCCGGCGCCAAGCGCGAAGTCGCGATGAGCGCCTTCCTGATGATCCACAACTGCTGGACCTTGGCCGTCGGCAACCGCCATGGCCTGCGCGACATCGCCGGGACCATGGAAGAGTTCGACGCTGCGATGGCCGACCTCTACGCCGAGGGCAGCGGCAAGCCGGTCACCGACATCGCCGAGATGATGGACGACGAGACCTTTATCCGGGGCAAGCGCGCCCTGGAGCTGGGTTTCGCCACCGGCCTGCTGTCGTCCGACGAAATCACCGAGCGCCAGGATGAACAGACCCAGCAGAGCAACGCGCTCAAGGCCATGGATGTGGCCCTGGCCAAGGCGGGCATGACCCGCAGCGAACGGCGCGAGCTCTTCGCCAGTTTCAAGTCCAGCACGCCGCGCGCTGCTGGCGGGGGCACGCAAGACGCTGCCCCGACCGATAAGCCCCGCGCTGTCGCGCTCGACCTGGCACCGCTCCCGAAACTCTCTTTCCCTACTCCCGCATGAGGCTTCACACCATGAGAAAACTTCGTCTGTCCCCGGCATTCCTGATGGCTGTGTTGTCCATCGCTGCCCTCATCCCTATGACCTTCGGCGCCACGCCCGAGGCTATCTTCGGCTCGGTCTTCGTGGTCGGTCTCGCGACTGCCCTGGTCAAGCCCGGCCAGTCCAGCTATCGCGGCTGGAACGCCCAGATGGGCAAGATCGGTGAGGAAGACATCGAACAGCAGTACAAGCAGACCCAGGCCAACCTCAAGGACATCGGTGACCAGCTGAAGGCGCATGCCGAGCAAGCGCAAAAGGACATCGCCCGCCACGAAGGCCTCACCAAGGAAACCTCGGCCAAGGTCGACGAACTGCTGATGAAGCAGGGCGAGCTGCAGGCCCGCGTGCTCGAAGCCGAGCAGAAGCTGGTCGCTGCCAACAGCGCCACCCAGCGCCCCGAGGCGCCCAAGTCCGCCGGCGAGCTGTTCGTGGCCAGCGAGCAGATGGATGGCGTCAACTCTTCGTTCCGCGGCTCCCGCCGTGTGTCCGTACCGCGCGCTGCCATTACCACCACCACCGCGAGCGGTCTGGCCCCGGCCGAACGCCTGGACACCGTCGCGCTTCCTGGCCTGCGCCGCGCCACCATTCGTGACCTGGTAGCGCCGGGCCAGACCGAGTCGGGCTCCATCGAGTACGTTCGCGAGACCGGCTTCACCAACAACGCGGCAACCGTTGCCGAGGGCGGCGCCAAGCCGTACTCCGACATCACCACCGCCCTGGTCAACGCGCCGGTGCGCACCATCGCTCACCTGTTCAAGGCCTCGCGCCAGATCCTGGACGATGCCAAGGCGCTGCAGAGCTACATCGACGCCCGTGCCCGCTACGGCCTGCTGCTGGCTGAAGAGTCTCAGCTGCTGTACGGCAGCGGCGCCGGCGCCAACCTGCAAGGCCTGGTGCCGGTGGCGGCCCAGTACGCCGCGCCCGGCGGTGTCACCGTGACCGGTGAGCAGCGCATCGACCGCCTGCGCCTGGCGCTGCTGCAGGCCGAGCTGGCCGAGTTCCCCTCGGATGGCATCGTGCTGAACCCCATCGACTGGGCCCTGATCGAGCTGATCAAGGACGACGTCGGCCGCTACATCATCGGCCAGCCGCAGGAAGGCACCGCTGCCCGTCTGTGGAACCGCCCGGTGGTGCCCACCCAGGCGATGAAGCAGAACGACTTCCTCACCGGCGCGTTCAAGTTGGGCGCTCAGATCTTCGATCGCATGGACGTCGAAGTGCTGATCTCCACCGAGAACGACAAGGACTTCGAGAACAACATGGTCACCCTGCGCGCTGAAGAGCGCCTGGCCCTGGCCATCTACCGGACCGAAGCGTTCGTCACCGGCAAGCTCGCTGCCGCTGCGGCCTAACCCCCTGCACGGGCCGGCGCTGCCGGCCCTTCGAGGTGAGACATGCCCGATCTACTGATCAAGCCGCTGCGTGCCTATGAGGACCGCGGCACCATCCGTGACGTCGACAACGAGCCCTATGCCGCGCCGGTCTGGCTGGCCAAGGAGCTGGAGCAGCTGAAGCTGTGCGAGATCGTTGGTGAAGTCGGTGGCGACAAAAAGCCAGCCGCCATTACCTCTGCACAGGTCAATGCTGCTTCGATTCTCAGCACCCCGCTGAGCGTTCCGCCCGGCCCCGACGCTTCCGCCGCCTTGCGGCTGGAGAAGAAAGGGCAGCGGTGGATCATCGTCGACGCCCAGGGGGCTCGGGTCGATGACTTCATCGGCAAGCGTGAGGAGGCGGAAGCCGAACGGGCCAAGCGCCTGGCCGCGCTCTCGCCGGCTGCTGCTGACACCCCGCCGGCCGACATCCCCCCGCCGGCTGACCTGCCTCCCGCGGATCAACCGCCTGCCGATCAGCCTCCCGCTGACCAGCCGAACGACAACCCGCCCCAGGAGTAAGCGATGTCCGTGATCAGCATAGAGCTGGCCATGCAGCACCTGCTGGCCGAGCCCGAGGACCAGGAACTGGTCCAGGCCCTGTTGGATGCGGCCGAGGACTCAGCCAGCCGGTTCATGCAGCGCCGGTTCTACGCTGATCAGGCTGCGCTGGACGCCGCCGTGGCCGAGGTGCCGGCGGCGATCAGCTCCACCCGTATCCGCTATGAGCAGGCCGTGGCTGCCGCTCTGGCGGTGGTTGACCCCGAAGACCGCCAGGGCGCGCGTGATCGTGCCACCCAGGCGTTCGCCGATGCCCGCGCCGAGGTCGAGATGAAGGCCTGCGCGATGATCCTGAACCCTTCCATCCAGGCCGCCTGCCTGCTGATCCTGGGCCACCTGTTCGCCAATCGCGAGGACGTGGCCACCGGCGTGACCGTCGCCGAGATACCCATGGGTTCGCGGCACCTGCTGCAGCCCTACCGTACCGGGCTGGGTGTGTGATGCGCGCCGGCCAGCTCCGGCAGCGCGTGATGCTGCAGCGCGATGGGCGCCACCAGGACCCGAATACAGGCGAGATGCTCAGTGGCTGGGCGAACCTGACCGAAAAGCCCATCCCGTGCTCTGTCGAGCCGGTGAGCGGCCGCGAGTTCATTGCAGGCCAGGCTACCCAGAACGAAGTCACGGCCCGGATCGTCATCCGGTACCGGGCCGGGGTGACCGCTGCCATGCGCGCCGTGCACCTCGGCACCACCTACAACATCGAGGCCGTCTTGCCGGACAAAAGCTCCGGGCGGGAGTACCTCACCCTGATGGTGTCCGGCGGCTTGAACGAGGGCTGAGCATGATCACCTTCACCCTGAAGGGCGTGGACGATGCGATTGAGCGGCTGACCAAGCTGCCCGAGAAGGTCCAGCGCTCCTCGGTACGCCGAGCGGCCCGGGCGGCGATGAAGATCGTTCGCGATGAGGCCATCGACCGGGCCAACCAGCAGGATGACCCGGAAACCCCGATGAACATCGCTGATTTCATCGTCACCCGGGAGGGCACGATCAAGGGTCGGCGCGAGGGCGGTATCGTCATGCGCGTCGGCATCATCGGCGGCGCCCGGTACGACAAGCGATCGCCGTACCCCACCTATTGGAAGTTCGTCGAGTTCGGTACCGAGCACTCCCGGGCCAAGCCCTTTATGCGGCCGGCGCTGGACAACAACGTGCCGGACGTCATCCAGACCTTCGTCGACGTGCTCAACGATGAGCTGAACAAGGAGATGGTCTGATGTTTCCACCACTGTTCAAGACCGTTGCCGCCTCGGCCGAGGTCAAGGCGCTATTTGGCGCCGACCCGGTGCGGGTCTACCCCTTCGGCGAAGCGGAGGCGGACGCGGTTTTGCCCTACGCCGTCTGGCAGACCATCAGCGGCAACCCGGACAACTTCCTATCCGGCCGTCCCGACGTGGATGGGTTCCGGACCCAGGTGGACATCTACGGCACCACCGGCGCCAGCACCCTCGCGGCCGCTATGGCCCTGCGGGACGCACTCGAAGGTGTGGCCTATGTCGTCGCCTACAACGGCCAGGGGCGCGACCCCGAGACCAAGAACTTCCGCGTCAGCTTCGACCTGGACTGGATCGTCCACCGCTGACCCACCGAATCACCATCCAACCCGCTCCGGCGGGTTTTTTCATGCCCGCAGGAGACGCTCCAATGGCAATGCTCACCCAAGGAACCCAGATCTTCGCCCTGGTCCCGCCTTCCACCGGCACCGGCAAGAACACCGTGTTGGAAATCGAGGGCGTCACCGCCTTCAACCCCGGCGGCAACCCGGCCGACCAGATCGACACCACCACCCTGAAGGATCAGGACCGCACCTTCGAGAAGGGCCTGCGCACCCCGGGCAGCGCCTCGATGACCATCCAGGCCGACGCCACCAAGGCCAGCCACGTCCGGTTGCACGAGCTTTCCCAGGCCTCGGGCAAGAACACCGTGCGCTGGGTGGTGGGCTTCTCCGATGGCCCGAAGGACGAAAAGGGCAGCCAGACCGCAGTGCCGACGGCCAATACCGACGGCACCGACTTCGTGCTGCCCACCACGCGCACCTGGTTCGTCTTCGACGGCTACGTCTCGGACTTCCCCTTCGACTTCACCACCAACTCGGTGGTGAGCACCGCGGCCACCGTGCAGCGCACCGGCGGCTCCACCTGGCAGCGTAAGAGCACCTAATCCATGAACCTGAACGACCTGAAAGCCGCCGGCGCCTTTGTCGAAGCGGCGCCCGTGCAGAAGACCATCCAGTGGAATCGCGGTCAGCTGGACGCCAAGAATAAGCCGATGATCGACGAGTTCACCGTGCTGGTGAAGCGGCAGTCGTTCGCTGTGGTCGAGCAGCTCTATGCCCCGGCCGCCGGCGAGGACGAGGCCGCGCTGGCCAAGCGCAGCCGCAACGCCAAGCTGATCAGCGAATGCGTGCTGCTGGGCGAGAAGGGCGATGAGCAGATCCCCTACGAGGACGCGCTGAACCTCGAGCCGAACTTGGCCTTCGCCCTGCTGAAAGTCGTGCATGAGGTCAACGGCCTCGGGAAGGCCGAAGCAAAAAACTGACCCCCGTCGATGAGATGTGGCACGAGCTCGTGCTGCATGGCATCGGCGGGCGCACGATCTTCGAAGCCAAGAACCGACTCACCTACGCCGAGGCGATGGACTGGTACGTCTACCTGCGTCGGCGCGGCAGCCTGAACCTGGGCAATCGCCTGGAGCACGGCTTCGCCATGCTCGCCACGGTATTGACCCGGATCCATGGCGGCGAGGTGGAGATGGAGGCCTTCATGCCCTATGAGTCCGCCCTGGCCCAGGCCGAGGAGGATGCGAACGGCATTTCCATCGAGAAGGCCATGGCCACCTGGCATTGATCGCCCGCATCGGCGGGCCACCACCTGGAACTGAGACATGGCAACCCGCTCCCTCGGCAGTTTGACGCTTGACCTGGTCGCGAAGACCGGTGGCTTCGAGCAGGGCATGGACCGTGCCACGCGTTCGATGCAACGCTTCAAGGCCGATGCCCAGAAGCAGCAGGATGACCTCGAAAAGCTGCTCGGCAAGATCGACCCGGTGGTGGCGCGTCTGGGCGAGCTGGACAAGATGGAGCAGCAGCTGGCCGCCCATCGCAAGGCCAACCGCCTGCCGGCTGACGACTATGCCGAGTACCTGGGCAAGCTCAACGCCATGCGGGATGGCCTCGCTGGTGCGACCTCAGCAAACGACAAGTACACCATGAGCGCCAAGGCCCAGGCCGCGGCGCTGCGTGGCGTGCCGGCGCAGTTCACGGACATCGTGGTCAGCCTTCAGGCCGGCCAGCAGCCCCTGACCGTATTGCTGCAGCAGGGCGGCCAGCTCAAGGACATGTTCGGCGGTATCGGCCCGGCGGCACGCGCCTTGGGCGGCTACATCACCGGCATGATCAACCCCTTTACGCTACTGGCCGCGGCTGCTGCCGTTCTCGCGCTGGCCTACAAGCAGGGCAGTGCCGAGCAGGACGCTTTCCGCGTGTCCCTGGTCTCGACCGGTAACCTGGCAGGCAAGAGCACCGGGCAGATGGCGGACTTGGCCAAGGAGGTCAGCGGTGTCACCGGTACTACTGGCGCCGCGGCTGATGCCCTGGCGCAGCTGGTGGCCACCGGCTCGCTCACCAGCGACCAGTTCAAGGACATGGCCGTCGCCGCGGTGGCATGGGAGTCCGCTACCGGCAAGGCCGTTTCAGAGACGTTCGCCGAGTTCAAGCGCCTGGCAGACGAGCCGACCAAGGCCTCGGCCGCGCTGAACGAGCAATACAACTACCTCACCGCCGCGGTTTACGACCAGATCCGCGCGCTGGAGGAACAGGGCAACAAGACCGCCGCCGCCAACCTGGCCGAGGCGACCTATGCCGGCGCCCTGCAGGAGCGCGCCAAGAACATCAAGGAAAACCTCGGCTCCCTGGAATCTGCCTGGAACAGCGTCACCAGTGGCGCCAAGAAGGCCTGGGACGCCATGCTCAACATCGGGCGCGAGGACACCCTGGCGCAGCAGATCGAGAAGGCGCAGAAGCAGCTGGACGAGCTGCCGGCGCGCAGTTCGCTGACCGGCCGGCAAGCTGCACGTGATCAGGCCGCCCAGGACGCCCAGCGTGCCGCCCTGCAGGGCCAGCTGGACTTCCTCAAGCAGCAGAAAGCGACTCAGGACTCCATCGCACGGGCCCAGGGCCTGGCCGCTGAGGATGAGCGAGCAGCCATCGCTGCCAGCACCTCGATGCACCAGAAGTACCTGTCAGGGCTGGACAACGAGGCGAAGAAGAAAAATGCCATCGCTGAGCTGGATCGAGAGCGCGCTGCCCGTCTGCGGGTAACCGGTGCCGATGCTGCGGCTATCGAGCGCGAGTATGCCGGCGCGCTGGCGGGCATCGAAGAAAAGTTCAAGGACAAGAAGAAGACCCCGCGCGCCAAGGCCTATAGCGATGACGAGGCGACCCGCACCCTTTTGGCGCTGCGCCAGCAGCAGAGCAGCCTGGAAGAGCAGCTCTCCAGCACCGACAAGCTGACGGCCTCCCAGCAGAAGCTGGCGCAGTTCGAACAGCAGATCGCCGACCTGAAGACCAAACAGACGCTGACTGCGGACCAGCAGAGCCTGCTGGCCAGCCAGGACCAGATCAAGGCGCAGCTGCAGAAGAACGCAGCAATCGAGCAGGAGATCGTCCACAAGCAGGAACTGCAGAAGCTCACCGAGCGAGCGGCCCAACTGGACGCCTCGATCGCCAGCACCCTGGCTTCCCAGGCCGAGCAGTACGGCCGCCAGCTGGACGGCGCCGGCCTGGGCGACCAATACCGGGAACGCTTGAACCAGCAGAAGTCGATCTATCGCGAGTTCCAGCGCTACCAGGAGCAGTTGGACAAGGCCACGCCGAAGGACCTGCTGGGGTCGGACCAGTACAACGAAGCGGCAGACAAGATTCGGGCCGGCCAGGAAAAGGCGCTCAAGCAGTCCCGCGACTATTACGCGGAGCTGGATCGCCAGAGCGGTGACTGGTCCCTGGGCGCCCAGGATGCCTACCAGAACTATTTGGCGAGCGCGCGCGATGTGGCCGGGCAGACCAAGAGCCTGTTCACCAATGCCTTCAGCAGCATGGAGGACGCGATCGTGAGCTTCGCCATGACCGGCAAGCTGTCGTTCGCCGACTTCGCCAAGTCGGTGCTGGCGGACATGGCGAAGATCGCCGTGCGCTCGGCCAGTAGCCAGGCACTGAGCGGACTGTTGAGCGTTGCCGGCCAGGTGGCCGCGAGTTACTTCGGCGGCGGGACCGCGCCGACGCGCACCACGGCTTCGGTCGGCGGCTCGACCACTACCTTCAACCCGCAGCTGAATACCGCCGGACTCAGCTACAACGCCAAGGGCGGTGTTTACGACAGCCCGAGCCTTTCGGCCTACAGCAACCAGGTGCACAGCACCCCGAAGCTGTTCGCCTTTGCCAAGGGCGCCGGCGTGTTCGGCGAGGCCGGGCCTGAGGCAATCATGCCCCTTACTCGGGCGGCGGATGGGTCCCTAGGCGTCCGTGCGTTGAGCGGTAGCCAGAACCAGCTGCCGACCGCGGCTGCGCCGATCATGATCAAAACCGATGTGCATGTGGATGCTGGTGGTAACGCCACCTCGACGACGGATGAATCTCAGGCCGGGGACGCTGGCAAGCAGCTGGGCAAGATGATCAGCGACGGCGCGCTCCGCGTCGTTCAGCAACAAATCGCCACCGGCGGATCTATCTGGAGGCTCGTCAATGGCCGTTGAGACTTTCACCTGGAGCCCACGGCTCGATCCAGAAGGCACAGCCACCTACCGAACGCGAACCTCTCAGTTCGGCGACGGCTATGCCCAGGTGGTCGGCGACGGGCTCAACAACAAGTCGCAGAGTTGGCCGCTGACCTTCAAGGGTGGCCGGGCCACGATCGTCGCTATCCGAGACTTCCTGGATCGCCACGCCGGCTACCGCTCCTTCCTGTGGACGCCGCCTCTTGGAGCGTTGGGCTTCTACAAGGCCAGCGAGCATCGCCTGGCGGCGCACGGCGCTGACATATACACCCTCACCGTCACCTTCGAGCAGGCGTTCCACCCATGAGTTTGCAGACGCGGTTTCAGCAGCTCGAGCCAGGCGCCGAGATCCGGCTATTTGAGCTGGACGGCAGCGACTTCGGTGCAGACGTGCTGTATTTCCACGGCCATGCCATCCCGCATACCCCCGAGGAGATTGCAGCGGCGGGCGCCAACGCGGATCAGCTGCCGGCCAAGTCGATCTGGTGGAAGGACGTCGAGTACGCGGCTTGGCCTGTCCAGCTGGAGGGCATCGAGGCGACCAGCGATGGGACGGCGCCGCGGCCAACGTTCTCGGCGGGCAACGTCTCGGGGCGGATCACCGCGCTGTGCCTGGCCTTCGAGGACCTGCTTCAGTTCCGCCTGGTGCTGCGGGAGACGCTGGTCGAGTACCTGGACGCACGCAACTTTCCTGCCGGAAACCCGACTGCCGACCCCACCCAGGAGGTCGTCGAGGTCTGGTACATGGACCAGAAGACCAGCGAGGACGGCGAGGCGGTGGCCTGGGAGCTGGCCTCTCCAGGTGATCTCACCGGTGAGGCCGTGGGCCGGCAGTGCACGACTTTCTGCCACTGGGCCATGACCGGCGGCTACCGCGGACCGAACTGCGGCTACACCGGGCCTTATCGCGATGAAGACGGCAAGCTGACCGACGACCCGGCGCGGGATGTCTGCGATGGCACCCTGGGCACCGGTTGCGTGCCGCGCTTCGGCGAAGGCAACGAGCTACCTCACGGCGGCTTCCCAGCCGTTTCCCTGATCGCCAGGAGCTGATCATGCTGAAGTACATCCTGGCGGCCGTGCAGGCGCACGCTGCCGAGGTCTACCCGCGCGAGTGCTGCGGGTTGGTCATCAAGGACGGGCGCCGCCAGCGGTACGTGCCGTGCGAGAACACCGCGGCCGACCCGGGCGAGGAGTTCCGCATCGCGCCGGAAGCCTACGCTGCTGCCGAGGACCAGGGCGAGATCCTCGCTGTGGTGCACAGCCATCCGGACGCCAGCAGCAGGCCGTCGCCGGCGGATGTTGCCATGTGCAACGCCTCTGGCCTGACCTGGTACATCCTGAGCTGGCCTGAGGGGGATCTGCGAATCCTGGTGCCGGAAACAGACGTGCCGCTGCTGGGTCGGGCTTTCGTCCACGGCGTCCAGGACTGCTGGGCGATCTGCGCCGACTGGTACCGGCGGGAGTGGGGGCTGGAGTTTCCGGCCTACAGCCGCGCCGATGGCTGGTGGGAGCTGGCAGAGAACGCCAGCCTCTACGAGCAGCACTACGAGGCAGCGGGGTTCTACCCGGTGGACCGACCGCAGCGCGGCGACATGATCGTGCTGCAGATCGGGCGCACGGCTCACCCCAACCACGCAGGCATCTACCTCGGGACCGACCCCTCATTGCCAGGTGAGCAGGCCCAGGTCTTCGGTCCGGGGCCGTTCATGCTCCACCACCTGCACGGACGACCCTCGGAGGTCATCGTCTACGGTGGCAACTGGCACGAGCGAGCTCGACTGATCCTGCGTCATCGCGAGTCGCCGGTGCTAGAGTGAACCCTTTCACAGCCTGGAGGTGGCTATGCGGTCGATTCTGGTAGGCATGGGGGCGTTGATGCTCGCTGGGTGCGCCACAACGCTGATCCCAGTAGAAAAGGCAGTCAATGCTCCACTGGATGAGGTCTTCGCTTTTCAGGCGAAGACGCCAGATGCGACTGCTCGAATTACTGTTCTTCGGGATAGCGGCATGGTTGGGTCTGGGTGTGATATTGGCGTCTACGTCGATGGGACGAAGGCAGCAAATCTGGGGGCTGGAGAGAAGGCTAGCTTCTGGGTCAGGCCCGGCGTGCGGAACGTCAGCATAGGATCAAGCAACTCTGGCCTATGCGCTGGACTTGCCCTGCGCACCCTATCGGCCGAGCTTCAGCCGAGCGAAGAGAAGGTCTTCCGGATCAGCCTTGATATGCAAGGCGTATACATCAACCCGTACGTCAAATACTGACGCCGGTCCCTCGTTGCGAGCCGCCCTGGGCGGCCTTTTTTTTGCCTGGAGCAAACGTTGAGCACAGCAGCGCACTACACTCCTGCGACCATCATCAAGCTATCTGGCCCGCTGGCGCGCTTGTTCGGGCGAACTCACCGATACTTTTTGGAACGGGGCACTGCTGAAGAGGCATTCAGCGCGCTGCGGAACACTATCGACGGTTTTCGTGAGGCAGTCTTGGCGCTTGAAAGGCGCGGCCTTGTCTTCGCTATCTTTCGTAATCGGGAAAACGTCGGCGCTGACAAATTCGAGCTATCAGGTACTCGTGAGTTACGGATCGTTCCAGTGCTGCGCGGCAGCAAGCGCGGGGGCATTCTGCAGACGATTGTCGGCGTGGTCATGATCGTCGCCGGCATTTTTCTATTGGCCACGCCATTCGGTGCTCCATTGATTGCTGCGGGCATCGGGATGGTAGCGGGAGGCGTCGTACAGATGCTCAGCCCTCAGCCTAAAGGCCTGAAAACTAGCGCAGCACCCGAAAACCAGCCCAGCTATGCCTTCGGCAGCGCGAAGAACACCACGGCCAGCGGCAATCCTGTCCCGATGTGCTACGGCCGTCGGCGCTGGGGCGGCGCCATCATCAGCGCCGGCATCTACGCCGAAGACGCCTCCTGATCTGTTCCCCGAACACCGAAGCCCGCCGCGTGCGGGCTTTTTCATGCCCTGGAGTAACGCATGACCGCCGCATTGCCATCCGAAATCACCGGCCGCAAGGGCGGCGAGAGCAAACCGAAGGAGCCGACCGAAGCTGCCGACAGCCTGCGTAGCATCGCCAAGGCGAAAATGCTCATCGCCGTGGGTGAGGGGGAGTTTGATGGCTCGCCCTCTGGCCAGACAATTTTCCTCGATAACACCCCGCTGGCCGATGCGCAGGGCAATAGCAACTTCACTGGGGTTTCCTGGGAGTGGCGGCCGGGCACCATTGAGCAGTCCTATATCCCCGGCCTGCCGTCGGTGGAGAACGAGACGACCATAAATGTGGAGCTGCGCAGCACCACGGCCTGGGTCCGTTCGATCAGCAACACCCAGCTCTCCGCCGTGCGCCTGCGTTTTGCCTGGCCGGCCCTGCAGCAGCAGGACAGCGAGGGCAATATCAACGGCTACCGGATCGAGTACGCCGTGGACGTGGCCACCGACGGCGGCGCCTATCAGCAGGTGCTGCTCGAGGCGGTTGACGGCAAGACCACGACCCGATACGAGCGCTCGCGCCGGATCGATCTGCCCAAGTCCACCAGCGGCTGGCAAATTCGCGTCCGCCGTATCACGGACAACCAGAACAACAACCGCATCGCCGACACCATGTCCATCGCGGGCATCACCGAAGTTATTGATGCCAAGCTGCGCTATCCGAACACCGCGCTGCTGTACCTGGAATTCAGTGCCGAGCAATTCAGCAACATTCCGGCCGTGACCGTCGAGTGTAATGCGCGCAAGGTCCAGGTCCCGAGCACCTACGATCCGGTGAACCGCACCTATTCGGGCGTGTGGGATGGCAGCTTCAAGTCGGCCTGGACCAACAACCCGGCCTGGATCACCTTCGACGTCGCTACCAATGATCGCTTCGGACTGGGCAAGCGCATCAAGCCCTGGATGGTCGACAAGTACGAGCTCTATCGCATCGCTCAATACTGCGACCAGCTCGTGCCGGACGGGAAAGGCGGCCAGGAGCCGCGCTATTTGTGCGACCTGAACCTACAGAGCCGCGCCGGTGCCTGGGAATTGCTGCGCGACATCGCCGCCATCTACCGCGGCATGACCTATTGGGCCCAGGGCCAACTGAACGTGCAGGCTGACATCCCGCGCTCTGCCGACTTCGATTTCGCCTTCACCCGGGCCAATGTCATCGACGGCAAATTCACCTATGGCTCGTCGAGCGAGCGCACCCGCTACACCCGCGCCCTGGTGAGCTACGACAACCCGGCGAACAACTACGACACCGACGTGGCCGCCGCCTCAGATGCCAAGCTTCAGCGCCGCTACGGCGACAACCCGGTCGAGATCAGTGCGATCGGCTGCACGCGCGAGTCCGAGGCCCAGCGCCGCGGCAAGTGGATCCTGCTGACCAACAGCCAGGACCGCACAGTGACCTTCCGCGTCGGCATGGATGGCCGCATTCCGCTGCCTGGCCACGTCATTCCGGTGGCTGACAAGCTCATCTCCGGCGCCGAGATCGGTGGGCGCATCAGCGCGGCGGCCGGCACTGTCATTACCCTGGACCGCGACACCCGGGCGAAGGTGGGCGATCGCCTGATCATTAACCTGCCCAGCGGTGCCTGCGAGGGTCGGACCATTCGCCAGGTGGCGGGCCGCCAGATCGCCGTGACCACCGCCTATAGCGAAACGCCGCAGGCAGAGCTTGTCTGGACCTTGGACGCCGACGACCTGGCTGTGCCCCTGTACCGTGTGATGAAGGTCACCCGGCCGGAGGAGGGCGTGTTCGAAATTTCGGCGCTGCAGTTCGAGCCGTCGAAGTTCGCCGCCATCGATACCGGCGCGAAGCTGGAAAGCCGGCCGATCAGCATCCTGCCCACCGGTACCGTCGAGGCACCGGCCAGCGTGGCGCTGTCGGCCTACCACGCCGTGAACCAGGGCATCACCGTCACCACCATGACCATCTCCTGGACGGCGGTGCCCGGCGCGGTTGCCTATGACGTCGAGTGGCGGAAGGACAGCGGTAACTGGGTTCGCATCCAGCGCACCGGCAGCCTGGCCGTGGACGTGCCGAGCATCTACGCCGGCGGCTACTTGGCGCGCGTGCGGGCGGTCAACGCCGTGGACATCGCCTCGGTCTGGAAGACGTCCACCCTGACCCAGCTCACCGGCAAGGTTGGCGCACCGCCAGCGCTCGCCCTGCTGAAAACTACCGCGGGCGCCTGGAAGATCACCCTGGACTGGGCATTCCCGGCCGAAGGGGCAGGGGATAGCGCCTATACCGAGATCCAGCAGGCCACCACCGCGCAGGGAGACAACGCCCAGAGCATGGGTCTGTTCGCGTTCCCGACCAACACCTACACCCTGAATGGGCTGGCGGCCGGCGCTCGCCTGTTCTTCCGCGGCCGGCTGATCGACCGCATCGGCAACGTGGGACCCTGGACCAACTGGACCGTGGGCACCGCCAGCACGGATGCGACCGAGTACAACCAGCTCATCACCGAGGAGTTCGTCCATAGCGCCCTGGGCCAGGAGCTGTTCGATCGCATCGATCTGATCGACGCCAGCGCTTCGGTACCGGGCTCGGTCAGCAGTCGCATCGCGGAGACCCGCAGTGCGCTGCAGCAGGAGCTGGACGCCGTCCAGAACCAGATCGATCAGATCGGCGACCTGGCCGACGCCCAGGAGTACAAGAAGACCGAGGCCTACAAGGCCGGCGCCATCGTCACGGTGGACAACGCCCTGTTCCAGGCCAAGAAGGACGTGCCGGCCGCCGCCGATGGCAGCAACGCGCCGCCTGCGACCGCCTACTGGCGCGACGCCGGAGCGATCATCCGTGAAGGCGATGGCCTGGCCACCCGGGTGACCTCCACCGAGAACACCGTCAGCACCCAGGGCGGCAAGATCACCGCCAACAGCAACGACATCACCCAGCTCAAGACCTCGGTGTCCGGCAAGGCCGAAAGCACCACCGTGCAGGCCCTGCAGAACCAGGTCACGAGCCAGGGCAATACCGTCACCGCCCAGGGCTCGGCGATCACCAGCATCAATGCTGCGCTGGGCGATAGCGGCAGCGAAAACCTGCTCTATAACCCGGGGTTCGAGACCTGGGCAGATGGTTTCGTGGTCGCTGCTGGCTGGTATGCGGACGGCGATGCCAACGTGGGCAAGACCTACAGCAAGGTCGCGTCCTTCCTAAACGCCCAGACCTTCGCTCAGCGCATGGTGTTGACCAGCATGTCGGCCTCGGCCGGCGCCTACATCTACAACGAAGACGTCCGCAACAAGGTCGTCACCGGTGCGCAGAAGCTGGCGGCGTCTATGTACGTGAAGGCGACCGCTGGCGCAGTGGTCTTCCTGGCGTTCCGCGCCTTCGATGCAGCGGGCACCCCCGCCTACTACGCCGAAGGCACTCGGGTTGTGGCGGATGGCACCGCGCAGCGGCTGACCTGCCTGGGCGAATGCCCGGCGTCGACAGTCGGTATCCGGTTGATCCTGCGGGTCTACGGCACCGCCACGCTCTCCACCGTCACCGTGGATTGCGATAACGCGCAGCTGCAACTGGGCACGACCGTGACCGGCTGGAAGGACAACAACAAGACGGTCATCGACAGCCTCGCCGGGCAAGCCACGGCCACAAGCCAGCTAGCGGGCCGGGTGACCAACGTAGAGGGAAGCCTCACCAGCCAGGCAAGCAGCATCACCAATCTGCAGAGCAGCCTTGGCAATGCTGGTGGTGAGAACTTGATCTACAACCCAGCCTTCACCGAGCCGACTCCTGCCACCCCGAACTTGCCCTTGGGGTGGAACACCGATGGTTCGGTGGTGGATGCCACCACGAACGCCACTTGGTCGACAGTTACCTCCTGGCTGGACACTAGCCAGAAAGCCGCGCGCATTGACTTCAAGGGCATCAACGAGAGCGCCCGGTATTTTTCGTTCTCGACCAACCCGCAATACCGCGCTTATGCCACGGCCGGCCAGCAACTGACCTGCTCCGGATTTGTGCGAGGAACTCCTGGCATCCGTATGCGGATCTTCATTCAGGCGATCAACTCATCAGGCGTCGCCATTTCCGCTCCGGTGTCGAACTTCTTCACCCTTACCGCAGCGGGCGCTCGGGTTAGCTTCTCCGCCGCCATGCCGGACGGCACGGTGCGCATCTCGGTTTTCTTCCGCGCCTACTCGGCCGCTGACGGTAATGGCGATGGCTATATCGAGATGACCCGCGCCCAGCTTGAGAACGGAAGTACCGCCACCGGCTGGAAGAACAACACCCGCAACCTGGCGGACAAGCAGGACGCAACCGCCACTGCCCTGTCCGGCCTGACCACGACCGTGAACCAGCAAGGCAGCAGCATCACGTCGCAGGCCGGCCAGATCACCAGCTTAAGCAGCAGCATCAAAGGGGCGGTGCAGCAGTCGTTCAACATGGTCCCAAACCCAACGTTCGACCCGGCGTTCAACACGATGGGTTTCTACATCGTGCAGACCACCGCAGCGGGCGTGCCTGCGAACTGCCCGTTCCCCTACGCAGCCCGTATCACCGCCCGGGATAACTTCCCGGACATCAACAGCCTGCCGAACTTCCCAGTGAAGGCGGGCGACGTCTACCGGTTCAGTGCCTTGGTAGCGGCTGGCGCCAACACCGGCACCCGGCCGTTCCAGCACTACGCGACCAGGGCGACCACGCCGTTCGGGGGCCGGACCGCCTACCAGAGCTCGCCGCCTACTGCGGTCACGCAGACTTGGACCCGCGTGACCTGGGACCACACGATCCCGGCTGGGCAGACTTTCCTGAATCCCATGCTGCAGATCGAGACGCTGAACGCGGAGACGGCCACCTGGTACGTCACCGACTGGCACTGCGAGAACATCACGGCGGCCAAGCAGGCCCAGGCCACCGCAGACGCGGCGGCGACGGCCACGACGAACCTGGGGGCCCGTGTCACCTCGGCAGAAGGAAGCATCACCAGCCAGGCCAACCAGCTGACCAACCTGCAGGCGCAGATCGCCGGCACCGGCATGTTCGCCGCGGGCGTCAATTTCGAGTTCCTGAACACGTTGCGTGGCGCCTATCTGGAGCAGGCCGCCAGCGGGGCAACGCTGACTGCCTACCAGCAGAACGCGACCCTGACCGGCTACGCCAACTTCCGGCTGCCGACGTTCGCCAACACCAACGGCGCGCAGAACTACCTGATCAAGATGAGGATCCGCCGGCGCAACAGCACCCGCAATCCTGGCCGCATCTACTGGGCCAACGAGGATGGAGCGCTATCGGAGGCCCGCACGGCGACGTTCAGCATCAACCTGAACACCACCGACTGGCAGGACATCGAGATCGACCTGTCCAGCAACACGGCCTGGTCGACCAAGATGAGCAATTCCACCATCCGGTTCGACTTCCTGAACTCGCAGGACACGTCCGCGGTGGTGGACATCGCCTACATCGCCATCGGGCGTCGGTCTGCAGCGGCTTCGGCCACCGCGCTGACCGATACCCAGGCGCAGGTGACCCAGCAGGGCGCCACGCTGACCTCCCAGGCTTCATCGATCAGCACGCTGCAAACGTCGCTGGGCGACACCAATGCTTCCGTGCAGCAGGTCAGCCAGGCCCAGGCCAATACGGCTGGGAAGGTGAACGCGAGCTGGGCGGTGAAATTAGGGGTGACGCAGGAGGGCACCTACTACATGGCTGGCATCGGGGTCGGCATTGAACCTGGTGGCGGCAATGTTGGGCTGCAGTCGACGGTCGCGGTCGCTTCTGACCGCTTCCTGGTGCTGGGCCCAGGCATCGACGGGAAGGGTAAGGCGTTTTTCTCCGTCGTGAACGGCCAGACCTTCATCGATACCGCCTTCATCAACAAGGCTTATATCCGCGAGGGGATCATCGGCGAAACGCTCTATTCGTCAACCGGGACCAACTACGGCTCACCGCTACTGATCACCGACTTCAAGTCGGGTGAAATCCTGATCCAGAACAAGACGACCCAAGGGAGGTACATGATCATGCGCCAAGACGGCATTTTCCTGGTCGCCGATGGCGTCGTGCTCGTCGAAATGAGTCTGAGCTGATGCCCGGGTTCATCAACAGAGACGCTCAGAACCGGGTGATCTTCCAGCTGAATGAGAGCATCGTCCGGCTGGTCGGCTCCCACATGGTGAACGGCGGCACTACCAGCGGGCGGATCGACATCCCCGACTCCATCTCAGGGACCCCCTTCTATTTTTTTACGCCCAGTGAGAACCAGCAGGGTGTCCAGAGCACCGGGAATCAGGTCCGCCTGGAAGGCCGCTCCATCATCTGGAGCGGCATGCCCGTCGGGACCGTTATCCGCTTTGGAGTCTACTGATGCCGGGCTTCAAGCTTCGCCGCCAGAACCAGACCGTGGCTATCGACACGGATTATTTCAACCTCGCGCTGCGCCAGACGGGAAGGGTGCGCACGGCCTCCTCGGGCCAGGCGAACCCTTACGTCCGAACGGTGACCTTCACCGTCAACGCAGACCAGCCGATTCTCGCCGTGAGAGCGCCATACCCGGTGTGCATCACCCACTCGGTGGTGAACGGCGGCCAGGTGACCTACACGCTGTACGGGATCCCCGATGGCGCCTTCGATTTCGATGTTGATTTCTGGCTTTTCGATTTGCCCAAGTACGGGATGATGTTCGCTTCAGCAGGCAAGCTCATCGTGCGCAATCCCGCTACGCGGGAGCCGGTCTTCGATTCCCGTATGAAGTACCTCAAGGTGCAGGACTTCTTCCTCGGAAACTCCAGCTCCGATGAGGCCCGAAACTATGGGAAATACCCGGCAGTAGTGCTGGCGAATAGAGCCTGGGCGTATATCGTCCAGCCGATGACCCAGCAGACGACCCGCATTGAAAGTCTGACGTCCACGGTCTGGACCGATGGCAACTCAGTGAAATGCGGCAGCCGAAATATCTACTACATGGTCCGCCCGTACAGCAGTAACGATCGAGCCATCAACTATAACGGCGGTAACCGCCAGATCATGGTCGTCGACGTCGAGAACTACTGATCCACCCAATCCTATCGAGCCCGCCGCGTGCGGGCTTTTTCATGTCCGGAGGACACCGCTATGCCATATGTCGTACTCGCCCAGTTCTACAACCTCGACGCCTCTATGGAATTCGCCACCGAGGCAGAAGCCGAGGCCAAGGCCAAGGAGATGCTCAACAGCAATCCAAGCATTGAGGTCCGCACCGCCCAGCTGCTGAAGAAATACAGCGCCAGCGTGCGTGTGACCTCGGCGGTGATCGAGGACGCGGCTCCCGCTCAGACCGGCGACGTCGGCTCAGCCTGACCCCATTGTCCTCACGAGCGTGAGGAATCGGCCAGCGAGTCACCGTCTATTCGCCGTAATCCTCACGCTCATGAGGATGAAACTACGCCCAGCCCGCCCCGCGCGGGCTTTTTTATGCCTGGAGAAAACCTATGCGGACATCCGCCGAGGGCGTCGCCCTCATGCACCACTTCGAAAGCTGCCGGCTGGTCGCCTATCCGGACCCCGGCAGCAAGGACGGCCACCCCTGGACCATCGGCTGGGGGCATACCGGGCGCGAGGTCAAGAAAGGCCTGGTCTGGAGCCAGGCGCAGGCCGACGCCGCCTTCGTCCAAGACTTGGCGGCTACTGAGGCCGGCGTTCAGCGCCTGGTCAAGGTCCCCCTGACCCAGGGCCAGTTCGATGCCCTGGTCTCGTTCGCCTACAACGTCGGCCTGGATGAGAACAGGAACGGCAAGGCCGAGGGCCTGGGCGAGTCGACGCTCCTGCGCAAGCTGAACGCCAAGGACTATGCCGGCGCCGCCGAGCAGTTCCTCCGCTGGAACAAGAACGACGGCGCGGTGATGCACGGCCTGACCAAGCGCCGCACTGCCGAGCAGGCCCTGTTCCTGGGCTCCACAGCCCGGGTGGCCATCGCCGCGGGTGAGCAGGCGAAGCGAGCTACCGCCTAAGTCGAGCAGACCTACAACCGCGTCACCTCATAGGAGAGGGACTATGCAGTATCAACGCCGCCTACCGAATGCCATGGGGCCGGTCTACGACCAGATGGAGGAGCGGGACCGCTTCGCCGGGCTCATGAGTACCGGAACCAACGTCCTGACTAAGCACCTGTTCGGCCGCCTGCGCACCCAGGCGCTGACCAATACCACGACCTTCAACATGCAGATCGAGCTGGAGTCGGACTTTCTGTCCTTCCGGGTCGGCATCCCTAACGTGCACATCGCAGTGGTGACAGGGGTCAAGGCCTGCGTCGGCGTCTCCGCCGCAGTGCCGGCCGCTGACTACCAGGTGTTCATCCAGCCGGAGCAGGGCGAGTGGATCGACCTGACCTTCAATGGAAACGCAACGGTCGATCTGCCCGCCCGGCTGGGTGAGGAGCGCTATAGCATCACCTGGTCCGATCCGGTGTTCCTGGCCGGCATCCCGCGGACCGACTCTGCCGCCGGGCGCCCGGTGGTCATGGTTCGGATTGAGTTCCCGGCGAACTCGGTCGCCTCGATGCCCTACAACAACCTCTACTACTGGCGCGGGTCGGGGCCCCGGGTCTACCGCTGCTCAAACCAGGAGGTGGCCGGGGTCACCAATAAGCCAGCGTTCACCCAGAACGGCGTTTACACGAGCGGTGGCGACGAGAAGGCGGTGGTGCCAGCCATCCAGTACCAGACCCTCGCGCGTGGCCACCAGGTGATGATCCTAGGGGACAGCATCCAGGAAGGCCTGGGTGGAAACGTGCGGGACTATGGCGGCATGCAGCGAGCGGTCTACGAGCTGTCGACCCCAGAGCGCCCGCTGGAATACTTCAACGCTGCGCTGCACGCCCAGGCCCCGGACCTCTACAGCCGGATGCTGGCCGACCACATCAACGCCGTGCGGCCGACCATCGTCACCTATTCGCCCTGGTCGGGGAACGACGTCACCGCCGGTACCGGCATCAGCGCCGCGGCTCTGCGCCGGCTGCGTGGATCCCTGGGTCGTGTGTTCGCCACGCTCCAGGCCGCGGGCCAGCGCCCTGTGGTTCTGCTGCCTGAGGCGACCCCTGTTAACACCAGCTACAAGGCGGTGGGCGCCAACGACCAGGCCCGCCGCGACTACAACGCGAACTGGTTGCCCCGGGTGTCGGGCGGGATCGTCATCAAAGGCTTCGCCGCTGCCATCACCGGCGGCCGGGACGCTGCTGGCCAGGACCAAATCCGGGATGGCGCGACCGGGGACAACGTCCACCCCAACGACTTCGGCCACGACCTGCTCAAGGACACGGTGAAGCCTTACTTCCAGCTGTTGCTGGATAGGGTGGCGTGATGGGCGTTGTCGAGCAGTACAGGGCGTGGTTCATCGCTGGCGCCGTTGTCGTCCTGCTCGCCGTCGGGATCGGCATTGGCTGGTCCCTGAACGGCTGGCACCTATCTGGGCAGATCGCGGAAGCGAAGACCGAGACCGCGAAGGAGCGCACGGCCCACCAGGCGGATCTGGCGGCGATCTCGAACGCCGCCGCCCAGCAGGTGCGGCAGGCGCTGGCTAAGCAGCAGGAAGCCCAGCAGGCGGTTGCCGAGCTGGATCGCAAGCACACGAAGGAGTTGAGGGATGCACAAGCTGAGAATGATGTGCTGCGCGGCAAGCTTGAGCGCGGCGGCGGGGTGCGTGTCGCAGCCAACTGTCCAGCCAATCCCGTCAGTCTGCCCGAAGCCGCCGGCACCGCCAGCGTGGACCATGCAGGAACCGTCGAACTCTCTCCAGAAGCTGGACGCAACGTTCTCGACGTCCGATCCGGCATCATCGCCGACCAGGCAGCCTTAAGGGCGTTGCAGCAATACGTCCGGGAGGTCTGCCTGGTGCGATAGGTGGATTTGCGCAGCCTAGGTTGAGTAGCAAGACTGCAGCTATACATTCGAAAAGTGCGCCTAGTCAGATCATGTGGCTGACGTCGGATATATTAAAGCGCCAGCACGCCTAACAACCTGTGCGATCTGGCGCTTCCTTCCGTTGCAACACGCCTCTTGGCTATGGCTGTAAGCTAAAGGCGAAAGCGTTTCACTTGGCTATTTAGTTCCACCGCCAGCTCGGCGAGCTGCTGACTGGCGCTACGGGTTTGCTGTGCGCCGGCAGCGGTCTGCATCGACAAATCGCGGATACGTACCAAGTTGCGGTCCACCTCGCGAGCCACCTGGGCTTGCTCTTCGGCGGCGCTGGCGATCACAAGGTTACGCTCGTCGATGCCCGACACTGACTGGGCAATAGCGGCCAGGGCGGCGTTGGCCGACTGCGCCTGCTCTCGGGTCTGGCGCGCCTGGTCGGCACTGGTCAGCAGCGCATCGACGGTCTGGCCGGTGCCCTGCTGGATGCTGCCGATCATGCCTTCGATCTCGCGGGTGGATTCGCCGGTGCGATGGGCCAGGGCGCGGACCTCGTCGGCGACCACGGCGAAGCCGCGACCGGCATCACCGGCACGCGCGGCTTCGATGGCGGCGTTGAGCGCCAGCAGGTTGGTCTGTTCGGCGACCGAGCGGATCACGTCCAGCACCTGGCTAATATTGCGGGTCTGCTCGGCCAACTGGCGAGCCTGTTCGCTGGCACCCAGCACGTTCTCGGTCAGCACCTCAATGGCGCCCAGGGTATCGCCCAGCTGCTGCTGGCCCTGGCGCGCGGTATCGGCGGCCTGGCGCGATTCGGACGAGGTGGAGGCGGCATTGCCGGCCACTTCGTCCACCGCCTGGCTCATCTCGGTGACAGCGGTGGCCGCCATCTCGATCTCGCTGTTCTGCTGTTGCAGGCCGTGGGCGCTCTCCTGCATGACCGCGGTCATTTCCTCGGCGGCGGAGGCCAGCTGGGTAGCGGAATGGCCCAGGTGCCCCAGGGTGTCGCGCAGATTGGTCTGCATCTGCTGCATGGCCTGCAGCAGCTGGGCGGCTTCGTCATGACCGCGGGTATCCAAGGTCTGGGTCAGATCGCCGCTGGCGATGGTCCGGGCGGCGGCCACGGCCTCGGCGATGGGCCGGGTCATGCTCAGCGTCAGGCGCCAGGCCAGCAGCACGGTCAGACACAGAGCAAGGCCAATGATCGTCCAAGTGATAGATCGTGCATCGCTGTATGTGGCATCAGAATCCTGCGAGGTGGCCTGCATGTCTTCATTGTTGATCTTGAGTAGGGCCTCAGTTTCGTCACCCATTCTGGCCCCAATGCTGGCCATGGTGGCTTGGACTAGCGCCTGTGCTTCGCTGAGCTTGCCATTAGCCAGGAAGCCGATCACCCGATCAATATCGCTCACATAATCCTGATGTAATCGTTTTAGGCTATCAAAGGCGCGTCGTTCGCGGTCCGAATCAACCAGTTTTTCGTAGCGGCCGAATCCTTCCTGCGCAGACACGATGAGCTCTCGTATTTTTTTCTCGATTGGCGCCAAGGCTTGCGCGTCGGATGTAGTAAGCAGACGCACTACCTCGGTGCGAGTACGTGCCACCTGCAAAGCGAGGTTATTGGATTCAACGATGCCAGCGACGGCATTGGTTTCAATCATGACGCCCTGAGCTCGAAGCTCTGAAAGCTGCAGCAGACCGAACATTCCGAGGCTGGTTACAAGCAAAGCGAGGACGCCGTAACCGAGCATTAATCGTTTGGCTATAGACAAGGATCGAAGCGACATGGGCGTGGCTCTGCTGAAGGGGATTTCAAGCTTTCGGCTCGTCGTTTCGTTTCTGAAGTACATTTTTGCCCAAGCTTTTCGAGCATGTCCTTCCGACAGGTCTGATGACGCTTACTAAACTGTTCGGAATCGCGCCTAGATGCCGGTCTAGCGCTGTATCAATATGGAGACACCAGCGAGCCGTCCTGGGCACCTGAAGAGCTGCGAAAGAAAGATGCCTAGGAGGTGAAAGTAGGGCGCTGCTAGCAGAGCGTCGGCAGCGAGTCGGTTACGAGCGAGTGCTGGAAGCTGCAGCTGTAAGCTGCCAGTGACGATGTTCTAAGGCCGTCAACTAGCCTGTAACGCAGCGAGCAAAACCGTGCCCAGTCCTACGCACATTACGCTGAGCGTAAAGAGAAGGAACAGTTGCTCGCTGCCGCTACTGTCCTCCTCTAACGGCCCTGAGAGAGGCGGAGGCCTGCTCGCCTGATAGTGGACACCAGGGTTGAATAGGGTCACTGTCCTTGCCAACTGATAGCGCAACCGAACGCTCCTTTCCGGTCTCTGGCTTGAACTCTATGGTCAAACCATTTGCGCTGAGTATTGCGATAACGAATGCGGATAGCAAGGCGAATGAGGCGCCACACGTCGCAATCGCGATCACTTCAATTGCTTTTTTCTTTGCACGCCTACCTCCTTCGCGCAATAAGGATTAGATGTCATTTTGACATTAATCGTCAGACAATTCCGCGAATGAGGCTGCAGATATGCACGCTGGCCTCGGTGTGTCGCGTCCGGCGAGCCAGCGGGTTGCACGGGGAGAGGGCAGCAGTAGAGGCATGCCAGTAACCCCTCATAGCCGAGGAATTACATGGCGGGAAGATCCCATCTATGCCCCTTTCGGCACCTCCGCGAGGATGGCGCGAATCTGCTCCATGTTTACCGTCCGGCGCGGCCCCGAGTGGCGTAGGGTCCGCTTCGTTCTCCCAACGGCCGATGCCCAGGCCTTTGCCAGTAGCCAGTCCTGCTGTTCGACTGTGTTGCTGATGACGATGTCCCGGCCCATAAGATCAGCGATCAGGTCGCACTGATTATCGCGCTCGTCTGAAGGGAGGTCGGCCAGCGTCATACGCAGATGGGCGTCGAGTAGGGCTTGGGCGAGAGGGGACTTGCGCATTGATCTACATGCTGATGGTGAAGGTGCCGTCGCTGGCGAGAGTGCAAAAAGAGCCCAGTGTGAAGCGGGCTTGGCCCAAGCCTGGCTATCGATTTGGTTTAACGGGCCAGAAACCGTGAGGGGTGGAGCTACCAGAAATCTAGCACGGCAGAGAGCAGCACCATGGCTGTTATTGCCATTGCGGCCAACAGGACAAAAATGGCGAGTTTGAGCTCTTCGTCAGTCATTTTTGCCGTACGTGCGCTGGGTGAATCGAGCCCATTCGAGTAATAAGTTTTCCTCGTCCGTTCGGTCGTCTACGCCTCGCTCTTCCAGTCGGTGGATGAGTTGGGCTAGAAATCGTGGGTCGGTCTTGGCGTGAGCCACTACCATGCTCAAGTTCAGCTGATTCAAGAGCATGATATGGCTTTCTACTTCTTCATCGTCAACGGCCACTGCGGCCTCCGCAATGTCGGCTGCTTAGCCATGATGGGGCTCGATAGACCTGAGGGAAGATGCTAAGTGCCACCGTGCCACCGTGCCGCTTGCTAAGCCGGCGTGCTGACGGCGCTGGACATCTATAAGGGTGGCTGGCACTTCCGCTATAGAGGTAGAAAAGAAAAGGCCCGCGATCCTGGTCGGGCCTTGGCTCACCACCCCAAAGGCACTCGAACCAAAGGGTGATTATAGCTCATCGACGTGTATAGGCCGGCTAGGAGTCGCTCACGAATCTATGCTTCGGCAGAAATCGAAATGAGCCGGGGAGCGCAGTAGCGGACATTATCAGGTGAGAGCGATGACGGGAGATTGGCGAGGGATTTGGGGTCGGCAGAACGCCGGGAAAGGGGAGAAAATCGTTTCCGTATCAAGATTGGCATGCCGCGCTGTTACTGGGCTGGAGCAGTATTCGGTAGGTATGACTTACGGAAATGAAAAAGCTATGCAGGCAGCGCCTTTGCTGGATTTCCCGGCAGACTTGAAAACCGCCGACTCGCAAGGGTCCCAGAGTTCGAATCTCTGCGCTTCCGCCATCTTCGAAGCCCCGTTCCTACGGGGCTTTTTGCTGTCTGAGGAGGCGGATTTCAAGGGCCGTCGGGCAGGTAGAAAGGAAGGTGTTCCGAAAATATCGCGGAACCACTTCAACGCCCTGTCATGGGTGGAAGAGAGCCCCTGACTCCGATCATCCCGGCAGCCATGGCCTGCAGGGTCCCGTGGTCAGTCTGAAGCGCAGGCGCTGCGCTGGATAGGCGAGCCAAGTGGCATGGTTGTCCAAGGCTCGAAGGTGCCTGCTTCTTGGGATGAGCAGTCAGGGCAACAGGCCTCGACTGCAAGGCGTCGACGACTGACCGGCCACTAGCAGACGCCGCAAGTGGAAGCATTTAGCGCCTATCACGAAGCGACCATGGCGATCACGAAGATGGTAGCCAGGCCAACGCACATCGCGCTCAAAGTGACTGCCAGCAGGCCCTCATCGCTGGATAGCGGTCCTCGGCGAAGAGCTGCGGACCTCAACGGGGTGCTACTTATCCGATAGTGGGGCCTGGGCTCGAAGAGCGTCACTGTCCTTGTTAACTGATAGCGCAACTGAAATATCCTTTTCAGTCTGGGTGCTGGCCGGTGGGAGCCAGCTATTAGCGGCGATTGTGGCGTCAGCAAAGCTCAACAGCAAGACAATTGCTGATACGCAGGTTCCTATGGCAATCGCGTCGATCACCTTCTGTTCTTTCACAGGCGCATTCATGGGTGGTTGCCTAGCACGGTGTCGACGTCGATTGAGGTGGTCTGACAACTGGATATGGCAGAAGTGCAGATAGCCGTTGATCCTTGGTAACCAACAGCAGCCTTTATCACCGAGCATCATAGGAAAGGCGTCGTCTTTCAGCGGGATGACGAGGGCGCGGGCGGCGACCGGGACGTAGCCTGGGTGGCTGCCGGGAAAAGACTCGAAGCTACGTTTTGCGGTACTGGAAGCCAGGGCAGCTTATCGATCTCTGGATTCGGCCGAGGTAGGTGGGCAGCGCTTGGGGACGGTAGACGTCCCGGGCCTTGTCCTGGCCTGTGCGGACTACAGGGTTTTCTTGTATTCCTTGTCCGCCTTCTTGTCCTCGCGATGCCGCTCCTTGTCGAGGTGGTTATCGGTACGATCTGCTTCGTCGGCGGTGTGGGCAGCACCTTTGTCGACCTCCCTGGCGTCGTCGTGGGCATCCTTACGGGTATCACGCCCGTCCTGACGCACGCTCTTTTCCAGCGGGCTTTCCGCCAGTGCCACGCTGGTACCGAAGGCTCCAAGCAGGGCCAACAGGGCGGCCGCTTTAACAGATGGTCTCATCAAAAACCTCTCCTGAAAGACGAAAGAGGAGCGGCGCCTCTGGTGGGCGCCTCGTTTTTCATTAAAGCGGCAAATACCCGGTATCGACGGACAGACGACGAGTGGCGGCGCTGGAGGCAGAGCCTCTGCGTCTTGCACAGGGATCAGTTGGTTGTCCCGGCCCAGGCCGCGGCATCGTGGGGATGCAGGCTTTCCAGGTGGCGGACGTGGATGCTGACGTCCTGATAGCTGTCGCGCAGGGCGACGAGTAGTCGGCGCGCGGCGTCTTCGACGAACATCAGGTTACTGCCGTTGAGGGCGGTGAAGGCCTGTTCGTCGGCGCGTTTGACGGCGGTTTGCACCGGAGTGCCCAGTGCCTTTTCACAGCGTTGGATCAGGGGCAGCAGGCCAAGGTTGGCTACACCCAACGGTATCCCGACGCGCACCTGTGCCAGGCTGCGCTGGCTGTGGGGTGTGGCGAGGGAGGCGTGGCGGCGCAGCCAGCCGGCGACCGTGGCGGGATCCAGTTGGGTAGCCGTCCCATGCTCTTCGAGAAAGGCCCGCTCGATCAGCTGGCGCGACAGTGAGGCCGAGCAGGGGCAGGTGGAGGAGTAGGCGATTTCCACCCGGGCATTGAGCTGAAAGACACCCGCTACCCAGCTGGCGTCCAGGCGCACGGTGTAGCGTCTCCAGCCGCTGAGCTCCGCGGTCACCAGAGCGGGACGACGGACCAGCAGGGCGAAATCCAGGCGCAACCGAGCGGCGCGGGAACCACAGCTGCGATGGCTGCTGACCATTTCGATCAGCAGCAGGCGCAACCGCTCGGGTGTCAAGGGCGCGTCCGTCCCCAGCCGATCCAGCAACTGGTAGAGTCGGGACATATGGATGCCCTTGGCAGTGGCCGCGGGCAGGTCGACCTGGACATCGGCGCTGGCGGGCAGGAGACCGCCGAAATCACCTTCGCCGAGGCGAAGAGGGAGATCTATGTGCTGCATGCCGACTCAATCGAGAGCGGCGGGCAGGGTAGCGGTCTCGCTGAGAGAGACGTCGGGGAGGATGGCATTCATCGACAGGGCTCGGATCAGTGGAGGGCGGAGGCCTGGGGCCAGTCGCTGAAGGGGTTATGCAGCTTTACCCAGGCTTGGGGGCCAGCGGCGAGCTCGATATCGGTCAACAGGCAGGCGTCCAGCTTGGCGCGCAGGGAGGGTTCGTCCATGTTCATGCCGATGAGTACCAGTTCCTGGCGGGCATCACCGACGCCCTCGTGCCATTTTTCCTTGATGAAGGCGACGGTCTCTTCATCCTCCGGCCACTGCTCGGGTGGTATCGCGGCCCACCAGCGCCCCGCCACGCCATGGCGGGCGACGGCGCCGGCCTGGGACCAGGTGCCGGCATGGGCGGGATGGCTGGCCAACCAGAAGTAGCCTTTGGAGCGCACCACGCCGGGCCATTCCTGTTCGACCAGGGTGAAGAAGCGCTCGGGGTGGAAGGGGCGACGGGCCTGGTAGACGAAGCTTGAGATGCCGTACTCCTCGGTCTCGGGCGTGTGTTCGCCACGCAGTTCCTGCAGCCAGCCCGGTGCCTTGGCGGCTTCGTCGAAGTCGAAGAGGCCGGTCTGCAGTACGCGTTCCAGCGGCACGGCGCCAAAGCTCGTCAACTCCAGGCGCGCGCGAGGATTGAGGCTGCGCAGGATGGCCAACAGGCGGTCGCGCTCCACCGGTTCGACCAGATCCAGCTTGTTCACCACCAGGACGTCGCAAAATTCGATCTGCTCGATCAGCAGGTCGACCACGGTGCGCTCGTCTTCCTCGCCGAGTGATTCGCCGCGTGACTCCAAGGAATCACTGGAGGCGTAGTCGCGCAGGAAGTTGAAGGCGTCCACCACGGTGACCAGGGTGTCGAGCTGGGCGACATCGCCCAGGCAGCGACCGTCTTCGCCGGCGAAGGTGAAGGTCTCGGCCACTGGCAGAGGTTCGGAGATGCCGGTGGATTCGATGACCAGCTGATCGAAGCGGCCGTCCCGGGCGAGCCGCTCCACTTCCAGCAGCAGGTCTTCGCGCAGGGTGCAGCAGATGCAGCCGTTGCTCATCTCGACCAGCTTTTCCTCGGTGCGTGACAGCTCGGCGCCGCCGTCACGGACCAGAGCGGCGTCGATGTTGACCTCGGACATGTCGTTGACGATGACCGCCACCCGACGGCCCTCGCGGTTGTTGAGGATGTGGTTGAGCAAGGTGGTCTTGCCAGCGCCGAGAAAGCCGGACAGCACGGTAACGGGGAGTTTCTTGCTGGGGAGGTTGGCTTGGATAGTCATGGTCATCACGGATGGAAGAGGCTGTAGGACGGCTGCATCCCTGGAATAGTAAATTCGGGATTTAACTTACGTTATAACATAACATTTATAGTGCGTTAAGCAGGTATTCCTGCCTGGCGTCGAGCCGCTGGCCAGAGAGTCGATAATGGTGCATTGGCTGCCCGTCACGAGTTTTCGTGGACAGTCTCCAGAACGGGGCGCCGCCTAGACGTGCTGACCGCCGTTGATATGGATCTCGGCGCCATTGATGTAGCAGGAACGTTCGCTGCAGAGGAAGTAGATGGTCTCGGCGACTTCATCAGGGGTGCCCAGGCGTTTGAGCGGGACCTCCGCCTCTACCAGGCCGTCGGTTCCGGGCGAAAGGATGGAGGTCGCGATCTCGCCGGGGGCGATGGCGTTGGCGCGGACGCCCCGGGGGCCAAATTCATGGGCCAGTTCGCGGGTCAGGGCGGCGAGACCCGCCTTGGACGCGGCGTAGGCTACCCCGGCGAAGGGATGCACCCGTGAGCCGGCGATGGAGGTGACATTGACGATGCTGCCCTGGGCCGCTTCCAGCTCTGGCAGCAGGGCGCGGGCCAGCAGAGCGGTGGAGACCAGGTTGACGTTCAGGACCTGGGTCCAGGTGTCGGCATCCGATGCCAATACTCCGAGGCGGCTGCCATCGGGTCCCTTGGGTGAGATACCGGCATTGTTGACCAGGGCGTGCAGCTTGCCGCTGGGCAGGCGCTCGCGAACGATGGCGACCAGGCGATCGATCTGGGAAAGGTCGGCAAGATCGGCCTGGATATGGGCCTCGCGCGCCTCGGGCCAGGCGCATTCTTCGGAGAACGGTTGACGCGAGACGGTAAGCAGGCGCCAGCCCAGGCTGCGGAACAGCTTGACGGTGGCGTGGCCGATCCCGCGGCTGGCGCCGGTGAGCAGCATGATGCGCTGGGTCATGGGCGACCCCGGCAGGGAGCACGGTGGGCGAGAGGCGACAAGGCGAGCATGGTGGTTGGCTCCGGCGTCTGGCAGGCCGGTTCACTATGCCCAAGGTATCGGGGTGGGGCAATCAATGGCCCCGCACCACTCGCTCAGCCGTCGTCCTGACGCAAGCGTCCATGCTCGCTGCGCACCGCCGCCATGAAGGTCTGCATGGCCGAGGATTGCACCCGATGGCGCCGCCGGATCAGCCCATAGGGTGGCAGCCGGGGTTCGAAGGCGATGGGCAGCACGGCCAGGAGATGCCGACCGGGATAGTCATTGACCACCGACAATGGGGTGACGCCCAGCATGTCGGTCTGCTGCAGCAGGGCCAGCAGGGTCATGATGGAAGTGGTCTCGACGATGCTGCCGGGGATGTCTACCCGGGCATCGTGGAAAGCCTGGTTGATGATGGCCCTCATGGGGCTGGGATGCTGCTGCAGCACCCAGGTGTGCTCCTGCAACGCGCCCCAAGTGAGGTGCGTGGCCTGGGCCAGGGGATTCTGCGCCCCGGCGATCACGCAGAGCACCTCTTCGCCGAGGCTGTCGAACAGCAGCTCCTCGGCGCGGGCCCCGGTGGGAATGCGACCCAGCACCACGTCCAGCTGATCCTGCAGCAGCGCCTGGACCAGCACGTCGCTGGTGTCCACCTGGATCGACATGGACAGCCGCGGATGACTCTGCTTGAGGGTGGCGATGGTGCGGGTCAGCAGTCCCGAGGCCAGCGCCGGGATGGCGCCTACCGCGACCCGGCCGAGATTGCCCGATTCCAGGGCGACCAGCTCTTCGCGCATGCCCGACAGCTCGGCGAAGACCATCCGCGCGTAGTAGATCACCGTCTCGCCGAACGCGGTGGCGCGCATGCCTCGTGGCAGGCGCTCGAACAGGCCCACCCCCAGCAGGCTCTCGATCTCGTGGAGCATCTTGGTGGCGGCCGGCTGGGTCATGCCGATGTCGTCGGCCGCGCGGCGCAGCGACCCGAATTCGGCCAGTGCCAGCACCAGCCGCAATTGGCGCAGGCGCAGACGGCTATGGATGGTGTGAGCGTCGGGAATGCGGGTCATGCTGGCCAACCGGGGTGCGGGGGAGCCGGCTAGGGTAGCGCATGAGTCGGTGCCTGGCGCGGGCGGTGCTCGCCCACGCCAGGCCGGCGCATTCACGAGGGGCGCACCTTGGTCCGTGGCTGGCCCAGGCGCAGTGCCTGGAGTCCTCGCGCCAGCAGGGGCCAGCAGAGCATCAGCAGAGCAGCCGTGGTCAGGCTGCCCACCAGCGGGTTGGACCAGAAGATGCCCAGCTGGCCGTCGGAGAACAGCATCGATTGACGGAAGGCGTCCTCGGCCTTGTCGCCCAGTACCGCGGCCAGTACCAGCGGGGCGATGGGATAGCCGAGCTTCTTGAAGGCATAGCCAAGAATGCCGAAGCCGAGCATCAGCCAGACGTCGAACAGGCTGTTGTGCACCGAATAGGCGCCGATCACGCAGACGGTGAAGATGATGGGCGCGATGATGCAGAAGGGAATGCGCAGGATGGCAGCGAACAGCGGTACCGTCGCCAACACCACGATCAGGCTGACCACGTTGCCCAGGTACATGCTGGCGATCAGGCTCCAGACGAAGTCGTGCTGTTCGGCGAACAGGGTCGGCCCGGGGTGCAGGCCCCAGATCATCAGGCCGCCCAGCATCACCGCCGCGGTGGCCGAACCGGGAATGCCCAGGGTCAGCATGGGCAGCAGGGCGCTGGTGCCGGCGCTGTGGTCGGCGGTCTCCGGAGCGATCACCCCTTCCAGTTCGCCCTTGCCGAAGCCTTCGGGATTTTTCGAGAAGCGCCGCGCCAGGCTGTAGCTCATGAAAGAGGCGGCGGTCGGGCCACCCGGGGTCACCCCCATCCAGCAGCCGACCAAGGCACTGCGCAGCCAGGTCAGCCAGTAGCGTGGCAGCTGCTTCCAGGTGCCGAGCACCGTACGCAGCGTGATCCGTGCCTGCTCGCCGCGAAAGACCAGGCCTTCCTCCACGGTGCAGAGGATCTCGCCGATGCCGAACAGCCCGATCACCGCCACCTCGAAGCTGATGCCCGAGAGCAGCGCCGGCTGGTCGAAGGTCAGGCGCAGATTGCCGGACACCGTATCCATGCCCACTGCGGCCATGGCGAAACCGATCATCATGGCCGCCACCGTCTTCAGCGGCGGATTCTTGCTCATGCCGATGAAGGTGCAGAAGGCCAGCAGGTAGACGGCGAAGAATTCCGGCGAACTGAATTCCATGGCGAAGGCGGCGATACGGCTGGAGAGAAAGGTCAGCAGCAGCACCCCGACCAGGGCGCCCAGCAGTGCCGAGGTGAAGGCCGCCGTGAGAGCCTCCCCGGCGCGCCCCTGGCGGGCCAGGGGGTAGCCGTCGAAGGTAGTGGCCACCGAGGAGGGTTCGCCGGGGATGTTGAACAGGATGGAGGTGATGGAACCACCGAACAGCGCGCCCCAGTACATGCAGGAGAGCAGGATGATGGCCGAGGTGGGGCTCATGGTGAAGGTCAGCGGCAGCAGCAGTGCGACGCCGTTGGGCGCGCCCAGGCCGGGCAGCACGCCCACCAGGATGCCGAGCAGTACTCCGATCACCATCAGGCCAATGTGCTGGAAGGACAGGATCATGCCCATCCCATGCATCAGGGAATCCAATTCGCTCATGACATTGTCCTCAGCAGGCGGGCCAGATCGGCCAGGGGACCGGCGTCCAGCGGTACCTTGAACCAGAGGGCGAAGATCAGATAGCTGGCCAGGCTCACCCCGCCAGCGGTGGCCAGGATCTGCAGCACGCCGTAGCGCCGTTGCCGCTGGCGATCCCGCGCCATGAACCAGGCGATGAACAGGAAGGCCGTGAGATAGAGGCCCAGCAGGGGCAGGGCGGCGACGAAGGCCAGCATCGGCAGGAACACCCGGAGCACCTGTCCGAAGGCCGCGCGCTCGACGAAAGAGATACGCAACGCCTGCCAGCGCCATAGCGCCTGTAGCGCGGTGGCCAGGCTGGCCAGGGTCAACAGCAAACCAATGTAGAAGGGGAAGTAGCCCGGTTCCGGGCCCGCATCGCCCCAGCCGATGCCCTGTTCCAGGCTACCGAGCATCACGATACCGCCGAGCCCGGCGGTGAAGGCCGCCAGGCCCAGTTCCACCCAGCGGGTGGTGATCAGGGAATCTCCGGCCATGGCCGTCTCTCCTGTGTCGTTGCGCCGATCAGCGCTTGAGCCAGCCGGCTGCCTCGAATACCGGGGTGACCCGAGCGGTGTCCTGGGCGATGTAGTCCTGCAGCGCCTGGCCTTCGAGGAAGGTCGGCACCAGGGCATTGCGCTCGATGTAGGCCTTGAATTCCGGCGTCTGGCTCACCTTGCGCAGGAGCTCCACATAGAAGGCGCGTTGCTCCTCGCTGACTCCGCCCGGCAGCAGCACGGTGCGCGGGAAACGGTACTGGTCGATGCCCAGGCCTTGCTCCTTGCAGGTGGGCACGTCGGACCAGGCCTGGGTGTCGGTGACCTTGGCGGTGTAGCCCATGCGCGTCTGGCTGAACACGCAGAGCGGTACCACCTGACCGCCACGCCATTGGCTCAGGCTCTCGCTGGGATTGTTGACGTTGGAGGTGATGTGCTTGCCGGCAAGCTGGGTTGCGGCTTCGCTACCGCTCTTGAACGGAATGTAGGTGAGCTTGGTGCCCTCGGTGCGGTTGAGCAGCAGGGTCAGGGTCTGATCCACGTCCTTGGACTGGCTGCCGCCCATGCGCTTGCCGGCCGGGTCCTGCTTGATGGCATCGATATAGCCACGGGCGTCCTTCCAGGGCGCATCGGCGTAGGTCCAGAGGATGAAGTCGTCCTCGGCGATGGCCGCCACCGGGGTGAGGTCGTCGAGCTGGTAGCCCAGCTTGGCGGTCAGGGGCAGCAAGTAGACATTGTTGGTAGCGATGACCAGCTTGTCCGCCTCGCCCTTGGCCAGCTTCATTTCCAGAAAGGCTTCAGCGCCATTGCCGCCGCCCTTGTTGAACACCACGGTGCTGGCGTCCAGCAGCTTGTGCTGGGTGATGATCGACTGGATCAGCCGGCCGAGCTGGTCGGTGCCGCCACCGGGACCACCCGCGACGACGATCTCGACCTTGCCCTCCGGCTGCCAGGCGGCATGGGCCAGGGGCGCTACCGTGGCGGCCAGATACAGGGGAAGGGTGGCGAGCAGGGAAGGGCTGCGCATGGGACTACCTCTTTCTTGTCGTTGTTGTCGGTGGCCGAGTGTGCGCAGCCCAAGGCGTTCGCGACCACTCAAAAATAGGCATGCACCGATAGCCTGGAGTTATGCCATATGGGCAGGAGCGTTGGCTGGTGCGTGGTAGAGCGCCTAGGCAGGATCCGGTCGCCTGACCTATATCCTGGGGCTATACGCCTATGCACAGATTTGATTAGACGGTTATCGGCCTTCGCCAGATAGTCGATCTCGCCAGCCGGCAGCTGAACACCCATAACAAGAATCCCAGGGGTCCACGCCATGCTCTCGACATCTCGCACCAGCCGCCACGAGGACGCCACCGTCCTTCCCACGGCCCTGCAGGCCTCACGGGTCCGCTGGCGCATCTTCGCCATTATCTTTGGCCTTACCGTCATCAATCTGGTGGACCGTGTTTCCTTGTCCATCGCCATGCCTACCATCGCCCACGAGTTCCAGCTGACACCCGCCATCCAGGGGCTGATCCTCAGCAGTTTCTTCTGGGCCTATGCGCTCCTACAAATTCCCGGTGGCTGGCTGATTGACCGCTACGGCCCACGCCGGGTCATCGGCTGGTCTACCGGCCTCTGGGGCGTCTTCCAGACCATCGCGGCCTTCGCCACCGGCGGGCTGTCGCTGATTTTTTCCCGCGTCGCCCTGGGCGCCGCCGAAGCTCCCCTGTTTCCCGCCGGCGGCAAGCTCAATTCCCTGTGGCTGGCGTCCAGCGAACGCGGGCGTGGCGCGGTATTGATGGACTGCGGCGGTCCCCTGGGCGTGGCCCTGGGTGGTCTGCTCATTGCCTACCTGATCGCCGTCTTCGGCTCCTGGCGCACCGCCTTCTTCATCGCCGGTATCGCGACCCTGGCCATGGCCTGGCTCGCCTGGCGCTATCTCAGGGACGATCCGGCAATCCATCCGGGCGTGAATGCCGCCGAGCTCGCGCGTATCAACGAAGGCCGCAGCACCTCCGTGGCTCAGGCGGCCAAGGCCGGTGCGCAAGGGCTGGGCATCGCCCGCCGCTCCCTGGCGGGCATCCTGCTCGGTCGCGCCAGCTGGGCCATGGTGTTCTTCGGCCTGCTCACCTGGGGACCGAGCTACCTCGCCCAGGCCCGGGGATTCGATATCAAAGGCATCGGCGCTGCCACTTTCGTCATCTTCCTCTGCGGCGCGGCCGGGTCCCTGGTGGGCGGCTTCCTCTGCGACCTGCTGGTGCGCAAGGGCATGCGTCGCGGGCTGGCGGCCAAGGGTTTGCTGTCCTGCTCAGGGCTGGTAGCGCTGCTGGCTTTTCTGCTGCTGCCGCAGTTGACCGATCCCTACGCTGCCGTGGCGCTGCTGTCGCTCACTGCCTTCTTCCTCATGTGGGGCAGCCTCTACTGGAGTTTCCCGGCGTTACTGGCGGCGCCAGCGCGAGTGGGTCTGATCGGCGGAGTGATGAATCTGGCCGGCAGTCTCGGCGGTATCGCCGTGCCCATCCTGGTCGGCCTCTTGCTGCAACATCTGGGCGGCTATCCGGCGGTACTGGGCTTCTTCGCCCTCTGCTCGGGCCTGTTCATCCTCGGCACCCTGCTGATCGCCCTGGACGAGCGGGAGGTGCAGCATGGCTGAGCTCTACAGTGGTCCCATCATCGACGCTCACCATCATTTCTGGGAGCCCGAGCGCAACTTCCACCCCTGGCTGTCCGGGGCCGAGACCATTCCCTTTCGTTACGGCGACTACAGTGCCATCAAGGGCGACTACCTGCCGGAGCACTATTTCGCCGACGCCGCCGGTCACAATGTGGTCCAGACCGTCTACGTCGAGACCGAATGGGATCCGCGCGATCCCCTGGGCGAAACCCGTTACATCCACGAGCTGGCGCAGCGCCATGGCGTGCCCAATGCCGTGGTCGCCCAGGCCTGGCTGGATGCTGAAGACGCTCCCGACCTGCTGGCTGACCAGGCTGCCTTCGAGCGTGTGCGCAGCGTGAGACACAAGCCAGGCGGTCCGACTTGCCTGGCCGAGATGGGTAGCCAGCGCACCCTGATGAGCGACGACCGCTGGCGCCGTGGCTATGCCGAACTGCAGCGCCACGGCCTGCACTTCGATCTGCAGACGCCCTGGTGGAATCTCGACGAGGCCGGACGCCTGGCCCGGGATTTTCCGGCCATCCAGTTGATCCTCAACCATACGGGGCTGCCGTCCGATCGCAGCCCTCAGGGCCTGGCCGCTTGGCGAGCGGCCCTGGCACGCCTGGCCGAGTGGCCCAACGTGGCGCTGAAGATCTCAGGGCTCGGCCTTGCAGGCCAGCCCTGGCGCGCCGAAGACAACGCCTGGATCGTCCGTGAGGCCATCGCCATCTTTGGCCCGGAGCGCGCCATGTTCGCGAGCAACTTTCCCGTCGACCGCCTGTGCGGCAGCTACGACACCATCATCGGTGGCTTCAAGCGTCTGGTCGCGGACCTGCCCGCACCGGCCCAGCGCCACCTCTTCCACGACACCGCCCAGCGCCTGTATCGCCCCGTGGCCGACGTTATTCGCCTGGACACCTATCTGAGGACCTCCGCATGAGCAATCCCACCCTTCCTCGCCTGGCCATGGTATTGGGCGATCCTGCCGGCATCGGCCCCGAATTGATCGCCCGGCTGCTAGCTGATCCCGAAGTACGTAGCCGCGCCCGCGTGGTGCTCATCGCCGACGAGGACGAAGCCCGTACGGGCATGCGCATCGCCGGCTGCGAATTTCCCTATCGGCGCATCGACAGCCTCGAGGCCCTGAATTTTCAGGACGACATACCCTTGCTGTATCCCTATCGCGGCGCTGCCGAAGGTGCCTTCGCGCGCAGTGAAGCCAGCATCGTCGGTGGCCGCTACAGCCTGGATACCCTGGCTGTAGCGCTCGACCTGACCCAGGCCGGTCATACCGACGCCATTCTCTTCGGCCCGCTGAACAAGACCTCCCTGCACCTGGCGGGTATGGGCCACAACGATGAGCTGCATTGGTTCGCCGAGCACCTGAGATACCAGGGACCGTTCTGCGAATTCAATGTGCTGGATGATCTCTGGACCTCGCGCGTGACCTCCCATGTCGCGCTCAAGGAGGTTCCCGGTCTGCTCAGCCAGGAAAGAGTGATCGAGGCCATCCAGCTGATCGACAACGAACTCAAGCGCAGCGGTCTGGCTCGGCCACGCATCGGCGTTTGCGGACTCAATCCGCACAATGGCGACAACGGCAGCTTTGGTCGCGAAGAGCTGGACCTGATCGGCCCGGCGGTGGAACGCGCCAAGGCGTTGGGCATCGCTGCCGACGGTCCCTATCCGGCGGACACCATCTTTCTCAAGGTCCAGGGCGATGCCCGCGCCTTCGACGCCGTGGTGACCATGTACCACGACCAGGGCCAGATCGCGATCAAGCTCATGGGCTTCTCGCGTGGCGTCACGGTGCAGGGTGGCCTGCCCATTCCCATCGCGACCCCCGCCCACGGGACGGCCTTCGACATCGCCGGCCAGGGGCGCGCCAACGTCGGTGCCACCCGCCAGGCCTTCGAGATCGCCTGCCGCCTGGGTAGCTCCCGCTACTGAGTTATACCGAGGCGCCCAAAGGCGCTTTCCGAATCCGCCGAACCGGCTTGAAGCGCCGGCAGGCCTCGCTCATCCCCGGAAAAGGAACCGCACCATGAAAATCACCAGCGTCCGCACCCGCGTCTTCGAATGGAAAGGCAAGGTCGTCCCGCCCCAGGCGCACTTCTGCACCAATGCCACCGACATCCTTTATGAGCGCGGCGACGCCATGGGCTCTTTCCGCTTCCATGGCTGGTTGGTCGTGGAAATAGAGACCGACAGCGGCCTGGTCGGCTTGGGCAACTGCGCCCTGGCGCCGCGAGTGGCCAAGGAGATCATCGACCTGTATCTGACGCCCATCGTGATGGGGCAGGACCCCTTCGACAACGAATACCTCTGGCAGAAGATGTACCGTCGCACCCACGCCTGGGGTCGCAAGGGCATCGGCATGGCCGCCATTTCCGCCGTCGACCTGGCGCTTTGGGACCTGATGGGCAAGGCCGTCAACAAGCCGGTGTTCAAGCTGCTGGGCGGCCGCACCAAGGAGAAGATTCCCTGCTACGCCTCCAAGCTCTACGCCAACGACAACCTGGATCTGTTCCTGGAGGAAGCCCAGGGCTATCTCAGTCAGGGCTTCGACGCCCTCAAGATGAGATTCGGCTACGGCCCCAAGGATGGCCCTGCCGGCATGCGGCGCAACATCGAGCAGGTGCGTGCCCTGCGCGAACTGGCTGGTCCCGACGTCGACATCATGCTGGAGTGCTACATGGGCTGGACGCTGGAATACGCCCGCCGCATGCTGCCCAAGCTGGTGGAATTCGAACCGCGCTGGCTGGAAGAGCCGGTCATCGCCGATGACATCGAAGGCTATGTCGAACTCAAGAAGATGGGCCTCATGCCCATCTCTGGCGGCGAGCACGAATTCACCTCCTACGGCTTCAAGGATCTGCTCGAACGTCGTGCCGTGGACGTCATCCAGTACGACACCAACCGCGTTGGCGGCATTACCGCCGCCCGCAAGATCAACGCCCTGGCCGAGGCGTGGTCGGTCCCGGTCATTCCCCATGCCGGCCAGATGCACAACTACCACCTGACCATGGCCAGTACCGCCTCGCCCATGGCCGAATTCTTCCCGGTCTTCGACGTGGAAGTGGGCAACGAGCTCTTCTACTACGTGTTCAAGGGCGAACCCCAGCCGGTCGGTGGCTACCTGCAGCTCGACGACGACAAACCCGGCTTGGGCCTCGAGTTGTCGGAGGAGCATCTCAAGGACTTCGATGTGATCGAATAAGGTCTGGGCACGCAGCCGCCCGTGGAGAGGGCGGCTGTCGTCTGGCGCTCAGGCGCCACCTGCCGCGATACCTGATTCAGCCAGCCAAAATCGCGGCCGCGCCCCGTGGCTGTCGGGTGTACCACAGCACACGACTGACGCCGCGAGTCACCGCCACATAGCTCAGGCGCAGCGCCTCATCGGTCATGGCTTCGTCATAGCTCTGCTGGAAATGCCCGCTGGCGGCGTAGAGCGCGTTGCGCAACGGATGGGGCTGCTGGGGCTGGCCATCATCCAGGACGATAGCCACCTCAGCCTGCAAGCCCTTGGCCCTATGAATGGTGCAAGTCCGCACGCCGGGCTGGCGACCCAGTTGCTCATTGATGGCTTTCAAGGGTGCGTTCAGTCGGCTCATCACCATGACTGCACAGCGCTCTGGCCGCTCACGTTCCGCTGCATAGCCCCGCTGCGCGTTGATCTCCTCGAGCAGGGAGGTCAATTGGCGACCGATATCGAATTGCCCAACGACCTTCACCCCGTGGCTTTGGTCATCCGCGGCACGGAAAGCCTGGGTGCTTTTGGGTTGCTTGTGCCTTACCCGTGTCAGGATGCGCTCGCCGTCCGCCACGATGGCAGGTGAGGACCGGTAGTTGGTCCCCAGCATCAGGGTCTGACTGGGTGTCTGGCCAGGGAACCAGCGGTCGAAATGGATGAAAAGCTCCGGTGAGCTGCCGCGCCAGCCATAGATGGATTGCCAATCGTCGCCAATGGCCATCAGCGACGGTGCGGTTTTCTCCTCGGCAAGCCGGTGTTGCACTTGCTGCAGCCAGAGGGCGATCTGTGGCGAGATATCCTGGAATTCGTCGATCAGCAGATGGGTGAAGGGGTTCAGGCGTGCGATCAGCGCGCGGCTGGGCTTCTTTTGCAGGCGATCCGTCAGCACGGCAAAGGCCGTATTGAAGGTCATCAGCCGCTGCTCCTTCAGCAGCTTGCCAAAGTGTCGCCAGAATTGCTGCATGGCCTCCAGAAAGATCCGGTCCCGCGTCGAGCATTCAAGCTGGCTGCTCTTTATCGAGCCGACACGCAATCCCAGGGTCTCGGCGAACGAGGCTTGTCCATAGAAGAGATCGGGTAGCGGTTGTGGTTGGCGTTCACCGTTGAGTACGAAGGGTTGCAAAAGCGCCACGCTGGGAGGCGCTTCCTCATTGGGTGCTGCCAATTCCAGCAATAGATGAATGCGGCGACGAAATCCGGCGTCTTCTCGATAACAGGTCTCGTAGGCCTGCAGCAGCAGTTGCCGTTGACTGTCGTTCAGGGTTGCGCCTGCCAGCAACCCGTTATCCGGCTCTTCGTCACCTTTCGAGTTGGCCGATAGCTGCTCAAACCACTGCGTCGCTCTGAGCTCGGCGCGAGCCAGTTGCGCCAGGGCGGAGTGAAAGGTTCGCACCAGTTCGCGTGCTGCGTCGTCATCCAGTGGGATGTCCCAGAAGGCCAGGACGCGCCTCAGTTGCGCTCGCAATTCATCACAAGACGCCTTGGTAAAGGAAATGACGGTCAGCTGCTCCCGCGGGATGTCCAGATGACAAAGCATGAACACGACCCGCAGGACCAGTGTCGTGGTCTTGCCCGAGCCCGCTCCGGCAAAGATTCGCGTCGCGGGAGTGCGAGCGAGGATCATCTTCCATTGCTCCGGCGAAGGTGGCTGGACGATGCCCTGTGCCACTGCCTGCTCGACGCGGGTCTTCATCCGCTGCTCCTGCGAACGCTTCACCGAGAACGCTGGGCCATAGATAGCGGCAGGGGAGGGGATGGGTGGGCTAGGTGGAGTGACGACTTTCTCGCCACGGGTTGCCGCAGCCGGCTCCTTTGCCACCCTTTGCACCTTCCGGGTTTTCACCGGCGATGCATTTTTCCGAGCACTTGGCGGCGTCTCTCCTTTAAGAAAGAGGGTCGTGCGGGGAAACCAGTCACCCAAGGTTTTCCTTAGCTGTTGTCGGTAGCGGTCCAGGATGGAAGTCATGCAGTCCTCGAAACATCGTCTCCCGTCATCTTACCCTGCACAGGTGACAGCTCGACCTCAGGCCACCTTCTTGGCCTCTATTGCATGTTTTCTGAAATAACCTGTTGACGCCTTTTGAAACTCGCCTATAATGCGCCCCACTTCCGGCGCAGATGCTGAAGCGGCTTGAAAATCAAGCACTTAGGTCTGAGCCGGGCGAGGGGTCCACGGAGTCCTCGCCGCTGGGTTAACGCCTTCGGGCGGTAACAGAGTGAAGCGGAGGGGTTGACAGCGTTTCAGGATGCTGTAGGATTCGCCTCCCGCTGCCGAGATTGGTTGAACCGGTCAGGTAAGCGCAAGTGGTTGAGTTGAAACGAAAAAGTTCAAATCAACGCTTGACAGGATGTGAGGCTAGCGTAGAATGCGCGCCTCGGTTAGCGACACGGTCGCAGCCACTGCTCTTTAACAAGTTGAATCAAGCAATTCGTGTGGGTGCTTGTGAGATAAGTCTGATGTCGCAAGATTATCAGCAAT